>NZ_SPPC01000005.1 GCF_004570975.1 Barnesiella sp. WM24
TAATTGGGGGGGGTGATAGAGGGGTGGAAAAATACCGTTTTTTCAAAATAGACCCCCGATTTTTGCATTTCACTATTAAGAAAAAACCATCACTCTGCGAGTTTGCACCTTATTAAATAAGGTAATTTCAGTGATTTAGGTGGTTTTATGACCCGTTTTGAGGGGGGGTAACACCCCGGAAAAGGGCGGTTCGGTGATCCGCCGGGGTTCCCTTTGGTATCCATTTCGTTCAGTTGGGACATATCCCATATTTATCCCACATCTCTTTTAGTCTGCCGGGGAAGTCGAAAGTTCCCTTGGGGCATCTTGATAGGGTGCCGTGGGTTCGTTTTTTTCGCGCTCAAGCTGCTCAATGCGCTCCTTGAGGTGACCTATCTCTTCTGCCTGAGCAACAATACGGTCAAGGAATTGATTCTCATCTTTTGCAACTTCTTTTGTGGGTATTGGTGCTTCATCAAGGTGTAGTGCAGGTGTTCCTCTACCTGTGATAAGCCAATCGATATTGACCTGTTCACAAACTGAAAACACAAGTGGCAAATCTATCGAATTACGGTTTCGCCAATTAGAAAGTGTGGCCTTCTTGATGCCAAGAAGGTCAGCTAATTCAGTATCAGTTCCTACTGATAAGGCCGTTTTTAGACGGTTTAGAATGTCATCTGAAGAAAAAGTTTTCATTTTGTGTATCTTTTTCGTCCTAAAATTTGGTGGTTCACAATTTGTGTACTATCTTTGTGTCGTATTCCAATTGGAACGAGCGGTCAAATATACTAAAAAACCGCGAGTTCACAAAATTTAAGATTATGAGTGAGACAGACGAAATAAAAGAGTGGCAGACGCAGAGTGCTAAGCACAAGGTGGCCTTCGTGCTGATGATGGACGGCGTGTCCTTCCGCTACGATGAAGAGAACGGCATCACGTTCACGGCCCCGGACTTCTATGTAGAGAAGTTGAAAGATCGCCTGGTTTATGCCCACGGCTGCTCAGTAAGACCTATTATTAAAGAAATCAAATAAAAGACAATGAGAATAACACTTAAAGACCTTCTGCACGCAATTAACATTCTTGGCGATGACCGCGATGTAACAGTTGATGGAATGGACTCAATCGCAGTATGTCCTCCCGTAAAGATTACCCCGGAAGGAGAAAAGCATTTTCATAAGGCACTTGAAGCAACCGTGGAGGTGGAATACAAAAACGACTGCCATTACAGCACATATGTCAGCGATGACGAAGAGGATATCAACGAAGAAGCATGGGACTTGTTAGTCTCGCTCGCCGGATGCTGTACAGAGAATAAATTCAATAAATGGTTTGAAGGTGACACTGCCAAGGTTATTTGAAAACTTCAAAATACAGGGTTAGACCCAAGAGAGGGCAATCCTCCGGCAAGAGAGCCGGTTAAAGCCGAAAGGCACAACATTAGAACCCTCGGCGTTGCCAAATGCGCCGAGGAATTCGGGAGGATAGTTCAGTTGGCAGAACAAGCGGCGGTAACCAATCCGACTGTATAGTCCTCGGTTCGAGTCCGAGTCCTCCCACTAACAATTCAAACGATGAAACGACTTTCAGAACAAAGGACAGACCGAGCCATAAGGCTGCTGTTGCAGACGCTGGAGCAGAACGTGGCCGATGCCGGGACAATTCTCGACGAGTTCGAGGCTACCCACGACGACTGCGAGTTGTGCGACTCAAAGCAATACAACGCGCTCAATGCCGGCTACTTTGCCATGAAGGATGCCATCGAAAAAATCAACAACCGACTAAACAAAAAGTGAGACTATGAAGATTATGTATCTGGTGCTGAAATTTCTTGGACTTCAGCTGTATATGAAAATTGCGAAGAGGAACCAAGCGCACATAGTGAGAAGACTATCTGAGACAAATGCACGACTGACTGCGGTCTCACACAAGATTTATCAATGTGAATCTGAACTCCGGCAAATTCTATTCAGCGAGCTTCAGCCTCTTCGTCAGGATGGAAGTAAAAGCGCTTGCTCTGCAATTCAAACCCAAGAGGGCGAAGAATCCCAGCAAGCTCGGCAACGCGAGAGTCCAGTATGGCTCCGGGCAGTTTCCGGGCAGTGGACGGATACTGATCTTCATTGAAAGATGATACATAATTGTTCTATTTGGAATTCTGCCATAAAGTTAACAAAAATATCAATATACATAAGTGAGAACAATGAATAAGTACATTTCAGTCAACAAGGAGGGTATCAAGGCCCTACAGCGAACCTTCAAGGTCAACGGAAAGGAAATCTGCGAGCGGTGCGTCAAGAACGCCCTGGCTTACCGCACGAATAACGAGCTTGCCCGGAAGATACGTTTCGCTGCTATCAAGCATCATGGCGGCTGCACCTACTACAACATCCCGGAAGGCGAGTTCTTCTTTGACTCGGACAGTTGCTGGCATGCTGTCTACCCCAACGGAGCCGAGGTATATCTGGATAAGCAGACAGGTGAGGGAGTTGTCTACGGGCCCAAGGGTAATGTGGTGGCAAAATACGCCAACGTTTTGCTAAGTCAGATCGATGATATAAAAGAACAGGCAGCAGCCTTGAGATAAGGGTTAGGGATATGGAATACTACGGTGACAGACTTTGCATCTCGATGCGCGACCTTGTAGCTGGCGGCATTATGTCGGAACCCAACTACAAGCAGCTTGCCGCCCGTGGCCGCTTTGATGTGGTGCGGAAAGGTCGCGGTCAGGGATGTTATGCGTTGGTTGCCGTTGACAGCTTACCCCAACGCTACCAAGACAAAGTCAAAGAGGTTTATCCCGACGGCGCACAGGCTCGACTTGAGGGTTGGATAAAGAGCAACTACGAAATTGACCAACAGGCTACCGTCTTCTTCTTCTCAAAAGAGAAGTGCGGAGTGGCACTCCCACGCGAGAAGGCACAGGAATACATCACCAACGCCTCAGTGCTCAACACATGCATCAAGCTCTATGAGAGAGCAGCCACCGCGCAGAAACTCTTCGGAGGCAAGTATGATTGGGGTATGATGACAGCGACCATCGAGATATTGCGCAAGCATTTCGGCCACACCCTCCCGGCATCGACACTGCGGTTCCGCAAAAAGGTCAATGACTACAAGGCCAACGGATATGCCTGTCTGATCAGCGGCAAGTTCGGCAATCAGTCGGCACGAAAGGTCGATTACAAGACTGAGCGTCTTATCCTTGGCATCGCAGTTCAGCCCAACAAGCCTTGGAACACCAACGTCCTCGAATTATACAACTCCTTTGTGACAGGCGAATTTGATGTCTTTGACCCGGATACAGGCGAACTCTTCAATCCCGATGACTTTACCGACAAGAACGGAGAACCGATGGTTCTAAGCGAAGCTACAATATGTAACTACCTCAACAAGCCGAAAAACAGGGCACTAATAGACCATCGCCTCATGACTCCGATAACCTTCATGCACGAGGTAATGCCCCACATGCACCGCCATCACGGCGAGTTCTCACTGTCGAAGGTATCATTCGACGACCGTGACCTTCCGCGAAAGCTCAAGGATACCCGGATTCGCCCGAAGGCATACTACGCCTATGATGTCACAAGTGGATGCTGCATCGGCTACGCCTACAACCGAACCAAGAACGTCGACCTTGTTGTGGATATGTTCCGGAATATGTTCCGGCTGCTTGACCGCCAAGGCTGGGGTTGCCCTGCCGAGGTAGAGGTAGAAAACCACCTCATGAGCCAATGGCGAGATTCCTTCCTCCGAGCCGGAGTCATGTTCCCCTTTGTGCGGTTCTGCGCCCCCATGAACTCACAGGAGAAACACGCCGAGCAGTTCAACGGCGCAAAAAAGCGGAGTATCGAGCACCGCAACCATGTTGGCATCGGCAAGTTCTTCGCCAAGAGCAGACAGTATCGCACTGAGAGCAACAAGGTATTCGATGAGTTTAACAACACCTACGTCGAGAAAGAATACTACACTTGGGACGAATTGATCGCTGACGATATGCGTGACATCTACGAATACAACCATGCCCTGCACCCCAATCAGAAAAAGTACAAGGGCATGACACGATGGGATGTGCTTGTCGCCAACATCAACCCGACACTGCAACCCCTCGACAAAGCGACCATCGCCCGGTATGTAGGCGAGAGAGTCGGCACCACAATCCGGCGAAACTCATATTGCCGGGTAGCCGGAGAGGATTGGTGGCTTAGCAAGACAGAGGCCATTGAGCTGCTCTCACCGAATGACTATAAGGTCGAGGCTTACTATCTAACCGACGAAGAGGGCAAAGTAACTGATATGTTCATCTACCAAGGCGATATGTATATCGACCGCCTTGAAAATATCGGAACCTACAACACAGCCCGTGCCGAGCAGACCGAGGCGGACGAGAGAATCTTCGTGGAGCAGCGCAAAAAAATCAGCCAGTTCAACAAATATGTAGAGGATAACGCTATCGGGCGTGTGGGCGTAATAGAGCGCGACACACGGTCTCAGACTATCGAGGTGGAAGAAGTTATCGTCCCGGAGCCGGAAACGCGAGAAACGCAAGATTATGGCCTCAGTGAAGATTACGCTGCACGAGCCTTGCAAGACTTATAGAACGAAATTCTTTGCCTTGCAAAGCGATTAAAATCGATAAATAACACTGTTAGAATATGATTACAACAGAAGTCAAAAACAAAATCCTCGCCGCAATCAAGGCGAACCGCGCCAACTATCCAAGCGACGCAAAGCATGCCGCCTCCCTCGGCATCACTACCTCGGTTTACAGCGCGGTCAAGAACGGTCAGACCGACCGTGTTCTGAGCGATGCCAACTGGATAAGCATCGCCCGGAAGCTCGGAGTCAGCCTCCGGGGAGAGATTGAATGGAAGGTGGCTAAGACCCCGACATTCATGTTCATTACAGCGCAGTTGGAGGCCTGTCAGTCGAGCGGCATCAGCGCAATCCTCTGTGACCTGCCCAATATCGGCAAGACCTTCACTGCCCGGCACTACGTCAAGACGCACCCCAACACCATCTACATTGACTGCTCGCAGGTCAAGACCAAGCTCAAGCTCGTGCGTAAGATAGCCGCAGAGTTCGGCGTGGACAGCAAAGGGCGGTACTCAGATGTGTATGAAGACCTCGTTTACTACCTCGGCTCCATCGACAGCCCCCTCATCATTCTCGATGAAGCCGGTGACCTTCAGTATGAGGCTTTCCTTGAGCTGAAAGCACTGTGGAACGCTACCGAGCGGTGCTGTGCATGGTATATGATGGGAGCCGACGGTCTCAAGGAGAAAATCAACCGCTCCATCGAGTGCAAGAAGGTTGGCTACACCGAGATGCTCAGCCGCTACGGCGACCGCTACAGCAAGGTCACGCCGGACGACAGCAAGGAGCGTACCAAGTTCCTCATAGAACAGGCACGAATCGTGGCCAAGCTCAATGCCCCGGAAGGAGTCGATGCCGGGGAGATAGCCCGGAAGACCGGCGGCGGACTTCGACGAGTTTATACCGAAATCGAAAAACTTAAAAGACAATGATAATGATAAGTGTAATTGAAAAAGAATACATGGAGACCGTCATCAGAATGGGTAAGCGTCTCCAAAGCGGCCAACCCGATTGGGAGCAGCGTCGATATGAAATAGCTTTGACTATCTATATGAAACGGAGAGAACACATTCTTTCATCAAGAGAAGATGATGCCAGAGGAGCTGTAGAAGAAGCAAATTTGCTTATTGCAGAACTGAAAAAGACTCAAGATAAGAAGTAACGATGGCCAAGCGAGCATATAGTCCGAAAGAGGTTCTTGCCAAGACCTACAAAACCTTGCCTTGGGGTGTGCGGTGGAGCCGACCATTCGGCTTCCCGACCACCAACGAGGCGTGGTTCATCAGCGGCGCGTCCGCTTCCGGCAAGAGCAGTTTTGTGATGCAGCTCGCCAAGGAACTTTGCAACTACGGCATGACACTCTACTGCTCCTACGAGGAAGGTGTGAGCCAATCGTTCAAAGAGCGTGTCGAACGGTTTAAAATGGGTGATGTTCAGGGAAGGTTCCGTGTCGCTACAAGTGACTCCTACGATGAACTTATAGAACGTCTCGCTAAACCCAAGAGTCCACACTTTGTGATAGTGGACAGCTTTCAAGTTGCCGGGTGGTCATACGACCAAGCAAAGCAACTCATAGACCGCTTCCCCTCAAAGAGCTTCATCTTCATATCGCAGGAACATAAAGGTCAGCCAATGGGTAAAGCAGCCGTCCGGCTCCGCTACATCGCCGGACTCAAAGTCCGAGTGGTAGGCTACAAGGCGTTTTGCCAAGGCCGCTTCACCGAAGACCCCGGCAGCTACTATGTGGTGTGGGAAGAAGGCATTTTAAGAACCTCAAACAATATCGGATAATGAGTAAGAAAAGAGAAATGATAATACTTGAGCCGGATGGGCGCATCCACAAAGAAGGGTTCTGCTCCCGGCCAATGACGTGTCCTTACTGCGGAGGCAAAGGATGGTTCTACAGTGGGCGGCAGGAGCCGGAGACAATACCATGTCCCGACTGTGAAGGAACCGGCGAGGTCATCGCCTTAGTAACGATAGATTGGAAACCTAATAAACAATAAATAAAATGGCACAAAACATTGATCAGGCCTTCCGTCAGTTAGGCCGAACCGAAAAGGCTCGATTCATCGAGAAGAATCTTGAGTATGCCTCTGAACAGGCAATTGCAGAATTTGTGGATACCTACTTCTTGGGGGTAGCACGTCATCTGCCCATAGAGACACTTGAGGCGATGCTTCATTCAAAGGAAGATCAAAACAAGAGCAATGAAGCAACAGGTAACTAATTTCGGACGGTTCTACTCCGCTTTCCATAAGCTCACCATTCATGGCGAGCCGGATGAGGCAAAGCGTCAGTTTGTGTTGCAGTACACAGCCGGGCGCACCGACTCCCTCAAGGAGATGACTCGAAAGGAGTACACCGACCTCTGCATCGCCATCGAGGGCATGAACGGCACCAAAGACGAACTGAAGCGTCGCCGGAGCATCGTTCTCAAGCTGATGCAGGAACTTGAGGTTGACACAACCGATTGGGCGCAGATAAACGACTTCTGCCGACATCCCCGAATCTCCGGTAAAGCCTTCGGGCAGCTATCAATCGATGAACTGATGGAACTCGCTACCAAACTTCGTTCGATAAAGCGTAAGGGGTGGCAACGCAAGAAGTCCTTGCAAAGCAATGCACCGGGAGCGATGGGAGAACCGACACAAGACCCGGCAAATCCACACCAACACATAACATATCTTATAACCCTTGCCTCCCCCGGCATGACTAACTAACAATATAAATTAAAGTAACTATCATGAACAAAGAAAAAGTAGAAATGACAGCCGAAGAGCGTCAGGAATTCGAGGCTTACAGAGCCGAAAAAGAAAAAAAGCGTCGTGAGCAGGAACGCAAAGAGCAGCGCAAGCAGTACGCCGACATGGTGGATGACGAAATATCCACCACGATTCCTCAGCTCCGCGAACTGAGCGACCAGATCAAACTGGTCAAGGAAACCATCTTTGGCAACTTCGAGACAATCCTCAAGATGAAGTCCGAGATTACCGGCGTTGCCCGTGACAATCAGAACAGCCACACGTTCACCAATTCCGACAGCACCCTGCGCGTCATCCTCGGGGTGAACACTGTCGATGGCTACCGCGACACAGTCGAGGATGGTATCGCGATGGTCAAAGGTTACATCGAGAGTCTTGCTAAGGATGATGCCACAAAGGCTCTTGTCAACGCTGTGCTGCGCCTGTTGAGCCGTGACGGGCAGGGCAACATAAAGGCCAGCCGAGTGCTTCAGCTCCGCAAAATGGCAGAGGACAGCGGCAACGAACAGTTCCTCGAGGGAGTGAAAATCATCGAGGAGGCTTACCAGCCCACTATCTCCAAGAAGTTCATCCGCGCCCAGTACAAAAACGACAAGGGCGCATGGTGTTATATTCCTCTCGGCATGACCGATGTCGACTAAAACGTAACGAAAATGGAAAAAGAAATCAAAAGACCGCCCCGGATCGCAGTGTGCCGGGAGTGCAACGGAACCGGGCTTCAGCAGACCGAGTCACCGCAAAGATACCCGGCGAGATGCTCCCAGTGCGATGGCAGCGGCAGGGTTACTGTCAGCAGTGTGATGAGGCTCGATATTCGACCTTATAAACCGATACCTCTAAACTGATATTGATAAATGGGTAAGAAACCCGGAAAGAGTTATCAAAAGAGAGTTACAGACATCAACAGGATATATGACCAACACGCCAAACAAGGAATTCCCAACCGGGAAATATGGCGCAGGTACATATATCCTGTGTATGGTATCTGTGAGCGTACTTTTTACAACCTTTTGAAAGCTCCGACCAAGCCGGGTTTCAGTGAAACATTACCCAATTTACCCAATCTTTTCGATATGTTTGACAATAAGAACGATGGCGAATAATTATGACCAAATAATCAAAAATATCCTCCGCGACATACAAGTGGAGATGACCGATGAGTTTGACCGCAATTTCGAACGACAGGCCTTCTTCTCCGAGGCATGGCAACGCAGGAAGAGTCCCACTCGCCCCGGTGGTCATATCCTTGTTGACAGCGGCGGTCTTCGCCGGAGCATCATGAGCTATCAGACCGAGAACAGTATCGTGTTCCGAACCGAACATCCAGCAGCGGCCATTCATAACGAGGGCGGTGAAATCAAGGTAACCGCTAAAATGAAACGCTTCTTTTGGTATAAATACTATTCGGCCACAGGCTCCTTTGGCAGACGCAAGGACGGCTCACTGCGCAAGGATAAGAGAACGGTACAATTGTCAACCGAGGCAGAGTTCTGGAAATTCATGGCATTAATGAAAGTTGGATCCACAATCAGGATACCGCGCCGACGATTCCTTGGTACAGCTCCGGAGGTCGAGCAGACAGTCCGACAAATTATCGAAGAGAATATCACAGAATTTTTCAACACCGATTTTGACATCATAGAACGATGAGAGAAGAATTATACCGTAAACTCAAGGCTCAGCTTGAGACATTGTGTATCAATGCATCCGGAGAGTATTTTGAATGCTCAAGCGAAGCGGATGCCGATGATTCACTATATCCTCGTGCGATAAAACACATAGATCTTTGGAATCATAATATTGAGTTCATCGAACAAGAGAACGCATGGGCACGACCGGCTGTATTCATCGAGTTCGTGCCTTTTAAGTGGCGTGCTATCGTGCCTGGAGTTGAATACCGGGCTAAACCTCTAATTAATCTCCACATAGTGACCGACTGGGCGGAGCAAAAGAATATCGGCGAGTTCCAGCTGCTCGATAAGATTCATGGACTGCTTGCCGGGCTGGAGGGTGAGACTTTTATGGAATTTGACATTGACAGTTCTGCCACCAATCATAATCACGAGGATATTGTAGAAAACATTGAGACATTTACTTGTGTAGGTTTTAGACATTTACATAAGAATTGATTATTTTTGCAAAAAAATACGGACATGAAGAAGGCTATATTGTTTATTTCACTGATTATTCTCCTTGTATCATGCAAAGAGGAGCTGGAGATTGAAGGGCATCCTGAAAATCAGTATGGGGTAATTTTTGAGAATTATACCAATGGGCAACTGTACATTCAGAGTCATCAATTAGTCATGGGGATGCCCGAAATTTATCCCGGAGAATCTACTGACCCAATTTATGGCAATACTCCGAATGTAAGCATTACCTATTTTGGAGAAGGCACACATTTCCAAAAAATCGAAAAAGAGATTATACTTACTAAGGATAAGATTAGTACAATAAGACTTGAATATCCCCCTGTCTCATAAACACATTGTATCACAAGAAAAGAGAGCCGTTACCTTATTGAGTGACGGCTCTTTTGCGATATATGAGCCCGGAAATGACCTTATGTGGCATTGTAAGTCGGTGACGTGAATAACATCATGTCAGTATAATGGGCATTGTAGTTCATCGTCGCGTTAAACTCCTTGCGGCTGCAACGCTCGAACGGGTTGCCGAGTGACGGGTTGCGGCCCATCCATTCGCACAACTCCACGAGGCATGATTTCTCGGAAGTAAAATAAACAAAGTTATGGCCCGACAGCACCGACAGCACATCGAGGTAATCCGCGAGTCGCCAGTACATGCGGTATGTGCCCACGTCGGTAGACAGATAAGGCGGGTCTACGAGGAACACCACACCGGGCACATCCTTGAAACGCTCGAACAGTTCCCGGTAGTCGCACGATTCAATTTCCAGTCCGGCGAGATAATCCGGACATTCGGCATATCCGGCCTTGCGCACATTATTGTAGAGCGTTTCCTTGCGCATCTCCGGGATGCTCATCTTATACTTCATAGAGAACATTAGCGACGAGGACAGGGTGATGAAGTCGAGGTAGCCTGTTTCCTGCTCTTCCTGCTTAAGCAGGGCGAATATACGCTCCCTTGCCTCTCCTGTAATGGGCTTGTGCCGCCCGAAACCGTCGGATATTGGTCTGATAAGGTCAAGTAGGACATTGGTGCGCGGAATATTGGCTATGCGCAGCCGGTAGTCGTCGAAGTCATTGTAGATGACCCGTGAATCGGGATGGGTGTGCTTGGTGATGTGTGACAACAGTCCCGAGCCACCGAAAAGGTCAACGAAGACGGTGCCGGCCGGATATTGCTTTATTACTTCGATGAAGTGTTTGGCGAACATACGCTTCTGCCCGACGAATGGCAGGGGAGCGGACAGATAAAGGCGGCTCATACGTTCAGTTCGAATTTGACGCTGTCCTCTCCGGCGAGAAGTCGGCGGGTATTGTCAATATTGTTGTCATACACATGTACGTTGCCCAGGAACAGTGTTATTGACTTGAGGGGGAAGTCGATGTGCCGGGCCATGAGGTAGAGGTGGTATATGTCGGCCGGCAGTCCGAGGTTGGCGTCGGAGCTGCGCTGGTAGGCGGACACCACCAGCTCGCCGTCCTCGATCTGGAACTGAACGAGTGACAAGCATGGGGTCTGATTGCTCTCTGCCTCGGTCGCTCCGAGGAACAGCACATAGTTCTTTGACGGTCGACGCTCGGTATTGATCCTGGCGAGCAGCGGCGGGAGCTTCTCGAAATAGGTGGGATAGGAGTTGACCAGGATCGAACCACAGTAGTCCCACCAGTTTATGCCGGCCTCGCGGTACTTCTCCACAGAGCGCTCGCCGCTCATGAAGAGCCTCAGCTCGGAGCGTAGCTTCTTGCGGGCCAGTCCGTGTCCCTCGAAAATTTCAAGCAGGTCGGCAGGAGTAAGTGAGAGCTGCTCATTGATAAGGTAAGTTATATTGCCCTTCTTGTTGACCTGGTGCCTGCCGTTGTCAAGAATCCTGGCGAGGATTTGGTGATATTTGTTGCGTGCCATTTCTGTTGATTGTTGGTGATGGTGCAAAGGTAGACATGCGCCATCAGCGGCACACTATCGGAATTGGGAATCACACTGCACGCGGATTGCAGTCATTCTTTGCCGGGCAAATCGGCAGAGCCGATGACTGGAAACGCTTTATCAGGCTGTATACCTTCCTCTCGCTCACGCCATATTTGTCGGCCAGAACCGCCACTGCATACGATACCTTGTCGCCGGCGCCGACCATATTGTTGAAGTCAACAAAAAGGTCGATGTAGGCGATGTCCTCGAGCCTTACGCCAATGCGGCGCAGTCTTTCGAGCAGTTCGCGGTTGAAATTCAGCACTTCAAATATTGTCATGTCGGCGAAAATTGCTAATTTTGCAGTGTCTCACTTATTCAAATAAACACCGTATCATGGGCTGGGAAGGCATTTGCCCCCGGCGGCCCGTGATACGGTGTTTGTTGTTAAAGAGTAAGTGAGACGACTATTTAACAGGCCGGGGGCATTTTTTGTGCCCCCGGAAAAAGCTTTGGATTAAAACTCAGTTATATGTCGGTCAGAATTCGAGACCGATACCTCCGAATAAGGTATGCCGAGTCGCTCCAAGGTTTACGATAAGCTTCCTGTGATTGAACACCAGATGTGCCCCGTAATCAAATTTATATTTTATGTTTGTGGTCACCTTGTTGTCAATCCCTGTCAGATTTCCGAATGCATCGTATGATAACTTCCAATCATATCCATCTGTCTGCACTTCCCCCACTCCGGCGACTCCGATAACTGGAATGACGCGCAATGATTTTATGACTGGAATCTGGTAACCGAACTGGAACATAAAGGATGCATCCTCGTTCCAAGTGTCAAGGCGGGGGTCGTTTTCATGAGTCGAACCAAAGCCGCCGATTGTGAGGTGAAAGCCTCGAACAGTGGCTCCAAGACCATACACTGCCACACGTCCAGAAGGTGAATAACCACCATTGACGGAGATGTTCCATTTGTGATTTACCGTGTTGAAAGGGAACCAGTCGGTGGCTGCCGCCGAGAAATGGAGCGCCAGCACCATGAGCAGAAATGTGATTTTTTTCATTGGTTTATATTTTGAAGGATGAATTGTGCCCAAGCGATGAAGATATTGATCTGTCAATGGCAAAGTTACGCAAAATTTTACATTAAATCCCATAAATCAGGACAAATCTATCCCATAAACTTTTGTGTTTCAAGAATTGTTCCTATCTTTGTACTAACGATTCCGTGGCTAATGACCACCGATTCGTTGCAGAAGGAGGAATGAGCGATCATTCCTCTGACTTTTTATATAGCAGCCTTAGGTGGCCATTTTCGTTTAACCATACTTCTGAGATATGATGACCATCCTTTAACCGTTGATTTATTACGCGCTTCATGTACGCGTCAGTAAGGTCTGGTTTGTCAATGATAATTCGGTCAGATTGTTTTAGTCCGTGGTTTACCATATTAGAGAAAGCGCGTTTGGGATTGTCGGTCACAAAGCCCTCATGCTCGTACCAGTAATCGTCTATTTTTAGGTCAGGACACTTGCCGTAATAACGGGTTCCGCGTAGCGAGCCGTATACACAGTCGTATTCAAACCTTGCAGGGCGAGTCATTTTGGGCGTCAGAACAACCCTTGCGCCATCGGCGGCAAAATGCCGTGCGACAGACAGCAGCCGATCATAATCCCCGTCAGTACGATCGACAAGGTGACTTATCTCGATTGTGCCTTTGCCGTGCTTTATCACTTCGCCCCGTAGCTGTTCACATTGGTGAACGAGGGCACATGCCTGGCACACCTCGTTATCCGGCACAAACGCCAGTTTGCGGCCTTTGCCACCTTTCGCGATAGGGCAGGTCGAGCAACGGCGGATGGTATATGGATTGTAGTCCGGGACGGATTTGCCCTCCTTGCCGGCGTTGAACCGAAAGATACCTTTTGTGTCGCGCTGCAGGGCCTCATCTCCAAGGCGCATCGCCTCGTCATGGGGAGTTTCAGGATACTTTGATTTGCGCACCTGGACGACAGTGCAGCGGCAGTTCCAACCGTTCGGCGGGTAGAACTCCTCCCAGAATGAATCAGAAAGCGGCAGAGTCACACGGTCGAGTGCGGCATGTTCCGGGCGCACCTTGTCATCGCGCTGTGTACGGTACTGGAGATTGTATCGGTCGCCGTCGCGCATGAACTGCTCCCACCGGCCGGCCATCTCCGCAGATGCGGCCACGAAGTTATATTCAGCCCGGAGGTAATTGGAATTATAGGTTTTGTCGATGCTTTGAACATCATTCAAAAACCGTTCGAATGGCTTTCTATTGCCGTTCTCGTCAAGCAGCGACGGGAACGCCTCGTGCAGCTCATGAAATGCCTTCATGCCGGAGAAAATGTAATTCGACCGGGTCAGGCGCCGGCGCATCGCATCAGACATCTCCAACTTCTGAAAGGCAGAGTCGAGAGCCGAGGCATGAGCATTGACAAACTCCTGCACAGCCGGATCGGCTACAAGCTCGACACGGAACTGCGCTCCTTGCTCTTTGAAAAGCGACTTCATCATGCCTGAGAACAGCAAGGACAGACGCTTGCGCAAATCATCGCCGGGAGCGGCAAGGTTCTCTATGACCACTCCATCGAGTAAGGAGGCATAGCGTCTGTGCAGCCCCTCGTAGTCAGAGGGGCTCAGTCGAAAAAATGTTTTTTCTCCTCTTTGTCGTTATCATCTTCTTTGCCATTTTCAGCCGAGGAGAGAGTCATAGGATTGCGTCGTTCACCGACCGGCATATTGTATTTGTCGGCGAAATACGACGGGTCGACCTCGTAGCGGTCGACAATCATTGTTTCGTATGCCACCTGCTGCTCCGGCGTATAGTCAACCGCGTCATTCCACTCGAAGCGCAGCCCTTTGACCGGGAAGCCGTGCAGAACCATGATGGGGATAAGTTGATTGTTTATGATGTCGCGCAGGAAGTCGCGGTCAGACTCCACCAGATTCATGAACACCTCGAGGTGGGTCTGTGACTGGGAGAGCGACGAGCCGTCCTCGATGGTCATGGTCTGACCTATCACCAGTTTTGACAATTCAGAGTTGGCGCGATCGATTCTCTTGTCATAGACGTTGAAGGCATCCCCCTTGCCGGATTCCACGAACTGAATCTCCGTTTCCATGCCGGCAACCATGCCCTGGTTGGCTCCGCCGTTGTAGATCATGTCCTGCAGACGCTTGAACTCATTCGGGTCGCGGGTCGATGTGCGGGCTATTCTCCACGGCATGCCGAATATTTCCGCGAAACAATCCCAGAACGTCATCGCGTGCTTTTTGGGGATGGTATGAAGTGCGGCCTTCAGCAGCAACCCGAGGTCATCCGGACGCCCGGCCTCGATAAGCCAGTCGCGCCAGGGCCGCTCCCGGAACTCGATGCCGGTTTCCCAGTTCATGCCCACGCGCTGCACCACTCGACCCTTTTCAGGAATTACATGCTTGCGGGGTATGAGCGACACACTGGAGAAAGCCGGGTGGCCGTCGCCGTCGGTAATGACATCGCCAAGCTCGATGAGCGAGTGGCCGTACCATATCGACTCCAGGCAGAGCCGGCACAAGTCCTTGAACCAGGACTGGTCGAACAGGTGCCCTGCGGCATCGTCCTGGTCGCCGTTCTCATTGACGAGTTTGAACGAGCGTGACATAACAAACCCCACGCGCTGCTGTATGCAGCCCGAAAGATGCGAGTCGGTCATGGCGTCGCGGTAGATGTCGTACAGTTTCTGTCGGGACGGGTGGCGCGGATCAATCGCGCTCTGCCACGCCCGGCGCCAGTCCTCGATGTCATTCTTTGAGAAAAACTCCGCATAGCGGTGCAGCTCCAGGATAACGGAGGTCTGCTTTTGTATCCTGCCTTTGGCATCCTTCTGCGCCCGGCTGAGTTTCGGTCTGTTCTGTCTGCGGCCCATAATCACCAGTTGTGTCTAAGTTTGGGAAATGAATAATAGGAGGTGCCGAAGCCGGGGCTGTCGTCATTAGATCCGGCAAGAGGAAGGTCGGGGACGATTTTGCCTGCCTGTACGCCCTCGAGCCATTTTATGGCGCGCTCATATCGCTCCTTGCGGATTTCGCTGCCCATCTTCTGCGGCTGCGAAGCTGTGAGGTGATAAAGTACAATGTCAGCGGTGTACATCACTAAAAGCTTGTTGCGGTCATTGCCTGTTGCTGCGAAAATGGCCGCTGTGTCATATACGGGGCGAAGATAGCCTGATATTTCCTCAATGGCCTCTGCCTCGGCATTGGCTATATTTTCAGGTGATGACTGCGACACGACTTTCAAGGCCGCATCACCAATCACCACTTTGTAATCTTCGGTATCTATAAACATATTACCACATATTTTTAGGCGAGCGACGGGGAATCGCCACCGGTTTGAAAACTTCCTGACGAGTGCTGCGCTGCAGATACCAGATAGCACCCTCGTCGGCATCCGGCGCGTCATCATGCACGCGGGAGCCCCGCTCGATAGCCAGGGTCTGCTCGATGCCGACCTCCATGTCAGGGGACTCCTTCAGAGCCTCGTTGTAAAATACGAAGCCACGCTCCCACAGCGGCGACACCGCTTCGATGCGCTGCACCTTTTCCGGCTTCATCCTGGTGTCCGGCAGTATGGGCAACTGGTACCCACGGATATTTCCCTCGGCGGCGAACTCGTCGAGGATGATGTCCTGCATGAAATTGGCCTCCATGAAGAAGGATATTGCCACACGGTCACGTGTGCGCTCATAGAGGTCATAGAGCCAGCGCACCATTCCGGACACTGTGTCCTGGCGGACATAGCAGGCAATGAGGTGCAGCTCTGTTCCGATCTTGCCCCACAGGCGGCATGCCTTGTAGTCGTTTGCCGTTGTCGATTTGAATGACGGGTCAGTATAGCACACGAGCATCTCGTACTTTTCGAGTTTCGGCATACGCTTGAAGCGTATCCACTCATGCCGGAATATGGAGCCGTCATTGATGGGGTTGTGCATCATCTCCTTTTCCCAGGCACGGTATCCCATGAAATCCTTGACAGCCTGCGCCTCTTCTTTAGTCCACTTCTCAGCCCACACCGGGTTGCCGTCACGGTCGACAGCCTTTATCTCGGACACATGCACACCCTTTGAAGCGGCGATATTGGCAAGCACCGATTTTTTAGAAATAAGGTTGCCTACCATGATAAAGCGGCCACGGCCAACATCGAGCGCACCGAACAGAGCCTCCTTGACCCAGTCTGTGAGCTCCTTGACGCGCTTTTCATTGCGGCAGAGCTCGTCATCGTCAAGGTCATCGATCACAATATAGTCTGGACGGGCCTCACGGTCGCGGAGGCCGCGCGGCGACTGTCCGCGGCCCACGGCGAGGAATTTTGCCCCGCCTTTGGTTTTGAACTCACCCTGCAGCCATAAGCCAAGGTTTTTCTGTTCACCAAAATCAGCGATGAACTTCTGGTTGTATTCCAGTTCCGCCTGAAGGTCACCAAGCAGACGGTTGGCGCTATCCTCAGACTTGCCGACAGTGACCATAAAATTGATAAGCCTCTTCGGCTGGAAAATCAGCCAAAGGGGAATGAACACTCCGATGTGGGTGGATTTGGCGTGGCTGCGCGGCCATTTGAACACCGCCTTCAGATTCGGCGTGTTCTTTATCGTGAGCGCCGCTTTGGTGTGGAACGGCGCATTGTGTATCACTCGGATAACCTCCCCAGTGGTCTTGTCGCTCAGGGTGAGGTAGTGTGCGAAATAATACTCGCAGAATTCGTCATAATTGGAGAGCAGCCGTTTGATGCGACGCTCCTTCTCTACAGGCGACTCCTTTACGATAGACAGGGACGCCGCCGTCATGGCCTGGACTTCGCGGCAGTGTTCCTTCCACTGCGCGAATGCCTCCTTCTGTTCCTTTGTAAGTTTAGTCGCCATGGTAAACGAGTGCTCCCTTGTTGAATGATTCGATGAGGAATCCGTCCTGCAGCTTGTTGACCTTCTTGATGAACTCGATAGTTACCTCCGGGTCTGTCTTAGCGCGGAATTCAAGATATTTGGAGAAAGCAGTGAACACCTCTATGGCGGCCACGACATTGGCCTGTGACTTGTCGAGCTTGTCGATGGCGGCGGTCAGCTTCGAGAGCTTGTCGCCGAGGCTGTCTATAAGGGCGAGGTCGCCGGATTCGTTGACTTTATCGAGCAATGTGTTTGTCGCCAGGAGTAATTTCTTTATGAGTTCCGGGCGAGTGATGGTCTTGGCAGCGCGGGTGGCCTTCCACCCGTCAGCGGTACACCATTTGGATATAGTGACTCGTGACACGCCTATCATCTCGGCGATTTCGGTCTGCTCCTTCCCTGAAAGATACAGGGTGCGTGCCAGGTTTCTTTTATTTTCAAGTTCAGCTTTTGTCATGTCGATAATGATTTTGGCGCTTTTGCACTGCAAAAGTGCGAATATGAGGTGTGCCTTCAAAAAAAGTGTGCAACCATTGCATACAAGTGTGCAACCATTGCACACTTTTTTGGAAACAAGCGGTTTATCTCTCACTTTTGCACCGAAAAAATCATTATCGCACAGACATGGGCAACAGAGTAAGACTGACAAACGACACGCTCAACAGCTACGGGTACCGCGTCCTGACCGATGGTGTGGACATCACCCAGTATGAGCGCAACCCCATACTCCTTTATATGCACAACCGCGGCAAGGCTATCGGACTTATAAAGGACATAAAGAAAGAGAATGGCGAGATCACCGGCGAGCTCGCATTTGACGAGGCCACCGAACTTTCCACCCAGTGCAAGAAGCAGTGGGACTTCGGCTCGCTACGCATGGTGAGCATCGGCTTCGAGGTGATCGAGACAAGCGAAGCCGCGGAGCTTATCGTGCCGGGGCAGCGCTATGCGACAGTGACAAAGGCGCGCCTTATCGAAGTGTCGCTTGTCGACATCGGAGCCAACAACGATGCCATCCGGCTCCACAAGGACGGACAGTTAATAACGCTGAGCGAGGGTGGTGACTGCCCCCTTCCAAGGCTGAATCATAAACCAACCAACAACCAACCGCAAATGGACATCAAGACACTCGCCCTGACACTGGGCTTGCCGGAAACGGCAGACGAGGCGGCCGTCAACGCGAAACTCGCGGAACTCAAAACCGCCAACGACGATGTGGAGAACATCCGCAGGGAAAACGAGCAGCTCAAACTATCACAGGTCACAGCCGCCGTAGACGCGGCCATCGCCGCCAAAAAGATCCCGGCGGAGAAGAAGCAGCACTTCCTCGACCTCGGCAAGAAGGTCGGTATCGAAACCCTTAACGCCACCCTCGACTCCATCGCTCCGGCGCAGAAACTCAGCGCCACACTCCAGACCGAACCGACTTCCGACGACGCCCCTAAGGCCGGCCCGTGGGAACTGCGCATGGCCGAGATCCGCGAAAACCTCAAGAAACAATAACCGCTAACACCATACACCAATGGCAATCAAAGTAGACAACACCAACTACAACGGCGAGGTACTCGAGCGCATCCTCACCGTGGCCGCCACGGGCAACGAACTCGTGGAGAAGGGTCTGATAATGGTCATCCCCGGCGTCACCAAGAAAATCAGCATCCCGCGCCTGAAAGTGGGCAAGATGCTCCAGAAGCGCAAGGAGAATCCTATTGTCGAGGACAGCAAGGGCGACTTCAACTGGTCGGAGCAGGTGCTCGAGCCCCACGACTTCATGGCCTTCACAGTGTTCAACCCCCGCTCTTTCGAGCATATCTGGCGCAAGTGGCAGTCCACCGGCAACCTCGTGTTCCGCAACCTGCCCCCCGTAGGTCAGAACGCGCTGCTCGACGCGCTCTCCAAGCAGGTGCAGTTTGAACTCGGCGACCACTATGTCAACGGAGAATATGCCGACGGCACCGACGACACCAAGCTCATGAACGGCATCCTCACCCAGGCCGCCAAGGACAAGGACTGCGTCATCGTCGACGGAGCCGGAGAGACCACCATGCTCGGCAAGCTCAAGAAGATCCGCCGCGCCATCCCCAAGGCGATGCGTCCGAATCCGAACCTCCGCATCATCATGGGTGTCGATGACTTTGACACCTATGATGACGAACTTAAGGCTCGTGAGGCCAAGAATGCCGACGAGACCGAGGTCAACCGCAAACGCTACAATGGCATCACCATCGAGACAGTGGCCGCATGGCCCGACGGCGTGATAGTGGCCACCCTCTGCTCACCGGATGCCGACGGCAACTTCTTCGCCGCGGTCAATCTGCAGAACGACGAGTCGGTGATACAGATCGACAAGGTGAGCAACGCCTCTGAGCTGTATTCTTCAAGCTGCTCATGATGGCCGATACCAACATCGCCTTCGGCGAGGAATTCATCGTGATGGACACCCGCGCCACTCCCAAGTTCACCAAAAAGGCGGCAGCCACTGAATAAGCGATGGCCCGGCTTAAGTATCTCGTACTGCACTGCACAGCGACACCCGAGGGGCGTGAGGTGACAGCCGCCGACATCAGGCGGATGCACCTTAGCCCGGTGTCGGCTGGCGGCAGGGGGTGGAAGCAGGTCGGCTATACCGACATCATCCACCTTGACGGCACCGTCGAGCGGCTTATCGATAACAACGAGGACGCCAATGTCGATCCGTGGGAAATTACCAATGGGGCCAAAGGCTACAACTCCGTCAGCCGTCATGTCGTCTATGCCGGCGGCTGTGACAGGTCGATGAATCCCAAAGACACTCGGACGCCGGCACAGTGCAAGGCTATGGAGGCGTATGTGAAAGACTTTCACCGCCGCTTCCCTGATGTGCGTATCATAGGCCACAACGAGGTCGCAGCTAAAGCCTGTCCGAGCTTCGATGTTCAAAAATGGCTCAAGTCCATTGGCATCAACCAAGCAGCCTAAATCTCACTAACTAAATCCGAGTGGCAATGACATTCAGTGAAATCCTCAACATACTTCTTGGCGGTGGCCTCCTTGCCCTTGTGGTGGGTGTCATCACGCTCAAGGCAACAGTCCGAAAGGCTAATGCCGATGCCGAGAGAGCAAAGGCCGATGCCGAAAGTGTGCGCATCACCAACACTGAGAATGCCACTCGGATTCTTGTCGAGAATATTGTAAAACCCTTAAAAGAGGAACTCAATGCAACCAGAGAAGACCTACAGGCAACGAAAAAGGAAATGGCCTCTACCAAGAGAGAGATGGCACGTCTCCGCAAAGCTGTCGAGGCTGCCTCCGCCTGCCCTTATTCTACTAATTCTAATGGCTGTCCTGTGCTTTACAAGCTGCGCGACAACCAAAAAGGCTCAGACGGAGCAGATTCAGACTGTGGTGACGGTAGAGAAGCACGATACCGTCACCGTAATAAGGCAGACCCTCAAGGAGACAGTGCCGATGAGTCAGGCTCAGATAGCAATATCCGTGGACAGCCTCCTTAAACTTCCGGCTGGAGCATCGTATCACAAGCGGAGCGGTCAAGCCGGAGCCGAGGTTTCCTTAAGGGGCGACACTATATTCGTCACGGCTACCTGCGACAGCCTTCAGCGCGAAGTCGAATACTACGAGGAGCAATACCATGCCACCCTCGAAGCTCTCGATAGGCTCAAGGAGAGAGTTGAAGCGGAGCGCGAACATCGTTTAAATCCAATTAAAATCGCATTGGCGGCATTAATAACCGGGCTATTTGTCGGCGTAATTTCAACAATAATCATTCTAACAAAGATTCAACATGGAAAAAAATAAAAACTTCCTGTATGGCATCGGCTCTCTTGCTTTCGAGGACTTTACGA
Source organism: Barnesiella sp. WM24 (assembly GCF_004570975.1). Classification (GTDB taxonomy): domain Bacteria; phylum Bacteroidota; class Bacteroidia; order Bacteroidales; family Muribaculaceae; genus Muribaculum. The sequence continues at coordinate 21,181 of NZ_SPPC01000005.1, forward strand.
TGGGCTACATTGAAAAAGGATCATTCGATTTCGGAGGCACCAAGCCGGAGTCTGTCGATATCGATGCCGAACAGGTTCCCGATGCACCGGTTCTGACCCTCCTTCAGAAGAATGGTCAGATTGCGCCGACCTTCAACCTCATTCAGCTCAACTACGAGAATATCGCCGCAGTCCTCGGTGGCAAACTTGTCGGGACCAAACCCAACTATACCGGCTGGGAGGCTCCTTCCGACCTCGTTCAGAAGTCCGGCAGATGGACAATCAATCTCGTGTCCGGCCAAATAATCACCATCCCAAACGGCACCATTCTCGCAAGCCTCGCTGGAAAGCTCACGCTTACCGAGGTGGCCAAAATCGAATGTCAGCTCAAGGTCAACAAGCCTGCTGACGGTTCCTCACCTTACACTATCAACGATGCGCCATCGACTACACCCGCCGGTTCGTAACGTATGGATGATAAGACAATCAGACTAATCCAACAGGAGGCAGCGGAGGCACTCTTAAATGTGGGCGTCTCCCTCCCCCTGAAGGAGTTCCGGCTACCGTTCCGAAAGCGACCGATAGTCTTGCGGGTGACGATGCGCCGCCCCTGTATGTCCGGCCAAATCGAAATTGCTCGGACATATTTGTCAATGGGAGTCAAAAGCTCTGAGATGGAGAAATTCTCCAAGGAGGAGCAGATGCAGTTCCTCGCCAAACATGGAAATAAGGTCTGCCGGATGATTGCCCTTACTCTTGGCAGAACAGTATTTGCAAGACCTCTTACATGGTTCGTGCGGCACTTTGTACGCTACGAGTATCAGATGGCGGCTGTGAGGAAGTTTGTCAGCCTCATGGGAACCGACCCTTTTATTCCTATTATCAAATCAGCCGAGAAGACAAATCCGATGCGGCTGAGACTGAGCCAAAAAAAGAAGGGGAGTTAACGACTCACTACGAGAATTCCCATAGCCCCTTCGGATTCCTGTGGCAAGTGGCTACCGCTACAGGGTGGACTATTGACTATATACTCCACAAGGTCAATTATCAAACACTAATCATGATGCTGAGCGATGCACCCCGGTACATTGAGAAACGAAACTCAAAGCCGGATGCCGGAACTTCGGCAGAGGATGAAGCCAACGAAATAGCAGGATTTTTCAGAAGCAACCTCTCACAATGAAACCGGTCGAAATAGAATTCTTGATGAAAGACGGACTGACTCCCGGATTGAAAAACGCCGGAAGGATAGTCCGTCAGTTCTCCGATGACGCAGCTGCCGAGCTAAAGGAAGTGTCAGAGTCTCTCAAATTGCAGAGGCAGCACGTGTCGCGCCTTGAAAAGACTCTCAAGGAGTTGGAGAAAGCATCCAAGAGTGCTGCGCCCGGCGCGGAGTGGAGCAAGGCCAAGGCTCGAATCGAAGAAGTCAAGAAAGAGCTTGAAGAGGAGAAAGCCGGACTTGCCGAACTTGTCGATATGGAAAATCAACTCAAGGCTGCGTCGGAGGGGGCAGATGTCTCCCTCCGTCAGCAGCTCCGCAATCTTACCCAAGAGATAGCTACACTCATGGTGGCATACGCGCAACTCAGTGATGAGGAACGAGCCACCGCTGAAGGCAAAGCTCTACAGCGGCATATCGAGGAACTGACCGAACAGGCAGGTGTACTTAGGGATGCTATGGGCGACACCACTGCGGCCATTAACAATGCTGCCTCTGACACGCGAGGTTTCGATCAGCTCGCAGGTGCCTTGCAACTTGCCATCGACAGTTTCGGTCTGGCCACCGCCGGAGCCGAGATGTTCGGAGTCAGCCAAGAGGATTTGGTGGAGGCTCAGACGAAATTGCAAGCTGCCCTTGTAGCGAGCAATGCGTTAAGCTCCATGCAGAACAATCTGCAGAAGCAGTCTGCCCTCATGCAGGGTATAGGCATTATTCAGACCAAGACTGCTACAGCTGCCGAAAATATAAAGACCGCAGCGCAGGGTCGAGGAGTTATCGTAACAAAGGCCGCTACGGTCGCACAGGCGGCGTTTAACGCCGTTGCCAAGGCGAACCCATACGTTTTACTCGCTATTGCCTGTGTGACGGTTGTCGGGGCTTTATATGCCTTTGCCAAGGGAAGCAAGGAGGCTAAAAAGGTAGAGGAGGAACGTCAGAAGCAGATGGAGAAGGCTCGTGAGGAACAGGAGGAATTCGCCAAGGCTGTCGCCACTTCTGCCGGAGAGCAGATAGCCTCGTTCCTCAAACTCAAAAAGTCATGGGAGAACCTTGGTGACAGTTTCGACAAAAAGAAGAAGTTCATTACTGACACTAAAGAGGAATGGCGCAAGCTCGGCAAGGAGATCGATAATGTCAATGACATGGAGAAGATCTTCCGTCAGCACACCAAGGACATGTTGACAGCCATAATACTCCGAGCAGAACTTAAAGCCTACGAAACCCGGATTCAGAACGTTGCCGATCAGATGGTGGAGGATGTTGAGCGTAACAAGACCTATAAATATAAATCAGCCACCACTGAGACTAAATTCAATGATCTGACTGAAGAGGAGAAGGCTGCACTCTCTGACCGGGATAGTGCCGGGAATTTCATTATAGGAGACCGAAGCAGAAGAAATCTTCGCTCCGTCAATGGAGCGTCCTCATATTGGGCACTCTCAGAAGAGGGTGCAAGGATTGTAACCAATATGCGCAAGGCTGCAGGGAATTCGGCTGCATTGGCCGCACAGAACAATGCCCGAACCAATGCCGAGCGTACTATCAGCGGATATGTCGATGAAATAAATCGTCTTTCCGGTCAGCTTGAGACCACTATGTCAAATATGCCCGGCAAGGATGTTGATCCGGACGGAAAATCAGGGAAGCCGGACAAACCGGATAAACCCGACAAACCCGATAAGGATGATCGTGTCGAGCAGGAGCGTCGTGTTGCCGAGGAATTGCGCAAACTGCGTTGGCAGAACCAACAGGAGGAGATAGATCAACTTGAGGATGGCGCAGAAAAACGTCGTCGTCAAATTGCTCTCGACTACGAGAAGCAGATGGCCGAAATACAGGCTCAAGAGGATAAATGGAGAGAGTTGCAGAATGGCGCACTCACACCGGATCAGACCGATGCCCTTGCAGAATCCCGGCGACTTGCCAACCAAGGTATGCAGAACGCTATCCAGGAAGTCGAGAAGGACGAAGTCGCAAAGAGCCGGGAAAAGCTCAATGAGCTACTTGAGCAATACAAGGACTTCGATCAACGCCGCCGGGACATCGAGATTTCCCACAAGGCAGATATGGAAGTTCTCAATGCCGAGCTTGCCCGGCTTGAGGCGGAGGGTCTTGACACTACAGCAGTAAAGTCTGCCATTTCTGCAAGGGAGGAAGCCTACCGATCATCGATAGTATCCCTTGAGGGAGAGATTCTGCAAGCGAGTGATTTCTATGACAAATTATTCGGCACTGTGTCTGACCGAGGCTACAAGGTTCTCAAGGATTTCTACGCACAGGCCAAAGAGACTCTTGAGAATGCCAAGATCGACGGTGACGGTGTCGAGATATCCATTCCGGTAAAGGATGCAGACGGAAAGTTTGTAAAAAAGGCTGTAAAGATCACTGTCGATGAATACCGGCGAATGCTGAAGCAGGTACAGGATATCAGGAAGCAGCTTGAAAAGGATAATCCCTTTGCCGCTTTCCGAACGTCTTGGTCTGATCTCAACAAGGCGATAAAGGAAGGTGGCGATGTGTCCGGAGCGTTGAAAGACCTTAACTCCAAAGGAAAGGAGGTGACCAATACCATCAGAGGGTGGGGAGAGCCGCTCGGTTCGGTCTTCGGTGACAACTTCAAGAACTCTATGAACGAGATTCTGACATTCTGCGATGGTGCTATGGATATGGGAACCGGCATCGCTCAGATATGGGCGGGTGATATTGTCGGAGGCATCACAAGCACACTCAGCGGTCTGTCATCTATCATTTCTCTCTTTACCTCGTGGAAAGAGAAAATGGAGGAAATGAAACGAGAGTGGTATATCGCCGAGATAGAAACCAACCGTGCGCTCCGGGAGCGTTCTGCCGAGTACGCCGCCAACCGCAGTCAGATCTCTGACATCATCAAAGATGTCGAGCTGCTGAATTGGCTCATAGAAAAAGGCTATGCCAAGCCGTCAAGTGTCAGCGTTTGGGAGGCGCAATCATCGGCTCTATCAGAATATACCAACAATCTCCGAAAGGAAAGTGCCGTGTATGATGAATTGTGGGAGAAATTGCAGGGCAGCGAGGGTCACTATGAGTGGGGCAACTCCCTCAATGGCGGCTCCGCTACATGGAGCCTTCGTGGAGCAAACGCCGATATGATTGAGTTGTGGTACAACCAAAATAAACTCAGTGATGCTGCAAAGGCTTATTATGAGGCATGGGTGGAAAGCGGCAAGACCATCGAGGAGCTTATAGAGAAAATCAACGAGTGCAAGGAATCCATGCGCGAAATGGTCATGGGAGTTTCCTTTGACAGTTTCCTGTCCAATGCCAAAGACGCATTAAGAGAAATGCGAGGAGATATCTCCAAACTTGGCGAGTTTACCGAGGATACTCTTGCCAACGCCATACTCAATGGCTTTATGTACCGCGACCTTGCCAACGTGCTTGAACCTCTCTATAACGAATTGTCAGATGCCTTCATCGATGGAACTGCTGATGCCGCCTACATTGAGGAATGGCGTAGGAGATTCGAGGAGGTTATGACCGCAGCCGGAAACCGTCTCGATGAGATAGCCGATGCCGCCGGAGTTGACCTTAACGGAGGTTCCGGCACTTCCCAATCGGGGAAAGCCGGAGGGTTCACAGCCATGAGCCAAGACCAAGGTACAAAACTCGAAGGGCTGTTTGTCAGTGTTCAGATGCATACCGCATCAATTGATGAGCAGATGGAAGATGTATCCGACAAGATGGGGCAAGCGGTTGAACGCCTCCGCAAGATCGAGGAGAATACAGGCCGGACGGCAGACAGGCTCGATGCCGTGGCCGATGACATCAAGAAGATAATTCGTGACGGAATAAAGACAAAATAACATGGATACCGAAGCATTGAAAAATCTTGTCGTAATCAACGGCACTGATATATGGACTGAGTTCGGAGCCTTTCTGACCGAGGAGAAGAAGGGTGGCCGGGAGAACCTCACCGCAATCATGACGGCCTCCAAGGTTAAAGCTCATGTGGCAGTCAATATCCGGGAACAGAACGGTTCCAAGTATTCCAAGCATCTCGATGTCAAGAACGAGGAGCGTGATGTCACCCTGCATTTCGCCCTGTTCGCCGAGACCAAGAGCGAATGGCTGCGCCGTTACATGGATTTTATCACATTCCTCAAAACCGGGGATAATGGCTGGCTCAATGTGCGCTTTACTGAATTGAACCTCACCATGCGGATGTTCTTTGTCGAAAGTCCGGCCTATAAACCGCTCACATACCTATGGAAAGAGGGAGTACAGGCAAGTCGTTTCAAGGTGAAATTCCGTGAGCCTGTACCCTCGTTTTAACGAAATTATAACGCTGTTCAAATATGCTTATAACGATATACGACTCGGTCGGTAACCACAAGGTTGACCTTTCGCCGAATGACAGCTCAATACAGGTCAAGGAGGTGCAGGGCGACAGCGTCCTTACACTGTCCTTTACCCACAATGAGCATATAGAACTCGATGTCGATGACTATGCCGATTTCCTTGGTGAGCGTTTTTGGCTGACCGAAAAGTACAGGCCGCGTCAGAACTCCAAAATGGAGTGGGTGTATGACATCAAACTCTACGGAGTCGAAAGTATGATAAAGCGTCTGCTTGTCATTAAGACCGTCGATAACGAGGATGACCCCGTGTTCACACTGACCGCGCCGCCGCGAGACCATGTCGCAATGATTGTCAAATGCATGAACGACGGCATGGGCAACATCACCGATTGGAAAGTCGGACAGGTGAACGGCACGGAGAATATTGTCATCGACTATTTCGGCAAATATTGCGACGAGGCTCTCAAGGAGATTGCCGAAAAGGTCGGTGCTGAGTGGTGGGTGGAAGGTCAGACCGTCAATATCTGCAAGTGTGAGCATGGGGAGCCAATCCCGATGGGCTACGATAAAGGACTCCTGTCGATCGATCCCGGTACTGCAGACAATGTCAAGTTCTACACCCGGCTTTATCCTGTCGGTAGCAGCCGGAACATAGATCGGGAAAAATACGGATACTCCCGGCTTCAGTTGCCCGGTGGACAGAAATATGTCGAGATCAATGCTGACAAGTATGGCCGTGTTGACCACTTTGAGCAGTCCGCCTTCGAGGATATATATCCAAGACGCATCGGCTCAGTGAGCAGTGTGCGCAGCGAGGTCAAGACAGGCGAGGATGGGAACCCGTTCACCATCTACTATTTCACTGACAACAGTCTACCGTTCGACCCCAACGATTACAAGATTAGCGGTCTTGTCATCCGTGTGTCATTCCAAGAGGGCAGCGAGCTTGCCGGACTTGGCGATGAGGAGGACGGCACATACTTTTTTGAGGTGAATTTCAACAGCTCGACACGCGAGTTTGATATTATCACGATATGGCCGTATGACAATGATATGCAGCTCCCCGGCGACAAGCTAATTCCTAAAGCTGGAGATAAATATATCCTGTGGAATCTCCGTATGCCGGATGAGTATTATGCGCTTGCCGAGGAGGAATTTCTGACAGCGGTCAACAAATACAATGCCGACCACAATCTTGACATATCGGTCTATAAGGCACCGACCGACCATGTGTGGATTGAAGACAATAATGTCGAGCTGACAATTGGTCGCCGTGTGCGCCTTGAGAGCGAGGAATACTTCCCCGGCATCGGATTCCGGGACAGCCGAATCACAAAGATAACCCGGAAAGTCAATCTTCCATCCTCGATGGATATTGAAATCAGTGATGCACTGAGCCGGACATCTCAAGAGAAAATGTCCGACTCTATTGCCGATGTCCGCAGTTATGCTCGGTCGATAGAGGCCTCCATCTCATTGCCTGATATAATACGCACAGGGGACAGGACTTTCCCTACAGATAACAACCTCTTTTCAGCACGGCGCTCGCAAAAAGAATTTCTTTCCAAGCTCAAGGATGACCGGAGCGCGGGGAAGATAGCGAGTGACGCGGGCTTCGAGGCGGGGCGGTATGTGAGAGGTCTTGCCGGTGGATTCATCGATGACCACGGGGATGCAGACCTGGGGCATGCGCGACTTCGTGACGGGGCGCACTTCGGCGACTTCGTGGCGGGGCTGTACGCAGGCACCGGCGCGGGTGTCGACCGTGACGGCAACATGGAGGTGCAGAGCCTCAGGGTGCGCTCATTCTTCGAGGCTATGGAGTATATCGTTAATAGGCTGTCGGCCATCGAGGGCGACGAGCTGCTTACCGAGGCTGACACCATAGAGCGCGTGGTGCATATAGAGGGGGATGTCTACGGGCTGTATCTCCGCCCGAAATGGGAGGGTTATTTCACCGCCATCTCGGAGGGCTCGGTGCTTAAAGGCATCATCAACACCCTGGCGCAGGGAAGCGGCACATACTACACGGCATGGTCGAGGGTCAACAGCGTCAACACCGCGCTTAACTATATTGAGGTCTCGATGTACCCCGACAGCGAGGTGCCGGGCGGCAGGAACTTCCCTCCGTGCGAGATGATGAACGTGGCGCGGTGGGGACACCAGACCGACCCGCGCCGTCAGTCGTGCATATACCTGTCGTCGACCGAGGGGCGCATAGTGAGACTCACCGCCGTCACCAGGCCCATCATCGACAAGAGCAATTACGGGCTCGTGCTCGGTGAGATTCCCGACGGGCTTGTCGACGACCCGAATATCATACCCGGGCGCGACTATCTCTTTGCCCAGGGCATAATCACCAACCAGATAATACATGTCGACCGCACGGGCAGGCCTGTGGCGACTCTCGTCGACTGTGGACCGTGGCAGCAGGGCGGGAAATATCGCTTCGAGACCGTCAACCCCGACACCGACATCCTGGAGACCTCGACCGTGTGGCACTACGGATGCCGGTGGAAGTGCATGTTAGACGGCACGACAGACGAGCCGACCTATAAGTCGACGGCATGGGCGTTCCTTGAGGGCAACCCCTATTTCACGGTGCGCTTTGACGCAGGTGATCATGTCGTCATAGACCCCGACGACTTCAGGCTGCCGCTTGACATCATCGCCGAGCTGTATAACCGTGACGTGACAGCCGACGTGGCTGACACCGACGTGGAGTGGTCGCGATACTCGGAGGATGCGGAGGGCAACCCGCGCACCGCCTCTGACAACGCATGGGCAATCGCGCATGCCGCCGCAGGAAAGGGGCTGACGCTGACACCTGCCGACCTTGACCTGAACGGCACCGGACTGCCGAAGACGATGGTGTTCCGCGCCACGGTCAGGTTTCGTGACGGGCACACGTCCACAGCCGACTTCGCTTACCTATAAAACTATAACAATCATGGCTACAAAATTTTTCGGATTTAATTTCAAGCCGCTGCGGGTGTCCCGCTCGATGGAGGTGCTCGGCTCCGTGCCGGCGCGCCAGAAGGTCAACCCCGCCGACGGCGGTCACTCGCCCGACTACACCCTGACACCGCTGACGCTGTTCCCCCATGTCACGGTGCGCGACCCCAACGGCATCACCCCCTCGGGTGACGGCAACCAGCGGCTCGCAAACATAAGGTGGCATGTCGTGCGCGACGGCGTCAAGTCGCTCATCGACTTCACCAAGCCGTCGGGCTATGTGCTGCTTGGCGCGGAGGGCTCTGCTAACGCAGGCTGTCTTGAGGTGGGTGTCAACGCCGACCCGGGACGCCCGCTGACGCTGGTGTTCTCCGCCGACCTGCCAGACACGGCGACCTCCCAGGTGCATCACGTGGAGATGTCGTTTCCGGTAGTCGCCTATGCCGACACTTGCGAGTCCCGCATAGAGCTTGACTGCGCCCCGCAGGTGCCTTATAACCCGCTCCGCATGCCGGCGCAGATGACGGTCAACGCCCGCCTGATGTACGGCGGCACGGAGGTGACACCGCCTGATGTGAGGTTTGTGTGGCAGCGGCTGCGTGATGACGGCACATGGGGGCTGACCGGCACCGACGTGCTTGACTACGACGTGGAGGTCAGCGCCGACACCGCCTCTGCGACAGTGCGCCGCGACCTGATGGGTCAGCGTCTCTGCCTGCGGGTCATCGCCCTTTATGAGCCGGGGACCGACCCGACCACGCTTGCGCCGGCCGACGACAGCCCGCACTCGGTAGTGACCCTGAACAGGTACATACCGGAGATGCACTGTGATATCGCGGGAGTGCCGATGAACGTGACTCCCGGGCTGACCGCCGTATATCCGGAGGCGGTGGTGACCGACAACTGCGGTGTGGTCACCGGATGGGAGTCGGTCTTTGACGCAGTGTGGCGCATAGGCAAGAACCGCCGTCCTGAAGCGTCGGGTGCCGCGCAGCCCACCATCTCCTATGTGACCGTGGGCAGGGGCTCGGGCATAGCCGTCCCGCTGTCGGCTGTGGCTGACATGAGCAGCGGCGCCATCATCGACCTTACCCTTGAAGACCGCGGCCCGCTGTGTGCGCTCGCCGACTCCGACGGGGCGGTGCTCACCGATGATGACGGTGCCATACTGCTTGCGTGAATAACAGAAAACCATATTAACACCATATAATCATGTCATACTACATCAAAGTAAACAAGAAGGTACGTGACTTCCTGTCACTCCCGAACCGCCCGACGCAGCTGCCGGACGGCAATTTCCTGCTATGGCAAGCCGACATGCTTGCCTTCGGACCCGTCTACAGGCTCATGGAGACATGTGCCTCGATAGGCGCGGTGGCACTCACCCCGGCACAGGCGGCACAGGAGCAGCGCGGCATCATCACGACCACGCTTCCCGTGGCGACCGACCCGCGCTTTATCATGGATGAAGAGCCCGCTGACGTCGACCCCGGGTCTGACGAGACCGCGGATGATGAAAGCACCACGGATGATGACGGTGACGCCGACATCACAGCGGAGGAAGGAGGCGGGCGATGAGCAAGGGAAGCGCGTCATGCACCGTGAAGTACCGCCGCAAGACAGGCACGTTCTCGGCGGTGGTGATGGACCCGAAAGGGAACGTCTATCAGGAGTACACCGACTACACCGGCGGCAAGGCTACCGGGGTGTCGCCCGACTTCTCCCGGACACAGCCCGAGCTGGCGTTTGTGTGTACATCGTCGCGCGTCACCGAGGGGCTGGCACAGGTGGCGTCGCTCAGGGTGACGTTCGGCACGCGGCAGGTGGTGTTTGACACCTCCGGCAGCTCCCTGGGGCTTCAGACGGTGTCGGGGGTCGACTCCTCGGCCGCCGGCACGTTCAGGCTCCTGCCGCCCGACAACGACAGCCCCTACTGGAGGGTAAGGATAATGAAAGACATCGTGGAGCTTGCCGGCGGTCAGCCTGTCAACATCACGCTCACGGGCAGTGTCTCCGATGCCGACGGGAACCTCGACGAGATACAGGCGTCGTATCAGGTCGCCATCTCCAAGAGGACGGGCACGGGCTACAGGCTGTCGATAGTCGCCGGTGACTCCAACATGTTCACCATCCGCGAGAAAGGCGGCTCGTGTGTGCTCAGGGGCGAGGTCTACGGCACCGACGGCTCGGTCGTGACATCCGGCATCACATGGCAGTGGCAGAGGATGTCGCAGTCGGGATGGGTGGACTGCACCGGAAAGACCGCGGCGACGCTGACAGTCAACGAGGCTGACGTGGACACCTATGGGGAGTTCCGCCTGAAGGCGACCGTCGGCTCGGACACATACACCGACGTGCAGGGTGTCATGGATGTCTCCGACCCTTATGTGCTTGAGCCAAACCCGACGCCCATCGACGAGGTGATCGACGATGACGACCCCGCGGGCAAGGTGAGCTATTCCCCACGGCTGTTCAAGCGTGGCAGCAACACGGCAATAGCCGGACAGAAGTTTGACTTCGTGGCGATGTCGGCGGCAGGGGTCAGGATAGGCTCCGCGACGGCGGTGACGACTTTTGAGGTGACCCACGCGATGGCGCAGCAGGCGGCGTCGGAGGGTGACATAACCGTGACCATATATGCGTGTGACTGATGAAGGCGAGTGCGACCACAACGGTAAGAATCGCCCGTAAGGGGCGGGACGGGGTGTCGGTGAACGTGTCACCGCAGAATGTAGTGTTCAGTCAGGGCGGCGCAGTGCGCACCGTGGAGGTATATGTCGACCTGTATTCGGGCGGCGACAGGATACCCTATCAGGACGCGGACAGGGGCGACATGCAATGCTCGGTTCTCGGTCCGAGTAGCAGCATCGTGCTCGGTGCCGACGGGGAGCGCATCGGAGGGCTGTTCTGGCGCTACGGGACGACTGACGAGGGGCGGTTCTATTATGTGTTGTCAAAGTCGCCCGGTGTTGTCGTTAACGCGACCGTGCCGTTCACGGTACTGTGGGACGGCATGAGACTGCCGGGCACCATCGAGGTTGTCACTGTCCCCGACGGGGAGCGCGGGCCTGTGCCGCGTGGGCCGGTGTACTGGAAGGACTACCCCGGGGAGTTCCCGTTTGAGAGCGGCGCATCGGGCGAGACATATTTTGACACGGTGTATAACATAATATCCGGGCAGAAGAAATTCTACACATGCAGGCACAGCCACACAAAGGCCGCCGCACGTGAGCCGGGGGTGTCGGCAAACTGGGACACCTATTGGGAGGCCGCGTCGGAGATTCCGTTTCTTGTCACAAGATACGCGCTTGTCGACTTCCTCAGCACCGAGCAGGTGACCCTGAAAAACCTTTCGCTGATTGACAGCCACGTCCCCACCATCGGGGAGATATACGGCATACCGAAGGACATAGCCACGGAAGTCACGGCACAGACCGGGGCGAGCGGCAGCGGCAGCAGCGATGTCGGGTCGGCGTCAAGCCCGAGGACTGTCACCGTGACAAAGACCGTCTCCATTTCAGGCAGGGGTTATGGACGCTGCTACTTCGGCACGTCGCTTGTCAACACCTCCGGCTCGGCTTCGCGGCACACGGTAAACATCATGTCGGTCACGGCAAAGGTCAACGGTATCGCGGTGACCGATGACGGCAGCGGCTTCAGCTTCACGGTGGCACCAGGCGTGACGAGCTACAGAATCGAGGTCACATACAGCTACTGGCTCCGTTATGCCGGCTCGACATCAGGCTCGGTGTCTCAGCTGTCGGTCTACAATGTCGAGGCGCGCATAGGCGGCGCCGGTATGACCGGCTACATGAGGTTTTTCCCGAAACCCGCGCCCGAAGACCGTGACCCGCGCACAATAGTAGGCACAAACGGGTTTGTGACCACCGATGATGACGAGATGCTTTTCCATGTGCAGCACACCGAGGAGAGCCATGACGGTCACACATACCCCAAGGCTGTCACGATGCTTGTGGGTAATTTCGGGATAAGGATAACCGGCAGGGGTATAGAGCGGACGCTTGACGGCGGTCTCGGATGGCTGTCGGGAATCGACATATAGAAATATAAATCAATCATTTAATACTGTTTTTTATGAATAAGACAAAAACATTAAAGGAGACTCCGGAGGTGACGGCACTCGCCGCCACTGACCAGGTACTCGTTACGGATTCTGCGGGCAAGGCGCACAGAATCTCAAAGGCGAATCTGCTCGCGGACAGAGTGCGGTTTAACGGCACCGGCGCGGGGTGTTGGGTGAGGGTCGCGAAGTTTTTTGATTCAGCAGGCTGTCTGTTGGCTATCACTTCTAATTGGTATTCAAAACCGGTGCATCGGATTCTTGCGGACTCGCTTCTGCACTCAAATCAATGTAGTTACTGTCACATGTCGGTTTTGTCATCGGGGAACGCCATCGCTACGCCTATGAACATCACAAAAGCAAGGGTTGTTGCTAGTTTCAATAAGGTCGGCTATATCGACATTTATTGTAACATGACTTCGGCTGACACCATTATTATCGACCTTATAAACTCGCTGAATGTCACCTTGATGACCCCCGTGGTCAACGCGGAGGTGCCCGACGGTTACAGCACGAAAGAGTTTGACCTGACCCAAACAGCGTGGGGGGGGTAAAATACTCCCTATCAGCGCGTTACAGCGTAGCGCAGAAAGGAGGGCGGCATGAGCACCACAAAAACAAAACCGCTTACCAAGGCGCTGCTGGCAGGCATCATGGACAATGCTGTTATATCCAGAGGCAGGGCAACAGATTTCAACGCAAGTATGGCATCCGGAGTTTATTCATGTTATCAGGCGGAGAACGGTCCGGAGAAAGACCTCTGGGGTGTTCTGATACACGCGAAAGTATTGGAGAATATATGCGCTCAGTTGTTCTTAACGAACACAGGCAGACTCTATTTCCGCGTTCTATGGGACAGATGGGACGGCTGGAAAAGAGTGACTACAAGCTGACCCTCGGAAAGGAGGTGGTTGCTGCATGAGTACGGTAAAATTGCTCACTGACATGGTAAAAGCCTTGCCGGAGCTGTCGGGAATAGGCTCTAACATGGTGCTTGCAGCCGCCACCTCGGGTGACCTCGGAAAGATTTCCAAAGAGGCGCTTACGGGAATGGATGTCACAGTTACGCAGAGCGGCGATTATGTGATTCAAAAAACTGGTGTTCATCTCGTTGCGATATGGGATACTGACGCTTCATCGACTAAATATTGGGTCGGTCTGTTCATCAACAGAAACGCGAATACTGACGGCAACATTACCATGATTACCATAGCCGGGGAAGGTTTCCCAGTTTATTATAGCAAATGGGGCACCTTATTCTTCGGAAATTACAGTGGTAATCTCACTATTGCTTGCATCACCTTGCCCGCTTCCTCTGCCATTTTAGGGGGGGTAAGCGACTGACTTCCAACGTATTGAAAATCCCATTGCCGAGTCATTTGAGGCATGGCGCACGAGAGATCAAACATTATGAACTTAATTGACACGACAATGGGAAAAACAAGGAAACTTAGCGAAAAGATAAAGGAATTGCCTACAGTGAACGACATGACAGGCAGGACTATCATTACCAACGGCAGTGACGGCTCACTCGGAAAGATGTCGGCTGAGCTGATGCTCGACGGGGTGTTCATCATGTACCACCGCAAAAGCGACGATACTCCGCTCATGGTGAAACCCCACAAGTGGACGGCGATACAGAACGCTGGAGAAATCGCCGACGGTGTGGTAGTCGTCGAGGGCGGCAAAGTGCTGGTAGTGGCACCCACCGAAGCCGACAGCGCAGGTATAACGTGGAGTAGCGCGGCGGTCAGCGGTGGCGCGACCACAACGACCGACCGCGTAACGGCGATGAACGACTGGAACGGTCCGGCAAACACCGCGTCTATCATTTCAAAAAGCACGTCGTCGGCTGTCACAAATACCAGCGCATGCGCCCCCGGTTTTTGTAACCTCTACAGCCGAGCCAACGCCAACGGCAAAGGACTGACCGCCGGTAAATGGTGGCTTCCGTCGATAGGCGAAATGATGATGATTTACGCCAACATGACTAAGATAAACTACTGTCTTAGTCTTATCGCCGGGGCAACCCAGTTGATTCAAAACTGGTACTGGACAAGTACAGAGCACAGCGCGGCTCGCGCATGGGGTCTGTACCTCTACGACGGCGGCCTCGACGGCATGTATACTAAGGCCAGCAGCAAGGGTAGAGTGCGCCCTGTGTCGACATTCACTCAGTAGCCTAATCCCCGGCGGCTGCGAATAGCCGGGGAACAACTTTAAAGCAATGGAAAAATGACAGAAACAAACAACATTTTCGCAGTCGCCATGACTGCATGCGGGACTATGATGCTTATCAAGGATGTAATCGGTGAGTAGTCATAGCTCTAATTGAAAAATAGAATGGCCTTCGGATGATATTCGGAGGCCATTAACTGATCCAAGCAAAGACAAACTCAATCCAACGAAGCAGACTTTTTAGAAAGATGGTGATTTGGGATACGTTTCGTTTTTCAGAACTGAACACCTCGTTTTCAGGAGCAGGAACATTTCGTTTTGCGGATTATAAATATTCACCATGAAGAAAATATTAATATTATTTACTTTATTGACATTTAGCCTGTCAGGCTATTCAAATGAGCCTATTTCCCGTCTCAATAATGATAGTATATTATCCAAATTAATAAAAGGTGAACAGGTTATCTTACATGACTCGCTGAATCCCTGCGATAGCCTGTACAGAGTAATCGGAAGTAGGAGCTACTATTTAGACAAGAATAAATTCTCAGGGACTGTAATAAAAATAATTGTTTTTCCGAAAAAAGGCAACAATATTATAATCTCCTTGTACACCGTCGACAAATATAACGGCTATGAATCCATCTATAAACGCGAACTAAATAGAGTATCAGAATGGATAGACATGGTTGACATCACCAAACTGATCAAGGACAAGGAACCATGTATCTTTAACGGACTTGCATTTGCCAAAATCTTAGACGTGTTTTTTATATATGATATAGTACCAAAAACGGCTGAGAAAACAACTGTCAAAAATGATTCCATTAAATGAAAAGAATTGTAATTCTCGTGGCAAGTCTTATTTTCATGGTTGGCATAAGTGGTAAAACCAGGGTCTATACCGCTAATGACCATATTCTCATGGAAATATATAGCGCCTATTTGGCATTAGCCCTATTAAACGCAGAAAATCACGATTTGCTGCTTACTCTACTTAATGACCCCAATGAGAGGTTTGTAATACTATCACTGCTAAAGCCAGACGATAACTTAGAAAAGATAAAAGTGTCCAAAAAACCTATTTCATTTTCTGCAGAAGATTCTGACTATATTTGCTCAAGAGTAAAAGAAGAGTTTTTTAAATCAGACACTATTGTTTGCTTTGCGCTCTATGATGGTTACGGTCTTATTCCGAAAGAAGACTTTGACTTTCTTGACTGCGTTCATACCGTACCTTTCGGCTCTTACTCTTTTCAAAAAGCGATCCAAAAATCAGGGGCTAAAACTAACGATGAGAAAATACAAGTGCTAAAGGAATGGATAGATGAAACAATGAAGTCATTAAGACTTATGTCTACAGATCCGCGGAAATGTTTATGACAATGCCACTATATACCGATCAAGCCACGATAATGGATATGCCAATACCCGACTGCTTCACAAACGGGGCGGTCAAGCGGGTGATTCTGAATAGGCCTGATGCGTCTTCTATGTCTTTCGAATCGAAATACAAACTATATGGTAACAAATTTGCCAATTCGTATAAACACATACCTAATTATAATATTCCTGTAAATAAAGTCCCAAATACATTAAAATATCTGTTACGGAAATGAAAAAAATAATTATTTTATTGACAAGCTTCGTTTTTATCATAAATGTCTATGGTAAAACTCGTGTCTACACTACTAATGACCACGCATATCTTGACATAGAAAGTGCCTATTTAGCCTTAGCTCTATTAAAGACTGAATACCACGATTTGTTATTTACACTACTTGATGACACTAATGAAAGATTGGTGTTTATATCAAATTTGAAGCCGGATAATGATTTAGAACTGGTAAGAATAAGACGTAAACCTAATTCACTTACAGATAAAGAAGTGGACTCTATTTCAAAAAGTATAAAAGTTGAATTTTTGAAATCAGACACAATTTTTTGTCTGGTCTTACATGAAAATCTTTATCACACTAAAGCACAGAGGGACTACGAATATCTTAACAGATATCAGTATCCTGTTTTCAACTCAAGTTTGTTCCAAGACGCAGTAAAAGCCTCAGGAGCAAAGACTCACGATGAAAAAATACAAGCATTGAAAGAATGGATCGACAAAGTCATGAAACAACCGATAAGAGCATCATCTGACCCATGGAAACTGTTATGACAAAGCGGTCACGCGTCGACTTATCCGGTGGTCTACGAGAACGGGCAATTGACCTGTGTTACGTTGCCGCCGGGTACACCACGTTTGCCGATGCCGGGAAAGGGCGCCTCGGTGCAGCCCTGCAAGTTCGGGGGCAAGCCCCATAGTTTTCTAAATCAGATACTATTTGCTCAGAGGGT
The DNA here is from genome assembly GCF_004570975.1 of Barnesiella sp. WM24. Taxonomy (GTDB): domain Bacteria; phylum Bacteroidota; class Bacteroidia; order Bacteroidales; family Muribaculaceae; genus Muribaculum. The sequence goes on from NZ_SPPC01000005.1 coordinate 38,279, forward strand.
TTATATCACACAAAAGCCCAAAGAGACTATGAATATCTTAACCAATATCAGATAATTATTTTCAATTCAGACTTATTGCAAGAAGCGGTTAAAGCCTCAGAGGGTAAAAACCTCTGATGAGAAAATACAAGCATTGAAAGAATAGATCTATGACGCATTGTGGCAATTGAGACTAATGTCTGATGAAGGAAATAATTTACATCATGAATATATTATTAATTATGAAGGATATTATAGACGGAATCAATTACTGGATTTATTGGTATGAATACAAAATATGGGGCGGAAGCTGGAGTATATTTGAACATTTATGTATAATGTTTCTGATGTTTTGTATGCTGGCTTTTGGCGTTATGTTCGTACGCTATAACATAATTCTCCATGCCTTGTCTACTGCGCCACTTAAAATGATACCGATTATTTCTCTTTGTTTAACTACATGTCTCGCCATATATTTATTATGGGGAAAGAGATACAAGGTAATTTTGTCACAACACGATAAATTTCGCAGACCTAAATATATAATCTGGACAATATCCATTGTCACCATTACAATGATATGTTATATAGGACCATGGTCCTATCTTGCGCTTACCGAATGACACAAAGAAAGGCACATGCATGATTAATCGGAGAGCGACAATGAAGCCAGAGTGAGGCAACCGGTGAGTCAGGCTGCCATAGCAGATTTTAGGTATATGCATCCATGCTGCAAAACGATAGTTATTTCAATGGAATTTCGTAATTTTGCGACATGAATACCAATCAGAAAGAACCCGCCGACAGTCGCTTGCATGTCGACGTGGCTGCCACATTGCGCAGCAGGCTTCCGAAAAAATACCTTAGATTCATACCGGACTTTGCGGTAAGATGGCTTGAGCGCACAATATGTCAGGATGACCTCAACGGCATCCTTGACCGCACACGCGGAAAGAAAGGGAAAGAGTTTTGCAGCGCGATGCTCAATGACCTTGGCATAACGTACACTGTCAACGGCACAGAAAACCTTCCCGCCGACGGAAGAGCGATTTTTGTATCCAATCATCCGCTTGGCGCCCTTGACGGGATTGTGATGATAGACTTTATCGCAAAGCACTACGACTGTGATGTAAAATTCATTGTCAACGACATACTTATGGCAGTAAAACCGCTTGACAACGTGTTTCTGCCCGTAAACAAGCACGGCAAACAGAGCCGCCGGTCGTCAAGCTACATAGACGCCTGTCTTTCAGGCGACATGCCTGTCATAATTTTTCCCGCCGGTCTCGTGTCGCGCAAGCAAAACGGGGGCATAAAAGATCTAAAATGGCAGAAAATGTTTATAAACAAAGCCATTCAATCAAAACGCGACATAATTCCCCTACATTTTGGTGGCGAAAATTCATCGTTTTTTTATAATTTTGCAAAACTGCGCTTACGCCTCGGAATAAAATTCAATATCGAGATGATTTATCTGCCACGAGAGATATTCCGGAACCGTGGCGCACGGTTTGAAATAAATGTCGGGAAACCCGTTTCCTTCCATTCCTTGAAAGGCGGCATAAACGCTGCCGACGAGGCAAGCCGCATAAAAGAAATTGTATATAGATTAAAAACACGATAAGCATTTTAGCATATTACTGCGACAATGGACATGAAAATAATCGACCCTATACCTGTCGAGACACTGGAAAGCGAACTTACTGCCGACAAGTTTCTGCGTCACACCAACAAAGGCGGCAACCATATATATATAGTAGACGCCTTCGACTCTCCTAATGTAATGAGAGAGATCGGGCGACTGCGTGAAATCGCGTTCCGCACCGCCGGAGGCGGCACAGGAAAGGAGTGTGACATTGACGAGTTTGACACCATGCAGCCCCCCTGCCGCCAACTAATCGTCTGGAATCCCGAAGCACGCGAAATCATAGGCGGCTACCGGTTTATCACCGGAGAGGACATCCACATCGACGAGCAGGGACGCCCGCGCATAGCGACAGGCCACATGTTTAGCTTCTCTCAAAAGTTTATCAAAGATTACCTACCCTATACACTTGAGCTCGGACGTTCATTTGTGTCGCTCGACTATCAGTCGACACGCGCCGGCTCAAAAGCCCTCTACGCCCTTGACAATCTTTGGGACGGTCTCGGAGCCTTGACGGTCATATATCCCTCGATAAAGTATCTGTTCGGAAAAGTGACCATGTATCCGAGCTACAACCCGGAGTGCCGCAACATGATACTTTATTTCCTTAACAAGCATTTTCCCGACACGGAAGGTCTGGTCAAGCCGTTCCGGCAGCTTGAGACCAACATGAATCGCGATGACATGGACAAGCTCTTCACAGGCACATGCTTCAAGGATGACTATAAGATACTCAACAAGGCTATACGCGACCACGGCTACAATATACCGCCGCTTGTAAACGCCTACATGAGCCTGTCGCCGTCGATGAAGATGTTTGGCACCGCAATCAACGATGAATTCGGCGATGTAGAGGAGACCGGTATATTTTTTGCCATATCCGACATATTTGAAGAGAAAAAAGACAGGCATATAGGCACTTACAATCCTGCGGAGTCATGATAATCCGTCTACTGCTCTCCTTTTGCCTTTTATTGGTGGCTGCCGTCCCGGCTGTCGCGACCTGTCCCGTCAATTATAAAGGCGAGATAATAGCCAACGCGGGCAGCGGCAACTTCGCGCCCTACTACATTGCATCAAATAACTACGGAATACTCACCCAGCCCAAGTCAACCCTGGCGCGTGGCGCGGCATGGAAAGAGATGGAGACAGGCGAGCGTTTCAGCTACGGATTCGGAATCGACATCATTGGCGGATATGCCTCATCCACTCCCTACCTTAGATATTCAGAGTCCACCCTGTCTTTTTACCCCGTAAAGCGACACCCCGCTTACCTGTGGCTGCAACAGCTGTATGGCGAAGTCAAATACAGGTGTCTCTTCATATCGGCAGGACTGAAAGAGACCGGATCGGCACTGCTTGACAACCGCCTCTCAAGCGGCGACATCACATGGAGCGCAAATGCGCGTCCCATGCCCGGGTTAAGAGCCGGATTCCACGGTTTTGAAAATATCCCGTTCACCAACGGATGGGTGCAGATCAACGGTGAATTTTTCTTCGGAAAGCCCACTGACAACGACTGGCTTGAAGAGCGCTATAACTACTACAATTCATTTATAACCACGGGGCGATGGATTAACTATAAGCGCGTGTATTTCCGCACAAAACCGTCAAAACCGCTGTCACTCACCATAGGCATGCAGGCGGCGGCACAGTTTGGCGGCACGCAGGCGACCTATTCCGACGGTGTATGTAACAAGACAGAAAAAGCGTCGGCGTCAATTAAAGACTTTTTCCAAATGATTATCCCCGGAAAAGATGACGACTACTGGTCAGGCAATCATCTCGGCAGCTGGGACGTAGTGTTTCGTTACCGGTTCAAAAACGACGATGAGGTCAAGCTATATATGCAATCGCCCTGGGAAGACGGATCCGGCATAGGCAAGCTGAACGGATTTGACGGGTTGTGGGGCATAGAATACAGGAAAGCGGGCAACGGCTTGATAAGCGGCGCGGTAATCGAATATCTTGATTTCACCAATCAGTCAGGACCGCTTCACTGGGACCCGGTAGACAATTCCGGCTCAACCATAGCCAACCAGGCAACAGGAGCCGACTCCTATTACAACAACTACTTCTATAACGGCTATGCCTACTACGGGATGTCGCAGGGCACACCGTTTCTCATGTCGCCGCTTTACAATCTTGACGGTTACATGCGTTATATCGACACGCGTGTGCGCGGATTTCACGCAGCCGCCGAAGGTCGACTCACGGATTGCCTTGAATACAGGGTAATGGCATCTTACCGCATATCTTACGGAGACAGCTATGTGCCACGCCTTAAAAAAGCCCGCGACATGTCATGGATGATCGAGGCTCAATGGCACCCGTCATCCATTCCCGGAATGACGCTGAAAGGACAGGTAGCCATGGACCGCGGCAACATGTATGGCGATAATTTCGGAGCATTGTTATCGCTCTCCTATCGTGGCATATTTAAATTCAAATGACGATGAAAAGTATATACACCCTGCTATTGGCGTCGGTATTCATCCTGATGACCGGATGCACCCATAATGACGGGGACATCGGCCCGTGGTTTGGCACCTGGCAGCTTGAAAATGTCATGATTGACGACAAGCCCGAAGAGGACTATCATCACGACATATTCTGGCAGTTCCAGAACACTGTGTTCTGCATGCGCAAGGTCACTGAAATGCATGACGCCTATCCACGATGGGGGACATGGCGGGAGACTGACGACAACACGACATTACAACTTGACTTCACCCACCATGACAATACCCACCCCGAAGGCAGCACAATCTACACCCCGTTTCCTGAAACCCACATAAAAGCCGACGGCGTGACCCGACTCAAAATCGTGGAAATGAGCCGGTCAAAATTACATCTGCAGCACACTGCCGACGATGGCATAACCTACAGCTATTATCTTAAAAAATGGGATTAAAATAAAATCCTCCGTTCCTTTCTGCAATATCTGCCGATTATTTGTTATTTTTGTAATTGAAAGGTAAGTTGTATGGAAGAATCACTGAGTTTGTCACAACAGCAACGGCTGCAACAAAAACTTTCTCCCCTTCAGGTCAAGTTTGTAAGAATGCTTGAAATGAGCGGTCCTGAAGTGGAGGATGAGGTGCAACGTGCGCTGGACGACAACCCCGCCCTGGAGGCAGCCGACCTCACTGACGCAGCCCCTTCGGAAGAATCATTCAATGAGAGCGCCGAGGAATTGCGCATGGCTGACTACGCCAACGACGATGAAATCCCGTCCTATAGGCTTGAAGCGCGCAATCACAGTTATTCCGACCCCTATTACGAGCCTGTGGCGGTCGACTCCTCATCTACGCTTATTGACACCCTCTCCGCCCAACTTGCAGAACACAGCCTGTCGGAACGCGAACACAGGATTGCCATATATGTAATCGGGAATCTTGACGACAACGGTTACATAACCCGCGATTCGGCATCAATAGCCTATGACATCGAGGAACAGACAGGCACCCCGACCACCACTGCCGACGTCAAGCGCATGCTTGAGCTTGTAAGGAAACTTGAACCGGCAGGAGTAGGCGCTGTCGATCTCCGTGACTGCCTCCTGCTTCAGCTCCGACGCCGCAAATCATCACCGGCGGTAAAAACAGCCATTGAGATTGTATCTCACAATTTTGACCTTTTTTCGCGCAAGCACTACGACAAACTGGCGTCATCCACCGGGTGTACGCCCGAAGAGCTTAAAGACGCGATAGCGCTCATCCGCACCCTCAACCCCAAGCCTGCCGGAATCCTTGGCGATGACCCGGCAGAAGAGCGCACGCGCCACATCATCCCCGACTTTTCAGTCGAGATTGATGACGGTGAAATCCATCTTGCACTGCTGAACAATATCCCGGAGCTGCGCATCGAAGAGACATTCAGGGAAAACGACACCGACCGGCTGCAGCAGGACACGCGCCGGAACCGTGAGGCATCACTATTCGTCAGGCAGAAACGCGATGAAGCCACAGAGTTTATCAAACTTCTGCGCATGCGCCAGGAAACACTCTTCAACGTAATGCGCGCGATTGTAAAAATCCAGCGTGACTTTTTCCTTAGCGGGGATGATGAAAGCCGCCTGAAGCCAATGATACTCAAAGACATCTCTTCCCTTACAGGCTATGACCTGTCGGTGATATCTCGCGCCACATCGGGTAAATATGTCGCCACGTCTTATGGAGTCCACCCCCTGAAAATGTTTTTCAACGAGCGCCCCAAAGACAATGATGACACATCGTCTCATGAGATACTGTCGGCGATAAAAGAGATAATCGCAAATGAAAACAAGCATAAGCCGATGAGTGATGAGGCAATAACTTCAGCCATAGCGGCAAAAGGCTATGACATAGCCCGCCGAACAGTCGCCAAATACCGTGAGAAACTCGGGATACCGGTAGCACGGCTTAGAAAGGAGCTATAAACAATTGTTTTAACATTCCGTTAATAATAGAAACTGACATAGATGAACAAGATATCACATATTATTTCCTGGGTGCTTAGTCCGGTACTTATACCTACCTACGCCGTATTCACGTCATTATGGATAACTACGCTCGCCGTGCTTCCCGCCGGCTTGCGGATTAATGTCGTGCTCATGACATTCTTATTGACAAGCATAGTCCCGATGCTTGCAATAATACTACTCTACAAGATGAAACTCATTTCCCACCCCGGACTTAACAACAGAAAAGAGCGATACATCCCGTATGTAATCACAGCCATATGCTATCTCGGCGCGGCATGGTACATGTTACGCATACACGCCCCCTCGTGGCTATACATGTTCCTTATTGCCGGAGCGATAGCGGCAGTCGTGTCTTGTATCGTCAACATATGGTGGAAAATCAGCGCTCACCTTGCAGCGATGGGTGGCTTTGTCGCTCTGTTATTCAGAATATTATCCGACGGCATCTGTATATATGACATATGGATACCGATTTCTGTGGCGGTATTGCTTACCGGAATGCTTGGAAGCGCACGCATACAGCTCCACTGCCACACATTCTGGCAGGTAATCGCCGGAGCCGCCAACGGCTTCCTGTGGGTATATCTGCTTACATGACCCGCGGGGCATGAACTTGAATTTTCAACAAAACTAAACTTATATTATGAAACCGATCGTCAGCATTATCATGGGCAGCACGTCTGACCTGCCCATAATGGGAAAGGCAGCACAGCTACTTGATGACTTTGAAATCCCGTTTGAAATAAACGCCCTGTCGGCCCACCGCACTCCTGCACAGGTGGAAGAGTTTGCCTCAGGCGCAGCCGACCGTGGACTGAAGGTAATCATCGCCGCAGCAGGAATGGCAGCGGCGCTACCCGGCGTAATAGCCGCAAACACCACGCTTCCGGTAATCGGAGTGCCTATCGCGTCGACACTTGACGGCATAGACGCCCTGCTCTCCATCGTCCAGATGCCTCCGGGCATTCCTGTCGCAACTGTAGGCATAAACGGAGGCTACAATGCCGCTCTTCTTGCAGTAGAGATGCTTGCCATTAGCGACGAGAAGATTGCAGCCCGCTTTGCCGACTTTAAAAAATCGCTTGCCGGCAAAATCGTAAAAGCCAATGCCGAACTTGCCGAAGTAAAATACAAGTTCAAGACCAATTGACATCACGCAGCGACCGATGAGTGTATTTGATTACCAACGCAGACTGTCGCGCGAGGTAAACATAGGCGGTGTGCCGCTCGGAGGCAGCAATCCCGTGCGCGTACAATCGATGACCAATACCTCGACGATGGACACCGACGGCTCTGTGGCACAATGCAAGCGCATAGCCGATGCAGGAGCCCATTATGTAAGACTTACCGCACAGGGAGTGAGGGAGGCTGAAAACATCGGCATCATCCGTAACCGGCTCCGCGAAGAAGGCTATACCGTGCCGCTCGTAGCCGACATCCATTTCAACCCGCGCGCCGCCTTTGCAGCCGCTGAAGTCACTGACAAAGTGCGCATCAATCCGGGAAACTTCGTTGACCCGGGACGCACGTTCAAGAAACTGGAGTACACTGACGCAGAGTATTCAGCCGAGCTTGACCGCATTGACAAAGCGTTTAGCCCGTTCATTGAAGTGTGTCGCCAACATTCCACGGCAATACGCATCGGGGTGAACCACGGTTCGCTCAGCGACCGCATAATGAGTCGCTACGGCGACACCCCCGCCGGCATGGTAGAGAGTGCGATGGAGTTTTTGCGCGTTGCGGTAAAGCGTGAGTTTTTTGACATCGTAATCTCGATAAAAGCGAGCAATGTGGTGGTGATGGTCGAGACTGTGCGCCGTCTTGTCAAAGCTATGGAAGCCGAAGGCATGTCATTTCCGCTTCATCTCGGCGTAACAGAAGCCGGTGACGGAGAAGACGGAAGAGTCAAGAGCGCTGTAGGCATAGGCACTCTGCTCGCGGAAGGCATAGGCGATACGATCCGTGTGTCACTTAGCGAGGACCCTGAAGCCGAAATCCCTGTGGCGAAAGCCCTCGTGGATTATATATGCGCCCGCGGCGGCTCGCCATCCGTCGGAGGGGAATATGCACCGGGCTATAATCCTGTTATGCCGCAGCGCCGCAAGTCAACAGCAATCGCAGGAATCGGAGGTGACAATATCCCTGCCGTCATTGCCGATGGAGAAACAACGCTCGACTGCTACGTGACACTCGACGCTGCCGACACGGCTGAAAGCAACATAGCCCTGGCAAAGGCTAATCCCGACAAAATACTTGTCGTCACCACTTCCCACATAAACCGCTCCGGCTCGATACAGGCTCTTGCCCACAGCCTCACCACAGCAGGCATCGACAATCCTGTAATCCCGATGATTGATTACGGCGATGCCCCGGTGGAGGACGTAACACTGATGGCGGCAGCCGATTTCGGAGCGATGCTCCTCAACGGCATACGTGACGGAATATGGATAAAAGGTGACCGTCTTGACAATGCCACGACTGTGCGCATAGCCCTCGGCATACTTCAGGCGACACGTCTTCGCATAAGCAAGACCGAGTATATCGCCTGCCCCGGATGTGGACGAACCCTCTTTGACCTGCAATCGACTCTGAAAGCGGTAAAAGAAGCCACATCCCATCTTAAAGGACTGAAAATCGGAGTTATGGGGTGTATCGTAAACGGACCGGGCGAAATGGCGGATGCCGACTATGGTTATGTAGGCGCAGCCTCAGGGCACGTAAGCCTCTACAAAAACAAGGAGTGTGTCGAAAAAAACATTCCACAAAGTGAAGCCATACCTCGCCTTATCGCCCTTATAAAATCATCAGGCGACTGGCAGGAGCCCGCCAACTGACCCAACCATCGGGAATCAGCAAAAACAATCGGGGGATGCCTTTTTTGGCATCCCCCGATTGCTTTATAATTGACTCTGAATTTATAACTTTCAGGATATTAGTTGCGAGTAAAAGTCATTTTTTCATAAACCTCATATGGATTGTGCTCTGTCGGTGCAGAATAATATTCAAGCACTAAGGTAGTTTCGGTTAATAAACCCACCTTATATGTGTCATATGAATCATGTCCATCATAACTGTCATATATCACCAGTTCACTGCCATTCAATACATATTCATAATCTTTAATCAGACCTTGATATAACTCCATCTCTCCGGATTTGTCGGAATTAAATTTCATACTAAATATTTCTGAATCGGAGACAGAATTGCTTTCCCAGTCCAATTCGCCATTAGTCTTGCTCCAACCTTCATATCCGGTAAGCTTCCAAGAACCCACAATCAAGTTAGAATTAACAGCCTCTTCCTTGTCATTGTCATCATCATCTCCGCATGCTGAAAATCCAATGCCAAATGTCATCGCAACAAGACTAATCAACAACAGCTTTCTTAAAAATTTAAATTTCATCATTTGCTCTGTGTTTTTAATTAATAAAAATTTCCGTACAAAGATACGAAATCTCACTTCTACCCCCCCCCATTAACATATATTAACCACACTCTTCAATTGAATTCTTCACGTCAGGTCTTGACTATCATTGAGAAATTACGACCGGAATTGATGCCCAGCGCACGTGCCGAGAAATAACGGTCGCTGTCACACTTGGTGCAGGCAAAGGGCATCGCGACCGCCTCCGGCGCGACACCACCGGCAATCAATATTGACGCTACATAGGCAGGCAAGTCGACATGAGGTTTTCGACCTTCCTCGTCTATGACACAATCGTGGGGAAATTGTCGAGCTACCTCCTCGCCCACTTCAAAACAATCCTTGCATATACATGGGCCCATCACCGCTTTTATATAGTGCGGGTCAGCGCCAAGAGCAATCATCCGGTCGAGCGTAACACCGACGATTCCGCCTACCGCTCCGCGCCATCCGGCATGAGCCGCTCCGACAACCCCGTTTACCGGGTCGGCAAGAAGCACCGGCACACAATCAGCCGTCGACACCCCGATTGCCACCCCTGGTAACGAAGTGACAAGCGCATCGACACTTTCAAGGTCTTCTGCTACGACAGGAAGCGAATCAATGACGCGGCAATTGATTGAATGAGTCTGCCGCGGCATGATAAGCTTACAGGGGTCTATACCTGCTTTACCGGCAATATAGACGCGGCAACGCTCCACCTTCGCAGGGTCGTCGCCGGTGTAATGACAAACGTTAAACCCTGAATATGGCGAAGCAGTCACTTCGCCACGCGACGTGAAGTAAGCATTTATTCCACCGGCGATATTGACGGTCGCGATACAGCCGTCATTCGTAATCGCCGCTCCCGTCATAATCCTCCCAACTGTCGTCCCAGTCTCCATCAAACTCATCATCCTCATAGAGTTCTTCATCAGGTTCCGGAGCCTCGGGATTCTCAAAGATAAATTCATCTTCCTCCCTTACCCTGTGGTGTCCGTCAAGACGACGGTGAGTTATCTTGACAGGCTCTATGCGGTTTGACTCATCGGTAATCGCAGTCCAGAGCAGATCTTTAAGAGTCTGTATGCCAAATCCTGACACAGAAGATATAAACACATGGGGCACATCGTCGGGAAGCTCCTTCTCTATCTCCGCCATAAGCTCCTCGTCAAGCATGTCGCTCTTGCTTATCGCCAAAACCTTCTGCTTGCTCATAAGCTCGGGATTGAAGCGCTCAAGCTCGTTAAGCAATATCTGATATTCCTTGCTTATATCATCGGCATCAGCCGGCACCATGAACAACAATACGGCATTTCGCTCAATATGTCGCAGGAAACGCAATCCGAGACCCTTACCCTCGCTTGCACCTTCGATAATACCCGGTATGTCAGCCATTACAAATGAACGGTTGTCACGATAGCTCACAATGCCGAGCTGCGGCTCCATCGTAGTAAACGGATAGTCGGCAATCTTTGGGCGCGCCGCCGATATCGAAGATAGCAGAGTTGACTTTCCGGCATTAGGAAATCCGACAAGACCCACATCGCCAAGCAGCTTCAGCTCAAGGATTACAGTCTTCTCGATAGCCGGCTCTCCGGGCTGGGCATAACGCGGCGTACGGTTGGTAGCGCTTTTGAAATGCCAGTTGCCAAGACCGCCTTTTCCGCCTTTCAACAGCTTTATCTCCTCTCCGTGGTCAGTCACTTCACAAAGGAAGTCGCCCGTCTCCGCGTCAAACACAACCGTTCCACACGGCACTTCGATCACCTTGTCTTCACCATCTTTTCCAAAGCTCCTGCCGCCGGATCCCGACTGACCGTTACCGGCAAAGACATGGCGCTGGTATTTAAGAGGAAGAAGTGTCCACATATTTTTATTGCCGCGCAATATCACATGACCGCCGCGACCGCCGTCACCACCGTCGGGACCTCCCTTAGGCACATATTTTGCACGATAGAAATGACGCGAGCCGGCACCGCCCTTTCCTGAGCGACACATAATCTTAACGTAGTCAATAAAGTTGGATTCTGCCATATTGTTTTGTCTTATTTATTAGAAAAACACTTTGCGCCGTGAGGGGTTCAGCGGCGCAAAGTCCTTTTACTCTCACAAAGTTAACACTTTTTTCTTAAAAAACTGTCAATCCATGCCCGAAGAGCTGACAATACAACCCCGAAGCAGCGAGGATAGACATGTCTTTTTCAAGTATTTACTCTACTATCGTTTCAGGTGATATTCCATATTCGGCAATGATTTTCTCCACATCTTTTTTGAGTTCGGGAATATGGCGTACAACCAAACTCCACAGAAATTCGGGTTTCACAGAATCGTAGCCATGTATAATGCGGTTGCGTGTGTCAATCACAGCTTTTGCATTTGGCAACTGCAATAATTTTTCTGAATCCACCCTACAAAATTGAGAATCATTGAAAAATGTACTGTCTTTCAATCCAATCCATGACATAAACTATGTTTTCACAAGAAAAAGAGCGTTGTTTGTCCGATTTTTAGTATCTTAGCGGATATTCTGTGTTTCAGAAATAAAGAACGGATAAACAATAGTATATATATTAATGAAACTTATTAGCGCCATGTCGGGAGTTGCCTTGATTTCAATTGCGGCAACCGGTTGCGACAACACATCACAGCCCACTGACGTACTTTACTCGTCGGAAGAGTTCTCAGTCTATACTGACCGAGTCGTACAAGGCGGATTCACAGCCAGGGCAGTCAGTCCGACGGAGATAACAAGCAGCTATGAAAGCCCTGAAGAGAGCGGCATATCTCAACTTCTCCACTTCAAGCTATCGCTCAACAGCCGCGACAACGAGCTGCCTCAAGGCAAGACCCACGATGTCATCATCGGTGCCGACACTGTGTTTACATTCGGGGAAGCTCTCTCCATAGCCGACTCCATAAAAGCCGACATCCCCGCGAAACTGGACAAGAACACCCGGTGGACACTGAAGGTAAACATGAATCCGGTGCTTGATTCGTTTAAAAAGAGAGGCTATTATGTCACGCCGACCAACGACACCATTTTCAAGGATGATTTCAAAGGAGTGTGGGTGGCAGGCAGCGTCGAGCCGCTGACATGGGACTTTGAAAACCTCTACGGCAAGCATGACCAAAAACTCAATGACCGTGGCGACGGCGTCTACGAGGTAACGCTCAATCTTAATCCCGACAAGGAGTTGCAGCCCAATAAGGATGGATGGAAAATCGACTCCATTGCCGCTGACATGCCGCGTTACAAATCAGACCAGCCGCTTGTCGACGCGCTCTACAACATGGCAATAGCGGAAATAAAGAGCAATCTTCGACCCGATTCAACCTATCGCGCAGGAAAAGAATGGGACGGAGTGTGGACACGCGATGTCAGCTACTCGATATATCTCTCATTGGCAATGCTCGACCCGGAAAACTCATTACGGAGTCTGCGCGCCAAGCTGAAAGAGGGCAAAAACGGCACGATAATAATCCAGGACACCGGCACCGGAGGCTCATGGCCCGTTTCGAGCGACCGCATTGTATGGGCGATGGCGGCGTGGGAGATATATAAAGTGACCGGTGACAAGTCGATGCTTGACGAAGCCATCCACGCAATCGAAAATACGCTTAACGATGACATGCGTGTCGTGTGGAATGACTCCTACAAGCTCATGCAGGGCGAACAAAGCTACCTCGACTGGCGCGAGCAGACTTATCCCAAGTGGATGCAGCCGAAGGACATCTATGAGTCGATGTGTCTCGGCACCAACGTAATGTTTGCCGAAGCGTTCAAGGTTCGTGACGCCATGATAGCCGAGTCGCCCGACAACAACACGATACCGATGTGGCTCGGCATAGATAAGGAAATTGCCAATTCAATCAACAACAACCTGTGGATTCCCAACATGGGATATTACAGCGAATACCTTTACGGCGGTGTCTATCCCATACAATCACAGGCGGTCGACAATCTCGGACAGGCACTTGCAATAATATTCAACGTCGCCAATCCCGAGATGGCGCGGTCAATCATAAGCAAGACACCTTACACGCCCTATGGAATATCGTCGGTATATCCTCAGCAGCCCGACACGAAACCCTACCACAATGACGCTGTGTGGCCATTTGTACAGGCTTACTGGAACCTTGCCGCGGCTAAAGCGCGCAACATCCCAGCTGTGGAAAAGGGGCTTGCCGCGATGTTCAGGGCAGCAGCGCTATTTGGCACAAACAAGGAGCTGTTTGTAGCCCATAACGGTGACTTCCGTGGCACAGCCGTCAATTCCGACAGCCAGCTATGGAGCTGCACGGGCATGGCGGCAATGGTGTTCCGTGTGATAATGGGCATTGATTTCAAGCCCGACGGCATAAGTTTTGCCCCTGTCGTGCCCCCTGCCCTATCGGGAGAAAAGACCCTGAGCAACATCCATTACCGCGATGCCAACCTGACAGTCAAGGTGATAGGCACCGGAGTGAATGTAAAGTCATTCACTGTCAACGGAAAAGAAGAAAGCACATGCTCCATCCCTGCCGACATAAAGGGCGACGTGGAAGTTGTCGTGACGATGGACAACAAGCCTGCGCCAAAGTCAGAAATCAACAACCAGCCACAGGCGTGGATGCCGTCGACACCGATTATAACATGGAACAGCGACGGGAAAGGCACAATCGAGAATTTCAAAGAAGGAATATCCTATAATATAACTGTTAATTCCAACTTCCTTGACCAGACCACAACGCCTTCAGTCAACTTTGTGCCCCAAGGAGTCTACTCCCTGATGGATATAGTGCCGGTGCTTAAAGAGACCTATAGCGGATTTACCAACCGCCCCTACGAATACATCCCCGCCGACGCACTCACTACCATAGACGCGGCAGCAATGGGTAAAACCGGCACCGCATTTATAAAAAACAAAGACCTTGCATCACAATTTATCGAAACAGGCAAGAACAAAAACCGGGAAATCGACTTCGATGTCACGGTAAAGGATGGCGGCGACTACTTCATTGACCTGCGTTATGCCAACGGCAGCGGACCGATAAATACCGAAAACAAGTGTGCGATACGCATGCTCTATATCAACGGTGCTGAAGCGGGAGCCATTGTAATGCCACAACGCGGAACAGACGAATGGCTGTCGACCGGCTACAGCAACATGCTTCCGGTGAAGCTCAACCCGGGAGTCAACCACCTTTCACTACGTCTTGACATCGACAACATGAACGGCGAAGTCAACACCGCACTGATAAGACATGTCAGAATCATAAAACAATAATGCCTCATGAAAAAAATCATTCTATTTCTTACTGTCATGATTGCAGCAATGACATCTTCAGCACAGCCCAAAATCGACCGTATAGAACCGCCCTATTGGTGGACGGGCATGAAGCAGGACACCTTGCAACTGATGGTCTATGGTCCACATATCGCTGAGAGCGAAGTTACATTGAAATATCCCGGAGTCAACATCGCCGAGACCGTGCGCCTTGACAATCCCGACTACCTTATATTGTATCTAAACATCTCCGACGCGGCAAAGCCCGGTGACATGAAACTTACATTTACCGGGAAAAAAGGTAAAAAGACAACCGTCAGTTATCAGCTTAAACAACGCGACCGTGAGCCGGAGGCATATACAGGTTTTGACGCCTCCGACGTGCTTTATCTGATAATGCCCGACCGCTTTGCCAAAGGTGCCACAACCGATGACGCTACAAAATGCAATGCACTCCAATACCCCACCGTCGATGACCGTGATAATCCAAATGCCCGACATGGCGGCGACATCGACGGCATGAGGCAACATCTCGGTTATCTTGACTCCCTCGGTGTCACAGCCGTGTGGGTTAACCCCGTACTCACCAACGACATGCCCGGAGGTGCCTACCACGGCTACGCGACTACCGATTACTATAACATCGACCCGCGATTCGGCAGCAACAAAGAGTGGCGCGAATTTGTCGCGGAGGCTCATAAACGAGGCATCAAGGTAGTCATGGACATGATTTTCAACCATTCCGGAAGCAACCACCCATGGTTTACCAACCGACCGTCAAAAGACTGGTTTAACTTCCCTGACAAATTTGTACAGACCAACTACCGTCTATCCACAATCCATGACCCCTACGCAAGCGACTATGACAAGAAACGCACTGTCGACGGATGGTTTGTAGAAAGCATGCCCGACCTCAACCAGCGCAACACTCACCTGATGAAGTATCTTGTACAAAATTCAATATGGTGGATTGAAGACTCCAAGATAAACGGCATAAGAATGGACACATACCCCTATGCCGACATGGACGCGATGGCAGAATGGATTAAAGCGGTAGAGCTGGAATATCCTGATTTCAACATCGTCGGCGAGTGCTGGTACAACAACGAGGGCAGCGAAGCTTTCTGGCAACGCAACTCTTACGTAAACCGTCAGCGCAATCCGGAGTTGCCGACAGTGATGGACTTCGTGCTGTCAATCAAAGCCAGAGACGCCTTTTCAGGACAGACCGACCGCCTTACCGGACTAAATGACATCTACGACCACCTTTCACTTGACTTCCTCTTCCCCGAACCTCAGAAAATACTTACATTTCTTGACAACCACGATACCGACCGCTTCCTGCTTGAAGAGCCCGACTCGCTCGGATGGTGGAAACAAGCGGTAGCATTTCTGCTTACATCGCGAGGCATACCTCAGATTTACTACGGTACAGAAATTCTGATGAACGGCAGCAAAGAGAAAAGCGACGGATATGTGCGCCGCGATTTCCCCGGCGGATTTCCCGGTGACAAAAACGACAAATTCACCCCGCAGGGTCGCTCACCGAAAGAAAACGAAGCCCATGACTTCATGGCAAAGCTTCTGAACTGGCGTAAAGGCAATAAAGTAATTTCGGAAGGCAGCCTGAAACACTTCATGCCTGAGAATGGCATTTATGTATATCAGCGTAAACTCGGTGACAATGACATCATCGTAATGATGAACGGAAATGACACTCCGGTCACAACCACAATGGAGCGCACCCTGGAGATTCTTCCTTACGGGACCACACGCCGTGACATGCTCTCCGGCAAAGAGATAACCATAACTGAAGAAATGACCTTCCCGCCGAGAGCGCTATATATACTTGAATAATAGCCTGACGCAGACATGAGACGAATAGGCATATTGTCCGACACCCATTCCTACTGGGATGAACGTTACGAAAAATATTTCTCCTGTTGCGATGAGATATGGCATGCAGGAGACATCGGCGACATATCCATCCTACAGCGGCTGCGCGACATCTGCCCTATTGTGCGCGCTGTAGCAGGCAACATCGACCACGGCTATGTGAGACGCGAATGTCAGGAAGTGGAGATGTTTATGGCAGAAGGCGTGAAAGTGTGGATGACCCACATTGGCGGATATCCCGGAAAATATGCGCGAGGAGTGAAGCAGATATTGCGCGACAATGACATTCAGCTTATGGTCACCGGTCACAGCCACATCCTGAAAGTGATCTATGACCCGGATCTGAAACTGCTGCATGTCAACCCCGGGGCGGCAGGTGTACAGGGGTGGCAACAACAGCGCACCCTGATTCGCCTCTCCATTGACAACGGGACAATCAAAGACCTTGAAGTAATCGAACTGCATAAACCGATAAAATAAAAAAATACGACAGAAATGAGACTTACAAGCAAAATAGCATTGGTCGCGCTCACGGCGTTTACCATAACCGCGACTTCATGCAAGACAAACGAAGCAAACTACCGTGCCGCCTACGAAGCGGCAAAACAAAAAAATGAAGACAGTCGCGGCATTGAAGGCACCATCTACGAGAAAATAAGAAACGAGGCTATCGACTCGCGGCTTATAGTCGACGGCGACTCGATACCGATGATGACAGTAAATGTCAAAATCGCGGCAGAAACAGCCACTTCCGAACAAGTAAAAAAGTATTCAGTCGTGATAAACCAGTTCAAACAGATATTCAACGCAAAGTCTCAGATGACGCGCCTTCGCGAAAACGGATATCCCGATGCGTTTGTCCTGGAGACGGCAGAACCTCTTTATTATGTAGTGGCGACCACAACCGACAACGGAGAAGAAGCCCGGCAATCCTACATAAAAATCCAAAAAGACAAATCAATTGTATTAAAGTCACCATTCCCATGGATACTGCAACCGTCAAGTTTGCCGGTAAAATAACATGTTTTGCAACATAAACGCTTGTCGATTAAGAATAGAATACCTACATTTGGAAATCATTCTTCTTTGACCGTTTTTTCAAAATATATATGTTTTTATAGATTGTAGATTATAAAGTGAGGCGTCGCGAGACACCTCACTTTTATTTTTAGCAGGAAAGCCATCCCGCTTATTGTACTATGTACAAATACTTTACGTCTTGACGCCATAACATGTTACATAGACAGAGGCTTATGTTACAACTTATTTTGGCATAATTTAAACGATGACTTATTTTTGCAGCAACTGAAACATTGGACAGTACAAACCAACTTAATACCGCACAGAAGCATCATTTATGAAACAACTGCCAATTTTATTAGCCGGATGCATAGCTCTTTCAGCTGACGCTGCAGAGCTAAAAATCCACGACTTTGAGGACAACGCCATCGGCGATGTCTTCGACATGAAACACATTAAAGGAGAGACTGCAAATGCATCAGCTACCGTTACAGAGGATCACACAAAAGATGCCAACAAAGTATTGTGTATAAAGTCAGATTCATGGGAGACCCTCGTGTCTATTCCATTACCGGAAGGAATAACCGGACAAAACTTCTGTGACACATATCAGACCATTCAATTTGACCTACTCCGTCTCGCCTCTTCAGATGATGACTATATGCAATGGGTAATTATGCTCGGCGATGACGAACTGTATCGTGACGAAGGATATCCCCATCAGGGTGAAGAAGAGAAATGGCAACAGCGCAATTACAATTTTAAATCAGTAAAGAATAACGCGACTGCTCTCTATATCGGGTTTAATAATGACAAAGCCGACTACTATATTGACAACATAATTCTGTCGGGATCAGCATCTCAGACCACAGGAACCGCAATTTGGACTGGAGAAAAGTCAAATGTATGGGACATGGCGACGACACCAAACTTCACCGACGGAACCACGCCTGTAACGTTTAGGGAAGGTAACAGCGCAATATTCAATGATGAACCCGGTGCCGACCAAATCGTAAGAACAGAAGCTATTATCAAGGCTTTTGATGTCACATTTAACAATAATCGTTACTCTTACACCATTCTGCCCGGGGAAAACGGTGGAAAGATTACTGGTCGGGGAACCCTTGTCATAGACAACGGGGCTGACGTGACATTAGGTGTGGCAAACGAACTTGAGGGCGGCACTAATCTAATAAACGGAAGATTACGCCTGGCGTCAGTCAATACTACAGCCGGATTTGGAAAATCAATCAATGTTAACGAGGGTGCAATCGACTTCTGTATTGACAATACGTCAAGCAGCTATGCTGAAGTCACAACTCCAATTATCCTTAACGGCAATTCAGTTGATGTGTACACCTCTCGCTATACTTACTGGACCTCTCCCATGACAGGAACCGGTGATATAAATATATATTGCGGAGGAGAACGATCATATATGGGACACCAGAAAAAGAAGGAACAACCCGACTGGAGTGCATATACCGGTACAGTGACCCTATATCCCTACAAAGATGTCATTTCAACCGCAGGCTTTTACGGACTTGTTTTTGAAGGCAACAAGACGTTCAGTCCGGAAGATTACAGTATAAATCGCACAAATCACGTATTTGAGCATTGCAAAGTAATTGCCACTGACGGAACAGCGCTTGCAACTGAAAGCAACGACCGCGGAGTGTGCATAGGTGAGCTGCATCTCGCCGAAAAAGCCAATCTTTACGGTTACTATAAGTCATCGGAAAAAGCTCGTTCCTATTTCATAATAGGAACTACCGGTACTGACGGAATATTGTCAGGACGCATGTGTCCGCCGGAAAAAGAAGGCAAAGTCGTAAAAGGTCAGCTCCTCGGATTGATTAAGGAAGGCAAGGGCACTTACACTATCACCAATAATAACAACCGCCTTACAGGTGGTATAAGAATACAAGACGGAAGGATACTTGTAAGCAATAACACGGAAGAAGCCCGCAACGGCAATCTATCGGGTGCCACCGGTAGCATGCACGAAATCGATGAGACGCAGATATTTGTAAAAAGCAGTGCAATACTTGGTGGCTCAGGCAATATCAGCGGGAATGTCGACCTCTTTGGCTCGCTACAGCCCGGAAACGACAATATCGGCACTCTGACACTTGCTGACTTCGCCGGAGGCTCACCGGTATCACTAATCGTACGCCCGTCAACTCGGATCGAAATTGAGCTTGGAACAGACGGCTGCGATAAAATAGAAGTAAGCAATGCCATTCGTTATTATAATCTGACGGAAGAATTTGAAGAGAGCGACAAGATGCCGCTTATAAAACTCTCCGTAGCCCCCGGTGCCGTTTTCAACGATGGCGACGAGTTTACCATTATCTCTGCCAAAAAGAAAGAAGCTCTCGACGAGTCGGCGAAATGGATGTTTGACCTTGACGCACCGAAGGGATGGCGTATTGAAGAGCGCGAGTGTGCCGACAACTATTCAGTCGTACTCATCACCGACAAAAACGCATCGCTCGCCAAACTGACCGACAGCAACAATCAACCATATATAAAGGATGGCATACTCATAGTAAGCAATGCCGTAGCCGGAGAAACAATCAATCTCTACTCAACCGACGGGCTATTGCTTGGACATACAGTCGCAACAAATGGAGTTAATGCAATTCCGGTCAATAAACTCAATGGCATAATCATCGTGAATTACGGCGACTGTTCTGCCAAACTTACAGTAAAATAATAATTCAGCCTTAAAATAATGACCCGAAAATTTATCAGCATCATCTGCGCGGCAGCAACGCTTACAGCGATTGCCGATGAAAAGATACTCTTTGATTTCGAGGATTACAGCGTCGGAGACAAAGTGGCGATGAGAGACTACTACAGCGAAGACGGAAGCACAGCCTCAAAAGCAGAGATAACAAATGACCCGACAGGAAAACCGGGGAAAGTGCTACATGTTAAAAACGCGAGCTGGAACACGCTTGCCGAACTAAACTTAACCGGGGTAACAGCCGAAGATATAGCCGACGGTTACGGACTCATTGCATTTGACCTCTACCGCCCCAACACCGAGACCGACCATTACCGCCAGTTCCGCTGCGGCATCGGTGACGAATATCTCCATAATGTAGACAACGAATTTGTCTTTCAGGGAGAAACCGGCAAATGGGTATCGCGCACCTACCCCATTAACCCGGTCAACACCACGAGCGATAAGTTCTATATCGGCTTCAACAGCATCGATATGGAATATTACCTTGACAATATCCGTATTATCTCAACCGAGAGCGACTACGACATGACCAATCCGGAGGAGACGCTCCGCCATCATGCCGACAAGTGTGGTATCGGTTTCGGATGCGCCGTACCGGCGTGGAACGATGACGTGGTCGACGACAATAATATCGCAGCACAGACCATTTACAGCAATTTCAATATCATAGTTGGTGAAAACCAGATGAAACCGGCTTATCTCCAGCCCGAAAAAGGAAAATTCTCGTGGTGGGACGCCGACCGCCTTGTCGGTCTTGCCGAACGTCATGGCATGGAAATACGCGGTCACACACTGGTGTGGCATTCTCAGACACTTCCCTGGGTCACCTCCGACGGTTACAAAAACGACAAAGGCAACGGCGGCAAAGGATATACCCGCGATGAACTGCTTAAAATCATGAAGGACCATATCACCACCGTCATGACCCGCTACAAGGGTAAAATCAGGGAGTGGGATGTAGTCAACGAGTGTCTTGACGACGATCAGAGCATCGTATACAGCCAGCCGTCCAAATACAACATGCGCAAGTCAGTGTGGTACAATGTCATCGGCGAAGATTTCCTCGACTCGGCATTTGTATATGCCCATCGCGCCGACCCTGAGGCGATACTCTATATCAATGATTACGGTGCCGACTTCAAGGGCGACGCAAAGACAGAGGCATATTATAATCTGGTAAAACGTCTTCTTAAAAGCAATATCCCCGTTCACGGCGTAGGATTCCAGTGTCATCTCGGTCTGGGTGTTGATGCCGCAAAATTTGAAAACAACGTTAAGCGCTACGCCGATCTCGGGGTAGAGGTGAGCCTTACCGAGCTTGACATCACCACTTGGGAAGCAGGCAACTACGAGCAGCACATACGCCAGGGCGAAGACTACAAGGCGCTGATGGACGTGGCTTTGAAGCATGACCATATACGCAATTTCGTGGTATGGGGTGTGACCGACGACAAGTCATGGCGCAGTCCCGACCCTCTGCTCTTCAATTCGGAATATAAACCCAAATACGCGTTTTTCGCACTCCGCAACACCCTTGAGGCGTGGGCCAACGAGCATGCTGCCGGAATCGAAGAAACCATCTCCGACAAAAATCAAGCGACATCACCCTTTGTCAATGTATATGACATAACCGGACGCCTTGTAAAGCACGGGCTTGAACGCGGACAAATCAATAGCCTTGAACCCGGGCTGTATATAATCGACCGTAAAAAGATATTGATTAGATAAAATGATATATTTGTACAGAGCACGTACAGGGCAGGTAAAAAACATCGGATTTTTTACCCGCTCTGTACCTAATTAAACGATAAAAAGCAAGCATAATCACCGTCATTACTGTTAAAACCGGCATTTGCCATTTACAATATGCAAGATTTTGTTTAATTTTGTAATAGAAATTAGCTTGAATACCCAAAACGATATCGCCTTAAAATCCATGACAATCAAAAGAGTAATTCTGCTATTGTCGCTGACCTTTATATGCTTATTGTCAGCAAAAGCTCAGTCTCACAGGTACTTTTCTTCTGACCATGAACTGTCAAGCAGTCTTATCAATCAACTGTTTCAAGACAGCTACGGAATGATATGGATTGCCACCGAAGACGGACTTAACCGATACGACGGTTCTAAATTCACGGTCTATCACAACATTCCGGGTGATTCGACATCACTCTGCCATAACTTTGTCAACCTGATTTTCGAGCATAGTAACCGGGAATTATTTATCAGCACATATGCCGGACTTCAGATTTATGACCGTGGAGCCGACCGTTTCTCTAAAAAGCTGCCTGTGGTTACACGTGAGGGCGTCGAGAAGATTCAGCCCGTATCGCGTATTCTCGAGCGCAAAAACGGAGATGTGTTGTTTCTAAACGATGACATCTATAAATTTGAAGAGATAAAAGACGGAAAAGCCATAATCAGCCGGCTAAAGTATGACAAAGAGATAAATGCCTCTCCTTACCGAATTATCGAGGATAACGACAGCAATCTCTGGGTGCTTGGCAGGGATGCTGAAAACAACTATATCTACCGCATCGACACAAAGGGTCACACGACCGTAATGAAGCATCATCCGGCAAAACGCTTCCTTGAAACCATCGTAATGGGAAATGACGGTAAAATATATACCGGAAGCATGCGCACAGGGCTATACCGCTATGAACCCGCCACCGACACGTTTACCCGATTCACCACAGCCGACGGCTCCGACCTGTCGATAAAAAACCTTATCAACGACCCGGCGAGCGGACTCATACTGATAGCAACCGACGGACAGGGACTGAAGACTTTTAATCCACGCACCGAGCAGATAAAAGAGTTCTTCCGAGGCCAGCTTGACTTCAATCTTCCCGGAGAAAAGGTCCATCACGTGCTGAAAGACAATTTTGACAATTTCTGGCTTGGGATATTCCAGAAAGGAGTTGTCATGTTTCCTGAACGTCAGAGTACATTCGGCTATATCGGCAACCGCTCCGCCATACATAATGTAATCGGCGACAAATGTGTCACCGCGCTCTGCAAGGACGACCGCGGTGTTTTGTGGGTAGGAACCGACAAAGGAGGCATCTACGCCCTTAACCCTGACCTTACCTTGAGAAATCATTATGAAAAAGGGTTGCCTACGGTGATAATGGGCATGATGGACGACAAAGACCATCTGCTCATCGGCTCTTATCTCGAAGGCTGGGGTCTGCTTGACAAAAACACCGGCAATGTAGAGTATATCGAGACCGGCGACACTCGCAAATCACTGAGTGTATATGGATTTTCCGGTGACGATGACGGCAATGTATGGATTGCGTCAATGGGCAGCGGTGTGTTCACCTACAATCCCAAAGAAAAGAAGGCGGTAAAAAACGAGACTATCTCCTCTCATATAAATCTATGGGTAGGCAGCATTCTATATTCCGCCAACAAACGGCGTCTATATCTCGGCACCTACGACGGACTGTTTGCTGCCGATAACTGCAACGACAGTAACTCGGTAAAGGTATCATCGATAAAGCGCGGCACAATAGTTTACTGCATCCAGGAGGAGCCGACCGGAAAGATATGGTGTGGCACCTCTACCGGATTGCTCGGCTACGACCCGGAAAGCGGAGAGATCGTAAACTATACCACCGCCGACGGACTCCCGTCAAACACAGTATATGCAATCCAGAGAGAAAGCATAAACGCCCTTTGGCTCAGTACCAGTTCCGGGCTGTCGCGCTTCGACATAACAGGACGTAAATTTTCCAACTATCATGCCGATAACGGACTGCAAAGCAATGAATTTTACAAAAATGTTTCGTATAAAGACAACAGAGGCATAATGTATTTCGGCGGCATGAACGGCATAACCTTCTTCTCGCCAAACGACATAAAAAACAGCGGTATAAAATACACGACACGAATAGTGGACTTCTATCTTCACGGCAATCCGGTAAAGGTAGGCTCCAAGTCAGGATTTCGCGACATTATTGACCGCCCGATCTACGAAGCGGAGAGAATCAACCTGTCTCACTACGACAATTCATTTTCAATTGAGTTCAGCACATATGAGCTAAACCGTCCGGAATCGGTAGTGTTCATGTATTCACTTGACGACGATGACTGGGAAACACTACCCTACAATGTCAATAGAGTGAACTTCAGCAATATAAACCCGGGCATGCACACCCTAAAGGTCAAAGCTGTCGACAACGATGTCGAGTCAGATGTTTTGTCAATAAAAATCGACATTGCACCGGTGTGGTACAACTCCATGCTCGCGCGTCTTGTATATATCCTGCTTATCGCTCTTGTCGCATGGTACTTTCTCAATCAGTACAAGAAGCGCCAGCTTCACAGAAAAGAGATCATGGAGAGAGAAAACAGCGACCAGATGAAAGAGGCACGCCTGCAATTTTTCACCAATATCTCCCATGAGATCAGGACACCGATGACCCTTGTGATCAGTCCTATCGAGAAACTGATTAACAACGACCCCGACCCGTCGCGACAGAAAGAGTACAGGCTCATCCACCGCAATGCAAAACGCATCCTGCGCCTTGTTAATGAAATCATGGACATAAGAAAGATTGACAAGAGTCAGATGCACCTTACATTTACCGAAGCCAACCTTGTCCCGATGATTGAGGACTTGTGTGCCACATTCTCCCAGGTCACTTCCGACCATAACATCACTCTTTCATTCAATCACGGAGAGAATGATGAAATTTCAGCCTGGGTAGACGCCGCCAACTTTGACAAGATAATAATGAACCTGCTGTCCAATGCCGTAAAGTTTACTCCCGACGGCGGCAAGATTGACATCGACCTCAAGACCGGAGTAAATCCCGACGACGATTCTCCGCTCGGTGAATATGTGGAGATTTCAGTAAGCGATACCGGCATCGGCATACCGGAAGAAGACCGACTTCACATCTTCGAGCGCTTCTATCAAGTCGACACCAGCAACATCAAGGGAACAGGTATAGGACTTCACCTCGTCAATTCTCTCGTACAGCTACATTACGGCACAATAGAAGTATCGGATAATCCCGATGGTCAAGGCTCCCGTTTTGTCATCCGCCTCCCTCAGGGCAATTCCCATCTTAAAGTAAGCGACATCGCTCTTGAGCCTGTCGCTGCCGAGACGGGAGATGAGGCGGTCACTCCCGACCTGCCCGAAGAGCCGGCGGAAGAGAACAATCCAAAATCAGTCTCCAACGAGCGAATACTCATCGTTGAGGATGACGAGGAGATACGCCACTATATCAAAAAGGAACTTTCATCGCGCTATAAGGTGGAAGAGTGCAGTAACGGCAAAGAAGCCCTTGACCTGATATTCAAGAAATCACCGTCGCTGATAATAAGCGACGTGATGATGCCGGAAATCGACGGTCTCGCGCTTACCCGTAAAATCAAGAAAAATATCAACCTGCAGCATATTCCCGTGATACTCCTTACCGCCAAGTCGCAGGACAAGGACAACATAGAAGGATTGCAGTCGGGGGCCGACGCTTACATCACCAAGCCGTTCAACATAGATGTGCTCATCTCTACTGTCAATAATCTTCTTCTCTCCCACAAGCGGCTGCGCAACATTTACAGCGGCAACCAGAGTCATGACGCAAAGGTTAACATCAATGTGTCGTCAACCGATGAAAAGCTTATGGAGCGCATTATGAAGGTTCTTGACAAAAACATTTCCAACCCCGACATCACGGTGGAAATGCTCGCGGAGGAAGTAGGCATGAGCCGCGTGCATCTTCACCGAAGGCTGAAGGAACTCACCAATCAGTCGCCCCGCGACTTCATACGCAACACAAGGCTGCGCCAGGCTGCTAAACTGATGAGCGAAAAACGCCTGAGTGTATCGGAGGCCGCCGCGCTGACCGGCTTTAAGAATGCCAATAACTTTGCCACATCATTCAAGGCTCTGTTTGGCATGACTCCTACAGAATATGTTAACTCAAAGACTGATAGGGGGGGAGAAACAGTATGATTTCCAGCAAGATGCGTCACTTGACAAGTCTCCGTGCAATTATATTTGCATTTATAGTATTCTCATTCATAATGTTGCCGATACGTAACGGCTACATCCTCCGGTGGTATGACGAAATGTCGCTTTTCATGACAGGCGGCTCGTTTCTGCACCACATGCTTCACTATCCCGGTGGAATGCTCCAATATGCCGGTTCATGGCTTACCCAGTTTATGTATTATCCATGGCTCGGAAGCGCGATACTCATATCACTCTGGGTGATAGCCGGATTGCTCAGTGACCGTATATGGAGGCTACCGGAAGGTATGCGCGGGCTCTCCATGCTTCCGTCTCTGTTTCTCCTTGTATCCGTGCTCGTTCTTGACGAGGCATGGGTCTCAATCAACTATCCCGGCTATCTCTTCGCCCCTACCCTCGGCATCATCAGCTCTCTCTTCATCGCCGACGCGGCACGCATCATCAGCGGAGTGCTTTGGCGCGGGATATTCCTGACGGCATGCACATTATTGTTCATGCCACTTGGATTCTACGCAATCCTCGGGATAATCTTAGGGATAATCGGGTTGATGCAGCAATTCAAGCGCCACAAGCTGTCGGCAAGCACAATCATCCTTATAACTCTTGTCGCCATAATAATTGTACCACAGCTTTACTATTATCTATATGACGGCTTTGCCGGCGACAGCAGGCTGCTGTATCTTGAAGGTCTGCCTGACTTTCTTATGAAAAAGCACGACATCTATCTCTGGCTGCCATTTGCCGGCATAATACTCTCCACATTAATCCAGCCGGCGGCGGCAATGACTGCCAAGCCATTAAGGGCGGGCCGAATTATAACTTGCTGTGTGATTCTTGCCTCAGGATGCTATGGCGCTGTCGCCGGACAGAAAAGCGAACAGTTCAGAGCCACCGTGCTTATGATGCAGCATATCGACACCATGAGATGGGATAAGATAGCCTATATCATGAACCACATAAAGGAACCGCCCACCTTTACAATGAAAATAATAGGCAACCTCGCCCGTATAAAGCTTGGCGGCGGAAATGAGAAAGTAAGTCATAATCCGACCGACAGGAACGCATCACCAAGACACAAGGAAGAGTTTCTTATGTCGGCATTTGTCAACGTGCCTGTATATTATCATCTCGGAAACACCCACGGCAGCTACCGCTGGGCAATGGAGCACACGGTGAAATACGGGACAAGGGCGTTTTATCTGAAATATATGGTAAGGAACTCAATCATGCACGGTGAATATGAACTTGCATCACGCTATAACCGGCTGCTTCTTAACACCATATTCCATCGCGACTGGGCAAGACACTTCCAGCGCTATATTGACAATCCGGAATTAATCAAGGAGAGCCGTGAGTTCAATTCCATCCCGGAAAATCCGGCAGAGACGCTTTTCGTATAATCAGCTGCCTACTCATATACAGCCCGTACAGCCTCCGCGCCGACTGTCCTGACAAGCTCACGCCGCGGCACTTTTACTGGCTGCACCATAAACTCAGGCACATTATAAGACTTCATCAGATTCTTATAATATGAAGTGTCTTCCTGCGGAACGACAAATGCCTTGGAGGCTGTTCCCTCCGGTGAAAAATATGTTATGTAAGGGCGCGTATAGGAACCGTCGTCACGACGCGAGCTAAAGATTATCCACCGTGAACCTGACGACCATGAATGATAGCTGTCAGTATCATCACTGTTGGCACCGGAAAGCGGAATAATCTCTCCCGAAGAAAGATTGACGACAAAGAGATCGCTGTCTTTATGCCATATGTGAAAGGTCCCATAATCAGCCTCACAGAAAAGGAGCCACTTGCCATCGGGCGATATGCGCGGGAGCAGGGCGCTCTTCCCTCTTGACGATGCAGCTACAACCGTGTCAGGCACCGAGAAGCTTCTCTCGGCAGGATTGAAGTCCATGACAAGTATGTCGTAATGCAGACTGTCAAAAGATGCATCGACATTGTCAGGTGTCACTCCGGCAGGATACCTCGCCGCCGAATAATATAGCTTCGTCCCGTCGGAAGACCATGCAGGAAATGTCTCCATGACATCAGGGCTATCCACAATCGTGGAGACTGTCCCTCTGTCGACATCATAAAGTATCAGTCCCGACGAGCCATCAATGACCTCAACCTTCTGATTGTCGCCGGTAAAAAAGCGCTGATGAGTCTCGTTGACGGAATAAGCTATCAGATTCAGCGTTGGATGCCATGCAGGATAAACGCCGGCAGAGAGTGTACTGTCGGTCTTGAGATTCACTTTTTCCGCCTTGTCACCGTTTATAATCACTGTTCCCCCGTTGAACTGCCTTACATGAAACTGCGACATCCCGTCGGCATTTTGATTACGCGGGACATGACAATTTATACAGAACCCTCTTGACTCCTCGCAGGGAAAAGCATTGTTAAAAATCACCGACTCGTCAAAGCTCGACAAGTCACGCTGATTTATCGACAAAGCGCCATATTGCACATATGACGGCTCGATAAGGCGATAGGAAAAATACCTGTCGATGGAGTCATTGGCAACATGGTTGATAAAACCATATCGTGTCCAGCGACCGTCACCGCCACTTACGTAAACCGAATATCGCAGGTCATCGCCTTTATTTGCCTCGAGCAACCTGTGCCAATCGTTCATGTCAAATTTCACCATCTTGCCTTCCACTACAAGCGGAGTTCCGGCATTGCCCTCCACCTTAGTCACATAACGCTCTCCGGGCATGTCGATTTCAAAATTCATGGGTGCGATATTCGGGGGCATCACGATACCTGTATAGTCGGGGGTTAGCGCCGGCACATCGTCAGAGTCGGTCACATTTTCGTCAGGCACCTTGACGGAGCAAGCGGCAAGCAGAGCCGTCAACATTATGACATTAAGAAAAGAAAAAGTTTTCATGGCATTATATTCAAGATTATTATCTAATTGAGATTATCTTTCCTTGTGTTATATACAGTCCTCCTGCAAGTGAAGCCAGCGCGTCACCATCAGCCGCGACCAGTCTACCCGACAGGTCATAGACAACCGCCGACTCATTGTCAACCGACACGCAGTCAGTCACGCCCGCATAAGGGTTATTGTTAGTGGCATAGACATGCTTTATAATCACGGGCTTGAAACCATAAGCCCAGAAGCCTACACGATAGACCTCTGATGTCTTCAGCGGCACAATGCCCGATTCCGTATTTTTCATCATCCCGTCAAGCTCGGCAACTATAAGCTTGCCGCCGTTGAATTTTGACGAATAAGGAGTCGCCCAATAACTTGCCGTGTCAAACACGCGA
This sequence comes from Barnesiella sp. WM24, assembly GCF_004570975.1. Lineage (GTDB taxonomy): Bacteria > Bacteroidota > Bacteroidia > Bacteroidales > Muribaculaceae > Muribaculum. Next base: position 67,986 of record NZ_SPPC01000005.1, read on the forward strand.
AATTCCACGCCATTGGTCTCCGGCTCTTCAAGTTCGGCGACTATATAGCGGTAGCCCGACAGGTCAATCGGCTTGTCATACTCCCAGCCGCCGAAACCATATTGTCCCGCAATGAAAGTGTTGGTTGACGCATCAAACGACCCGTCTTCCCATATGTCAGGATTAAAATACTTGAAATCAAACACAAAGTCACCTTCTGCAGGCTCAGGCTGCGGCACAAAGGGAATTTCCTCCGAATATTCCACCTTCGGGTCGGTAATCCCCATTGTAGCAAGCATCGCCACAGCATAACGGCATCCGAGCACACGATAGCCGTGGGCAGTGAAATGCAATCCGTCGCCTTTCTGCGGCAGATTTGCAGCGGATACCACATGAGCATTAGGGATAACCGACGGAAGCATGTTGACGACAGCATTATGGCCGCCGCACACACCGCCCTGTGCCGTGGTCACGACTTCTCCGGCAATAAGCGGCACCTCGGCTGCATTCAACCCGAGGTCGGCTATTATGTCGTCATAGAGCCTTTTTACTTTAAGCGTCCAGTCCTGCTGTCCGGCATTGGACTCTCCCTGATGCAGCAGAATGCCTTTGATTACTCCTGATTTCTGAGCCTCACGGGCACACTCAATCAAGCGGGCATAAGGCACATTGCCATATTCCTTCATCATATTTTGAAGCCAGTCAGCCTCATTGACAAGCGAAGCAGGGTCAAAATCCTTTGAGAGCTGTTCGATACGACAGCCGCCGACAGCCACGGGCACGACACCGACAACCACCTCTTCAGGCAGATTGGCAATCATCGTACGCCCGAAATAATCCATAGGCGTAAGCCCGGTATATTGCCTTACCAATGGCGGTTCAGCCGTGTACCATTCTCCCTTTGACCGTCCCGACTGAGGGAAATCCACAGCTGCCATCACCTTAAAACGCACAGGGACATCAACACGATCAATCGGCTCCACCTGGGCATTTCCTTCCATATTTGACTGTCCGAGGCAAAGATAGATATGAAAATTCTTATCTTGAGCGGTTGCCGCGACAGCAATTATCGCGGCAACCGTAAATATCAGAAAATGTCTAACCATCGCAAATGTAATTATTTAGTCTGCACGACATAATTCATCGTTCCGTCGGGATTATATGACAGAGAATCCACACATACGGAACGGCGTCCTATCGCACCCTTGTGACCGTCAAGCTCAAGCGTCGCATTATGATAGAACAGATAAGGCTGTCCCTTGAACTCGATGATTCCCGGATGTATGGTAAAGCTGTTTTCCGCACTGCCGGTAAGCTCACCTCTCGGAGTCCAGGGACCATCCATTGACGGAGCTGTAGCATAAGATATTGTCTCACTGCCCTTGCCAAAAGAGGCGTAAGTGAGGTAATATATGTCATTTCGCTTGTGAAGCCACGGACCCTCGACATAGTTAGGCACATCAATAACCTTAATTTCACCGTCAAGTTCAATCATATTTGGCTTTAGCTTTGCAAGGAAACATGTACCGTTGCCCCAGCACAGCCACGCGTCGTCACCGTCGATAAGCACTGTCGGGTCGATGTCATTCCACCATCCGCGCTTTCCATTGTCAGTCATGTCGTCAGACACAAGAGGCTTGCCTATAGCATCGACAAACGGACCGACAGGAGTATCGGCGACTGCTACGCCGACAGCCTTTCCAACATAGGGTTCTCCACCCTGCACAGTGGTAAAATAGTAGAACTTGCCATCTTTCTCCACTACCTGCGACGCCCACGCTTCTCCTACCGCCCACTTGAAATCGGCAGGACTCAACACAGCACCGTGGTCAGTCCAGTTTTTCATGTCGTCGGTAGAATAACACAGCCATTCCGTGATATTAAATTCCTTACCTCCCGAAGCCGAGTCCTGACCTTCATAAAACTCATCGTGACCTACGTAGAGATATAATCTGCCGTCGTGTACCATCGGTGCCGGGTCGGCGGTAAACTTGTCTCTAACAAGCGGATTTCCGGCAAATACAAATGTCTTGACTGAATCCTTTGTTTCCTCTGTTGAATCAGACTGCTTGTTTCCGCCACATGCCGTAAGCGCGAGAGCAAGCATAAAATAAGCTGAATGTTTCATGATTTATAATTTATTACCTTTAATAAGAACCCCGCCGTTACATGGCATGGAAATTCTCAACCTCTGTTTTTTATCGATTTTAAGTTGTTTTACTTGACCGTTAAGTGAGCTGTCATCACTATACACGGTAACAGCCTGTCCGGGAGCAAACATGGACAATGGTAGATTGACCGTAACAGGGTCTTTCTGAGCATTTACTCCGGCAATATACCACATGTCGCCGTGTCGGCGAGCAAGAATCACATACTTGCCGGGGTAGCCGTCGACATAAAGAGTTTCATCCCATAAGGTCGGTACCTCCTTCATGAAGTCAATAGCCCATGCCGGTGCATCGGTCATATTGCCCGGAGCAAGTGCGAAATGCTGTACAGGACTCTGAAACAGCACTGCGGTGGCGAGAGCAAACACGTCGGAAGTCACACGTCGGCTTCCACCCGGGGCATTTGCCGCGTTATAATACTTGTTGAGCGCACTGCCTCCGAAATCCATGCTACCTACCGTGTTACGGACAAAGGGATGAATCGTGGCGTTAAATGCCTCCGCGTCACAGCTACCCTGAGAGAAATGCAGATTTTCACTTGCCAGCACAGCCTCACTTGCCGCATAATTGGGATACATGCGCTCCCATCCTCTTGGCAAAGTGCAGCCGTGGAATATCACCAGAAGTCCATAGTCATTGGCATCGGCAAGAATATCTTCATAAAGCTGCATCATAGGCTGCTTGTCGCCGCCAAAGAAATCGACCTTTATTCCGCGTATGCCGTTGTCATGCATCCACTTCATCTCGCGGCGCCGCGCGATTGCGTTGTCCATTATGCCGCGAGGCCCCTGAGGCGCATCATTCCAATAACCGTTGGAGTTATACCACAGATACAGCCCCACTCCTTTAGACTTGGCGTAACGCGCAAGCTCCTCAACGCGGTCATATCCTATCTGTGTATCCCAAAGAGCATCCACGAGCACAGAATTATAGCCCATTGCAGCGGCAAAATCTATATACCTAAGCTGCTCGTCAAAATTAGTGGCACCATCCATTCCGATGATCCAGCTCCACGTCCCTTTTCCGTAGGTATAGTCGCGCGACGGCTCATATTTACGCTCCACTACATCAAATGGCGCGGTTGTCTCCACAATCGGTGACAATGAATTGCCGACAGTGATTATGCGCCACGGCGTAAACCCCGGCAACGGAATGCCGGGAGTCACTGAATGAAGACCGTTCATCTCCCCTTCCTGAGGGAATCCCACTTTATAAGAACCGGCAGAGTCATCCCAAAGAAGACGGCAACCACAATAAGCACCGTCCACCCCGGTCTCTGAAATCAGAGTCCATCCTCCTTCCGGATTCTTAAACAGGCAGGGGAAGGTATAGCCCTCACCCCAACCGTTACGCCCTATCGGCTCATCAACTCCATAGGGAGTCTCATAGCTTGGAGAGGTGCGGGCAAATCCGCCCATCGGCTTGCTCTGCGGAGCCATAAACGTCACTGTCCCCTCCGGCAAGGAAAATCCTGTAATCTCATCCTTAATCACGGCACTGCGTGTATCGCGCACCGGCAACATCCTGTAGCGGAACGCCACGTCATTGTCCGCGACCCTGAGTTGGAGTTCAAACACCGGCTGCGAGTCCTTGGCAAAGGTAAACCACTGCTCATTAGCCACGTAGTTGACGTGGCTCTTCTTGATTCCGGGGAGAGAATAGCTGTCGGAAACATTCTTTATCCCTGACTTCGCCGACATGGACAATCCGCGAGAGAAATCGCCCGTGTTGGCAACCATGCCGAGTGACGAGGGCTGAAGGAAAGTCTTACCATCATACATCACACTGTATAAAGGAGCGCCGTCCCCATTGACCGATACCTCAACGACAAGTCGTCCGTCGGGGCTTGTGACAGTATCGGCACTGACCGCCGACACTGCAAACATCGATAAACCAAATAATAATATCCTGTACATAATCGATTTTAATTCTTTTAATAATACCAATTATCAAAATCAAGGCTTCACGATGCGCACATCGTAGATGCCTCCCGTGCTTGTATTTTCGCGGCTTTGGAACGTAACCGTGACAGCATCAGCCGAAGAAAGCGAGGCAGGAATCTTATAAGACTCCGTAACAAACTCATCTACATTCCACTTTCCCGAAAACGATTCCGATGCTATCAATTCACCGTCAACATAAATGTCGACAATCCTTGACGCAGGCTCATTACCCCAATACTTCACAAGCAAGCGCACGTCTTCCACCCCTCCGGGATTCATGCGGTAAGAGAAGAATCCTCCATTTGACGCGTCTCGCCAGGCAACGTCATTGAAATAGCCTGTCTTTGAGCCTTCACTCGCCATGTAATGGTCAGCTTCAGGCTGCTGCTCACCCGGCTTCACGACATCGACAGTGCGCCTGTCAAGGTCAAGCCTCATAGCCTCAGCCGCTTTCTCCACTTTAAGATAGTTGTCATATTGCTCCGGAGTCATCGAGAGCCAATAAATGATGTAACGTGCATCATGGATGTCGGCAAAAGGCTCAAGCTCAAGCGTCTCAAACTTATCACCGAAGAGTCCGGGCACAGTGAAATGCAGCGGCTTGCCGTCAACCGGAACCATAGCATCCAATTTGTTGACAATCTCATCGCGCGAGCCGATAATGACCGGAGTGTCAAAAACCGACACCAAAGGTCCATGAGCTATATGAGCCCAACGACTGTCATCGGCGACAAGACCGTCGAGCCGCTCATTGCCAAACCGTGCAGCAAGAGTGACCGGGCCGTAAAGCACCGATATATAGTCAGGCACATTGGGCACTTCCTCCACCGATACTTTCATCGGCAATTTTATGCCTATCCGGTCGCCGTTTTTCCACTTGCGGTCGAGCGCCATGTAAGACTGAGGCAAAGAAGTGACCTTTACCGGCTTGCCATTGACCGTCACCTCCATTCCATCACACCATCCGGGATGACGCAGCAACATGGTGAATCGCGACGGCTTGTCAACCTCAACGGATATTTCCGTAGAGTCTTCATAGGGGAAACCGGTAATCTGGGTTAGTCTTACGCCTCTCTCTTTCCAGTCAAGACGCGACGGCATAAAAAGATTGACATAGAGCGAATCACCGAAATGACTGTAGACAAACTCACCATATTTGCCGTGGTTCTCCATACCTGTCCCGACACAGCACCACATGCCTGAATTAGGGCTTGAATACACGCGGTAATGCCCCGGGCGCGCCGGAGTAAAGTAGACATATCCCCCATGTCCGGGATGCTGCGTCGACAGGATGTGGTTGTACAACGCACGCTCGTAGAAATCGGCATACCGTGCCTCCTGCGACATTCTGAAAAGACCTTCCGTAAGTTTCAGCATGTTATTGGTGTTGCATGACTCAGGTCCCTCCCTGTCGGTAACGTAGCTCTTGCAGTCATCCTTTGGGGCAAAATGCTCTCGACGGCTGTTTCCTCCAAAAGACAAAGAGCGTGTTCCGGTCACTGTCTCCCAGAAAAAGCCGGAGGCATCAAGATAAAGAGAATCCCCCGATACTTCGGCGATACGCTCGTAGCCCACCACTTTAGGCACCTGGGTATTGGCATGCATGTTATCAAGATTATCGACATGGGCAGCCATGCTGTCAAGAAGCCGGTGATGAGAAAACCGACGTGCGGCATCAAGATAGCGGGTGTCGCCAGTAATAGCGTAAGCATCGGCATACACCTCAGGCATACCGCCAAACTCCTGGTCAAGCATCGCCTCCATCTGCGCGTCGGAAAGCGGCTCGATAACCCCTATCCCCCAGTCACACAGTCTCAGAAACATATCCTTTGCCTGCGTGCTTCCTGCATAGAGCCATGCATCACGCAGTCCGGCATAAATCTTATGGACATTATACCAGGGTACCCAATATTTCCAGACCATCTGCACGTCGCCGTTTTTCAATCCGTCCCAAAGAGGCGCGCCGCCGGGCACTCCGCCGACATATCCGTCGCCCGAAGCATCCTGACATCGCTTCAGCTCCGACAGCATGTATTCCATGCGCTCCTTCAGCCTTAAATCGCCGGTCGAGGCATAATGGATTGCAAGAGCCGACAGATAGTGTCCGCCGACATGTCCGTCAAGACCATCCCAGCAAGGAAAACTTTCCCCCTTTGGCTGCAGCCCCGCCTCTTTCAGATAAGGCGCAAGAAGACGATCCACATCATATTTCAGCAACACGTCAACATTAAGCTGGCAGGCATGGCTGAAACGGCTGTCAAGCAATTGCACGTCGCCAAGCGGAAACGTGGACGGATAAAGTGACTGCTGTGAATATGCGAGACCCGCTATACCACAAGCTATAATCGTGCTACAAAGTGCTTTCATCGGTATTGTCAAAATTTATCATTTCATTTTCCAGTAATCCATACGGAAAAGGTCGTTGCCTTCTCCCTTGAAATACAAATATAAGTCATGAGTTCCTGACACGGGCAATAATTTGGCAGTATGTAACCGATATGTGTCAAGATTTCCTGTAGGCTCGATCTTGACTGTGCCGATTACTTTGTCACCGGCACGAAGCTCGACCTCCGCACCCGGCTTTACCGACGATGCCGAGATTTCGATAGATTTCGCACCTTTCTTGCCGAAATCCACACCCTTTATCATTATATGCTCGCCATTGTCAATATCATGAACATACATGTTACGGTTTCCAAGAGGCGCTGTCTTCAATCCATATCCCCATGCCATTGTCTCTGCCTCAACGCGACGGAACGGATTAAACGGCTCTATCTGGTTCACCACATTCTCGCTGAAGTAAGGCAATTCCATTATGGTCCCGTCGGGGGCATAAGTCATCTCGGCAGCCGAGACCGACCTGCGTTCATGATGCTCGGGGGTAGACAGACGGAGAATATCATAGTTCAGACCAAACACATAAGACTTCCCTTTATAGTCTATGATGCCGGGATGATTGCCACGTGTCTTTGGAGTATGATCCATGATGTGTCCCTTGTATTCCCAGAGACCGAGCGGGCTGTCGCTCATGGCATAGCCTATGCCCTCGGGACAACATGTTGATGCAAATGCAAGATAATACTTTCCGTCGCGCTTATAAAACCAGGGGCCTTCCTGATAGTCGGTTATGCGCGGAAATTTGATAATATCGCCGGAATAAGACACCATGTCTTTGTTGAGCTTCACTCCATAAAGGTCAGGATTGCCCCAATACATATAAGCCTGTCCGTCATCATCGACAAAGACCGTGGGGTCTATGTCATCCCAATGCTCTTTCTGCCACACAAGCGGCTTCCCTATTGGATCGGTAAAAGGTCCATAGGGCGAATCAGCCACCAGTACACCTATGCCGTTTCCATGAATGGGACAGTACATGTAAAACTTTCCGTCGCGCTCGACAACCTGCTCTGCCCACGCACCATTGTCGCGGGAATGCCACTTGAAGTCTTTAAGCGATGCCACAGCACCGTGGTCGGTCCAGTTAACCATGTCGGTCGAAGTATAGAGCAGCCAGTCAAGCATTTTAAAGCCGTCGGCATCATCCTCGTCATGGGTCGTGTAGAGGAAAATAGTGTCATTATACACCATCGGAGCCGGGTCGGCTGTATACTTGGTCTGTATGATAGGACGCTGAGCGTGTGCAAGGGCGGCACAACCAAATGCGGCAGCAACCGCAACATATTTTACAAAAGTCATAATCAAGAATTTTCAGGTAAGATAATACGATAATTTCCACTAAGATGCATGAAAGCGAAAAGGCGTAGCAGCCCGTCATAATAGGCGTCAAAATACCCGTCGTCATAAGGCTCGTGACGGGAATCCCACAACCGCTTTACAAACTCACGGCTCTTCATGTCGGTAGCAGCAAGCGACACAGCGGCTGATGTAGCCACAAGCCCTACGGAATGGCGCAACGCCTTATGCTCTCCCGCACCGAGAATGCGCTCGACCGGAGTGCCGTCGACATTATACTGGTCGACAAAGTCATCAATGCCCTGCGAATACAGGAAATCCTGAATCAAGCCGGCATAATGCTGCTGCCACTTACGGTCGGCACACGACCATGAATAATCAAGCGCGATATTCATCGGCACACGCCATGAATCAAAACGGAAAGCATCTCCGATAATACCGCCTCGATTCAGCAACGACCCGTCATAAGCGCTATAATCGGGATTAAGACCGGTAACCGGATGAATGCATGAGCGAAGATATTCACGGCTTCTTTCAGCACACTCTCGCCAGAACAGGCTTCTGCCGTCGCCAAGCCACTCCGCCCACACTTCATAAAATGCAGGGACATGATAGGAAGGATCGGTGAAACTTCCTCCAAACCGGTCGGGCGTAAACGTAATCAGTTTATGCTCAAGACTGATGAGCGGAGCCACCCTGTCATGTCCCGCCTTCTTCATGGCGCAGTCAACTATATTGCGCGCTTCGTCAAGATAGCGTATCTCTCCGTCATTACCCCAGCGATTAGCGGCAAATATCAGCGACGTGACATAATACAGCTCGCCATCCGATGCCGGACCTGCGGCATTGCGCGAACCGTCGGTCTTGCAGCTCCAGGCAAAATATCCTTCAAGTTCTCCGTCATGATGCTGCATGTAACGCCTGCCCCATCTCCACAGACGGTCAAACATGTCCTTATTGTCAAATTGAACTGCAACCATCAATCCGTAAGACATGCCCTCTGTGCGCACATCATGATTCTTTATATCACTGATATAAGCCATTGAGTCACCTACCTCAAAATATATCTTGCCGGGACCACTGAAAATAGACTTGTAGATTGAATCAAGTTTTGTCTTCACCGCCTCCGGCTCATAGCCCATCTCGACAAAAAGATTACGGTAACGGCGGGAGGCAAAAGCCCCGTCTTTCCACGGGAGGGCATCAAACCCTATCCAGTCAACCTCTACATTACGCCCCGACTTCAGGGTCACGACAAGGTCAGCCACACCCTCGACCGTTGACGCGGCAACCGGGTGAGTGACATCAATCCATTCCTTTGTCGAAGGCAACCCTACAAGAGCTATCTCTTTGCCATCGGCAGTAGCGACAAGCATTTTCCCTCCTGAGGGAGCCTTGACACGCATAGTGACTGAAGCCACCGGTTTAGTGCCGAAGTCCACGTTATTGTAACGCACCCATGCACCCTTTCCGGAAAACACGCACTTCCACCCGTCAAATGGCGACTTACGGTCGAGAAAATCCACTTTCAGCGACTTTCCTGACGACGCGCTGTAACGGTCAAGCTGTATACGCTCCCTTGCATCGGAAATACCGACTCCGCGAAGCGTAGGCACGACCTTACGTATAAGACCGTCGGGCGTAAATTCGAGAGAATCAATACGCACCGAGCGGTTTTTATCAAAATCGGGCGACATGTCATTATGGTGATAGAAAAGATACCATTGACCGCGATAGTTGACAATCGAATGATGATTGGTCCAGCATCCTACAGGTGACTCATCCATTATCACCCCCTTGAACTCAAAAGGACCGAGCGGACTGTCACCGACCGCATAGGCAAGAGTCTCTGTATTCTTGCGCACCCAAGGAAATGTATAATAATACCTTCCGTCATGCTTGAACACAAAGGGACCTTCTTTAAACCCGTCGGGCAGACCTTCGATCTCGACCGGTTCTGAATCGAGTTCCATCATATTGTCTTTAAGACGCGCGCCTTGCATGCCGCGACCCGCCCAGTAGATATAAGACTTTCCGTCGTCATCCACAAGCACACAAGGGTCTATGCCGCCTATTCCCTCTATCGGGCGGAACATAGGGCGAAAAGGTCCTTCCGGAGAGTCGGCGACAGCCACTCCGACATGAAAGCCAGGCGAACCGTCATTGGCGGCGGCAGGAAAATAGAAATAATACCTGCCATCCTTTTCCACACAATCCGGAGCCCACATCGTGTAGGAACCAGAATCAACCCAGGGAACCCTGTCCTGGCTGACAATCACGCCATGATCGGTCCAGTCAGTGAGATTTTCGGAAGAAAACACATGGTAGTCAGCCATGCAGAACCACTCTTTAAGTTTCTCTACAGGCGAGGGTATGTCATGGGAAGGATAAATATACACCTTGTCATTAAACACTCTTGCCGTAGGGTCGGCGGTAAACTGGTCACGTATGACGGGATTCTGGGCTTCAGCCGTCACCGGCAGCAACGCCATCACAGAAAGTGCCGCTACAAAAAATTTCTTCATAATCTCACTTTTTAAATATCAATGGAAGAAACTCATTAAGGCAACGGCGCCATGTAAGCCACTCATGATGAGTGCCCGGCGACTCATAGTAGATATTGTTGATGCCGATGTCGGAGAGCGACTTGCTGAGACGGTCACTGCCGAAACCCTCCTCCGAGCCCATGCCGAGGAAGAGTGTGTGGACCTTTGAGTTAAAGGCATCAGCATCGGCAAAAACCCCGCCATACACTTTATCAATCGCGTCACTAAGGAATATAGCGCCGCTGAACGCCCCTATATAGGCAAACGTGTCAAGATTATGCAAAGTAGTCTGGAATGTCTCATGACCTCCCCACGACAATCCTGCCATAGCACGGTTTTCGCGATCGGATAGTGTACGGAAATTCTTGTCTATAAACGGGATTATCTCATTCAACAGAATCGGCGTGAAAGAAGCTCCAAACATGTCACGCGTCTCTCCCTGACGACTGCCGAATATATATCCGCAGTTGCCGTAGTCCATCACCACTATCATGGGACGACATTTACCGCCGACTATCTGATTGTCAAGAATGTTAGCCATCATTCCCTGCTGATGCCAGCCGCGCTCATCCTCGCCCATGCCATGTTGCAGATAAAGTACCGGGAAGCGCTTGTCGGCCGAAGTCTCATATTCAGCCGGAGTATACACAAAGCATCGGCGCTCAGCCTTCTCTATGTCGGAGTAATACTTGCACTCGCGCACCTGACCGTGAGGAATATCCTTGTTGAAGGTATAATAAGCCGCAGCCTCGGCACTCTCAGGAATCTCGATTCCGCCTGCCATTCTGCCGCATCCGAAAAACGCCTCCGACGAGGGATCGATCACCGACACTCCGTCGACCACGATAAAATAATAATGGAAACCTACTACAAGAGGGTCGGTCGTCACCATCCAGTAGCCATCGGCATCACGGGTCATGTCATATTTTTTTCCGCATATGTCGACCTTCACGTCATTAGCCTCGGGAGCATGGACGCGGAAAGTGGCACGCGATGACCCGTCGACACATGGATAGACGGCTTCCGGAATGTTGGTGGAAGCGGTAACGCCTTCAGGCAGCGTTGCCGCACAGGCTCCTGCCATCACCGCGATGACAATAGCCGAAGAAACAATAAATCTTTTCATAATATATCCTTAATTCTTTAATGTGATTCAATTTATCTCAACGACAGCGTTACAGAAGACTTGCAATCCGATGAGCCGCCGTAAAATATTTCGTAATTGCCGGGGACTACTTTCATGAGTCCCGACTCATTGTCAAATGTAGCAAACCGCTCCGGCTCAAGCTCAAAATCAACAGTCACGGAGTTGCCGGCACCGACTGACACGCGGCGGAAAGCACACAATGACTTCACAGGTCCGGCTGTGTCTCCCTCACGGCGCATGTAAAGCTGCACCACCTCTTCGCCGTCGCGGTCACTTTCATTTGTCACAGTCACGCTGAAAGGCACTGTAGCTCCTGTCTCATGACTATCAGCGACCACCGGGTCGGAATAGGCAAACGTCGAATAGCTGAGTCCGTGACCAAACGGATATAGCGGCTTTTCAGTCATGTACCGGTAAGTGCGCCCAATCATGTCGTAATTCTCAAAATCGGGCAACTGAGAGTCGCCGGTATAGAAAGTGACAGGCAGTCGGCCTGCCGGATTATAATCACCAAACAGGACATCGGCGACAGCTGTTCCTCCGGCCTGACCGGGATACCACGCCTGAAGGATGGCATCACATATTGAATCCTCGGGCGCAAGCGCGACGGCTGAACCGGAACAGTTGACAAATACAATCTTCTTGCCGCGGGCTTTAAGGTTCTTCATCAGCTCTCGCTGAATAGCCGGAAGCTCTATCGTCTCGCGGTCGCCGCCACGGAATCCGGGTACAGTCACCGGCATCTCCTCCCCTTCAAGACCGGGAGATATGCCTCCTACAAAAATCACGACCTCAGCATCACCGGGGTCAGTGTCATAATCACATACCTTGCCTATGTCAAAACGCAGTTTGCCTGTTCCGTGACCGTGACTGTAAGCCACGGCTATCTCATAAGATTTTCCCTTTTCGGCATAGAAACTATGGGAATAGGAGTGAATCGAGCCCTCTGTGTGACAGGCTATGACAGTCTTTCCGTCGAGGGTCACTGACTGGCGACCGTCATCGGCCTCCATGTTTATAAGATATGTGCTTGACTCCGAGGGAGTGAACGAGCCGGTATAAAGCGCCGAAAAATTTTCAAGATTTACCCCGGGAGCAAAAACAGTGGCTCCTGCCGTGGTAAAATTAAGAGGTGTGGTAAGTTGCTGAGTCGCAACCACGTCACCCTTCATGTCGTAGTCATTCCGGTAGACAGCTTTCAGCCCCTTTTTACCATCGGCTGAGATATTGTCGAAATGTGACACTATATTCTGATTGACCACGTGGTCACAAGCTTTAATATATGCCACGTCACCCACCTTCGAGCGTATGCCGTCAAGGATAGTGACTGTCCGTGACGGAGTGCCGTTGTAATTACCCCATTGCATCACTGAATCCTGTGCGTTGGGACCCATCACGATTATGTCATGCCCCGATTTCGGCAGAGGCAAAATGCCGTTATTTTTAAGAAGTGTCATTGACCTGCGCGCCATGTCAAGCGCTATTTCGCGGTGGGCATGGCAGTCCACCACATCAGGCGACAGTGAAGCCCAGGGAGAGTCGGGATCATCATCCATCTCTCCAAGCGAGAATCGCGCCGTAAGCAGCCTCATGACCGAGGCATCTATCGCCGACTCGGTGACAAGCCCTTTCTCACACGCCTCTTTCAGATTACGGAACTCGGGGCCACACTCAAGGTCGGTGCCCGACACCACAGCCGCCGCACTCGCGTCAGTGCCTGAGGCATGAGTCGCATGAGCCTGCGGATTAAAGAAATCATATATCGCCCAGCAGTCAGTGACAATAATCTTGTCATAGCCCCACTCATTGCGCAGAATCTGAGTCAAAAGACGGTTGCTTCCGCAACATGGCTCACCCTCATAGCGATTGTAGGCACACATGACCTGACCTACTCCGGCGTCTACAAGCGCGCGGAAAGCCGGCAGATAAGTCTCCCTGAGGTCACGTGGGTCAATGTCACGCGCATCGTAGGAGTGGCGGTTCCATTCCGGACCGCTGTGTACCGCAAAGTGCTTTGCACCCGCTATGGTCTTAATATATTTTGAATCGGCGGGACCCTGCAATCCATTGACAACTGCAACGCCCATACGCGCGGCAAGGTAAGGGTCCTCGCCATAAGTCTCCTGACCACGTCCCCAGCGCGGGTCACGGAATATATTAACATTAGGAGTCCAGAATGTAAGACCCTGATAACGTCCATGAGAGCCACGGCTTCTGAATTCATTATACTTTGCTCTCGCTTCATCGCTCACCATGTCAAATGCACGGTTCACTGCATCGTCATCAAATGTGGCGGCCATCGCAATCGACTGCGGAAGCACTGTAGCCACGCCTGCACGCCCTACTCCGTGGAGGGCTTCGTTCCACCAGTTGTATTCAGGAATACCGAGGCGGTCGATTGCTGCCGAATAATCCATCATAAGCGTAACTTTTTCTTCAAGAGTAAGACGCGGCAGAAGATCGGCGGCACGCTCGGCGGCTGACAGCGACCGGTCGCGATAAGGCTCGTTCTGAGCAAAAACAGAGCAACAAGATAATAATAGCAGAGCAAGAAATGTATGTCTCATGGTCAAAAAATGGATTGGGATTAAACTATTCACAACCGGGAGGGCTCCTTGCGTCACCCGGTCCCGGTTGTGAGCTATCGAACTATTCTACTTTTCAGTTGAGTTATCGGCGGATGGCAACTTTCTTGCCGTTGATAACATAGATGCCGTTGGCGAGCTCGCCGAGTGCAGCTTCGTTGTCAGTGTCGAGCACCTTCACACCCATAAGGTTGTAAACAATCCAGCGGTCAACTGACGGTGCAACCTCTACGGCATCAAGTCCGGCAGGATTAGTTGTGGTCAATACAACATTTGTCATATAGAATGAACCTACATATTTACCAAGATTGATTGTAATGCGGTCGGCATCCTCGCCGTTGACTGTAGCACTGATTACAACGCGATTCCAGTTTTCGGTAATATTAAACGTAGTGAAATTTCCCTTGCCGCTGTAGTCCTTAGAGTTCTGGATTCCGGCAGTAATACCCTCTGCGGCAGTACCTTTTACATCAAATGCAAGGTAATAAGTCTTGGCATTTTCCAAATTAACGTCGATACCAATCTGAACATCCCAGGGATTTTCCGATTCAGCAGGATTTGTAATAGCAAGGCAGGGCTTGTCGTCTTCGGTAGTCTGCTCAAAGGTAGCAGAGCCACCCCATCCTCCAAATGTAGCACCATTGCCGGTATACCAAGAAGCCACTACACCTTCACCAGGCTGTTCGGGTTTGGGGTCTTCGGGCTGTTCGGGAGTGTCACCGCCCTCTTCGACAAGATTCCACGCAATATTCTTGAATTCCATTGTGCAAGCCTCGGGAGCGGTTGAAAGACTGATGGCAATTGTCATCATGCCGTCAGCTTCAGCAGGAACCTCTCCGCTGAATGTATATTTTGTCCAGTCAGCACCGACTTCCATGCTGCCGCCGGCGATATTCCAATGCTTATAAGTACCCGGTTCACCATGAGCCTGAAACTCTATCTTTCGGGGAGAAGTCGATTTTGCCTCCATGGCAAATGTATATGTATCTCCTGCGGCAAGCTCCTTATTGGCAGTGATAAACAGCTGGTTGGAATAAGGCTGGGCGGGATCGGCAGTAATGCTTAGCGTAAACACACCGTCAACAGGAGTAATTGCAGAAAACTGCACGTTAAGGTCGTTGGCTGTAAACGAGTTGTCGTTAAGGAGAGAGACCTCTGCTGCACTGATTGAAGAAACTGACATAGCAGCTACAGCCGCGAATGTGAGTAATTTTTTGTTCATAGTAAAAAATTTTGTTAGTTAAGAAAAAATACCGGGAGGGAGGCTTCTCCCTCCCGGCTGATTATTAATGATTATTTTAGGTAGAAATTACTCTTTACCTGCGAGACCGTCGGCAAAGCCTCCGTAAGCGGGCTTGCGGCTGAGATTCTCATCCCAGAGACCGATAGGCTCACCTGGACGCCACCCTGAACCTTCAGGGCTGTCGGTCTGTGCCCATGCACAGATACCATACTGCTGCTCTACAGGTATTATCTCGAAATATTTCTTTACGATAAACTTGTAGTAGTCGCTCATAAGCATCTTCTGCTCCAGAGTAAGGTCAGTAGTCTTTATAGCCTTGTCATTTTCATCGGTGATACCCATGTCAAGCTCGGTGATACGGATAAGCTTACCGGAGCGGGCAAGAATCTCATACATCCTTACCACGTGGGCTTCATTCTTTGCCTGCTTTTCAGGATCAACCGAACAAGACACGTGCATCTGAGTACCGATACCGTCAATCTTGGTAACGCCGTCAGACTCCCACTGCTCAACCCACTTGACAAGACTCTCAGCCTTGAAGTTGTTGTCATAGCCTGCCTCAAGGTTATAGTCATTGATAAAGAGCTTGAGGTCATCGGCATTGCCGCCATTTTCAACGAAATATTTGCGTGCAAACTTGATGGGAACCCTTACGTAGTTTTCACCAAGATATTTCTGCCAAAGGAATGCCGAGGCATCAACATCCTTGTCTGTCTTCAGACCACGCTTGCCGGAGGCATCGCTGCCACCGTCGGCAAGAGGCTCGTTAACGACATCCCATGCCTTTACCTTCCCTTCTGTAGCCTCCATCATACCCTTGACCCAACGTTCCATTTCATTGGTAAGGATTTCAGCCTTTTCTTCAGGAGTAAGAGGTTTGGTTGTTGTTGAAATTACATTCTTAACCTTGTCAACGAAACGGGCGGGAAGCACATCGCCATTTTTCTCTTTAGCGATAAAGTTGTCCTTCATGTTGTCATCGTCGCAAGTGCCATTCTTGATCAATTCCACTCCATTAACCTTAAAACTGATGTCATCAAAATAGTAATTGTTGGCTTCAGCAAATTCATTAAGGTTAAACGCTATTGAGTGACCACCGGTAGCTCCTGCAGGGAATGTTCCTTTCGCAGTGTAATTCTGCCATGAACGAGTAAACTTTGGATTACCGATTCCCTCATAGTGAAGATAATTTCCGGCTTCAGTATGAATCTGAGTTGACGAGTTTGCTACCTTATCAGCACGTATATTCATAGAAATTTCCCAACTGTCTCCTTCCTTGAATGTAGCATCGGTCATAATCCAGAACTGGGTATCCCATGCCGCACTAACCATATTGTCAGAAGATACTTCAATAGCCCTACGCTCCTCCTCTATCTCAATCTCGGTCTCTTTTAGCTTCTCATAAGTAATCGAGAGATTGGTAATATAAAGTGTACCTACATACTTTCCAAGACTGAGCAACATTCGGTCAGTACCATCACCATTTGGCGTACCGTTTATTTTAACGTGAGTCCACGATGACTTCACATCAAAAGCATCGGTAGAACCACGACCTACATATCCATCTGACTTCTGGAAGTCCCAATTTAATGAAGCGGGGTCACCCTTAACGTCAAACTCGATAGTATACACAGTTCCTTCAGTAAAATCAGAAGAAATACAAGCCTGAATGTCCCATGGATTACTCTTCTCTGCATCGTTTGTGAACTTAAAACAGGGCTTGCCGTCTTCATCCTCACTGGTCATGGAGCCACCGCCCCATCCGCCAAATGTGCCGCCTTTGCCATCATAGAACGAACAGAGCACCACTGTCTCGGTACCGATCTCATCCGGATCCATATCTTTGTCGGCGATAAGTGAGTTCAGCCAAGACACCCTCTGCTGGGCGTGCCAGCAAAGTGTGTGACCATATACCTGCAGACCTGCCGCGGTAGCAGCGTCAACGAAATCGATTACCTTGGAGAAGTCCATTGTACCGTCGTCGCCTACTATCGAAGCATATTTCATAGCATTGCCTGTAGTAACCTGGTCAAAGTTGGAATTGGTAAGCAGATACACGCCTCCGCGCTTGAGGTAGTCGTCGGCGCTTACCCCGGTTCCAAGAAGGAACCCGGGGTGAGCGTTACGGTCTACATAAGATTTCAGCGGAGCGTAAGCGTTGAGATACTCATATTGAGCCACGCTTTCGGGCTTGTCGACCTGAAAGTTGGAAGTAGTGTCGAAATCATCGGCACAGCTTGCCAGCATAGGAGCCAGAGCCAACGCCCAGAGTTTATTATATCCTTTCATAATAATCACTGTTGTTATTTGGTATAAGATGGATTAAAGTCGAATATGGGAGCCACATCGCGGGTACGCATCACGAGAGTGTCGAGAGTGGCATACTTCACGCCGCCGAAATCTACAGTATAATCCAGGTAGAGAGCGTCGCGGTCCTTATTGTCCCAGCTCTTCTTCTCGCCGAGCTTCACAAACTTACCTGATCCGGAAGCGGTCATGCCCGGGGTATCGGTGGTCACGGTCACGTTTCCTTCATTGAAAGTAAGCTTGAGGTCACAATTGAGAGTGGTGATACCTCCGGCGTCAGAGATTTCGGTCGAAACGGTAAACATGCACTCTGTAAGTGACTCGGTGGTAAGTTTGACCACTTCATCTTTCTCGACATACTCGGCATGACGCACCTCGGTTCTTGTGCCCGCTGCATCGGTAACCACATCGACACCGCGACGCAGATAGCTTGAATGCCAGGGATTGATATACTTGACTCCGTAGAGCACATAATCCTTGGGAGCCACAGCCCAGTCAGCCGGGTTGCAGCTTACGGGATTAGCGACTCCTTCGACAGGAGTGCCGGCAAGGATGCGGTCGGCACCGCGTGCGGCAATCATGCGCAAAGGTATCACGTAAGTCTCCTTCAAAGCGTCCTTGTCAGCGAAAAATGCATCGGTCAGGGTCACTGTCGTGCCGAAAAGATAATCTTTCTTCTTGGTAAGAGTGGTTGACTCCAGTGAGTAATAATTGGAGGGCATAGCCTTTACCGGAGTGCCGTCACTGAAAGTCAGATTATTCACAAGAGAGGGATCAACCTGCACGTCGATGCTCAGGTCACGCGACTTGTAAGCGCCGCCCTGTGTAGCATAGATGACACACTGGTGCTTGTTGTCAAGAGTGTTGTCCTGCTCGCTGTCATCACCAAGCGTGATAGTCTTCACGGGATACTGATGAGCGAAATAAGCCGACACCCCGCCCTCATAGTCGGGAAAGTCATTGTCCTGGTTCTGGCAAGATACTGCCGACAGCCCGAGGAGGGCACCCAGACCGATTATTGTAGAATATTTGATAGTGTTCATGATGTTATTGTCATTTAAAGGTGAAATTACCATCCCTGATTCTGTACGAGGTTGCTGAACTTGATTACGTCAGAATAAGGAAGCGGACCATATATCATATAATTCTGATAGCGGCGCTGCTCTACATCAATATAGTTGAATGTAGTGCTGTGGTTGCCGATCTGGACGCCCTTCGCGGTCTCGGTGAGCGGAGCCTGCCAGCGGCGTAGATCCCAGAAACGCACATTCTCGAAGCAAAGCTCAAGGCGGCGTTCGTTGCGGATGAGTTCGCGCATCTTGTCCTTGCTGGCGGCACACTCGTCAAGATATGCGTCGGTGGTGCCGTTGCAGATTCCCGCACGCTGACGGATAGCCTTGATTACATCATAGGCGCTGTAAGCGTGAGAGCCGTTGCCCTTGGGACCCCATGCCTCGTTTGCAGCCTCGGCATAGGCGAGATATACCTCGGTAAAGCGTATGCGCTTTGTATAGTGGTATTTCTTCACCTCATTGGTAGAGTTGGGGTTGACATCGGTGCGGAGATGCTTGCGCATGTAGTAGCCGGTACGGGTCGAGTAACCGGTCTCCTTGTTTATACCGTCATTGTTGCTTGCGTCAGTACCGGTGTTGATAGTAGAGTTGTTGACACCGAGAGTGGAGCCGTCGGTCACGATATAGTGGGCAAGACGCGGGTCACGGCCGGCATAAGGATTGGCGGCGTCATACTGCGCGTTAGGATTATCGATAGGATAACCGTTTGCCATCGGGAAAGCGTCAACAAGATTCTGAGTCGGGTTTACGCGTCCCTTGCCATAAAGCGACGGAGGGAAATTGTCAGCTTCAAGTGAAGAGTTTTCCTCATATCCGCCACGCCAGATTATCTCGGCGTCATTAGACTTGTCGTAGTTATTGTTTGCCACGACTTCTGCGCTATACCATATGTGACCCATGGGAGCGAGACCCGCGATGCCGTTATTATGGTCGATTACGACAGCGGCATAGTCGGCAGCCTTTGCCCAGTCGATGTCGGAAGCTCCGGCAAACGCGGGGCTTGCGGCAAGCAGAGACACCTGGGCACGGATTGCCTCAACAATACGTCCTGACATACGGCCCCAGCATGAAGAGCCGAACACACGGTTATAGTCCATGTAGTCTATGCCAAGCGACGCGTACTCTGCGGGAAGGTCTCCATTGCCTGCCAGGTCAACGTAGTCAAGCGGCAACAACCTTGCAGCCTCATTGGCGTCGGCAAGAAGACTGTTGATACACTCCTGGAATGAAGCGCGGGGCACATTCATGTCGGAAGTGGCATCAAACGATGTCTTCCAGATGGGCACACCGAGGAAATCTCCGTTGGCAGCCTTTCCCGCATAGTTCTGCAAGAGATAATACATGTTGAGCGCGCGCAATCCGTAAGCCTCACCTTTGAGACGGTCGCGGAGCATATTGTTGATTACCTCATTGGAAGGAGCGAAGGGGACATTGTCGGCATGCTCAAGGAAGAGGTTGCAATACTGAATCGAAGCGTTACGGTCGCGCCAGTTGTTGACCGACTGGCTTGTCTGAGAGGTCCAAGAACCGGTAGCCATCGACAGATAGGCGTTGGAGATATCATTGGACACCGCATCATCGGTTGCGACATCGCTTTCCGACCCGCTGGGATAAGGCATCAGAATATAAGCGCTACCAAGAAGATTGTCGGCATATTTAGCCTCATTATCCATTGTATCGGGCTGCTTGATATTCTCAATAGCAGGCTCAAAGAGGTCGTCACATGACATGAAGGAGACCGTAAGAGCCGATATAGCGATATATTTGACTATATTTTTCATCGTATACATTGTGTTAGAAAGTTACTTTAGCACCAATATTGTAGAAACGGCTCTGGGGAGTTCCGATTGACATCTCGATAATCTTGCGGTTTTTACCGAAGGTAGCGAGATTGTCACCGCTTACATATACCGACAGACCCTTTACGACCTTACCGGCAAAGAGATTGGCATTGAAGTCGTAGGTAAGCTGTACTTTTGCAAGCTCGAAGCGGTCACGGCTATACATCCAGAAGTCAGATGCGACAAAGTTGTTGGCACCGTTGGAAGTGGTAAGACGAGGATAAGTCGCAGTTGCTGCGGTAGCCTCGGTCCAGCGGTTGCGCACTTCGGCAGAGTACTTGCGGTCACCATATACCCACCAGTAAGAGTTGTCCTTCATGCCGTCGGCTCCGAAGCCGCCTGTACCGTGGAGGAAGAGGGTGAATCCCTTATACTGCGCGGTGAGGTTTACACCGAGAGTGAAGGGGTCGCCATACCATCCGCCGCGACCGAGCAATACCTGGTCGTTGGTGTCGACCTTTCCGTCGCCGTTAATGTCGGCATACTTGAGGTCACCTGCCTGAAGGTTGGTTCCGCCGAGAGCATCCTGGTCATATGCCTCAGCCTCTTCGTCGGTAGCGAAAAATCCGAGACAACGGTAACCCCATATGCCATCGACATCCTTGCCCTGACGATACTGGTAGTCATTCTCATAAATCTCGTCGCGCTTGGTAGCCTTTGTCTTGTAGTAGGTACCGGTCACGCCTACGATAAGGTTTACTTCACCTATCGACTTGTTGAAGTTCACGCCGAAGTCAAAGCCGATGCGGCGGTTGGCATTGTAGTTAAGCCAGGGCACGAAGCTTGCCTCGGGATAGTAGGTAGAGAAGTAAGACGGGAACTTGGTAGAGTTGTTGATGGGCAATCCTTCATTGTCAATGTGGAAGAAAGATGCATCAAGACCGATCATGCGGTTGAAGAACTCTCCGCGAAGATTTACAGAAAACTCTTTGCGCGAGATGTAACCGAGATCCTCGTTGGAACCGCGCTTGGGATAAGCGGCAGGGTCACCCGAGCTACCCCATGAGTACCATCCGCCATTGGTATAATTGGGCGAATACATGTAATAGTCGGTCAGGTAGATGTCAGTCTTCACGTTGCTGAACGAAGCTGAGAGCATCAACTCGTTGACAGCCTCTGAGTCGCGGAGAAAATCTTCCTGAGAGATACGCCAGCCGAGAGATGCCGACGGCGACCATGCCTGACGATGACCCTCGGCAAGCTTGGCTGAGTGAAGACCGGCAAGACTCAGGTCGACATAGTAGCGACGGTCGAAGTTGTAGTCAAGTTCAAAACCGAGGTTGGCGCTGCTTGTGCGGTGGTAAGTACCGGCGGTAGTGCGCTGCCATCCTGCGGCAAGCACCATCGCATGCAGATTGTGAACGTCGGCAAATGTGCGCTTGTAGTCAAAGTTGCCGGTCCACATCATGGTCTGACGGCTTGCCGAGTTGGAGATGTTCTGCACTCCCGAGTGCTCGTCCTTACCCTCGACAGAGATTGACACAATCTGGTCGACACCGTTGAAGTTAGACCATACAGGCACATAAGTCGCATAAGAGTCAGTGTATCCCGAGTTATAGGAAGTAGCGTAATCGACCGAATACTGAGTGTGGAACGACAGTCCCGGGGTCAGCATGCCGAGGTCGAGGTTGATACCTGCGTCAAACTGGAACTGACGGCTTGTGAACTTGTTGTAGCCCTTGGCATAGTAATCGGCAAAGATATTGGTCTTGTCGATTGACGTACCGCCAAGGAAGCAGCCGTTGATAATGTTGCCGCTTGTGCCGAGAAGGTCAAAGACATCCTTGGCGTCGGGATTAATCGCGCTTATAGGGATAAGCGGATTAATACGGTTGGGGCGCAGTGAAGCTGCATTTGCCCAGTAATCGCCGGTGTCGTTGCTGTGAGCGGCACGCGCATTGTAATAGGTGGCTGCGGCGTTTACGTAAGCACTCACCCAGTCGGTAAGGTTAACGTCGATATTACCGCGCACCGAGAAGCGGTCAGTGTAATTATCCTTAGCCTCTCCGAAGTTCACGAAATCGCCCTGGCGGAAATAGTTCACGTTAGTGTAGAAACGGGCACGGTTGTTACCGCCTGAAATCTCGAGCGACGCGTCACTGCGGTTATACACCTTCTTCACGTAATCTTTCGAGTACATGTTGATATCGGGATAACGGTAAGGATTCACCTTTGCTGCAGTGTTGTAAATCTGCTCCTGACTGTACATCGGGTCAAGACCATCGTTGGCAAGCGCCTCATTGTAGAGGGTCATGTATTCGGCAGAACCGAGGTATTCGGGAAACGACTTTGCAACAGCCCAGCCGGTGTTGGCGCGGACGTTAATCTGAAGCGGGCCTTCACCGCCACGCTTGGTAGTGATATAGATCACACCCTTTGCAGCGCGGCTGCCGTAAAGCACCACCGCTTGCGCGCCTTTCATGAAGGTGATGTCTTTCACCTCGCTTGAGATGACATTGTTCATGTCACGCGGCATACCGTCCACGAGCACAAGGAAGCCTTCATCATCGGCATCCATGCCCCAGAGAGAGTTTCCGTTAAATCCGGCGACATATCCGTTAAGAGTGGTGTTGTTGATGTCGTTGATATAGTTCTTCTTCTGAAGCTCTTCAAAATCAAGCGTAGCCACTCCACCGAGCAAATCATATTTATCGATCGTGCGGTAAGCGACCTGCACCTGGTTGTCGCCAACGCTGTCGGTATCTTCAGTCTGTGCCATCACGGGGACGCTCAATCCGAGGATTGCCGCGCCGGCAGCGACTGGAAGAAATGTTTTATATTTTGAAATCATATTTTACTGTGTCTATGGTTAAAGATTAGTTGCTTGTTACCAACCCGGATTCTGCTCGAATTCCGCATAGATATATGTGTCATCGCGCAATAGCGGGAACCAGTAATGCTTGCTCTCGAAGTTACGGTTAAGGATAACTTCTTCATGCCAGTCGGCAACCTGAGCGTCGCGCGGGTCATTGTCAGCAAAGAATGTCTCGTCGGCGCCCGACACACGCTTGAACTCCTGTGAAGTCTTGACTGTGTACTTGGGCTCGGTGAGAAGCAGCCAGCGCTGAAGGTCGTTGAAGCGGAAGCCCTCAAATGAGAGTTCGACAGCACGCTCGCGGCGTATTTCGTCCATATAGGCGTTGCCGGCAAACTTGGCTGCCACATGACCTGCACCTACACGGTCGCGGAGACGGTTGATTGCCTCTACTGAAGAGAGCGGACACTTTGATGACTTGCCCGACTGACCGCCAAGCACAGCCGCAGCCTCAGCATACATCAGGTAAACGTCGGCAAGACGCATGTAGGGGATATAAGCGTGGGGGTTGCCGCCGTAATCGTCGACACCTGAACCGTTGGCGTCAACCTTCTGACATGTGTGTGGCACAAGCTTCTGATAGAAATAACCTGTACGTGAAGCATTTGCAACCGCACGCATAGAGCCGTCGGTAGCGAGTCCGGCATATTTCATTGCAGCGTCAGCCTCGCCCGGCTTGCCTTTCACATACTCGATACCGTCAAACACGATGTCATGATAGAAACGGGGGTCACGGTCCTTGAACGGATGAGCCGGATCAAAGTCTGAATCGGGGTCGTCAAGAGGAAGACCGTTTGCCATACCGTAGTAGTTGACATAGTTGGCTGTCGGCTGATGGATGTGGTTGTCCTGGGCACAAAGCTGGTTGGGACCGAATGTACGTGAATAATTGTAACGGGTGTATGACCATCCTGCCGAGGGACCGCGGAGTATCGCTTCTTTTCCACCGGGCTGCAACCATCCGCGACCTGTGGTGAAGAAGAGCTCGCTGTAGCTGTATTCAACGCCGTCAGCTTTCTCGTGGTCATAGACATTCTTATAGTCAAATGATGCAAACTCATACTGGGTCTGACCTGACTCCACAAGCGCGATTACCTCGCCGAGAGCGTCGGCAGCAAGCTGGGCATACTCGCGGCTATAATCATAGGTCTTGCCGCCACCGGTCTGCGCGCCGTGCTGCATCAACGGAGAGGCTGCCCAAAGATAATTCTTACCGAGATAAGAGAGCGCGGTAATCTTATTGATGCGAAGCTCGTTCTTGCCGAGTGTACGCTTTCCGACAGTAGTCTGGTCCCAGTCTATCGGGAGAAGCTCGGCGGCTTTCTTGAAGTCGGCGGCTGCCTTCTCGGCACACTCTAAATAAGAGAGACGTGCAAGACGGGGCGACTCTCCGGCGGGAAGCTCTTCATCAACATAAGGCAGACCGCCGAGAAACTGCATCATCTCGAAGTGCCACCACGCGCGGAAGAAATAAATCTGACCGAGAAGCATGTTTTTCTCTTCCGTAGTGCCGGTAAAATACTCGTCGATAGAAGCAAGCGCCTTGTTACACTTTGCGATACAGTACCATGCGTGTCCGTAAAGGCGATGGTTGAATTCGCCCGGCGCCGAGCTTGGGTTCAGACCGTCGCGCTTTGCCGCAAACCAGAACTGGAGGTTGGTCTGCCAGGCAAAGAAGTTTCCGAGGTCAATCTGGTGAATGATCACCTCGTCGGCCTGCGGATTCTGGATTTCGTCATCACCAAGATTCCATCCGGTAGTCCAATAGCATTTAGCCTTATCGGGTATACAGTTGTATATCTCCTCGATATAGCCCTGCATATTGGTAAAGTTTTTAAACGGTGTGTCAGCAGCCACATCGGAAGCAGGCTCCTTGTCAAGGTAATCCTCACAAGAGCTGAAACCGGTCATCATGACAAGCGCCATGCCGACAGCCACCAGTGATTTATATATTTTTTCCATAATTGGTATCTGATTTTTTTAGAGATTGAACTTAATACCGAGGTTGAAACGGCGCATGGTAGGATATGCTCCCGAACCGGAACCGCCGGAGAAGTTTGACTCGCGGTCATCGGGCATGCGGGTCCATACCCAGAGGTTGTTACCGTTGAGGTAAACCTTGAGCGAGCCAAGACCGAGTTTCCTGATCCATCCCTTGGTCCAGGTATATGCTATCTCGACGTTCTTCAGACGCACGTAAGAGCCGTCATACAGATACTGTGTACCGTTGCTGTAAGAGCTGACAGTCGAGTACCAGCGGGGCAAAAGCACTTCACCGTCAAGGTCGGTGCCATTCCACCAGTCACCTATATTATATACGTTGTCAATATGGTTGGCGAAGCTTACAAGGTTAACGTCGCGGGTCACATTGGTCACTCCGTAGAACTGTGCGAAGAAGCTCAAGCCCTTCCACTCGACACCGAGCGTGGCGTTGTAGGTGTTTTGCGGAGTACCGGAATAGCCATAGGGTGCGGAGTCCTCGACATCGACCTTACCGTCACCGTTGAAGTCGACGATATAGTAGTCGCCGGGAAGACGGTGAGCGTTGTCTACATCGTGGGTCGGGCTACCGTAAAGTTCATCGAAAGTGTTCATGAATCCACCGTTGATGTGAGAGTGGGTCTGACCGATTGCATAGCCTGCGAGCTTCTGGTAGGCTGGCTTCAGCTCGGGGTCGTCACGGTTGATAATCTTATTGGCGGCGTGAGTCATGCTGGCATTAGCCCAGATGCGTAGGTCGCGGGTAAGATTTTTAGTGAAACGGAGTTCAAATTCATAACCTGACACCTCTGCCTTACCAAGGTTGGCTGCCGGAGGAGTCTGTCCGAAGTAAGAGGGCATAGAGCGGTCACCACCGGCAATGAGAATATCGTTACGCTTGTCCTTGAAAATCTCGACTGTACCGGCGAGAGTGTTGTTAAGGAACGAGAAATCGATACCGAGGTTCATCTTGGTCACCTTTTCCCAATGAGCATCGGGGTTACCGAGCGCGCTCTGACGGTAGAACTGATAGATAGAAGCTCCATCATATCCGTAGCCTGTAGTCTGCATCTTGGTGTTGCCACCGTAAGCCCACTGGTCCATATAGAGGAATCGAGAGCCGGAGTCGTCACCGATTTCACCGTAAGAAGCACGGATTTTAAGTTCTTCCCACCAGTTGCGTATACCGTCCCAGAATTTTTCCTGTGAAGGACGCCATCCGATTGCACCTGAGTTGAAGAAACCGAAGCGATAACCTTTACCGAATTTCTCCGAACCGTTGTAAGCACCGTTGTACTCAACGAAGTAGCGGTCGGCGAAGTTGTAGGTCACACGGAACACCCAGTCTTCACGGTGGATAGGAATCATTGAACCTGTAGCCACTTCCTGACGGGTCCATACACCTGTAAGACCTACATTGTGACGGTTAAAGTCGCGGTTGTAGTTGAGCTGCACCTGATAGTTGAGGTTACGTACCGTGTTCCAGTCCTGCACGGTACCGCCCTGAGTGCTCCACTCGCTTCCGGCGTTATAATCAAAACCATATTTGTCGACCTCCGACTCATACTGTGCGATACCGGTAGCCGGGTCGATCCACTTGTGCTGCGGAGCATGGTAAAGGTCGTTGACTCCTCGCTGCGCCTCTACGAAGCGGTTGTCCCATGACACCATACCGCGAAGATTCAATCCTTTTGTCACGAAGTCAAGGTTCTGCTCAAGCACGAAGTCAGTGTTGACACTGGTGTGAGTGGTCTTGAACGCACCGCCCATCGCGAGCTGCTCGGCGGAGTTTGCCACCTGCGACTTGAACTGAGGATAGTAACCGAAAGAACCGTCGGCATAAACCGGACGGAACACGTCGGGCGCGATATTGTAGGCACCCGCCCATATCTGGGCATCGTTCCAGTTACCGCCGCTGAACGAGCTTCCGTCACTGGGCCAGGTCGAACGCTTCTGACCGGTCGAGCCGGCGATATTCACCTTAAATACAGTAGAGGGTGTCAAGGAGAAGTCAAGGTTAGAACGCGCGTTGATACGGTTGTAACCGAAACCGGTGTCATAACCGCGACCGTTGTTTATGTCACGGAAAAGGTCACCTTCATGCACGAAGTCGATGACAGCGAAGTAGCGCACAAATTTTGTACCGCCGCTGATCGAGACATTTCCGTTATAAGACATTGCATGATCCTTGAACAGATAATCCTGCCAGTCCACGTTGGGATAACGCTCAAACTCTTCCAGGTTGGCGGGATTACGATACTTGTTCAATATGGCAAGCGGAGTCATGTAGCTCCATGAAGAGGGCTGCACTGCAAGCTCGTGGGCGATAGCCTTGTTACGCGCCGAGAGAGCGTCATAGGAGTCAAGCTTGTTAGGAAGCTTCGAGGCCGACTTCATGGTTGCGGTAAATCCGAAATCGATTTTTGCGCGTCCTTCCTCACCACGCTTTGTAGTGATCAGCACAACGCCGTTTGCGCCCTTCACACCGTAAACGGCGGTCGCAGACGCATCCTTCAATACTGAAATCGACTTCACTGAGCTGATGTCGACACTGTTCATGTCGCGCTCGATACCGTCGACAAGCACGAGAGGATCGGAATTATTCCACGAGCTGGCTCCACGGATTGTAATCTTGGCACTCTCCTCACCCGGCATACCGGATGACTGCACGGTAATCACACCCGGGAGGTTACCGGTAAGCGCGGCACTGATGTCATGCACACCGGCTGCACGCTCGAGGACTTCGCCTGTGGTCTGGGTAATCGCACCGACAACAGAAGCTTTCTTCTGCTGACCGTAACCAACCACGACTACTTCGTCAAGTTGTGCGGTATTAGTGTTAAGGCTTACATTAAGCACTGACTTCCCGTTGACCTTGACTTCTTTGGGAAGCATTCCGATGTAAGAAAACACAAGAACATCATTTTTACTGTCGGGAATCTGCAGGATATAGTTACCATCAAAATCGGTAGCCGCACCAATCGCAGGTTTACCCTTGACGACAACCGTAGCACCAATCAGCGGCTCTCCCGTGTCGTCGGTCACTGTTCCTTTCACCGTGTCGGCATAAGAGGTCAAAGACCCGAAGCACAGAAACAGCGCCAGGAAAGAAATGCATCGAAATAGTTTCTTTACATTTTTCATTGTTATTAGTTTAAATTTATAATTACTAAAATGTTTAGGTTGACCGTGACACCCGGTCACGGCTTAAGGTTAGGAATAGTTCGGTTAGATTTTTTCTCTCTGTCAGTCAGTAATAATTGGTTTTAAGGTTAATATATAATTTTATTATCTCACACTTGATGCATACAGCCCCACGGTTGTTCCTGTAAATCCGCCCGCAGTGGCTGTGGATGTATAATTTGCGTCAACTCCGGTCATAAGCTCTTTCCATGTCTTACCGTCGTCGGTAGAAAAATGAAATCCGTAATTGTTTCCGTCAGAGTCTACCTTCAGCATGATTACATTGTCGCTCACAGGGCTCTTTGCAAGCAGTTCGCTGCCATCATTGCCAATCTTGTGAAGCGCCACACACTGGCTGCCATCCTCGATGCAACGGTTCAGGAAATACTGGTGGCTTTCATCTTTCATCACGAGCATTCCCGCACACTGGGTCTCATCCTCGGGACAGAATATCATGCGTGTCTCACACTCATATTTATGATGCTGCACTCGACGGCACACAAAGGGAAGCTCCTTCTTCTCACGTGAAGAGACAGCCGAGCATTTTATTGTCAGGTAACCGGGATTATCGGAAAGCGAATAATGGGCGGTAGCGTCGCCGCGCAGTGTATGCCAGTCGGGGCCGAGAGTCGCCGATGAAAAATCGTAGTCCTTGGTGAAATTACCGAAAGTGACATCATTGCCGCGGGTCACGCCGGCACGACGCACAATCATAGGAATCTCTTCATTGCCACGGGTGATGTAAGGCCATCCGTCGGAAGTCCAGCTTACCGGCATCATGAAAGTCTCGCGACCGAGATTCTCATACTTGCCGTCGACAGGACGGCAGGCGAGAAACACAGCCCACCAGTCGCCTTCAGCTGTCTTGACAAGATCGGCATGTCCCGCACATGTAATCGGGTTGACACGATTGCAGTCAAGATGACGTTGGGTGAGGATAGGGTTACCCTCCCAAGGCTCAAAAGGTCCAAATGGAGACTTGCCGCGATATATCACCTCACTGTGCCAGTCGCCTGTGCCGCCCTCGGCTGTCATCAGATAATATATGCCGTCGAGATTATATATATGTGGACCTTCACACCATATAGGCTTCTCTTCGGGACGACATCCCTTGTTGACAACAATCTTCCGCTCACCTACACACTTCTCCGAGGCTGTGTCAAACTCCACGACCCTCACTGTGCGATGACCGGGATACTCGGGCTTATAGTCGGGCGCGTCATCATTATTTACTATATAAGCCCTGCCGTCATTGTCAAAGAAAAACGCGGGGTCGATTCCCTGCACCTCGGGAAGATACACGGGGTCGCTCCAGTCGCCCGCCGGGTCCTTTGTCTTGACAAAGAAGTTGCCGGCGCCCACATTGGTTGTTATCATATAGTAGGTCTCATTGACAGGATTGTAAGCGATGTCGGGAGCAAAAATACCTCCGCTCACATGCTGCGTGCCTATATTGTCAAGCTGGGAAGGACGGTCAAGCACATGTCCTATGGGAGTCCAGTTGACAAGGTCGGTGCTGTGGAATATGGGCACACCCGGGAAATAAGTAAACGTTGATGTCACCAGATAATAATCGCCTTTACCATTGGAGCAGATTGAAGGGTCAGAATACCATCCGGGGAGAATCGGGTTGTAAAAAGATGATTCATCAGGCAACGGATTGGAGTCATAGAACTCATCCATACCCTTGTAAGAAAACGAATCAAACAATGCCGCTGACTTCTGTGGCTTCTCGCTCGCGCTTGCACGCGTACACGAATAAACCGCCGCTCCCGAGAGCAGCATTCCAGCTGAAATGGCAATTAAGGTTAGTCTTGCTTTCATCAGTCTAATTTCTCTGTGTTACTAAAATTTACGTCTTTAAGGTCTTTAAAACTTTTCGTAAAGATATTTAACATATGGCAGACAGCCGAGAAAAGTTGTTTCAAGAGTGTCTTGCTACGTTACATATGCGAAATTTAATGTAACATATGACTTTAACTACGTAACACAGCTATTGAATATCAGACACATAAGCCATCAATACAAAACCGGACCTCATCCCACGATGAAGTCCGGCTTTAAGTGCGAGAACATAGTATTACCCAAAAACTAAAAATAAAGTCATTTAGTAAAATTAACCTAAATCATCTTTAATCCTAATAGTGTCACCTATCATCTAAAAACATATCCTTAAATTGTACCTCTGTGAATATCTTTAATCCAGCCTTTCATAGGCGAAGTAATCTACATCAAGATGTCCGCCGGGCTGCTTTGTCGCGTAGTTGTAGATGGCAAAGCGTGTCCCCATAAAGAGTCTCGACCAGTCATAACGCATCTGAAACGCTTCAGGGAAGACGGTCCAGTCCTTACCGTCGAAACTGTAGGCAAACCGCGCCTTGTCTGTGCCGGGACGGAATTCAGCGTCAATGCTCAGATACAGGATGTCACCGTCAAGTGAAACCGTAGTGAGGTCAGAATTGTCAACCGACTCTATAATTTTGGTGTCACGCTTGAAGTTGACCACCGAATTATGATATACGAGAGACTTGCGCCCATTTTCATTGCGCACTGACAACAGTGCCGAGTGACCGTTGAAAGCCCCGAATCCGGCGACATCTCCGTCAGCCATGCCCGACAAGTCGAGCTTCACGACTCCCTTGCAACGCGGTCCCTCCATCCGCTGCCCTATGGTGTTGGGCGCTTCATACATATTATCGACCACCTTACTTGTGTAAAGCCTCAGATAGCCGGGGCGTTCGGTCAATGACCATGAGTCATTGCGCGGATTATGATTCCACTCCCAATTTATATTAAGCCGGTCGGAGCCAAAGTCATCGCTTGAAACAATCGCCGATTTCGCCGATTCCTCGCCAAAGCCTTCAAGCCGGTCGGGCACATTGCCGTTTTCATCACCAAGCATAGGCCAGCCGTCGACCCAACGGCAAGGGTTAAGAGTAGGCACACGCCCAACTCCACCGCGATCCTGGAAAATCATTCCCCACCAGTTTCCCTTGCTGTCGTCAAATATAGCTCCCTGACCGACATAGGGAAAACCGCCGAACGTACTTTCGAGAATCACTTTTTTCTCGTAAGGCCCGGTAATATTGTCGGCGCGATAGCAGAGCTGTCGGCGAGGCTTACCCGCCGGCCAGGAGATAACAAGCACATAATACTTGCCATTATACTTGATAACGCGGCTGCCTTCATGAAGATTAGTCTCAGTCGAGTCGGGATGTATCACCACCATATCCACTCCACCCTCCTTTACATCGCTCAAGTCGGGGTTCAGCTCGCGAAGACGAATGTCACCGCCGCCATAAAAGACATATACCTTGCCGTCATCGTCAAAAAGAAATGACGAATCGTGGAAATGCTGAGTGCGCGACACAAGTTCCCATTTTCCCGCAGGATCATCGGCGCTATATATATATGAGCGATAGGGATTGTCATTGGGCGAGAACAGCACGTAATACTTTCCGTTGTGATAGCGCAGAGATGTAGCCCACTGACCTTTTCCGTAGACTGTGCCACCTTCCATGTCATAGAAAGGAGTGTCTTCAAGGCGGTCGAATACATAGCTTATCACCTCCCAGTTCTTCAAATCACGCGAGTGCATAATTGGGCAACCGGGCATAAGGTGCATCGTGGTGCTCACCATATAAAAATCATCGCCGACACTGATGACGTCAGGGTCAGGCACGTCAGCCCAAAGCACAGGATTCTCTATCACGGGTATATCACCGTAAGCGGGAATACTGAAGGATGCGGCGCATGCCAACGCGATAACAAAAGTCGATAACTTCTTCATATTGCAAAATTACTTTTTTCTCCGCCGGCAATGACCGCCGACATTCGGTTCAGATTTAAATGCAATGCAAATTTAACGGTAAGTATTTTTTATCTAAAAAAAACGCGTAACCAAGTCATCTATTTACGTAACGCGCTATCCCGAAAATGTAACAAAGACCTATTGCCACGTATCACACATATCAGTTACAGCCTGTAAACCAACAAAATAAACCACTTGTCACAATATTACGAAAATTAATGCTACATTTGCATTGTCATAACTATATTTTCACTTAAAAAACCGATTCCATGAACTTAAAAAAGTCTATTATTTTAGCTGCGATAACAGTGACAATGGCGGCAAATGCCCACGAAGGACACACCCATGCACCTGAAGTCGAAGTCCCTTCTACCGACATAAACCTCTCCACTCCCTGGCAAGGAAAGCATGTAGCATTTTTGGGCGACTCCATGACCGACCCTAAAAATAAATCGACTAAAAGACATTATTGGTGGTATCTCGAAAAGCTGACAGGCATAGAGCCTCATGTATTTGCCCGCAGCGGATACCAATGGGACGGCATTTATAAGAAAGCCGAGGAAATGAACGCGGCTCTCGGCGACTCGGTCGATGTAATCTTCATCTGGGCGGGCACAAACGACTATAACCATAACATTCATGTCGGCCGATTTTATACAGAGACAATCGACAGCGTTAACCATAACGGGAAAATGGAGTTGCGAAAACACCGTACGTTCGAGATGAATGACACGACATTTGCCGGCAACATAAACCGGGTGCTGTCATATCTGAAACACAACTATCCCGACAAACAGATTATCATAATGACCCCGATTCACCGTGCCTATGCAAAGTTCAACGACCATAACGTGCAACCCGATGAAAACTGGAGCAACGGACAGGGACTTTATATCGAGGATTACGTCAAAACGCTTCGCGAGGGAGCGATGTACTGGTCAGTGCCGGTAATCGACCTGTTTTCGGAAAGCGGGCTATATCCTCTCGAAGAAAACCATTCACAATACTTCCACCACTCGGAAACCGACCTGCTACACCCCAATGACAACGGGCATTATCGCATAGCCCGCCTTATACAGGCTCGCCTCAGCTCCCTGCCCCCGGCCTTCAACAGATAACAAAAAAAATTTGCGATTGGCGAATTTTAGCATAATTTACAGCATGATTCACCAGAATTTTGTATCTTTGCGAGATTATAGACGCTCAATAAGCAATGAATACTAACGAGAAACAAATTGTGCTTGACAAGCGCTACTTGAGAATGGCACGAATATGGGCTGAAAACTCTTACTGCCAACGCCGTAAAGTAGGTGCGATACTTGTTAAAGACCAGATGATAATATCTGACGGATACAACGGCACCCCGGCGGGATTTGAAAACATCTGCGAGGATGAATCCGGTGTGACCAAACCCTATGTGCTGCACGCGGAGGCAAACGCCATTACAAAAGTGGCACGCAGCAGCAACAGCAGCGAGGACTCCACGCTCTACATCACGGCTTCGCCATGTCTGGAATGTAGCAAACTGATTATCCAGGCAGGCATCAGGCGTGTCGTCTACAATGACCTGTACCGCATACAAGACGGACTTGACGTGTTGAGACGCGCAGGAGTGGAATGTATACACATTGCAGAAATCGACGATTGAAAAGACTCACTTATTTCAAGATATGAAACAAATTAAAAATCCTGTCGCCTGGATGCCGCTTTTAATAGCTCTGTCCCTGATAGGCGGCATGTGGATAGGAGTAAGATTTAGCGACAACAGAGGCTCCGGACGAGGAGAAGAGAAGCTTGCAGAAATACTCGGACTGATAAAAAATGATTATGTAGACGAGGTGGATGTCGATTCACTCATTGAACGCACCCTGCCCAACCTGCTGTCCAATCTTGACCCGCACTCGACCTACATACCCGCCGAAGACCTCCAGGCTGTCAACGACGATCTCGACGGCTCGTTCAGCGGCATCGGCATAGTGTTTACGATGCTCACTGACACAGCTACCGTAAACGAGGTAATAGCAGGCGGACCGTCGGAAAAGGTAGGACTGATGCCGGGCGACCGCATAATGACCATCAACGACTCTCTTGTAGCCGGGCAGGATCTCCCCAACACCGACATCGTAAAGATGCTGAAAGGCGAGAAAGGCTCCAAGGTAAAGCTTGGCATAAAGCGCAAAAACGCAAAAAAGCTGCTTACATTTGAAGTCACCAGAGGCGACATACCCGTAAATTCAATCGACGCGTCATATATCATAGCCCCGGAGACCGGCTACATCAAGGTAAACAAGTTTGGACGCACGACGCGCGATGAATTCCTTACCGGACTCGTAAACCTCCGTAACGAAGGCGCAAAACGCTATATCGTAGACCTGCGCGGCAACGGAGGCGGATTTCTTGAAATGGCGATCTACATGGCCAACGAGTTTTTGCCCGCCAACTCTCCGATAGTGTTTACACGCGGCAGAAAAGAGATGGAAGACTCGCAGGTGTTCAGCGACGGAACCGGTGCATTTCAGGATGCCGAGCTTATCGTGCTTCTTGACGAGTATTCGGCAAGCGCGAGCGAGATATTTGCCGGAGCCATGCAGGACAATGACAGGGCGCTCATCGTAGGACGCCGGTCATTCGGCAAGGGACTTGTGCAGCGTCAGACCACCCTACCCGACAGCAGCGCGATACGCCTCACGGTACAACGCTATTTCACACCATCCGGACGATGCATACAGAAAGACTACAAGCCGGGCAAACGCAACGCCTACGAGCTCGACATCGTTAACCGTTACGAACATGGCGAATTTTATAACTCCGACAGCATAAAATTCAACGAGGAACTCCAATACCGCACCCTCAACGGCAGGACAGTCTACGGAGGAGGAGGCATTATGCCCGATGTATTTGTCCCCAACGACACGACAGGAGTCACAAAATATTATTATGACGTCGCCAATGCCGGATTGTTGCAGAAATTTGCCTTTGAATACACCGACAAAAACCGTCAGGCGCTGTCAGGAACAAAATCACTGTCAGAGTTCCTGAACCGCATACCTGACGATGACGAGCTCCTGCAACAGTTTGTCGCATATGCCGTGCAGAAGGGCATACCGGCACGCTGGTATTACATCAACATTTCACGCAACTTGATTGTTAAGAACTTGAAGGCTCTGATAGCAAGCGACATTCTCGGAAGAGAGTATTTCTATCAGGTAAGCAACAAAGACGATGCGACAGTAAAACGCGCCATCTCCGAGCTTGACGCCGGAAGCGCTGCCGCTCCGATTATGCCGAAGCAGGAGCCGCCAGTAACAAGTAATTAACAATACATTATGAAAAAAGATGAAATAAGGCGACGCATAAAAGCCCACAAGGCTTTACTGTCGGAGAGCGAGCGTGAGAAAGCTGCCGATTCAGTATTTTCAATACTTGAAAAATCAGCGGCATTCATCATGGCTGACAAGATTCTGATGTATCACTCCCTGCCCGACGAACTGTCGACGATAGAGTTCATCAACAAGTGGCATGACCGCAAGCACTTTTTCCTTCCGCGCGTCAACGGAGTGGACCTTGAGGTGCTTCCCTACGACCGCACCAGCCTTCAATATGGCGCGTTTCATATCGAGGAGCCTTCAGGCGACGACATCGAGGAGATTGACAACATCGAGCTCATCATCGTGCCGGCTGTCGCCTATGACCGCAGAGGCAACCGCGTCGGCAGGGGAAAGGGATATTACGACCGCCTGCTGAGCCGCACCGCAGCTACAAAGGTAGGCGTCGGATATGACTTCCAGCTGGTCGATGAGATAGACGCCGAGCCTCATGACGTCACTATGGACATAATAATCACCGAATCAGGGACAATAACGATAAAGCATACAAAGCATTAGACAAGAGAAACAATGGCACTAATATACCGCGACACGCGCATGAGCGATGTCATCGCCCACGAACCGTCAGTGATACCGGTCATAAACCGTTTTGGCATAAACCTCGGGACAGGAGATTCCTCGGTTGCAGAGATATGTGCCGCCCACAACCTTGACACCGACTTTGTACTCGCGATATTGAACACCTTTGTTAATGACGGCTATTTCCCCGAGGACACCCTACTCAGCTTCCGTGTCAGCGAGATAATAGGCTATCTTGTAAAGACCGACAATTACTACCGTAATTATCAGATGCCTAACATACATCGCCACTTCTCCCTGCTGCTAAAGACAGCAGGAGGCTCCAATGCGAGCCTTGAGGCGATGTTCAGGTTTTATCTTGAACTGGAGCGCGACATCGAGCAGCGCATAGACCATGACCTTAACGAGTGGTTTCCGGCTATAAGCGAGATGAACGCCGACGGCGGAGACAGTGTAATCATGCCCGAAACGGAATGTGACTCATCAATCGAAGACAAGCTCAGTGACCTGAAAAGCATGTTTATCAAGCATCTGTCGGGTGACTACGACCTCAATCTTTGCTACGCGGTGATTGTGGCTATCATCACTCTTGAGAAAGACATGAGACAGAATAACCGCATACGTGACCGCATACTTCTCCCTATAAGCCGTTCACTCCAACACCGTGGCTCATGACCGTTACTCTCCTACTCGACGACACGTTGCAGGAAATAGGACTGCGTTACCTGCTTCGCCAATATTTTGACATCGACGCAGCGACGGCAGGCTCGGTCGATGAAAGCACCGACACTCCTTCATCCATATA
Source organism: Barnesiella sp. WM24 (assembly GCF_004570975.1). Taxonomy (GTDB): domain Bacteria; phylum Bacteroidota; class Bacteroidia; order Bacteroidales; family Muribaculaceae; genus Muribaculum. Next base: position 105,010 of record NZ_SPPC01000005.1, read on the forward strand.
TTTCGTCTCGCCAGGCAAGTTCACCTCTTCACTTGACTTTTTTCTCCCGCGCCGCTCGCGTACTGCAATCCTCGACAGCAGCATAACACATGCCCATAACGAAAGCGTAATCGTGGAGCAGCTCGACATTATACTGAAGAGTCTTGAGCAGCGCCATCCCGACACGGCTATGTCGGCAGAACTTTCACAGCGCGAAATCGAGGTGTTGAGTCTCGTCGCGAAAGGGCTCATCAACAAGGAGATTGCCGACAGGCTGAATATCAGTTTCAACACAGTGCTGTCCCATCGCAAAAACATAACCGCCAAGCTCGGCATCAAGAGTGTGTCGGGGCTATCCGTATATGCCATCATGAACGGCTACATCAGCGAGGGCGACCTTCACCGCTGACCATCAACATCACCGTCTACAGGAGTAGGTTTGTGGCGGTGAGCCGCCTTGCTTAGATTCACAAGCAGCACCCCGCTGAAAATCATGGCTACGGCAAGACCCTTGACCGGAGTCATCACATCAAGCCCCATCCATATGCCTATTGATGTCGCCACAATCGGCTGCACGTAATTATACATCCCGACAAGCGTAGGGCGCAATGCCTTCTGCCCGATCATAACAAATATATATGCAATAAACGTGCCGCCAAGCACCACATATGCCACTCCGGCCGCCTCAGCCATAGTAATTGACGCCCAGCGGGTAGCAATTATCGTAGGCAACGAAAACGGCAATATTGCCAGCGAGGCAAATGTAAACATCCACTTCATCAGCGTCACCAGCGAATACTTCTTTATAAAGTTCTTATATAGCGTAAGATATAGAGCATAGCTCAACTGAGCGGTGAGCACAAGTATGTCACCAAGCACCGGGTTGGTGACATTCATCCCCGCCGACGAGCCATGTCCGCCCATCACAAGCAGCACAGCCCCGCAACCGCCAAGAACAATTCCGCCCACCTTCTTCCACGTAATCGGCTCACCGAGGAAAAGCGCTGCAAGTATCATCACCCATATCGGCATCGTTGTGGTTATAATAGACGCCTCGCTCGGGTAAGTGTATCCGACACCAAACACGTAGCATCCTTGATTGAACACTATGCCAAGCATCCCGGCGCCGGCAAGGCGCAGTATATCGGGCAAAGGCACATGCTCCCGGGGCAACAAAAGCGATGTCAGCCAAAACAGTATCGCAGCGCCGAATATGCGGAAATCAGTCATCAGCAGAGGCGCGACAAGTCCGCCTGCCATGACCATTTTCGCAACAGGAGCCATCATCCCCCACATTACATTTGCGCCGAGCATTGAAAAATGCCCCTTCAATTGCGACATACCCTTCATCTTTTCTTCATCAAAATCATTTCCGCAAAATAATCTACAATCAGCCTTAATCCCATTCTATCTCGTCGCCACTCTCGCGCAGGATTTCGTATATCTTATCTTCATTTTCTATCAACGAGATGATTATCCCGGCAAAGCGCCTCGCCTTATCTTCGTTTTCTTCCGTCTCATCGAAATAAGCCACATAAGAGCCTGCCTCCGGGTCACTCTCAAGAGAGTCCAAAATGTCGGGAGCATACTCCGCAAGATAGTAATTAAAGAAAGCGTCCCAGTTATAGCCGTTCATATAGGCGTTTTCGTTTATCTCATTCATTTTTTCGCCTATAGCCAGCGGCTTGACACTTTCATTCTCAAAGCCTACCACGACATTACCATAGCCATTAGTGTACACTCTTACATAATCATGCTCAAAAATTGTTCTACCTTCATCCGTAGCCATATATCTTCCAATTTTATATATTAACAACTGACACGTGACGCAACATACGCTGCCGCCTCACGAGACAAAAAGCGCTATTCGACGGCAAAATTAATAAAAATCCGTTTTCCCCGGCTTTTCACGCACGCAATATCATCCGCGTCCGGACCGTGAGCGAAAAATTATTTGCCGGGAGGGAGGCAAAGTGTTAACTTTGTAAGTTAATAAGCAATATTGAATGACTCATAATGATTTCCATAAACAATCTATCGGTAGAGTTTAGTGCCAAAAGCCTGTTTGACAACATCAGTTATGTCATCAACAAAAAAGACAAGATAGCGCTCGTCGGTAAAAACGGAGCCGGCAAGTCCACGATGCTTAAAATAATCGCCGGATTGCAGCGCCCCACATCAGGAACAGTCTCTGTCCCGCAAGATGTCACAATCGGCTATCTGCCTCAGCACATGACACTCAATGACTCACTCACCGTGATTGAGGAGGTAAGGAAAGCATTCTCCCACATCAAAGAGATGCACGCGGAGTTTGACAGGTTTAACGAAGAGCTGTCGTCGCGCACCGATTATGAATCGGAAGATTACCAGAAGCTCATTGACCATATAACGACCCTTACCGAGCGTCTTGCCATGGAAGAGAGTGAAAACGGCGAGGCTGAAATGGAAAAGACGCTTACAGGCCTCGGGTTTAGCCGTAACGATTTCAACCGTCCGACTGCGGAATTCAGCGGCGGATGGCGCATGCGTATCGAGCTTGCGAAGCTGCTGCTTACACGCCCCGACGTGTTGCTTCTCGACGAGCCGACCAACCACCTTGACATCGAGTCGATACAATGGCTTGAAAACTTCCTCGTGACAAAAGCCAACGCCGTGATGCTTGTAAGCCATGACAGGGCTTTCATCGACAACGTGACCAACCGCACAATTGAAATATCACTTGGCAAGATATATGATTATTCGGTCAACTACTCAAAATATGTAGTGCTGCGCCAGGAACGTCTGGAGCAACAGCGACGCGCTTATCTCAACCAGCAGAAGCAGATTCAGGACACTGAAGACTTTATCGAGCGATTCCGCTATAAAGCCACAAAGTCAGTGCAGGTCCAAAGCCGCATCAAGCAGCTTGCCAAAATCGACCGTATAGAGATTGACGAAGTCGACACGAGCCACCTCAACCTGAAATTTCCACCCGCACCTCGCTCCGGCGACTATCCAGTAATAGCCGACGACCTCGGCAAGGCATATGGCGACCACCAGGTATTTAACCATGCCACTTTCACAATCAAGCGCGGTGAGAAAGTCGCCTTTGTCGGAAAAAACGGCGAAGGTAAATCGACACTTGTAAAGTGTATAATGGGTGAGATTCCATTCACGGGCAGTCTGAAGATCGGTCACAATGTAAAAATAGGATACTTCGCCCAAAATCAGGCTCAATTGCTTGACGGAGAAATTACTGTATTTGACACTATCGACCGTGTGGCGGTAGGTGACATACGCACCAAAATACGTGACATCCTCGGAGCGTTCATGTTTGGCGGCCCGGCATCCGACAAGAAGGTGAAAGTCCTTTCGGGAGGTGAGAAAACACGACTCGCCATGATACGCCTTCTTCTTGAGCCGGTCAACCTTCTCATACTCGACGAGCCGACCAACCACCTCGACATGACCACCAAAGACATCCTTAAACAAGCGATAAAGGAGTTTAACGGCACGGTTATTGTAGTAAGCCATGACCGCGAGTTCCTTGACGGGCTTGTGGAAAAGGTCTATGAATTTGGAGGCGGAAAGGTAAAGGAATGTCTCGGAGGCATCTACGAGTTTCTTGAAAAGAAAAAGCTCGCCTCACTCGCCGAGCTTGAAAGCAGCCGGCAGCCTGTAGCTAAGCGACAGGAAAAGCAGGAGTCCACAAAACAGTCTGAAAAACCCTCCGCGGCAAAATCAGCCGAGCAGCCGGCTAAGCCAAAAATGACTTACACGGAGCAGCGCGAACGCGAAAAAATGGTCAAGCGAGCCGAAAAGAAAGTAAAGGAGGCTGAAGCCGAAATCGCGGCAATAGAGCAAAGCATAGCCGATACCGAGGCCAAAATAGCAGCCGGTGAGACATCAAACGAGATATTTGAGACTCATGCCGCTCTTCAGAAGAAGCTTGACAACGCCATGAGCCTCTGGGAGATTGCCACCATCGACCTTGACGAGCTGAAAGAATCGCTAAAATTTTAACATGTGATAAACAATTTTAATAGATGAATCCTTTTAAATACATACTTGTTTCCCTTGCAATAATATCGACCCAAAATATGAACGCAGAACAAAAAAGAGGCGTCGACCGCGCAAATCTTGACACTTCGGTCGCACCACAGACCGACTTTTACGACTATGCCTGTGGTGGCTGGATGAAAGCAAATCCGCTTAAACCGGAATTTGCCCGCTACGGTACATTTGACGAGCTACGCGAAAACAACCGCATACAGCTACGTGAACTTATCATGAACCTCGACACCAAAAACTCGCCCGAAGGCTCCATCGCTCAAAAAATCGGCGACCTTTATGAAATGGGGCTCGACAGCCTGCGGCTCAACATAGAGGGCTCTCAGCCGATAATCGGCGACGTGGTGGCTATCAACCAGACTCCCAAAAGCGACGTCATCGACCTGCTTGCAACCAAAGTAGGCGTCGATGGATTTTTTGCCACAGGGGTTGAAGCCGACATGATGAATTCTGATGTTAACGCCATGTACTGGAGTCAAGGCGGAATGGGGCTCGGTGACCGCGACTACTATCTTGAAGACAGCGATAACGCAAAGAAAATACGCGATGCCTATCGCACTTATATAATGACTCTGACCCGACTTATCGGCTACGACACTGAAGCGCAGAAACGCACGGCTGACAACGTAATGGAAATCGAGACACGCCTTGCAAAAGCCGCCATGTCACGCGAAGAGCTGCGCGACCCTGCCGCAACCTACAATCCGATGACGCTTGACGAAATTGCCGAAAAATATCCCTATGTGGACCTGCGACGCTACTTCGCGAAACAGGGCATCACTGACATTGAATCGGTAATAATCGGTCAGCCTAATTCTCTCGCTGAAATAAACGCCATACTCGCTGAAGCCTCCGAGCAGGCAATCCACGACTATCTTACCGTAAGCTATGTGTCGACAGCCGCCGACTACCTTAGCGACGACTTCACCGACGCTAAATTCAAGCTGTCGCAGGCGGTGTCGGGCGTAGAGGAACCTATGCCACGCTGGAAGCGGGCTCTCGGAGTGCCCAATGCGTTGCTCGGCGAGGCTGTCGGTCAGCTATATGTAGAGAAGCATTTCCCCAAGACATCCAAAGACAAGATGCTTGAACTTGTAGGCAACCTGAAAACCGCCCTCGGACAGCATATAAAAGGCTTGACATGGATGAGCGACACGACTAAGCAGCGGGCATTGGAAAAGCTCGATGCCTTCACCGTGAAAATCGGATATCCCGACAAATGGCGCGATTATTCTTCACTTAAAATCGACCGTCGCCGCTCCTATTGGGACAATATCAAGGACGCCATAAAGCACGAGATCGACTACAATCTCGCCGACTGGGGAAAACCCGTCGACAAGACCCGCTGGTACATGACACCGCAGACCGTCAACGCCTATTATTCGCCTCTCTCCAATGAGATATGCTTCCCCGCCGGAATACTCCAGGCGCCATATTTCAACCCCGATGCCGACCCTGCTGAAAACTATGGTGCCATCGGTGTCGTAATCGGACACGAAATGACCCACGGTTTTGATGACCAAGGCAGCCAGTTTGACAAAGACGGCAATTTTGCCAACTGGTGGACCGAGGCTGACAAAGAGAAGTTTGAATCGCTCACATCGGGTCTCGCCGAACAGTTTGACAACATAATAGTGCTTGGAGACACTCACGCCAACGGACGCTTCACCCTCGGAGAAAACATCGCCGACCAGGGAGGATTGCGTGTTGCCTATACCGCCTATCATAACAGCCTCGGCGACTCCGAAGGAAAGGTAATTGACGGTTTCACTCCCGACCAGCGCTTCTATCTTTCCTACGCCAACGTCTGGGCAGGCAACATCCGTGACGAGGAGATACTGTTACGCACCAAAACCGACCCCCACTCGCTCGGCAGATGGAGAGTAAACGGCTCGCTGCGTAACATTGAGCCATTCTTCAAGGCATTTGACATAAAGGATGGCGATGCTATGTATCTTGCGCCCGATAAACGCGTTATAATCTGGTAATAGCTCTGACGACATGGACAATAAAGCCATAATCAACTCTCTGTCGGCAGCAATGGGACGAGACAGCAAAGACATCACGTCGCTGCTTGACAGCCTCACTGCGGTAATAAAAGAGCGACTGAGCGACATGGACACGATAGCTATTCCCGGATTCGGAGAGTTTGAACCGGTAAAAGAAGACGAGCGCATCGATACTGACCCGACAACAGGACAGAAGATGCTGATACCCCCTGCTATCAACATCAGGTTTAACCCAAGCTCATTGCTGAAACGTAAAATCAAGGAGTCGAGATGAACCGCAAGATAACATTTCCCCAGCTCGCTGATGCAATGGCGAAGCTGACATCAGGAAACCCGGCGACAGCCGAGACATTCATGAAGCATCTATTTGACCTGATTGCCGACTCCCTCGCAAAGGGAAAGTCAGTGACGATAAAGGGCATAGGCTCGTTTTCTCCCGGTGACAGCCAAGACTGTCCGGTAATCTGGACTCCCGAAAAAGAGCTTGCCGATGCGGTAAATGAACCGTTTGCATTCTTTGACGCAGTCCCTCTTGGCGAAGGCGTGACTGAAGACACCCTGGAAGAAGCCGACGCCGTGATTGACGCCACAACCGAGATAGAGCAGTCGGCGGCAGCGATTCCTGTGATACCCCCTATCCCACCCGCGCCTTCTATACCGCCTATCCCTTCCTCGGCTAAAACCGAGACCGCTCCTGTAGAGGAGCCGGCGGCAGAAGACACCCAGCAGCCTACCGACAGCAGCGAGCCGGCGACAACAGCGAGTGACGATGATGAGACAAATGATACCGAGCCATTGCCCGAAGTTGAAAAAGCCGAAGAGCAACCCGAGGAACAGGAATCAACGGCAACTGCAGAATATGATTACGAGGAGGAGCAGCCCGGCGATTCACCCCGGAGGTTCAATCCCTGGCTCGCGGCAGCCATAGGACTGGTGGCAGGACTGATTGCAGGATTCTTCATTGGCCGACAACACATTGTCACAGAGCCAACAGCCGACAACGGGGAAAAAACCGAGTCGACAGCTCCCGACACCATAGCCGGGACATTAGCAGAACCGATTGATACTGACTCGACTACACTCGTGGAGACAGAGGCTACCGACACGGTAAAAACCTATGAGCCTATAGCAGTCGACACAATCAGCACAAGCCGGTATCTGACTACAATGTCACGCAAGTATTACGGCGACTACAAGTTCTGGGTATACATCTATGAAGAAAACTCCGATGTAATAACCAATCCCAACCGTATACGTCCCGGGACTACAGTCACGATTCCTGACCCCCGGAAATATGAAATAAACGCCAACGACCCTGAAAGCCTCCGCCGCGCCGAGAAGAAAATCGGAGAAATTTCTGCCCGATTGGCAAAATAATCTTAATCTTTTAAGAAGATAAAGGTTAAATAGCTAATTTTAACAATCCCGTTTAACGAATGATTTGTTAGAATTTTTAAATTTGCACCAAAGAGGGAACAAAAACTTTCTACTGTCAATAATAAATAAACAGACAATATATTACTCGACAAAAACCAAATTTATGAGTGAAACGGTAAATATCAGAGAGCTCAACGACCTTGTAGCGGCAAAGAGCGACTTTATCAACCTCATACAGAGAGGTATGGATCAGACCATAGTAGGTCAGAAGCATCTTATCGACTCGCTGCTTATAGCGCTGCTCTCTAACGGGCATGTCCTTCTTGAAGGAGTCCCGGGTCTTGCCAAGACTCTTGCCATCAAGACACTTGCACAGATTATCGATGCCAAATACAGCCGCATACAGTTTACTCCCGACCTGCTGCCCGCCGATGTTATCGGTACAATGGTCTACAGCGTCAAAAGCGAACAGTTTCAGGTGAAAAAAGGCCCGATTTTTGCTAATTTCGTGCTCGCCGATGAAATAAACCGTGCCCCGGCAAAGGTACAGAGTGCCTTGCTTGAGGCGATGCAGGAACGTCAGGTGACTATCGGCGACAATACATTCGGTCTCGACGAGCCATTCCTTGTGATGGCAACCCAAAACCCTATCGAGCAAGAAGGCACCTATCCGCTGCCTGAGGCGCAGGTTGACCGTTTCCTTCTGAAAGTGGTCATCGGCTACCCCTCCAAGGAAGAAGAAAAAGTCATCATCAGACAGAATATCACAAACGAGCGCAAGGAAATCAAGCCGTTGCTGAAGCCGGAAGAAATCCTCGAGGCACAGAAAGTGTGTGAGAAAATATATATCGATGAGAAAATCGAGCGTTACATTGTCGACATCGTGTTTGCGACACGTTTCCCCGCCGACTACGGACTTAACGACCTTACATCGATAATCGCTTTCGGCGCTTCACCACGTGCGTCAATCAGCCTTGCCCGCGCGGCACGCAGCTACGCGTTCCTTCGTGGTCGCGGCTATGTGGTGCCTGAAGATGTAAGAGCGGTTGCCCACGACGTGCTTCGCCACCGTATCGGACTCACCTATGAAGCGGAAGCCAACACCATCACCGCCGATGAAATAATCTCAACCATACTCGACAAAGTCGAAGTGCCCTAAACAGCGACAATAGCTTATGGATGCCAATGAGCTTCTAAAAAAAGTAAGAAAGATTGAGATCAAGACCAAAGGTCTTTCTCAAAACATATTTGCCGGAGAATACCATTCGGCATTCAAAGGGCGCGGCATGACATTCAGCGAGGTACGCGAATATCAGTATGGCGATGACATCCGTGACATCGACTGGAATGTCACCGCTCGCCATAATCACCCCTATGTCAAGGTCTACGAAGAGGAGCGAGAGCTTACTGTAATGCTGCTGATCGACGTGTCGGGCAGCCGTAATTTTGGTGCTGTCGGCGAAGACAAGCGGCAGATGATTGCAGAAATCTCGGCGACAATCGCTTTTTCGGCAATCCAGAACAATGACAAAATCGGTGTGATATTCTTTTCCGACCGCATTGAAAAATTCATTCCACCGAAAAAGGGCAGACGCCACATACTATTCATAATACGCGAACTGCTCGACTTCAATCCGGAAAGCAAAGGCACCGACATAGGCGGTGCCCTACGCTACATGACCGACGCGCTAAAGAAGAGATGCACGACATTTGTCATCTCCGACTTTATTGACAGCCACGACTACTACAAGGCGCTCACAATCGCCAACAACAAGCACGACGTGACAGCCATACAGGTCTATGACAAGCGCGACGCCCAGCTGCCCGACGTAGGGCTCATGAGAGTCGTTGACCTTGAAACCGGCGCCGACCGCTGGGTCAACACATCCTCAGCCAAAGTAAGGCAGGCTTTCAACAAATGGTGGTATGAACGACAGCAGACGATGATAGAGCGGTTCAACCGCAGTCGTGTCGAACATGCCTCTATCACTACAGATGAAGACTTTGTCAAGGCGCTCATGGCGCTTTTCAAAAAACGCGAACTGAGATAGACACTATGAGCAAATCAATTATCATAAGCCTTATTATCGCCATTGCAGGACTGGCAGTGTCAGACCGCGCGGCTGCCGCTCCCGTGAGCGTAAAAGCGTCGCTCGACTCCGCCTACATCCTGATGGGAAAGCAGACAGTGCTTAATCTTGAGATTGTGCAGGACCGGGGCACTCAGGGTGCGTTTATCAACAACAGCGGCGACACTCTTACCCGCGAAGTGGAAGTCATCAGAGCCGTGAAACCTGACACAACCGACCTGGGCAACAACCGCGAAGAGATAAAACGCGAACTCGTAATCCAGTCATTTGATTCCGGACTGTATACGATTCCGCCATTTGTATATGTAGCCGGCAAGGACACCTTTACGTCCAATGCACTTGCACTTAAAGTAATACCTGTGCCGGTAGACTCTATGGCGACAATTCACGACTATGCCGGTGTCGTCAAGCCCAATACTCGCATATGGGATTATCTTCCCGACTTCATTGTCGACTACTGGTGGATATTCATCATTGTATTGCTCTGTGCGGCAGGCATATTTGTATGGATGCGCTACATCAAGGGCAAGAAAGCCATTCCACTTGTTCCAAAGAAGAAGCCCGTTCCGCCTTATGAGCTTGCAATGCAGCAGCTTAACAGGCTCAAGTCAGAGAAGCTCTGCGAAAACGGTCATGAAAAAGAGTATTACACCCGACTCACCGAGATATTGCGTATATATCTTGACAAGCGATTCGGCATAAACGCCATGGAGATGACATCAACCCAGATTATGCATCATCTGCAGTCCAACGATGATACAAGGACCTCGGCTCCGGTCATGAAACAGATTCTCGAAATGGCTGACTTCGTGAAATTTGCAAAGGTAAGACCTCTGCCCGATGACAACCAAAAGGCATTTAACAATGCCGTGACATTTGTAGAAAACACAAAACCGGTTGAGCCAACCGAGGCAGTAAATGATAACCCACAACCAAAAGTGACTGAATAATGCAACTCGCCCATCCAGAATATCTATGGCTTTTCCTTCTGTTTATACCACTGATAGCGTGGTATATATGGAAACACCGCAATGCCTATCCCGCATTGGAGATTTCTTCAGTGCAGCCCTATGCGAAGCTGCCGAGATCTTTCAAGGAATATCTCATGCACGGTCTCTTTCTGCTTCGTCTCGCCGCAATCGCATGTGTCATCATCGTACTTGCACGCCCACAGACACGCGACAGTTGGCGCACCTCATCGACAGAAGGTACCGACATCATTATAGCCCTTGACATCTCCACGTCAATGCTCGCGCGCGACTTCAAGCCCGACCGATTTGAGGCTGCCAAGGACGTGGCTGCTAAATTTGTGGCGGGACGCACAACCGACAACATCGGTGTAGTCATCTTTGCCGGTGAAAGTTTTACCGCTGTCCCGATGACGACCGACCGCGGAATGCTCGCCAACTATATCCACGACATCAAAATGGGGATGCTTGAAGACGGCACCGCGATAGGTGACGGTCTTGCGACCTCCATCAACCGCATAAAAGACGGAAAGGCTAAATCAAAAAGCATAATTCTCATAACCGACGGAACCAACAATACCGGCAATGTGGCACCGCTCACTGCTGCCGAGATTGCTAAAAAATATGGCATCAAAGTCTATACGATCGGTGTCGGTAAAAACGGCACCGCGCCCATGCCACAACAGAATTACTACGGAGGCATCGACTACGTAAACATGCCTGTAGTGATTGATGAAGCCACGTTGCAGTCTATCTCCAACACTACGGGAGGCAAATACTTCCGCGCGACGGGCAACACCGTGCTTAAAGACATATTTGCGGAAATAGACCAGCTTGAAAAGACCCAAATGGATGTGCGCCACTTTTCTCACACCGAAGACAACTACATGATGTGGGCATGGCTCGCGCTCGGTCTGTTCCTCTTAGAAATCATACTGCGCCACACTGTTTTGCGCACAATCCCTTAGAATAAATAAGCCTATGTTCAGTTTTGCCAATACATATCTGTTATATCTCCTGCTACTGCTTCCCGCAGTGGCTCTGCTCTTTCTTTGGGCGCGCCATTCACGCCGCAAGAGGCTGTCAAGATACGGAAAGACCGATACCCTTCTGCCGCTCATGCCCGACGCATCACGCTATAAGCCCGGCATCAAGATTGTGTTGCAGCTCATCGCGATAGCCGCGCTTGTAATAGTGCTTGCACGACCAAGAGCGGGCGCCAGAGAGGAGGTCAGCGAAGTTCAGGGCATTGAGGTAATGATATGTCTTGATGTGTCCAACTCCATGCTCGCCTCTTCGACCGACGACCCCAAAGGAGTGTCAAGGCTACAGCGCGCGAAGCTTGTGCTTGAAAAACTCATCGACAAGCTTGACAACGATAAAGTGGGGCTTATAGTCTTTGCGGGCGACGCTTATACACAGCTGCCCATCACCAGCGACTTTGTATCGGCAAAAATGTTTCTTAACAGCATATCTACAGAGATGGTACCCACACAGGGCACATCTATCGGCGCCGCAGTAGAGATGGCGATGAACTCTTTCACCCCCGACGAGGATATGCAACGCGCCATAATAATAATCACCGACGGCGAAAGCTTTGACGACGACCCGATTGCGGCAACCAAGGCAGCGGTAAAGCAAGGTATACAAGTCGATGTCATAGGACTTGGCTCGACCAAAGGCTCGCTTATACCTATAGGCGCCAACGGTCAGTTCATGAAAGATGACAGCGGCAACCCCGTCACCACCCGCCTTGATGAAGAGATGGCTCAGAAGATAGCCGATGAAGGCGAAGGCATATATGTGCAGGGTGCGTCGTCAACCGTCGTAAAAGACATAGCCGACCAGCTTGACACACTCTCTAAGAGCAATCTTGAAAAAGTCGTATACTCGGCAAGCGCGGAGCAATTTCCCGTATTCGGATGGATTGCGCTGACATTCCTGATACTTGACATATTCATGCTTGACCGCAAGGTAGGCTGGCTTAAAAAGATTAATTTCTTCAGTAAGTAAAAAAAACAGGCTCAGTCATGAAACATATCATACTTATCATATTACTGGCTACGGCTATCCTGCCGGCGGCGGCTAAGGAAGACACCAAGGACACTTCCACCCGCAAGGAACGCAATTTCATAAGAGAAGGCAACAAGTATTATGAAGAAAAGCGATTTGCCGATGCGGAGGTTGCCTATCGCAAGGCACTGGAGGAAAACGCCGCAAGCGAGATTGCAATGTACAATCTCGCGACATCGCTGATACGCCAGTCGGGCAGCGCCAACCCTAACGAGGGAAACAATCCTGTGGCAGAAGCGCAGACGCTGCTACAGAATGTCGCACAGTCGGCTCAGGACATCTCAGTAGCGGAAAACGCCTTTTACAATCTTGGCAACATGGCGTTTAACCAGCAGCAATATGACCAGGCGATAAACATGTATAAAGGCGCATTGCGCAAAAATCCCGACAACGACAAGGCGCGTGAAAACCTGCGCCTTGCGCAGCTGAAGAAACAGCAACAGGAGCAACAGCAACAAAACAAGGACCAGAATAAAGACCAGGACAAGCAGGATCAGAACCAAGATCAGCAACAGCAGCAGAACCAGGATCAAGACAAAGACAAGGATAAAGACCAGGACAAGCAAGACCAAAATCAGCAAAAGCAAGACCAAAAACAGCAGCCGCCGCAACAGCAACAGGGCGGCATAAGCGATGCCAATGCCGATAAAATCCTCAAGGCGATGGAAAACGAAGAAAATGCCACCCGCCGCAAAGTCCAGGAAATGAAAAAGAAAGAGGCAGGAGCTTCATCGCGACCTGTCGGCAAGCAATGGTAACAATAACCAGCGATTATGATTAGACGAGTATATATATTGATTGCCATCCTGATTGGTATCGCTTTCGGTACCCACGCAGAGACTTCGTTCACGACAATTCCGCCGCGGACAGTCATAGCAGGCAACAAATTCAACATCACATTCCGACTTAAAGACGGTCAGGGTTCGGGGCTGAAAGCTCCGGAAGTAAAGGGGTGTACCCTACTTTTCGGTCCCTCTACGTCAACAATGCAAAACTACCAGTGGGTCAACGGCAAGTCTACTTCATCGACAACGGTCGACTACTCGTTTACCTATCGTGCCGACAGCCCCGGAACATATGTAATCGGCGAAGCCCACATCACATCAGGCGGAAAAACCTATACCACTAAGCCGGTAAGCTTCACGGTGCTTCCCCCCGATAAAGCAGCCCAGGCAGGTCAGAGCGCACGTGTCGATGACATAAGCAGCCAGTCGCCCGACAAGACCGTGTCGGCAAATGACGTGTTTGTGCGCATCATCCTAAACAAGTCCCACGCTTACGAGCAGGAAGCGATACTATGCACCATAAAGCTATATACCAAGTATAGCATAAGCTCTTTTATGCCTACCACCCAACCCGCTTTCGACGGATTTCTCATTGAAGAGCTTAACCTCCAGCCCCAGCTCAACGAAGTCGAGCACTATAACGGTCAGAATTATATGACCGCGATATTGAAGCAGTGTATCATATTCCCGCAGAAGTCAGGAAAGCTCACCATAAACTCCGGCAAATATGATGTGACAGTCGTGCAGCATGAGCGCTTCACCGGATTCTGGGGTGGCACACGCCCTGTTGAAAAAGAGATTAAGGTAAGCTCCAACTCAGCGTCTATCAACATCACCCCGCTGCCGCAGCCACAGCCCGAAGGATTCACAGGTGCAGTCGGTACATTCTCAATCGACAGCAAGCTTAACACCGCTTCGTTCAAGACCAACGAAGCGGCGTCACTGACCTACACCATAAAGGGCACAGGCAATATCAAGTCAATCAAAGAACCCGAAATTGACTTCCCGAGCGAATTTGAGCAATACACACCGCAGACAAGCGTTGACGCCCGCGTCACCGGCTCCACGGTCACAGGCTCAATGACAGTTGAATATACATTTGTCCCTCAGACAGTGGGCAACTTCACAATCGGAGCTGACAAATTTGTCTATTTCAATCCCGACACAAAGCAATACGTGACATTATCGACCCCGTCTTATAACATCAAAGTAGCACAGGGCGCAGCAGTGTCATCGACAAGCAACGTCAGCAAACAGTCGATAGCAAGCAAGAATACCGACATACTGCATATCAAGATGGGCGACCTCGGCTTGAGCAAGACCCACACTTACATCTTCCATTCATGGTGGTATGTTCCGCTCTACATCCTCCTTGCCCTCATTTTGCTCGCCGTAATTCTAATCTACCGCAAGCAGGTGAAACTTAACGCCGACATACAAGGACGACGCCTCGCCCATGCTGGCAAAGTCGCAAAAAAACGTCTTAAAACAGCAAAAGGCTATCTTGACGCCCACGATAACGACAAGTTCTACGACGAGATGCTGCGTGCCGTGTGGGGATACCTCAGCGACAAACTCGGCATCCCTGCGTCACAGCTTACACGCGACAATATCGCCCAGCAGCTTCAGAGCTACGGTGCAAGCGAAAATCTTACATCGTCAATAATCGAGATTATCGACGAGTGTGAGATGGCTCGCTATTCACCAGCAAAGAGCGACGAACAGATAGAACACCTATTCAGGCAGGCATCCGAAGCGATGAACGACATGGAGAACCTGAAGCGGGCTAAACGCTAACAATCATTACTTTCAGCATTATGAGACGAAACGTATTAACATATATCATATTGTTGCTGGCGACAGTCACTGCATTTCCTGCGTCAGGCGTCAACCTGACCCAGGAAGCCGACTCAGCCTACATGCACGATGACTTTGCCGAGGCGACACGCCTCTATCTACAGATTGCCGAAACCGAAGGCACATCATCGGAGCTATACTACAATATCGGCAACTGCTATTACCGCCAGAAACAACTTGGGAAAGCCATTCTCTACTATGAACGCGCGCTACGCCTTGACCCGTCAAATGAAGAGGCACGCGCCAATCTTGAATTTGTAAACTCAAAAATCACTGACGAACCAGGCGACAGAGGAATGTTCATCTCCAATACCGTCAACGGATTTGCCTGCAAAGTGCCTGCAAATACATGGGCGGCGATAGCCATCGGAGCTTTTGTACTGTTTCTCGGAGCGATTGCCCTGTATGTATTCATGTCAGATGTAAGGCTACGCAAGACAGGATTTTTCGGAGCCATCATACTACTTGCCATATGTGTGCTTGCCAACATATTTGCGTCAATATCCACCCGCTACTCCACTTCAGGCAATATCGCCGTGGTAGTCGAGCCATCGACCCTGTTGAGCACTTCACCCCGCGCGCCAAAAGACAGGAGCGAGGAAGCCGTACTGCTCCACGAGGGCACAACTGTAGAAATTCTCGATTCACTGTCGACCAAAGTGGACTCCACTACAGTAAGATGGTATGACGTAAAAGTCGACAACAGCACCCGCGCCTGGATACGCGGCTCTGACATTGAGCGCATTTAAAAAAGCATGTTTTTAAACACATAATATTTCCCTGTTCAAAATTTGGAATTCTGCTGTCAAAATTATAATTTTAACGACAACAAATACTAACAGAATTAATTTACTAACTAAAACTTATAGTATCATGACTAAGACGATTTCATTCAACGATCTCCGCCGCATCAAGGACAGTTTGCCCGACGGGTCAATGCATCAGATAGCCGATAAGCTCAATTGCACCGTACAGACAGTCCGTAACTATTTTGGTGGCAGCAACTATCAGTTTGGACAAAATTGCGGCGTACACATAGAGCCGGGGCCCGACGGGGGAATTGTTGTCCTTGACGATACTACAATATACGACATGGCTATCGCCATACTCGAAGAGCAAGCTGCCGGAAAGGAAGCGTAATCCGAGAAAAACTTATGACTGAAGATCGCCTCATCACTGTGGCAATCCACACTTACGAGCACGCCTTACGCCTCAAGTCACTCCTTGAAAGCGAAGGCGTGCCTGTGGTTTTGCACAATGTAAACCTTTCTCACCCTGTAGTGTCAAGCGGGGTACGTGTAAGAATCCACGAAAAAGACCTCCCTCTTGCACTGCGTATTATTGAAAACACCGATATTTTTGCGACGCCCGACAATGACGCTCTGCCGCCCCACAACCGGGTCATGATTGTGCCTGTCGACTTCAGCGACCACTCTGTCAAGGCATGCGACATAGCCTTTCATCTCGCCTACCGTCACAAAGCGTCAATCATCCTTCTGCACTCATTTCTCAACCCCTACATGGCAAGCGACATGCAGCTTTCCGATTCCGTGAGCTACGACATCGCCGACAGCGAAATGAAGCTGATGATGGAAAAAGAGGCCGACAAGCTAATGACCGGATTTGTCGCCAAAATCCGTGACAGGATAAAACACAGCGAGCTGCCGCCTGTAAAATTCACCACATCGGTAGTGGAAGGCGTCCCGGAAGAAGCCATCATAGAGCTTGCCAAAGAAAAGAAGCCGGAGCTTATAGTAATGGGTACACGCGAAGCCGGAAAAAAAGAAAAAGAGCTGATAGGAAGCGTCACGGCAGAGGTGCTCGATTCTTGCCGTTTTCCTGTGTTTACTGTCCCTGAATCAGCTGAGATATCACGTATGGACGACATACGCCATGTCCTGTTTTTCAGCAACCTCGACCAGGAAGACATCCTTGCGCTTGATGCCGTATATAGATTCTTCACCGACGAGCGCCTTGACGTGACAATAGTAAATGTGCCTTCGCGGAAATTTTCAGGCAACCGCGCGGCTGCGTCCGACAAACTGCTCTCATACTGTGCCGAACACTATCCCTTGTACAAATTCAAGCTTGCTGACCTCTCGCTGAACAATGTCATTGATGACTTCCATGCCATCGAGCAAAATCAGCGTATTGACCTGATAGCCGTGCCTAACAAGAAAAAAAATATATTTGCACGCCTGTTTAATCCGTCGATTGCCCACAAGATGCTATTCTACTCCGACATCCCCATGATGGTAATCCCGGTCTAAAGCACTATGCGCCCCGGACATACAATTTTCATCAGCCGACACCGCAAGTTTTATGCAGGTGAGTATGATTGTGGAATTAAGCGTACAAATTAGCAACGGCAATCTTATCGACAAAAAAAAATTTTAAATTTCTTAAAATCAAAGAGGCCGTTCATTTGAACAGCCTCTTTTTATGTCACAAAAGTCAGTTGGATGGGGTTGATTCCGGAGCGGGCTTCAGCCAGCGGTCAAACCAGCGGAAGAACAGACGCTGCCATAATATGGCGTTCTGAGGCTTGAGAATCCAGTGGTTCTCATCCGGGAAGATGACCATTTCGGCAGGGATGCCACGAAGTTTGGCGGCATTAAACGCCATTTCGCCTTGCGACGAGAGTATACGATAGTCAAATTCTCCATGAGAAATCATAATCGGGGTGTCCCACTTGTCAACAAAACGATGGGGTGAGAGCGCAAATGTGCGCTGTGCGGTAGCATTGTCCTTACGCCAGAACGCACCATAGTCGGGAGCATCGGCGCTGTTAGCAGGTGCGTTTGACGCGCCACCGCCCATATCCCAGTTGGCAAACCACATCTCTTCAGTCTCAAGATACTGGGCCTCCATGTTGAATATACCGGCATGAGCGAGAAGAGCCGAGAAACGATGGTCGTGATTGCCGGCGAGCCAGTATACAGAGAATCCGCCGTAGCTTGCTCCGGTAGCACCTATTCGCTTCGCATCTATGTAAGGATACTGCTTCATGTAATCGACAGCGGCAAGATAATCACGCATGTTCTGACCACCGTAGTCACCTGAAATCTGAGCATTCCACTCTGTGCCGAAACCGGGAAGTCCGCGACGGTTAGGGGCAATGATTACATAGCCGTGAGCAGCCATAAGCGCAAGATTCCACCTATAGCTCCAGAACTGGCTTACAGCCTGCTGAGGACCGCCCTGACAATAAAGGAGAGCGGGATAGGTCTTGGTGCTGTCAAAATCCTGAGGATACAAAGCCCATACAAGCATCTCCTTGCCATCGGTAGTCGGGACCATCTTTCTCTCGACTCTCGGCATCTTGAGCTGCGCAAAAATATCGTCATTCACATGAGAAATCAACGTAGTCTTTTCAGCCGATGCGAGGTATATCTCATTAGGACGAAGCATCGAATGACTCATCACGACAAGTTCGCTGTCCGACACCGGAGAAAGCCAGTCGTAATCACATTCACCCTGAGCGATTACCGACACCGTGCCGTCAAGAAGCATCGAGAATACGGGACGTACACCGTCACGGTAAGCAAGGAAAAATAGTCCGCGGCTCGAAGGCTGCCATGCGATGGCATCAACGGTATAATCCCAATCGGCAGTAAGATCGCGCTTCTCTCCCGTAGCGAAGTCAAGTATAAAAATGCGATTCTTGTCGCTCTCATATCCGTCATGCTCCATAGAGAGCCATGCCAGCATAGACCCGTCGGGCGAGAACACAGGATTGGTGTCATATCCCATCATGCCCTCGGTGAGATTGTCGGTCGACTTTTCCGCAACATCATACAGGAATATATCAGAATTGGTTGAAATGGCATATTCCATACCGGTCTTTTTGCGCGACACATAAGCTACCTTACGGCTGTCGGGCGACCAGGCAAACGATTCTATCCCGCCAAACGGCTTCACAGGCGACTCAAACATCTCTCCCTCCATGATGTCGACCGGATTGCTCACCTTCTTGCCGTCAAAGTCAGCAATGAAAGGATGAGGTATCTCTGTCACCCACTCGTCCCAGTGCTTGTACATCATGTCATCGATAATTCTGCCGGTAGCCTTGGGAAGGTCGGGATAGGCATCCTGAGCAGTCTGAGCATACTTTACATTAGATATAAGAAGGATTTTTGATTCATCTGGCGAAACAAGGAATCCCGACACACCCTTCTCTACCGAACTTACACACTCCCTGCCGGAACCGTCGGCATTCATCACCCACACCTGGCTCACCCCGTTTTCGGGATAAAGGAATGCAATCTGCTTGCCGCCGTTAATCCACACTGCGTTACCCTCCGATGAAGCGGTGCGCGTGATTCGCTGCACGTCACTGCCGTCGGTATTCATCACATACAGGTCATTGTTTGACTTGTTTTCCTCTACACTTTCATAAGAGACGCCATATAGCACTTTCTTGCCGTCGGGAGAAACCACGGCACCGCTTACACGACCGAGAGCCTCAAGCGCGTCGATGTCAAACACCCCGTCGGCACTCTTGAAGTCAGTCTTGTCGATGATTTTCTCATCACCCCCATTATTGGCACACGAAGCAGCCGTAACGAGCAGAGCTGACATAAAAACATGTTTAAAATAGTGATACATATCTGTAAATAATTATTGAAAAGTTACCGCTTTTTGATGATGCAAATATACTAATAATCCGCTAAATTTGCATTACCAATATTTTTGGCAAACAACAATCAATCCTACAAGACCAATGGCTGACAACAATCAATCATATACAACAGGCCGCAATAAGCCACGACATCAATCACTTTACGACACCGGTGGAAGGGTCATGCCCCAGGACAAGGAGGTCGAGGAGGCTGTGCTCGGAGCCCTGATGCTTGAGAAAGACGCCTACACTACAGTGTGTGACATTCTCAAGCCGGAGTGTTTCTACGAGCCCGCCCACCAGCGCATCTATGAAGCAATCCAGAGCCTCGGCGCGTCACAGAAGCCGATCGACATGCTGACTGTGGTCGAGCAGCTGCGACTCAACAACACGCTTGAAGAAGTAGGCGGCCCGGTGGTCATCTCGGAACTGACCTCCCGAATAGCGTCAGGAGCCCATGTCGAATTTCATGCCCGCATCGTGGCGCAGAAATATCTTGCAAGAGAGCTCATCTCTTTCGCCTCGTCAATCGAGGGCAAAGCTTTTGACGAGAGCAACGATGTCGACGACCTCCTGCAGGAAGCCGAAGGAAAGCTTTTTGAGATTTCCCAGCGCAACGTCAAGAAAGATGTTACCCAGATTGACCCTGTAATCAGCCAGGCTATCGAACAAATACAGGCGGCGGCAAACCGCACTTCGGGATTGAGCGGACTGGAATCGGGTTATCATGAACTTGACAAACTCACCTCCGGATGGCAGAACTCCGACCTTATAATCATCGCCGCGCGTCCTGCAATGGGAAAGACGGCGTTTGTATTGTCTATGGCAAAAAACATGGCGGTCAACTATAACACGCCTGTCGCCATATTCTCTCTTGAGATGTCCAATCTTCAGCTTGTAAACCGACTTATAAGCAATGTATGTGAACTTGAAAGCCAGAAGATAAAATCAGGACAGCTTACACCGATGGAGTGGGACCAGCTGATGACAAGGGTAAAACACCTGTTCAGCGCACCGCTGTACATTGACGACACCCCCTCGCTATCCATTTTCGAGCTAAGGACAAAGGCACGACGTCTTGTGCGCGAACATCAGGTGAAATTCATTATCATCGACTACCTGCAGCTCATGAATGCCTCGGGCATGAAATTTGGCTCGCGAGAGCAGGAGGTAAGTATGATTTCGCGCTCACTCAAGCAACTTGCCAAAGAGCTCAACATCCCCATCGTCGCGCTGTCGCAGCTTAACCGTTCCGTCGAGTCGCGTCAAGGCGGCGACGGAAAGCGACCTCAGCTTAGTGACCTTCGTGAATCGGGAGCGATCGAGCAGGATGCCGACATCGTTTGTTTCATTCACCGACCCGAATACTATACACGTTCTTCAGAAGACGCGTCAGGCAACGACATCCGCGGACTCGCCGAGTTCATCGTGGCAAAACATCGTTCTGGCTCTGTCGATGATGTAAAGATGCGCTTTAAGGCAAAGTTTGCCCGTTTTGAGAACTGGGAAGAAGAAGACTCAGGCTTCTCTACCGGCACTGTCGGGTCCAAGCTGAATGACCTCCAGGACACCGACCTGCCGGCATCGCAATTCTCAGGCGGCACTGCCGATTTTCTCAGCGCCGCCGACGACTCCCCCGCTCCGTTCTAAGACGACACATATATTGCAATAACTTAATTTTAACATTTTGCAAAACCTTAGTATTTAAGCCACCGGCGACAATAAATGATGCTGAAATTCATTTACATGGACTAATTTTTCGTAAACTTTTACGAGTGCATATTGTTTTAGGATTAAAACAACATTATTAAACTCAACTATTTCAAAGTTTATGAAAAAAGCATTATTCATGATTGCTCTCATGCTGGGTAGCGTGACTGCTTTCGCACAGAAGATGGACAAAAACGAGGTGAAGCAGCTGCAGAACTTTTTGTCACAGCCGGCTGAAAAAGGAGGAACCAATGCCACTGCATTGAAAATCACTGATCTCAAATCGCCTGCCACTTGGGAAGGCGTTACCGTAACCAACGGAAAGGTGACTGCAATCGAGTGGAAAGACAAGCACCTCGCAGGCGACCTTGACCTTTCCGGATTTACTGCCCTTACAAAGGTTGATGTCTCACGTAACGCAATCACCTCACTGTCAGTTGCCGGTGATGCAGCCCTTACAGAGCTCAACGCTTCACGCAACAAGCTCTCCTCACTGACCCTCAATGGCAACAACTCACTGGTGGACCTGAAGATATACCGTAACCGTCTTACCGACCTCGACATCACAGGAACCCCGCTGCTCAACAATCTTAACTGTTCAAACAATCTGCTTGTCGAGCTAAGCGTGGCAAACTCCACCACCTTGAAGACCCTCAACTGCCAGGGATGTCATCTTGAGTCACTGAATGTGCAGGGATGCGCGTCACTAAAGAATCTCTACTGCGGATATAACAAGCTGACAAGCATCAACCTGTTTGGTGTCGAGAATCTTCAGAACCTCAACATCGACGACAATGAAATCAGCAACATGATTATCTCTGGTCTTCCTACCCTGAGCACATTCATCTGCTCCGACAACCGCATGACATCACTTGCACTCCGCGACTGCCAGGCTCTTATCGACATTGTATGCTCTTACAATGACCTTACAAGCTTCACCGTAGAGGGATGCCCCAACCTACAATATGTCGACTGCTGCTACAACGACCTTACAAGTCTTACTCTCAGCAACCAGACTTTCCTGCAGCGTCTTATCTGCAACAACAACCAGCTCCAGATGCTCGATGTTTCGTTTGACCAGGCTCTTACCTATATCAACTGCCGTTACAACTACATCACCGACTTCCGTACAATCGGTTGCAACAACCTGACAATGGTAGCCTGCCAGTGGAACTACTAAACAACCGGTCACACCGCACACTGCGGACTGACTGACCCCATACAGGGAGCGCGGCACTGACCGCGCTCCCTTTTTCTTTGCATATTCCATGCTTTTTCCGTAATTTTGCACTCTATGAAACATATCAGAAATTTCTGCATCATCGCCCATATTGACCACGGCAAGAGTACACTTGCCGACCGTCTGCTTGAGTATACCGACACCATCGCCGCCAAAGACATGGAAGCACAGGTGCTCGATGACATGGATCTTGAACGTGAACGAGGCAT
Organism: Barnesiella sp. WM24; assembly: GCF_004570975.1. Taxonomy (GTDB): domain Bacteria; phylum Bacteroidota; class Bacteroidia; order Bacteroidales; family Muribaculaceae; genus Muribaculum. Next base: position 127,978 of record NZ_SPPC01000005.1, read on the forward strand.
CACCATCAAAAGCCACGCCATTCAGATGGAATATACGCTTGACGGTGAAAAATATATATTGAACCTGATTGACACCCCGGGACACGTCGACTTCTCCTACGAGGTGTCGCGCTCGATTGCTGCCTGCGAAGGCGCATTGCTTATCGTCGACGCTTCACAGGGCATCCAGGCGCAGACAATCTCCAACCTCTACATGGCGATTGACAATGACCTTGAGATAATCCCCGTCATCAACAAAGTCGACCTCGACAGCGCCAAGCCCGATGAAGTGGAGGACCAGATTGTAGACCTGCTCGGATGCAAGCCGGAAGAGATAATCCGCGCATCAGGAAAAACAGGCATAGGCATCCCCGAGATACTTAAAGCCATCATAGACCGCGTACCGGCGCCCAAAGGCGACCCCGAAGCGCCGCTGCAGGCTCTCATATTTGACTCTGTGTTCAATCCGTTCAGAGGCATCATCGCCTATTACAAGATTGTCAACGGAAAAATCAAGAAAAACGACTTCGTCAAATTTGTGTCCACCGGCAAGGAATATCATGCCGACGAGATAGGAGTGCTCAAGCTTGACATGTCACCGCGCGAAGAGCTTTCGGCAGGCAATGTAGGATATATCATCTCAGGCATAAAGACCTCGCGTGAAGTGCGTGTCGGCGACACTATCACTCACGTCAACTCACCCTGTGACAATGCGATTGAAGGATTTGAAGAGGTAAAGCCGATGGTATTTGCCGGAGTATATCCAATCGAGACCGAAGACTTTGAAAATCTCCGTGCCTCGCTCGAAAAGCTCCAGCTCAATGACGCGTCACTGACCTTCCAGCCTGAATCGTCAATGGCACTCGGATTCGGATTCCGATGCGGATTCCTTGGCTTGCTCCACATGGAAATCATCCAGGAGCGTCTCGGCAGGGAATTTGACATGGACGTAATCACCACCGTGCCCAACGTGTCTTACCGTGTCTTTGACAAAAAGGGAGAGATGACCGAAGTGCATAACCCGTCAGGTCTGCCCGACCCTACCCTCATCGACCATATCGAAGAGCCTTACATAAGGGCGTCAATCATAACGGCAGCCGACTATATCGGCCCGATCATGACATTATGTCTCGGAAAACGCGGCGAACTTGTAAAGCAAGAATACATATCAGGCAACCGTATCGAGCTCATATTTGACATGCCCCTCGGCGAGATAGTCATCGACTTCTACGACAAGCTGAAATCAATCTCCAAGGGCTACGCGTCATTTGACTATCACATCCATGATTTCCGCGCGTCAAAGCTCATCAAGCTTGACATCTTGCTTAATGGAGAAAGTGTCGACGCGCTGAGCACATTGACCCACGCCGACAATGCCGTAACGTTCGGACGCCGCATGTGTGAAAAGCTGAAAGAACTGATTCCCCGACAGCAGTTTGACATCGCGATACAGGCTGCGATAGGCGCCAAAATCATAGCCCGAGAGACAATCAAGGCTGTGAGAAAGGATGTGACAGCAAAATGCTACGGCGGTGACATCTCCCGAAAGCGCAAACTTCTTGAAAAGCAGAAGAAAGGAAAGAAGCGCATGAAGCAGATAGGCTCCGTTGAAGTCCCGCAGAAAGCATTCCTTGCAGTGCTGAAACTCGACTGACAAAGCCGGCAGAATACAATCCGGTCATGCGCATCGTAATCGCACCTGACAAATACAAAGGCACCCTTACCACAGTCGAGGCAGCCGAGGCCTTGCGTGAGGGGGTGCTTGACGTGTGTCCGTCGGCAGAAATCCATATTGTGCCTATTGCCGACGGAGGTGAGGGCACTGCGGCTATTCTTGCAGCGGAAATGGGATTTACCCGCCATTCCGCCATGCTGCATCCACCGCTGCCCGGTCTACCTATGACAAAGGCCACCTATTATTTCAGTGAATCGGAGCGTGCCGTGCTGTTTGATTCAGCTACAGCCATCGGGTTCTCGCTTATCCCGGAAGAAAAACGTGACATAATACACTCCTCCTCCGCCCCGGTGGGAGAGCTGTTGCATATCCTTCGCCAACGCCATGATTTCATATCGGCTTTCATCGGGCTTGGAGGCACAGCCACCTGCGACGGAGGGATGGGCATGGTCATGTATCTTGCCAAAAACAAGATTCCCGTGCCCTCGATAGTAGGGCTCTACGACGCGGGCGTGCCACTCGTTGCTGAAGAAGGCAAGCCGTCGGCACTCTCTTTTGCACCACAAAAAGGCGCCGTAGCCGCCGACATGAAATTTCTTGAAGCAAGACTGCGTAAAGCGGCAAGCATGATGCCCGCAGGTAATCCCGACACTCCGGGAGCAGGCGCAGCAGGCGGACTCGGATTTGCAATTCTCGGGCTTGGAGGACAACTGTGCCCGGGAGTCGATGTAGTCGCAGGCACGCGCATAAGCCGCCTTGACCCCGACCTGGTAATTACAGGAGAAGGACGCATCGACCGACAGTCGGCAATGGGGAAGGTGCTTTCCTACTTCATCGATTATCACAGGAAACACGGCACACCTGTCGTTGCTGTAGGTGGATGTGTCGACCCGTCATGCGGACTTTCAGAACACTTTTGCGAAATAATCGCGGCTGACTCTTATGAGCCGCGCGATGTAAATCCGATAACCCCGCAAGTTGCCTCATGGCGACTGAAAGAAGCCATAGCCGACAGACTTCCGGCAATATTAAAGTCAACAGGACTCGCGTAGACCCTTAAACAGCCTTTATGTTTTGATTGTTATAGTGAAGTAATGACTATTTATTGCTTCAACTATGAGTTCGATACATGACGAAAACCCGACTTTCCCGACAAAAGTATACTATTCGGCCAAACGCTCGTTAAGCCGACACGCATCAGGAGGAAATGTGCTCATCGGAGCCACCATGCTTGCCCTTATTGTCGCAAACCTTCCGGGCATCAGCGACCTGTACAATGACTTCTGGAATCAGGAAGTAAGGCTTCAGGTAGGGTCATTCAACATATTCAGCCATGCCGGACACCCTATGAGCATGCTGCAATTTATCAACGACGCCTTGATGGCGATATTCTTTTTCACTATCGGGCTTGAGATAAAACGCGAGGTGCTTGTCGGCGAACTCAGTTCATTCAAGCAGGCGCTTCTCCCCATAATCGCAGCTATAGGCGGCATGATTGTCCCGGTGGGAATATACATGCTGCTAAGTTCCGGCACCGACTACGCCGACGGAGCGGCAATCCCGATGGCCACAGATATCGCATTCTCTCTCGGCATACTCGCTATGCTCGGCAGCAGGGTGCCCATCTCACTGAAAATATTCCTCACCACGCTTGCCGTGGTCGATGACATCGGCGGCATAATAGTGATTGCGTCATTCTATTCATCCCACATAGAAATAATGTATATCCTATATGCGCTTGCGCTGCTTGGAGTGCTTCTGCTCGGTTCAATATTACGCATACAGAGCAAGATATTCTATCTGCTAATCGGCACAGGCGTATGGTATCTTTTCCTGAACTCGGGCATTCACCCTACGATAGCCGGCGTCCTGATAGCATTCTGTATTCCTGCCACACCGGTATTCGCGCCAAAGAAATATGTTCAGATGATACGTAAATCAATATCCCACTTCAATGCCGAAGACGATGAACTTCTCAACCGACGCTCAATACTCAACAAGGACCAGATGAACTGGCTAAAGGAAGTCGAGACAGCATCAGATAAAGTAATATCACCGCTGCAAGACCTTGAAGACTCGCTGCATCCTATCGTCAATTATCTGATAATCCCGATATTCGCCTTTGCCAATGCCGGAATAACTCTGTGGCACATGCAACCGTCGGCTATATGGAGCGGAATAGGTCTCGCCATAATATGCGGACTTGTACTGGGAAAGTTCCTCGGAATATTCCTGTTTACCTGGGGAGCTGTCAAACTGAATCTCGCCCCGATTCCCGACCACACCAACTGGAAAATGATTGCTTCAATAGCAATGCTTGGCGGCATCGGATTCACCGTGTCGTTATTCATCGCCAACCTTTCATTCGGCGGTCTTGGCGCCCACGGGCTTGAATTGCTCAACAATGCAAAGCTCGGTATCGTCGTAGGCTCTCTTCTCGCCGGCGTGCTTGGATTTCTGCTGTTGCACCACTTCCTGCCCAAAACACCCTGTGACGAGCCGGAAGATTAGCTCCCGTTCATCGGAACAGGAGCGGAAGGAACTCGGTCAGATAAATGCGCCAGTTTTTCCAGATATGTCCGTCGGGCGACTCTACATAGGTATAGGGATAGCCGTTTGAGTCAAGCACTTCGCGAAATTTTTTATTCTCTTCATAGAGGAAATCCTTATCGCCTATCGCCACCCAGAAGAGTTTCGGGTCAGCGGCAAACAATGACGCGAGTTTTCCGGGGAAATCGGCATACACCTCCGATGTCACATTATCTCCGGGCAAAATCTTAGCCGAAAACAGCCCTACATAATCAAATAGCGAAGGATACTCCTTTGATATGTGTAATGAATGGAAGCCACCCATCGAAAGACCTGCGATTGCCCTGCCGTCTTTCTCAGGGATAGTGCGGTAATGAGAGTCTACGTAGCCGATAACCTCGGGGAATGTAGCCTCAAACGTCCCGTCCATAGTCCGCGGACGCTGTGCCACCGGCTGGACAAGGCCTTCGGAAGTCTCTCCGGGAGCAGCTTCCTGCGATATATTTCCGTTGGTCATCACGACAATCATCGGTTCTGCCTTTCCCTGCGCGATAAGATTATCGAGAATCTGGGTCGCACGTCCCAGCTCGCTCCACGCATTTTCATCACCACCCATGCCGTGCAGAAGATACAGCACCGGATAGCGTTTTTCGCCATTTTCATAGCCGGCAGGAGTGTAGACAGTCATTCGGCGGTCCATGTCAAGCGAGTCGCTATGATACCACACCTTAGACACTGTTCCGTGGGGCACTTTATTGACCTTGTAAAGGTCGGCCCTGTCGCCTCCTATGATAAAGATATTGGACAATGAAGATATGTCACGCAACAGGTAGACATTAGACGGGTCGTTGATGCGCAGCGAATCAACCATAAACGTGTAGCTGTACAACTCTGGTGAAAGAGGCGCTGTCGTGGTGTATTCCCACACCCCGTCGGTCCCGCGTTTCATGTCGGCATAGCCGGGAGCGTCAAATGCGCCGAAAGGGGTGTCAATCTTATTGGTGGGAAGAAAGTCGCCGGTCACCTTGACATCGCGTGCCCCGGGAGCATTTATACGGAATGTCACACTGTTGTCATCATGTATTTCCGGAGACACCACGGGAGCTGAGCTCCACAAAGCCTGCTGTGCCTGTAAACAAAGTGCCGCCATCGACACCATCGCTGTAAAAACTGTCTTTTTCATTGCGTAAGTATTATTGCTGTATATAAAAAATCATTCCTTGTATCCCGCTTTCCGGAAAAGAGCCTTATCTTCTGCAACTCCGTTTCCTACGGTAGTAAGCATGTCGCCCATAAGCGCTCCGTTCATGCCGCCGCGCAATATGCGCTCCATAGCCTCTTGCGACAGCCTCATCCTTCCTCCCGCAAATCTCAACGTAAGTTTCGGGGCTATAAAGCGGAACAAAGCCACAGTGCGCACAATCTCCTCCTCTTCAATCAACGGCACATTTTCAAGCGCCGTGCCTTTGATAGGATTAAGTATGTTGACCGGGATAGAGACCGCTCCGGCATTGCGCGCCTCCTCGGCAAGCATAAGACGCTGTCTCATAGTCTCACCCATGCCTATAATTCCACCGCAACACACCTCCATGCCCACTTCTCTTGCAAGAGCGATTGTGCGCAGCTTGTCGGCGTGGGTATGAGTCGTACACAACAACGGGAAATAATCCGATGAAGTCTCAAGATTACAATGATACCGCTTCACACCCGCATCATAAAGAGCCTGAAGCTCATCGCGGTTGAGCAGCCCCATAGAGGCACACATATATAGTCCCGTCTCATCCGCGACTTTACGGTATATGTCGCAAAATCTATCTATGTCACGCGGCGACACCTTTCTTCCGCTTGTGACAAGCGAATAGCGCTTCACTCCGGCATCGCTGTTAAGGCGAGCCGCATGCAAAGCCGTATCTGCCCCGACGAAGTCATACTCATCAACGCCTGTCATGTGACACCGCGACTGCGCACACCACTTGCAATCTTCCGAACATCGGCCCGATCTTGCATTAACGATAGAACACGTATCAATAATGTCGCCACACCAATGGGCTCTTACTTCATCAGCAGCATCCGCAAGAGAGTCGGCGGAATAATTGTCATTCAATTCAAGCGCCTCTTCTATCGAAGCCGGGATTCCGGATATAGCGCGCTCCTTTACCTTTTCAAGCATCATGCAAGTATAAAACTTAAATGTTAGTTTACTTTTATCTATGCGAAGATAATTAAAATGCCGATAAGAGCCAAATGAAAAGAAGGATGCCCGTATAAACAGACACCCTTCTCGGAGAATTATCCAACAATTTATTATATCGCTATTTTAAGCCCGGCGACAACATAAACGCCACGTTCCAAAGTCACAGTGTTGCGACCCGGACATAATTCAACAGAGGTTATCTTACGTCCCGACAAGTCATAAAAATCAAGACTTCCCTGATTGTCGGCAACGACTATTACAGAATCTCCGTCGCGATAGAGTCTGATACCGTCACCAACCAAAACCGGCACTTTATCAAGCGACACTGTAATATCCTTGTCAATCTTGAGCACGTCGGGAGCCATATCATCAACAGCGCGCAGATATACCGACGACGGGGTCAGCGGCTCACAATCTTCAGTCTCCATGACCTTGCTGAACACCTTGCCTTCGTCATCAAGTAGATAATCTCCACTCTCGACATCCTTGGAGCGATAAACGCCATACAATGTAAAGTTCTTGCCCTCTTTCACAATCTCTCCGGCAGCAGGCGTAAACGGCACGTCATATACAGTCTCGTCAGAAGTGCCGACTGCCTTGAATGAGATTTCCGACAGTCCGGTCTCCTCACCGTTGAGACGCACGAGATAAGGTGTATTTGCGCTGAAAGATGATTGCTGAGACAAGCTTTCAGAATCATTGCCTGTGAATGAATACAGTCCGAGCTCTCCTGACTCCTCTCCTATTTCATGAGCAACTCCGTCGACATATATCTCTCCGGGTACAAAAGGCAATACCAGTCCTTTCCAATGACCCTCATCACCGCTCTCTACAACCGAGCGGTAAGTTATGCTCTTGTCGCCAAGACGGAAACTTCCGGGAGTAGAGAATGCCTTATCACCCTCAAGCAAGATGTCATTAACGGCGATTCTGGTACCGTTTCCATTATAGATTATGTTACCTGCATCAGTCAATGACGCGGCAAGAGCAACGTCAGACACGAATATAAGGCAGTTAGGATTTACGCCGGCAAACGATTTGGCGTCAATGCCGCCCGCATTGCCGTCACGAGTCATGGCCCGGCTTACTCCGGTATCAGCGCCCGATGAGTTTAGAACAATGACAGTAAGGTTGTCGCAGCCGTTAAACGCTCCCTCGCCGATTGATGATACCGACGGTAATGTTATATTCTCAAGTGACTGACAGCCGCCGAAAGCATTCTTTCCGACCGACAATACACAATCAGGAATATTCACGCTGTTAAGATCTGTCATACCGGCAAAAGCGTCATCAGGAATCGACTCGTTAGTTATACCGGAAAGGTCTACCGACTTGAGCGAGGTGAAATTTTCCTTGATTGTATTGAAATCGTCATCGCTCATCTCGCCGGTCAGCCCTATTGACTCGATGTCATCCACGTCGGCACTATCTATCGCGCCAAGCTCGTCGGCGCTGATTACCGCCCCGTCCTTCGGCACGGCTGTAATGCTTACTCGAGTGTCGCCCTGCAGGTCAACAATTGTATATACACCATTTTCATCAGGCGACAGCAACTGCTCCCTAAGCTCATACTCCGGCGATAGTCCGGTCTTGGTCATGACCTTTGTCACGGCATTCACCTTTATATCCATGCCCGATGACTGAGTGTTGACAACAAAACTATAGTTCTCCCCTTCGCGGTACAATGTAGGCTTCGCAGATGATTCAGGGTCAAACAGCCACATCTCAACATTCTTCCATTCATTTTCCTCCGATACATTCAACAGAGTAGCCTCTATGCCTGCCGGGGCGACAAAATCAATACCGTAGTAGAACACCAAATCAATCACATGATTCTGCGGGCGTCTAAGTGAAGTATCGGAAGAATCCGCCGGGTTAAAAACCACTCCGTGCTGACCATACTTCAAATATGACGAGGTATAGGTGATATCCTTCCGGTTGTCATATAATTTAAACGCAACACCCGGACGCATCACCTCATTGTCTTTGCTCTTCAGATCGCAGTTTGGCAAGCCAAGTGTCACTGAAGTCTGAACTTCCGGATAAGGAATCTTTGTCAATATGAATGCTTTGGGATTAAAGTTAAATACCCTGGTAGGATCTATCTGGATGTTAAAATACACCGCCGCCGACTCGATTGTCAGCTCATTCCAGTAGGTAGCCTTTTTATAAGCCTCCACCGCCTCTCCCGGCACCTCAAGAGTTATCGCGGCTACATTCTGCGGGAAAGGATTCATGCCAAGTTGCGCAGGAGTCTTACCAAGCGCTATAATCTTATTCAGTGAACGGCATGAGGTAAATGCACCTGCCCCGATATATGACACATTCTCCGGAATGGTAATTTCGGTAAGACTCATGCAGCGAGAAAACGCGCTCGCCTCTATGCGTTCGAGAGTAACAGGCAGAATTATTTTATTCAACACCGTCGCAACTGTCGGCTTACTTGCCGCAAACGCGTTGGATGGAATCGAGTTGGGCTTACCCTTACCGGAAGCCTTGATCTCGACGTCAGCAAGATCCAGGGCCTTTATCGTAGACGCGTGATTACTGAAAGCCTCAAAATCGGCAGTAGTCATGACACCCACCACCTTCAATCGCTCAGGACATTGCTCGATTTTACTTGCGAGCTCTCCCTCACGCACATTCACCACGGTATAGGTATCGGTGCCTGCGGGGTTTACCTGTATAGCGATGTCAAGGTCTTCTGTAACGGCAGGGATAGAAAGATTACCCACCGATTGATTGACCACCTTATTTATGCCGTTTACGGTAATAGTGATTACATCGTCAACCGACACGGGCGTAACCTTCAAAGAGAACGGCATACCTCTCACGACTTGCGTCACAGCACCTTGAATCGAAGCGCCCTGCACGCTTTCAGGCATAGTCACCGTATGATATATGACCTTATTCCCTACTGCCGCAATGCTGTCGCTGACTTCTCCGCTTTCAGCCTTGACGAGTCGCCATGTCTTCTTATTGTAAGAGGTGACAATCATTATGCTGTTTCCCTCGCGCACTGAAGCATCCTTGACCATGCAGTTAAAATTGCATGGCAGATTGCCATGATTGGTATAGGCATTTGTCACTATCGGGGAGATAATCTCCTTTATGTTTCCTTTACCGTCAGTAAGCGCTGCCGCATAAAACATCGACGCATCGTCGCCTGAGGGTATTGCCAAGGCATTTGCCCTGATAGAGAATGCCTTGCCGGGCACTACGTTAATCACATCGGTAACAAGTCCGACACCACCTGCCGCACCTGTAATCTTCCACACCGATGCACCGAGAGTAGCCTCAGGCTGCCTGGTCACCGTGTATATCAGCACATCCTTGTTGACGATAGTCTTATAGACCCCTGTCTCATCAGGGAAGAGACGGTCACTGTTGGCATAAACCTCAACTGTCGCATCGCCGAATGAATCATCGGTGGCGACTGTAAATTTATATTCCGAGCCTACAGGGACTTCGCTTCCTGTCGTAAGAGGAGTAAACATTACACCGCTGGCATCCTGAAATTTCACATCACAGGCAGTAACAGGCACAGGGTTTTCCTCAACTATTTCATGAAATTCATTCCAGTTTTCCGCTTTGCGATAAGCCGCCGCTGCGCCGACAGGCACGACAAGACGTGACTTCGGGCTTCCGACAAACACACACCAGTTAATCCATGCGGGAGCCGACCGGCGTAAGACAACCTCAGTCAAATCACCGCAGTTAAGGAATATATTGTATTCATAAGTAGAGACTGACGACGGAATCTCTATCGAGCGCAGACCCGCGGCATTGAAACATCCGTTTTTCAACGTAGTGAGCTTATTTGGCAGAATTATCGTATGCAGGCTGCCGCATCCCTTAAATGCGTTTGCAGGTATGGCATTTGCAGGATTGGCTCCGGAAGCAGCAATCTCGACATTGGACAAGTCAAGACGCTCAAGACGCATACGCTCGCGCATAAACGTGAAATCATTCACGTCGATAGTTCCAAATAGAGTGAGGTCAGTGATTGTACCGGCATCCGTGTCACTAACAAGTGAAGCGAGTGAGCCTGCCGACACCCACAGATTACGCTTGCTCACCACCTCCGCCGCATTTTGGGCGATAATGCTTATATCCTGGTCCTTGTTTACATTTTTCAGTCTATACACATTTCCCGAAGCGGGAGTGAGGATAAATCCGTTTGCCTTGACTGTCACAACCTTGTCGGCTGCGTCAGGAGTAACCTTAAATTCATAGTCACGACCCTTGATTACCCGGCAATCACCGGCTACTATGTCAACGCCCTCGACTGCCGAAGGAATATTTATGGCAAAATAAGGTATTTCATTTCCCTTGGCAGGAATCTCTCCGATTACATTAAGCTCGGAGGCGACAGGGAGATATTCACCGGCTGCATTTATAGTGGCAAGACGTACAATATCGCCTGCGGAAACCTCACATCCGGAGGGGACGGCACAGTCAATATCCACATAATTGACCGTCTGCAACGATGACAGCGATAAATTGCGCTGACCGCTTAGCTCACATTTAACGGCGCCGTCAGAATCAAGCAGGACAACGGCAATCTTGCCTTTATAGTCGGCAGTCGAAACATTTTTCAACGCGCCGGCCCGCAAAGTGAATTTCTCTCCGGGCAAAATGTCGGTCACATCGATAGTCATACCCACCTGATTACCGTCGGCAGTAAGATGAACGGGCGACCATTCAATAGCCGACTGAGCCGGCTTTATATTATACACAATCGTGTTAAGACTGTTAAAGTTGTAATCGCGGCTCGCCTGTGGAGACAGATTGTCGGAGGCGAAATATCCGTCGGCAATGCCTCCCCAGCCCCAGTTGATATGGAAATAGACAGTAGTGCCGTCATATTCATATCCGTCACACACAAACGCATGACCTACCGAGACATCCTGACCGCAATACAACACAGGACGGTCGGCATCAATCTCCGACATGACAAGCCGGTCCCATTCCTGACGCTCCATCTCGGTGCCCTTCTTGTAAGAGACCCCGGCATCATATCCGAAATGGTCAATCAATGCGCCCGGTACTCTCACCTCAAAAGCGCTTGACCCTGACATACCGAAATCGGTAAGTATGGACTGTGCCGCATGAGACATGAGCAATGCCACAGCATCACCTTCATCTCCGGTATAGCCATATTTATAATTGTCGGAACGCATTTTATCCCAATCATAGGCGACATTGAAATCCACATCCCCGAGAGTTCCTTTTCCACGCTCAGGCCAGTTGTGATATTTCATTATTATAGCCATTGCCGTAGCTACACATCCGGTAGCCTTACGCCCCGGAATCAAGTTATTGAACGGAGAGTCCTGGCTCCATTTAGCCGTAGGCAACACCTTGTTGCTTAGCGCCCTGCCGTAGATTCGGCGCACGACACTACGGTCAGCCATCATTACAGCCGAAGCGGGATGACCGATCACCGCCGACACGTTGTCGGGGACATCATCGACATCATACACGCTGTCATAAGAATATCCGATCACAGGCATATGGCTGTCATCAGCCGAGATTATTACAAATCCATTGCCCTCGACAGCACCGAATACATAGCAAACCGCTTCACCACGGCTGTCGGTCTTTGTCTGAATACAGGTCAAGGCTGATTCATCGGCAAGACGTCCGTAGCCCCTGTCAACAAAGAAGTCTACGGCGGCACTCTTAGCCTCCCGCTCTGTCAGGAGTCGCGCCTCAGCCGAATTAGCCTGTAAAATCACACACAACGAAATAATCAAAAATTTTAGGTAATGTGAATACATGTTTTTATAAATTTACTATAAGATTTTTTGCACTTACAACATAAAGTACCATTCACTAATAAATCACCAGCACTTTTACCCGGCAAAGGTAAGGAAAATCATTAGTATTCTACACTTTTACCACAAAATTTAGGAAATATTTTCAATGTGATAAATTATGGATATACCGGATTGCGGCAAAAAGATAAGACCCCTTCTAAGAATAAAGGGAAGCCGGTCGTAATGACGTCACCTGCTTCCCCTATGAACTTTCTGTATTAACAAGCGGCAAAATCAGAGCCGGCAGCCGTCGGGGCCACACTGATGAGCCTCCGCCGCCTTCTCGTCGGATGCCGACTGAAGTTTCATGGCACGCATGATAGCGTGCTTGAAATCCTCTACCGACAAAGCTCCCGGCACATCAAACTCCCCGGCAAACATAAAGTACGGCACTCCGCGCACCCCCTTGTAAGCCGCCTCCTGCTCGTCGGCACGTACATCATCCACAAAACGGTTGCTCGCAAGCATCTCCCTTACTTCATCACGATTGAGTCCGGCGTCTTCAGCCACTTTCAACAATGTCGATTCATCGGCAAGAGGGAGATTGTCGGTAAAATAAGCGGCAAAAAGACCGCCGTTAACCTTGTCAGCCACCTCCGGGTCACCCTTGCTTACCGCAAGTTTATATAACCGGTGGGCGTCAAGGGTGTTGGTATACTGTGCCGACGCATATTTGAAATCAATCCCGGCATCCTGCCCCATACGGGAAATTGTGTCAATCTTGGCAAGTGCCTGCTCTCGGGTCACGCCATATTTAGTCGCGTATCGGTCGACCGCATTGGTCATAACGGCAACCGGGGCATTGGGGTCAAGTTCATATGCCCTGGCGTCAAACTCTATCTCATCTTGCAATCCAAGTTCCTTGATTGCCTGACGCAATCTAACCTCTCCTATATAGCAGTAGGGACACGCATAATCGCTCCAAAATGTAATTTTCATAATTTGAGTGTTTTAGGGTTATATCTCGGAAACAACAGTCATGAGAAATGGTTGAGGCCGGAAACTCAATTTAACGTGAAGCAACTATCTGCCACATATTTTCATTAAATTTGCAGCAGTTAATCTCATCGCATCTCAATGAAAAGTGTACTGAAGAAGATAATGTGGACAGCGATAGCAGCTGTGGCAATATTTATAACCGCACTCATAATACGCGTCATCTGGGAACAACGTCAGCTCGACGCCGGGTCAAAACGCATCAATGCCGTCATCGAGCAGGTAAGCCGCGTGCATCACGAGGAACACATGCAAAAAGTCGGCAGACACCGCTACCGCAAGATGCCTGCCTACACTGAGACCATAATACATTACACATATGTCGTGGACGGAAAATCCTACAGTGATGACATCAGCACACGGCACCCCATGCTGCGACGCATATGGAAAGGCGACTCCATTCCGGTCAGATATGCGCTCTCCAATCCTGAGATACACCGGGCGATGCCCGACAGCATCCGCAAAAACCGCCGTCCGGCATTTGCCTACTGATGGCTGCGTAGCGGATAACGGCTCGGACGGAATAACAGCCGCAAAGAAGTGGGATAAGAGAAATATGCCCACACCCAGTTGGTCAGCACGACAAGCTTGTTACGCATCCCGAGAAGCGAAATCAGATGGATGAACATCCACACGAACCATGCCACCACACCTGTCAACTGGAAATGCTTCAGATCGGCAACCGCCCTGTTGCGTCCGATGGTAGCCATCGACCCCTTGTCCTTGTAGGAAAACTCATTTTCCATCATGCCCCGGTTAAGATTTTTCGCGAGGTTGCGTGCCTGCTGGATAGCTACCTGCGCCAACTGCGGGCATCCGCGCGGATACATTTCATCACAGTGGAGGGCTATGTCGCCGAGAGCGAAAATGTCGTCATGTCCCTCCACGCGGTTGTAAGCGTCGACCAAAATCCTGTTGCCCGCGCCGCGGGGAAGCTCGCCATTCTCTATCTCCGGGGAGTCGCCGGTCACACCTGCGGTCCATATGACCATTCCGGAATACTGACTCGACCCGTCGGCAAACGTAAGCACATTGTCATCATAAGACTTCATCGACTGCTTCAACACCACATTGACCGACAATTCCTTCAGATATTTAAGGGCAAAACGCGACGCCGTCTCGCTCATCGTGTGCAGCAGACGGTCTGACCCCTCGACAAGAGTTATCACAAGCTGCTCCGGAGGGATTGACTTATACTCGCGACGCAATATATAGCGCTTCATCTCGCCAAGTGCGCCCGCGACCTCCACTCCTGTGGGGCCGCCCCCTATCACAGTAAAACTCAACAACTTCTTTCGCTCATCGTCATCACGACATATGCTCGCCCTCTCAAGCCTGTCGAGTATCTCGTTGCGGCAACGTATCGCCTCGCCCGTGCTTTTGATTGTAAACACCCGCTTATAGAGGTCGTGCATGTTAAAAAAGTTATTTGTCGTCCCTGTAGCTATCACAAGTTTGTCGTAAGGGATAGTCTCATATCGTGTAACCACCTTTTTCCCCGCCACATCTATCGACTTCACCTCACCCATGTGATAGGTCGCCGCATTATCCATCTTGCGCATCTCGCGCCGAAACGGAAACGAGATGCTCGCGGGCTCAAGTCCGGAGGCGGCAACCTGATAAAACAGAGGCGGAAAACTATGAAAATTATTGCGGTCGACAAGCGTGACGTCATATCGTTTACGGTCAAGCCTCTTCACCAGATTGATTCCGGCAAAGCCGCCCCCTATCACCACTACTTTTTCTTTAGAATCCATACTATATGTTATTTTTTTCAAAATTCCTTAATAATAAATTTTAATAGCGTAACTTTACACCGCTATTACAAGCAATAAGCCACGCATCATGAAACGTCTGAAATATATACTGCTTTTCATCATATTATGTTCACTCGGCATCGTCCCGGCAAAGGCGCAGGTCAACACCGACCAGGTGCTGCGTATAGGTCAGAACTCATTGTACCTTGAAGATTATGTATTGTCTATACAATATTTCAATCAGGTAATCGCAGCCAAACCATATCTCGCGCAGCCCTACTTTTTCAGGGCTATAGCCAAGCTTAGCCTCGACGACTATCGCGGCGCCGAAGAAGACGCCTCGCTTGCCATTGAGAAAAACCCTTTCATCACCAACGCATATGAAGTAAGAGGCGTGGCACGTCAGAATCTCGGAAGACACCGTGAAGCCATAGCCGATTATGAAAGAGCCCTTGAACAGCTTCCGGAAAACCGCGGCATACTTTTCAACAAGGCGCTCGCCGAAGAGGAGATTGAGGATTATGATGCCGCTGAAAAATCATTTGCCACCCTTCTGAGAGTGTATCCGCGCTTTGACAACGGCTACATCGGCAGGGCGAAACTGCGGCTTGCCACAGGCGACACGATAGCCGCCCTCGACGACATAAACCGTGCGCTTGAGATTAACAAAAATGCGACCAATGCCTATGTGATGAGAGCCGACATCGCAATATCGTCGTCAAAAGATTTTGCCAACGCTCTCGCCGACATGGATGAGGCGATAAAGCTCCAGCCTCAGTTTGCCGGATTCTTCATCAACAGGGCATTCCTGCGCTACAACCTCGATGACTATTTCGGGGCAATGGCTGACTACGATTACGCCATACAGCTCGAACCGCTCAACACCGCCGCCCTGTTTAACCGCGGACTGCTGCGCGCCGAAGTCCACGACAACAACAAGGCTATCGAGGACTTTTCCAAAGTCATAGGGCTCGACCCCAATAATTATCACGCCCTTTACAACCGCGCCCTGCTGTACAAGGACATCGCCGACTATCCCAACTCGGTAAGCGACCTTGACAAGGTGATTGAAGCGTTTCCCGACTTTTCGGGTGCCTATTTTGTACGGTCGGAATCCCTCAGGCTCATGGGCGAGACAGCCAAAGCAGAGCGCGACTACCGCAAGTCGCTTGCTCTCTCGCGGCAGCCTGTCACCGACAGTCATGACAACGAGGGCGATAAGCAGCCCAGCGAAAAACCGGAGACACAGGAAGATGTGGCAAACCGGTTCACCTCTCTGCTGACCATCGCCAACAACGCGCAGGTCAAGGAGGAATACAACACCGCCGGCATAAAAGGCCGCGTACAGGACCAGAATGTAATAATCGAAATCGAGCCTTATTTCACGCCGTCATATTATGTCACCACTACAGAAATAAAGGAGATACCCTACTATATCAAGGAGATAGACGACATAAACGCCACCCGCATGCTCCGCTTTGTGGTGATGGTCACCAACCACGAGCCGCAGCTCAACGACGAAGAGGCGATTGCTCGGCATTTCAACTCAATCGAGTATTACAACTCCTATATCGCGACCCACACACCTCGTGCAATCGACTACTTCGGACGTGCGATGGACTACTATACTCTTCGCAACTACCAGGCGGCAATAGCCGACCTCAACAAAGCGGTAGAACTCGCCCCCGACTTCACTCTCGCCTACTTCCTGAGAGCAAACGCACGTCTTAGAAACACCAATCTCTCGTCAATAGGCGAAAACAACAGTACCGACGACAGCCGCCTGCGCATGCACACGGCAAAAATCGTCAACGCGGAGACAATGGCCGACATCGACAAGACAATAGAGCTGTCACCGAGAATGCCGTTTGCCTATTACAACAAAGGCAACTTGCTCGTTGCCAACGGCGACCTCACCTCTGCCATAAGCGCCTATACAAAAGCCATTGAGCTTAAACCGGAGTTTGGCGAGGCATATTATAACCGTGGCTACCTATATCTACAGCTCGGCAACCGCGAGGCGGGTATCGCCGACCTCAGTAAGGCAGGCGAACTCGGGATTGTGCCAAGTTACAATCTTCTTAAAAGAATGACACGATAATAAGGAATTATTTATTATATTTGCAGTAATACTAACCAAATCTACCAAGTAATGACACCTGAAGACGCAAAAACACTTGAACAAAGGGGCATTGCACCCGAACTTTTCAATGCACAGATAAAACGATTTGAAACAGGATTCCCTTACCTGCGCATACTTGACTCCGCTCGCATAGGCGCGGGCATCGTCAGCCTTGACGACAGCGGCAAGGAAAAAGCCGTGGCAAGATGGGATAAATTTCTTGCCGACGGTGGCGAAGTCTACAAATTCGTGCCCGCCTCAGGAGCGGCTTCTCGCATGTTCAAGGCTCTGTTTGAGTTTCTTGACGGAGAGGCAAACGAACCTGCCGAGGGAAGCGCGGTCGCAAAATTCATAGCCGACCTCAACCGCTTTGCCTTCTATCCTGAGCTTAACGAAGTGGCTAAAAAACTTTATGACGCCGATCTCGACTCTCTGCTTGCCGACCGCCGCTATAAGGAGATAGTCGCCGCCCTGCTTGGCAAAGAAGGACTGAACTACGGCAATCTCCCCAAAGGTCTGCTTGAGTTTCACTCTTACCCGGAAGGAGCGCGCACCCCACTTGAAGAGCATCTTGTCGAAGGCGCCCAGACTGCGGCAAACAGCAACGGCATCGTGAACCTGCATTTCACCGTGTCGCCCGAACACCGCGCGCTGTTTGAGAAAAAAATCGCCGAAAGCGTGCCGGCAATCGAAAAACGCTTTAACGTAAAGTATAACATAAGCCTCTCGGAGCAGAAAAAATCGACCGATACCGTAGCTGTAAATCCCGACAACACTCCTTTCCGTGACAACGGCGAGCTGCTGTTCCGTCCGGGCGGTCACGGCGCACTGATCGAGAATCTCAATGACATCGACTCTGCGGTCATTTTCATCAAGAATATCGACAACGTAGTGCCCGACTCAAAGCGCGGCGCCACTATCGACTACAAGAAGGTAATCGCCGGCTATCTCATGGAAGTCCAGGACAAGGTTTCATCTTATCTGGCGATGATCAACACCGGCAAATACACCATCGACGATGTAAGGGAAATGATTACATTCATGCACGACACCCTTAACATCCGCGATGAAAAGATGAAGTCGCTTGAAGACGCCGACCTCGTGCTTTATATCAAAAACAAGCTCAACCGCCCAATCAGGGTGTGTGGAATGGTACGCAACGAAGGCGAGCCCGGAGGAGGCCCGTTCATCACCTACAACCCCGACGGCTCGACCTCACCCCAGATTCTTGAAAGCACCCAGATAGACCCCGCCAACGACTCTTACAAAGAGATGGTAGGCAAGGCTACCCACTTCAATCCCGTTGACCTCGTATGCTATGTCAAGGATGTGGAAGGCAAGAAATTTGACCTGCCCGGCTATGTCGACCCCGACACCGGATTTATCTCGTCAAAGTCTAAGAACGGCAAGGAGCTGCGCGCGCTTGAGCTTCCCGGACTATGGAACGGCGCCATGAGCGACTGGAACACAGTGTTTGTTGAAGTACCCATCGCCACGTTCAATCCGGTAAAGACCGTCAACGACCTTCTCCGCGACGCCCACCAAGGCTAAAAGGAAGATTGTCGGAACATAATCAATCGCGCACTTGTTATACCGGTGTATGAAAAAGAAAGACGCTGTTTTAAAACTTTGGCGCGAATGTTTCAACGATTCCGACCAATATGTCGATATGTTTTTCTCAGAAGTGTATCGTGATGACGACGCGCTTCTGCTTGAAGAAGACGACCGACCGATAAGTTCCATGTTATTACAGCGTTACGCCATGAATTTTCATGGCGTGACGCTTTCTGTAAGTTATATATGCGGAGCCGCTACGGCTCGCCGGTCACGAGACCGGGGCTACATGTCGGCACTGATGAGGCAGGCGCTCCGGGAGTCCTTTGACCGTGGCGACGGATTCTGTACATTGATTCCCGCCGACGACTGGCTCTACGACTATTACGGCAATTTCAGCTTCTCACCTGTCTTTTATGTCGACATCGAGCGCTACACCTCGGCCCATACATTCCGTCACGAAGGCGACTACACGCTATATGAAACCCTTGACAGCCGGGAAGCATTCAACTTTTTCCGGGAGATGATGCTGTGTCGCCCCTGTACGGTCCAGCACACAGAGCAGCAATACCGGCAGATACTTATGGATAATTCAGCCGATGCCGGAAGCGTGGCTGCCGTCGCCGACAGCGAGGGCACCCCTCTGGCGATGGCGTTTGCCGTTCCGGTTGACGACGAGGTAAGAGTAGCCGATGTACTCGCGGTTGATGACGATGCGCGCAACGCCGTGCTTGAGGAAATACACCGCAGGTTTGCCGGCATGCCGGTCAATGTCTACGGATATTACCGTTGCGGCGAGGGAGAGCTTCAAAGGCGCGGAATGGCGCGTATAATAAATGTGGAAAAATGTCTGTCAGTAATTTCCGGAGCCTACCCTAAGCTGAATCTTACATTAAGAGTCAGCGACCCGGTCATCGAAGAGAATAACGCCACTTTTGTAATGTCGGGAGGCAAATGCCATAGGACTGACGAACCGGTCGACCGTCTTGACTACGATATTGATGTCGAGGTGCTCACCTCGATAATATTCGGCAATGACGTCACCCGGCACATTCTCGACTTCCCTGCCGTCAGACCGTTTATAAGCCTTATGCTCGACTGATTACTCCCACACACAAAAACAAGATTAAGCCAGTTATGAAAAAAGCTATAATATGTGCGGCGGTTGCCGCAATAAGCGCCATGTCGTTCACGATGAAGGCGCAGGACACCCCGAAAGTAAAGGATATTAACGAGACCCAGTTTCTGGAGAAAGTGTTCAACTACCGTAACGACTCCACCGACGTCACTCTGTCGCGCCCGGCTGTAGTCGATTTCTGGGCGCCCTGGTGCGCGCCATGTATGCGCATAGCCCCTGTTATCGACGAGCTTGCCGTGAAATATGGCGACAAGGTGGATTTCTACAAGATGAATATTGATGACAATCAGCAGGTGGCACAGGACCTGCGCATATCGTCGATACCTCTTGTCGTCTTTTTCCCTGCCGGAAGCCACCCGTTCAAGGGAGCCGTAGGCGTTCAACCGACAGAGGTCTACGAAAATGCGGTAAAGGAGATGATTTCACAGGCTGAAGCCGAC
This sequence comes from Barnesiella sp. WM24, assembly GCF_004570975.1. GTDB lineage: Bacteria > Bacteroidota > Bacteroidia > Bacteroidales > Muribaculaceae > Muribaculum. The sequence continues at coordinate 148,184 of NZ_SPPC01000005.1, forward strand.
TCGGCTGCCGGTGCTGCGGCTGAATAGCCCGTCAACGTGCCGCTTCTCTCAGTCGCCGCTCAAGAAGGTTGACAAACTGATAATTTTTTAGCCCCCAGCGCGGATATATCAGCAACTCCTCCGGCGACTGACTCGTAAACCGCTCTATCGCGACAGAGGGGTTTATGCGCCTTACAATCGCCACACACAGGTTGATATAATCATCGACCGACATGCGCGGCACATCGTACAGGCCTTCCTCTACATCACGGGCGAGACGGGTGCCGCGCACCAGTTGCAGCTGATGAAATTTCACTGTATCTATAGGGAGAGCCGACAGGGCGTCGACCGATTCAAGCATCATGTCGGTTGTCTCGCCCGGAAGCCCCATTATCATATGCAGCCCCACGTGTATGCCGCGTGCCGATGTACGGTTGACGGCATCGACGGTCTGTGACCATGTGTGACAACGGTTTATAAGCTGCAGCGTAGAGTCATGACAGCTTTCGGCGCCATATTCCACCATGACAAAAGTCCGGGTGGACAGACCCTCGAGATAGTCAAGCAGGCGGTCGGGCATACAGTCGGGACGGGTGCCTATGATTATGCCGACAATCCCGTCGACAGCCAGCGCCTCCTCATAAAGGCGGCTCAGCCGGTCTATATCAGCGTGAGTATTGGTATAAGCCTGAAAATAAGCGAGAAACCGCATCGACGGATACTTACGGGCGAAGAATCGCTTTCCCTCTTCAAGCTGCTCGGCGACACCGAGCGCAGGAAGGCAGTAACCGGGATTAAACGTCTGGTTGTTGCAGTAAGTGCATCCGCCGGTACCCACTGTGCCGTCACGGTTAGGGCAGCTGAAGCCGGCGTTTACCGATATCTTCTGAATCTTCCCTGAAAAATGTTCAGCAAGGAAATCGCTGAAATCACGATAAGGCTTTGCCATGACTGATTACATGTGTACAGTCTTGTTCATGAGCCACGCATCCAGAACCACCATCGCAGCCATAGCCTCGACTACAGGCACCGCACGCGGGAGCACACAAGGGTCATGACGTCCGCGCGCTTTCAACGTTGCGGCATTGCCGGCGTCATCCACGGTTGCAACCTCTTTAAGCAATGTGGCTACAGGCTTGAAGGCTACCTTGAAATATATGTCCTCCCCGTTGGAAATACCGCCCTGGATGCCTCCGGAGTGATTGGTGAGGGTATGTATCCTGCCGCCGTCATTAGTGAACACGTCAATCATCTCGCTTCCACGCCTGCATGCTCCGGCAAAGCCCATGCCATATTCAAAGCCCTTTGCTGCATTGATTGACAGCATAGCCTCGCCAAGGCGCGAGTGGAGCTTTCCAAATGCCGGCGAGCCGAGACCTACCGGCACTCCTTTTATGACACAAGTCACGATGCCCCCTATTGTGTCACCGTCCTTCTTGACTTCCGATATAAGCCGCTCCATTGCTACGGCTTTTTCCGGGTCAGGGCATCTTACCGCATTAGTCTCTATCAGCGACGGGTCATAGAGTGTATAGTCATCGTCAAGAGCGATATCGCCCACACGCGACGTATAGGCATAGACCGATACACCCGCTCCGGCGAGAGCCTGCATGGCAAACGCGCCACCAACGACTCGGGATATGGTCTCGCGCGCCGACGACCTGCCGCCGCCGCGATGGTCACGCAATCCATATTTAGCGGTGTAGGTATAATCGGCATGGGAGGGGCGGAAGAGATGGCGCATGTTGTCATAGTCGCCTGAGTGCTGGTCGGCATTCTCCACGATAAAGCCCACAGGAGTGCCTGTAGACTTGCCTTCAAAGAGTCCGCTTAAAATTTTCACGCGGTCTTTCTCGTCGCGCGCCGTCACGATTGCCGACTGACCGGGACGTCGCCGGTCAAGCTGGCGCTGCACCTCATCAAGGTCGATTTCCACTCCGGCAGGCATGCCGTCGATTACACCGCCTACCGCGGCGCCGTGGGACTCGCCAAAGGTGGTGAGCCTGTATATTTTGCCGAAACTATTCATCATCTTTACTGTCCATAGGTGTAGCAATGTCAGCCACTGTTGCTCTCACATAAGATATAAGATCGGCGGGCGAGATACGGAGCTGAAGCCCGCGCACCCCCGCGCTGACATATATCTCATCGAAGTCGGTGGCCGTCGAATGAAAATAAGTGGGAAAACTCTTCTTCATGCCTATAGGCGAGCAGCCGCCGCGGATATAGCCCGTAAGAGGCAGCAGCTCTTTCATCGGTATCATCTCGGCTTTCTTTGCCCCGGCTACTTTTGCCGCCGCTTTCAGGTCGACCTCCATGTTTCCCGGAATGACACACACGAAGTGTCCACACCTGTCGCCATGCAGCACAAGGGTCTTGAACACCTGGCGTATATCCTCGCCAAGCTCCTCGGCGACATGGTCGGCAGCAAGATTATTTTCATCAACCGTATAGGGCACAAGCTCATAAGCGATTTTTGCGCGGTCGAGAAGACGCGCGGCATTAGTCTTGTTTATTCCACTCATAATAGACAAAGATAACTATTTTAGAATATAAAAAAAAATCCGTGCCCAAATTTGAGCACGGAAAATCTGCGTCATGCAGTATGTTTTAGAAGGTGTAATAGAATCCGAAGCTGATATTGTTGCCGTTAAGCAATACGCCCCAGCCCTCGTCGGCACCACCGTCTTTAGCCGCATGGTTGGCACCCTGATAACCGAGCATGCCGACATGGGCAACGATGCTGCACTTCTCGGAAAGAGCCACGGAAATACCCGGCTTCACACCAATTTCCCATGTCACGGCAGTCTTGCCGTTTTCTCCGTCATAGCTTGTGCGACCTGCGCCGACACCGAAACCACCGTCGACAAACAAGCTTACGATACCGCTCTTAAAGAATGAATAACGATAGTAAGGGGCAATCTGGAACAGATTGGTAGTAACCTTTTCACTGTTATGGTAATAAGACCATCCGATAGTAGTACCGATAGCAGTATTGTCACTAAGGTTGTAACCAATCTCGGGGAGGATGCCCATTGTTGTCACATGGTCGCTGCCGTTACGCCAGGCACCGATAGATCCACCTACATAAATGTCTTGTGCAGCCGCGCCGAGAGCGACAACGGCAGCAATAGCAAATGCAATAAACTTCTTCATTGATTTTGAATTTTAGTTATTGAATTATATTTAAAGGAGTCAATTATTTAACCCGCATTGTAACTATATAACAAAATTTCAACGACCTTGTTTGCTCTCACGCAAAATCCAACCTCTCGGGGATATGCATACACTGCAGGAGCAGCGGGCGAGTGGAAATACAAGATGGTTGTCTTCGATTAGAAAGTATAACCGAGAGATACCTTTACATTGGTTGTGTTAACCTTGCCAGTTACATTATTAACCTTGTGGCTGTAAGCGGGGATAAAGTCAGTACCAACCTGCACGCCGAGATAATACTTCTCATAGTTCAAGCCGACACCAATCTGCCATCCCATCTGGAAGCGGTTCCAGGTATTATCCTTGCCCCACATAGCGTCTTCACCATCGTCAAACACGCTCTCCCACTTGCCAGTCTCTTCTTCATCTTCAAATCTCATTCTCTCTGAAAAATGAAGCTTGAAGTTAAGACCTACATAGGGGTCGATTGATACACCTTCAGTGATGTTGAAGCGATAAACAAAGTTTACAGGAACCTGAAGGTTGATATTCTGAGTCTTTAGGGTTTCTTCCCACCCGTCTTCTTTTTCTGTGCGTGAACCGAAAAGGAAATCGATATTGGCACCTGCCTCAACAAACATGTTGTTGGCCACGCCGAAACCGTGGGTGTAGTTAAGACCAAAACCGTTTGTTCCAAGAGTCTCGGCTTTTTCAGTGTAAAAGAAATCCATCTCCTTGTTGAAAGATAGACCTGTGTAATCATAAGACAAGGCTACGCGATTATAGTCCTGTGCATTCATAGATACGCTTGCTGCGATAAGGGCTACAGCAAAAATCAACTTTTTCATAATTGCTAAATGGTTTAGTTAAAAATATAATAAAGTATTAAAATACTCCAATAGAGGTTTAAATCGGTTACAAATCTACAAAAAGTGTTTCATTTTACCCCCCCCATTTTGTTAATTTTTATTAATATAATTGATTTTGCCGTATTTTGTATAATAAATGTTAATTACGGAATTTTTTAGCTAATTATTTTTTGGCGGTTAAAATATAATCCCTACCTTTGTATCAGTTTTTCATGGTATTAGATTTAAGGTAAAAAGATTATTCGTCGTGACGACGAGTAATTTTTTTTTGCCGTTAACTTAAAAGAACAAGATTATGGCGACAGAAAAAGATACATTCACTTACATGACACTTCCCAACGGACTGCGAATAGTCCACTGCCCCTCACGTTCACAAGCCGAGTATTGCGGACTTGCCGTCAAGGCGGGAAGCCGTAATGAGACACCCGACACATACGGGATAGCCCACTTTGTCGAGCACACCATATTCAAAGGGACCGACAAGCGACGGTCATGGCACATAATCAACCGCATGGAGGCTGTCGGCGGTGAACTGAACGCCTATACATCGGAAGAAGTGACCATGGTGTATGCCGCCTTTCCGAAAGGCAACCTTTCACGCGCCATAGAACTGATAGCCGACCTTGTAAGCCGCTCACGCTTTCCCGAGCGCGAGATTGACAAGGAGCGCGAGGTGGTGATGGATGAAATATCATCATATCTCGACACCCCCGCCGACGCTATTTTCGATGAATTCAACGACCTTATATTCGCCGGGTCACCGTTAGGACATAACATACTCGGCAACACGTCGACCATCGCGTCGTTCACTCCCGCCACCTGCCGAGGATTTCTCGACACATATTATACACCGGGCAACATGGTGCTTTTCTATCTCGGTCCCACTTCTGCCTCGCGTCTCTATGCAGCGGCAGAGCGCTATTTCGGACCACTGCACCACCCTACCGCCACAGCCGCCACGGAAGCGCCGGCAGTCAATAAGGCATTTGACATCACACGCAACATCAACACCCATCAGAGCCACACTGTGATAGGGGCGCGCATACCCGGAATGCATGAAGACCACAAGCGAGTGTTCGGACTGCTCACCAACATGCTCGGCGGACCCTGCATGAACTCCCTGTTCAACGTGGAGCTGCGCGAGCGCCACGGCTACGTCTACTCGGTCGACGCCTACACATCGCTCTTTACCGACTGCGGACTCTTTACCGTTTATTTCGGCTGCGACGACGAGCACGTGATGCCATGCCGGCAGCTTATATTTGACATAATCGACCGCCTCGCCGCCGACCCCGTGAGCAAGCGCACCCTTGACGCAGCAAAAAAGCAGTATCTCGGACAGTCGATAGTAGCCGGGGAAAACCGCGAGCAGTATGCCCTGTCGATAGGCAGGAGCGCGCTGTTCAACAACAGGATAGTGCCTGCAAAGGAAGCGCGTGAGCGCATCAACAGCATCACCGCCGAAGAGCTGCAGGAAGCGGCGCGGATGCTCACCCGCGAGCGATGTTCGATTCTTACATTTAGTAAATAATCTGTCCCATTTGTCGCGGGAATGATGAAATATGCACATTTTTCCTTAACTTCGCATGTAAAGAACAGAAGATTACTCAAAGGATGAAAATAGGAAACATAGATCTGGGTGAACGCCCGGTGATGCTTGCACCGATGGAAGATGTCACCGACCACTCTTTCAGGCTTATCTGCAAAGAGCAGGGAGCCGACATGGTGTACACCGAATTTGTATCGGCCGACGCGCTCATCCGAAATATCAGTGCTACCACACGCAAACTCCACATAAACCCCGCCGAACGTCCTACAGCAATACAGATATACGGCAGGGAAACAGAGCCGATGGTTGAGGCGGCGAAGATAGTCGAGGCGGCCAAGCCCGACATTCTTGACATCAATTTCGGATGTCCTGTGAAAAAAGTGGCGGGCAAGGGAGCGGGTGCAGGAATGCTCCGCGACATCCCCAAAATGCTTGCCATAACATCAGCCGTGGTGAAAGCCGTCAACATTCCGGTCACGGTAAAGACACGCCTGGGATGGGACCACGACTCGAAAATAATCGTGGAGCTCGCTGAGCAGTTGCAGGACTGCGGCATCAGCGCACTCACAGTGCATGGAAGGACACGCTCGCAGATGTACACGGGTGAAGCCGACTGGGAAATGATAACACGAGTCAAGGAAAACCCGAGGCTGACGATACCGCTTATAGGTAACGGCGACATAACCACTCCGGAGAAAGCCGCAGAGGCTTTCAGCCGCTACGGCGTGGACGGGGTGATGATAGGCAGGGCGTCGATAGGCGCTCCGTGGATATTTCATGACGTGAAGCTCGCCCTCGCCGGCAAGTCGCCGGAGGAAGAGCCGCTGTCGCTGTCGACCAAATTCTCGCTCCTCAGGCGACAGATAGCAGAAAGCATCGAGAACATCGACGAGTACCGGGGCATACTTCACATACGCCGCCATCTCGCGGCTTCGCCATTGTTTAAAGGCATACCCCACTTCAGAGACACGCGTATAGCGATGTTGCGCGCCTCGACCCACAGCGAACTAAACGCCATACTCGACCGTATAGAAAATGAAATACTTCCGGCAATCAACACCGCCGGAGAGATAAACCATAACGAAAACCAAGAATAAAGCTATGATGATTAGACGATTTCTGGCATCAGCCATCATCTCCATGCTCGGCATCGGCGCAGCGACAGCAGCCGACGACATGCGCAGATATGAACTCGACGTGAAGGACTTTAACGAGCTTATCGTTATAGAGGGACTGCGCGTCGACTATCGCTGCAACCCTGACTCGGCAGGCTATGTGAGCTTCGTTACATCGCCCGACATAGCATCGGTGCTTATGTTCACCAATGAAAAAAGCCGTCTTGAAATGCAGATTTCAACCGACGGCATAGACTATGACAATCTACCTCTCATTAATGTCTATTCACGCTTCCTGAGCAAGGTTGAAAACAGCGGCGACTCGCTGGTGAGGGTGCTGTCGATGAATCCGACACCCAATTTCAAGGCGCGCCTTATAGGCAACGGCTCTCTTGCCGTACATGGCATCGACGCAACCAACCTTGACGGATCGCTCGATACCGGCAACGGCACGCTCACGCTCTATGGCAAGGCGACAAAGGCAAAGTACACGCTTGTCGGCACCGGTTCTATCCAGGCCGACGACCTGGAGGCTGACGAAGTGAAGTGTTCGCTACTCGGCACCGGTTTCATAGGGTGCTACCCCGTCAGCAGCCTTAACGTGATAGGAGCGAGCGGCAAGGTCTACCACAAAGGCAACCCGACAATTAAAAACCGCTCTCTCGGAATAAAGATAATCGCGATCGACGAAGACTCGGTAGAGCGCAAATAGCGCAACATCATCACCGGCCGACAGCGGCAGAGCATCCCCCCGACCCGACTTTGCGCCTGCTGACGCCGTAACGACCAACTGACAAAAAAATAGCCGCGACAAAAAAATGTGCCGCGGCTATTTTCATATGATTTAGAGATGTGTCATCCTATGGAAATGCCTGAGAAACCCATGAAGGCAAGTGCGAGCAAGCCTGCGCAAAGCAGAGCCACAGGCACACCTTTCATCGGTCCGGGGACAGCCACAAGCGTCAGCTTCTCCCTTATGCCGGCAAAAATCACCAGCGCGAGCGTAAAGCCCACGGCAGTAGCGATAGCATAGGTGAGCGATTCGCCCAGATTGAAGCCTTTCTGTATCACAAGGATTGCGACACCAAGCACCGCACAGTTAGTGGTGATAAGCGGAAGAAACACACCGAGAGCCTGATAAAGAGCCGGCGCAATCTTCTTTAATATAATCTCCAGCATCTGCACGAGAGCGGCAATCACAAGGATAAAGACAATTGTCTGCAGATATGCGAGCCCGAGCGGGTCAAGCACATAAATCTGAAGCAGCCACGCCACGAGAGTGGCAAGCAGCATCACAAATGTAACAGCAGCTCCCATACCGGTCGCTGATGACAGCTTCTTTGAAACGCCGAGAAACGGGCATATTCCGAGGAACTGCGCGAAGACAATATTGTTGACAAATATTGCCGTTACGATGATTGAAAGATATGTGAGCATGATTATGAACGATTACGTATATAATTAAACAACGCCACAAGAAATCCAAGGGCAATGAACGCTCCGGGGGCAAGGACAAACACGAGCGAGCCGTAGGTCTCGGGATAAACCTGAGCGCCAAACACGCATCCTGTGCCGAGAATCTCACGCACGGCGCCAAGCAACGTAAGGGCGACAGTGAAACCAAGACCTATGCCGACACCGTCAAATGCGGAATCAATCACGGAATGACGCGATGCAAAAGCCTCGGCGCGTCCAAGCACGATACAGTTTACCACAATAAGAGGGATAAACAATCCAAGGCTTGCGTTAAGCTCAGGGAGATAGGCCTGCATCATCATCTGAAGCAGCGTCACGAATGTGGCAATCACGACAATAAACGCCGGGATACGCACCTTGTCGGGCACGAGGCTCTTGATTGCCGAGATAACGATATTGGAACAGATGAGCACTCCCATCGTCGCGAGACCCATAGACATACCGTTCATTGCAGAGCCTGTGGTGCCAAGCGTCGGACACATACCGAGCAGGAGGACAAATGTAGGGTTTTCCACTACAAGTCCGTTATAGATGATACGTAGTTTATTCATTGTTGCGGTCATTTTTATAAGTCACAAACGCTTTATAACAATCACAAAGTGCCGACAGGAACGCACGCGAGCTGATAGTGGCGGCTGTGATAGCGTCAATGTCGCCTCCATCCTTCGCGACGGTCATGTTGACTGTAGCCGGATCTTTGTCAATGACACTACGGTTACCCTCTTCCATGCGGAACCATTCATTCATCTTGGCTCCAAGACCGGGAGTCTCGGCATGGGAAAGCACCTGATAGCCGCGCACAACACCGTCGGCGTCAAATCCATACATCACTTTCACCTCGCCTGAGAAACCGTTGAGAGTGTAACCCTCTACCGCAGCACCGACAAACTTGTCGCCCTCAAAGGCGGGATAGACGATAAACGGATTACCGCCCACGATCACATTAACATCCTGCGCCTTGGCAAGGGGGTCGTTGTCAAACGCCGGCAACACATCTTTTATAGCATCGACACGGGTCTGCTTTTCAGCCGCAGCTATAGGCTCGGCGGTAACACCGTTGGCCCACGCGAGAAGCGCCGAAGCGACTATGGTAATCACGCCCAGCGAGATTATCATGTTGGGCAGTGTAGAAGCCAGTTTTTTCATTTTTTACTCCTTTCTCCGAACTTACGCGGCTTAATATAACGGTCAATCAGAGGCACGACACTGTTGGCAAGCAGAATAGCGAAAGACACACCCTCTGGATATGCTCCCCACTTACGGATAACGATTGTAATGACTCCGATAAGCACACCGAACACAATCATGCCCTTATGAGACATAGGCGAGGTCACATAGTCGGTAGCCATGAAGCAGGCTCCGAGGATAAGACCGCCCGACAGAAGCTCGACAGCCACATTGTCGCCGAGACAAAGAGTGAACAGAGCTACCGTACCGAGCACGGCAACAGGGATATGCCATGTAATCACCTTCACACAAAGAAGATAGATAAAGCCGATTATCAGGGCTATGGCTGCAACCTCTCCGAGCGAACCGCCCATATATCCGATTGCCTGATTGGCAAGGTTTACATCGGCAGCCTGAATCTCTCCGAGTTTAAGCATGCCGAGAGTTGTCGCTCCGGTAGTGGCGTCGGTATAATTCCAGGTATTTTCCAGCGGGATAGGCCAGGAGGTCATCTGCACAGGGAAAGAGATAAGCAGGAACACACGACCTACAAGAGCCGGATTCCAGATATTGCATCCGAGACCGCCAAACGCCATTTTACCGATACCTATCGCAACGACACAACCGATGAGCACAATCCACACCGGAAGATTGGACGGGAGGTTAAAGGCGAGAAGCAGACCGGTCAGTATAGCCGACCCGTTGGCAAGTGTAGCCTCCGGATTGCCAAACATCCAGCGGTTCACGACATACTCGGTGACCATGCAGCCGAGCAGTGCGGTGACAGTCACGATCAAAGCACCCACTCCAAAGAAATAGAGCGAGCATGCGAGCGCAGGAAGGAGCGCTATTATGACGTGCCACATGCATGACGACACGGTTCTGCGTGTGTGGACATGAGGCGACGCCGAAATTGTTAACATTGGGCTCATTTTTCCATTGTTTATTTTTGCTGGCGCGCACGGATGATGCCGCCGACAGTAGTTTTACCAAGTCTAATAAAATCAAGTATCGGACGGGTGGACGGGCAAATAAAGCTACAGCAACCACACTCGATGCAGTTCATCACTTTAGCCTCCTCTACCTCTTCCCACCTTCCGAGGCGTGAAAGCGTGCTTATGAGATAAGGCTCGAGCCCCATTGGGCACGCGCTGACACACGACGCACAGCGGATACACGGCTCAACCTTGTTGCGCACAGCCTCTTTCTCAGGAAGCATCAAGATGCCGGAAGTACCTTTCACGGTGGGCGCGTCAATCTGCACGACGCTCTTACCCATCATCGGACCGCCAAGGATAATCTTTCCCGTGTCGGCAGGCACTCCGCCGGCAACATCTATGAGCTCTTTCATGTTGATGCCTATGGCAGCGCGGTAATTGCCCGGCTTCGCTACCGAAGGACCTGTCACAGTAACGACACGCTCGATAAGCGGCTTGCCAAACTTCACCGCCTCATAGACAGCATAGGCAGTGGCTACATTCTGGACTATCGCACCGGTAGCGATAGGGAGCGCCCCTGAAGGCACTTCCTTGCCTATCGTTGCATCGATAAGCTGCTTTTCACCGCCCTGCGGATATTTCACTTTCAGCCCCATCACTTCAATGCGGCTGTCGGCAGCGGCAGCCTTTGCTGTAAGGAGGTCGATGGCGTTGCCCTTGTTTGCCTCGATGCCTATTATGGCACGTTCAACTCCGGCAGCCTTCATAAGCAACTGCACTCCGGCAATAATCTCGTCGGGACACTCAAGCATCAACGCATGGTCATTGGTAAGATAGGGCTCACACTCTACAGCATTGATTATAAGCACCTCAGCCGTGCTGCCCGGAGGGGGCGACAGCTTCACTTTTGTAGGGAAGGTAGCACCTCCGAGACCCACTATTCCGGCGCCATCGATGATAGCGACAAGCGCCTTTGAATCAAGGGCGGCTATCTCCTCATCGCTACGCAGCGGTTTAAGCGCGGCGATTGCCTCGATATCGCGCTTGTGGTCCTCCTCGTCGGCGGTAATGGTCACGGTGTCGACGGGGATGCCCAACGCGGTCTTATACTTGTCAATTTTTGTCACTGTACCGGAGATTGAGGCGTGTACATTAGCCGACACAAAACCTCCCGCCGCGGCAACAAGGTCGCCACGGTTAACATGGTCGCCCTTCTTTAATTCACATTTTGCCGGAGCTCCGATATGTTGCGCAAAGGTAATTACCACTTCGCGCGGCAGCTCTACGGGGACAATCTTCTCCGAGGCTGTCAGTTTACTTTCAGGCGGATGCACTCCACCTTTACGAAATGTATGCAACATGGTGTTATTCGGTTACCTTGGTTTCCTTTACTATTCTCGTGGTGTGGATAGCCTTTGTCGGGCATTCAGCCACACACTTGTGACACAGACGACACTTCTCGAAGTCGATATAAGCGAGATTGTCGGCTACGGTGATTGCCTCAAACGGGCACACCTTCTGACACTTGCCACAGCCGATGCAGGCTGCCGAACATTCTTTACGCGCTTGCGCTCCGCGATCCTTGTTGGCACAAGCCACCCAGACACGCAGACCCTTCGGTCCCTTGGCACGCAGCTCGAAAATGTGGCGCGGACAAGCTTTGGCACATGCACCGCAGCCGGTACATTTGTCATAATCCACGACAGGAAGTCCGGTCACGGGATCCATGTGCAGCGCGCCGAAACGGCAAGCACCCACACAGTCGCCACAGCCGAGACACCCGTAGGGGCAATCGGTAGTGCCGGCACTCAGCGAGCTGAGAATGGCACATGAGCGCGGACCGTCATAATTGGAAGTTGTGGGGCGGTTTTCGCACGAACCGTTACAACGCAGCACAGCGACCATAGGCTTTGCCGCCACTGCGGTAAGTCCGACAATTTCTGCGATTTTACCCATCGCTTCCTCGCCGGCACCGGGACACATCAGATTGTCAAGCGAATCGGCGGTGGCGCAGGCACATGCAAAATCGTGACAGCCCGAACGACCGCAGCTACCACAGTTGGCACCCGGCAGAAGCCCTTCAATCTGTTCGATACGAGGGTCTTCTTCCACATAAAACCGCTTCGAGACAATAAAGAGAATCAAGGCACTCAAGATGCCTATGCCTCCTAAAATTAAAATAGCAATAATGATTGGTGACATCTCACGGTAATTTGTTGGTATTAATTAATGATTTAGTTAGTGTATTCTTAAAGCTTCTCAATAGACCAGGAGAACCCGCGATTCACGCGTCCTCTCATAAGGTATAGCCCGCCGAAGTAAAGCGACACAAGCAGCAGCCCCGACAAGGCACACAGTCCCTCGTCAAACCCTGCCGCCGAAGCTATCGCCACGCCGGCGGCAAGCGCGATACACGGCAATACGAGCGCTATCAATGTGGCGGAATACTGCTTGCGGTCGGAAATGGCAAGCCTCACGCTCTCGCCACAGGAAAACCGCCCGCTATCATTGACCGGCACATTGATAACGTCACTGTCGTCATCACCCGAAGTCTTGCACATAAACCTTACGCTGCATCCGCCACACTTATCGGCGCCGTCATGTATCTTCACACCGACAGACCCCGCAGTTACCTTGACCACGGTGCCTGTATGGGTAATCGTGCCGGTCATCAGTCGGCAAGCTTATGTATTACAAGTCCGGAGCGCAATTTCGGTTCAAACCAGGTGGTTTTCGGAGGCATAATATTGCCGGTGTCGGCAATACGCATAAGCTGCTCCATCGACACCGGATACAGCGCGAGCGCTACCGCCATCTCGCCTGAATCGACGCGGCGCTTCAGCTCGCCGAGACCGCGTATGCCGCCCACAAAGTCAATGCGCTTGTCACTGCGAAGGTCATGTATGCCAAGAATGTCGCGAAGTATCAGGTCGCTTGACACCGTAACGTCAAGCTGCCCTATCGGGTCACTGTCATCATATGTGCCTTCGCGAGCCGTAAGGCTGTACCACTTCCCGTCAAGATAGAGCGAGAAGTTGTGGAGCTTGCAGGGGCGATACTCGTCTTCACCCTTCGGCTCTATCTCAAAGCTCTTGTCAAGAGCCTCAAGAAAGTTTTCAGGAGTCAAGCCGTTAAGGTCACGCACCACGCGGTTATAGTCAATAATGGTAAGATGTGACGCGGGGAAAGCTACAGCGAGGAAATAATTGTATTCCTCTTCACCGGTATGAGCCGGATTAGCCTTTGCTTTTTCATTGCCGACAAGCGCGGCAGCGGCAGTGCGATGATGACCGTCGGCAATATACAGCGAGGGCATCGCCTCAAACGCATCGGTAATCTCGCGGGTCAAAACATCGTCGTCAATCACCCAGAACTGATGGCCGAAGCCGTCGGGGGCAACGAAGTCATATTCCGGAGCGCCGGCTGTAACCGTCTTGATTATGCGGTCAAGCACGTCGCAGTCGGGGAATGCAAAAAACACAGGCTCTATGTTGGCGTCGTTGACACGCACATGCTTCATGCGGTCCTCTTCCTTGTCGCGACGGGTAAGCTCATGCTTTTTAATGCGTCCCTCCATGTAGTCGTCCACATTTGCCGCCACGACAAAGCCATACTGAGTCCTGCCGTTCATAGTCTGAGCATATATATAGTAATGCTCCTTTTCATCCTGCACGAGCCAGCCGTTGCGCTGAAAGGCGTTGAAATTGCTCACAGCCTTGTCATAGACCTTAGGGTCATGCTCATCGGTGCCTGGTTCAAAGTCGATTTCTGGCTTTATTATGTGATAGAGCGACTTCTCGTTGCCGAGAGCCTCCTCACGCGCCTCCTCGGAGTTCAGCACGTCATAGGGCCTTGAGGCCACCTGAGTGACAAACTCGCGAGGCGGGCGTATGCCCCTGAATGGTTTTACCTTTGCCATTGCTTGTCAGTTTTTTATGATATTAATTTTTAGATTGTCATGATGACGTCATGCCTTATCGGGCAGTTGTCATCCTCTTATGATTGTCTGCTCCCTGTCGGGACCTATAGACACAATTGTAATCGGAGTCTTGAGCTCTTTCTCAAGGAATGTGATGTAATCCTTGAACTGCTGCGGGAACTCGTCTTCGCTCTTCATCGCCGTCATGTCGGTCTTCCAGCCGGGGAGAGTGACATAAACCGGCTTGATTTCGTCTTCCTCGATTGAGAACGGGAAATCCTCTACGCGCTCGCCGTTGATTTCATAAGCCACACATGCCTTAATCTCATCAAATCCGTCAAGCACGTCGCTCTTCATCATGATAAGCTGGGTGACACCGTTAATCATTATGGCATATTTTAGAGCCACGAGGTCAATCCATCCGCAGCGGCGTTCGCGTCCGGTGACGGCACCGTATTCATGACCGAGGTCACGTATCAGCTTGCCTGTCTCGTCAAACAGCTCTGTCGGGAACGGACCCGCTCCGACACGTGTACAGTAAGCCTTGAATATACCGAACACTTCACCGATTTTATTGGGAGCAACTCCAAGACCGGAGCATGCACCGGCACAGATGGTATTGCTTGAGGTGACAAACGGATAGCTTCCGAAGTCCACGTCAAGCATTGTGCCCTGCGCGCCTTCACATAACACACTCTTTCCAGAGTCAAGAAGCTTGTTGACAAGATGCTCGCTGTCTACAATGTCATATTCCTTTATATATGCTATAGCATCGAGCCACTTCTGCTCCAGTTCCGAAAACTCGGGATTCTCGCCCATAGAGCGCAGAATCGCCACATGACGGTCACGCGCAGCAGCATACTTCTTATCGAAATTGTGGTAAACATCGCCGAGACGCAGACCGTTACGGCTCACCTTGTCGGTGTAAGTAGGGCCGATACCCTTTCCGGTAGTGCCGATCTTTGCTCCGCCCTTAGCCTTCTCGTTTGCAGCGTCAAGGAGGCGGTGGGTAGGCATAATAAGATGTATCTTCTTTGAAAGCTTCAGTATCTTTTTAAGATCCATTCCGCTCTTTTCAAGAGCCTCTGCCTCTTCACGGAAAAGCACCGGGTCAAGCACGACACCGTTTCCGATTATATTTGTCTGACCATGCTGGAATATTCCTGACGGAATCGACCGGAGCACATATTTCTTTCCCTCAAACTCAAGAGTGTGACCGGCATTTGGACCGCCCTGAAAACGTGCCACCACATCGTAGCGAGGCGTAAGTACATCTACTACTTTTCCTTTACCTTCATCGCCCCATTGCAGGCCGAGCAAAACGTCAACTTTCATGTTATTCTATATTGTTTTGTTTTTCAGTTTTTTCGTTTCATAGCGCTTGTTACGGCGGGCGCAAGCCGCACATATTCCGTAGACATATAGACAAAAGTAGGATGTGTGGAACGCCGAGTAACTGCGTGAGTTCATAAATCTTACAAGCTCGGGGTCCTGCGACTCCTTTATTTTGCCACACTGCTGGCAGATGAGATGCAAGTGATTGGACATGCCGGTCACCAGCTCATACTGAGCCGGCTGTGTGCCAAACTGATGACGTCTTACAATGCCGCAGTCGGTAAACAGCTCCATCGTATTGTAGAGCGTCGCCCGGCTCACATGAAAGCCGTCATCCTCGATAGCCGCATACAATGCCTCGATGTCAAAGTGGCGCGTCATCGCACACACTTTGTCAAGTATAGCATAGCGCTCCGGGGTCTTCCTTAGTTTCTTCACCCTAAGATACTCCGTAAGCGCGGCTCTTGCCATTGTCCGTGACTTGTCGTCAATCATCGTAGTGCAAAGATACGTCAATCTGCGTTGTTAACCAAATTTTAGTTCTCTAAATGTTTTTAATGCTAAATCAGACTTTTCACAGAGTTTTTTTGTTATTTTGCAAAACGGTTAAAAATACGACAAGAATGACAGGCGACAAAAAGACCACCCCATCAAGACTGTCCGGGCTTATAAAGACCTGGACAGAGAGGGCCCGTAATTTCTGGACATACTGCACCACAGGGGTGTGGAGCGACACACGCCGCAACTGGAAAGTAAACACGATAAAGACCCTCAACCTGTCGGCTCAGTCATTCATGAACAGCGAGCTGCAAAACAGAGCCTCGATGCTTACTTACAACACATTGCTTGCCATTGTGCCCGCGCTTGCGCTGCTCTTTGCCATCGGCAGGGGATTCGGGTTTCAGAACCTGCTGAAATCGCAGCTTTTCACCTTTTTCCCTTCTCAGCGCGAAGTGCTGGAGACTGCAATAGGCTTTGTCGACCATTATCTTGCCCAGGCGTCACAGGGGATTTTTGTCGGAGTAGGTCTTGTGTTTCTGCTCTGGACCATGATTTCCCTCATGAGCAATATTGAAGACTCGTTCAACAAGGTGTGGGGAGTAAAAAGCAACCGCCCTATGGCGCGAAAGGTGATTGACTACACGGCAATCATGTTTTTACTGCCGATATTGATGGTGTGTTCAAGCGGAATCTCCCTGCTCATGTCGACAACGATTGTCGACAATCCCCACTTCAAGATATTCTCTCCGGCAGTAAAGGTGCTTCTTGACCTTGCGCCGTTTTTCCTTACGTGGCTGTCGTTTACCGGGATGTACATGCTTTTCCCAAACACCAAGGTAAAATTCAAGCATGCACTTTATTGCGGTACCCTCGCAGGCACGGCGTTCCAGATACTGCAATATCTTTTTGTGTCAGGACAGATATATGTGTCGAAATACAATGCCATATATGGTAGCTTCGCATTTCTTCCGCTGCTGCTCATATGGCTTCAGCTCGTGTGGAGCATCACCCTTGCCGGAGCGGTGCTGTGCTACTCGTCACAAAACATCTTTCAGTTTAACTTCAGCAATGACATAAACGCCATGTCGCTCGACTATAAACGCAAGATAGCGGTCGTGATCATGACCATAATAGTCAAGCGCTTCAGCCAGCGTCTTCAGCCGTTAACCATTATGGATTTCGCCGCTCTCTACCACATGCCGTCACGCATAGTAACCGATCTTATACGCGAAATGGCCGATGCCGGACTGCTCTCAATCGTATATTCCGAAAACGAGAAAGAACAGCACGCATATCAGCCCGCGGTCGACATCCACGAAATAACTCTCGGCTTCGTACTTGACAAACTTAATTCCCAGGGAACCGAAGATTTCATACCAAACTTTCAGGAAGAGTTTGCACCCATAATCAACGAAGTAGAAAACTCGATTCAGTCAACGATAAAAAATGGCTCTGAGGTGGTGCTGATGAATATCGCAGTCGACATATCGGGCACACCGTCAACGAGACATAAATAATGATTAATAAAAACAATACAAACAAAAACAGATGAAAAATCCTATTTCCACCAATGAGGCACCGGGGGCTATCGGGCCCTACAGCCAGGCTATCGACACAGGTTCATTTATCTTCGCGTCAGGACAGATTCCCATCAACCCTGCCGACGGAAGCATCCCCGAGGGCATCAAGGCGCAGACCGCCCAGTCACTCGCCAATGTAAAAGCAATCCTTAAAGCTGCGGGACTGACAACGGCAAATGTCGTAAAGACCACAGTATTTCTTGCTGACATGGGTGACTTTGCAGCAATGAACGAGGTTTATGCCGAGACATTTGAGGCTCCCTACCCTGCCCGCTCTGCGGTTGCTGTAAAGACCCTTCCTAAAAATGTACTTGTAGAAATAGAAGTCATCGCTGCGCGATAGACCGCAGCACCGTAAAAAAAGATAAACCGTGGGAAGTCCGGGCAATACCGGAATATCTTCCCACGGTTTATCTTTTTCCGAAGTTCACCTCACTTTGCGCTTGTAGCGACGCAAAGCATCAGCGATAATCCACTGCAACTGTCCGTTGACAGAGCGGAACTCCTGCGCCGCCCAGCGCTCCACTTCAGCCATTATTTCAGGCTCCAGGCGGAGCAGGAATCCCTTGCTTCTGATTTGCCGTTTTTCTTCCACGACACCACAATTATTGATAAAGTGTACCGGCGTTTACGACAGGCTGTGCCGGCTCATCGGCACAAAGCACCACAAGCAAATTGCTGACCATAGTCGCCTTACGCTCGTCATCGAGCTCGACCACCGCCTCTTCCTTCAGGCGGTCAAGCGCCATCTTCACCATCGAGACGGCTCCCTCGACTATTTTCTCGCGGGCGGTGATAATTGCCGTAGCCTGCTGCCTGCGGAGCATCACTGCAGCAATCTCAGGCGCATAGGCAAGATAATTCAGGCGTGCCTCCACGACAGTAATGCCTGCCATTGAAAGTCGTTCGTTAATCTTGTGCTCAAGCAGTTCGTTGATCTCCTCGCCTCCACTGCGCAATGTAAGCTCGCCATCGCGGCTATCGGTCTCGTCGTAAGCGTAACGGCTTGCCACCTCACGCAGGGCGGCATCACTCTGAATGCCGACAAAGCGAGCAAGCGCATTTGCCGTGTCACCCTGGCTTACCGACATCATGTTCAGGCTCTTTTGCTCACTATCGACGTCAAATACCGCGCGATAGGTATCCTCCACTTTCCATACAAGCACCATGCCTATCATAACGGGATTTCCCGATTTGTCGTTGACCTTGATCGGCTCTATATCGATATTGCGCAGACGCAGGGAGATTCTTTTACGGTTCATCAGCGGGTTTACCCAGAAAAATCCGGTATTACGCAGTGTTCCCTTGTATTTGCCGAAAAACACCATGACCCTCGATTCATTGGGCTGCTGGGTAAAAAAGCCAAATGAAAAGATAATGATTGACACAATGATTATCATTGACAGCAAGACTGAGGCGTCACGAAACACCTCCATGACAAAAGAAAGATTAAACATCAGCAACAACGGAAGCAATATATAAATGACGAGCAGCATGACAAACCCGTTAAGAATCACCCCGGTGTACTGAAATTCTCTGTTTTCCGACTTTTCCATATGATATTATTTTGATATTATTTACATATCGCAAAAATAATTCAATCCGGTCCAAATAACAAATATTTTGTCAAGATTTTATCATCTGTAGATTGACCGAGGCACAATCTTGTAGTATCTTTGCAGTAAACAAATAAAAAATCAATCAATGGCAACAAGCTTTCTTCAAGTCGATAAGTTAACAAAAAGTTATGGCGACAGGATGTTATTTGAAGATGTCACCTTCGGAGTGTCAGAAGGCGACAAAATAGGCATCATCGCTAAAAACGGGACAGGCAAGTCCACGCTGCTCAACATTATCGCCGGAAAGGAAAGCCCCGATTCCGGAGAAATAATATTCCGCAACGGCTTGCGTGTCGGCATTCTTGACCAGACACCAGTCTTCGGACAAAACACGACTGTCATGGATTACTGCCTTGACGTGAGACACGACTTTCATGACGATGACGAAGCCCGCGACTACGCCGACCGCTGCCGGCAGCTTTTGTCGCAGCTCGGCATAAACGACACCGGAGCAAGCATTGCCACTCTATCGGGCGGACAGGCAAAACGGGTGGCGCTCGCAAAGGTGATACTGTCAGAGCCGGAACTGATAATACTCGACGAACCTACCAACCATCTTGACATAGCCGTAATCGAATGGCTCGAAAACTGGCTAAAACGGTCACGCGTAACTCTGCTCATGGTGACCCATGACCGATATTTCCTTGACCGGGTGACAAACAAAATCATCGAAATAGACCAACGACAGATATTTACCTACGACGGCAACTATGACTACTATCTGCGCCGACGCCGCGAACGCATCGAGGCACTCACCTCCGAACTCGCCAAGGTAAAAAACACCCTGCGCAAAGAGCAGGAATGGATGCGCCGACAGCCGCAGGCAAGAGCGGGTAAGGCAAAATACCGTATCGACGCCTTTTACGACCTTAAAAGCCGCTCACGCGTCAACCTTACAGAAGAAAATGTAGCTCTTAACGTGAAGTCATCCTATATAGGGTCAAAGATTTTCGAGGCAGAGGGTGTAAGCAAAAAATTTGGCGACAAGGTCATACTTGACGATTTCACCTACACATTTTCACGTTATGAAAAACTTGGCATCATAGGGCATAACGGTGCCGGCAAATCAACGTTTATCAAAATGCTGCAGGGTCTTGTACCGGTCGACAGCGGAGCGTGGAACGTAGGTGAAACCGTAAAATTCGGATATTACAGTCAGGAAGGCATTGCGTTTGACGACAACAAGCGTGTCATCGACGCTATCACCGACATCGCCGACGACATAGTGGTTAACGGAGACTGCCGTTACTCACCGATGCAGTTTCTCACCCATTTCCTCTTTTCTCCCGCCGACCAACAGAAATATATCCACACGCTCAGCGGCGGCGAACGCGCAAGGCTGCATCTCGCTTCCGTGCTGATGCAGTCACCTAATTTCCTTATCCTTGACGAGCCTACCAATGACCTTGACATTGTGACCCTCGGAATATTGGAGGACTATCTGCGCGGATTCAAGGGGTGTCTTATCGTCGTGAGTCATGACCGCTTTTTCCTTGACAATATTGTCGACCATCTGTTTGTGTTTGAAGGAGATGGCGTGATTCGCGATTTTCCCGGAAATTACACCGACTATCGCGAATACACCGAAGAACGCCGCAAACTGTCGGAGCCGAAGAAAGCGCAGGAACAGCCAAAAGAGAAGCCACGCAACAATCGTGAATCATCCAACAAGATGACATTCAAGGAACGTAAAGAATTTGAGACGCTCACAGAAGAGATTGACTCCCTGACAGCTGAGAAGGCCGAACTGGAAGCCGCGTTCAACAGTGGCGAGGTTGTCGATGACATACTTGGCAAGTCAGCCCGTTATGAAGAGATAAAAGCAATTCTTGATGAAAAAGAGCTGCGCTGGCTTGAACTGTCGGAAAAAAGCTGAAATCAGCCGCTTATTCCATGAACGGGCATCCTGACTCGCCTTTCCCTGCCCTCACCCTGAACAACCGCCATCTCTCCTCAGGGATGTCGGCATCAAGAGCCTCGGCGCGTGCCATCACGAAAAACAGGTCGGAAAGGCGATTGACATAGACCATTATTCCCGGCTCTACCTCATCAGCCTCATTAAGGCGCCACAGGCATCGTTCAGCCCTGCGTGCCGTGACTCGCGCATGATGCAGAAAAGCCGACACAGAGTCACCGCCCGGCAAAATAAAATATTCAGGCTTGCCGGTTGACCCTGTAATCTCATCGATACAATCCTCAAGCTCCTCCACATTAGCAACAGGAAAAGAGCCGCTGTCGCAGGAACGCAGACATGAAGGCGTCGCTACATTACTCATCAGCCTCATCAATGTCATCTGTATCTTTCTAAGAACCGGCTGCCGGAGATTAGACGCATCCATCAGGGAACGCACGATTCCGACTGCCACATTAAGTTCATCCAGAACACCCAGTGCCTCAATACGCAGGTCGGTCTTCAGCACCCTTCCACCGCCATGCACCGACGTATATCCTGTATCACCCGTGCGGGTATATATCTTATTCATTTCACACTATAGCTTCAAGCAGCGAAGCAATGTCCATATAACGCACTCCGCCAAATTCAAATGCATCATCAGTCACTACAATCTCATCATCGGCGCTGTCAGTCAATGCTATGGCATTTCGGGCAAGAGCCTTGACAACCATGTTGTAACGGACACCCGCACCTCTTACCGCCATCTCCCTCACAGGCGTCATCGATATTCCAAACAAGCCGGTAGAGGCATCAAACCTGACTCCTTCGCGCTCAAAGTAAGACGCAAGAGCCCCATTCAGTGCAAGATCCTCAGGCGTCCCGGTCGTGACTCCCCTTGACTTGTCGACAAGCCATATTTTGTCGGCGGTCAGCAACGCAAGTTCAAGATCATGGGTCGACATGAACACAGTCTTTCCCTGACTGCGTGCAAGCGAGAGCAAGAGTTGCATAAGTTCCACTTTACTGGGAAAATCAAGAAACGCGGTAGGCTCGTCAAGAAATATCACCTTAGTCTGCTGGGCGAGAGCCTTGGCAATCATCACCTTCTGCCGCTCACCGTCACTAAGCGTATCCACCATACGGTCAGACAAAGAGGAAATCCCGACAAGCGCCATAGCCTCATCCACTATCGCCTTATCCTCCAGGGAAAGCCCGCCCCAAAAACCCGTATAGGGCGAGCGTCCAAGCCCGGCGAGCTCGCGTGCCGACATGTTGCCGAGCGACACCCTGTCGGTAAGTACGACCCCGATAAGTTTTGCTAGCGCAGAATTGGAATAAGACCCGAGCGGCATGCCAAACAATTCAATATCACCCTTTACTGCCGGGATGAAGGAGGAAAGCGTCTTCAAAAGTGTCGACTTGCCTGCGCCGTTCTGTCCCAGAAGACATGTAAGCTCGCCTGCATGAAGCGACGCGTTTATTCCCGAGGTAATAATCCTGGTGTCACGTCCCGAGATGTAACCGGTAGATAGGTTACGTAGATTTACTGTGATTTCATGTATCATAAGCCAATCTATTTACGATGACGCAACAACACCCATAACACGACAGGCGCACCAATCAATGGCGTCACGGCATTAATCGGAATCACATTGCCCGACGGCAATATGCACAGCAACGAGCAGCCGAGAGCCACGGCTGAACCACACAACAGCGTGGCAGGCATAAGTATGCGATGATTGTCGCTGCGGAATATCATGCGCGCGATATGTGGCACGGCAAGACCGATAAACGACACCGGTCCGCAATAAGCCGTAATCACAGCCGACAGCAATCCGGTGGCAAGCAACAGGAGATTCCTCACCCGCTTTATGTTAACCCCGAGATTACGCGCGTATCCGGCACCGAGAAGCATTACGTTAAGCGGCTTTATCAGCAAGAGGGAGAGGAATATACCGCCGAGGGTAATCGCCGAAAACAGCGGCAGCTGATTCAGAGAGACCCCGTTAAAGCTGCTCATGCCCCACATCACATAATTCTGCACGCCTTCAGCCGTCGACACATAGTTAAGCAGCATGATTACCGACGAGGCAAGATAACCAATCATAATACCGGTAATCAGCAGCATCAGGTCATTTTTCAACATTGTCGACAGCCCGAGAAGCAGCGCCATTATCAGAAGGCTTCCCGCAAACGCACCCAATATCACTGCCGCATAGCCCCCGACAGTAAGCGTGCCCACTACCACAGAACCGCCAAAAAGCAGCATGACAAGAGCCACGCCGAGGCTTGCTCCGGATGTTATGCCAAGTATTGACGGACCGGCGAGCGGATTTCGGAATGAAGTCTGCAACATAAGTCCGGAGACGGCGAGCCCGGCACCCGCGAGAAGCGCAGTGACAGCCATAGGCAGGCGACTGCCCGTCACAATAAATCCCGCAGCACCGTGGGAGTCACCGCCAAGCAGTATATCCAGCACCTCACTTGCGGGAATATCTACTGAACCGATAAACAGGTTCAGCAGAAACAACACGGCAACTAATATGGAAATTATTGCAAACTTCATTATGTCACGGTTTCATTTTGGTAAAATAACGTGTGGCGTTTATATCACCGTTTCCGTCATGAAAGATAGTGATAAGGTCATTCAACAGCCATTGAGGGTGAAAAGGCACCTCTTCATAGAAATAGGTACCGGTCGTATTGCAGCCAAACACCCTACCCTCTTTCAACGCTTTAAACTGCGGATATATTGCATTGTCGGCAGCAAGTTCGCTCAACGTCTTGTCGGTTGTCTGAGAGTAACGCACAAGCCAGATGTCGGCATCAGACGCCCTGTAGAGAACCTCTTCGCCCGCAAGCCCCACACTGCCGCTGCGGTCGTAGGACTCAAACGGGTTTTCTCCGCCGGCATCCTTTATGAACGTACCCATCGTCGAGTTGGCCGACGGCACATACCAAACCTGCCCATAAAGACGGTCGATTATCACATTTGGACGTGAAGCCGCGGCAACTGACCGCTTGAGTGCATTATACTCCGATTCAGTAGCCTCAAACATCTTCTGAGCCTCATCCTCTTTTCCAAAGAGCATCCCGTAAAACCTCATCCATTCAGCTCGCGCGAGAGGCGTGGTCTCCATATAGTCGGCACACTCTATGATGGGGATTCCGAGCTGCCCTACCTTTCCGTAGGTGCCGGAGTTCTCAAAAGGCGACAGCATTATGCCGTCGGGCGACATATTGATTATGCGCTCTATGTCAGGGGAGGTTCCTATTCCGCAATCAACCACCTCGCCCGACGCGATACGTTCAGAAAGGTCACGCTGATGTATATAACGGGCATCACAAACCCCCTTTATGGCATCAATCGCACCTAACTCACTTACAAGACTGTTATGGACCGACGAATATATGAGAGCCCTTTTCATCGGAGTCCTGACCAAAGTCCCTTCAGGCAAGGAGGACGGAAGTTCCACACTGTCAGGGACAAGGAGATACGTATGCAATACGCGCGTCGTGTCCCAGGGATTACGGACCGAGGCGACTGTAAACCCGTCATGTCTGACAAGACTGATATTACGGGCATACTTCATCTTTATCGTATCGCCCTCTTCCGCGATAATATGAGCATTGCCGCCCTTGCACGAAGCAAGGAGCGGCAACACTGCTACCAAAAGTAACCTGATCAAAGGCTGTATTTTCATGTCGTTTTTTTAATTAAAGAAAACTGCGGCACGCGGGTTCTGTCCACCGCAATCAAATTTGCCGACAAAGCTTCCATCGCTCTTGAATCGGTACATAGTGCCGTTGGAAGCGCTGTAATTGGTAACTCCGACATAAATGTCACCGGTATATTCGCTTACAGTCATCATATATACGCTTGCAGTGGCAAGCTCTGCAGGCGCATCTTTCAAGAAAGTGGTGTTGTTCAGCTTGCCGCTCTTGATGTCATAGGTGCTGAATGTATTGGTAGTGACGTAGGGACGCACAGAGTAGTCGGTACGTGAGTCAACGAGATAAAGCATGTCATTGCCGGCAGCCAGATTGGTCGCATAGCCGATTTCACTCACCTTGTTGCCTGCGGCGGGGTCAATCATCTGAAGCACGTAGCTTTCACGACCATAGTTCCAGGAGATAAGGAACAATTTGTCATCCTCCTCAACAAGCACATTAGGATTCTGCTCGACTTCAAGGGTCTCCTTTTTCTTGAAAGTATCGAGGTCTATGACAAATACGTCTTTGAAATAGTTGTACTTATTTTTTCCTGTTTCCGGATCGGTGGTGCGCTCGTAGGAATTGGCGACATAAAGGCAGCCGTTCTCAATAGCGACACCTTCAAGATTTGCGCCGAGACCTTTCAATTTGTCGACAACCTCAAGAGTTTCCGCATTGATCTTAGCTACGACACCACCATAGAAAGACGCGTAGATAAAACCGTTGTCGGCAGCGATATAGCGTACACCGCCCATGAGATCGGGGTCAGAAGAGAAGACTGTACGAGCCTGCTGAACACACGCTGTGTTAAGCTTAACCATATAATTAGAGCCATACACGGCTACATATATGTTTTTGCCATATTTAATCATGCTCTGACCGCAATCTCCGAGACTTACTTCATTCTGGTCAAAAAATATGTTTTCTACAAATTTAGGTTCGCCTTCACCGGGATTATAGAAGCTGATTGACGCATTATTGCTTGCCATCGTTCCTTCGTTAAGAATGAACATTCTTGACTCGGGGAGCGAAATATCAGAGCCCTCGTCATTCCATTTCGGCTCGTCATCGTCACTGCTACAAGAAGTAAACACACCTCCTAATACAACGGCAGCAGCCATTGCAAGATAAAATTTTCTCATTTTCATAATAATATCACAATTATACTGTTAAAATTTAAATATTCCGGTAAGTCTCCATGAACGTCCGGGCATCGGATAAAACTTAATTACATCATATTGCACGTCGGCAATGTTAATCAGTTCGCCCCTAAGAGTAAGTTCACAGCGGTTCAACCGCAAGTCCTTAGAAAGGGTCAGTGTCTGTTCGGCATACCCGTCAATTTCATTTGCCTTAATATTTTCCGACATATAATAACGCATGCCGACAGCCACAACCGAATACCCGACATTGACCCACGGTGTCTCGATTATAGCCGACGCATTGCCGCTATGTTCGGGAGTATAGGGAAGCTGGGCTTTATAATTGCGCGACTCCTTGTCAGTCACGTCGATGGCTTTCTGCCAGGTATAAGAGCCATTGAGTATCACGTTAATACCTTTAGGCAGAGAGACAGCCGTCGATACAGTGAAATCAAGCCCCGTCACCCTCACCTTGCCGTAGTTTATCATTCGCCAGGCATAAGTCGTAGGGAACGCCACAATCTTGTCAGTGACATCATTATAATAAGCGTCGACAGTGACCGAGAAATAGTCCATCGCCGGGAAAAAGGACCGGCTCCAGGTTATCCCGAGGTCAAATTCATCGGCTTTCTCCGGACGCAGCACACGGCTTCCGAGGCGGTCGTAATACAAGTCATTGAATGTAGGCACCCTGAATGTGCTCTTATACATAGCCCTCAGATATAACATCTCGTCGGCAAGCGGCTTTACACTGACCGACAGCGAAGGCGCAAGACGCTTGACATCAGCAGGCCGGTCGCCGCTCTTCACACGCTCGGTGATATAGGTTCCGACAAGCGTGCCGTTGACGGTCAACAGAGATTGCTGCCAGCGGGCGCTCAGCGCCGTCAGTGATGTATATCGTGTAGGGTCGGGACACCCTACCATGGTGCTTTCAAGGGTATTGATAACACCGTCCTGGGCAAGCGCCACGGTCACATTATCCAAAGGACGGTACAGACCGGTCGCCGACATATAATATTCATTCTGCTTATGAAGCGCCTCGTAATGATTTCCGGTAAATTGCGGGCCTTCCTCAGTGTCTTTGTTCCAGCCGTAATTATACCTTGCCTGAGCCTGAAGCTCCCATCGCCGAGAAAAGCGTTTGCGATATTTCGCCTGGATGAAGGCGTTTTTATCCCATAGCTGCTCGGTCGAGACCGGATTATATAACACTATCGCACCCGGCAAGCCACGCCTGGAATAGAAATAATAGCCTTTTACCTGAAGGTCACCGTCACCGGGCATGTCATAATATACATTTGCCTCGCCATGCCAGGAGTCAATCGCAGAGTTGTTTCGCCGCTCACGCGTGACATCCTTACCGTTGACAAGCGTAAACGGATAATTGCCATCGGCACGGAGAAAAGTCCCGTCAAGCGATGTTGTGACACGCGAGCCGATTTTCTGCCACCATCTTACCGACGGGCTGACATAGCCGAAGGAGCCGCCGCTCATTTTCACGCGAAACGAGGCATTGCGTCCCCAATCAAAATGAGGTCGCTCGGTAGTGATGCCAAGCACTGCAGCCGAGGCATAAAGACGGGCACTCTGAAGCATATCCTCCGTCTGCCCTACGGCGAGCGAGAGCATACCTACGTTATCAAGTGAAAAGCGACCTATGTCAATCTGTCCTGCCTGACAATTACTTACCGGAGCCCCGTCGTAGCTCACCGCTGTGTGAGCCGCACCCATATTACGCACTGATACAGTCTTTAATCCGCCTATGCCTCCGTAATCACGGACATTGGTTCCGGCAAAACGACGCACGGCGTCAGCCACGCTCTGCACTCCGGTCTGATTCATATCTTCGATTGACAGTGTCTGCACCGGCACTGCAGTCGCAACCTTGTTAGGCATGCGACGCGAAGTCACGGTGACTTCTTCAATCTGATGCACCTTTCCGGTGATTGAATCGGAGTCAGCCGCACTTATGTCAAAACACGACAACGCGACCGCCCCGACTACGAGGCAGCGCACACACATGTCCTGCAATATCATATTCTCTTTATGTCCTCTCATCCTCGAAAGAAAAACATTATATTATAACACGCAGGCAGGTCTTCGGACTTATTTCCGGTTTAACTCAAGCGCCTTCCCAGATCCGTATTGCCGAAATCCAGTGGCTGAAAGCCTGAGACCGTTAATGAAAATTACCGCAGCGGGACTGTCCGGGATTCTCACCCGTGTTCCCTTTTAATCACCGGCAAACTCGCCGGCAAACCAACGCGACCGCAAAGTTACTACAATTTTTCTTCCTCGCAAAAAAATCTAACAGGCAAGCCAGGCAAATCAAAATTAGTCTTTATAAAATACTCTTAAATACCGGAGGTTAACATAATACAATAGCCGAGAAAATCACTTGTTTTCTCAGCTATTGTATTAAATGGGTCAGGATTATGTATCATTCTATCCTTACTTTTATATTATTGCCGTCACACACCAAAATATAATAATCGGAGACAAGATTGGCATCAGCATATATTCCTTCATAGACAAGCACACCATTAAGATTGAATATTTTAACATAAGTGGAATCATCTGTCAGGACATCTTTAATTCCTGATAATTCCGTCACTACTACTGCACATTGAGCATATATACCAGACTTATCTGTAGCCGATACAGTTATTACAGCCGCGCCTTTCCTCAACAATGATATAGCTCCGGAATCATCGACTGCCGCCACACTTTCATCAGATGAACTCCATGTAACAATCTTATTAGTGGCATCATCAGGAAAGACGGTTGCCGTAACCCTGATTTGCTCACCCTCTTTTCCCTCTACAGATGAAGGGCTCAATGATATTGATGAAACTAATATTTCCGGTTTAAAAACCGTGACTTCACAAGAAGCACTTACCACTGATTCATCGGTTGCAGATACCGTTATTACTGCGGTTCCTTCCTTAATGAGAGAAAGAAGTCCGGTATCATCTACCGTCACCACACTTTCATCAGATGAACTCCATGTAACAATCTTATTAGTGGCATCATCAGGAAGGACGGTTGCCGTGACCCTGATTTGCTCACCCTCTTTGCCCTCTACAGATGAAGGACTCAATGATATTGATGAAACTAATATTTCCGGTTTAAAAACCGTGACTTCACAAGAAGCACTTACCACTGATTCATCGGTTGCAGATACCGTTATTACTGCGGTTCCTTCCCTAATGAGAGAAAGAAGTCCGGTATCATCTACCGTCACCACACTTTCATCAGATGAACTCCATGTAACAATCTTATTAGTGGCATCATCAGGAAGGACGGTTGCCGTGACCCTGATTTGCTCACCCTCTTTTCCCTCTACAGATGAAGGACTCAATGATATTGATGAAACTAATATTTCCGGTTTAAAAACCGTAATATTACAAGACGCCAAAAGATTCGAACCATCATTAGTCTTTGCGGTAACAATAGCTGTACCAATTCCTAATGCCGTAACATTACCATTGTCATCAACAATTGCCACATTTTCGTTATCAGAGCTCCATGTTAAAGTTTTATCAGTAGCATCATCAGGCTTTATATCATAGGTCAACTGTACTATTTCGGAAATTTTTAAATCAACTGATTCCTGATTAATAGTCAATGATGAGACAGGGATACTATTGTCATACTCAACAATACTCTTAAACTTATTCCATTTGTCATCCAACCAATATCTTGGATAACTACCCCTCGGAATATACAATGTCACATATTCATACATCGAGTCTGAAATTTCAAGCCTTGGCGGATATTCAGTTTCACAATATAAATTGGAAAAAAACGGGCCAAACGGCTTGAGCGAAATATCCTTAACCTTATCTGAAATCACAAAAGACTCTAAACAACAGACATTCAAATTTATCCGCTCAGAGTCAACGCTATTCAATATTTCATGAACAAACGGCGTGTATTTAGATTTGTCAGGAATCCATGATATATATTGTAAAGCAGACCCATCAGTTTCCTTTATTCTGTAAGGTACTTCACTATACTCACTTAAATCTAATTTGATAAGATTTTTTAATTTATTAATCGCCAATACATCTGTCTGATTAAGTTCTGCTCCGCTTATTTTCAAAGAAGTCACATTATCAAGACTATCTAACGGAAGATACATTATTAAATCTCCACTTCTTTCCAAATTAATGTTAAGTGATATTTGTTTTCCAAATATCACATGATTGAAGCAAAAACGCCCCCAGGTGGAATCTCCGTTTGGGAAAAAGCATGAAGTATTTATTAGCCTCTGGCTACCAAATGCATAGGGGTCTATATCCGGCTTCTCATCCCCTAAAAACGTAATATTTCGCAACCAGTTATATCCATAAAATGCACGTTCACCTATTTTTTTTACATTCTTTGGTATAATAAGATCCGTCATTAAAGATGTTCCATCCTCAAAGAATGTGGAATCCCCTATTTCTGTCAAATCAGATGAAAATCTAACTTCTTTTAGATTCCGGCATCGCAAAAATGCCTTTTTGCCAATATATTTAGCAGCAGATAAATCAAGTGTCTCAAATTCTTTATCTACGAAAGCGTATTTTCCGATTTCTTCTATACGATCAAGACCTACAAAATGATTTATATTATTGGATGCAAAAGCATGATCCCCAACTATTTTTATACCTTCAGGAATTTTGAAAGATAACAGTTCGCTATCTTCTTCAACAGAAGATCCATATAGAAAATTATGAGGAATAATAGTTACATTTGGACCAAATTCAATACTTTTTATCCCTTTTTGACTTGCAAATGGACTATAGCCTAAAATATTACGCCCGATGTAACCCTTGGTAATTTGATAAATATCCCAATGACTATAAGGGCTCCATTCATCTGGATGATGCTTGTCATCATAATAACGATGGACTTCGGAATATAATGGTTCATCTCCATCTTCAATTATAAGTTCACCGACATCAAAATAACCATTACACCTCGCGGATAACTTAACTTTTTTGATTGTAGAAGGTATTATCAGTTGCGGAATAAAATGCCTGGGCATTTCTCCTTCGCCACTAAAATTTCTTCCAAAGCTTTGCCATCCAAAACAAGAAACTTTAGAGACGACATACTTTTTCATGTTTATCATAATTGAATCAGGTATCATCACATGCAGCTCATCTTTTTCAAATAAACCATTATCGGCAAACAGCCCCATGAAAGAAGCCTCCATGGTATTCTCATCCAATTCATAAACAACATCTCCGAGAATTATCCATTCATCACGCATAGTGTCATACAATTTAGAAAACCATACATCTCCAGATGCGTTCTCAGTCAAACAAAAAATGAACAATATGAACAATAAATATCTATTAATGCGTGCACTCATACTAAATTTACGTTTTTGTGAATAATTTAATCGCGTTTTTTATACCAGGAGGCTCTTTAGCACGGAAATAATCATATTTGCCGTAAGTTTATTGGCTTGATTTATAGCCAATGTTTTGGAATCGTCGTCTTTACATCGGGATACATATATAGGCGCAGTTTCAATGATGTCATATCCATTCTCATCAGCAAAATCATTCAACATATCGTATACGCCCCACTTTGTACGACTTGCCGAAATAATGACATCGCATTTGTAAGAGACACAAACATCCAAACACTCATGAAGAGTTTTTTCATACCCGGGATCTCCAAATGTAATAATACCCACAGCATGCTCTGAATACCGACCTATCATAAATGCTGTGATTTCATCTTTTCCCGATGGATAAAGCAATTCAAAATCAGGGTCGCTGCACAAATTTTGAATCAGACAATCCAGAGACCCTGTTTTTCCATGATTTTGTTTTGCTTTGTGTATTACAAGCGTTTTCATAAGTTTTTGGTTGCCGTGGTCATCCTCTCGTTGGCATTAGATTGGTTTACAAAGAGAAAAGCGTAGGAATCTGTATCTGTTACCATCCTACTTTCCGAGGCTTCTCGCATTGCCCTTTAGATGTCGGATGGCAACGCAGAAGCCCACGCCAGTATATGCAATCAATGCGTCCGGCTATATTTCTCCCGAAATATCATGCCGAAAGCAAGATAATCACATATCCACGGGCATCTACCGTTGCTCAATCCTTGACATCTAAATGAATTTTGCGAGAATTCCGGAAAGTCAAGAATCAGCGCGGATAAACGCTTTCAAATATTTATTACATCCCGCTCCGCTTAACCCCAGACCGAGGGATTGGTTCAGATGAATCTTACCCTGCTGGCGTGGTTTGCAGTACGGTCTGTAGTCACAAAGTTAATTAAAATTTATTGTTCCTACAATATTCCTCAAGAATTTAACGGTTATCGATCTTCACGTTTTTGCTGGCACGATTACTGCCAAAGCGTTTCATTCCCCCAATTGCTTGGGAACCCCATTGCAATAGTATCTACTTTCGGATATTCGGCAAGCAGTGATTTGAAACGGGCAACGAATGTGTTTTGTGGATTTACTGCTTGAAGGTAATACAATATAATTGACAGTATGTAATATACCCTTTTTGTATCATGCGGAGTATTTATAAATGGCAGATGTGTGTTGCGAGGTACGACTGCGTTAATGCTCAACCGACGATTCCACAATCGGCTGTGGTGTGCGCAAATATTCCTTATATATACGATTGAATGTAGCCAAGACTCCATTACAGAGTCTGTCAGTCCATAGAAACGAGCCACTTTTCGCCTTGCGTGACCGGCGTTGAGCCATTTGTACATCATCGACAATGTACCGAATGAACTTATTTCAAACGTCATCCAACTTGGCGGAAAGTTATTTGAATAACGCTGTTGGAAGCCGACAATGGCATCATCATCGCTCCTACGTAATTCGGACTGTAAATTTGTCAACAGAGTGGCGTGACGACTTGTGTTACGAAAATTATCCGGATTTTCAAACCAGTATATACCGGCCTCGTCACCCATTATCAATGATAGTTGTGTACGGATTGACACCTCGATTTTTTCCAGCTCTGAACAAATCATCTTTCGCAATGCCGAGTCAAACTTATATAGCGAGTAGGCATCTTCAAAACTTGCTCCCTCCTTAAACTGACGCGAATTAGTCTGTCGTAACGGCATAAGATAACTCTTCATTCGGAAAAGACTTATATTTTCCAAAATATGCTGTGCCTTGTTCTCATCGGAGAAAGTTAACCCCTCCGATTTTAGAAGACTTATCTGTTCGGCAACCGAGATCTGCGGTTGATTATAGTGTGGAAGTGTCATAAAAAAATAAAAACTTACCCTGAGCGCGCTGTTCTTACGGGAAGCGGGGTAAGTATGTTACTGCAAATTTAGTGCTTTTATCTGTAATAACAAAATCCAAATCAACTATTACGCCGTTTTCAGAGAGAAATCTTCAGCACACCGGGGCAGCTCCCGGCATTGCAGCCGGTTAGACAAAAAAGGGACCGCCTGAGAGCGACATTGCTCCCCCGAGGCGGTCCCTGCAAGCTGTGATTCGGGTTTTATCTTTTGCCGTCAGCCATCAATCCATGATGTTAACGGTGCTCATACTGAAGGGTCAGTGAGGGCTGGTCACACACTTCTGCCGGTCCAAAATACTGGATCGGGCCGGGATAAACGAAGTCAGTGTTGATCGCCCATCCGTCACGCTTAGATGCAAATTTCTTGAACGGCGCACCGTCAAGGCTGACAAGCGCTTTCTGTATAACGGGCTTCATGGCTCCGTGGCGGCGCTCCATGTTCATCATCATTGTGATAGGTATACCGCCGGCAATCCACTGTACAGAGGGCTTGGTAAGACCGCGCACACTTGACATGTAACCGGTGACACCTGAATTGATAAGACATGCGGCATTGAAACCGAGAGCATAGCAGTAGTCGGCATCAAAGTTAGAGGGATCGGCACAGCGTCCTTCGTAGCCGAAGAAGTGGTAGAGCGACGCAAACTTGCCTACATAGCGACCTTCGCTCTTCATTTCATTCAGGCGACGTGCCACCATCTCACCGAGCAGCTTCTCGGTCTCGATAAGCGATACCTGAACATTGCCGTGGGGGTCACGGTCAAGACAAAGCTGACGAGCCACGCCCTCGGGAAGGCTGGTGAAAATCGCAGTGTTGTCATCAGAAAGGCGCTCTGCAATCCAGGTAAGCTGGTTCTGACGGTCAACCTTTGCAAACTCTTCGGCATTAGCGGCAAGGAGGTCGTTGAGCTCGGCGATAAGAGCCTTCATCGCAGGGATGAACTCGATAAGACCCTCGGGGATGAGGACTGTACCGAAGTTATTGCCGTTGGCAGCACGCGCAGCCACTACATCGGCGATAGAGTTAACGATGTCGTTAAGAGTCTGCTTCTTTGCCTCAACTTCCTCGGAGATGATGCAGACATTGGGCTGACACTGTAGCGCACACTCAAGAGCGATGTGGCTTGCAGAACGTCCCATGAGCTTGATGAAGTGCCAGTATTTCTTTGATGAGTTACAGTCACGCTGGATGTTACCGATAACCTCACTGTAGACCTTAGTTGCGGTGTCGAAGCCGAAAGAGGTCTCAATCACCTCATTCTTGAGGTCACCGTCGATAGTCTTCGGACAGCCGATTACCTGAACACCGGCGTTGATTTCCTTATAATACTCGGCGAGGATAGCGGCATTGGTATTGGAGTCGTCACCACCGATGATGACAAGAGCCTTGATGTTAAGCTCTTTCAGGATTTCAAGACCTTTGTCAAACTGAGCCTTGGTCTCAAGCTTTGTTCTTCCTGAACCGATGATGTCAAATCCACCTGTGTTACGATACTCGTCGATAATTTCGGCGGTAAGTTCAACATACTGATGGTCAACAAAACCGCCGGGGCCCATAAGGAAGCCGTACAGACGGCTGTCGCGATGTACCTTCTTGATACCGTCAAACAGACCGCTGATTACATTGTGTCCGCCGGGAGCCTGACCTCCTGAAAGGATAACACCTACATTTACAGGCTCGGTCTTGCCTGCCGATGCAGCCTTCTCAAACTGGATTTCGGGAAGACCGTATGTGTTGGGAAACAGATTCTTGATATCTTCCTGATCGGCCACCGAATTAGTAGCCTTGCCCTCTACCGCCTTTACAGCGCCGGTAAGCACAATCGGCAATTTGGGCTGATAAGCCGCACGGGCTTTCTGAAGTGCACTCTTCTTCATTGACTTAATGAGTTATAGATTAGTAATATATATGTCCATATGTTTTGATTGCAAATTTCGCAAAAAATTATCAAAATATCAACCTGTTTCATAATAAAAAAACAACTTTTAATCAGAGTCGACAATCTCTATTGAAAATATCGGTTAATTTTGATAACTTTGCTCCTTGATAAATAGGCTAAATCAACAAATAAATGCTACGACCCGTCATATCGGAATCTAAAGTAAAAGCTGTCAGCG
Organism: Barnesiella sp. WM24; assembly: GCF_004570975.1. GTDB lineage: Bacteria > Bacteroidota > Bacteroidia > Bacteroidales > Muribaculaceae > Muribaculum. Next base: position 183,544 of record NZ_SPPC01000005.1, read on the forward strand.
ACCTGCTTCAGGAGAGCGACCGCATTGTGATAACGTGTCACATGGCACCTGACGGAGACGCCATAGGCTCGTCGCTCGGTTTGCTCCACACCCTTGCCAACATAGGCAAGGAGGCCCGCATAGTGACCCCCGACAGGATTCCGGAAACCCTCAGGTTTCTACCAGGCGCAAAAGATATTGTGCCTTACTCAAAATATACTGAATTTGCAGGAAAGCTTCTTAATGACGCCGACCTGATATTCTGTCTTGACTTTAACGCACTCTACCGCGTCGACCGCATGAAAGACGCCCTTGAGAGTGCAAGCGCCAGGAAGATACTTGTCGACCACCACGAAAGTCCGCAGGATTTTACCGACGTGGCAATCTCCCACCCCGACCAGTCGTCGACATCAATGCTTCTATTCCGCCTTCTTTGCCGTCTTGAGCTTTTCAACATGATTGACCGCAAGGCGGCGACATGCATCTATACAGGCATGATGACCGACACAGGCAACTTCTCCTACAACTCCAATGACCCTGACCTTTATGTAGTCATCGCAGAGCTTGTGAGAAAAGGCATCAACAAGGATGAGATTTACAAGCGCGTCATGGACACAAAGAAAGCAAATGTATTAAAGCTAAACGGATATGCCGTCTCCAACATGCAGCTTTTCCCTGAACACAAGGCTGCGTTGCTGACTCTATCTGCCGATGAGCTCAAGCGCTATAACTATCAGCGTGGCGACACAGAAGGGCTTGTCAACGAACCATTGGCGATTGAAGACGTAATCTACTCGGTGTTTCTCCGCGAAGACGAGCACCATATCAAGGTGTCAACCCGGAGCAAAGGCGATTTCCCGGTCAACAAAATCTGTGAAAAGTATTTCAACGGAGGCGGACACGTTAACGCAGCCGGCGGCGAAATAGAATGTTCTCTCGAAGAGGCTGTAGAAATGTTCAAGTCCACGCTTGCCGACATGGAGCAATACCTCAAATCAAAAACAATAAAATAACAAATACCCACTCTTACAACACCATTTGACATGAAACTACTTCAAAATATATTTCTATCACTTACCGGATGCCTGTTAATTTCTGTCGCCATGTCTTCATGCAACGACAGCAAAAGTTACGCCGACCTGCTTCGTGACGAGACAAAGGCTATCAACAACTACCTTGCCGACCAGCGTGTGGTAGGTGACGTGCCCGCCGACTCTGTATTCGAGTCACGACGCAGCCTCGCCGAAAAAATATATAAGGAGTCGGGAGCCACTGCAGCAACCGGCGAAGAGCATGAGGAAGCTATCGGAAAAATCATGAGCGACCTTGCAAAAGACCCGGCTAAAGACGCGCCCTATTACCGCATGGACGAAGATGGCAACGTCTACATGAAAGTCATTCGCGAGGGCGACATGGAAAACCGTCCTAAATACAATGACCTTGTATATTTCCGCTTTTTGCGCTACAACCTTGCGGGATATGACAACGGCGTGTACCCCACTCCGGAAGGCAACGCTTCAAGCATGGTCAACAGCGCCGAGTCGATACGCTTCGGCAATTATCAGTCAGTAGCGTCGTCGACATGGGGCGAAGGAGTGCAGCTGCCGCTCTATTACCTCGGCTACGGATGTGAGGTGCAGCTCGTAATCCGTTCTCAGGCGGGAATGTCGTCGGAGATTGCAGCCGTGACCCCCTACATGTATGAAATAAGATATTATAAAAGCAATATTTAACTTTTAGAAAATATGTCTCTGATAAAATCAATTTCAGGCATCCGCGGCACTATCGGCGGCGCACCCGGAGAGGGTCTCAGCCCGGTAGACGTAGTGAAATTCACTGCCGCATACGCACACTTTATAGCAAAAACGACAACACGCACCTCCCGCACAATAGTGGTGGGTAGAGACGCCAGACTGTCGGGACCGATGGTAAACTCTCTTGTCGAGGCTACACTCACCGGCATGGGATTTGATGTCGTAAACATCGGACTTGCCTCCACTCCCACCACAGAGGTGGCTGTAGTAATGGAGAAAGCCTGCGGCGGCATCATAATAACAGCGTCACACAATCCCAAACAGTGGAACGCGCTGAAGCTGCTCAACGAAAACGGCGAATTTCTAAACGACGAGCAGGGCAAGGAAGTGCTCCGCATAGCCGAAAACGACGAATACACATTTGCCGACATTGACTCAATCGGTCACGCTTATATCAACAACACTTACGACGCAAAGCATATCGAGTCAGTCCTCGCTCTTAAACTTGTAGACTGCGAAGCTATCGCCAAAGCCGATTTCACGGTTGCAGTAGATGCGGTAAACTCAGTGGGCGGAATCGTGATACCCAAACTTCTTCGCGCTCTCGGAGTGAAGAATATAATCGAACTCAACTGCGAGGCAACCGGTAAATTTGCCCACACCCCGGAGCCTATCCCGGAAAACCTGACCCAGATTTCCGATCTCATGCGCTCAGGCAAGGCAGATGTAGGCTTTGTCGTAGACCCCGACGTCGACCGCCTTGCCATCGTAATGGAAAACGGCGAGATGTTTGTCGAAGAATACACGCTTGTAGCCGTAGCCGATTATGTGCTAAGCCACACCCCCGGCTCGACAGTATCCAACCTCAGCTCTTCACGTGCACTTCGCGATGTCACCAACAGTCATGGATGCAGCTACTCGGCAGCGGCTGTAGGCGAGGTAAATGTAGTGACCAAGATGAAAGAGACCGGTGCTGTAATAGGTGGCGAAGGCAATGGCGGAGTCATCTATCCCGAGGCCCACTATGGACGTGACGCGCTTGTAGGCGTGGCTCTTTTCCTTACTTTGCTTGCTAAAAGCGGCAAGAAAGTCAGCGAGCTCAAAAAGACCTACCCGGAGTATGCGATAGCCAAGAACAAGATTGAGCTTACCCCCGACATTAATGTCGATGCCATACTCGCAGCCGTCAAGGAAAGATATTCCACCGAGACTGTCACTGACATCGACGGAGTAAAGATTGACTTCCCCGACTGCTGGGTGCATCTGCGCAAGTCCAACACCGAACCGATTATACGTATATACTCCGAAGCCCCGTCCATGGAAGAGGCAAACGAGCTTGCGCGCCAGATTAAAGAAGTGATTGCATCGCTTGCCTGACCTCCTTAATAGATGTTAATAAAGCATCGAGGCGGCAAACTTTCCATGACTGTTACAGGTTATAAAAGCAATTGGTAACTATTAATTTTAACAGTCATGAAGTGTAGCATCGAAACATTTCTGCTCGGGCTCGTAACCGGTGTACTCACCGGAATGTATGCCGAGCGATACACCCGCACAACAATGCGCGGTCGTAAGATAAGAAGAGAAGTCAACAAGACTATCCGTGACATTTACGGGTCAGCCGAGCAGCAGATAGGCAAAATCAAGGAAAAGGTGAGCCATTCTGTCGACGATGCCCGCGACGTAATTGATGACGCTTTAGAAGCGGCAAAATAAACTTTGATTTATACAATAGGAAAGGCGGCTGTTGCTTTAAGCATCGGTCGCCTTTCTGCATTATCTCGTCGCCGCCCCACCCTTGGGGAACGGGGTCTTAACCTCATATCGGCATCACGCAAAGAGGGCGCGGAATGCCTCCTCGACTTTAGCCACCTCCACAATCTTTATTTTCAAGCGGGATGTGTCAAAGCCTTTGATATTGTTTTTGGGAATGACTATCGTGCCGAAACCGAGTTTTTCCGCCTCAAGTATGCGCTGCTCTATACGCGTAACCGGGCGGATTTCGCCTGAAAGCCCCACTTCTCCCGACATACACACATCTCTCGGCACGGCAATGTCGACATTGGACGACAGGATAGCGCAAATAACACTAAGGTCAAGCGCCGGGTCATTGACTTTAAGTCCACCGGCGATGTTAAGAAACACATCTTTCTGAGCAAGTTTAAAGCCGACGCGCTTTTCAAGCACTGCAAGGAGCATGTTCATGCGCTTGGCGTCAAAACCGGTGACCGAACGCTGCGGCGTGCCGTATGCAGCTGTCGAAACGAGCGCCTGAGTCTCTATAAGAAACGGACGCACACCCTCAAGGGTGACTCCGACAGATATGCCCGACAACTGCTCGTCGCTACCCTGCGACAACAGCAGTTCGGAGGGATTTGTGACCTCACGCAGCCCTTTCTGTACCATCTCATATATGCCAAGTTCGGAGGTAGAGCCAAAGCGGTTTTTTATCGAGCGCAGTATACGGTACATGTAATGACGGTCGCCTTCAAACTGGAGTACCGCGTCAACGATATGCTCCAGCACCTTCGGCCCCGCAATCGAGCCCTCTTTATTAATGTGACCGATAAGAATCACGGGGGTGCCCGACTCCTTCGCATAACGCAACAGACGCGCCGCACACTCCCTTACCTGACTGACACTGCCTGCCGCCGACTCTATGGCATCAGACGCTATTGTCTGGATTGAGTCGACAATAAGCAGTTCCGGATCTACATGGGCGATATGGTTTAATATCGACTCAAGCGAGGTGTCACATACGATATAGCAGTTGTCATTGAGCTTACCGATGCGGTCGGCACGCATTTTAAGCTGGGACGCGCTCTCCTCGCCCGACACATACAGGATGCGGCGGCCACGCATAGACAGAATGTTCTGGAGCACAAGCGTAGACTTGCCGATACCCGGCTCACCGCCGACAAGTATAATCGACCCCGCCACAAGACCGCCGCCAAGCGCACGGTTAAGCTCTTCGCTCGGCATGCGCATGCGCTGCTCCTCGCGCGTCTCTATCTGGGTTATCGGGCGCGCCACAGTATCTTCACGGTGTTCAAATGTAGAGACTACACCTTTCTTCTTGACAACGCGCTCCTCGACCATAGTGTTCCACTCTCCGCAGCCCGGACAGCGACCCATCCATTTTGACGATTCCACGCCACAGTTGCTACAAAACCACACGGTCTTTTCCTGTCTTGCCATAATAAATGTATTTTTCCCTTATAACTGCCTGCGGCGGAACTCAGCCACGGTGACAGCTGTAGCCATGCCTACATTAAGCGACTCGCTGGTGACAGCGCCGGGAGGAAACGAAGGAATAGTGAGGCGACATGTCACTGTCCCGGCTACCTCATCGGAAATGCCTTTGCCCTCATTGCCCATCACGATTACACCCGACTCGCCAAGAGAAGATGAATAAATGTTTTCTCCGTTCAGAAATGTGCCATAAACAGGCATTCCGCATCCGGCAAGCCACGACGCCAGGTCGGTATAATAGACTTTCACCCTTGAAACAGCTCCCATGGTAGCCTGAATCACCTTAGGGTTATATACATCAACCGTGTCGCGCGAGCATACAATCTCCCTTATGCCAAACCAGTCGGCAATCCTGATTATCGTTCCGAGATTTCCCGGATCCTGCACCCTGTCGAGGGCTATCAGCAATTTACCCGACGCGTCAAGCGAAGCGACATCATTGTCGGGAGTCTCATACACGGCAATGACTTCGGGCGGAGTAGAAAGATGGCTCATACGCTCCATATCGGCGCGCGTGACAGGAGTGACCTCAATGCCCCTTATCTCAGCCTTGTGGCTGTCAGACCACGCATGTGTGGCAAACAGATAACGGACACTGAAATGTCTCAGAGTGTCAAGCACACACTTTGTGCCCTCAGCGACAAACAGTCGCTCGTCGCGTCTCGTCCGCGCATCGTCAAGCGATGCGACAAGTTTGCGGAGCCTGTTGGTAAGCTCGGCCATCGGCTACTTCTTATATTCTTTAATTCCCTTTTCAAGGAAACGGGTAAACTTAGGTATATTCTCGTCATAAGAGAACGGACCCGACAAAAGCTCGCCCTTGGCATCAAGCACTACATAATAAGGCTGAGCGTTTGCCTGGAATTTGTAACGCTGCAGATAGCTCCATCGGTCGCCGTAGGTCTCAAGAGTCACCTTCTTGCCATTTTCCATTACGGTCTCAGGCACGGGCAGTTCCTTTTTCTCATCCACCATAAGCTTGATTACCACAAAATTATCTTCTATCATGGCATGCACATTGCTTTCATCAAGCACAGCGCCCTCCATCTTGCGGCAATTCACACATCCGTAACCCGAGAAGTCGACAAGCACAGGCTTCCCTTCTTCAAGCGCGGCTTTCATGCCCTCCTCATAGTCGTCATACTCCTTGAATCCTCCTCCATAAAGATTGAAGTCCTGAGTGAACAACGGGGGCACAAACGCACTCACGCCTTTTAACGGAGCGCCCCAGAGTCCCGGTACAAGATATATGGTGAATGAAAATGAAATCATGGCAAGGAAGAACCGGAACACCCCGACCGAACTGTCGGCAGGTCCGTAATGGCTGAAATTGAACTTGCCGAGAAGATACATGCCCAGCAGAGCGAAAATCACAATCCACAATGCAAGGAACGCCTCGCGGTCAAGTATATGCCATCCATAGGCAAGGTCGGCGACCGAAAGAAACTTCAATGACAGGGCAAGCTCGATGAATCCGAGCACTACCTTCACGGTGTTCATCCAGCCACCCGATTTGGGTGCGCTCTGAAGCCATGACGGGAACATCGCGAAAAGGCAGAACGGTATGGCAAGAGCAAGCGAGAAGCCAAACATGCCCACGGCAGGGCCGAATTTATCGCCGGTGCTCGCCGCCTCCACAAGAAGAGTGCCTATGATCGGTCCGGTACATGAAAACGACACAAGCGTAAGCGTAAACGCCATGAAGAAGATACTCAACAGTCCTGTCGTCTTCTCCGCGGTGCTGTCCATCTTGTTAGCCCATGACTCCGGCAGCTTTATGTCAAATGCGCCGAAGAATGAGATCGCAAATACCACCAGCAGCAGGAAGAAAATAATATTGCATACGGCACTTGTCGAAAGGGCGTTCAGCGAGCTTGCGCCGAATATAGCGGTAATCAGCAGTCCGAGAAGCAGATATATCACGATTATCGACACTCCATAGACAGTGGCGTCGCCGATAGCCTTAGCCCTCGACTTACCTTTTTTAAGGAAGAAACTCACTGTAAGCGGTATCATAGGCCACACACAAGGAGTAAGCAAAGCCACAAATCCACCGATAAAGCAAGTCACGAATATATACCACAAAGAAGTGGTCGACGAGTCTTCGGGATTGTCTTCCCCGCTGAAATCGACAGGCGCCCATATGCCCTCCGACTCTGACTGAGACATCTCTCCCGAAGCGACCTCCTGCTGAGGCGCGACAGCCTCCACTACAGTATCGGCGGCAACCTCCTCCGGAGTTTCAGTCACAATCTTAGCCGTACCGGTAAACTCAAATGTCTCTTTGGTGGGAGGTATACAGTTCTCATCATTACAAGCCGAGAAACGGATGGCACCCTCAATTGCATATTTTGACGAGGTGACAATAAAATTCTGACGCAGCGTGACCTCATCAGTCCACCAGCTCAGATTGGCACCAAACATCTCGTCAAATTCCTTGTGAGGCGTCTTGCTCGGTTTCATTTTGCCGTCAAGCTTCACACCATCAAGTTTGCTCCAGTCAATCTCGAGCGGATTAGGCCCCACATCGGGGTCAACATCATTGCTGTAGACATGCCATCCGGCGTCAACAGTCGCAGTCATAACCACCGCACCATGAGTGTCATCAGCCATGTCAAGCGTCACGCTCCATTTGACAGGGTTCACAATCTGCGCCTCCACATAGTTAAACGAGGCAACCAAAATCGTAACGATAAGATAAATAAAACGAGTCATTGCAATCCTCTTTTTCCGTAAGTAACTCTTAAAAATCAGTTTATATTAATTTACCAAAGCAACCACGCACGCCGATGCATCCAATCCGCCCCGCGCAGAGACCTATCAATCACGTTCCGGCCGACTGTCGCAAGTTACCTTTAAATAAACATTTTGTGCAAAGATACATAAATTATTTTGACAAACTCTTAACACTTTCACGTTTTTATTGTATATTTGCTAAGTTAATCCATTATGCATGATTATATGTCACCTCTGTTTTCAATAATAACCGTAACTTACAACGCGGCGTCAACGCTGCCCGCCACCCTTGCCAGCGTCAAGGAACAGACCTGTGACTTATTTGAGCACATAATAATGGATGGAGTGTCGACCGACCGCACCCTGAAACTCGCAATTGATGCGGGAATACCTCAGGCACGTATATTCTCAAGCCCTGACAAAGGCATATATGACGCGATGAACAAGGCGATGGAAGTAGCCAAAGGCGACTACCTCATATTCCTGAACGCGGGCGACGCGTTTCATTCGCCCGACACACTCTCACTGCTTGCTAAAGAAATCATCGACAATGACTACCCGGGAATCATATACGGTCAGACCAACCTTGTCGACAGCGACAGACACTTTATCGCGCCGCGACATCTCACCGCGCCGGAGACACTTACTCTGGAAAGCTTCAAAAGCGGGATGCTTGTGTGTCATCAGGCATTTATCGTAAACAACAAGCTTGCGCAACCCTACGACCTGCGGTTCAGGTATTCAGCCGACTACGAGTGGTGTATACGCTGCCTCCAGCGTTCACGCCACAACCGATATGTTCCGGAGGTAATCATCGACTACCTGCATGAAGGCACCACGACAGCCAACCGCCGCAAATCGCTCATCGAACGATTCAAAATCATGAGCTACTATTATGGCTTCCTGCCGACAGCAGCACGACACCTCGCCTTCCTTCCCCGCTTTCTAAAGCAACGACGTTTAGAGCGCAAGAACCTTAAAGAGATTGAATCACAAAACAACACAATATAAAATTAACAAAACAGATAAATCATGAAGTATTACGTAGCAGAAAATGAACAGCCTGTTGGTCCCTTTGAAGTGAGCCAACTTGTAGCACGCGGAGTCAAGGGAACCGACCTCGTATGGGCTGAAGGCTTCGAAGGATGGGTGCCCGCCGAGAGCGTAGAGGAGATACGCATCGCCTTATATTCACCCAACGGCAGCTCTGCGGAATACCGCGAGACAGCAATCCCCGAAATCAACCCTCAGATTAACACTCAGTGTCCTCCCCCGCCATTCCGCCCGGCCTATAGCGAGCCTCAGCGCGTGCAACCGACCGCCCCGGTTGAGATTCCGCCCAAAAACTGGCTCGTGGAGTCAATTCTCGTCACGATCCTGTGCTGCCTTCCGTTTGGCATTGTCGGCATCCTGAAAGCATCTAAAGTAAACACCTTCTGGGCAACCGGCAACTACGAAGAAGCGGCAAAGGCGTCGGCCGAAGCAAAGCGCTGGACCATCATCGGCTTTACCTGCGGACTCGTGTGGATAATCCTTTATGTAATCTTTGTCGTGACAGTAGGCATGGCAGGAATCATGGAGAACATGTAATGGTAGTAAACACGACCTTTCATGTCGAGGAATCAGCCGAAGCCGAATTCATCGAATGGATAAAGACCGAGTACATCCCCGAGGCGCAGGAAAGTGTAAAGCTACACTCTCCGCTATTCATGCGCATCCTCACCCCTATGGAGGGAGGCGTAGGATATGCCGTGCAGCTACAGGCGATGTCAAAGGCTCATGTCGAGACATGGATTGACTCGGAGCAGCCCCGCCTGCTGTCGGCAATGGCACGGAAATTCGGTAAAAAGGTGATGTTTTTCACCACGGTCATGGAGAAAGTCAAGTGATGGACTCCCCGGCTCAAAGAAACGAGGCGTTGCGTGACTGGGATCGTATCATAATCGGTATCGATCCCGGCACCAATGTCATGGGCTATGGAGTGCTCGGCGTAAAGCGCAACAAACCGGCGATGATAGCCATGGGAGTCATAAAGCTCAACCGCTTCGACAGCCACTACCTCAGGCTCGGACACATATTCAAGCGCGTGACAGGAATCCTTGAGCAGTATCTGCCCGACGAGATGGCTATTGAAGCTCCGTTTTTCGGCAAAAACGTGCAATCGATGCTCAAGCTCGGACGCGCACAGGGCGTGGCGATGGCAGCCGCCATAAGCCGCGACATATCAATCTGCGAATACGAACCGAGAAAAATCAAAATGGCAATCACCGGCAACGGAGCGGCGGCAAAGGAGCAGGTACAGGAAATGCTCCGTCGCATCCTTAACATCCCGGCCGAAAACCTGCTGCCTGAACTTGACGCCACCGACGCTCTCGGAGCGGCACTGTGCCACTTCTATGAGTCGGGCAAGCCGGAAATTGCACGTGGACCGCGCTCATGGAAAGAGTTCATAGCCCGCAACCCCGACCGAATAAAATAATAAAATCGACCCAAAGACAAGCAACCGCCCACTTTTTTACTCAAAAATCAGGCATTTATATTGCATGGATTGTAAAAAAGTCGTAACTTTGCGGTCGCAATTTTTCCGTACAGGCTTGATAAAGCATCCGGCAATCCGGATCGCCCGGCGGAGTTAACCTGTAATAATCATTATTTAACAGATGTACGCAATCGTAGAAATTCAAGGACAGCAGTTCAAGGCAGAAGCCGGCAAGTTCTTGTATGTTCACTATCTCGGCGATGACAAGAAAGAAGGTGACGCAGTAGAGTTTGACCGCGTTCTCCTCGTAGACGCCGACGGTGCCGTTAAGGTAGGCGCACCTACCGTAGAAGGTGCAAAAGTAGTTTGCGAAGTGGCAACCCCGCTCGTAAAAGGTGACAAAGTAATCGTCTTCAAGAAGAAAAGACGTAAAGGCTATCGCCGCAAAAACGGTCATCGCCAGTACTTCACCAAAATCGTGATTAAGGACCTCGTAGCTTAACCCATTAAAATCTTAAAAAAACATGGCACATAAAAAAGGTGTAGGTAGTTCAAAGAACGGCCGTGAGTCAGAAAGCAAACGACTCGGAGTTAAGATTTTTGGCGGTCAGCATGCTAAGGCAGGCAACATCATCAAGCGTCAGCGCGGTACAGTTCACCACCCCGGTGAAAATGTAGGCATGGGCAAGGATCACACAATCTATGCTCTTGTTGACGGTGTCGTTGAGTTCAAGCTCAAGGGCGGTCGTCAGTACATCAACGTAACCCCCGACGCAGAGGCATAACCGCCTTTCGTAAAATCACAAAAAATGGGCTGTATCAAAATTGATACAGCCCATTTTTCTATCCGCTCGACACCTGCCACATACACTCGCGCGAGATTACAATTACAAAAACATATGGGCGATTCTGATTGAACCGCCCATACATTTTATGGTTAACAAGAAGTGAAACTCTTTATCAGCCCGGAGCCTACTGCTCGGCAATCGGATCAACAGCCACGTCATGCTTCTCGGCATAAGTCTCCTTTATGCCAAACACGCAGCATGCACCTACAAGAAGCAACACACCCGCAAGTATAATCATGTTAAGCTGCGAATGTCCGCCAAGCAGCGAGTAAACCCCGCCTCCGACAGCAGCAGCGACAATCTGCGATATAGTGATTGTTCCGTTAAACAATCCGAGATATGCGCCCATATGCTTTCCGGAGATTGAATTGGTAAGTATCGTAAAGGGCATCGCAAGCATCGCAGCCCAGGCGGCACCTACAAGGAAATAGCTGATAAACAGCAGGTGCGGGTCATGGAAAAACATAGTCGATATAAATCCTATGCCGCCGATGACAAGGCTGAGCGAATAAGCCACACGACGATTCTTGAAACTCGGAAGCACGGCGGCCCATATCACAGAGCCGATTGCCTGCACTGCAAACAATATACCGTTCCAGTTTGCCGCCTCCTGATAATTCTCAGTCTGGGTACCCTGCGATGCATCCCATCCGAAAGCCTGTTCGGCAACACCGCCGGTATTATAAGTCCACATATACATAAATGCCGCCCAACAGAAGAATTGCACAAGCCCTACTGTCCAGAACACCTTGGGCGCACGCACAAGCAGCGTTATGAAATTAGCCTTGTCATCATCCTTGTCCTCAGTGATGCCATGATACTCGGCATACTGCTTCGGCGGCATCTCTTTTACATTACAGAATGTGTATATCACACAAAGAATCAATATCACAGCGCCGCCGTAGAATGAATAAGTCACCGAGTCGGGCACCTTATTGCCTTCCGCCACGTTACTGATGCCTATCCACGCGAGGACAAACGGAAACACATATCCAACTATCGAACCGGCATTGCAAAGGAAACTCTGTATCGAATAAGCAAGACCCTTCTGCTTCTCATTGACCATGTCACCGACAAGCATCTTGAACGGCTGCATCGATATATTAATCGAAAGGTCAAGAAACATCAGCGCAAACGCACCAAACACAAGCGCCGCGCCTACGGCAAAATGAAAACTGCCGGCATTGGGAAGAAGAGCCATCACGATGACAGCAAGTATCGAGCCGAAAAGAAGATATGGCAGGCGACGTCCGAAGCGGTTCCATGTACGGTCGCTAAGAGTGCCTACGATAGGCTGGATGACCAATCCGGCAAGCGGAGGAAGAATCCAGAAATAGCTTAATTCATGAGGGTCGGCACCGAGAGTCGCAAAAATTCGCGAGATGTTGGCACTTTGCAGTGCATAAGCAATCTGAACGCCGAAAAAACCGAAACTGAGGTTCCATAGTTTCCAAAAGCCCAAGTCAGGCTTTACTTTTGCTTTCATGTGTATAAACGGTTGTAAAAGAGTTGGACAATATCTTTAGAATTAACCGCAAAGATAACACATTTTTCAACAAATGCAAAAAAGAGTTTACCTACATGCGCTATTTTATACATTTTATACAAGTTGCACCTGTCAAGCGGACCAAAGAGCGGTTTCTGTCAGCAATATTTTGCGGCAATCTTCCTCACGGCATCCATGTCGACATCGTAAAATCCCGTAGCCGACATTTTCAACAGCCTGTCGACCGGATATATGTCAGGATTTTGCTCCACCTGATAGTCGGTAGCTTCTTCCGACTCCGGCCGTTCCGCCGCCGCGGCATCCTCGACTGCCTCATTGGAGTTTTCGATGTCAGAAAGCATCTCGTCCTGAGTAATCACCGACACAAAAAGCGAAACAGGATTGATGCTTAGCTTCAGTCCGGGACCGTTGTTATTGTCATGTCCTACATACTCTTTTATAGTAATTGCAATTGTGTCAGATAATTCATCGCGTGTCATAGTCATAGTCTTTTATTGTAATTATTATCATACATAACACCGCAACCCGACTCAATGTTGAAAGCCACAACAACAATCCCGCTCTGCCAAGTGACATAACGCACATTTATACGCAATATTTTTTCGATTATATTTATTTTTCTCACACTAAAGTAGTAAATTTGCACATTATTACCATCATATCACTGACAATATGAAATCATTTAAGACCATAGCCGCAGCCTTGCTCATGTCGCTTGCTGCATTTACGGCGGAGGCTCAGCTGCCCTCAGTACAGCTAAAAGACCTCCAGGGAAAGACCGTCGACACCTCTAAACTCAGCAACGACGGCAAACCGTTTGTCATCACGTTTTTCGCTTCATGGTGCAAGCCTTGCAACAGAGAGCTGAAGGCCATCCACGAAGTATACCCTGACTGGCAGGAAGAGACAGGCATGAAAGTCGTGGCAATCTCAGTCGACACCGGTCAGAATGCAAGCAAAGTCAAGCCTACGGTTGACGCCGAGGGATGGGAATATGACATCTTACTTGACCCCAACAGCGACTTCATGCGCGCAATGGGCATACAGATGATACCCCACTGCCTCATCGTCGACGGTGACGGCAACATCGCTGACAGCCGCAGCGGATATACCGAAGGCGCGGAAACCCACATAATTGAAAAAATCCGCGAATTGCAGAATAAATAATCACGTAATAACTCAACCATTTCCCCAAAGCGATGAAGTTGACCCGACAGTTGACCCTGCTTGTCATCGGCTCTGCAGCCCTTGCCTCGCAGGCTCAAAATAACGTTGCGGTACATGGTAGCGTCCAAAGCGACAACCTGTTTCCGACAAAGCCTTATAAAGACATGAACGATCAGGAACATCACAGCGATTTCCTGACCAACACATATGCCGATGTCGGACTGATAAGCAAATATGTAGATGCAGGATTACGTGTCGAGTATCTTGACCATCCGCTTCCCGGATTTGAGCCCGACTTCAAAGGCTGGGGACTGCCAAACATCTATGTAAAAGGCAAATACAAGGGATTGGAACTGACCGCCGGCGACTTCTACGAGCAGTTTGGCAGCGGATTCATACTCCGCACCTATGAAGAGCGCAGTCTCGGCATCGACAACTCCATAAGGGGCGGACGCCTGAAAGTCAACGCCTTGCAGGGGCTCAGGTTTACGGCTCTCGGTGGTCTGCAACGCCGCTTCTGGGACTGGAGCAAACACTCTCAGGTATATGGCGCCGACCTTGAATGGGACATGCAGGAGCATATCAAAGGCTTGCGCGACCGCGACATAATATGGACCCTCGGAGGCTCATGGGTGTTACGCCATGAAGACGACGAGACCATAATGGTGCCCGGCACCAACTACCGTCTCAATCTGCCGAAGACAGTCAACGCCTTTGATGCGCGCACCCATTTTTACCGTAGCGGGCTTGACCTGCTCGGAGAGTTTGCCTGGAAAGCCCCCGACCCTTCATTTGACAACAATTACACCTACCGCCACGGTAGCGCGGTAATGCTTTCAGCATCCTACTCAAAGCCCGGATGGAGCGCCCTTATACAGGCAAAGCGCTCGGAAAACATGGCATTCCGCAGCCAGCGGTCAATGAAGCTCACCTCGGCATTTATCAACAACATGCCGGCATTTGCCTATCAACACACCTACGCGCTTGCGGCAATGTATCCTTACGCCACCCAGGCTGCGCCGGGAGAATGGGCGTTTCAGGGAGCATTTGCCTACTCATTCAAGCGCAATACTCCGCTTGGCGGCAAATATGGCACCAAACTGAAACTTAACGTAAGCTATATACGCGGCTTGCACCACGAAAAGCAGCCTACATTCAACGGCTCGGAATATGGCACCGACGGTGACAAATGCAAGTTTTTCGGAATGGGTGAGTTGTATTACCAGGATATCAACCTGCAGTTTGAGAAGCGTTTCACCCGCGACTTCAACTTCAACTTCATGTATATGAATCAGCGCTACAACCAGATGGTGGTAGAAGGTCACGGAAGCATCGTTAACGCAAACATATTTGTGGCTGAAGGAAAATATAAATTTAACCGAAAGCTCACACTGCGTGGAGAACTGCAATATCTCACTACCCGCCAGGATCATAAAGACTGGGCTTACGGGTTGCTTGAACTGTCGGTACTGCCCTACCTCATGTTCAGCGTTAGCGACCAATGGAACTGCGGTGACACAGGAACACATTATTATATGGCTTCGGTCACAGGCACATATAAGTCCAACCGCCTTATGGTAGGTTACGGCAGAACACGAGCCGGATATAACTGTTCCGGAGGCGTGTGCCGCTATGTGCCGGAGACTCAAGGCGTAAACATCTCTTATAACTACAATTTTTAAACAGGGATAAAACCCACTATGAAAAAATCGATAATAATCACAGCACTCGCTGCCGCCTCAATAACCGGACTCTCCCTTACCTCGTGTGATGAGATAAAGGAGAACGACCGATATATCGACATGGGAGAAATCACAGCAAAACGCACTGTTCTCCTTGAAGAATTTACAGGACAATTTTGTACAAACTGCCCCCGCGCCCATGAAGTGATTTCGAGCATCGTTGAGCTTTATAGCGAAAATGTGGTTGCGGTAAGCATCCATGCAGGAAGGCAATCTCTCGGTGAAAACGAGAGCCCGGTCATGGTCGGGCTAAGAGTCGAAGAAGGCAACGAATATGCTTCCCGCTGGACTATCACTGAATACCCGAGCGGAATCGTAAACAGGAACAGCGGAATAAAAAGCATGTCGGAATGGCAATCAATCATACGTCAGGAGATGGAAAAGCCCGCGACGGTCGACATAGAGTTAAAAGCGATTTATGACGCAAGCACTGACAAGGTGACTATAACCACCGACCTCGCTCCCGGAGCAAATATCGAAGGAAACTTCCAGCTATGGATAACTGAAAGCGGCATAGTCGCGCCACAACAGGGCAACCCTGCCGAGGTTGGGTTCAGTTACAAAGCCGACTATGTGCATAACCACGTGTTCCGCGCGGCGGTCAACGGCACTTGGGGCGAGGAGATAGCTCTTACCACCAGGGAGAATACAACGCTCTCTCACGAGGTCGAAGTAAGAGATAACTGGAATGTAGACAACCTGTCGGTTGTGGCTTTTATCTACAACAATGAGGAAGGCGTAATCCAGGCTGCTGAATGTGAAATAAATACAGAAACTCCAACTGAGTAATATAATTAACAGTATAATTATGAAGAAAATTTTTACCCTCATCATCGGCGTTGCCTGTGCAATCGCCATCAATGCACAGGAATTTACCTGTACAGTAGACGGAAAGCCCGTTGAAAACGGCGCGACAGTAACCGTAGGTTACGAATATGGACTCGATGGCGCCTCTTTCTGGGAGTCAAAGCCCGAAATTTATCTGACCGCATCAGAAGATATATCCTGTAACATAAAGACATCGTGTGCTGCCGGAACCAAGGTAAAATTCTGCTATGGAATATGCAAAGACCCGGTACGCGAAGGCGACTTTGATGTAGTGGAGTATGACTTTGACCTCACTGCAGGCGAAGCTGAAAAGCTTGATGTTGAGTATTCCGATTTCACGGCAGCCGACCAGAATGTCGTGCCCGCAAAAAGCTCGGTTGACGTAATCGTATCGGTAAGACTGAAACCGAGATTCACGTTCACCCTTGTATTTGACGGAAATGTTGCCGGCATTGACAACGTGGCAGGCGATGGCAGCTATGTCAATCTCGTAGCAGGCAACATACTTGAATATAATGTTGCCAACGGCACCAAACTTGACATCTATTCGCTCAACGGAGCTACCGTAATCGAGCGCACGGTCAACGGTCACGGCTCGCTTTCACTTGACCGTCTTGCCCCCGGTGTCTACCTCTACAAGGCAGGCGAACTCACCGGAAAAGTGCTTGTGAAGTAATTTTTTCGATAAAAGGCTATGATTTTAAAATAAAAGATATAACTTTGCATCGTAAAGCAATCATAAACAAATTATCGTATAATATCTAAATTTAATTAATCATGGCTTACGTAATCACTGATAAATGTGTAGCTTGCGGCACTTGTCTTCCCGTGTGCCCCGTTGAAGCAATCTCTGAAGGCGACATCTACCACATCGATCCCGAAACTTGCATCGAGTGTGGCAGCTGCGCAGAAGTTTGCCCCAGCGAAGCAATTATCCCCGGCGAATAATTGAAGCTATACAGCAGCAAGACATAAGGGCTGTCCGTTACGGGCAGCCCCTTTGCGTTTTATAGCCCCATGGAAATCGGAATGCGCCCAACAAGCACGTAATCACCACAGCTTCCTCCGCAGCCGTGAGATATTTGCGACATTCAGATTTGCGCGATTGGGGTTATTTTACTAAATTTGTGAGACAAAGTATCAGACAATGGGCAACGAGTTTGTGAAAGAAAATCCTGAACTGATAGCGAGGTTGCGCGACCCCGCCACCTGCCGCGATGCCTTCGGCGAGGTCATAAGACTTTATGGCGAGCCCCTCTACTGGCAGATACGCCGCATGGTCGAGAGCCACGAGGATGCCGATGACCTTCTTCAGAACACTTTCATGAAAGCCTGGTCGTCAATCGAGAGCTTCCGTGGAGACGCAAAACTGTCGACATGGCTCTACAAGATAGCCATAAACGAGAGCATTACTTTTCTTGCCAGAGAAAGGAAGCGCCTCAACCTTTCGCTTGACGACGAGGAGTCACATCTTGTCAACCTCATTGAATCAGACACATTTATCGACGGTGACGAGCTTGCCCTTAAACTGCGTAAGGCCATCGCCACCCTACCTGAAAAACAAAGGCTCGTGTTCAACATGCGCTACTATGAAGACATGAAATATGAAGACATGTCGCAGGTGCTCGGGACATCAGTCGGAGCGTTGAAAGCATCCTATCATCTTGCGGCAAAAAAAATTGAACAATATTTTGCCGATAACGATTAAACCTTTGACCATCTATTTAGTCCTAAAAATAAAAGTTATACGATATGGCACATGACAATGACATCTTAAAGCAAGTCGACCGACGGTCGGGGATGACAGTTCCCGATGGTTACTTCGCTGATTTTGCCTCACGTATGATGGAGCAACTTCCTGAAAAGAAGCAGGAAAAGATATTGCCGCGCACATGGTGGCAGCGTTGCCGACCCTATGTCTACATGGCAGCCATGTTTAGCGGCATATGGCTCATGATGTGGCTCTTCAACGACATCAGCGGCCGCACATCGAGCCACATGAGCGACAATCCTGTAATAGCCAAGGTGCTTGAAAGCGACAATTTCTATGACTACTACATGCAGGACCAGGTCGACGAGTATGACGTTATCGAAGGTCTTTACGATGACGGCGTGACATTAGCTAACTTTAAATAATGCTCCATATGAAACTACAGAAGATGATACTGTCGCTCATAATGGCAATGGTCATTGCCATTCCCGGTTATGCACAGGAAAAGCAAAACATCGACCGCAAGGAATGGTTTAAAGAGCTTCGCCAGTACAAGCACAGCTTCCTCGCCAAGGAGCTTGAGCTGACAAAAGAGCAGGAGGCCAAGTTTTTCCCGATATATGACGAGATGGACGACGCACTGTGGAAAGTCAACCGCGAGACACGCGGACTTGAACGTAAAATAGCCAAGGCCGACGGAAAAGTATCGGATCTTGAATATGAAAAAGCAGCCGAGGCGATGTTTGAGACCAAAAGCAAGGAGGGAGCTATCGAAAAGCAATATTTCGCCAAGCTAAAGTCAGTGCTGACACCCAAGCAACTGTTTCAACTGAAACGCGCTGAACGCAAGTTTACCGACAAGCTGATGAAGGAGCACTCCAAGGCACGTGCGGCAAAAAAGTAAATTGACATCATTGTAAATAAAATAACAAGTATTGGCGCGAACATATCGCGCCAATCTCATATTTATACTATTATGAAACGAGTATTACACATTCTGTCACTATTAATTCTGTTTGCTACCATGAACGCCAACGCGCAATATGCCAAACCGGATTTCGCTTACCCGAAGACTGTAAGCAAAAACGCCATGGAGTCGCTTGAAAAAGCGCTGAACGACGGAGACGGCAAAAAACTTGTCAGGTCGCTCATCAACTACAGCCTTGCAGAATGTGCCATCGACAATGACAGCCTGCAGCCGGTGCTTGACAAAATCGCCGACATCACCTCATCAGAGAAAGATGCCGCGACCCGCTCGCTGCTGTATCTTATGCAAGCCGACATATACAACTCCATCTACACGAGAAACCGATGGAATTATGACCGCAGGGAGCTGCCGTCGTCCGACAATGGCAACTATCAGCTGTGGAGCGGCGAGCAGTTCTGTGAAAAAATACGGCAACTGACAGCCGACGCCCTGTCATCGCCCGAGCAATTGCTGGGTCACAAGCTGTCGGAATACAAGGGCATAGTGAAATATGACGATGACGCAATGCCGTTTTTCCCCACTCTTTACGACTTCGTTGCCTGGAGATCGATTGACATCCTGAAGTGGCTGCAGCAGAAAGAATGGGTGTTTCCCGCGTCTGTCCTGTGTCGCTATGACAGATACAGCCACATGTCTTTCAATTACAGGCAGCCTATAGCCCGTCAGATTCTTGATATATACCGCCAATTAATCGACTTCCATAAAAATGCCCCGGCCGCGCTAATATATACCGACATAAGCCGCATAGAGTTTATCGGGTCGGGTGTGGACAATTCGGAAAAGAAGCAATGCGCCCTTCTCTACGACCTCTACAACCAATATTCCTCCTCACCCTACTCAACCGAAGCAATGATAGCTATCGGTGACAAGTCATATTACTACAACATCGAGAATTATCCGGAAGAAGTGAACACATTTTACCGCATGGCAAATGAATGTCTTCACCGTCACCCCGGATATTTCAGGGCTGCATGTCTTAAAAACAGGCTTGCCAACATCACGGACCGCAAGCTCTATCTTGAATATCAATCAACAGTAGTCCCCGGTGACACCCTGCTCATAACTGTCAGCAACAATAACGTCAACAATGCAAAAATCGAGATTTACAAAGTGCCCTACAGCCGGTCAGCCGACTATCGCAGCTATGACTTAAAGAAAGGCAACGCCACTCTTGTAAAGACCTTGCACATAAAGAATGACTTGAAGGCACCGTTTTTCAGCAAGACAACGGAAAAGACCGTACTTCCGGGAGAAGGAGCCTATATTATTGTCCCTGTAATAGAAGGCAAGCGTAACGACCGCTACAATTCTTCCGGCGACACCTACGACTACGTTCATTGCACGTCGCTTAACCTCAGCACCGGTGCTTACGGGGCTGAACGCTGGGCATATGTAACCAATCCCAAGACCGGCGAGCCGGTAAAGCATGGCGTCACCATAACAGTATCGGAAAACAATAACCGCAACTCCCGGAACATCACCGCCGACACCACAGCGATGACTAAAATCACCGACAAGGGCAATTATCTGTATGCGACAAAGGGTACAGACCGCTTTTCCCAGCCATGTTACCTGCCCTACAGCAGCCCCTCAACCCAACGCGGAGGCTATGCGATACAAGGCAACACCGACCTCGCCATATATCATCCCGGCGACACGGTCAGGTGGAGTGCCGTAGTGCAGCAGTACGGCTATGGCAAAGCGACGGCAGTCGTGCCCGGATTTGTCGTGGAAGTAGCTATGCGCGATGCCAACTACGAGGTTAAAGACACCGTGCTTGTCACTTCCGACGACTTTGGACGTATCAACGGTTCATTCCGGATTCCCGAGGAAGGATTGACCGGCAATTATTCGCTTGTATTCAC
The DNA here is from genome assembly GCF_004570975.1 of Barnesiella sp. WM24. Taxonomy (GTDB): domain Bacteria; phylum Bacteroidota; class Bacteroidia; order Bacteroidales; family Muribaculaceae; genus Muribaculum. Next base: position 204,400 of record NZ_SPPC01000005.1, read on the forward strand.
ACATCCTCAGGACAATGCCGGCAGAAATAACTACGGCTATACTCAATTCATGGTGTCGGACTACAAGCTTCCCACCTATGAAGTCGAAATCACCGACATACTGCGTGACTGCCCCGCCAAGGGCGATGTCACACTAAAAGGCAAGACAGAGACCTATTCAGGATTCCCGCTTGCCGGATGTCGAATAGTCGCCGAACTTAAAGCGTCGCCACGCTATCGCTTCTGGTGGGGTAGCAGCAATGGTGAGCAGTTCTACACCACAACGCTGTCGACCGATGAATCAGGAACATTCTCTATCTGCTTTCCGGCGCAACTGCTCGAAGAGTCACCCGTGACAAACGGAATTTTCACCGCAAACCTCACAGCTACATCACCCACGGGAGAAAACAGGCAGGCGTCAAGAAACTTTACGACAGGCAAGCCCTACATTCTTTCAGCGTCACTGCCCTCATCGATTGACATCGACAGCAATGTCGACCTTGACGTGACACTCGCCGACCTCAACGGCAAGCCTGTCGCGGCAAAAATCCTTTACCGTTTCATTGACAGAGACAGCAATACTGTAGCCGAAGGGTCATTCATGAGCGACCGCCGCATTGTCGACCTCGCCAAAGTGCCTTCAGGAGTCTATTCAGTTGAGTTTGCCACCGTCGACCCTGAACTTGCCGAAAAGATGACAGTGGCAAATGTCACGCTTTATCGTGACAACGACACCACATGCCCTGTAAAAGACGCGATACTGTGGATTCCGCGACATGATTACACTATCGGCGGACGCGAGACCGACATTCTTTACGGCACAACCGGCGACACGCAGTACATACGCTACTCCGTCTACAGCGATTCCACTGTAATCGAGCAAGGCTGGAAAAAAGTCAAAGCCGGAATGCACAGGTTCACCTATCGCCTGCCCGATGGAATAGAAAAGATTCATGTCAATCTTACCACCTGTCATGACTACGCCTATCAATCAGTCGACATCAATGTGACAACGAAATCATCACTCCGGGGAATAAACCTCAGTGTCGAGAGTTTCCGCGACAGAATTGTGCCGGGAACAGAAGAAAGATGGACCTTCAAGGTGAGCGACCGCGACTCTTTGGGAGTAAAGTCGGCAATTATCCTTGACATGTATTCCAAAGCACTCGACGCAATCCGCCCCCACGCGCTGTCGCTTTCACCGCGCAACGTTCCTCCTACGGTATTCCGCTACAATTTCTCAGGGTTTGACAATCTTTACTCAAGTGACATAACCGGAGTCAAAGGCGACAATTGCCGCTATATATCATCTCCATCTTTTGAGCTGTGGGGACAATCATGGACCAATATCCGCATCAGGGGCTACATGGCTAAATCTGCCGGAATGGGAATGCTCAACAGTGTCACGTTCAGTGCTAAAGAAGCGTCAGACGAAGCTGTCTTCGTTACCGGAGCTCTTGACGGTGGAGAAAGCGACGCGGAAGAGGAAAAATCAATGTCCCCGGAAAAGAGTATGGACAATTTCCAATACCGCGCGGCAGAGACCCCTCTTGCCTTTTTCCGTCCGGAACTGACGACCGACAGCGACGGCAACCTGTCATTCTCGTTTACGGCTCCTGACGCCAACACGACCTGGCAATTGCGCGGACTTGCCTTTACAAAAGACATGCTGGTAAGCAACCTTTCGCGTGAGATACTGTCCAACAAGCCTGTAATGGTACAGCCCAATATGCCCCGCTTCCTCCGCACGGGCGACAAGGCCGTGATCGAGGCTTCGGTCATGAACAACAGCGATTCAGCAGCCACTGTGACCACGACAGTACAACTGTTTGACCCGTTCAGCGGCAAGGTAACGGCGACTTACCCATACGAAACCATGATTCCGGCAGGTCAGTCGACGGTTATCGCAACCGAAATAAATGCCGGAAACGATGTCACCGCAATCGGTTATCGCATAAAATCATCGACCCCGGATTTTGCTGATGGCGAACAGAGCATAATTCCGGTATTGTCATCGATTTCACCGGTCATTGATACAATGCCGTTCTATATCGCGCCTGATTCGACTTCCTTTGAGATGAAACTGCCCGAGATGCCCGCCGATGCGAAAGTGACCCTGCAGTCCTGCAATAATCCGTCATGGTATGTCGTGACAGCACTGCCGGGGCTCCGTAATGACGAGTCAAAGGATGCCCTTTCAGCCGCTGCAGCGATATTTTCCGCTGCGATAGCCGAAGGCATACTAAAGACCGACAGCAACATCGCCGCTGCAATAAAGATGTGGAATGAAAGCGACCGCAGCGATTCCACTCTCGTATCCATGCTCGAACGAAACTCCGACCTGAAGACCATACTTCTCAACTGCACTCCCTGGGTAATGGATGCAAAGAGCGACACTGAGCGAATGGAGCGTCTCGCCCTCCTCTTTGACCGAGCCACGATAGCGGAGACTTATGAAAAATCAATCAGACAACTGTCGCTGCTCGAAGCTCCGCGAGGCGGATGGTCATGGATGAGCCAGGTAAAGGAACCGTCGGCATGGATTACCGAGAATATCCTCGGCATGATGGGCCGCTTGAAACGCCTCGGCTTTATGCCTGACAACAGCCGCCTCGAGGCAATGATAAAACGCGGAGTCGGCTATCTTGACCGCGAGGCAGGAGAAACAGTGAAAAAGCATCCTGCATCAACCGACACCGGTTACTCTATACTGCGACTTGATTACAAAGAAATCCCGGTGCCGTCAGCCGCACAGCGCCTGATCAACAACACTGTCACAGAGGCTAAGTCGCACTGGAAAGATTATGGCGTCACGAGCAAAGCCCTTGCAGCCACCCTGCTCTACAATCATAACTACAAGAGCGAATCAAGACGCATACTCGCCTCTCTACGCGAATATGCTACATCGACACCTCAGAAAGGCATGTGGTGGGCGTCACTTGACGACCTGACAGCATGGTCAATGGGGAAAATAGGCGCGACAACTATCATCCTTGACGCATTCAACACCATAGAACCACAGTCGCCCGATGTAGAACTCATACGCCAGTGGCTCATATTGCAAAAAGAGGCTAAAAACTGGGGCACATCAGTCACTACTTCGGATGCTGTAGCCGCAATACTACTCTCAGGCAAACGCCTTACAGCTCCTGCCGAACCTCCCGTCATAAAAATAGGCGACAAGACCGTCACCCCTGACTCCATCGACTCCCTTCTCGGATATTTCCGACGCGACATCAGCGACCTGATGCCGGCAGGGGCGACACTATCGGTCGACAAGCAGGAAGGTCTGCCCTCATGGGGAGCCGTATTCTGTCAGTACGACAGCGAGATGACCGAGATCAAGGCGGCTTCATGTGACGACGTTTCCATTGACAAGCATCTCTTTGTAAAATCGGTCGACGGTGACAAAACCGTATGGACTGACGCCGACACAATCAAGACAGGCGATGTGGTGCAGGTCAACCTTACCATAATCACCAAGCGCGATATGGACTATGTGGCGATAATCGATGAGCGCGGAGCATGCTTCGAACCTGTCGAACAACTGCCGCAGCCGCTATATGCCGAAGGAATATGTTTCTATCGCGAAAACCGCGATGCCGCGACAAACATATTTGTAACCCATCTTCCCAAAGGCACATATCGCCTCAGCTATGAACTGTTTGTAAATAATCAAGGCGTGTACTCGGCAGGCATTGCATCGATACAGAGCCAATATGCCCCTGCGCTATCAGCTCATTCCGCAGGATCAACAATTAACGTAAAGTGACTATGAAGCCGGCTAAATTACTATCTTCCGCCTTAGGATTGGCAATGCTTGCGATGCTCACGTCATCGACAACCATACTTTTTATCGGCGACTCGATAACCGACGGCAACTGGGGCAATCCCGTCGGTTATCCATGTCCTACTGAAAACAGGTCGACAACCGACATGAACCATATCTATGGTCATGGCTATGTGTTTCTTATTGCTTCCGACATCGAAAGCAACAGACCTTGCCCCGAACGACATTTTATAAACCGTGGCATCAGCGGCAACACTCTCGCCGACCTTGAATCGCGATGGGAGAAGGATGTGATAGCCCACCGTCCCGACATTGTGTCGATACTTGTAGGCACAAATGACGTCCACTATTGGCTTGACGGCGACAAGACTACAGCATTTGACTACGATGGATGGGAACAACGCTACCGAAAACTGCTTGACATGACCCTTGACTCACTGCCCGGCACCCGGATTGTAATCGGTGCGCCGTTTACAGCGCCGAGCGGCCAGGCAGGCAAACGCCCCGATTTTGAGCTACGGAAAGAGATGATTGCCCGTCTCGACTCAATTACAAGCGACATCGCGGCTGACTATAAGGCAATCTATCTGCCCTACGACAAGATGTTCCACGAATTGCAGGCTATACCGTCACTCCCGGCAGAATACTGGATATGGGACGGCATACACCCAACCCCGGCAGGTCACCGCCGCATCGCCGACCTCTGGCTAAACACCGTCCCCCTCCCCGCCTGCGAGTGACTGATTTAACTTCTATTAATATTATTGTTGTCCAATTTGACCCATCATATATCGTATATTTGCACTCTAAAGCAATTCCGGCAAAATGAAATCATACAATCTTGGATTTATATCAGATGAGGCGATATACCTGCATGTCAAAAAGACAGTAGAATCATATCGCAGAGAGATAACCCTTAATCAATTTAATGAAAATATTGTCGACCCGATTAAATTGACCTTTGACTCAAAAGTTTATGGCAAGACAATCGGTCAGGCTATTGCCGATGAATGCTTCAGACAGATTGACAAGTCCAATACAAACCGTATCGGCTATTTTCACCAAAACATATTCAATTATGCAGGAAACGGTTGGATTGTACCCAGAGAAGGTTTTGATGTTGAAAATCACGACCTGCACTTATTTGTTGAGCTTAAAAACAAGCACAACACCATGAATGCGGCGTCATCACAGAAAACATATATGAAAATGCAAGCCAAACTGCTGGATGATGACAAAGCGACATGCTATCTGGTGGAAGCCATTTCCAAACGGTCAAAAGACGAAGCGTGGAAAATAACCCTTGACAAAAGTCCACGATGTCACAACCGCATTAGAAGAATGTCCATGGACAAATTCTATGGACTGGTATTTGGCGACTCAAAGGCATTTTACAAATTATGTGTCGCCCTTCCGACAATCATTGAAGATGTACTTGAAAACAACTCTGAACTGACGTTAAAGAATACAGTTTATGAGGAACTGACCAAAGAGCATTCCGACTTGCTTACGGCATTGTATATGCTCGCATTTTCTACTTACGAAGGGTTTGAGGATTTTACCAACAGGTGATATAATGACAAGACGTACAATATCCATAAATAACTTCTCTGATTTGCTCGGTGTTTCAAGAGCCACAGTCCTTTCCTGGATAGGAAAAGACCGATTTAAGGTACATACGGATTCCAATGGCAAAAAATTTTTCTTCCTGGACGAAATAGGCGACATTCCTGAAATTTCAGCCATGCTTCAGTCGCGTTGGGATGAAGAGATGCTTACAACTCCCGTGAGCAGGTTCACTTCCGTCGAACTTTTTGCCGGTGGTGGCGGTCTGGCTCTCGGTATGGAAAAAGCCGGATTTGATCATTTGCTGCTAAATGAATTTGACCATAGTGCTTGCGAAACACTTAGACACAATCGTCCCAACTGGAATGTTGTAGAAGGAGACATTCATGATATTGATTTTACCCCATATCGTGATTCTATAGATTTCTTGTCAGGAGGATTTCCGTGTCAGGCATTTTCCTATGCAGGCAAACGTCTTGGATTTGAAGAGACGAGAGGAACTTTGTTTTTTGAACTTGCCCGCGCAGTAAAGGAGATTCATCCTAAAGTGTTCATGGGTGAAAATGTCAAGGGGCTTCTTGAACACGACGGCGGTAAAACTATGGAAACAATCAAGAATGTAATCTCGGAACTTGGCTACACGCTAATCAAGCCAAGAATACTGAAAGCGCTACAATACGATGTTCCTCAAAAACGCGAACGAATCATACTTATTGCAATAAGAAACGACATAGCGCCATTTGTAGATTTCAAGTGGCCCGATGTAAGCAGTGAAGTCAGAACCCTCAGAGACGCATTTTACAAAGGCAACCTGTATGATACGGATGTTCCCGAATCAGAAGGGCAGCAATATCCTGAATCAAAAAAGAGAATAATGAATCTTGTACCGGAAGGGGGCGATTGGCGTGACCTTCCTGAAGATGTAGCAAAAGAGTATCTAAAGGGCAGTTTTTATCTTGGCGGCGGCAAAACAGGCATGGCAAGAAGACTTGCAATGGACGAACCGAGCCTCACTCTCACCTGCGCTCCGGCACAAAAACAGACGGAACGCTGCCACCCATTTGAAACTCGCCCTCTTTCAGTCAGAGAATATGCACGAATACAGACATTCCCTGACAGTTGGGAATTCAAAGGCAATCTGACATCAAAATACAAACAGATAGGAAACGCCGTACCTGTAAATCTTGCGTGGGCTATAGGACGGTCACTTATCAGGCTTTTCAATGACATCCACAGGCTCGGTTTTATTTCTCATGAAAACGTGAAAAGAGGGACAAAGCCGCTCGTCAAGTTGGACGGGCTTTTTGAGGGGATGGTGTGTGACAAGGATGCCGGCTATCACGGATTGTCGGAAAAGTGATTGCAGAATGGGTATTTTTGAGTAATTTTGCATTGCATTATCAGAAAGCGATGGCAAGTTACAACGAAATACTCAACCGTCTTGAGACAGAAGGCAACCTACGCACTATTCCGTCAAACGAAGAGCGCGAAATCATAGATTTCTCCACCAATGACTACATGGGCCTTGCCACGCGCATCGACCTGAGGGAAGAGTTTTTTAGCCGGGATGCCAACAAGTTGCTGCCGATGAGCTCCTCGGCATCAAGACTTCTCGCCTCTTGCCAGAAAGAGCATAACCGCCTTGAAGAGTTGCTTGAAGAGCTGTATGGACGCCCCGCGCTGCTGTTTAACAGCGGGTATCATGCCAATACCGGGGTCCTGCCGGCACTTGCCGAAGGCAATACTTTTATCGTAGCCGACAAGTTAAGCCACGCCAGCATCATTGACGGAATGGTATTGTCAAGGGCAAAATTCACTCGCTATCCCCACAACGACTATGACAGGCTCGAACGCATAGTAAGCGACAGCGCAGGTAAACATGACAGAATAATTATTGTCACTGAATCCATATTCAGCATGGACGGTGACAGCTCCGACATAGAACGCCTCGCCGATATAAAACGTCGCTATCGCAACACCATGCTCTATGTAGACGAAGCTCACGCTTTTGGTGTAACGGGAAAATACGGGCTCGGTCTGTCCCATGATTCTGCATGCTTCGATGATGTCGATGTCGTAATAGGCACATTCGGGAAAGCGGCGGCATCAGCCGGAGCATTCGCGTCGGTATCCCCGACAATAAAAGCCTACCTTATAAACCGCGCCCGCAGTTTCATATTTTCCACGGCATTGTCTCCGATGACTTCAGCGTGGACACGCTTCATGATAGAGACACTGACCGGCATGGAGGATGAGCGACACCATGTCAAGCGACTGTCGCTGATGCTTCATGAAGCCCTGCATCTAACCGGCAGCGAGCCAAGTCATATAGCTCCGTTTATAACCGGCGACTCACGAAAAGCCATCGAATTGTCGACCCGGCTAAAAGCACTCGGCTACAAAGCATTACCAATAAGAACCCCGACTGTCCCGGCAGGCACCGAGCGTATAAGATTCAGTCTTAGTGCCTCAATGTCGGACAACGACATCACCGGACTCGGAAAAGCACTTAGCTCTCTAACATCATGAAGCTGGATTTCACGGTAAAACAAAATAACAGAAAACTTATACTGATTTTTGCCGGCTGGGGCATGAATCCAGCCCCTTTCAGCAACATAAGGCTTGCCGGACACGACATAGCCGTCATATGGGACTACCGCGACACGGCACTTGACATCAAGGCACTGTCGGGCTACACCGACATATATCTTTTCGCCTGGTCATTCGGCGTCTACATGGCATCACAGGTCCTTGCATCGACCGGTCTGACACCGACTGTCAAGGTTGCAGTCAACGGCACTCTCCGACCGATTGACGATACTGAAGGAATACCGTCGCAGATATTCAGAGGCACACTTGAAAATCTGTCAGAAAGAAACCTGGACAAGTTTTACCGACGCATGTGCAAAAATGCTGAATCTTTTGCCTCATTTAGCGCCAACCGTCCTGACAGAGACATCGAAGGACTTAAAGAAGAACTTATCGCAATCGAGAACGCCTACAGTCACGATGACCCCGGCAGTCACGCAGCCGCCGACTGGGACCGTGCGGTAATTGCCGGAAATGACCGCATATTTCCACCTGACAATCAACGACGGGCATGGCGCACACTTCAGCGCACAAGAATCATTGAAGACGGTGCACATCTTCCGGACTGGCAGACCCTTATCGAACAAGAGATTATCGACAAGAGTCTTGTAGCACAAAAATTCTCACGCAGCGCGGCAACCTACGATGACAATGCCGACGTGCAACGTCATATAGCTGAGAAACTTTGGCTTCTTTGGCAAAAAGCCTCTCCCGCCCCTCCCCTGTCAATACTTGAAGCAGGCTATGGTACGGGGATGCTTACACGCCTGTACATGAGCAAATGGCATCCCTATCGCGTGAGCCTGTGGGACCTGGCGCCCGTTGAAATAGAGCTTCCAGAGGCAGGAGAGATAATCGCGGGTGATGCAGAAGAACTTATACGCCTTATCCCGGAAGGATATTATGAAGCAATCGCTTCGGCATCGGCTATGCAATGGTTTGACTCGCCGGAAAGGTGGCTGCATAACGCAGCGCAAGCCCTTACGGCAGGAGGCATTATAGCCGTGTCCACGTTCGGACCCGACAACATGCATGAGATTGCCAAAATCACCGGAATGCCATTGCGCTACTACTCCGTAGAGGAGCTTGCAGCCATGACTCCCGCAGGTTGCCGGATAATCAGCGTCGAGGATGAACATATCACCAAAGAGTTTGACTCACCGCGTGAAGTGATGCATCACCTGAAGCTCACAGGAGTTAATGCAATGCGAAACACCCCGACCGACATCCGCCGACTTATCTCCGACTACCCGATGACCGGCGGAAAAGCCTGTCTTACATATCATCCCATATATCTTATCATCCAAAAAGAAGAAAAATGAGCGACATCATATTCATTTCAGGCATCGACACCGATGCAGGAAAAACCTACGCTACCGCCTGGCTCGCCAACCGCCTTATTGAAAAGGGCAAACGCGTAATCACACAGAAGTTTATCCAGACAGGCAACGAAGGATACTCTGAAGACATCATCAAGCATCGCGAGCTCATGAACACAGAGCTATTTCCCGAAGACAAGGATTTTACCACATCTCCGGTGATATTCTCTTATCCGGCATCGGCACAGCTTGCAGCCCGCATCGACGGCAAAGAGATAGATCTTGAAACAATAAGACGGAGCACCTCACTGCTTGCCTCACGTTACGACACTGTACTTATCGAAGGGGCGGGAGGATTGATGGTACCCATCACCGACAGCTATTTCACAATTGACTATATCGCTGATGAGAACCTGCCGATAGCATTGGTAACCAACGGAATACTCGGTTCAATCAATCACACGATACTGTCACTTGAGGCAATAAAGAATCGTGGCATAAAGTTGCGCTATCTGCTCTACAATACCTATTTCGACAAAGACAAGATCATCGCCGACGACACAAAGGGTTTTATCAGCCGATACCTCAAAAACCACTTCCCGGAAAGTGAAATGATTATTTTCTAAACCTGAGCCGCGGAAGCATAAATTAAGTTAACATAAATTTACAAGTGTTAAATATAAAACATGATAATTACAACTTATCCTACTTATCGACGAAAATTCCTACCTTTACATTGCTGAGATTATGCACACAGAATCCCGGTACATTCAAGAGAAGTCGAGAAATCTTTTATATAAACCAAAATGGATGTAAAAACTATTGTATTGTCGATTAACAAAGAGCAATTAGCATCTTTACCCACAGTAACCTATCCCGGACATATTGAGGTAGTTAACTCGGTAGAGCAGGCTAAGAGTGCGCTCGACACAATAAGTAGATACAGCGTTGTCGGCTTTGACACTGAAACCAAACCATCATTCCGCAAAGGACACACTAACCAAGTAGCCCTCATCCAGATTTCAACAGGCGAATGTTGCTACCTGTTCCGTATCAACAAATTCGGATTCACTCCTGAATTAAAGGAGTTTCTTGAAAACGAAAATATCACAAAGGTAGGACTCTCGCTGAAAGATGACTTTCACGTGCTGCACAAGCTGCATAAATTCTCGCCATGCTCGTTCATCGACCTGCAGGAAATGGTAAAAGACTACTGTATTCGCGACTGTAGCCTTCAAAAGATATACGGCATAATCTTTAATGAACGCATATCCAAAAGCCAGCGCCTATCCAACTGGGAAGCCTCATTGCTAACGGCCCCTCAGCAGACCTATGCTTCAATCGACGCATGGGCATGTATAAAAATATACAACTACCTTATATCGGGCAAGTTCAAGCCTGAAGAATCAAAATACATTTACACTCCACCGCTTTCTGAAGAAAACCATTCAGAATAGCAAAAATCGCCTTTACTAAAATTTTACTTATCCATGAAAAAATCAACTTACATTCCATTACTGCTGCTGGTGTACCTCGGAGTCATGAGCTACATCGGAAGACAGGAGTTTTTTGACGGACACTATCTGTACTATTTCGGAATCATAGGAACCACACTTCTATGTATCATACTGCTACATTTCTTCATGAAGAAGCGTGACAGACTCCGCCGACAGAGAGAGGATGACCTGAAACGTTAGCCTCCTTCGTCAGGACTGTCAACTTATCACTTGCTATCGGTATCCACTTGCTTACGCTTGTGGAACGGTAGCGTATAGCTTACTGAAAGGGAAGCACTGAAAGGAGTGGTGCGGGTGCCATAACCGGGAATGTACCACGGTTCGCCATACTGCAAGTTACTCTGATGGACTATCGAGTGCATACGAATGTCCCACCCGATATAGAAATTACTAAAAATCAACACCTTCAAACCCACTACCGCCTCAACATAACCGACAGTGGCACGCTGCGACGGCACATTAATCATCATGTCATCACCCCAATAGCCCTGATTTATGGTCACGTCAGTCACCTCAAACCCGAAATTGCTTATACCATAACGCAGACCGGCATATACGGAATAAGCCGTGTCGGAATTATACAGAAAATTATAATTCAACCCCACCTTGAAATAGGGCGCTACCGATGATTTATAAGTATAGTTTCCATTGTCAGGAGTCATCTCAGCCTGACCAAGCCCGGCTTCCACGACAGGCTTAATCCAGTTGTGAATGCTGAGTTCGCCCCAGAACCCTATAAGCCCGTACTTCTGCCCGAAGCAGCGCAGGAGCGGATCCCATACATTTACACCCACTGACACAGCCTCAAAACGGGGGTAAACCAGCTTTGGAGCCTGCGTGAGTATCGTATCGCGATATTCCACTCCTGAAATAGTGTCCACAAGCACAGTATGACCCGACATGTCAGTAGTCTCTACAAGATTGTCAGGCTTCGCCTCTGTCGCCACACTGTCGGCAACTGCCGCACTACCACTCTTGCCGGGTATTTCCACCGGGGTGATGCGTCGTTGAGCAGATGTCACAACGACAGTCAGCACAAAAAACAATGTCAATATGTAACGGATCATATTCATTCGGCAGGTTGTTGCCCCTCGTCAGGCGTGTCAGCGTCATCGGGCTGTTGCGTACGGAAATACACCCGTATGGTCTCAACATCAGCATTAGTCATCACATCGGTAAGTAATCCTACCGAATCGACAAGATGGCGAGTGTAGGAATAGTCATCAATCCGATAGCGGAACATAGCCCCGCAGTCCTTAGACGCGAAATAGGGAATCGGCGTATAGTTAAACGTAATTGTGTCAAACAGTTCCGGGAAATTAAGAGCCTCATCCTCATATCGGATAAAGAATCGTGACTGACCCGCGTCAGCACGAAACGGCAGATACACCTGGCTCACCGACCCGTTGTTGACAAGCAGAGAATCGTCAGGCGCGCCCACACCGCCAATTGACACATTATTGACAGTAATAGCCGCCAGTTCCTCATAAGAATAGAAGCCGGCAAGCGGAATGGAGCTCTTATTGTCGGTGCATCCTACAGAGTTACACGACTGCAGGACAACCGACATCACAATCGAGAAATATATCAATATTTTCCCCATTTCACTATTTCATCGAGTGACTTACGCTTTTTCTCCGGAATCTGCGAGCCATCGATCGGATAGCCGAGCGGAATTATTGCAATCGGCTCCACTCCCTCAGGCAGTGAAAGAGCCTCATTCAGCACCGCCGGATCAAAATTGCACACCCAGCATGTGCCAAGCCCCAAAGTTGACGCTGCAAGACAGAAATGCTCTACGGCAATCGACACATCCACGTCAGTGTGATCCTTTCCGTCGTAAGGACGATGCCATGCCTCGTCATGCAGCCCGAGAGCGACCACATAGACCGGAGCGGAGTTAAACCATTCACGGTCATAGCTCTTCCGGATGGCTTGACAAAGCTCCGGGGTATCAATCACCAGAAACTTCCAGGGCTGACGATTGCACGCCGACGGAGCAAGACGCATAGCGTCAAAAACAGCGACGATAAGGTCGCGCGGCACAGACTTGTCAGAGTAGCCGCGACATGAATAACGGCGTTCGGAGAGGCTATAGAATTGAGGATACTGTTCCATATACTGATTAATATTTATTTACTTTTCTGAGTCAAGGCAACCTATCTCCTCCTCTATCTCATATTCATTGCGCCTGTCGGAATTACGCACAATCAGCTCACCGACAAATCCGGTAAGAAACAATTGCGAGCCCAGCAGCATCAATGTCAGGGACAGATAGAAATAAGGGGAGTCAGTCACCAGAATGTAAGGGAGCCCGTGGTGCATATTGTATAGCTTGCCAAATCCGACTATAGCCACAGCAATAAGACCGAGGAAAAACATAAGACTGCCGAGCAATCCGAAAAAGTGCATCGGCTTTACCCCGAACCGCGAAGTAAACCATAGCGTCGCAAGGTCGAGATAACCGTTGACAAAGCGGTCGAGACCAAACTTTGTAGTACCGTATTTACGAGCCTGATGATGAACGACTTTTTCCCCGATACGGTTAAATCCTGCATTTTTCGCAAGATAAGGTATATACCGGTGCATGTCACCATATACTTCGATATGCTTCACGACCTTGTTGCGATAAGCCTTTAACCCGCAATTAAAATCGTGCAGATTATGTATGCCGCTCACCTTACGCGCAGTAGCGTTAAAGAGTTTTGTAGGAATCGTCTTTGACAGCGGGTCATAGCGTTTCTGCTTCCACCCCGACACAAGGTCATATTTCTCTTCCTTAATCATGCGGTACAACTCCGGAATCTCGTCAGGGCTGTCCTGCAAGTCGGCATCCATTGTTATCACCACATCACCTGAGGCACGCGCAAAGCCGGTGTTCAGAGCCGGCGACTTACCATAGTTACGCCTGAAGCTAACCCCCTTTACGTTAGGGTTATGCTCCCTGAGACTTGAGATTACTTCCCACGAATTGTCGGTAGAGCCATCATTGACAAATATTATCTCGTAAGAGAATCCATGCTCATTCATGACTCTCGCAATCCAGCTTTCCAGTTCCGGAAGCGACTCGGCTTCATTGTATAACGGGACAACGACTGATATATCCATTGAATTCTGTTAATTTGCTTGTTTTTTACCGTAGCCTCTTGCCTGTACAAGCAGCGACATCAACATCGACAGTATCGAGCCTGAAAACACGATAAGCCACAGCATGTCAATGGCAAGATCAATAGGCGCGGGTATCAGATGCTGCTCCTTAGCTCTCACTAGCATGTCAGACAGCTCCTTGCCGCGTTCCCAGTCGGCACTGCCATATAACTCAATCATCATGTCGACCTGACTGTAAAGATAGCCCGGATTAATCCATGTCATATAAGCGACCGACACCAGCGAGGCTATAAGTCCGCCAAAGAAGAATATTGCTATACCCTCCATCCACAGCGAAGAAAAGATAGTCTTTCCATAGTCGGCGACATAGCTTTTCCGCAACATGATATATATAACCGCAGGGACGCCCGCCATCATCATAAGCGACAGCAGACTAAGCAACGGCACTGTCAGCGAATAAGCTATAGCGAAAAAAAGCACGCTCAGATACACGCCGAAAGCGACACCATAATGGGCGCCGCGGCTATAAGGTGACTGATTTATTGACTGAGAACCGCTCATACCTTGCAAAGGTATAAAATAAAAACGAATTATCAGAGTCTATCAAGAGAGAAAACATAAGCTCCGACATCAGGTCTGGAGCCTCGCGGCAATCCATACCGGTCGACAGCCGCGTCAGGGAGCGAGAGCGAAGGGTCGGCAGCCCCTATGGCAGGAGAACCCTCCTTCAGCCTGTAATCAAAATAATAGTCCTCGCGCACAGTGTAAAACAACGGGTCGGCATCCCATATCGTAGCGATGAAATTGTCATCATCGGAACCCGCCGATTTAAAAAGGCAGTTCCGGAAATATACAGGCTTTCCGGCAAGGTCAGAAGGCAATATATCGCTGCCGATGCCATAAAGGATAGAGTTGGATATGTCGGCATCTACCGTTTCTCCGTCAAGATAAAGTAACGGACCTGAAATCGCAGAGAAAAGGTAATAGTTGGCAAATGTGCAATGATTGAACCGATGGACTCCGTTATATAGATACACAGCTCCTTTCGCCGCCTCCGCAAACTCACATCCTACGGCGGTGACCGGAGCATGGTCGGCGACAAGCACCGTGCCTGCGGAATTACGAAGCTGGCAGTTGACGAGTGTCAGCACCGGCTCTGTAATGTCGGCGCTTACAGAATCGACATAGACGCCATAGACTGTGTTTCTTATCGATGTATTATACAACCTGTTGTCGCGGGTCGAGCCATAAAAATACACTCCACCCCACTGTCCCGACATTATCTCGTAAGGGATGCGCCCTACAACCTGACCGAAACGGTCGCCGGTCATGTTGACCTGACGTTCAGGCGTACCGTTGGACAGTAGTGTTCCGCGCACCACAAGTTCCGCGCTGTCATGAAAATACAATGTCACCCCGGGGTCAAGAGTAAGCGTCACACCCTCGGCGACTACAAGACTGTCATAAACCTGATAAGGCTTCTCGCCCGACAAGGTGGCGTCAGAAGTAATCGTGACAGCCTCAAGGCGAGTGACATCCTGCCCGAAAGCATTGATAACGACAGTCGAAGTGACCCCGTTTACCACAAAGTCGAGCGGCGCGTTGATTTCCACAGGCAGGTCGCTGCCCGATTCAGGCAGCGTCGCTTCAACAAGCACGAATATAGAGTCATTGGCGCGGATTTCCACATCAGTGAAGCGGGATCCTGACACACCGTCGACATTAATGCGGAATATACCTCCCATCTCTTGGTCGCGCAATGAAATTTCGCTTATGTTCAACCCCTTGTCATGGGGGTTAAACACCTTGAACATCCTGGTAGGTGTGCCCTCGGCTGTAAAAACCGTCCCCATTTTCAGCGTGTCGGAGGAATATACCGGCTGGTCGGAAGGCGAGGTCGTAAACCCATCTTCTATACACCCTGTCACCACAAGCAGAGGCAACACTAACAAGAATATGTAACTGACTGATTTCATATAATAATGATAACGCGACATCACGCATCTTTATTATATCCCGGCATTTCATTGATGACCGACGCGCCGGTTGTCAGCGCCTTCTCTACCTTGCTCATGTCAAAGCCATAAGAACATAGTTATTGCAGTCAACGTTATAAATATAGTTTTGAATAGAATAAATAACCATATTTTATAAGTTATGAAAATCAAAAGTATGCTCGTCGTTTTCAGCCTGTGTGGCATGATGATGACAGGTTGTGTATCAAATAAGAAGTATCAGAAACTTCAATCTGACTATCTGGCAACCCGCGAAAGCCTAATAAAATGTGATGCGAATGGTGAAAACTTGCAGCAGCAACTTGATGCGGCACGGAAAAACAATGAAGAGCTTCGTGCAGGCCTTGCCGAGCTGAAAGGAACCCTTGACAAAAGCATGGACCAGAATGCACAAGGCAACGTGAATATCGCGAAGCTTGTCGATGAAATCAATGCGTCAAACAAATATATCAAGGAGCTTGTCGACGCAAAATCAAAAAGCGACTCGCTTAACATAGCCCTCACTAACAAGCTTACACGCTCGCTCAGCACCGATGAACTTAAAGATGTCGATGTCAAGGTGCTGAAAGGCGTGGTCTACATATCGCTTGCCGACAACATGCTTTTCAAGACAGGCAGCTATGAGATAAGCAGCCGCGCGATGGAGACACTAAGCAAAATTGCCAAAATCATAAAGGATTACAGCAATTATGACGTGCTTGTAGAGGGCAATACCGACAATGTGCCTATCAATAGGACCAACATCCGTAACAACTGGGACCTCTCGACTCTTCGCGCATCATCTGTCGTACAGGTTCTGCAAAATGACTTCGGCATCAACCCCAAGCGCCTGTCGGCTGCAGGTAGAGGCGAGTACAACCCTATTGCCGACAATGACAGCGAAGTAGGGCGTCAGCGCAATCGACGGACAGAGATTATCATCACTCCTAAGCTTGACGAGTTCCTTGACCTCATCGACAAAGCTCCGGAGACCGACAACGCTCAATAAGCGACTACATAAGAGCCGGTTTGGCAATAAATGAAACCGGGACCGCGCTTGGCGCAGTCCCGGCTTTTTGTTATCTGATAATTCTCAGGGATTACTTGTTGACCTGAAACTTGTTAACTCCGTCGCGCAGATAAGCCACCACCTGATTGGCTGCGGCTATTCCCGCGTTGATGTTAGCCTCAGATGTCTGCGCTCCCATCTTCTTGGGAGTGAAGAAAACACGACCGCCAAATTCCTCCTTGAGGGCTTCGGCATTGTCAGGCTTCACGTCGGCGACATAGCGGAGGTCAGTACGCTCGCGCAGTGCCTTTGCCAGTCCATCCTCGTCGATAACCTCCTTACGTGCGGTATTGACTACAACGCCTCCGAGAGGCATATTGGTGAGATTGAAATATCCTATGCTCTTGCGAGTCTCAGGAGTGGCGGGTATATGAATAGACACAACATCGTTGCCCGAATAAAGGTCATCCACAGAGTGTACAGGTTTTACCCCGTCATTGGTCATCACCTCGTCAGGGCAATAAGGGTCAAACGCCGACACCTCCATGCCGAAACCATTGGCGATACGCGCCACATTACGTCCTACCTGACCGTAAGCCTGCAGTCCGAGACGCTTTCCTTTAAGCTCAGTGCCCGAAGTGCCATTGTAATTGTTGCGCACAGCCATGACTGCCATTCCGAAAACGAGCTCGGCAACAGCGTTAGAGTTCTGTCCGGGAGTATTCTCAACCACTACATTATGAGTGGTCGCTGAAGCAAGGTCCACATTGTCGTAACCGGCGCCGGCACGTACAACAATCTTTAGATTTTTAGCCGCGTCAAAGACCTCGGCGTCTATCACATCACTGCGTATGATAAGAGCGTCGGCATTAGCGACAGCTGCGAGGAGTTCTGACTTCGCCTGATACTTTTCAAGCAGTTCAAGTTCATAACCTGCGTCTTCAACCACCTTGCGGATACCGTCGACAGCAACTGTCGCAAACGGTTTTTCAGTAGCTACCAGTACTTTCATAGCCTGTGTATCGATTAGTGTTTCTTTTCAAATTCATTCATTGCCTCGACGAGCACCTTTACACTCTCGATAGGGAGAGCATTGTAAAGTGACGCGCGGAAACCGCCTACAGAGCGGTGACCCTTTATACCGACAATACCCTTTGTTGCAGCAAAGTCGATAAACTCTTTGTCAAGACCGTCATACTCGGGCTTCATAACGAAGCACACATTCATTATCGAGCGATCTTCAGGAGCGACTGTGCCGACAAACATCTTGCTTGAGTCGATAGCCTCATAAAGCAATTCAGCCTTGGCAAGATCGCGACGCTCCATCTCCTTCACTCCGCCAAGCTCCTTGTAATATTTCAGGGTCTGCAGCGCAGAGTATATCGGCAATACCGGAGGAGTGTTGAACATCGAGCCCTTCTTTATGTGGGTGCGGTAATCAAGCATGGTCGGGATTGCACGGTCCACGTTGCCGAGAGCCGACTCCTTCACGATTGCGATGGTCACTCCGGCGGGAGCAAGATTCTTCTGTGCGCCGGCATAAATCACATCATACTTTGCCACATCTACCGGACGAGAGAAGATGTCGCTTGACATATCGGCAACCAAAGGCACCTTTACATCAGGGTCATAGCGCATCTCTGTTCCGTAGATTGTATTATTGGAGGTAAAATGGAAATAGTCGACATCTTCAGGCACGGTAAAGCCCTTGGGGATGAAAGTATAATTCTTATCCTTGCTTGATGCCAACACATCCACCTCTCCGAAGAGCTTAGCCTCCTTGATTGCATTGGCAGCCCAAGTACCGGTGTCAAGGTAAGCCGCCTTCTTCTTCAAAAGGTTGTAAGGCACCATGCAGAACTGCATCGAGGCTCCTCCTCCGAGGAACAGCACGTGATAACCTTCCGGCACCTCAAGCAACTCTTTTACAAGCTGCTGAGCCTCTTCTATCACTGCGGTAAACTCCTTGCTGCGGTGAGAGATTTCAAGAATTGACAATCCGGTACCGGCGAAGTCTTTGATGGCTTCTGCTGTATTCTTAATCGTGTATTCGCTAAGAATCGAGGGTCCGGCATAAAAATTATGCTTTTTCATCTTATAACGTGTTAAATGGGTTATATCCGCAAATTTAGTGATTTTATACAAGGTAACTAAACAAATCGCAAGAAAAATACACGTATTTATGGAAATTTTTCCATAAATGCCTGTTTTAATGCTCAAAATGTCTTCTTATGCCTACATTGTCGACTATGACTGCGCAGTCGCCGCTGCTGTCAGGGATAGAAAATGTAACACCCGTAATGCACGAGTCGCCCTCGCTCCTTATAGGAAGCGTGAAGCTCTTTAGCACCTGCTCGCGCACTCCGTCACCCTGAACCGGAAATATCAACCGACAACGCGACAATCGCTTTACAGGATTTGCCACGAGCCGCACAGTGTCGGAGAGGACGATTCCCGACGCTCCGGTCGCAACCACGGCAAGGCGCGTGTCACAGTCGGAATAGGCCGAAAATATCAAAAGCCATCCATCTCCGGCTATTGATGCTGAATCGACCGTGACCGCATGACTGCGTGAAGCCGTTATCCTGACTCCGTGATTTGCCTGCGACATCTGCCTGTTGTCACGCAAGGTGAGCTCAACGACCTCGCCAAGCCCGGCATCGTCCTCGAAATCGGCAAAATATCGACACTTTGTGTCACTCCATTGTATTATATCGCCCTCTTGCAGTTGACGGCTAAACTCGGCGGGAAGCTCTCCCCGCCCCTTTAATGTCACGTCAAGAAACGGCTCTATATAGCCAAGCGCGAGACGCCGCTGCGCGTCGCCGCCAATCATTCCCTCCCGGGCAAGCAGCCGGGAAGCCGGAGGCTGACGGTCTTCGCTGCCCCACACGGTGTTGAACTGACCGTGATTGGCTCCGTCAATATAAACTGATGCCTTGAAGTGATAGGACGAATTGCTAAATGTAGCCACATTATAACGGCGCAATCCATACATAAACGAGACATCCCCGTCCATATCGCCATGCAGGAGCAGATAATTCACATTAGTATATTTATAGGGAGAGCCTTCCGCAAGCGTCAGCATCCCGGTAGGCGCAATCTCGATGACTCCTTTTATGCCAAAATCAAAACAGTATATCTCCGAGGGGTCAAACGGTGACTTTTCAAGCCCGTTAAGCCATGTCGCGGCAGCAATGCCGTCGCCTCCGCGCGAATGTCCAGCAAGCACAATATTGTCAAAGTCAATTTTTCCGGCAAGTCCCGACTGCGGGTCATTTGCCATGTCTCTCAGCAATTCCAGATTCTTCAACAGCAGCCAGCCCCTGCCTATATAATCATCGGGAGCGTAGCCTCCCGAAAAGCTCTTGTTTATAAAATTTTCATCAACAAGCATGACAGCATACCCCCTGGCTGCAAGATTACGGGCAAGCCAGATATAGCCTACATGAGACGTGTCAAGCATGTAATGGCTCCCGTGAAGGACAACCACAAGCGGGCAGTCTTCACCGGCAGCAGGCAGAAACACTTTCCCGGCAAGGGGCAACTCATGCCGGTCAAATCCCCATATTAAAC
The DNA here is from genome assembly GCF_004570975.1 of Barnesiella sp. WM24. Classification (GTDB taxonomy): domain Bacteria; phylum Bacteroidota; class Bacteroidia; order Bacteroidales; family Muribaculaceae; genus Muribaculum. The sequence continues at coordinate 224,847 of NZ_SPPC01000005.1, forward strand.
GTCGCGCCACGCTGTCAATCCTGCTCGCCACATGAAAATAAGCAGAGCCGTCGACCACTGCCCCGTCACGACCATAATCAAAGACAGTCATGTCATGATCCACGGCAGGTTGATCGGCACCGGAATCGTCCGCGTCAGAGCCAACACAATATGCAGTAACGGCTGCAAACAACAAGACATCAACCGTCAGAGCCAACAGCCTGACAGATAACCTGCGCGACATCCAAGCCAAAGCGGTAATTACACCGGCAGCCCCACCGATTCCGACCATTGTCCATCCTATCCTCGGGAAATCCATTCTGCCAAGACAGAACCACGCAACAAGCAGAGCCGAAACTGTAAGCACAGGCAACCTCGGCAGTAAACGCTGGATCAAGACCGCACCACCACCTGCAATCAACAGACAAATGCCGACAAGCCCAAACGCCCACAAAACAGGCAACGCCACCACCGGACTAAGATAAAACGAGTAAGTCGCGCCTAAAAATACCCACAATCCTGCCGTAACCCCTCCCGCAAGGAAACGGTCACCCGACATAATCCGGCTAAATTTTCCACGACACTCCCGCCAATCCATGCCACAAAGATAGCCAAATTTAAAGCAGTATCATACACTCATGTCCAATATTATAACGACAGTTTATCGGCAATAACATTTTATATCAGCTGACAACACGCTTCTTAAATCATCAAACGTCCTAACACCTAATTCAGACAATAAACTATCCTTAATTGAAAGAAGACACTTCGATGACAACCGGCAGATAATCGCAACCAAAAAAAACACAAAGACAGCAATCACAATAAAAACACAGAATTTTTCCAACAAAACAAAATCAAAAGCATCATTTATTTGCACTAAAACATATTTTTATATACTTTTGCCAAAACCAAAATTATCAAAAAAAATATCAATGCGTATGAAAAAGTATTTACTCTCGTTAGCAACCGCTGCTTTTATCAGCGGCGTCATGACACAGCCGGTCAATGCAGCAGGTATTCAGGAAACCCCGTCGGGTACGGTATACAATAATATTTATCGTAGCTCCAAGCAATACTTATATATGTGGGGGGCTCTTTATGAGTCTGATATTGAAGGCAAAATAAGCAATCTGGTAATTGACGGCAAAGACTTTTATATGTATATGCCGGTGTCTACTTTTGCCACAACCTCACCATACTGGATAAAAGGCACACTTTCTGATAACGGTGATGAAGTCGTATTCTCTTTCCCTCAGGATGTGTACATACAGCCGGCAAATCCGTATAGCGGAGCTCCGGAGTCACAGATTTCAGCTCAAATCATGAAGGTCATAACCGTTGATGACACCAATGACTTTGTTGTTGACACAGAAAACAGAGACCTCGTAATGAAATGGAAAGACAACAGGCTGTCTCAAATTGACACCGAGAGCGACGGCACACCGAGAGTGATCGGACTTGTCGATGCAGACGGTATGTTCACCGGCTCAGCTGAAGGAAATATCGACTGGCTCATATTTGACGAGAATTTACCTACCCCTCCAGCCGGTATGGAAACCACACAATATATATGTTCAGCCGAAAGCAACTGGGGTGAAAAGCTCAACCGTATAGTCGAAATAGGCATAGCAGACAATCGCATGTGGATCAAAGGTCTTTACAGCTATTTCAGTGATTCCTGGATTACTGGCACGATTGACGGCGACAAGGTGACATTACCGACCGACCAGTATCTCGGCATTTACACTACAGAGATGTATTACTACTTCTTTCAGGCTGCCGGAACAGAAGAGTACGAAAACGAATGGGGCGAACCTGACGTGAGATTCATTCCCGAAACCGAAGTGACACTCACCAAAACCGGCGACAAATACATCGCCGACAAGGCAATGCTCATGACTTTCGGTATGAAGACCGCCAATCCGGGAATGCCCGCAGGCTCACGGCTTATGAACGTCACTTTCTCACCATACGAAGAAAAACCGGCAACACCTGCTAACCCTTCACTGAACTTTGTCGGTGACTATTACTCTCCCTATGGCAGGTCAGTAAGCTTCACTATTCCCGCCACCGATACTGAAGGTAATTTCATCAACCCCGACAATATGTATTACAACATATTTATCAACAATGAGTTATTCTCTTTCACGCCCGAAGTGTACCCTGTTCTGAAAAGCGCCATAACCGACATTCCTTACAACTTCTCCGAAACAGGAGTTGTCATAACCAACGAAGGCTCCCCGGAACACACAGTCACCCTTCAGATGGAAGAGCTTCCTGAAATTGCCATACAGAGCGTCTATGTTGTAAACGGAGTTGTAAACAAGTCGGCAAAGGTAGGGACAGCCGCCGGCATCGAGACACCGGCCGAGGCAGCCGCCATTGTATCTACAGAATGGTATAACCTGCATGGCATACGCATTGACAAACCATCGGACGGCACAATCGCCATTCGCCGCGACCGCATGTCGGACGGATCAGTCAAAACAGCCAAAGTAATCAGATAAAGAATTCTCTTACCCTGAGCAAGTCACCTGTCATGATTCCGGCAGGTGACTTTTTATATATCGGTTTTGCTGCGGTCAGCTATTATAATTAATTTTGCACTATAAAATCCATAAAAAAAATGACCGACCACACTTCACTCCATGACTCCTGGGACCGAGAGCATCTATGGCATCCCTACACATCGACGATCGACCCCCTGCCCACATATAAGGTTGACTCAGCCCACGGCACGACCATACGTCTCGCCGACGAGACCGAGCTGATTGACGGGATGTCGTCATGGTGGTGTACAATCCACGGCTATAACAATCCGGCGATCAACGAAGCCGCGATGCGACAGATCGGCAAGATGTCGCATGTAATGTTTGGCGGTTTCACCCATGAGCCGGCAATAGAGCTTGGCAAGCTGCTGCTGGAGATAGCGCCTCCATCCATGAACAATATATTTTATGCCGACTCCGGCTCAGTTGCCGTCGAAGTCGCGATGAAAGTAGCGGTACAGGCGGCTATAGCCAAAAGCGGCGACCACAGGAAAAGCAATTTTGTAACAATACGCTCAGGCTATCATGGCGACACATGGAACGCCATGAGTGTCTGCGACCCGGTGACAGGCATGCACGGGGCATTCGGACCCGCACTGCCCATACGTTACTTTGTCGAGGCTCCGAGAATAGGATTTTACGAAGAGTGGAGCCATGAGGCTGTCGAGCCTCTTGAAAAGATGCTTGAGCAGCATCATGAAGAGCTCGCGGCTCTCATCCTTGAACCGGTCGTACAAGGAGCCGGAGGCATGCGCTTCTATCATCCGCAATATCTCGTGGAAGCGCGTCGACTCTGCGACCGCTATGGCGTGTTGCTGATATTTGACGAGATTGCTACCGGATTCTGGCGCACCGGCAAATGCTTCGCCTGGGAATGGGCGGGTGTTGAGCCCGACATCATGTGCATCGGCAAAGGTCTTACGGCGGGCTATCTCACAATGAGCGCCGTGCTTACAACAAAGGATGTCGCCGACACTGTGTCACGCGGCGAGGCGGGTGTACTGATGCACGGTCCGACATTCATGGCAAATCCGCTTGCCTGTGCCATCGCATGCGAGTCAATCCGCCTGCTACGCGGCAAAGACATGGAGACCCACATCAGACATATCGAATCAATCATCAAGCGAGAGCTGGCGCCTGCCGCCACTTTTGACTCGGTAAAGGAGGTAAGGGTGCTTGGCACAATCGGCGTGATCGAGATGAAAGAGCCTGTCAATGTCGGAGAATTTCAGAAGCGTTGTGTCGACAACGGCATCTGGGTGCGTCCATTTGGCAGAAATGTCTACATCATGCCCCCCTACGTAATCACCGACGACGACCTCGTCACCCTCTGCCGCCGCCTTATTTCAATCATATAGCGCAATTACGACAGGAAACATTTGGTTTGCAACGAGTATAACATAACCCTGAAATATAAGTTCATAGACCAGTAAGTCCCGACCCGACCGAGAATAAAGAAGCCTCAAAATCCAACACATATCTTCTGATATGGAATTGTTGTTTTAGATTATTGTGCTAATTTTGCACCAGTCATGGAAAAAGTCAACATAGTAATACCGGCTTATAAAAGTACACTTCATCAATATGAAGAAATCTCGTTACGCGCGGTTGCAGCAAATCTGAGCCGGCATCCGGTCACATTTGTAGTCCCTGAAGGGCTTGATATTTCAAAACTGACCGGTATAGTCAAAAATGCCGGAGTTGAAACGTTTGACCCGTCATATTTTCAAGGTATTGCAGGCTACAACCGACTGATGATGTCAGAAGAGTTTTATGACCGCTTTGCCGGTTTTAACTACATCCTTATATATCAACTTGACGCATATGTATTCTCCGACCGGTTACTTGAATGGTGTGACAAAGGATACGATTATGTTGGCGCACCGTGGCTTGTACGCCCCATCTACAAATTTCCATTACTGAAACTTGGCTCGAAAATCAAGCATGGCTTCCGCAAAATGCTTCACATGCCTGACGAGCGCGCAACATGGTGGCAAGTAGGCAATGGCGGACTATCATTACGACGTGTAGAGTCTCATCTGCGCGCGGTAAGAGAATTAAGACAAGAAATTGACCGATATCTTCTTTACCGCAATCACATCTACAATGAAGATGTATTTTTTTCAACAGAAGTAAACCGACACGGATTGGGGTTCTCATATCCTGACTGGGAAGAAGCTCTTGATTTTGCATTTGACAAATACCCTAAGCTCTGTTACAAGCTTAATGGCAAGAAGCTCCCCTTTGGCTGCCATGCGTGGCAAAAGCGCAGAATGAGAAAATTCTGGTTTCCTATAATCCTAAAAGACACACAGTGACGTAGAGTTGACAGAAAACTGTCCGGCTGACATTATCGAACGAATGATTCATATAATGACAGTTGAAAAGCCATTCGCATTGAAAGTAGGACCCTCGCTATCAATTGATGACATTCCCGACCACTTCGCTAATAAGGCAGAAGTAATCAGACATGAACAAAAATTCTGGGAACAACGTGACGGCGACAAATATCGTGCGCCTATTGACACCACATTTGCTCTGTATCGGCCTCTGTCCGGCCTGAACAGGTCACGTGCAGCCGAGGCTTACAGGCTTGCTCCACCCTATTCTTTACGTCATCTGCCTTGGTATGAGGACAGCGCCTGTCCTACTGAAGAAGAGTTGTTTTACCGTAATGCCTGCATCCGACCGACAATGTGGACTTATGCCTCCAACAAATCGGTATAACAGCATCATTTCGTGGAAAATCAAGGTCACAGTCAAAATGAGTTGGCTGTGACAGGATTTTTTTGTAAATTTGCGCGAATTATTATGCGGGCGTCTGTTTCTGCTCGCTTTCAAGCAAATAAGTAATGAATATCTCATATAACTGGCTCAAAGAGTATGTTGACTTCCGGCTCAGCCCTGAAGAACTTGCCGATGCGCTTACATCCATCGGTCTTGAAGTGGGTACTGTAGAAGAAGTCGAGTCAATACGCGGCGGACTTCGCGGCATCGTAATAGGAAAAGTATTAACCTGTGTCGAACACCCCAACAGTGACCATCTCCACATAACGACAGTGGATCTCGGCAACGGAGAACCGACGCAGATTGTATGCGGCGCGCCTAATGTCGCAGCCGGGCAGACTGTCGTGGTAGCCACCGTCGGCACCACCCTCTACGACGGAGACAATGAGTTTGCCATCAAGAAGTCAAAGATACGCGGTGTCGAGTCATTCGGCATGATTTGTGCCGAAGACGAGATAGGAGTCGGCACCTCCCACGACGGCATAATCGTGATTGACGGAGAAGTAAAGCCCGGCACTCCGGCTGCGGAATATTACAATCTGAAAAGCGACTGGCTAATCGAGGTCGACCTCACCCCCAACCGCGTCGACGCGGCAAGCCACTACGGAGTCGCGCGTGACCTTAGCGCGTGGCTTGCATGTCATGCCGAGCCGTCACAGCTCAAGCGTCCGTCGGTAGACTCATTTGCCACCGACCGCCATGACGGAGCCATAACCGTGGAAGTTGACGATTATGAAGCATGTCCGAGATATTCAGGCGTGACCATACGCAACATCAAGGTCGCAGAGAGTCCGGAATGGCTGAAAAATTATCTTAGCGCCATCGGACAGCGCCCGATCAACAATATAGTCGACATCACCAACTTCATACTTCTCGGCATGGGGCAGCCGCTCCACTGCTTTGACGTCGAAAAAATCAACGGCGGCAAAATTGTAGTGCGCAAGTGTCAGCAGGACACCCCCTTCACTACTCTTGACGGAGTTGAGCGCAAGCTTGACGAGCGCGACCTTATGATATGCAACGCCGAAAAGCCGATGTGTATCGCCGGAGTGTTCGGAGGCCTTGACTCGGGAGTCACCGAGTCCACCACCTCCATCTTCCTTGAAAGCGCTTACTTCAACCCCACTTCTATCAGGAAGACGGCACGCCGCCACGGCTTATCGACCGACGCTTCATTCCGCTATGAGCGCGGTACCGACCCCAACGCCACCATGTATTGCCTCAAGCTTGCCGCCATTCTGGTAAAAGAGCTTGCCGGAGGTGAGATATGTGGCGAGCCGATTGACATCTATCCTGCCGAAATCAAGCCTTATGAGGTAAATCTACGCTACGACTACCTGAACGCCCTTGTCGGCAAGGAGATTCCGACGGCTCAGGTCGACGCGATTGTAAAATCGCTTGAAATGGAGATTGTCAGCCAAAGCGACGAGGCTATCGACCTGCGTGTGCCGACTTACCGCGTTGACGTCCAGCGTCCGTGTGACGTAGTTGAGGATGTACTCCGCATATATGGCTACAACAATATCGAGTTCTCACGCAATCTGCGCGCAAGCCTTTCGTTCAAGACTGTCACCGACAGCTCCAACGAACTGCGCGAGCTGATAAGCAACCAGCTTACCGCAACCGGATTCAACGAGATTCTTAACAACTCACTGACTGCCGAAAGCTACTACGAAGGGCTCACCGACGAACATCACGCGCCGGTCAAACTTCTAAATCCGCTCAGCAACGACCTTAACGTGATGAGGATGTCGCTTCTTTTCGGCGGACTTGAGGTAATCGAGCACAACGTCAACCGCCGCGACGCCGACCTCATGCTATATGAGTTTGGCAAGGTTTACAGCCGCGACCTCTCGGTAGAGTCCACCGCTGAAAACCCCATCGCGCCTTATACCGAGACCGAGCGACTTGCCCTCTGGCTTACCGGCAACATACGCACAGGCAACTGGGCGCGCCCCGAAGAGAAAGCCACATTCTTCGACATGAAGGCAATCGTAGCCAATATATTTTCACGTCTTGGCATCAACGGCAAGGAAATCGAGCTTAAACCGGCTAAATCACCGATATACAGCAACTCTGTCGAAATCGCGACCCGTTCAGGCAAGACACTCGGACATCTTGGAATCGTGGCAAAGCAGATGCTAAAGCGTTGCGACATAAAGCAAGAGGTCATTTATGCCGACCTTGACTGGAACGCGCTCGTAAAACTCGCGCTCAAGAAAAAAGTCACCTACGCTACCCTGCCGAAGACCCATCCCGTGAAGCGCGACCTCGCGTTGCTGCTTGACGAGGCGGTGACAATGGCTCAGGTAGAGAAAATCGTGCGCGACAGCGAGAAAAGACTCCTGCGCGGTGTCGAGCTTTTTGATGTCTATCAGGGCAAGAATCTTGAACCGGGCAAAAAGAGCTACGCCATATCAATAACCTTGCAGGACGATGAAAAGACCCTGCAGGACAAGCAGATCGAGGCAGTAATGGGCAAGATAACAGCCAACCTGCAAAAACAGCTCGGCGCATCACTCCGATAATCAAATCAAAACAATCATAACTATAACGAACTGAAATATTATGGGAAGAGCTTTTGAATACCGCAAAGCCAGAAAACTCAAACGCTGGGGCAACATGTCTCGCACATTTACCCGCATAGGCAAAGAAATCACCATCGCTGCCAAGGCAGGCGGTCCCGACCCCGACACCAATCCGCGCCTGCGTGTTTTGATGCACAACGCCAAGGCGGCAAACATGCCTAAGGACACTGTTGAACGCGCCATCAAGAAGGCTACCGACAAGGACGCAAGCGATTATAAGGAAATCGTATATGAAGGATACGGACCTTACGGCATCGCCATCGTAGTAGAGGCGGCCACCGACAACAATACCCGCACTGTGGCAAATGTGCGTTCTTACTTCAACAAGCACGGAGGCACACTCGGCACCCAGGGTTCACTGTCATTCCTCTTTGACCACAAGAGCGTGTTCAAAATCAAGCCGAAGGAAGGAATGTCAACCGAAGACCTCGAACTTGAACTTATCGACTACGGTGTTGATGAAGTCGAGCCCGATGAAGAGGAAATCGTGCTTTACGGTCTCTTCGAGGAGTTTGCCAACATCCAGAAGTATCTCGAAGAAAACGGCTACGAGATTATCAGCGCCGAGTTTGAGCGCATCCCCAACGACCTCAAGGAGGTAAACGCCGAGCAGCGCGCACAGATTGAGAAGCTTCTTGAGAAGTTTGAGGACGATGACGACGTGCAGAATGTGTTCCACAACATGAAGGAGGATGACTCCGAGTAACAGTCAGTCGACACTCTCATAAAACAATTTAATTCAATCAGGGTGAATCCGTCTCTTACCGGATTCGCCCTTACTGTTTACTAACAATTAACCGCAGTCACAATGGACGATATAATGGTTGACATCGGCATTTCGGTCGACAAGCTCTCCACGTTGCAAAGAGTATTGATGTTCTGCCTCATCGCTATGGCGGCTTACCTGCTGGAGTTTTTCTGCCGCAAGGTAATCGTGAAAACAATAACAAAGGTCACCGCCCGCACCGAAACCAAATGGGACGACTACATCCTCAACACAAAGGTACTTAACTCGGCATGCCATCTTATATGTCCGGTCATAATATTTTTCTTCCTGCCGCTCATTCTTGACCCGGAGACAAGGCTCCTGTTTTATGCCCAGAAGCTTATCATCCTGTACATAATAGTCATCTGCGTGATGCTTGTGTGTGCATTGCTCGGCGGCTTCTACGAAGCGTCGGCCGAGGAGGCGGGGCTGCAACACCATCCGCTGCAGGGGCTCTCCCAGATGCTGAAACTCATAGTGATCGCCATAGGCGTGATAATCGGCATCAGTGTCCTCCTTGACCGGAATCCGGTAGTGATACTGACCGGACTCGGTGCGTCGGCGGCGGTAATGATGCTGGTGTTCAAAGACACGATACTCGGTCTTGTGGCGGGCGTACAGCTGTCGGCCAACAAGATGCTCAAGGTAGGCGACTGGATAGCGATTCCCGCCCGTGGCGTCAACGGCGTAGTGACCGAAGTGACCCTTACCACGGTAAAGGTCAAGAACTATGACAACACGATTGTCACCGTGCCCCCCTACTCGCTTGTCAGCGAGTCGTTTCAGAACTGGCGTGGAATGTGGGAAAGCGGAGCAAGGCGAGTCATGCGCTCAATCAACATCGATGTCAACACCATACGCTTCTGCACCGAAGAGGAGATGGCGCGCTACGACGCCGAGCGATGGACCGAGGGCATGGAGCGCAGCGGAGGCAGGGAGGTCAACCTGAAAGTGTTTCGCCACTACATCGAGGGCTACATCGCCCGCCATCCTCATGTCGACAAAGACGCCATGATAATGATACGCCAGCTTCAGCCTACCCCACAGGGACTCCCGGTCGAGCTCTACTTTTTCACGTCCACGACCGAATGGAAGAAATATGAATACATCCAGGCCGACATATTTGACCACACAATCGCCGTGGTCAACGAGTTCGGGCTCAAAGTCTACCAGTCGCCCTCAGGCGATGACATCATGTCACTTAAATCAATAAACCGATGACCGACCGCGACCTAAAAGAGATGCTTGACCGCGAGGCGTCACGCATCAACAATCTCAGCTTCATCGACCGCGACCCGGTGCAGTTTCCACGGCGTTTTGAAAAGATTCAGGACATCGAGATAGTAGCGCTGCTTAGCGCCACTATCGCCTGGGGCAACCGGAAGATGATATGCAACAACTGCGAGAAAATGCTCTCGCTGATGGACCATGACCCCTATAACTATGTCATGGACCGCGGCTATGAGGATCTCCCCGACATGAATATCCACCGCACATTTTTCGCCAAAGACTTCCGTCACTTCCTGCGCGGACTCAATGCAATATACAGCCGCCACAAGTCGCTTGCCGACTTTGCCGCAAAAGAGGGCGTTGCGGCAAGTGAACTCCCGTCATGGACGCTTGTCGAAAAAATGAACCGCGAGCTTGCCGCCGCCAACGGCGGTGTCACCGACTCGCGATGCCTGCCGGGAAATCTCGCGACAACGGCATTAAAGCGCATCAACATGGCACTCCGCTGGCTTGTGCGCGACGACGGCATTGTCGACATCGGCATATGGGACGTGATCTCTCCATCACAGTTGTATATACCGCTGGACGTGCATGTCGGCAACACCGCCCGGCAACTCGGACTGACCGACAGGCGCGCCAACGACAAGAAAACGGTAATCGCGCTGACGGCAAAGCTTCGCGAGATGCGTCCCGATGACCCGGTGTTTTATGATTACGCCCTCTTCGGACTCGGAGTCGACAATGAGCTGAAGATTGTCGATTAACCTAAATTAACATGGCTTTACAGTAAACCAAGTGCCTAACTTTGTATCTTTACATTGTTATAGTGTTATAATTTTTACATTATGAAAAGACATCTATTATCAATCATGACGCTGTTTTTCACGTTAGCAGCGTTAGCGGCGACTCCGGGCATAGCCTTTGACTCGGCTGTCCATGACTTTGGCAACGTAAAGGAAGCGGCAGGGCCCGTAAGCCATGACTTTGTAATCACCAACACAGGCGACGCCCCGCTCATCATCATATCGGCGACCACATCCTGCGGATGCACGACTCCCGAGATACCCAAGGAGCCTATCAAGCCGGGAGCATCAGCCAAGATGAAAGTCACTTTCGACCCCCTCGGACGTCCGGGCGAATTTGAAAAAAACATCAAGGTGAAGACCAACATAAAAGGCAAGCGCCCCACTCTTAAACTAAAAGGGTGTGTAATCCCTAAAAACAAGAAATAAACGATGGAGATCCGTTACATACTATTGTCAGCCGGCATCCTTGCAGCCTCGATGCCTGCCGTTGCCGGTCCTGTAGCCCGATGGAAAAGCGTCAGCCACGACTTCGGCGCATTTGACGAGGACATGGGAAAGGTATCATCCGATTTCGTGGTTGTCAACGACGGCGACGCCCCGCTCATGATATATGCCGCCCGCGCGTCATGTGGCTGCACTGTCCCGAGCTTTACTTCCGACCCCGTGGCTCCGGGCGACAGCGCGGTCATAAAAGTGACATATGACCCGACAGGACGCCCCGGCAAATTCTCCAAAAAGGTAAAGGTAGAGACCAACTGCGACCCTGCACAGAACATATTGACCATAAACGGAGTGGTGATAGGCGCGTCCAATACGTTGCGCGCACGTTTCCCGGTAGAGGTGGGCAATCTGAAACTGCGCAACAAGTCGGTCGCATTCGGTGACATAAACAAAGGCAACACCAAGACGGCGTTTCTTGACGGATATAACCAGAGCAATGACACCATACGCCCTGTCGTGACCGGACTTCCGCCCCACATCACTGTGACCACAAGCCCCGAGGCGGTGCCACCCGGCGAGCAGGTCACATTTACATTTTTCTACAACTCGGCACGCACATCGGACTGGGGGCTTACCTCCGACGAAGTATCGGTGACCCCCGCCGCGGGAAGCGCGGAGTCACAGCCGGTCGACCTCATCGCGGTGGTCAACGAAGACTTCTCGCGCATGGCTCCCGAAAAGCGCGAACGTGCCCCGAAGATAGCCCTCTCTTCAACGTCGATTGACCTTGGACAAGTAGCTGTCGGCACCCGCAACGAGGAGGAAATTATAATAGAGAATTTCGGCAAAGACCCGCTTGTCATCCGCAAGGTAGCCTCTCTCGACCCCGCCGTGCAGGCGTCGGTCAACAAGACCGAGGTAAAGGGCGGCTCAAATGCCCGGATAAAAGTGAAAGTCGACACTCGCAAAGTCGAAGGCGACATAGTCAACGCCCGCATAACAGTAATCACCAATGACCCCGACCGACCGGTTTCCAACATCCGCGTGGTCGGAGAATTACTAAAATAGCAACCCGCACATGACACAACATCATCATATCGAGAACGACGAAAAATACAACGGACTGACAGTTAACAGCGGCGTGACGCAACCGCCGTCGGTCAACCCGTATATGAAACCACGCAAGCGCAAGCCGCTCCCCTCGGCTGGAGAGCTCGTGGAGGGAATCCTGAAAGGCGACGTGACTACACTCAGCCGCGCCGTGACTCTCGTGGAAAGCCTGTCGCCCGACCACCAGACAATCGCGCAGGAAGTAATCGAGAAGTGTCTGCCCTATTCCGGCAATTCGAGACGCATAGGCATAACCGGTGTGCCCGGTGCAGGAAAGTCCACCTCGATTGATGTATTCGGGCTTCATGTGCTTAAAGACGGAGGCAAGCTTGCCGTACTTGCCATCGACCCGTCAAGCGAGCGCACAAAAGGCTCCATACTCGGCGACAAGACCCGCATGGAAAAACTCGCCATCCACCCCTCGGCGTTCATTCGTCCCAGCCCCTCGGCGGGAAGCCTCGGAGGAGTGGCAAGAAAGACAAGAGAGACAATAGTGTTATGTGAGGCGGCAGGGTACAACAATATATTTGTCGAGACCGTAGGTGTGGGACAGAGCGAGACAGCCGTCCACTCGATGGTCGACTTCTTCCTGCTTATACAGCTCGCAGGCACAGGCGACGAGCTGCAGGGCATAAAGCGAGGCATAATGGAGATGGCCGACGGCATTGTCATCAACAAAGCCGACGGCGACAACATAGACCGCGCCCGGCTCGCCCAGGCTCAGTTCAGGAGCGCGTTACACCTCTTCCCCCCTACACTGTCGGGATGGATGCCGGAGGTGCTTTGCTATTCAGGCTACTACGAACTTGGTATTCCCGAAGTGTGGGAAATGATTGACCGCTACTTCAAGTTTGTCGTTGAAAACGGCTATTTCGAGCGCAAGCGTCAGGAGCAGGCGCGCTACTGGATGTATGAAACCATCGACGAGAAACTGCGCCGGCATTTTTACGCCAATCCGGAAGTAGAGGCGATGCTCCGCGAGAAGGAGACACGTGTGCTCTCCAACCAGCAGAGCTCATTCACTGCAGCGCGCGACGTGCTTGACTTCTATTTCAGTCATTAGTCATCGTCCCAGTCATCATCATGATGGTGATGCTTGTGTTTCTTATGCTTATGTTTTTTGGGCTTCTTATGCTTGTAATGATGGTGACCATCATAGCCATACTCACTGCCTACACCCCAGTATCCGTGGAGTGTCTCGCAGGAAGTCAGTCCGGTGGAGCCTGCAAGCAGTATCGCGGCAAGCAGCCACGCAAGATGCTTTCTTTTCATATCAGTATAAATAAAAGCTGAGACGTTATAGTCTATTATACGTCTGAAAGCAATGTTTTGTTTACTCAAAGATGAACGATTATCCGGAAATCCGGTCCACAGCCGACGGCTCGCCTACCCTTTATCTGCCGGAAATGGACGAGCATTACCATTCAGTCAAAGGCGCCTTGACCGAGAGCCGGCATGTATATGTCGACTCTGCGCTCCGTCACCGCGCCGCCCGCCTATCCGCCGGCGAGCCGCTACGGCTCCTTGAGATAGGCTACGGCACAGGGCTCAACGCCGCGCTCTCGGAAGCCGCGCAATGCTGCCGGCTTCACTATATATCGCTTGAACTCCACCCGCTGGAGCCGGAGAGCGTGCCCGACTATGGCGTGGCGTCGCTGAAGGTCATGAACAACGCGGCCTGGGACACTCCGGTGGAAATATCGCCGCTGTTCACTCTTGAGAAACGCCGCGCCGACTTCCTGCGCGCCACGCTGCCGGCAGGCATCGATGTGGTCTACTTTGACGCTTTCGCTCCGGAGAAGCAGCCCGAAATGTGGACCGTCGACTCTCTGCGGCGCGTTGTCGACGTGATGAATCCGGGAGCCGTACTCACCACCTATTGCGCCAAAGGAAGTGTGCGCCGCATGTTGCAGTCGCTTGGACTGACTGTCGAACGGCTTCCGGGTCCTCCCGGAGGCAAACGCGAGATACTACGCGCCACCCTGTGACTTTTATTTTAATAGATAAGTGCTTATTTTTACGGAAAAATCAGGAATTATGATTGAAGAGATACTTAAACACAACAGAGATTTTGTCGAGTCAAAGAACTACCAACGATTCGTGACCTCAAAATTTCCCGACAAGAAGATAGCCATAGTAACGTGTATGGACACCCGCCTTATCGAGCTGCTTCCCGCGGCGCTCGGCATTCGCAACGGCGACGTCAAAATCATCAAAAACGCAGGCGGCACAATCACCAACCCGTTTGACTCCACCATGCGTTCGCTGCTCGTAGCCGTGTATGAGCTTGGTGTCAACGAAATAATGGTAATCGGTCACACCGGCTGCGGAGTGCAGGGCATGAATGCCGAGGAGATGCTCGACCTCATGAGGGAGAGAGGCGTAAGCGAAGAGCACATCACGCTCATGAAACACTGCGGCATAGACCTCGCGGGATGGCTCCACGGATTTGAAGAAACCGATACAGCGGTCAAAGAGACCGTCGACCTCATCCGCAACCATCCGCTGATGGCTGCCGACGTCAGAGTAGCCGGCTACATCATGGACTCGCTCACAGGCGAGCTGCATGTAATCGGCGACTGACCCCTATCGGCACAACAAGCATCATATATACAGCACAGTATACACTGATACACAAAAGTGCCACAAAAAAAGGATGATGCGCTGTAAAGCACACCATCCTTTTACCTTCGTCTTACCGGAAATCTCTATTTCGTAGTCACAACAAGCGTAAGCACTCGACCGGCTTCCGAATAATGGTCGGTCGCAAGCACTCCCGTGCAAGAGACAGTTTTTCCGTCAACGGTCTTCTCTCCCGTAATCTCGTAACCGGCGTCATGAGTGTCATCGCCCGAGGGGAGCGCGGCAATTGCAACATCTACCGACAGCGAACCGATACCCGGCACGATGCTGTTAAGAGCCATGACTCCCTTGCTTTGATCTTCAGTGTCAACAGTCAGCTTAACCTCTCCTGAAGTAACGGAAGCTCCATCAACTGTACACACAAGCGACTGACTTCCACCGGGAGTAAATGTGCCGGAAAGGTAACTTACGTAGTAGGGGCCATCATCGTCCTTACTGCAAGAATATACAAGACAGCCCAGCAATGCGACCACTAATAATAAACTAAATTTTTTCATACCTAATAATATTAATTATTAATCAATGTTTTCGCAAAGGTAAAGACAATAACAGACTAAAATCGTCATTTGACAATTGTTTTTTCTTATCACATACACACTCAACAGACTTATATTCAATAAGTTACCGCGACAAGAAATTCAAGTTTGTTATCACGTACTATTTAGTTGATTATCAACGCATTACAAAATTTCCAATAGCTAACTTCCGAATTACCTATAAATCAACAGCTTAAAACATTGACAAAAACAAATCTTTATCAGGAACATCTGAAGACATTATTTTAGCCTTCAAACGAGTTCGTTTATTATAGTAATTCCCAATCGTAATATTCATAAATAAACAAATTGAACGAAGGGACAAACCGGCAAACATATACACGAGAAACTTAATGTCAGTCTCTTTCATTTTTGGAAATTGACTTCTCAATTTTGAGATAACATTGAATCGAAATTTATTGACCAACCCTTCAAGTTCATTTATATATTTGGGATTTCGCATTGCCTCTATATTTTTCATGACCTCCAAATATAGATAATGCTTTACTTTATCACTATTCATATTTTCAAAATACTGATAACAAATGTCATCAATAATCTTGAACTGCGCACCATACATAGTTTCAACCCCTAAATACAAATTAACAAGCTCCTTTTGCTGCTCATCTAATTTTTCCTTCATTGCTGAGATTAAATCCTTCTGATAAAACACCGTTTTAGAAAATTCTTCTGCCTCACTCATTATTCTACCTATCTCACGGTTCTTTCGTCTAATTCTGTATCTAAAGAACAGTATCAATATTATCAAAATGAATACAGCACATCCTATCGCTAAAACAGCATATGTCAACAATGACTTTCTATCTTTTTCAATTCTCTTTGCTTCCTGTGAATAATAATTGTATTGAGCACGCATTACTGATTGCCTCAACACTTCTCCAATAATTGAATCCTGATGTATATTGGCATTTCTAAGTCTCTCAAATGCAGACTTAAAATCTCCTTTATCCTCATAATAACTTATCCACGCAAGATCAATTGCCAGCGCATTATTATCAAAATCAGTTTTATTCATTTTTGCCAAATAATATTTGACAGAATCAGTATTCCCAAAATACAAATGGCACTTTATCAGATTCAAATAATTTCCGGCACTTAGATAATCACAATTAAGCCGTTTTAATGAATCAATTTTCATTAAAGCCTCATCATAATGTCCAAGCTGCACAAGCGGCGATATCGCTGCATCGATGCGGTCTGTCTTAAAATCGCTATTTATGTCATTATCACTACCTAACGAATCGAGTATTTCGATACATTTTTCCGGCATTCCAATATCAGTATATGCCGTAGCCAAGTCAAGCAAAGACCATAAATAATAATCGCTATCAGGCACTTTCTTAAAATTCGCCACAGCCAATTTCCTACAGCGAACCTGCTCTTCCGCATTATACGTTGAATTATACAAATCACCCATTGTTGTATAAATACGTCCAAGATAAAAATAATCATCAAGCTCAAAAGCAATCTTCTCTGCTTTTGAAAGGTTCACAATGCAATTAGAATAATCAGCAACATTATATTGCACCACCCCTTGATAAAACAGCGCCATCATGCGGTGGCGTTCATCGCCGTGGCGGTTATAGTAGTCGGTGGCGATTGAGATGAGTGAGTCGGAGGTGATGTTGATGTAATTTTTGTCATAAGCCCGGGAAAGCAGAAGAGCGTGACGCGCCTGTTGCTCGCCGGAGAGGCGCGACCCGTCGACCGATTCAAGTATTGACAGGGCGCTGTCGGGGCGCTCAGTCATCAGGCTCTCGGCAGTGGCGAGGAGGGTTGAACAATTATCGCTGCATGACGCCGTAACGAGGCTTATCAGCAATGAAGCGACAAGTATAGCGAAGAGTGATCTCATGAAAGGCAAAACAAGGAAAAAAACGACAGAGCGGGCAAATTCCCGGCAAAGGGAATGCCCGCTCTGTAAAAGGTCAAGAAAGGAATTATTACTTAACTTTCTTACGGTTACCGTAACGGCTCATGAACTTGTCAACGCGACCTGCAGTGTCGACGAGCTTCTGCTTGCCGGTGAAGAACGGGTGAGAAGAGCTGGTGATTTCAAGCTTTACCAGCGGATAGGTAACACCGTCAACTTCGATAGTTTCCTTAGCTGCCACAGTCGAACGAGTGATAAAAATCTCTTCGTTTGACATATCCTTAAACACTACTTCACGGTAGTTTGAGGGATGAAGTCCTTCTTTCATATCGGTTTATTTTTATATATATTATTCAAACAGTTCAAAATCACGCTGGTAAGGCGTAAATCTGTAATGGCTTGCAAATTTACACATTTCCGCGCACCTGACAAAACTTTCCATGCTATTTTTAGCTATAATTCAGTCAAATCAGGTTGAAATCAGGGTTCAGAGGTCGTGGCACATCCCGAAATAGTCGGAAATAAGGTCAAAGTCGATACGATTAAACAGCTCGTCGTTGTCGATATTGCGCACATCATAGAGATAGCTGTCGAGCACCTCAAGATAAAACATCGCAACCTTGTCGGTCTCTCTCACCCGCTTTTCACGTGGCGCAATCTCGCGCCATATCGCGTCAATGCCCCGCGCCGCCTCAAGCATCAGGGCGCGGTTGGCTTGCGAATAGGTAGCGACGGCATCCCTCACCAGCCATGCTATCACCTCATTGTAAAGCTTCAGAGCCTTTGCCTTGTGGCCAGCCGAGTGGCATATCCGCGCCACGTTAAGCAGCCGCTTAGCCTTGTCGGCAACATTTTTAACACCCTTGACATCCTCAAGCACCTCGTTAACGAGGTAGTCAACTGTCACTGCATCGATTGACGACACCTTGCCGTCAGGATTGCATCTAAGCACTTTTGAATAGCTCATAGTCTGCAAAATTTAGAGATTAATGAAAATAAGTTACTGTACTCTTTTCTCATCTCAACCGACTGTGCATCAATCGCCTATATCGCCACACGGATATACACAAAAAGACGCAACAATCCCGTCGAGCGCCCCGCAGGGCTGTGAGATTGTTGCGTTATAAGGATGTCAATTATGTCAATTCATGTCGCAAATATAGCGACAATCACCGATATTCTCCAAATAAAACGGGAGAAAATTTTATCACATAAACTCCACAAGCGGAGCTTCCGTGCCCACAATGTCGCCCGGTTCAACAAAGATGCGCTTGATTACAGCCTCTTTTTCAACCTCGACATCATTTTCCATCTTCATCGCCTCATAGACGAGAATCACGTCGCCGGGCCTTACGGTGTCGCCGGGCTTGAAATTCACTTCAAGCACCTTGCCGCCCATCGGCGCCGAAAGCACCTCTCCGGTGATAGGCTCTTCAGGCTTTTTCTTGGATTCAACCTTTGCAGCCTCCGCCTTGACGCGCTCGGCATGCACCTTTTCCCACTCTTCGGCGCGGCGACGCTTCAGGAAGCCGTTGGCAACCGTAGGGAGAAGTTCAAGAAGCAGATATTCCTCGTCATTTGACGCGAGCTTGACACCGCCATACTCGGGCAACTCAGGATTTTCAGGCTTCTTGTATTTGGTCACGTCGTAGGCTTTCTCCTCAGGCGAGCCGGTAATCTTGGCGCGAAACTCTGGATCCACGGTGACGGGTGTATGTCCATACTCTCCCTTTACAAGCGAGATAAACTGATTGGAAGGATTGGAATAGTCGGCATTGCCTTTCTTGCGGTCGAGCGCGACGCTCACAGCCTGGCTGCCTACAATCTGGCTGGTAGGAGTCACCAGCGGCACCAGTCCGGCATCGCGGCGCACCTTGGGGATAAGACGCATGGCGTCGTCAAGAAGGTCTTCAGCCTGAAGCGCCTTCAGCTGCGCAACCATATTGGAATACATTCCGCCCGGCACCTCGGCCTCCTTTACAAGAAGATTGGGCTTCGGGAAACCGAAATATGCCTCGATCGCGTGACAGGCGTCAAGGAGCGCCTCCTCATCATTGGCATGAGCTGCACGGATAGCGCGGTCAAACTGCTCGTCAACATCGGCGGGAAGCACATCGGCAACCGGGTCAAACTCTTTCGGGAAAGTCTTCACAAGGTCGAAGTCATGCAACTCCTCGCGCACCGAGCGCAACTCCTTGCGTATCTTAGCCACGGCATCCATGTTGACCTCGACCTCGATGCCGAGCTTACGGGCAAACACATAAATAAGTTCAAGCGCCGGAGCGGCAGAGCCGCCGCCAAACCACCATATGTTAGTGTCAAGTATATCCACTCCGTGGATCATCGCCATAAGCGACGATGCAAGACCGTAACCGGGGGTGCAATGGGTATGGAAATCCACGGGCACTTTAAGCGCCGCTTTCAGCTTAGGCATTATCGACGCTATGCGCGACGGATTGACAAGACCAGCCATATCCTTGAGGGTTATGATCTTGGCGCCATATGCCTCCATAGCCACAGCCTTCTCAACGAAATACTCGTCGGTGAATATCTTTTCGGGTTTCTTGGCAAAGAGTCGGGCGAAGAATCCTGACGGAGCCTCCTCCTTCGGGTCGACAGTATAGCACACGGCGCCGTCGGGAATACCGCCAAGCTCGTTAATCATGCGTATCGACTCTTTAACATTGTCAAGGTCGTTGAGCGCGTCAAAAATACGCATCACGTTAAGACCGTTTTTGATAGCCTCTTTGTAAAAACCCTCAAGCACTGAATCGGGGTAAGGCACGTAACCAAACAGGTTTCTGCCACGCGACAGCGCCGACAGAAGCGACTTGCCCTTCATCGCGGCACTCGCCTTGCGAAGGCGTTCCCACGGCGACTCGTCAAGATATCGCATCACTGAGTCAGGGACGGCGCCGCCCCATACTTCCATTATATAAAAACCGGCATTTTCATAAAGTGGCAAGAGCCTGTCGATACTTGACTGGGTCATACGCGTGGCAAACAAAGACTGCTGTCCGTCACGCATCGTGAGATCACGGATTTTCAATTTCTTCTGTTCCATACCTTTAAGAACTTTGAGTTACAAGGTTATATTTAAGGCAAGCAAAGATAAATGAAAATCGTTAATTATGGAAATTTATCTGTAATTATTCAATCAAAAACTCCTTCGATACTTTCCTGCGTGGAATCGGACTCATCGACATACTCGCCGAAGTATTCCTTGGCACAAAGATCAAGATTAGACGGGAACTGGAATTTCACGTCCTGACTGTAAGGCAGCGTAGGGTCATCATACACTTTTTTCATGTAAAGACCATAGATAGGAAGCGCCATTGACGCGCCCTGCCCCATCGCCATGCCGTTGAAATGGATATAGCGTTCTTCTCCGCCTACCCACACTCCCGACACAAGCTGAGGGGTGAATCCCATAAACCATCCGTCGGAATTTGAATTGGTGGTTCCGGTCTTGCCGCCCATCTGCGCGGTCAGCCCGTAAGGCGCGCGACGCAGGCGGTTACCGGTACCGCCGTCGACCACATTAAGCAGTATCGACAATATCTTATAGTAAGCCTCGGAGCTTATCACCTCGGTATGTTTCGGAGCAAACTCCGATATGATGTTACCGTTGTTGTCGGCGATTGCGGTCACGAAAAGCGGGTCGACGCGCATGCCCTTGTTGGCAAACGCCGAATAAGCCGTCACCATCTCCTTGACCGACACGTCACAGGGTCCGAGACACAGCGCGATTACCGGGTCAAGATGATTGGTTATGCCGAAATTATGCATGTTTCTTACAAGCGTAGCCGGAGAGAGCTGGCTCATAAGACGCGCCGAAATCCAGTTGTTTGAGTTGGTGAGCGCCCAGCGTATGTCGACCATTTCACCTACCCTCGCGTGTCCTGCATTACGCGGAGCCCAGGGACGCCCCACCTCGTCGTAGATGACCGGCTGCTCGTTAAGAAACTGGTCGCAGGGGGTGTAGCCCTCCTCCATCGCATAGGTGTAGAGAAACGGCTTGATGGTCGAACCGATCTGACGCCTGCCCGTCGACACCATGTCATACTGGAAGAATGCGAAATTGGGGCCGCCGACATATGCCTTCACATGACCGGTCACAGGATCCATCGACATAAACCCGGCACGCAGGAAATGCTTGCTGTACAGTATCGAATCAAGAGGGGTCATTACGGTGTCGACCGTTCCCGCGTAAGAAAACACCTTCATTTCGACCGGGGTGTTGAACGCCTTGGTGATCTCCTCGTCGGAGTGGCCTTCCCTCTTCATCGCATACCAGCGGTCGCTCTGCTTCATGCCTTTCTTTATCAGCGCATCGAGCTGAGCCGACGACAGCTCCTCGCGGTTGGTCGTGTAGGGAGCGCCCTTCACGCCGCGTTTCTCCCTGAAGAAGCTCGGCTGCAGGGTCTTTCCGAGATGCTGCACCACCGCGTCCTCGGCATAGCGCTGCATCCTGGAGTCAATCGTGGTGTATATCTTCAGTCCGTCGGTGTAGATGTCATATTTTGAGCCGTCGGGCTTGGGGTTTTTCTCAATCCAGCCAAAGAGGGGGTTGGTCTCCCATGCAATCGAGTCGTCGATAAATTTCTGCTTCTCCCAGCCGCGATAGTCGGAGCGCACAGGCTTCTTCGCCTTCAGCACCCGGCGCAGCTCTTCACGGAAATAAGGCGCGAGACCTTCCTTGTGGTCGACCTTGTGAAAGTCGAGCACAAGTGGGAGCTGCTTCAGGGAGTCAAGCTCCGCCTTTGACAGCATGTCGTTCTTATACATCTGCTCCAACACCACATTACGGCGTTCGCGGGTGCGCTCGGGCTTTCTTACCGGGTTATAGTACGACGGGTTTTTCACCATTCCTATAAGCGTCGCCGCCTCCTGCACGTTCAGGTCCTTAGGGTCTTTTCCGAAATATACATATGCAGCCGACTTGATGCCCACGGCATTGTAAAGGAAGTCAAACTGGTTGAGATACATCTTTATTATCTCATCCTTGGAGTAGCAGCGTTCAAGCTTCACAGCAATCATCCACTCGATAGGCTTCTGCAAGGCGCGCTCCATAAGTCCCTCCGACCTCGGCGAATAGAGCTGCTTGGCGAGCTGCTGGGTTATCGTCGAGCCGCCTCCGGCATTTTTCTGGTGCATCACGAGAGTCTTCACCGCCACGCGTCCGAGTGCGCGCAGGTCGATGCCTGAATGTTCCTCGAAGCGTGAATCCTCGGTAGCGATAAGGGCGTCGATGACATTCTGGGAGATGTCGTCAAACTCGACATACACCCTGTTGCCCGTATTGGCAAAATAGCGTCCGAGCTCCTCCCCGTCGGCCGAATACACAACTGAGGCAAAGCGGTCCTTCGGGTTTTTAAGTTCCTCGATAGGAGGCATATATCCAATCACGCCGTTATAGACAAGGAAGAAAAAGAAAAACACTCCTCCCACGATGAATACAAACACCGCCCACATGGCGGCGATTATGCCCTTGCGGCTTCGGCGCGGTCTATCGTTGTTAGATTCGCTCATGCAATAATGATATATAACTATTTAAAACCAGTTTCTAATGACTTATCTCAAGCAACCCTACACTGACCGGCATCAGGCAAAGAAGCATCAGGCGATTTTCGCGGGGTCACTTATTGAGCGCAAATTTACATATTTATAGTCATTCAGTCCTGCTTTAGACCTATAAAATTCAATAATGTCACGGCTCTGACATAAAATAATTCAAAAATTGCCCGCAACCGAGCCAAAACCTATTGATAAAATAAAATATAATTGCTATCTTTGTCAATAGTAATAAACCGACCTAATATCAACTAACTATTGACAGCCCCCTTACTCGTTGATCGGGTAAGCTATACGGCATCATTTATGTACCTGATCATAATGAACCGACCTAACCACATTATAGCCTTATTTCAGGTAGTGGGCATAGCCATGATACTTTCATTGCCTGCTGTGACCTGCCGCCTGTCGGCGCAGAATCAGCGCGGCATGGAGATTCTTGCCAACTTCGACAGCCGCTTCGAGCATCTCGACTCCCTCATATTCGGTAGCCGCGACAACAACCACCCGGCATCGTTGAGCGTGACCGACTCCATGTCACGCGGCCACAGCAGCGAATCGCGGGAAAACCTCAACCGAGCCATCGACCGCAGGACCGAAGCCGAAATCGGCGAGATAAAGAGCCTTACGGGACTCCGGTTTACGGGTCAGACCTACTACCGCCTCGACGGCGAGCTTGGCATGGACGACGATGACCCCGTGTCGGTCTACAAGGGCAAGCTACAGGCGGAGTTGAGATGGTATCCGTTTCAGAGCGCGCTCTTCAAGCGTGAAGGACGCATCGAAGAACAGAAAATACGCGGCAAGATTGACAAGCTCGCCTACGACAAGGAAGACCTCGGAATGCTTGTGGAGCGACAGAAAGAGCGGTTTCGCCAATACAGCGACTCGCTGATGGGCGGCGTGCTGCTGCAGCGCATACGCAACCTCAACATGCTTAGCGCCGCATACATGTATCTGCTTGAAAACGAAAATATCCCCAGCGACGACCTGCTCCAGATACTCAACGAGAAAGCCGAGGCTGAACGGATGCTCGCCTCGATTCCCGGCCGTCACCTCCCGGCGCTCGACCTGTCACGCCCCGCAGGCTATTTCGTTCAGATAGACACCGCCGCCTATATGGACCATGTGCGCAAGACACAATATGACATCTCCACGCTACAGCTACAGATGCAACTGCTCGAGCAGCAGGAAAAAAACACGAGCTACTGGACCGAGGTAAACGCCGCGCCGTTTGTGCGCTATTCCTACTATACGCGTCTTCACGCGCCCAATTCCTCCAATGTCGACGCCGGGCTCGTGTTCACCATTCCCCTTTCGTTTGAGTTCTGGAAGAAAAAAGACTCGCTTCGCGCCCGCCGCAACATACTCGCGGCTGAAGAGAGCCATATAGCGACGCGCATCATGGAGGCGATCAACGCCATTCTGCTTGACATCGAGCGCTACAACAACGCCTCCATCGGTGAATACCGCCGCATGGAAGAGCTGAAAAAATATCTCACCATGCGCGCCAACGCCTACGACAACCGCGTCGGCGAATACAACAGGCTTGCCAGGATGAAAGAATACAACAGCTATCTTTCCTGCTGCGAGAAATTTATCGAATTTCAGTACCGCAAGGACTGCTGCATAGCCGATCTACAGAAATTCCTGACCGACGAGTCGGTGCTCCGCTTCTGCCGCGAGATACCCCTCCAGTCGGTCACTGTCAATATTAACCAGTAACAGCCCGCCGATAACAGATATGAAAAATTTCACCTACCGCTCCCACGACGAGAAGGAAAACATTGAAGAAATCCTGCGGCAACGAAAACGCAAGGTCAACCGCCAGCAGATTGTCGCAGCCACTGTGCTTGGAGTGATTCTGGTAATCCTCGGGCTATATTTCGGAAGAAAAGTCGTCTACTCCGACTTTGACGGCTACATACATGTCGACGCCAACCAGGTGAGGACTCCTTTTGACATCTTCCTTGACAGCCTATATGTCGAGACCGGCGACATCGTGATGCCCGGCGACACGCTCTACTCCTATTTCATGATGGACATCATGAGCGAGCAGGCAAATATCAACACCGAGCCTACAATCGTGGCGCGTAACCGCGACCTTACATTACGCCACAACAGCCTCCTTCAGGAGATTGCCGTGCAGAAAGTAAGAATCGCCGAACTGCGCAAGCAGATCTCGCTCGAAAACCACAACATCCAGTTTGGTCTCAGCGACAATTCCCACCGCATGGACCTCGAACGAATGCTCAACGAGGCGCTCGCCATGCTGAAGGCGATGCAGGCGGAGGCGGGAATGCTCGCCGGCATGCGCCACTCCACCGACCCCTCGCGGCGAGGAATCCACGGCGGCAACGGGGCGCAGATATATGACAACATCGGACTGCGCTCAATGCAGGCGGCACGCCGCTACCGCCTTGCCACCGACTCGGCTATCATAGTCAACATCGTGGCGCCCGACCGCATGGTCTTTTTTGAAAAAGAACTGCTCATGACGGCACAACACCTCAATCTCACTGACAACAACCTGCATGTCGTGGCCTACATCCCGCCTGACAAGATACACAATATCACCTACAACTCGCTCGCCGAGATTGTAGTCAACGAGAATCTGTCGTTTGACGCCCATGTGTCAATCATAGGCATGCGCACAGAGGAGATTCCCGAAAACCTCCGCAGCTACTTCACGAAAAAGAACACGGCGCTCATCGCGAAGCTTGACATCGACTTCGACCAGCGCATACCGTTCTGGAGCGTGGCGTCGGGGCTACCCGTAACCATACGCATAAAGAATCTTGACACCTGGAAGAGTGACTCGCCGAGCAATTACCTATGGGTGACCACCGGAGCCGGAGTCAGCGAGGAGTCACTTGTCGAATACCAGAACCGCCGTCGCCACTACAGCGTAATCGAGCGCCGACTCGAAGAGCAACGCGCCGACTCGATCAAACGCGCCCGCAAGCAGCAACGGGCCGACTCGCTCGCCGCCTTAAAGCAGCGCGAGGACAGCGCCTTGCAGGCTGAACGCCAGCGACAGCTAATCGCCGCCGACTCGGCAAAGGTGTTCTACATTATCACCAATGTATATAACGCGGAAAGACACGCCACCGACCGTGTCGCGGAATTGAACGATATGGCACTGATGCAGAGCGGAAAGCTCAACAGAAGCGGAAAGTGGTATGTATATGCATCACGCCACTCATCGGCCGATGAAGCGGCAGCCGAACTAAAGACCATCTCAAGGACTCAGCGGGAATTCCGCGACGCCTGGATACTTGACACAAGAAAGCCGGAAAAGAAATGAACACAAGAAATCACATAAACGAGAAATACCAGATTATCACCAACTACAGCCGACGCAAGATATTGGTGATTAACGATGTGCTTGATGTGGACCGCACTCCGGAACTGGAGTTTGAGGATTTTGACGCAATGTTTATCAACGTGATCAATCCCCTCCACGACTACACGAGGCTCGCTATCCGACTTGCCTCCCCGCTTCTGTCGGAGAAGTGCAGGTTCAAGCCCTGTTTCGTGACCCAGCGTCTTCAGGGATGGCTCGGCGAGGCTGAAATCATCGTCGACGGTTATGCTTCGTCACCCACCGACCGTGACCTCGCGCAGACAATCGATGAAATCTACGGTGCGATGCGACGCCTCAACTTCTTGCTCGGTACAGAGCCGGTCGTGACCCATGCCGAAGAGATGTTCCGCCTCGTGAGATATGCGATTTCAAGAGGGCGCTTCACCTTCAGCTCGGAGCCGGTAAGAGGCATGAGCCTCGGCTACATGGCGCTCTACAACTACACGATGTGGTACACCGGACAGGAGCGCATAGCCGCACAGGAACGCGAGTTTTTCCACTCCGAGATGCTGCGCCTCGGCTACATCCGCCATAGCCGCTTCATCGACAGGATACACGAGTGTCCCCACTGTGGCGGCAGCCACCTCTTCTTTTTCGAGACATGCCCGAAGTGCAACAGTTCCGACCTGCGACAGCAATCGGTAATCCACCACTTCCGCTGCGCCAACGTGTCGCCGGAGTCAACCTATCAGTGGGACGGCGAGCTCA
The DNA here is from genome assembly GCF_004570975.1 of Barnesiella sp. WM24. Classification (GTDB taxonomy): domain Bacteria; phylum Bacteroidota; class Bacteroidia; order Bacteroidales; family Muribaculaceae; genus Muribaculum. The sequence goes on from NZ_SPPC01000005.1 coordinate 251,828, forward strand.
GGTGTCCCAAGTGCCACGTGCTGCTGCGCCACATCGGCGTGGACTATGACAAGCCCTCGGCGATATACACCTGCAACCAGTGTGAGGAGTCGTTCATGTATCCCGACATGAGGGTGCTTTGCTCGTCATGCAAGAGAAGCCTCCAGACCGATGAACTGCTGTCGCGCGACGTCTATGAATATGAGCTCACCCCCGACGGCATCCACGCCTTTGCAGGCAACGACGTGGTCCACACCATCAGCCAGGCAGGATTCTTCGGCTACACCTCGACACGCAACTTCATGGACTATGTAAGGCAGTTCTCGACAGCCTCCAACAATCAGGACGAGGTGCTTGTCGTGACCCGATTCTATGTGTTTGACCCCAACGCCGACGAAGGTCCCTCGCTTGACGCCCGCCCCCCGGTCGTGCAGGCGATGGCGCGATTCTTCACTTACAAGAGCGCGATATGGGGTAACAACTATTACTTCATGAGCCGTGTGCGCGAAGGCGAGATCGGACGCCAGCAAAGCAAGATGGAATATGAGCTGAAGGCAGAACTTAACGACTACAAGTCGCTCCACGACGGATTTCAGTTTGAGCTTGTCGAAACCTACATATACCATCCCGACACCGACCCGGAGACATTTGTAAGACGTCTCGAAGAGTCACGCCGGAAGTAATCGTTTACACATTATTATATATAATATACCGAAAAATATTAACCGCTTACCGAAAACCACTAAAAACCTGACAGATTAAACCCGATGATAGAGTCATTTTTTAAAGGAGTGCTTTACGACATCTTTGAGCTGCTTAACGGCATCATGGTGTGCTTTTCCACCAATTTATCGTGGGAAGTGGCGCTCTCTACATTCTGGTTTCTGTTTATCATCGAGTTTCCGCGTTACTACCTGCTCGACATCATAACCGCGCTGCGACACGTATTTCTCCACAAGTCGCTACGCCGACGCGACATCGTGGCGCGCAATCTCCTGTACACAGAGATGCCGCTCGTGTCAATCCTCGCGCCCGGAAAAAACGAGGGCAGACACATCTACAAACTCGTGGAGTCGCTGCGTGAACAGACCTATCAGAACTTCGAGATAATAATCGTCGACGACGGCTCTGACGACGCGACACCGATCATATGCAACGACCTGCAGCGCGCAGGCTATATAACCAAGTTTTTCCGCCTCAACCTCGGTGGCGGAAAGGCATGTGCCGCCAACTTCGCCGCGTCTCATGCCTCCGGCAAATACATAATCCATCTTGACGCCGACAGCTCTCTTGACCGCGACGCCATAGAGAAAATCCTCATCCCCTTCTACTTTGACCGCAACATCAAGGGCGTCGGCGGCTGCATAAAGGTGCGCAACGCCCACGAGTCGCTATGCTCAACCCTTCAGGCGCTTGAATATCTGAAGACCATCATGGTCGGGCGCATGGGCTCCAACATGCTCGGCATCTATCACATCATCTCGGGCGCGTTCGGAGCGTTTGAGACCGAGGCGATACGCGAGGTAGGATGCTGGGACATAGGCCCCGGACTCGACGGCGACATCACCCAGAAACTGCGCAAGGCGGGCTACAAGGTATGGTTTGCCAACGACGCAGTGTGCATGACCAACGTGCCTACGTCATGGATGAAACTCTTCAAGCAGCGTAAACGCTGGTCCAAGTCGCTCGTGCGATTCCGCATCCGCAAGCACAAGGACATCCTCTGGAGCGACCGCAACTTCTCGTTTCTCAACATGCTTTCCAATATGGAAAACATCCTCTACGACTTTGCGTTCAACTATGTGTGGTTCTTCTACATAATCATGCTTTTCTTCATGAACGTCGACCGCCTCTGGGAGATAATCGTCATCGGCTATCTCATAAGAATGGCGTTTGCGATAATCGCGTTTGGCGTGATTCTCATCATCACCGAGCGCCCCAGGGAAGAGGCAAAACTGTTTCCCTACGTTTTCATCACCACTTTCTATACCGGATATTTCTTGCGTATAACGCGCCTGATAGCCCACACGTCGGAACTCTTCTTCTACTCGTCCTACAAAGACGCGTGGAACCCGAAGAAGACATCTGCCGTGGCAAGGGCTGAGGGCTTATAACTAACTGATATTCACTATGATAATTACCCCCCCCAATTCAGATTTGACAACAATGAATGAAGAGACAGTTCTGAAACCGGAAATAGCCATCCTCGGACTTGGTTACGTGGGATTGCCGTTAGCATGCATGTTTGCAGGCAAATATCGTGTGACAGGACTTGACATCAACGCCGACCGCGTAGACCGCCTCAACCAGGGTATCGACACAAACGGCGACCTGCCCGAAGGCACTCTCGACAAAGCCCTCGCCGGCGGACTGAGGTGTACAAGCCGCCTCGACGACATCAGCGGCTGCAATGTATATATCGTCGCCGTCCCCACCCCGGTCGACGACTTCAACCGTCCCGACCTTCAGCCGCTCATTAGCGCAAGCCGTGAGATAGGCATGGTGATTAAAGAAGGCGACACGGTCATATTTGAGTCGACCGTATATCCCGGAGCCACGGAAGAGGAGTGTGTGCCCGTCATCGAAAAGACTTCGGGACTGACATTCAACAAAGACTTCTTTGTCGGATATTCGCCAGAAAGGGTCAACCCCGGCGACCTCGCCCGTCCCGTCAACCGCATATGCAAGATTGTGTCAGGCTCGACTCCCGCCACGACCGACTTCGTCGAGAGCCTCTACAGCTCCGTACTGGAAGCGCCTGTCCACCGCGCCTCAAGCATAAAAGTGGCTGAAGCCGCGAAGGTTCTTGAAAACACCCAGCGCGATGTCAACATCGCCCTGATGAACGAGGCGGCGAAGCTGTTCAACGCCCTCGGCATCGACACCAACGATGTAATCGAGGCGGCGGCGACAAAATGGAATTTCCAGAAGCTGCATCCCGGTCTCGTAGGCGGCCACTGCATAGGTGTCGACCCATACTACCTGATTCACAAGGCCCACGCCCACGGAGTGACCCCGAGGCTCATGACCGAGGCGCGCGCTATCAACGACAGCATGTCGAGATATGTCGCCAAGCGCGCCGCCGACATTCTTACCGCAGCAGGGAAGCCCGAAGCCGAAGCCGACATACTCCTGCTCGGATTTACCTTCAAGGAAAACTGCCGCGACACACGCAACACCAAGGTTATCGACATATACCGCGAACTACTGCCCGATGCCGCCTCTGTCGACATCTTTGACCCGCATGTCGACAGCGACACGGTAAAAAAAGCCTATGGCATTGATATATTGACTGATGAAAATAAAATTTCAGAAAAAAAATATGACCTCATAATCCATAGCGTGTGCCACTCGGTATTTAACGATATGAACCTTCGGAAATACCTCCGCGAAGGCGGCGCAATCTACGATTTAAAAGGAACTCTCGACCGGAGCATTGTAGACCAAAGACTCTGATAAAATACAATAAGTACCGGCTGCGGAGACATCCTTTAAAAACGCAATGCGTTAATTAACAGTTTAAAAATTTGGTTGTTATATAATTTTTTCATATATTTGCACATTATTAACCCGTACACCTAAAAGTGATATAGTAGCAACCTTTTTAGAACAATTTTAACATTTATACCAATCTAACATTCTAACTTAATTTAAGGATGAAAAAAGCTAACTTAAATTTGCCGGAACTTTCCCGCAGAAACGCGCTCAAGTGTGGAGCCCTCGCGCTTGCCCTCGTGGCAATGACCGGCTGTAAGGATGATGCACCCGACACTAACGGACCTGCCGGCACTGATGTTGTCGAGACAGTGGATGGCATCGACCTCTCCGTACACACCAATCCCGCGTTGGCTAAGACCTACTACAACTCAAGGCTTGCTCTCGGCAGCCGCGCAGCCAATGACGACCCCAAATTCCCGGGCATGCCGGGTATACCCTCCGCTGACGCTCTCGCAGCGATGAACCCGATTGACGGAAGCTCCAATCTTTATTACTATCAGGGCTATAACGGAACCCCCGAGTTCTATCTGAAAGGCGATGTTACAGCCAACCAATTGTCAACTGAAATAAAATATGTAGGTGATGACTATCAGACACATGATGTCGAGGGTACTATCAAATACTATATTGACGGCAATGTAACCATCAACGGTATCGGAGGAGATGGCAACCGCAACATGGAGATCCACATTCTTAACGGTGGTACACTTGACTGCGCATCTAACATCCCCGGCAACACCACTCTTTACATCCATCAGGGTGGTAAGATTGTCCGTGCCGGAAATCCGAACTATATAGACATCCTCGGCGACGTAATAACCGACGCTGACCTTGTTCTTGACGGAATTGACATTAAGCTTCAGGGCGATTTCTATACTACCGGCAAGCTACACGGAAACATCGTTACCCTCATAGGTGCTGAAATCTATGCAGGTTGTGCTGTTACTGCCGACGAGACTATCTACCTCACCGGTAACAATTCAATAATCTCGGCAGGATATGTATCTGCTCCTGTTATTGAACTTGCAGGCAACGAGCCTCTTACTGTTCTTCTCCGTGATGGCGGCTACCTAAACGCTACAGAACAGCTTCGCCTCAAAGACATCGGTAATGTATTCGTAAGAGCTGACGACGGCGACTACGCAATGGTAGAAACCGACGTGCTTGATGTCAACAACAAAGACCTCATAGGAACATTCCAGAATATTGCTATCAAATACAATACTCAGATTGGTACTGAGGAAAAAGGAGCTGACGAAACCATTGTTGAGCTTTGGTTTGATGAAACAGTAAAAAAGAACGCAGAAATCGATTACACCGTTGAGGATTCTAACGACGAATGTGCACCCAAGGTTGTAGAAGGTCCGAAAGACCCGACCCCCGACCCGACCCCGGATCCCGAACTTGAAAATGTCGGTAGTGTAGAGCCCGCTGAACATTCTCACCCGATTTCAGCAACCTCTATCTTCACCGTAGGCAAGGACGCTTATCTCTCTTGGCACACTCAGGGAGGTGACTTCCACGGATGTATCGAGCACCTCACCGTTGACAACGGTACTGTAACTCTCAACTCTTATCTTGAGACTGCACCGTCCAACGACACTTACGGAGCTATTGACTTCAACCACGTGATATTTGACAACGGTAAGATTTTCGTTGCCGGTGACCACCCCAAGAAAGGCGGTATCCTCGGATGGATTAACTGCGACGGCGGTACATTCCCCACCGGAAACAACGCGAAGCTTAACCTTATCACTCTCTACAAGGAGCAGTATGTAGTAGGTGAAGACACTCTTTATTCTAACGGTGGCTCAGGCAACTGCATCATCCGCAACGGCGAATACTACCAGACCGCATCTGTTGCCGGTTTCGAGACATTCAACGTAGCTGACTTCACCGAGTCTACCTGGAAGCTCAAATCTGTAGCAAAACTTCCGTCATGGTCATTTGACCCGACTCTTGCAGAAGCGCCCGCCAATCCTTGGGAACGTGACGGCTCACGCACCGGTAAGCATATCGCTACCGACGGCTCAAAGGTTGTCATGCTCACTCTCATCAACCGCGACAAAGCAGCCAACACTGCCAACGCGTCAATCAAGGTGTTTAACGCGGCTGACGTTAACTACGAAAACGAAGTTGCTTCTTACGTAGTTGAAGACGTGCTTCTCTCACCGGTTGACGGTAAGGACGTAATCGCCATCGAAGGCAATGACATCTGGGTATGTCTCGGACAGGGTGGTGTAAAACACCTCGCTCTCGCAGGCAACACTCTCACCGAAGTAGCTTCATTCCGTCTTGCAGACAAGAGCAAGGAAGAGCTCAAAGGCTGGGAAATGTCAAGCAAGGAAGCTGCCGCAGCTTGTGCCAACGGTCTTGCTGTTGATAACAACTATGTATATATCGCTCACGGCGGTGCCGGTCTTATCGTGCTCAAGAAGAATGACCTTTCATTCGTAACCCGCACTCGTTACACCGGTGGCAACTCAGCCAACTACATCGCCCTCCACACCGACGGTTACATCTACGTAGCTTACGGAAAGAGCAAAGTACAGGTTTACGCTTGGAAAAAATAATCCCGACTGATTAAATCATCCTTATATAGAAGGGGCTGCTTCACCGCAGCCCCTTCTTCATTTCTATACCCCACCTACACCGCGCGGGCGAGCTTCCACTCGCCCCTACACTGCATGTATAAACCACCATTGATAACACCCTGTGCCACACCGCCTGTATAAACCGCCATTGATAACGCCCTGCACCACACCGCGTAGCTGTACAAACCGCCATTGATAACATCCTATACCTCATCGCGTAGCTGTAGGGGCGACTGGAAGGTCGCCCGCAACACCAACCCTGCAATCTAGCAATCTATCCCCGCAAGGGGATAATCCATGTTTAGCCGTGGGTTGAGCGTAGCGATACCCACGGTACCCCGCAACAAAACAATATCGTTTCCGCAGGAATCATCCAAACATCAACCGCGAGGATTCCTTACGGAAACCCATCCCGGATGACACGTTTTCCGTGGGTATCGCTACGCTCAACCCACGGCTACAAATCAGACTATTCCCTGCCGGGAATGTCAAAAACAACCCCGCAATCCACAACACCTCCCCCGCCGACATCGTTAACGCAACGCGGGCGAGCTTCCACTCGCCCCTACACTGCCTGTATAAACCACAATTAATAACATCCTGTGCCCACACCCTGCCTGTATAAACCGCCATTGATAACACCCTATGCCCATACCCTGCCTGTATAAACCACAATTGATAACACCCTGCGCAACACCGCGTAGCTGTAGGGGCGACTGGAAGGTCGCCCGCAACACCAACCCGGCAACCGACAATCCATCCCCGCAAGGGGATAATCCATGTTTAGCCGTGGGTTGAGCGCAGCGATACCCACGGTACACCGCCACAAAAAACAATATCGTTTCCGCAGGAATCATCCAAAAATCAACCGCGAGGATTCCTTACGGAAACCCATCCCGGATGACACGTTTTCCGTGGGTATCGCTACGCTCAACCCACGGCTACAAATCAGACCATTCCCTCCCGGGAATGTCAAAAACAACCCCGCAATCCGCAACATATCCCCGCCGACGCAACGCGGGCGAGCTTCCACTCGCCCCTACACTGCCTATACAAATCCCATTGATAACATCCTGTACCTCACCGCGTAGCTGTATAAACCGCCATTGATAACACCCTGTACATCGCCGCGTAGCTGTAGGGGCGACTGGAAGGTCGCCCGCAACACCAACCCTACACACAACCTATCCCCGCAAGGGGATAATCCATGTTTAGCCGTGGGTTGAGCGTAGCGATACCCACGGTACCCCGCCACAAAAAACAATATCGTTTCCGCAGGAATCATCCAAACATCAACCGCGAGGATTCCTTACGGAAACCCATCCCCGATGACACGTTTTCCGTGGGTATCGCTTCGCTCAACCCACGGCTACAAATCAGACCATTCCCTGCCGGGAATGTCACAAACAACCCCGCAATCCACAACACGTCCCCCGCCGACGCAACGCGGGCGAGCTTCCACTCGCCCCTACACTGCCTGTATAAACCACCATTGATAACACCCTGTACATCGCCGCGTAGCTATATAAACCGCCGTTGATAACACCCTGTGCCTCACCGCGTAGCTGTAGGGGCGACCTTCCAGTCGCCCGCAACACCAACCCCGCAATCCGCAACATACCCCACCGACACAGCCGACACAACGCGGGCGAGCTTCCACTCGCCCCTACACTGCCTATACAAACCCCATTGACAACATCATGTGCAACACCACGCAGCTATATAAACCACCATTGACAACATCCTGTCCCACACCCTGCCTGTATAAACCACCATTGATAACACCCTGTGCCTCACCGCGTAGCTGTAGGGGCGACTGGAAGGTCGCCCGCAACACCAACCCTGCAATCCACAATCTATCCCACGCCGACGCAACGCGGGCGAGCTTCCACTCGCCCCTACACTGCCCATACAAAGCCCATCGATAACACCATGTGCCTCTACACTGACTGTATAAACCGCCAGTGATAACACCCTGTGCCCAGACACTGACTGTATAAACCCGCTTTGATAACATCTTGTGCCCCACACTGCCTGTATAAACCGGCGTTGATAACACTCTGCGCCACACTTCGCGGGTTGGTTTCCCGATTTTATGTCGTAAAACATAATGTTATTTTTACAGAAACATAAATGAAAACTTACGAGAATTACTAACTTTGCATAAATACAACCAATCTAAGACAACTATTTTACAATATATCCATGAACGATTTCAGTTGCAGACTCAAAGCACTATTCACAATCACTGCTATTGTTGCCACATCACTGCTTTCATCTAAAGCGGAAGCCGTCGACCGCAACAAGCCGTCAAAAGAGATAATGATTATAAACGCCTACAACGAAGGCGCGCCCTGGAGCCAGTCATTCATCAACCCCATAATCATGGAGGCGGCTAAAGAGCATAAGTTTGTCACGACTATCGAGCACTTGAACATGAATTATGTCACCAATGACTCGCTCTACAACATCATGTCAAAAGGTGTGCTTGACAGGATTAACAAAGAAAAGCCCGACGGGCTCGTGATGATCGGAGAATCATCATTCGGACTTGTCGACACTATAAAAGCTGTGTGCGGTGACATCCCTACTATCCTGCTCGGAAATTCTGACAAAGTGGGCACGTCCAAATATTATCTCACCGGAATCGAGGGTGAGGACACTGACGACAACCTTGTACCGCTGTCACAGCTACGCAACAAGTACAATCTCACATTCATTGAGTCGCCGTTCATGTACAAGGAGACTATCGACCTGATAGTGAAGATGAACCCCAAGCTCAACAAGCTCATATTTGCTGCCGACGCGCTTGCCCCCAACCGCCATATCAACAAGAAAATTAGCAATTACCTTGCGTCGACCTACCCGTCGCTATCTTATGAGTGGCTTGTGGCCGACGACAACAACAGCGGCAAGCTTCTCGACTATCTCATGACCCACAGCGACACTACGGGCTTCCTGTTTTCATCATGGTTTTTCTCCCAGCTCGACGTAAACGGTTATCCCCAGCTTGTGTCGGGAGAATACAGGGCTATACCTCAGGCGATACAGCCTGTCTACGCTCTGCGCGAGGCATATATCGGCAACGGAATTCTCGGAGGCTACTTCCCCAACCACAAAAAGGTAATCGAAACGCTGGTAAGCTACGTCAACATGATGAACGAGGGGAAAAACATGAACAGCGTGCCCTTCTACTATCCCGAATATCCCGAAGACTTCAACTATGTCATCAACTACGAGCAGCTGCTCCGCGACGGCTATTCGACAAGCGACTGTCCTCCAGGCACAGTATTTGTCAACAAGCCCGACACATTGTGGGACGGCTACAAGTGGTATATAATCGCGATAATCCTGCTTATCGCCGCAATTGCTGTGATTATCTCCTTGCGTTCGCAGGCACTCCACGCCAAGATAAAGGCTACCAGCGCCCACGACGCGCTTGTGCGCAACATGCCTATCGCCTACGCATCGGCAAGCCTCACCACCGACAGCGAAGGACACGTGACAAAAATCAACTACAAGTCAAGCAATACATCGTTTGAGACACTTTACAGCCAGAACGGAGCCGACGACACCGACTCGTTCTTCAACATGGAGCATCTCAAACGCCTTGTCGACACAGCGTTCAACGAAGGACACTCGGTGACATTCACCCACTACTTCAAAGCCACCGACCAATACTACGAGTTTCTAATCGTCCCCAACAAAGAGACCAACACAGTTGACATCTTCGGCAGCGACACCACTAAACGCAACAAGGCTGAAAGCACCCTGCGCAACTCTCGCAAACAGCTTGAGATGACACTGAGCGTGGCTCATATCATCCCCTGGCGCTGGGACATCAAGACACAGCGCATATACTGCGAGTCACAGCGTGTGTTGAAACATCTTAAATTCCCGACACTGCGCGGCTCTAAACGCGGCATGAACATCATAGACTCAAGCGAGTATTTCCAGCGCATCCACCGCGAGGACCTGCCGCGTGTCCGTCAGTCCTATCAAGAGCTTGTCGACGGCAAGACCAACTATGTAAAGGAAGAGTTCCGCATCATCACCAACGACAACGGACGTGAGATCATCGACTGGATGGAAGTCAACGCCGCCGTCGACAATAACGACGAAAACGGACGTCCGGTTTCGCTCGTAGGCTCGCTGCTGCTGATTACAGAGCGCAAGAAACAGGAAAACGCCCTTATCCACGCTAAAGAGCGCGCAAGCGAGTCTGACCGACTCAAATCGGCTTTCCTCGCCAACATGAGCCACGAGATACGCACCCCGCTCAACGCAATCGTAGGATTCTCCAACCTGCTCGCCAACACCAACGATGAGGAGAAGAAAGAGAAGTTTATCGGCATAATCGAAAACAACAACCAGCTTCTGCTACAGCTTATCAGTGACATCCTCGACCTTGCCAAAGTAGAGGCAAACACTCTCGAGTTCATCTATCACCCGACCGACCTCAACGAGCTTATCCGCAATCTTGAAAGCACTGTGAGAATGAGAGTAAAACCGGGCGTTGTGCTTAACTTCACCCTCGGCGCGGCCGAATGTAATGTAAGGACCGAGCGCAACCGCCTCTCTCAGGTGATAATCAACCTGCTCACCAACGCATGCAAGTTTACCGACCACGGAAGCATTACGTTCGGCTACGAATTGCGCGGTCATGAGATTTACTTCTATGTACGCGACACCGGTATCGGCATCGCGCCCGAAAAGCAGAAGAGTGTGTTCCAGCGCTTTACCAAGCTCAACAATTTCGTACAGGGCACCGGACTCGGTCTATCGATAAGCCAGAGCATCATCGAGAAGATGGAAGGACGCATCGGCGTAGAGTCGCCCGGAGAAGGACTCGGCTCGACATTCTGGTTTACCATCCCCTATCTCCCCGTGCAAGTATCGGAAGCCAAACCCGCCGCTGAAGAGGCGGAGACTGTCGCCGCCCAGCAGCCTCAGAAAGAGACCATCAAGCGTCAGGAAAAACTGACACTGCTTGTCGCCGAAGACAATGAGAGCAACTACCTGCTCTTTGACACAATCCTGTCAAATGACTATAACCTCATCCACGCGTGGGACGGCAGGGAAGCGGTAGAGCTGTTCAAGCAACACCAGCCCAATATCATCATCATGGACATCAACATGCCCAATATGGACGGCTATGAGGCGACACGCGAGATACGCAAGGTGTCAAAGACCGTGCCCATCATCGCTGTCACTGCCTACGCATTCGCTTCCGACAAGGAGCGAATCATGGAAAACGGATTCAACGGTTATGTAAGCAAGCCCGTAAACGCCTCCAAGCTCAAATCGGAGCTGAAATCGACCGTCGACTCGTCATTCATAATGTTATAACGCATAACTTGACAACACGATTTTTTCTACGCGGTGGCATAAAAGCCATCGCGTAGCTGTTTTTATAGACGCAGCGATTGCGGATAAAGACGTCAGAGGCTTATACGCGACGCGTGGACCTGGATTTTATCGGGATCGGGCAGACGCATATAATCGCCATAGATGCGGCGCAGATAGGCGTCAGGATCGGCAGGCGCCTTGAAGGTATATCCCTCAAAGCTCACCTCGCTCACAGGCAGAAGTTCCGGCAGCCGACGCTCAGCCGAGAAAAAACTCGGGATGACGTGACGCATGCGGTCGCCGGCGCCGACACGGCTCACAGCCGACATCACGGGAAACACTATCCCGTGGAGCGCTCCGCGAAGCAGACGGCTGCGCAGTGAACGCGGCGACTTGACACGCCACTTCAACTCTGTGCCGACAAGCTTGCACCCGAAACGATGAAGACGGCGTGACGATGACGGCGCGATGGTAAACACATCAATATAACATCCCCTGTATTTCAGCAGAGAGTCAAGACCGTTGCTCTCCTCAACCAGCGAGCCGAGGTCGCGCAACTTACCGAATGCAAAAAGAAATTCCGGGTCAGTGGCAGTTGTCTGCACGACATACCTCGGGTCGGCGACACGCTCTACAGCCTCACGGAACCTCGGGAAGTCGGCGGCAAGCATCTCGACATCAACATCGTCATCCCACGGGATAAAGCCCCCGTGACGCATCGCGCCTATAAGAGTGCCTGAACTAAGCCAGTAAGGAATATCGTTGTTACGGCACACTTCATCTATAAACCGCAACATCTCAAGCAGTTTCAACTGGTGGCGGCGCAAAAGCGAGCCGTCGGGACTGAATCTTTCACGCAGAGAGGCGTGAACATCGGCATCTATCATCGTCATTAACAATTACTTATTTTTTCTTCACAAGCTGCAGAAGCTGTCGCAGGTCACCGAGCGCACGCAACCTGAACAGAAGCGCCAGCGCAACATACAGCAACAGATAGGCGGAAGCACACACCCACCACGGCAACATGCCCATAAACGGTGCTACAGCCAGTCCCGCTGCAGCTCCGGTGGCAAGCGGAGGCAACACACAGCGTATCTGCCTTCTCAGCGGACATCCGACGTAGCGGCGCGACAATACAGCGTTTACAACAAATATATTGAGGTTGCTCACCACAATCGCCCACATGATGCCCTCCATTCCGAAAAACATACCGACCAAAAGCAGCACAAGCAGCAGACCCCATTTATAAAAGCTCCACCTGAACAGCGCATCGCTGTGACCCAGGGCGGCGACTGCGTAAAAATTGACATTCTGCAGCGACACGAATATACCGCCGACACACAGGATGCGGAAATATGGCACACAGGGAAGCCACACGTCACGGTAAAGAGTCACCACAAGCGGCTCAGCCACTATCATCAGCACTATCAGAAGCGGAAACACTACGGCAGCGATGACGCGCATGCCGAGAAGCGTCATTTCGACAAGACGCTCCCGGTCATTCTGTATATTGGAAAATACCGGGAAAAGCACCTGAACAAGCACCTGCGGGATTGAATAGGAGGTCATTTGGTCAAGCTTGTAAGCCTGCGAATAATAACCCATGTCGGCAGCCGAAAACCGTTTTCCGATTATTACGCCCTGAAGATTGCGGCATATCTCGTGCAGGATAGAGGCGGCAAGCAGATAGCCTCCGAATCCGAACAGCGAGCGAAACGACTTCATGGAAAACACGGCAACCGGATGCCAGCGGTTCAATATCCAGTAAAGCCCCGTGACCATCGCCTGGTTTATAACAGTCATGGCGACAAGACTCCACACGCCAAATCCCCTGAACGCCATGACGATAGCTATCGCCGAGGCGATTATATAGCTCGTGAGATTCACTACGGCAAGACGCTTGAAGGCAAGCTCCCGCTTCATCCTGACAAGCTGCATCTGGGCAAGCGCACTGATAACCAGGTTAAGACTTATCACCCGCAGCACATCGCGGAGGACAGGCATGCTGAAATAACCGGCAATAAACGGTGACGCCACAAACAGCACCCCGTAGAGCAAAAGCGAAAAACCGAGATTCCAGAAAAATATCGTTGAATAATCAATGTCAGTCGGCTCTTTACGCTGAATCAGCGCAGAGGCAAAGCCTCCGTCAATGACAGTCTGCGACACCGCGATAAATATGGCAAGCACCCCTACCGTACCGAAGTCGGAAGGCAAGAGCAGATTGGCAAGCACAAGATTGACAACAAACTGCAGCACCATGCCGCCGAAACGGTCGGCAGTGGCCCACACAGTCCCTTTCAATGCCTTTTTGCCAAGCGAGTCAGCCATACCACCGGTCAGCGCTTTATTGACGATATAAGATAGTCGATCGAGGCAGCGTCAAGACAAGCCACAGCTGCAGCGTCGGGGCTGTCGGCTATCTGACCGTCCTTGATATAACATTTCCCCACTCGCTCCTGAAACCACTCTATCACGCTGTCAATAACCGGAGTCGCTATGTCAAGACGCGAACACACCATTTTTATCAACATCAGCCCGTAAGGGAAGTCCTCTGTGAAATAACGGTTGTCAAAGTCGGGCATATACCCGCCGTCGACCTTCTTCATCGGCGCCGCGATGCCCTTGAAAGCAGCGATGCTGCGTATCTTACGCGTGAGCGACTCGGCGTCGACCGACTCATAATAATCCAAAAGACTCGGGACATGGCTGCGGTCAATGCCCAGACGCGCCACAGCCTGCTGAAACTCACTGTCACAGGCGATAAGCATCTCGGAACTGTCGTCGGTCCAATCGGCATAAAACGCCGGTATCTCCTTCATCGGGGAAATGCAGTCACGGAACATCGAATAAAGGCGCGCCGGGTGCAAGATGGGATTACTGTTGGTCAATGTCACCTCAAGCGGATGGGCAAGGACCGAGACCGGCGTGGAAAACATGTCGGCGAAAAGCGCTACGGCAGCTGCCGTGTCGTCAACTCCGCTGAACGCGACATTTATACACTTGCGATAGCCGAGCAGATGAGCCGAGTGACCATACTTCTCAAGTCGCGAGATGAAAGGCACTCGCTGCAGTCCGAAAAGACGTGACTGCGTGCCAAGCACGTTTATAGCCATGATGAAAAAGCCCGTGCATGAAAACACGCTGCCTACAAGGGTGTCGCGCTCAATCCAGGGCTTAATCGCCTCCAGCTTGTCATGTATTGCCGGACCCGGAAGACACACAAGCACGACATCCGCCCCCTTTACCGCTACGGCAGGGTCGGCGGAAACGCAGTCAAGATGTCCGCTGAACAGGTTTCCGTCAGGGTCGGTGACATCAATCGTCCTCCCCCAGTCACCGGGATGGTCGGTGAGCACTCTCACCCTGTAGCCGCGCGCGGCGACATATCCGGCAAGCACAGTCCCGACATTACCGCCGCCGACTATACATATCCCGGTTTCATTTCGCGGGTATAATGTCATATTCACAACGATTTTAACGCATCAATAAGTGTACAGTTGTCAGCCGTGTCCCTCACGGCAATACGTATATACTGCGAGCCGTCGCGGAAACCGCGTTTGCCCGAGCAGTCCTTTATGAGCAGCCCGTAACGGTCAAGCAATATCCTCGCCAGCCCGGCAGCCGAAAACCTTGATGTCACCTCACACAAGAAATAATTAGCCGCCGACGGCATCACCCTGAGATAATCTACCGTAGACAACCGCTCGTACATCTCGTCGCGCACCTTCCTGATTTTACGGCACGCCTCTTCATAGGATTTCTCATACTTGCCGAAAATCTGCATGTAATATTCGCCAAATGAATTTATGTTCCATATCGCACACTCCTTCCTCAACGACTTTATAAGATCCGTGTCAGCGCTTGCAAGCACACCGAGCCTGAGACCCGGCACACCGTAAGACTTCGATATGCTCTTTACCACTACCAGATGAGACGCGGTTTCGAGAATACTATTAAGCAGCATGGTGTTATCGTCGCCATCGGCAAAGTCGACAAACGACTCGTCGACGACAAGCCTCATGCCTCGGTTACGGGTCCACTCCACAAGCTTCATCAAGTCATGACGCGGGATAAAGTTGCCTGAGGGGTTGTCGGGATTGATGACAAGCAATGTGGAAATATCCTTATCCGAGAAATAATCCATCAGGTCGGCGGCTGTATAGCGGAAATCATCGCCCGACGGGACAAACACCTCGACATCATCCTTATTCATCCGGTTAGGATACTCTTCAAATGTAGGCGCAGTGACACCAAGCCTGCCCGCCGTTAGTCCCATCAGCGCCTTTATCAGTTCGGCGGCACCGTTGCCCGTGACCACATAGTCATGACGCAATCCGAAATATTTCGCACCAAGAAGCGAGTTGACCCCCATGCCGGAAGGATAATTGCGCAACAACACGTCAAAACTGCTCTTCATCTCCTCAATCATCTTCCCGGTAGGGAAATATGGATTGACCAGATAGCAGAAATCCTTCAGACCGGGATATCGCCAATAGCCGCCATAACTGTGTTGCAGCTTTTCAAGACGTGAATCAGTGTCGGCAAATATAGTCTCGGCGATGCGCAGGTCCTGCACGTCGTCGATTTCATACCACGGCATTGCGCCCACGGAAAGAGCCTTTATGCCGGTAGCGTCGACAAGGGTAATCACACGCAACACCTGCTCGTAATACTCATTGGCGCCCAACACCTTTATATACGCCTCAAGAAAAGGCAGATAACGCCTTACAGCAAACTCGCGGCTGAACTTATATATGTTGACAGTCTTGTAATAACTGTCTATGTCATTATAGCAGAATGCCTTTTTGGGGATGAAGCTGATTATATTGTCGTCATCGTCAATGCGCACCATAGTCCCGTCCATCCATGACTCATATTTGGCGACAAGCGCCACGTCAGGATAATCCGACTCATATATCATGTCGATTATGGCATCATCGACGATTATGTCCGACTCCAGCAGCAGCGTGTCATCGTCCTGCATTATATCGCGGGCAAGCCACAGAGAATAGATATTATTGGTCTTGTCATATACATCATTCTCGACATAACCGATATTCATGTCAGGATACTTCCCGTCAATATATTCTCTCAGCTTTGCACCCTCGTAGCCGATTACAATCACTATCCGCGACAAGGGCAACCTCCGCAGCTGCCGGAGCATACGGTCAATCAGAAACTCACCGTTGACAGGCACCATGCATTTGGTATTTCCGGCGGTAAATTCGCCGAGACGACGCCCGAGTCCGGCTGCCAGTATAATTGCTTGCATACTAATAATTGAAGTTAAACAGATAGCAAAGTTACCATTTTTTGACGTTATAGGTAGCGTCTATATGGAAATATTTGAGTAACTTGCGCCATAATTTGCAATCAGATGAAACAATTTACCAATGTAAACGACATAGGCGACCTTCATCTTGCAGTGAAGGAAGCGCTTGAAGTAAAAGCCAACCGCTTTGGCTATAAGCATCTTGGAGAAAACAAGACCCTCCTGATGATATTTTTCAACTCCTCTCTGCGCACAAGGCTCAGCACCCAGAAGGCGGCGATGAACCTTGGCATGAACGTAATCGTTCTCGACGTCAACCAGGGCGCGTGGAAGCTCGAGACCGAGAGAGGTGTAATCATGGATGGCGACAAGCCGGAGCATCTGCTCGAGGCAATTCCGGTAATGGGCTGCTACTGCGACATTATAGGCGTAAGGTCATTTGCCCGCTTCGAGTCAAAGGCCGATGACTACGAGGAAAAAATCATCAACCAGTTCATAAAATATTCCGGTCGCCCCGTGTTCTCAATGGAAGCAGCGACGCGTCATCCGCTTCAGTCGTTTGCCGACCTTATCACCATCGAGGAATACAAGACCGTCGAACGCCCCAAAGTGGTACTGACGTGGGCACCCCACCCCAAGGCACTTCCCCAGGCTGTCCCCAACTCATTTGCAGAGTGGATGAACGCGGCAGGATATGACTTCGTGATTACTCATCCCCACGGATATGAACTCGACCCGAGATTTACGGGCAATGCAAAAATCGAGTATGACCAGGACAAGGCGCTTGCCGGAGCCGACTTCGTGTATGCCAAAAACTGGAGCGCATATACCGACCCCAACTACGGCAAGGTATTAAGCACCGACCGCAACTGGACCATCACCGCAGAAAAAATGGCACTGACCAACAACGCCTACTTCATGCACTGCCTCCCTGTAAGACGCAACATGATTGTAAGCGACGACGTAATCGAGGGTCCGAGATCAATCGTGATTCCGGAAGCCGCAAACCGCGAAATCTCCGCGGAGGTGGTGTTGAAACGCCTGCTTGAATCACTCTAAACGGTTTACCTGAGACGATGGCGACAAAAACACCTGCCGAAGTGATAGACTCCGCGATGACCGCCGGACAAAACAAGCTGCGGTTACAGTCTTCAGGCTATACACGATTCGCGATACTTACAATACTTGCCGGAATATACATCGCCTTCGGCGGCACCCTGTCGCTCATAATCGGCTATGGATTCCCCGGCATCACAGCCGATAACCCTGCTCTGCAGAAGCTTCTGAGCGGAGCCATGTTCCCGATAGGGCTTATCCTGGTCGTGGTGCTTGGCGCTGAATTGTTCACAGGAAACAATGCCATGCTGATGCCGCCGCTCATCGCCGGGAAATGCCGTTGGCGCGACGTGCTTGTCAACTGGGCTGTGGTCTATCTCGGTAACTTTTTCGGCGCGTTGCTGTTTGTGTTTGCCATGGTCTACTTTGTAGGGCTCACAGCCCCCGAGCCCTACCACTCGGCTATAATAGGCATTGCCAAAGCGAAAGTGTCAATGCCCTGGCTCGTAGTCATGGTGAAGGGCATAGGAGCCAACTGGTGTGTATGCGTTGCCATATGGCTTGCCATGTCGGCAAAAAGCAGCGGAGCAAAGATGTTTGGATGCTGGCTCCCGGTCATGGCATTCGTGGCGCTCGGCTATGAACACTCCATCGCCAACATGTTTTTTATCCCCTGCGGAATGCTTGAAGGCGCTGATGTAACGGCATGGCAGATGGTGTGGCGCAATCTGGTGCCCGCCACCATAGGCAACATCATCGGAGGCGCTTTGCTCGTAGGCTGTGTCCACACATATCTGCACCTCAAAAAAGAAGCATAACTACAATTATAATCACAATATAAAAACTATATCACAATGAGCAATTGGTTTGAAACGAAAGTTCGTTACGACAAGTTGATGGAAAACGGCACACAGAAAAAAGTCAATGAACCCTACATGGTCGATGCCCTGAGCTTCACCGAAGCCGAGGCCCGCACCATCGAGGAGCTGACTCCGTTTATTTCCGGCGACTTTTCCATTTCGGCAGTAAAGCGCACCAACATAACAGAAATATTCTGGGATGACGCAGCCGACAAATGGTATCACGTGAAAGTCAACTTCATCACTCTCGACGAAAAGACCGCAGTCGAAAAGAAGACAACAACCCACATCCTCGTGGCTGCAAACAACTTCCGCGAAGCCCTTGACAATTTCATGGAAGGGATGAAAGGCACGATGGCTGACTTTGAGGTATCGTCAATAGCAGAGACCACGATAATGGATGTGTTCAAGGCAAAACTTGGCGGCAGCGAATCATCGGCTGAATAAAAACGCGTCATCATAATGGACCGCATAGGACAGCGCATCACCGACATCAAATCGACACTGCCCGAGGGAGTGACCCTCGTGGCGGTGTCGAAATTTCATCCTGCCCGGGCTATAATGGAAGCCTACGGTGCCGGGCAGCGTGTGTTTGGCGAAAGCCGCGCGACAGAGCTTGTTGAAAAGGCATCCACCCTGCCCGATGACATAGACTGGCATTTTATCGGGCATCTTCAGACCAACAAAGTGCGCCTTGTCGTGCCCCACGTCAACCTCATCCACAGCGTCGACTCGGAGCGCCTGCTCCGGTGTATTGACACCGAAAGCCGGCGCATCGGCAAAGTGACCGACGTGCTGCTCCAGCTTCATGTCGCCCTGGAAGAGACCAAATATGGATTTTTACCCGACGAGCTCACGGCGCTGCTCAAAGAAGGCATCCTTGAGGAGACTCCGGGCGTCAGAGTGCGCGGCATAATGGGTATGGCAAGCAATGTCGACGACGAGTCACGCATAGCAAGCGATTTTCAGGCAATCAAGCAGGCATTTGACAGTATAAAATCATTGTCTCTGCCCCGCATGGAGGCATTTGACACGATAAGCATGGGCATGAGCCATGACTATCCGCTGGCTATAAGCCACGGAAGCAACATGGTAAGAATAGGCACAACAATATTCGGGGAAAGAGAATATTGACCGCAATACATGTTTTTCAGCATATCAGCATCCGTCACTAAAAAAAAATCGCTAATTTTACAGAATTAACCAAAAATCGCTATTTAATCAAGAATCACTATTTAATCAAAACTGATTACACATGGTACAAAAAGCACAAACCAACGGCAGAACGATAGCCATCATCGCGATGTTTTTCCTATTTGCGATGATTTCGTTCGTCACAAACCTCGCAGCCCCCATCGGCACTATATGGGGCAACACATTTGAAGGCAACAGCGTGCTCGGCATGATGGGCAATATGATGAACTTCCTCGCCTATCTGTTTATGGGAATACCCGCCGGCAACCTGCTCGTAAAAATCGGATATAAGAAGACCGCTCTCTGGGCAATGGCAATCGGAGTCATCGGTCTTTTCGTACAGTATCTTTCAAGCCAGGCAGGCGCCGACACCGCCCTGTTCACAATGCAGTCTACCATCGACGA
The DNA here is from genome assembly GCF_004570975.1 of Barnesiella sp. WM24. Taxonomy (GTDB): domain Bacteria; phylum Bacteroidota; class Bacteroidia; order Bacteroidales; family Muribaculaceae; genus Muribaculum. The sequence continues at coordinate 272,038 of NZ_SPPC01000005.1, forward strand.
AGGCGGCATGATGGTGACAAAGGAATTCACCGTGTGCCTGAACTTCTTCATATACCTTCTCGGAGCTTTCATATGCGGATTCTGTGTATGTATGCTCAACACAGTCGTAAACCCGATGCTCAACCTTCTCGGCGGAGGCGGCAACAAGGGCAACCAGCTGCTGCAGACAGGTGGTGCGCTTAACTCTCTGTCAGGCACCCTCACCCCCTTCTTTGTAGGTGCGCTCATCGGTCAACTCACCAAGTCCACCACCATCCAGGCGGTGACTCCGCTTCTGTTTATCGCGATGGGAGTCTTCGTGGCAGCGTTCATCGTAATCTCATTTGTGGCAATTCCCGAGCCTAACCTGTCTAAAGGACACAAGAAAGTAAAATACAGCCACAGCCCGTGGAATTTCCGCCACACTGTGCTTGGTGTAATCGGTATATTCATCTATGTCGGCATAGAAATCGGTATCCCCGGAACCCTCAACTTCTATCTTGCCGATCAGAAGGCATCGGGAGCCGGCGTAATCGGCGACGCCTCCACCATAGCTGGAGCCATCGTTGCCGTCTACTGGCTGCTCATGCTTATCGGACGAAGCCTCAGCGGTGCTATCAGCGGCAAGGTGTCAACCCGCGCCCAGCTTATCAGCGTGTCGGCGGTAGCCACAATTCTCGTAGTCCTCGCCATCTTCATCCCCAAGACAGTGACAGTGCCTGTACCTGAATTTGTCTACAGCGGACTCAACGGAGAGCAGGCAATGGTGCCTGTCAGCGCCTACCTGCTTGTAATCTGCGGTCTTTGCACCTCGGTAATGTGGGGTGGTATCTTCAACCTTGCCGTAGAAGGACTCGGTAAATACACGGCACAGGCGTCGGGTATATTCATGATGATGGTAGTAGGCGGCGGAGTGCTTCCGCTCGTGCAGCAATTCATCGCCAAGGAAGCCGGCTACATGACCAGCTACTGGCTGATTGTCGCATGTCTGCTTTACCTCTTGTTCTACGGTCTCGTCGGCAGCAAGAATGTCAACACCGACATCCCCGTAAACGAAGAGCTCTCTGAAGAAGAACAATTATATCTCTAACTATACCTATACTTAATTTATTTTTAACTTTTTTATTTATGGACAAAAACCTCATGACTCGCGCAGCCGACAATATCCGTGTTCTGGCTGCCTCAATGGTCGAGAAAGCAAAATCAGGCCATCCCGGCGGTGCTATGGGTGGCGCCGACTTCGTAAATGTCCTGTACTCATCGTTTCTTGTAACGGATCCAGACAATCCTACATGGATTGCACGTGACCGGTTCTTCCTTGACCCGGGCCACATGTCACCTATGCTTTACTCTGTACTTGCTCTCACAGGTAAGTATTCGGTCGACGAGCTGAAAGAATTCCGCCAGTGGGGAAGCCCCACTCCCGGTCATCCCGAGCTTCATCCGGAACGCGGCGTGGAAAACACGTCAGGTCCGCTTGGACAAGGTCATGTAATGGCTGTAGGATGTGCCATCGCAGAGCGTTTCCTTCAGGCTCGATTCGGCGACTGGATTGCCCACAAGACTTATGCCTTCATTTCTGACGGTGGCGTACAGGAAGAGATTTCACAGGGCGCAGGACGTCTTGCAGGATTCCTCGGACTGCACAATCTCATAATGTTCTATGACAGCAACTCAATCCAGCTCTCAACTGAGACCAACGCTGTGACTACCGAAGACACAGCTGCGAAATATCGTGCATGGCACTGGAACGTGATTGAAGTTGACGGAACCGATCCTATCGCGATGGCAGGAGCGCTTGAAGCTGCTATCGAAGAGAAGGAGCGTCCGACAATCATTATCGGAAAGACCATCATGGGACGTGGAGCAGTGACTGCCGAAGGAAAGTCATACGAAGGAAAGTGTGACACCCACGGAAACCCGCTGAGCGCTTCAGGCGCCGACTTCGCCAAGACTATCGAAAACCTTGGCGCAGATCCCGCCGATCCGTTCCACATCTGGGATGACGTGAAGAAACTTTACGAGGACCGTGCAGCAGCACTCCGCGAGGAAGTAAAGGTGCGCCGCGCTGCCGAAAAGGCATGGCGCGAGGCTAATCCCGAGCAGGCTGCTATCCTTGACGGCTATCTCGCAGGAAAGCTGCCCGCAATCGACTGGAAGGGCATCGCTCACAAGCCCGGCATCGCAACCCGTCAGGCTTCAGCCGACGTGCTTGCCGAACTTGCCAAGAAAGTCGGCAACATGATATGCTCGTCAGCCGACCTTGCCAACTCTGACAAGACCGACGCATTCCTCAAGCAGACCCATCCGCTCACTCACGGCGACTTCTCAGGAGCATTCCTCCACTGCGGCGTGACCGAGCTTACCATGGCTGCAATCATGAACGGTATCGCCCTCCATGGAGGACTTATCGGCGCGTGCGGCACATTCTTCGTATTCTCTGACTATATGAAGCCCGCTGTGCGTATGGCTGCCCTCATGGAACTCCCCGTGAAGTACATCTGGACTCACGACGCATTCCGTGTAGGCGAGGACGGTCCTACCCACGAACCCGTAGAGCAGGAAGCCCAGATACGTCTCATGGAAGAGCTCCGCAACTTCAAGGGTCAGCCCAGCATGCTCGTGCTTCGTCCCGGTGACGCAGCAGAGACCTCAGTTTGCTGGAAGATGGCGATGGAAAATACCAAGACCCCGACAGCCCTTATCCTCAGCCGTCAGAACATCCCCGACCTTCCCGCAGCAAGCGGCGACCGCTACGAAGAGGCTCTCGGCGCTGAAAAGGGCGGTTATGTAGTGGTAGACGCAGCCAACTCCGCTGTCACTCTCGTGGCAAACGGCTCGGAAGTGTCACTCCTCGTAGAGGTGGCAGGCATTCTCGCCAACGAAGGCATCGCTGCCCGCGTGGTATCTGTGCCCTCAATCGGACTCTTTGAGTGCCAGCCCGAGGCTTACCGCAACAGCGTGATACCTGCCGATGGCAAGGTGTTCGGCTTGACCGCAGGTCTTCCCTCAACCCTTCGCGGAGTTGTAGGTCGCAACGGTGAAGTGTTCGGTCTCGACCACTTCGGCGCATCAGCCCCCTACAAGGTGCTTGACGAGAAGTTTGGCTTCACCGCACCCGCAGTGCTTGCCCTCGTGAAAGCCTACATCAACAAGTAATCGATCCCGACAACAACTTATTACCCGGGCGGGGCGCAGTTAACCACACGGCGCCCCGCCCCTCTTTTATCATCGCTCGACAGTCACTAACGGAACATAAACGACGCCGTAAGCATCGGGCATGAAAAAGATTTTTGCGCAGCTATTGCACAGATGGAGAAAAAGTTGTAACTTTGCGGCGTTTTTAACACATTATTAAATAATAATTATTCACAATGAATCATTACGAAACCGTTTTCATTTTAACTCCCGTTTTGTCTGATGCTCAGATGAAGGAAGCGGTAGACAAGTTCACCGGTGTGATCAAAGCCAACGGTGGTGCTATTGTCAACGAAGAAAACTGGGGTCTCCGCAAGCTTGCTTACCCCATCCAGAAAAAGTCAACCGGCTTCTACACACTCGTAGAGTTTGACGCCACTCCCGACACCATCAAGAAGCTGGAAATCCAGTTCCGTCGCGACGAGCGCGTGCTTCGCTTCCTGACATTCCGTCTTGACAAGTATGCTCACGAGTATGCAATCAAGCGTCGCAGCCTCAAGGGTGCAAAACAGAATCAAACAACCGAAGAAGTAAAGGAGGACTAAATCATGGCACAGGCACAATCAGAAATTCGCTATCTCACTCCGCTGTCAGTGGACGTAAAGAAGAAGAAATATTGTCGCTTTAAGAGAAGTGGCATCAAGTATATCGACTACAAAGATCCTGAATTCCTCAAGAAGTTCCTCAACGAGCAGGGCAAGATCCTTCCCCGCCGCATCACCGGTACTTCACTCAAATTCCAGCGTCGCGTAGCCCAGGCTGTGAAGCGTGCCCGTCACCTTGCACTCCTTCCCTACGTAACCGACTTGATGAAATAATCTTAACAACAGAGACAATTACATTATGAAAATTATATTGAAAGAAGACATCTCCGGTCTTGGTTACAAGGACGATGTTGTTGAAGTAAAAAACGGCTATGGCCGCAACTACCTCATACCCCAGGGCAAGGCAGTAATCGCTTCTGAGTCAGCGCTCAAAGTTCTTGCTGAAAACCAGCGTCAGCGCGCCCACAAGCTTGCCAAGATTAAGGCTGATGCCGAAGCTGCCGCTAAGGCGCTCGAAAATGTAGCTCTGACTATCGCGGCTAAGACCAGCGAGGCAGGCACTATCTTCGGCTCGGTTAACGCAGCAACTATCGCTGAGGCTCTTGAAAAGCTCGGTCACAACGTAGACCGCAAGCTCATCACCGTTAAGGAGACCATCAAGGAGCCCGGAAAGTACAACTGCACTATCACTTTCCACAAGGAAGTGAGCGTAGAACTTCCCTTCGAGGTTGTAGCAGAAGCAGCTGAATAATCAGCAGCTACCAAGCTATCTAACAATACACAAAATGCCGCGTCGATATTGGCGTGGCATTTTTTTGTTGTCATTGTCATGCTTTTTTGCTAACTTAGGGGGCGCGCCCGATTAAGGGGCATATGGGTCTATGGCTTGGTACAACATCTTACTATTACTGGCATATGCCGGCACCATAATAAGCCTTGTGGCAGTAGTGTTGTCGGAAAACCGCAATCCGGTGAAGTCGCTCGCCTGGATTACGGTGTTGCTCATGGTGCCTGTGTTTGGAGTGGTCTTGTACATCTTCTTTGGAAGAAGCCTTAAAAACACCCGTATGATTACACGGCGCAACCGCCGGAGACTGCGCAAGAAAGAGTCGTTCCGTAGCGTGGACGTGTCAAAGCTCGCGCTCTCGACAGCCAGCCGGCAGCAGATAAAAATGGCGAAGACAATCACCGGGTCAATCTACTATCCGGGCAACAAAGTCGAGATATTCACCGACGGACACTCAAAATTTGACGCGCTTATCGCTGACATGGAGAGCGCGAAGGAGTATATCCACCTTCAATATTACATATTTACCGACGACAATACAGGCACCCGCGTTGCCGAGACACTGATGCGCAAAGCACGCGAAGGAGTGAAGGTAAGGGTAATCTATGACCATATCGGTTCAATCAACACAAAATCAAAGTTTTTCCGCCGCATGACAGAAGCGGGCGTTGCCGTGTACCCGTTTTTCAGGGTCACATTCCCGGTATTTGCCACCCGCATTAACTGGCGCAATCACCGCAAGATAGCCATAATCGACGGAAAAGTGGGCTACATAGGCGGAATGAACATCGCCGACCGATACATAAACGGCGTCGCCTACGGGATATGGCGCGACACCCATCTGCGCATAACCGGACCGGCTGTCGGCGGACTGCAATATTCCTTTGCCATCGACTGGAACTTCATGGGTCAGCCGCTGCTTGAGGAAAGCGCCGACACCTCGATACACAACGAGCCCCACTTCACCGCCGGCATACAGATGATGACCAGCGGCCCCACAAGCACGTGGAGTAACATAGCGATGGTGTTTCAGAAAGCCATCGCAAACGCAAAGAGATGTGTATTCCTTCAGACACCCTACTTTCTGCCTACAGAAAGCCTGCTGCGCACACTCCAGGCTGTGGCACTCGCAAAAGTCGACGTGCGCATAATGCTTCCGGCAAAAAGCGACTCCGCGATACTGACCTATGCGTCAAGGAGCTACATCCGCGAGTGTCTGCTGTCAGGCATAAAGGTGTATCTCTATGAAGGGGGCATGCTTCACGCCAAGACAGTGCTTGTCGACGATGAATTTGTGTCAGTAGGCTCCACCAACTTTGACTTCCGCAGCTTTGAACACAACTTCGAGAGCAACGTCTTCATCTACTCCCAGGAAATAAACAGGCAGATGAGGGAAATATTTCTTGAAGACCTCACCCAATGTGTCAGGATAAGCCCCTCGGAATGGAACAAACGCCCCAGATGGCAGAAGATAAAGGAGTCAATATTCAGGTTGCTGAGCCCGGTGCTATGACGCAATATCTCCCGCGCTGCCACGTTTAATAATAACAACGACTATCTTACAACCTATGAAACTTGGAATCATAACGTCGGCGCTCGCGCTGGCGGCACTGATTTTCACCGGATGCCGCAAAAATGAAGAGCCCCACGACATATACAACGAAATCAAATCGGTCAACCGCCTGAACCTCGCCGGCATGACGATATCAAAAATGGCGACAATCGACGATATTACCCTCGACGAGGCAAAAGGAGTGAAAGAAACCGCCGACGCACTGCTGAACGCCATAAAAATCGGCGACCGCATAGCCGTGTACTCCTACGACACATATCTGCGCGCCTACATCGACCTGTCGGAACTGACACCATCCGACGTCGCCGTCGACGAATCGACCCGCTCAGTCACCCTGTTGTTGCCGGCGATAAAGACCGAATTTGCAGGAAGAGACCTTCCTATACGCGAAAATCACTACCGCGTGACCGGACTGCGCTCGGCTATAAACGCCAAAGAGCGCGCCGCGATAAAAGAACGCATGAACGAATCGCTCAAAGCCGAAGTAAGGCGCAACCCGCAGTTTCAGAACCATGTGAAATCAGAAGCACGCAGGAAAGCCGTCGCCTACTTTGAGTCAATGCTGGGCAACCTTGGCTATTCCGCCGACATTTCATTCAAATCAAAATGACGCTCATGAAAACTTCAAAAATCATATTTGCCGTGGCTGCCGTAATCGCCCTCGGCTCACTGGCTCTGCTGGCACCACGCTATTTCACTCCAAAAGAGGAAGACCGCGACATCATGGACTCGACCGTAAAAGAAATCAAGTCAATGGTAAAACTATGTTCAGCCGACATCTACGAGGAAGTGCCGATAAAGGCATCGATAGGCAACCGCCACATATTTGCCCGTGTAACATTAAAAGGCACTATATCATTTGACATCGAGCGGCTTGACATCACCCGGGAGGGCGACACCCTGCATGTCGCCCTCCCCCCGGAAGAAATCGAGATTCTCGAATCGACCGACAAAGACTCTTACATCGTCATAGACACCTGGAGCGACAAGCTTATGGGCAACAGCCGCTTCACTACAGAAGAAGAAAACAAGATTAAAGAGAAAGTCAAGCAAAACGCCATAAAAAACATATATGCCAAAGGCTATGTCAGACAAGCAAGAGCGGAGGCGGCGGCCAATCTTGGCAATATGATTTCGACGCTCACCACAAAGCCCGTAAAGGTCACCGACCCGACCCCCGGAGGCAAAATGAACAAAGGCAATTAAAATGACGGTAAGAAATTCAATTTTCAGTACAAATATTTGCATTATAAGATTTTTATCGTACTTTTGTAAAAATTTGGGATAAATGGCAAGCGACTTACAGCAGACACTTTTGCGTATCAGCCGTAAGGCGGAGTCTCTGACCGAGCGATACAATGCGCTCTATCAGGCTAAACAAGAAGCCGATGAGACTATTGACAAGTTGGAAAAGAAGATATCGAGTCAGGAAGACGAGATAAGAATCTTGAAAAGCAGAGTAGAATATCTCACAGTAGTGACTACCGCTATCCCCAACCGTCAGGATGTCGCATTGAGCCGTGCCAGGATTTCCGAATTAGTGCGGGAAATCGACAAGTGCATCACAGAGCTAAGCGAATGATGCGATGAAAGATAAACTGAATATAAAAGTAAAATTGGCCGACCTTGCCCCGCTTGGCATGGTTGTCAGTTTTGAAGGCGAAGAGGAAGTCAGGCTTGCCGAGCGATATGTCAATCGCGTCTGGAGCACCTGGATGGAATCAAAGCCTGCCGACAAGACATCAAAGGATGTACTCGGAATGGTAGCGTTACACTTTGCAAAGCTCTATGTAATAGAGCAGCGCAAAAACGAGCGTATCGATGATACGCTGAAGGAGTTTGAGGAGAAGTTTGACAATATATTGCTCAATATAGAGTGAACCTGCGGCAGACACCTTCCTGCACATGACATATTCAGGGGACAACGCTCCCCCACGTTTTGAGAGAAGTAACCTGCACTTATAGCCATAACCGCACCTGTACAAAGGTGAAAGCATGGCTTATGAGTGCTTTTTTGTTTAATATTATTATCATATCACATTATTCACATATCATGGATCCACTCATATTATCCATCGTAGTAGGAGTAGTGGCTGCCGTAATAGGAGTAGCCGCCACCATCATAGTCCAGAAATCTATAGGCAGAAGCCAGGCAAAGACAATCGTTGATGAAGCCAAGCAGGAAGCTGAGGTGCTGAAGCAGAAAAAACTTCTGGAAGCAAGAGAAGAAGAGCTTCAGATCAAGACTGAGGCTGAAAAGCAGGCAAACTCAAGACTCGCCAAGGTGCAGCAGTCGGAAGCACGCATCAAGCAGCGTGAACTGCAGCTCAACCAGCAGCAGGGCGACATAGCCCGCCGCCGCAACGAGATTGACGCCACTAAGGCAAATCTTGAAGCACAGGCAGTGGTGCTGGAAAGCCAGAAAGCCGAGCTTGACAAGCTTACACGCACCGCCCAGGACACCCTTGAGCATATCTCGGGGCTCTCTGCCGAAGAGGCTAAAGAAAAGCTTATCGAGTCGCTTAAAGACGAGGCAAAGACCGCGGCGGCAAGCTATATCAACGACATCATGGACGAGGCAAAACTCACCGCCAACAAGGAGGCAAAGCGCATCGTGGTGCAGTCAATCCAGCGTGTCGCCACAGAAACCGCAATCGAGAACTCGGTGACCGTATTTCACATAGACTCCGACGAAATCAAAGGTCGCATAATCGGTCGTGAAGGTCGCAATATACGTGCCCTTGAAGCTGCAACCGGCATTGAAATCATTGTCGACGACACTCCCGAGGCAATTGTACTCTCCGGATTTGACCCCGTGCGTCGCGAAATCGCGCGTCTTGCCCTGCATCAGCTTGTAGCCGACGGACGTATTCACCCCGCCCGCATCGAAGAAGTTGTCGCCAAGGTGCGCAAGCAGATTGAAGAGGAAATCGTAGAGACGGGAAAGCGCACTGCAATCGACCTCGGTATCCACGGACTGCATCCCGACCTCATCCGCCTTGTAGGAAAGATGAAATACCGTTCAAGTTACGGACAGAACCTGCTCCAGCACTCTCGCGAGACAGCAAACCTATGTGCGATCATGGCTTCGGAACTCGGACTCAACCCCAAGAAAGCACGTCGCGCCGGTCTGCTCCACGACATAGGCAAAGTGCCCGATGAAGAGCCGGAACTGCCCCACGCACTCCTCGGCATGAAACTTGCAGAAAAATACAAAGAGAAACCCGAAATATGCAACGCTATCGGCGCCCATCACGACGAGATAGAGCAAACCACCCTTCTGGCTCCCATCGTCCAGGTGTGTGACGCGATCTCAGGCGCCCGTCCGGGTGCGCGCCGCGAAATCGTAGAAGCCTACATCAAGCGTCTCAATGACCTTGAGCAGCTCGCGCTCTCTTATCCGGGCGTAATCAAGACTTATGCCATCCAGGCAGGTAGAGAGCTGAGAGTTATCGTAGGAGCCGACAAGATTGACGATGTTGAGACCGAAAAGCTCTCTTCTGAAATCGCAAAGCGCATCCAGGATGAAATGACTTATCCGGGACAGGTTAAAATCACAGTAATCCGTGAAACCCGTTCAGTAAGTTTTGCAAAATAAAGCAGCCGGGTGAATCATGACAAAAGATATTGACGACATAACACCGCGCCGTGACGAAAACCGGTCGTCGCGGGAATGTAACGGCAAGTGTGGCGGAGGATGCGGAAACTGCGGAGGCTGTGACAGGTCTCCGCGCGGCAAGCTCCACTGCTACAACTGGCTTGGCGACATTCCCGGAGGATTTGCCGATTTCGACATGGTGGAGGTGCAGTTTAAAAATACCCGCAAAGGATTTTACCGCAACAACGCCAACCTGCAGCTTGCCATAGGCGACATGGTTGCCGTAGAGGCATCGCCGGGTCATGACATAGGGCAGGTCACTCTCACCGGACAGCTTGTAAAGCTGCAGATGAAGAAAGCCAATATCAAGCCCGATGCAGAGATACGGCGCATTTTCCGAAAAGCAAAGCCTGCCGACCTCGAAAAATATGAGGAAGCGAAAGCTAAGGAAAACGACACCATGATACGCTCGCGCAAAATCGCCGAGAGCCTGAAGCTCAACATGAAAATAGGCGATGTCGAGTATCAGGGCGACGGCAACAAAGCTATATTCTACTATATCGCCGACGAGCGCGTCGACTTCAGGCAGCTGATAAAGGTGCTTGCCGAGACATTCAAGGTGAGAATAGAGATGAAGCAGATAGGCGCGCGACAGGAAGCGGGGCGCATAGGCGGTATCGGTCCATGTGGACGCCCGCTGTGCTGCTCAAGCTGGATGACCAATTTCGTCTCTGTGGCTACGAGTGCAGCAAGATACCAGGACATTTCGCTTAATCCGCAGAAACTTGCCGGACAGTGTGCCAAGCTAAAATGCTGTCTTAACTTTGAGGTGGACACTTACGTGGAGAGCGTCAAGCGCATGCCTGCACGCGACATAACCCTTGAGACTGCCGACGGTACATTCTACCACTTCAAGACCGACATTTTCAAGCGGGAAATCACCTACTCCACCGACAAGTCAGTGCCGGCTAACCTTGTCACAATCTCTGCCGACCGTGCCTTTGAGGTAATCTCCATGAACAAGCGCGGCGAAAAGCCTGAAAAACTTGCCGCCGAAGGCAGCGAGAAGCCGAAAGAGCGCAAGGAGTTTGTAGAAATTGTAGGTCAGGACAGCCTCACCCGCTTTGACAAGGCGAAAAAGAAGAAGAAAAAGAAGAAGCCCCAAGGCGAAAAGAAGGAGGGAGGAGCAAGACCAGACAACGGACCGAAAGCCGATAACAGAAACAAGCCCCCGCAGCAGCCGCGCCAGCCCAAGCAGCCGCGCCAGCCCCAACAACAGCAACAACCTCAGCCGCAACAGCATCGAAACAGGCAGGCTAAACAGCTGAGACATGACATTTCGGGCGAAAATAAGCCAAAGGACACTTCGGCAACCTCCGACAATTGACAATGACCAATATAAAGTTTAAAATACTTATTTCTCTTATATCATTATGCCTGGGTGCCTGTGTGCCCGGGCAAAATGACTTTTGTGAGTTTCGTCAACTGCCGGAAGATGGATGGCCCTACGGCGATACCCTGCGGTTCTCGCCGGTATTTGCCGACTCGACCTCGACCGCGATTCCGGTCATAGCCATCCGTCATAACAACGCCTATGCCTACAGCAACCTGTGGCTTGAGTTGTCGCGCATGTCACCCGACAGTTCTGTCATGATACTTGACACAATCAATGTCAGGCTCGCCGACATTTACGGACGATGGCAGGGACACGGATTTGGCGCCTCCTACCAGCACGCCGACACGCTTTTCACCGCGACTCCGGTGCGTTCCGGCGAATCGGTTGCCGTGCGCCATATAATGAGAGTCGACACGCTGCGTGACATTGAACAATTAGGCATCCTGTTCGTTTCGACTAAATAGTTTACAGTTAAACCACAACCGAAATTCAATTATGGACTTACATGCTCTCACCCCGGAAGCTGAAATAAACCGACGCATAGAAAAGATTCATCATGCCATGACAGATGCCGAAATGCCTGCCATGCTCGTAACCAGCAATGCCAACATATATTATACTACCGGCAGGGTCATAAACGGATATGTCTACATCACAGCGGCAGGCAAACCACTTTATTTTGTGCGCCGCCCTCTCGGCATCGAAGCCCCTGACGTAATCTATATACACAAGCCTGAACAGATTGTCGAAAAATTGCAGGAACGCGGACTCGAACTGCCCGACACAATAGGGATGGAGCTCGGGCTTCTTGACGTCATGACATTTGAACGACTGAAAAAAGCATTTCCCGGGATAAAACCCGTCAACGCGTCGCCTGTGCTTCGCGCCGCACGCTCTGTAAAGACCGACTTTGAACTTGACTTGCTGAGACGCTCCGGAGTAAAACATGAACGTGTATATCGCCGCATCCCTCTCCTCTATCAGGACGGCATGAGCGACATCGAACTACAGATTGAGATTGAACGTGTGTCGCGTCTTGAAGGCTGTCTCGGACAATTCCGCATCGCGGGAGAGTCCATGGAACTGTTTATGTCCAACATCCTCGCAGGCGACAATGCCGATGCTCCCACCCCCTACGACTTCGCAATGGGTGGAGCGGGACTCGACCCGTCACTGCCCGTGGGTGCCAACGGCACTGTCATAAAACCGGGCATGACAGTGATGGTCGACTCCAACGGAAACTTTACCGGCTACATGACCGACATGACCCGAGTGTTCAGCCTCGGCGATGTCAGCGACATTGCCCTGAAAGCCCATCAATGCTCTATCGACATATGCCGCGAGGTAGAAAAGCATGCCACTCCCGGCACCCCGGCATCAAAGCTTTACGAACTCGCCATTAATCTGGTGAATGAACGAGGACTCGAACGATACTTTATGGGTCACACCCAAAAAGCGGGATTCATAGGTCATGGCGTAGGCATCGAAATCAACGAACTTCCCGTTATCGCGCCACGCAGCCGCGATATACTTGTCAAAGACAATGTAATCGCCCTTGAACCGAAATTTGTAATACCCCACGTCGGGGCTGTCGGCATAGAAAATACATATATCGTGACCGACAAGGGTCTTGAGTGTATCACTACAGCGCCCGAAGAAATTATTAGCTTAAACTGAAAAATCACTCTAAACTGCATGAATTTAGCCGAAAGGATAGACTCTACGCTTTTCCATACTGTAGGCGACACCGCCGACTCGCTTGACCGCCCCTGCTATGTTGTGGGCGGATACGTGCGTGACATATTCCTGTACCGTCATTCCAAAGATATAGATTTTGTCACCGTCGGCAGCGGCATCGAGGTTGCCGAGGCGGTAGCAAGAAAGTTCGGCAAGGCTACACGATGTAATGTATTTAAAAACTTCGGCACGGCTCAGGTAAAACACCGTGGCATCGAGCTTGAATTTGTAGGCGCCCGTCGTGAGTCATACACCCACGACAGCCGCAAACCCATAGTCGAGGACGGGACCCTTGACGACGACCTTGCAAGACGCGACTTCACCATCAATGCAATGGCAATATCGGTAAACAGCGCGTCATTCGGCGAGTTGATTGACCCTTACGACGGCATCGGTGACCTTGACCGGCAGATTATACGCACACCCCTTGACCCCGATATAACATTCAGCGACGACCCTCTGCGCATGATGCGTGCCATACGTTTCGCCACACAACTCGGATTTACAATCTACGACGAGACCTTTGACGCAATATCACGCAATGCCGCGAGAATTGAAATCATATCGCGCGAGCGCATCGTCGACGAGCTCATGAAAATCATGGCATCGCCTGTGCCATCAATCGGCTGGTATCTGCTCGACAACAGCGGACTTCTGCCCTATATCCTTCCGGAACTTAACGCCATGAAAGGCGTGCAGACCGTCAACGGACGCGGTCACAAGGACAATTTCGACCATACCCTTCAGGTGCTGGATAATGTCGCGCGAAAAAGCGACAATGTGTGGCTCCGCTGGGCGGCTCTCTTCCACGACATCGCCAAGCCGGTCACAAAACGCTGGGACGACAGGCTCGGATGGACATTCCATAACCATAATTTCATAGGGGCGAAGATGTTGCCTCGCATTTTCCGCAACATGCGACTGCCTCTGAACGAAAAGATGAAATATGTCCAGAAGTTAGTCGAACTCCACATGCGCCCTATCGCACTCGTAGAAGAAGAGGTCACAGACTCTGCAGTAAGACGCATGATTTTCGAGGCCGGCGATGACATCGAGGATCTGATGACCCTCTGCGAAGCCGACATAACGTCCAAGAATCAGGAGAAGGTGCGCCGGTATATCGACAACTTCCGGCTTGTGCGCGACAAGATGGCTGAGCTTGAAGAGCGCGACCGCATCCGCAATTTCCAGCCCCCCGTAAGCGGAGAGGAAATCATGCAGATATTCAATCTTCCGCCATCACGTGAGGTAGGCACGATAAAGGAAAATATAAAAAATGCCATACTTGACGGAGTGATACCCAATGAACGTGAAGCCGCCCTTGACTTCATGTATAAGACCGCGGCATCACTCGGCATCAGCCGTGATAAGTGATTGCTCTCTCCCTCCACCTATCCCAGCAGATACACTACAATATCTTCTTTCTCCGGCACACCGAGCTTCTTTCTTATGGAGGTTTTACGGACATAAATTGTAGAAGTGGTGTGACCGGTGATTACGCTGATTTCCTTTGTCGAGAAACCGGCCACCATAAGCACTATTATCTGTTCCTCTTTCGGACTCAGAACATCGCCATATCTGCTGTGGAGTGTACTGTAGAATCCCGAATACAAATTGTCGATTATCTTATAGACATTTTCCCAGTCGACGAGTTCACCGTTGGTTTCGCCATCAATTGATGAGATCTTACGAAGCATTTCCCGGTTCTGTTCGGTAGGGATCTCAGCCACCATCTTGATAATTCCGAGTTGCTTGAGCATGACGCTACGCAATGCTGAAGAATCATTGATTTCACATTCTTGTGCGGACGGAGCAGATTTATACTCATCTACCATTTTTTGCAAGGCTTCGATTCGTTCCTCGTTTTCGCGCTCCCGCTGACGGCGCGTTATGATGATCCAGAATGCACCTGCCACCACAAGCAACGCGACAATACCGATTATCAGGATTACCACCGTCTTATGTTCGCTTTCCGCTTTCAGAGCCAAAGCGCGGTTCTGCTGGTGCAATGCACCGCGTTCAGACTCCAACTGCGAGGCTTTCATTCGATTGTAGCGTTCGTTCTGTCGGTTATTCAACCCATTAATGTGCGTGAGCTTGATTCTGCCGGTCTGCTTGAAGTCTATGATAGCATGAATAAGATTACTGTAACTGCGGAAATAGGCGTCATCTTCTCCTCTCAGTCCGACAGCGAGGCTGTCAGCAATGGCAAGGTGTCGCGAAGCACGTCTTGTTTCACCGGAATTCAAAGCATTAATCGCATATTGGAAGTGAAGGAGGTATGCCGCTCTATTGTCGGGACCCGCTTTTCGGAAAATTTCGTCAATAAGAGCGTCGCTCTCTGTGTTTCTCCCTTGTTCGGTCAACAACTGTGCGCGTTCTATTTCAAACTGAAAATGCTTGTCACCCCATTTATTCTTACGAGCGTAGCCTACAAGTTCGCTTAAGATATAGAGAGCCGAATCCGGTTCGCCGGCATATTCGTATCCCGTCAGAAGCATATATTTTGCTTCAATCTTTCTCAGGGAGTCTGTTTCAAGAGATTCAAGCCTCTTGGCGAAGGGTACAAGCTCCCGACCTTGATACTCCGCAGCCCCGAGCAATACACGAGTCCTCAATGTCTGAACCATGATTGAATCGGGAACGTTGGGCAAACCCGCAAGTGAATCAAGCATTGCCATTGCTCCGGGAGTATCGCCTACCCAAAACTTATACCAGGCAAATGCCATTCCGCTACGAATGTCCCTTACCACATCTTTGCCACGATAATATTCATGAGCGTAAGAGATAAGAGAATCACCTATCATAGAGCGGTTACAACGCATGTGGCCGTAAGCCAATAGATAACGATATTTAGCCCGTATGGAGTCAACCTTTAATTCCGAGGGGTCAATCGTCTCCAATATGGACAATGCACTGTCCGCCTTGCTTTGCATCACCTTTTCGGCATTGTCTATATCCCTATTATATCGGGAATTTGACTTCGAGCAAGAAGAAATAGCAAATGCAAGAATCGCAATCAATAAGTATATGATTTTTTTCATCGTTTCTGATTATATTAAATCTTGCATTATGCGAATAATGCCAATTTTAATAGCCGGGCTTACGCTCGGGAAGTCTTACAAGTTTCATCTTTTATATGCAGATGGTAATGTATTCCTTAGCCTTCTTAACCGCCTCCTGGAGTTTTCTTGTGTTATCGGCACGCTGTTCCTTGCTGAGATTCTCGACTTCAATTCGGAGCTTCTCAAAGCGCACAGCATCATCGCCTGTAAGAATCGGTGTTTCTGCTATTGGTCTTGCTATGATTTTGTCTCCTATTATTAAGTAGTCTACAAAGTTACAACAAATTTTGAGCCTTTTGGATTATTTCATCGGATTTCTTACAAAATATGATACGAACGTTATGTCAAAAATAATGGAAACGGATGGGGGTTCAAGATACTGCGACACTGTCTATGCGCTACATATACTTTTTCGTTGTAGCTATCACCGACTGATATTTGGCTACAGATGTCTCATTCTTACAATAATAGTGCGATTTTGGATGCTGAATAGGCTTTTGAGATGGATAAAAGGTAGAAAGTTGGAGTATCTGTTGCAGATAGTACACAAGAGAAAGCAGTATTAGACCTACTTTTTCAAGTGAAAATACTCGCGATATTTGGTCTTTATAAAATTTATGGCTAACTTCACACTCCGAAAAAGTGTCACAAATGACATTTGTTCGGAATACCATGAGGATAGAAAGAAAAATATATCTTGACAAGGTTGTAGAAAGCCGTCATAACGGAATGATAAAGATTATTACCGGTGTTCGCCGAAGTGGTAAATCATATCTCCTGTTCGATCTATTTGCCGACTGGTTGGAGGCAGAGGGTGTTTCATCTGACCATATCATTAAAATAGATCTGGAGAACCGCAGAAATAAGTCGCTACGTAATCCTGACAATCTGTTGGAGTACATTGATGCTAAAATGATTGACAAGGAGATGTATTATATTCTCATTGATGAGATTCAGTTGGTTGACGAGTTCGAAGATGTGCTCAATAGTTATCTGAAAATTAAGAATGTAGATGTGTACGTTACGGGCAGTAATGCACGGTTCCTGTCTAAGGATGTCATAACCACCTTTCGAGGACGAGGTGAGGAAATAAAAGTATTCCCATTAAATTTCAGGGAATTTATGTCTGCAACCGATAAGAGTACGGAACTGGCTTTTGAGGAGTTTATGACTTATGGAGGATTGCCTCAAGTATTGGAATATAAGTCAGAAGAACGAAAGGCAGAATATCTGAAAGCATTATTTGCAGAAACCTATATCACTGATATAAAAGAACGTTATAATATAAAGCATGATGAGGAATTGGAGATTCTGCTTGATATTATTTCGTCAAATATCGGCTGCCTGACTAATCCGAGTAAGCTCGCAAACACATTCCTAAGTGAAAAGAAAGTAAAACTCTCTGACAAGACCATAAAGAATTATCTTGACTATATCTGTGATTCATTTCTCGTTGAGAAATCACAACGATATGACATCAAGGGGAAAAAGTATATTGACACGCCCTATAAATATTATTTTGTGGATCTTGGTCTGCGCAATGCAAGACTGAATTTTCGCCAGCTCGAAAAGACGCACATGATGGAGAATATTATATACAACGAACTTCGTGTGAGGGGATTTAATGTTGACGTTGGAATAGTACCTTTGGTAATCCGTGATGAGAATGGCAACCAAAAGCGTGTCAGCTATGAAGTTGACTTTGTAGCAAACAAGGGCAACCGGAGATATTATATACAGTCCGCTTACCGACTTGACTCCGATGAAACGGTCGCACAGGAGCAAAACTCACTTCGCAACATTGATGATTCATTTAAGAAAATAGTGATTGTAGGAAATCCCATTTTAGTGGAGAGGGACAATAACGGCATCACAACAATGAGTGTGTATGACTTCTTATTGAAGGAAAACTCACTTGAACTGTAACGACGAATCGGATCGAGTTTTTCCCTTGCAGGAGCTATTGAACACTTTTTTACAAACCATTTGATAAATATCTTTGAACCAACTGGATATAAAATATAGGGCTTTACCTTCCAGCATTATCCTGACCACTTGACAAGACAATCTGAGTGAAAAATAAATATGATACACCTGATAACAGCTGCAGTCACAAAATATCACCGGTTGGCACCAATAATAGCTGCATTAGCCGTGATAAGTGATTGCTCTCTCCCTCCACGCCACTAAACGTGAGCCAAGGCAGCAACGGCAAACGACCCAGTTACCGTTAACATCATACTCATACCGATAGATATATACCTCACCGGTAGAACATATTTCCTCAACTACATCTCCTGCTGAATTGTAGCTGAAATCTATCACTAACGGTTCAACTGTAGACGAAGGATTCATATATAAGTGAACTGTTGAAATTCGACGGCAATCGTCGATGAAACACTTGTAAGTAAGCCACGGCGATTGTACAATCATGCAGTCAGAATAGTGGATAACAGAAAGCCGGAGAGTTTCATCGGGAGCATAGTCTTTTATAATCGTACACACATCACTGTAAATATATTGACGCCGCGCACCGCTTGCAGAACGTATTTCTTCCAATATGCCGGTTTCACTATAATGATACCTGTCACTTTCCTGTGAGTCAAAACGCGCCACATGCTTAACAGACTCGTCTTCATAACTATATAAATCATTCACGACACCGACAGGCACATTCATTCCTCTACATTTTCCTGTCGTTACTGTTTCAAGCCCCTCAAAACCGATTACGCTCAATATATTCCCAGCCGGGTCGAAACTTACCTCTTGCATTGACAGCGGCACCTCTTCTTTAACCGCGACGCCTTTTCTATCTATGGTGAATTTCAAATCAACACATTTCATTGACTTAACTCTTCCGGAGAGCCTAAACCGCCTTTGAGCCGCATTACCGACCGATGAAACCAAAGGCAGCAACTTGTCAGGCAATAGTTTTACAAGCAGCAATGACTTTTCAACATCACTCCATTCCCGGGTAAGCCTACAAACGTCAGAATTAGATAGCCAAAACAGATTCATAACAAAAACTTTCCACATGCCTCGCCCTGACACAATCTATTACTAAAAATAAGAAGCGTGGACGATGTTCAGTCTATCATTTACGAGGCATCGCCAAACGCCCATACCGAGATAAACAGCCCACCCCACGCCTTGTCAATATAGCGAGCCTCGATTAAGGCAGGCAATACGACACGTGGAGCGTCTTACTGCTAATCCTTCGGTATTGAAAAAACTTCAGTAAAACAACTGAAGGTTGGCGATTTTCGTAAAAGGATAAAGCTAAAAACGCTTCTTAATCATATGTTATCCGGATAATCCGGAATCAGTTGCAAAGATAGTAATTTTTTCGTATAAGAAATGACCGGTTATAATAAATATAACACACCTGATAACAGCTGCAGTAGCCACAATCACCGACCGGCAGCGATCAGTCGGTGATTGTGGCTACTGCCGACTGATATTTGGCTACAGAGGTCGCTTTCTTAATCAGCTTAAAGCTCTTATGCCCGATTTCAGGCTCAAGATAGTCCCAAAACGGCTTTATCTTCATCAGTATCTGAGCATCACCGCATAGTGTCGCCTCATAGTGGTCAAAGATACCGGCATGCAGTTGCAATATCTTTTCAAGGCGTTCACTGTCATTCCACTCTCTTCCCTCACGCCACTCGGCGATAATAGACGGTCGTGCAAGTATGCCACGCCCTATCATGGCTCCATCACCATGGCTAAGAGCGGCATTAATATCGGCGGGCGATATGATATCGCCATTATATATCACAGGATGAGACAAGGCATCACGAAGCTCCTCATATTGCGCCATATATAACTCACCGCCATACTGCTGCGCGGCTACTCGCGGATGGACAGTCACATGCTCAAGACGCATCTCGTTGAGCAACGGCACTACACCACGGAACTCATCGGGAGACGTCACTCCAAGACGCATTTTCACAGAAAAGTGTATCTCCTGATAAGAATTGACGGCAGAGACGATACGCTTCAGTTCCGCCGGATTCAAAATCATTCCCGCACCACGCCCCTTTTTAACCTGCGGAGGAAACGGACAGCCCATATTGAGGTCTATTTTTCCATAGCCTGCACCTGCCACCGCCTCCACAAGCCGGCGGAACTCGTCAAGGTCACGAAATATTATCTGGGGAAGCAGATTCATGCCGCTGTTGAACTCCGATGTTATGTCACGAAGGTCACGGCGGCGTATCTCACCATGCTCCACCCTGATAAACGGAGAGCAATACATGTCACCTGCCCCATCATAAATCGCGGAATGAAAGTGCCTGAAGGGGGCATCGGTATAGCCCTGCATCGGGGCGACTGCAATAATCTTATTTTCCATCTTAATCATTTTTTCTTAGAAATCATGTCTCCTGACGTTATTACAAGCTTGCCGCGCGACACAAGACGCCTCACCTCCTCTATCACCACATCCTTGCGGCATGACGACTCCTTGACAAGGTAGTCGATTGTGCGCGGCTCGCGCTCGACCATATACAAAAGCGACTCGGAAAGTCCGTCATATGAACGCTTGCTGCTACGCTTGCCGCGACATACGTCACATTTGCCACAATCCTTCTCCGGATTCTCTCCAAAATACCGGAGCATGACATTGACCCGACATTCATCATCGGCGAAGGCAAAGCGTCTCATCGACTCAATACGCCGTTCAAGACGCTTGCGCTGATGCTCGTAAACGCTGAGAGGCAACGCCACATGCTTAGGCAGCTCACGCGAAGTGGTATAATACAGATATGGCGTACTCTTGCGAGGAATGTATTGCAACACACGCATGCGCGAGAGTTTGAGCAGCGTCTCGTAGACCTTCTGCTCCGTTACTTCGGCTCGACGTGCAATGACAGCCTCATTGATATATATATAATCGGCAAACAGTCCCGTATAGCTGCGCAGAAGGATGTTGAACACACTCTCCTCTTCCTCTTCAAGCCGGATGCTGTAGAACTCCTCTTTTTTGGCTATAATCATGACACGCGACTGCATTGTCACCTCCTCGATAAACTCAAAATAGCCCGACTGGGTAAGCAGCTGCATGGCACTCCGCGTAGGGAGCGGGGGTAGACCGTAAGTCTTCACAAAAAGCGCGAAATTGAACTCGTAGACCATATTGTAGCCGCTTCCGACAGCGACATTCACAAAATTGCCTGCAAGCTCGTAAACACGACGGATAAACTCCTTGTCAGGAAACGCGTCAGAAATCATGCGCGTAAGACGGGCCTTGTCGGTCTTTGCCACGAGCAGCACGGCAAACGACTCTTTGCCGTCGCGCCCCGCACGACCCGCCTCCTGATAATACTCTTCAAGTGATGACGGGAGGTCATAATGAACCACTACCCTGACATCGGGCTTGTCAATGCCCATGCCGAAAGCGTTGGTGGCGACCATCACCCTTACTTCATCATCCTTCCAAGCGCGTTGCCGCTCGTTTTTCTCTTCAATGTCAAGTCCGGCATGGTAATATCCCGCAGATATGCCGGCGTCATCAAGCATCGCGGCGATTTCACGGGTGCGCTTGCGCGACCTTACATATACAATAGCGCTGCCACAGGTCGACGAGAGTATATTGACAAGCTGACGGTCCTTATAGATGTCATTGCGCACGACATAAGAAAGGTTGTCACGCGAAAAACTCTTTGCAAACACTCTCCTGCCGTCGAAGCCGAGACGAGCCATTATATCATCCACCACCTCCGGTGTCGCCGAGGCAGTCAATGCAAGCACGGGCGTCGACGGGAAATGTCCGCGCAACTCGCCTATCAGAAGATAGGACGGGCGGAAATCATAGCCCCATTGGGAGATACAGTGGGCTTCATCCACGACAATCAGGCTTACCTGAATCTCGCGTAATACAGCGATGAATGACTCGGAGCGCAGCTTCTCAGGCGAGACATAAAGGAGTTTCACCCTACCGAGGCGACACCTGTCAAACACAAGGGTCTGCTCTCCGCGCGTGAGTCCGGCGTGAAGATATGTAGCCTTGATTCCCCGGTCACGCAGATTGTCGACCTGGTCTTTCATCAACGAGATAAGAGGCGTGACGACCACAGTAAGCCCCGGAAGCAACATTGCCGGCACCTGAAATGCAATCGACTTGCCGCCTCCGGTAGGGAGCAGACCGAGTGTATCATGACCGCCAAGCACCGACTCTATGATGTCAAGCTGGAGAGGGCGGAAGTCATCATAACCCCAGTAACGTGACAATATGTCGCGGGGAGAAAGCGGCATGGCTGAGTCTAATCGTCGTTTGCCACGCGGATACCCTTTACCTGTAGCTGGATACTGCTTGCCGCGCTCTGATGCTTGTTTTCCTCAATCGTGTAGCATATGTCAAACGGCTTGCGGGCATGGATATGGTCGAAGTAACGCCCCATATTGAACGCGATACCGTTAAACACCTTTCCTGATGTATTGTCGACAAGTTCAAGCTTGATATGCTCAAGATGCTTGCCGACGAGTTTGCTCGTGCCGAAATCAAGTACACCACGGCTACAAAACATCGGTTTCTGATTTCCCGGTCCGAATGGATTAAACTTTCGCAACAGCGAGATGAACTCCGGTGTAATTTCAGAAAATGTCACGTAGGCATCTATGTCAAGCTGGGGAGTCAGCTGAGAAGGCAGTATGTTTTTAGCCACATACTCCTCGAAACGCCGGGTAAATTCCGGGATATTCTCTTCTTTCATCGAAAGCCCCACAGCATATGTGTGACCGCCGAAATTCTCAAGCAGGTCACGCGACGCGTCGATAGCGCTGTAGACATCAAATCCCTGCACGGAGCGCGAGGAACCGGTGGCAAGACCGTTTGACAGAGTCAATACGACCGAAGGCTTATAATAAAGCTCAGTAAGTCTGGAGGCGACAATACCTATTATGCCCTTATGCCAGTCTTTATTGTAGATTACAATCGACTTTTTGTCAGAAAGAAGCGAGCCGTGACTTTCAAGAATCGTGTTGGCCTCTTCAGTGATGCGCTTGTCAAGCTCCTTACGGTCGCGATTATACTGGTCGATATTCTTTGCTTTCTGATAGGCGTCGGCAAAGTCACGCGACACAAGCAGCTCTACTGCCTCCCTGCCACTCTGCATGCGACCAGAGGCATTGATGCGCGGACCGATCTTGAAGATAACGTCACTGATCGTAATCTCGCGGTTGCCGAGCTGACAGATCTTGATAATGGCACGCAGACCTACGTTAGGATTGGCATTTATCCGTTTCAGACCCCAATAGGCGAGAATACGGTTTTCACCGACCATAGGCACAATGTCGGCGGCAATACTTACTGCGACAAGATCAAGCATGTTTTCAAGATCATTGCCTACGATTCCATTGCTTTTGGCAAATGCCTGCATGAACTTGAACCCTACACCGCATCCTGAAAGATGGGGACACGGATATGTGCTGCCCTCCAGCTTGGGATTGAGTATCGCAACAGCTGGCGGCAGCTCGTCGTCAGGCACATGATGGTCACAGATTATGAAATCTATGCCAAGCGACGCCGCATACTTTATCTCCTCGATTGCCTTGATGCCGCAATCCAGGATAATAATCAGTTTCACCCCCTCGTCATGGGCCTCGTCGATGGTTTTCATCGAAATGCCATAGCCCTCGTCATAACGGGTGGGTATGTAATATTCTATATTGGAGTAAAAATTTTGCAGGTATTTGTAGACAAGCGCGACAGATGTAGTCCCGTCGACATCATAGTCTCCAAACACCATAATTTTCTCCTTTGACCCCATGGCTTTATTAAGCCTGTTTACAGCCTTGTCCATATCGGGCATAAGGAACGGGTCGTGCAAGTCCTTGAGCGACGGGTGGAAAAAACGCTCCGCCTCGTCGACCGAAGAAATGCCACGTTGTACCAGTAGCTCGCTAATAGGATGACATTTGGCGTATTTGGACGCCAATTCCGTCTCTAATCTTTGTTGTTCTGTAGTAAGGGGTAAGTAATTCCATTTACTTATCATTTATGTTGTTTTTTATTTTTTGCATAGCAAAAATGCCCATGTGTCACATGAGCTGAAGAGAGAGACAAGGCTGTCCACGACCGCCGTTCATCGCATAGCGGAGAGAATTGCGAAAGCAGTCTTACGGCATAATTGCAAATATAGCCATTTCTTTTTAAAAAATGGCTATACAAGTTCTCCTTTTATATTAAATTAAACTTTTAAGAAGTGGCATTTTGAATATGTACATCCATCTGCGGAAATGGGAAATGAAATCCCTTTTCCGGTAACTCTTTGTAAAACCGCTCGTTCATCTCGAAATATAGCGGCCAATAAGTCGACGCGGGAGTCCATGCCCTCACGACAAGGTCGACACTGCTTGCATTTAGTGTGTTCAACGCTACAAACGGCGCCCTGTCGGCTTTCTCAAGCAACGCTTTTGCCCGGGCGTGACGCTCCTCTATCTTGTGGGCGATACCGGCAACCTTTTTCTTGCTTGAAAAAGCGCGCTGCCACCAGGGTATCTTTATCGGCTCATCAAGCGCCTTCTCAGCGTCCTCAGCATCGCGGTCAGAAACCGGCTGAGGCATGTTACGCTCCTTTCTGTCATCTTCCACATACTTTTTCACCACTCGCGGATCAGACAAAAGCATATCAAGGATAGCGTCTTTAGCGGCAGTCACGTCATCACCATAAGCTATGGAGACCGTCCAGTCGACCCGACGGTAATCCTCCTTGGAGTAGTTGTTGATAGTGCTCGTCGACAGAGGTCCGTTGGGGATTATAATCTGCTTGTTATCGGCAGTGTTTATTATCGTACTGAAAATCTGAATTTCCTTTACCGTTCCGGCAAAACCTTGCGCCTCGATATAATCTCCGATTTTATAAGGCTTGAGGAGCAGTATAAGCACTCCCCCGGCAAAGTTCTGCAACGTGCCGCTCAGTGCCAGACCGATTGCGACACCGGCTGAGGCAAATATCGCAAGGAATGAGCTTGTCTCTACTCCGAGGATGCCTATCACCGTCACGACAAGGATGAAATAGAGCAGAATCCTTATAAGGCTTAGAATAAATGTCGACAATGAGCGGTCAAACTGTCGCCTGATAAAGATTGAGTCAACCATCTTGTAGATGCGCTGTATTATGAACTTGCCTACATAAAAGACCAATATGGCTATGGCAAGGTGTATCGCGAAGTCCACGATACCACTGACAGCGCGGTTGATAAAGTCGTCCAACGACATATTTTCGAGTGCCTTCATGCCCGTTGACGACGCCTTTGCCACAGTGTCGGCGGGAGCGGCAGGAGCCGGAAGCTGTGAAGTGGCGCTCTGTATTATCTGATCAAATTGTCCGCTTAACATATAATTGATTAATATACTTGAATTATGATTATTTAATCAGTCTATAGACCATAGACGGGAGCCACGACATCTTTCCACCACTGCAAATCGCTATAATTGCCGGTGAGAGTCAACCGCCCGTCGCTCGCCTCTACTATGTAACACGACACACCGTAGCAATTGTTCAAATCTATGGCAGGCAAGCTTAACGCCATCTGCGGAGTGTGAGCCTCATAGATGACAAATTTATCCATCGCAGCCTCGTAAGCGGCAAGAGCGTTTCCGTCAGTCGACAGCGAATACATATAGTGGGTCAAGTCATAAAATAAGCCCTTAAACCCTGCGGTGCCATACTGCTGCTGCACAAATCCCTCGGCGGCAACGGCATTGTCAAGCATGACAGCACGCGTGGCAGAAGCCACTTCTTCAATATAAGCCATGTCATAGACTGACATCGTACAGCTCCGGCTTCTGCCTGAAAGGTTATCGTAGGTCGAAAATGTATTTTCTGCTGCCCCGACAAGGTCAGGAGTCTTCTTAAAAAAACACTCCACGTTAAGGTCATATGGCATTCCGTCAAGAGGCGTCTCTGCCGGTGAGGCGACTACATAAGGCGTGGCGTGACGTATCTCATACAGCGACTCGATGTTGCCCATGAAGCAGCAGTCAAAATATATAAACGAGAAATACTCCCCCTCAAGTGCCCTGCCAAGGTCAGGAATGGTCATCTGATATTTCCCGTCTATACCCCATGACCTGTTAAGTTTGGTTTCCGGGCTCCTTCCATAGTCAATCCATCCGCTGGCATGGCTCCACAAGACAAGACCGTAATCATCGGCGGGGGCAACAGCACGCATGTCGCTGAAAGCCTGCTTCATCGCTCCGACTGACACCGACGACAAGCCATCCTTATACTCCATAAGCGGAGTGTAGCCGTCTTCAGTAATCTCGGCAAGCACGGGATTGCCGGTGACATCGGCATGATATACCAACAGACGTCCGCCATTAAGCGCACCTGCTTTTACGGCAGTCTCCATCTCGGCTATATCCCTTTCATCATACGTATATCCGAGGCTGTTATTGCCGGCGATATAGACAAGCACCGTGCGCGACACCGTAGTGAGGGGCTCGTCGTTGCCACACGCTGTAACCGTCAAAGCTAAGATTAATGCGATAATGTAATGTCTCATAATTCTACAAAGGTAACAATTCTTTTTTGTTATAAATCATAAAATACTCTAAACGCTGACTAATATCTTTATTAACTAACAGAATTAAAGCTATATTTGCACAATAAACACAGTAACAAGACATGCAATCACATTTCAAGACTGCTGCGGCAATCATTGCTTTGAGCTGTGCCTCGCCTGCGATTATGGCACAATCTTACTTTGATCTTGTAGGCGAAGCCGATAAGGCTATAGCCGAAGGCAAATGGAAGGATGCGGAAGATTATCTGACCGAGGCTATCGACTCGCAGCCGCTCAACCCCTCCAATATCCTGCTGCTTTCCAATCTCGGCATAGTGCGCTATAACCTTGGCAACGACAGTCTCGCCATAGCCACACTCGACGAAGCCCACAGGCGCGCTCCTGTCTCCGTCACCGTGCTTTCCAACAGGGCACAGGTATTGACAGCGCTCGGACGCGACAAGGAGGCTTATGACGACTATTCGCGGATAATCGAACTTGACTCTACTCTCATAGAGCCGCTGTATATGCACGCCATAATGTCGCTGCGACAAGATGAATTTGAAAAGTCGCTTAAAGATTGCGAACGGCTGGAAATTCTCTCGCCTGAAGCGCAGGAAACAAAGATTGCATATGCCTCCTACTATTCAGCGACAGAACAATGGGAAAAAGCCATACCTTATTACACCGCTATCCTTGAACAAGCGGAAACAACGGAAATGTATGGAGCACGCGCAGTGTGCTATCTCATGCTTCAACGCCTTAACGAAGCTTCCGCCGACATCAGTTCCGGGCTTGAAATCAATCCGGAAGATGGCGAATTATATCTATACCGCGCCTACCTGAACAAGATGCGCTACATGAACGATGATGCGCGAGCCGACCTCACCAAGGCAATCAAGCTTGGCATCGACCGCAAGCGAGCCATGCAGCTCATGTCGCAATAATCAGGCAAAACACCAAAACATCTCCGGGGGCTCTCCACAGCCCCTTTTTCATTTGCGCCACCTCGGTATACACGCGGTAAAGTGTGGCGCTGCAGCGCTATGCTGAATTTACAATAATCGGTTGGGGTATGGGTAAAAAAAAGAGGCTGCAAGGGTTGCTTGCAGCCTCGAAGGGGGCGGTTACCTACTCTCCCACTTTCGCAGTACCATCGGCGTGGCGGGGTTTAACTTCTCTGTTCGGAATGGGAAGAGGTGGAGCCCC
>NZ_SPPC01000006.1 GCF_004570975.1 Barnesiella sp. WM24
CTATTCTATCCGTTGAACTACAAGGCTTTATGACGAATTATCAATATCTGTTGGCTCAGTTGTTCACTTAGTAAACGGCTTTGAGCTTCAATTTTATGCCCTTGAATAGCTCATACGTTTAGGAAACCTCTATTCTATCCGTTGAACTACCAGGCCGGATTGAGTGGTGCAAAGATAAGAAATTAATCTCACTTGTCACTATTTAGTTGAAGAAAAAAGATTAATGAGGGTGTAGCAAATGTCTTAATTTTGCTACACCCTCATCTGTTTTTGGGTCATCGGCAACGCGTTTAAAGCGCGTCGACCGCAGCTTTCTCGACCGCAAGACCGCGCTTGTAGCGCTCTATGTAGCGGTTGAAGCCTTCGACATCTTCAGGCGCAGGGGCTATCTCCGAGCCGGTATTGCCAAGGAACACACACTCGTTGAGCCATCCCGGTAGAGAGAGACGGCGGGGATTGTTGACAGCATAGGCGGCAAGCAGCGCTATACCCCAGGCTCCGCCTTCACCGGCTGTCTCCATCACAGAGATGGGAGAGTCGAGAGCGGCGGCAAGCACACGCTGCCCTACCCCCGGAGTCTTGAACAGACCGCCGTGACCCGTGATACGGTCAACCTCGACATTTTCTTCGTTGAAGAGGATGTCATTGCCTATCTTCAGCACGGCTACGGAGGCGTAGAGATTTGCCCTCATGAAATTGGCAAGATTGAACTTGTCGGTAGAGGAGCGCACAAACAGGGGACGCCCCTCGGCAAGACCCGTCACCGGCTCGCCGGAGAAATAGTTGTAGCTGAGAAGTCCGCCGCAGTCGGGCTGTCCGTCAAGAGCGGCATTGTAGAGCTTTCCGAATATCTCGTTCATGTCGACGGGGACACCGAGCAGTTGCTGGTATTCCTTGAATATGCCCACCCATGCGTTGAGGTCTGACGTGCAGTTATTGCAGTGGACCATCGCCACGAGGCTTCCGTCGGGGGTGGTCACCATGTCAATCATCTCGTAGGGGCGCGACAGCTCTTTTTCAAGCACAATCATCGAGAAAGACGAGGTGCCTGCCGACACATTGCCGGTGCGCTGAAGCACGGCGTTGGTAGCGACCATGCCGGTGCCGGCATCGCCTTCGGGCGGACAGAACGGCACTCCGGGTTTAAGATGGCCCGACACGTCAAGACGGCGCGCGCCATCTTCGGTGAGGCATCCCGCAGGTTCACCGGCGACAATGCTCTCAGGCAGGATGTCGGCGAGCTTCCAGGGATAGCCCTCCGGAGCCACAAGGTCATCAAACTTCTTCACCATGTCGGCACAGTAAGTCTTTGTCGACGGGTCGACGGGGAGCATACCTGACGCGTCGCCCACTCCAAGCACCTTCTTGCCTGTGAGCTGCCAG
Source organism: Barnesiella sp. WM24 (assembly GCF_004570975.1). GTDB lineage: Bacteria > Bacteroidota > Bacteroidia > Bacteroidales > Muribaculaceae > Muribaculum. The sequence goes on from NZ_SPPC01000006.1 coordinate 1,384, forward strand.
TGGATGTAGCCGGCAAGAGTCGTGAGAAACTTTATATCCTTCACGTGGGGCTCTCCGTCAAGTATAGCCTGATAGAGATGGGAGATGCTCCAGCGCAACGGTATATTATAGACAAACAGCTCTGAAAGACGCGCGGCAGCCTCACCGGTATTGGTGTTACGCCATGTGCGGAACGGGACAAGGATGTCGCCGTCGGCGCCAAAAGGCATATATCCGTGCATCATGGCGCTTACGCCTATCGCGGCGAGACTTTCAATCTCGATGTCGTAACGGTCGCGCACATCCTCGCGCAATCGTGCATAACTGTCCTGGAGCCCATACCATATCGCCTCGGTGCTGTAGGTCCAGAGCTTGTCGACAAGCTGGTTTTCCCACTCGTGGGCACCTTGTGCGATAGGGTTGTTGTCTTCATCGATAAGCACCGCCTTGATTCGGGTCGAGCCAAACTCTATGCCGAGTATCGCCTTACCCGACTCAATCGTGGCTTTGGGATTATTCTTAGTTTCCGCCATATCGCTTACTTGTTAAGCATGTAATAGACCTCGTTGTAGCGCAACTCTTTCTTGAGGGCGCTTATAGTGGTCGACTTGTCGATATGCACCATCTCTATGCCGGCAATCTCGGCGTAGTCTTCCCAGTATTCGGGAGTGAGGTCGTAGGAGAAGCAGGAGTGGTGAGTGCCGCCGGCAAGAATCCACGCGCCCGCGCCTGTCGCGAAGTCGGGCATCGGAATCCAGAGAGCCGATGCAACCGGAAGCTTGGGTAGAGGCTTGGATTTAATACACTCGACGTCGTTGACAATGAGGCGGAAACGATTGCCCATGTCGATGACAGTAGCGGTGATACCTGTGCCGGGGTTTGAGGTGAACACAAGGCGGGCTGTCTGCGCCTTGCGGATGCCGATACCGAGATGATGGACCTCAAGGCGGGGTTTCTGCTCGGCGATAAGCGGACACACCTCAAGCATATGGGCCTGAAGGATAGAGCTTTCGGCTCCGTTGAAGTTAAGCGTATAGTCTTCAAGGAAAGAGCATCCGCCCTTGAGCCCGCGGGTCATGTACCATACCGTGCGGTAAAGAGCCGCCGACTTCCAGTCGCCTTCGGCGCCAAATCCGTAACCCTCCGCCATAAGACGCTGTGAGGCAAGACCGGGTATCTGGTCGAAGCCTACAAACTTCGGGTCGTTGATGTCGTCGGTGCCGAGGTCGTCAAAATTGGTGGTGAAGCCCTTGGCGCCCTTTGCCTGCAGACAGGCACGGATGGCAAGCTCGGCACGCGCGGCATTGCGCACCGATGTATTGGCTGTTGTGCCGGGACGGGCAAGTTCCTCGTCATAGTCATATAGAGAGAAGTATGTGTCGACAAGCGCGTTGACATCATCTTCATTGACCTTCTTGTAATATTCCATAAGCTCGCTTACCGGACAATAGTCGACATGATAGCCGAGCTGCATCTCTGCGGCAACCTTGTCGCCGTCGGTCACAGCCACATTGTTCATCTGGTCGCCGAAACGGATAATCAGCATGTCCTGTGCATCGGCCCATGCCGCGGCAACCCTTGACCACACTGCGATGCGCTCCTGAGTGGCAGGGTCGCTCCAGTGGCCTACGACCACCTTGCGGCGCACGTGCATGCGGGCGCATATGTGTCCAAACTCGCGGTCACCGTGGGCCGACTGGTTGAGGTTCATGAAATCCATGTCCATGGTGTCCCAGGGAATCTCGGCGTTATACTGGGTGTGGAGATGCAGAAGAGGCTTGGTAAGCTTCTGAAGCCCGTGAATCCACATCTTTGCGGGAGAGAAGGTGTGCATCCATGTAATCACGCCGACACACTTTGAGTCGGCGCTCGCAGCCTTCATCACCTCCTCGACCTCCTTGGATGAGTTGGCGGTGCCTTTATACACGATTTTAACAGGCAGATTTCCGGAATTGTTAAGACCCTCTACCATCTCCTTGGAATGAGCGTCAACGAACTTTACCGCGTCACCACCATAAAGAAGCTGGGCACCTGTCACCCACCACACTTCAAGATTATCAAAAATATTGCTCATAAGTTACTTGTTTTTTTTTACGTTTTTTTAATCGGTTGATATTGTTATTAATCGGCAAGCGCTTGTCAACGCTGTCCGTAATAGGCATTGGGACCATGCTTGCGGTTGAAATGCTTCTCGATAAGCAATTGATTCATGGTAAGCCCAGGATTTATCTGATAGGCGATAGCAGCCATCTTGGCAACCTGCTCCATCACCACCGCGTTATGCACGGCGTCATGAGGATTCTTCCCCCAGGCAAAGGGACCGTGGTTCTTAACAAGAACACCCGGAGTGTGCATAGGATTTATGCCCTCAAACCGCTTCACAATCACGTTGCCGGTCTCAAGCTCATAGTCACCGTTGACCTCCTCGGCAGTCATGTCGTCGGTACAGGGAATCGCGTTATGGAAATAATCGGCATGGGTAGTGCCTATATTGGGGAGGTCGATGCCCGCCTGCGCCCATGCGGTAGCATAGGTCGAATGAGTGTGTACGACTCCGCCTATTTCGGGAAACGCCTTATAAAGCGCTATATGGGTGGGAGTGTCGGACGAGGGGCGCAAAGAACCCTCGACCACATTTCCTTCAAGGTCGACGACAACCATGTCAGACGCTTTCATCACGTCGTAGTCGACGCCGCTCGGCTTGATTACCACAAGACCGCTTTCACGGTCGATACCTGACACATTTCCCCAGGTAAATATCACAAGTCCGTGTTTCACCAGGTCAAGATTGGCACGAAACACTTCTTCTTTCAATTTTTCAAGCATGATCGTTATATCTTAAATTTTAATGTATCGTTATAAGAGTCTTTATTAAACCTGTACATCGTGGCTCCGCGACGCGAGGTGAGCTTATCAATCTTGTCGGTAGCCTCGACACACTCGTTTTCAAGCAGCCGCCGGCGGAAATTGCGCTTGTCGACCGGCTCGCCGAGTATCTTCTCACACAAAGCCTGCACCTGCGCGATAGTGAACAGCTCGGGAAGCAGATTGAACGCCACAGGCTCACGCGTCACCTTACGGCGCAGAGCGGCGAGAGCGCGCTCTATCATGAGCGGATGGTCAAACTCAAGGTCGGGCAGCGACATCACGCTGACCCACTCCGCCCCATAACCGCCTACCCTCCTGTCGATAGCCGCGTCGCTCTTAATCAACGCATAATACGCGACAGAGATAACCCTGTCGCCGGGGTCGCGGTCAAGAGCGCCAAAGGCGCCCACCTGCTCCATGTACACGTCATCAAGTCCGGTCAGTTCCGACAAGACCCTGCTCGCCGCCTCGTCAAGAGTCTCTGTGAGCTTGACAAAACCTCCCATGAGCGACGGGGCGCCAAGCTTGGGCTCAAACCGTCGCGGCGCGAGCAGCACACTCAGCTCCCCGCCGTGCAGACTGAATATTATACAGTCCACACTGACGGGATAGCGGTCGCAGGCGGCATAAAAGCCTCCGGATGTAGAATTAATAAAGTCAGTCATTTACCAGAAATACCAATAGAATGCTGCGGTTATACAAAGTATTATCACTGTATGGATTACATCCCATGAGTTCCAGCTCGCACGAGTCGCCGCCTTCTGCTCAGGAGTGGATGTGCCAAATACAAGACCTTTGATTTTCTCGGGGTCGGGCGCTTTGGTAAAGAGACTCACCACAATCACCACCGCCATACAGAACACAAGCATCCATCCGCAGAAGAAGAGCCAGTTGGAGTCGTAGAACATCCACTTGAACCAGTTCTGCTCGCCGGGAAGCAACGCCGCGTTGCTGTAATAGATCTTTGCACAGAGGCGGGTGATGCCGATACCGAGTCCGGCGATCAGTCCCCACATTCCACCCTGCGCAGTGGCGCGTTTCCAGCATATACCCATGAGGAATGCCGCGGCGATACCGGGAGCAAGCACTGACTGCACGTCCTGCAGGTAATTGTAAAGCACGTTGCCGATAGAGCGCATGACAGGAATCCACAGCACACCGAGCAACACGATAACCACCGTCGCGGCCTGTCCGATCTTGACAAGCTTCTTGGGGTCGGTGTCGGGTTTGTAGCGCTGATAGAAGTCGATAGTGAAGAGTGCGGCAGAGGAGTTGAAGAGCGACGCGAGCGAGCTCATAAGCGCGGCAAGTATACCACACACGATAAGACCCTTGACTCCGGCGGGAAGAAGCTTTGCGACCAGTGTCGGGAAAGCGGCGTCGGGAGTCGTCAGCTTGAACACCTCACCGTTAATCTCGATGCCACGGGTGCTGAGCGCGAAGGCAATCATGCCGGGAATAAGGAAAAGGAACACGGGGAGAAGCTTGAGGTAAGCGCCGAAGATTGTGCCTCGGCGAGCCTCTTTCTCATCTTTGCCCGACAGCACTCGCTGCACGATAAACTGGTCGGTACACCAATACCAGAAACCGATCACAGCCGAGCCTATCAGCGCGCCGAGCCAGGGATATTGCGGGTCACGGTTGTCGCGGATAAGATTGGTCATCGTGTCGCCATAGTCATTGACCACCACCTGCGAGCATGTGGCAATCATCTCGTCCCAGCCGCCGAGAGCCTTCAGCCCGAGCACAAGGATGATAAGCGAGCCGAGGAGCAGTATCGGGGTCTGTAGCACAGAGGTGTAGAGCACTGACTTCATACCTCCGACAATAGTATAGAGCGCGGTAAGCACGACAAGGCCTATAGCCGCAATCCAGAAGAAGTCGATGCCCCACAGGGTGTCGATACCAAACACCTGCTGAAACACGAGTCCGCCGGCATACACGGTAACGGCTACCTTGGTGAGCACATAGCTTATAAGCGAGATAAGCGACAGGATGGTGCGTGACGCGGAGTTATAGCGTCGTTCAAGAAACTCCGGCATGGTGTAGACCATGCTTCGGGTGTAGAACGGGACAAAGACCCATCCGAGGATAAGTATCATCCAGCCCTGTATCTCCCAGTGAGCCATAGCCATACCGCTTGACGCGCCGGCTCCGGCAAGTCCGATAAGATGTTCAGAGCCTATATTGGACGCGAAAATCGAGGCACCGATGGCAATCCAGGTTGCATCCTTTCCGCCGAGGAAGTAGTCGGCGGCATTGTTCTGCTTTTGCCGCATTACCCATACGATAATGCCGATAAGGGCGATAAAAAAGAGCCCTATTACAATCCAGTCAAGTAATTGCATGATAATTTAAGTGCTTATTAAGGTTATTATTTTTCGACGCCAAACTTATAGATGCAACGGCTTGAATAAGTCTGTCCCGGCTCAAGCCATGCCGAAGGCCATTCGGGCTTGTTGGGAGAGTCGGGATAATGCTGTGACTCAAGTGCCACACCGCTGTTGCGCACGTATTTCACGCCGCCTTTGCCCTCTACCGTGCCGTCAAGGAAGTTGCCGGCATAGAACTGAACGCCCGGCTCGTCGGTGTATACCGACAGGGTGATGCCGGTCTCGGGCGAATACATCTCCACGGCAAGCTTCTCGATGTCGCCTGCTGTATTAAGCACCCAGTTATGGTCATATCCACCGCCGTAGATTACCTGGCGGTCGGTAATAGAGTCGCCATATCCGTCACCGATAGCGTGGCGCGTTGTGAAGTCCATCGCTGTGCCCTTCACGGGGAGTATCTCGCCTGTGGTCATGAATGTCGAGTCAACCGGGGTAAAGCTGTCGGCATTGATGTAGATTGTATTGTCAAGGATGTCGCGCGAGGGGTCGCCGTTAAGATTGAAGTAGGAGTGGTTGGTAAGATTGACGGGGGTCTTCTTGTCGGTCACGGCGCTATAGGAGATATCAATCGCGTTGTCGGGGGTAAGACGGTAAGTCACCTCGGCGTTTACATTGCCCGGGAAACCGTTGTCACCGTCAGGCGAAGCCATTGTGAGGGTCAGGGTCGAGTCGGTCGACTCCTTAACGCCATAGACCTTATACTGCCATCCGCGCGGACCGCCATGCAGTGTGTGTCCGAAATTATTGGTCGGAAGTTTGACGGTGTCTCCGTCGACCACAATGATGCCGTGACCTATGCGGTTGGCGTAGCGACCGATTGCAGCGCCGAAGTCAGAGAGGTTGTTTTCAGGGAAATATGCCTGAACGCTGTCGAAGCCAAGCACGACATCGCGAAGGTCGCCCTGACGGTCGGGCACCATGACGGAGACTATGCGGCCTCCATAGTTAGTGATGCACACCTCCATGCCGGAAGCGTTTTTCAGTGTGTAGAGTCCGGTCGCTTTACCGTCGACCTCGGCAAGAAACTTTGCGGGATCAAGTCCCGATTCTGTCAGCTGCGGAGCTTTTTCACTGCGTCCGCATGCACCTAAAACTAAGATTGCGGCAGCCGCTGTGGCTGCACCGGTTTTCATGTTAAGCATTTGGTTAGCAATTAATAGATGAAGAATAAGTGTAAAATTAACACTCATTCCATTCGCCACCAAATTTTATTATATGTTTTACAACATAAAACTCCACACTTGACTTGCAAAATCAGCCGATATGACATAATTCAATATGCCACTGCCGCCGTCCTCATACCATATGACAAGGGTTCGACTCCAAATTGCAGATTAACTTGTAAATGTCAGAATTTTGTGATAATTTCGCAACAATATGACTAATCAAACTCTTGACAACAAACCACATATTGTCAGAGCCAAGGATTTTCGGATTGACTCCGACTATGTAACATGGCTCTCGGAAATCAAGCGACGCTATGTTTCCGCTCAAATCAAAGCCTCCATCAAAATCAACATAGAAAAGTTACGTTTTAACTGGAGCATGGGGCGTGACCTTGTAATACGTAAGGCTGAAGAGAAATGGGGCAGTGGTGTTGTAGAGCAGCTAAGCCTCGATTTACAGGAGACATTCCCGAAAGAGAAAGGATTCAGCAGCAGGAATATGTGGCGAATGAAGCAGTGGTATCTGTTTTTTTCTACTACGGAGGCTAATGAAAAACTGCCACATCTTGTGGCAGAATTGCAAAATATAAAATCCCCATATCTCATAAATGTGCCACAATCTATGGCAGTTTTAAATGGCGAACTGTGCTTTCCAACGGTTCTCGGCATGATTCCATGGGGACATCAGACTGACATAGTCTCAAAATGCAAGACTATTGATGAAGCCATCTTCTATTTGCGCGAGTGTATATTGGGCGGTTGGAGTCGACAGACATTGAATAATTCGCTTAAAGCAAACTTATACAAAACTCAAGGTAAGGCTATCAGCAACTTCACTGAATATCTCCCTGAAGCACAAAGCCGTATGGCTCAAGAAATCACCAAAGACAATTATGACTTTGGATTTGTCTCCGTGCCAATCAATTACAAGGAAGAACAGTTGGAGGTCGCGCTTGAACAAAACATAACCCGGTTTCTCCTTGAGCTTGGCACCGGCTTTGCATTTGTAGGACGGCAAAAAGAACTTATAGTTGGCAATCATTCTCGAAAGATTGATATGCTGTTTTATCATATACGCCTAAAAGCATACGTTGTAGTAGAACTTAAAGTCAAACCTTTTAATCCTGAATATGCCGGCAAACTAAATTACTATGTAAATGCTGTTGATGAACTATTGAAAGGACCTGATGACAACCCTACAATAGGCTTGCTTATATGTAGCGACAAGGATGAAACCGATGTGAGATGGGCTTTTAAAGGCATTCAGACTCCTATGGGAGTCGCATCTTACGATAATGTTCAGATAGCGCCACCATCATCTTTTCTTCCATCAGCAGAAGAGTTGCAAGCTCGTGTAAGGTTAGTGGAAGAGGAGCTAAACAATAACCAAAGTAAAAATTTGACGGATTGACAATTGTAATGTTTATTATTAAACCAATACTTGCAAAATGATTATCAGAAAAGTATCTCTTTTACTTCTATTATGATTCTCTGATAATCGGTCAAGCACTTTTTTTATATTATGGATATAGAGTCATTAAGAGAGTATTGCCTGTCATTGCCGCTTACGACAGAGGATTCCGCGTTTGGCGAGGGTATTTTGCTATTCAGGGTAGGAGGCAGGATATTTGGCTGCCTGTCGCTTGACGGCGACGACTATTTCGCTTTAAAATGCAATCCGGAATATGCCATCGAACTGCGTGAGACCCACGAAGAAATCGATGGTGCATATCACTGGAACAAAAAATACTGGAATCAGCTACGCCTCTCAGGCTCTCTGCCCGACGAGCTTATAAAATCGCTTATACGCCACAGCTATTCAGAAGTCGTGAAGAAGCTGACGAAACGCATGAGGACAGAACATCCGGAAATCACGGAAATCCACGGGGAGGCATAGCCGGTCGTCATGCCTCGACCGCGCCTATGCCGGGGCGGTCGCGGGGGATTTCGACCTTGCCGTCGACAATCTTGGCTCCGTCAAAGCAGTCGTTGGTTATGAGGAGGTTTCCGTCAAGGTCGGCCCACTTCGCCACGGGTGCAAGCTGAGAGGCGGCGGAGATGGCACACGAGGTCTCCGTCATGCAGCCGAGCATCACGTCCATGCCGAGCGCCTGAGCAAGCTCCGCCATCTGTTTTGCCTCGCGCATCCCGGTGCTCTTCATAAGCTTTATGTTGATGGCATCGTAGACCCCGTAGGCGCGCCTTACATCGTCAAGGCGCTGCAGAAACTCGTCGGCTACGATGGGGAGCGGGGAGCGTTCGCGAAGCCACGCCGTCTCGTCAATCATCTCTTTCGGCATCGGCTGCTCCACAAAGAGGCAGTTGCGCTCGGCGAGCCAGTGACACATCTCCAGCGCGTGGTGCTTGTCGGTCCACCCTTGGTTGACATCCACACATATGGGGCGAGCCGTCATCCGGCGTATGATGTCGACGGTCTCCGTGTCATGGTCAAGCCCCATTTTCACTTTCAGTATCTTGTAAGGTTCGGCCTCGGCTACTTTCTGACGCACAATGTCGGGGGTGTCTATGCCTATGGTAAACGAGGTGTCGGGTGTATTTTCAGGCGAGAGCCCCCATATCCTGTACCAAGGCTGCCCCATCAGCTTTCCGGTAAGGTCGTGGAGCGCGATGTCGACCGACGCCTTTGCAGCACGGTTGTCGGGCGCCACCCTGTCCATGTAATCGTGGATTTCAGCAAGGCGAAACGGATCGGCAAACTGAGACAAGTCGAGCGACGAGAGGTAGCGCGTGACCGACTCCACGCTCTCTCCGAGATAGGGAGGCATGGACGCCTCGCCATAGCCCGTCACGCCGTCAAGCTCAATCTTGACAAGTACATCGGGCGTAGTAGTGCGGCTGAATTTCGCAAGGTTAAACGAGTGGCGCAACTGCAGCTCGTAAGGCGCAAATGAGAGTTTCATCCTCCCTCCTGTCATCTCCCTGACCGGTGACCCGGGCGCCGACACGGCAGATGCCGCGGCTGTAATCCACCTTGGAGCGGCAATCACAGCCGCCCCCATCATAGCTCCTTTTAAAAATTTACGTCGATCCATAGATTACAAATATAACACATCTCCCCCACTCCCGCACCGCTTCCCACAAAATTTCCCCTTAAATAATATAAAAAATGGCATGCCTTATTTTGACATACCATATATTATAAGAAGTATCAATTATTTCGCGCTTTTATTTTGAGCGTCTTGAACATGGCGACACCGTATGTGATTCGCGATACGCAGACTGTCGTCATGTGCCACGCTTTCCATTTTAACACCGTCGGCACTGACAGCATCACCATACCTTACACTTCCGAGAAGCTTTTGTATATAATCATCTCTCCGTGATAAACCCTCGTCAGTCATGACCACTTTCATAAGCAATGCGGGATGCGCATACTTGCGAAGATACAAGCCTACACAATTAGAGTATCTTCCGAGGTATGATTCAGGGAGTTTCATATCATAAACATACACGACATCAGCATTACCATATCGCGACATGTCTTCAAGCTTAATTTTTCTGACGCTACCGCTAACATCCTTATTCTCATCACCCAAAGCCGCATGCAGTTCACGCTCAGGCGTACCGTGCAGCATAGGGATTGTCGGTGAGATTACCGGATAAAGCAACACACACTCTTTATTATCCGACTCAAGAGCCACAGGGTGCAGCGCAATCACCCGTTCACCTTCATACAGAGCGTCGGCGGGTTTATAATTCTTATTGACTACAAGCACATCGGCGCCATTCTCGTAAACCGGGTGAAATCCATCAGGCTTCTGAATATAAACATCAGCCTTCTCCGCATTGCCATCCCAATTATAGCACTTGTCAAACAATCCATCTTGGGCATATTGCGAAAGACAGCACATAACAAACATAAAAAATACAAACAGTCTCTCCATAATCTCAAATTCTAATAGTTATACACGTATTTATCAGCATCTTATATGGCTTTACTTTTTCTCCCACATAAAATACACATAATGATATTAAGAAACAGAATTGCATTAAATAATATTTAGGGGCAATATATTTATCAATGAATCCTTCTGAGCATGTAAATACAGCACCTCCAAATAAAAGTGCCACTATTAGACATTCAATATTTATATATCTCTTAATATTTGAATGTACCATCTTTTTTATAGCATAATTGCGGATTAACACTATATCAATCATGTTGCAAATTAAGGTAATTTTTTTACAATCTGATGCAGCAATATATTACAAATACGTCTTAATACGTAACATTTTTACACCTAAAAAGAAAAATAAATCATATTCCACAATTATAACATATAGTATAAGACATGCCAAGCGGAGGTCTATATATATTGCGAAACCTCACAAAAGGACATGAAGAACGTATTTTCACTTATGAAAACGGGCAACAAATCTGGTGGTAAATAAAAAGGTCGTGCATAACTTCAATGGTATGCACGACCTTTTTCAGCTATATATGATAGCGGTTATTTTCTGGAGGGGTTGATGTCGGCAACCTCAACTTCAAATACGAGAGTCTGGTTGGGGCCGATCTTAGCGTAGGGCTGACCCTTCACACCGTAGGCAAGGTCGCCGGGGATGTAAAGCACATACTTGGCGCCTTTCTTCATGAGCTTCAGACCTTCACCGAAGCCGGGGACTACCTGATTCGGGCGGAAGTTGCGTGCCTCTCCCTTGGAATCATCAAATACAGTGCCGTCGGTAAGAGTACCCTTGTAGATTACGGCAACCTGGTCGTTGTCAGTGATGGCTGCGCCTTCACCTTCTGAAATCACCTTGTAGGAAAGGCCTGAAGCGGTAGTCTTCACTGTAGCGTCAGCTTTCTTCACAGAGTCGATGAAAGCCTCGCCTGCCTTGCGGCCGGCAACCGCCTCGGGAGCGTTGTTAAGCTCTTCAAGCTTGCGTTCCTCGGCAGCCTTCTGGGCGCGCTCTATAAGGCTGTTGAGAAGAGCCTGGTCAATTGCAGTGTCAGCGACAGAGTCGGCGGTGAGAGCAGCCTTGAACTCTTTCATGAAAAGGTCGCGGTCAACGTCAACACCAATCTCCTTTGAGAAATAGTTGAACTGCTGCGCGAAACGCACACCTGTGCTCAGACCCTGGAGGTAAGACTCCTGGGTAGAATCAGCGGCAACGGCGGTCTGTATACCGCGGAGGAAAGCCTGCTTGTCAAACTTGCCGTCGCTCTGACGGGCGAAGTTTTCAGAGAACTGGCTACCGATAACCTTACCGAAGAGGATTGAAACAGAGTCGTTGAGAGCAGCGTCACCGGTTGAAGCCGCATTGGATTTGCCACAAGCGGTGGCGCTCATAAGGATAGCACCTACACCACAGGCAAGAATAAATTTCTTCATGTGAATAATGTTTTATTGTCTTATTGTCTTGTTTAGTTTACCTTGATAAGCTCCACGTCGAAGATAAGGGTGGAGTTAGGTCCGATTATATTGCCGGCTCCGTTAGGACCGTAGGCAAGCTGAGAGGGGATGAAAAGACGCCACTTGGCACCTTCCTTCATCAACTGGAGAGCCTCAACCCATCCGGGGATTACCTGAGTCACACCGAATGTGGCGGGAGCGCCACGCTCGACAGAGCTGTCAAACACGGTGCCGTCAATCAGTTTTCCGGTATAGTGGACAGTTACGCTGTCAGTTGCCACGGGCTGCTTGCCTGTGCCTTCCTGAAGCACCTCATACTGAAGTCCTGAAGGGGTCACGCTGACTTCAACGCGCTTGCCGTTTTCTTCAAGAAATTTCTTTCCCGCAGCTTCATTGACTTCTCCCATCTTGGCGGCGGCAGCCTGCTGCTCAGCCTCCATAGCCTCAAAGAAATTCTTTATCTCAAGCTTTGCCTCGTCGTAGGTCATCTTGGGCTCTGCGCCTTCAAACACGGCTGCGACACCATCGGCAAAGTCCTTTACATTAATAGTCTTGATACCGGAGCTGCGGAAATTGTTTCCCATGCTCAGGCCCAACGCATAGCTTATGCGGTCTAAATTCTGGTTATCCATAAAAAAGTAATTTTAATTTTCTATCCTTTTCGGCTCGCAAATTTATACAGAATATTTGGATTGTCAAAAAATAACTGATTTTGAGCCGATAAAGTTCATTATATCAAAACCTATATCAAAAAGAATAGAGGCCGCCCACTTCACAGGGAACGGCCTCCAGGTCATTAATCAAAATCTTCAAGTGACCCCATTACCGGTCACTAACTATGAAAAAGTAATTATTTATACATTTTAGTAGTAACCACCTCTCCGTCGGCATATACGTCAACGCGTATCACCACGCCGGTGTAAGTATCGCTCACGCGCATACCCTCAAGGTTGTACCATACAGTGCTTACCGGCTCGGCGGCAACGGCAGTACCGTCGATTGAGACAGTCCCGCCTACCTTTACGGCATCACCGAGACCACCCATCTCATTGGCGGCACGTACAGAGTAAACCGCGTCAGGGTTAGCTACAGTGTATTCAGGCTCGGTGGTAAAATCCACAATCTTGCCATTCTCACATACAGCCCAGCAGAGCGCATAGTCGCTGTAATCCCAGATAAGCAATGTGCCTTCAAGGCTTACATTGGTGGGAGCGGGAGCCTGCTCGGCGATTGATGCCGGATCCCAGTCGTCGTCGCCGCCCATCACTACAGAGAGGGTCAGAGCCTCAGCTTCTTCCTTGGTAAGGACAGGATTATTGGGGTGGTTGCCTGTTCCGAAGCTCTTCTTACGCTGGCTAAGGTCGATAGGCGTACCGGCTGAGGTAAACGAGTTGTATTCGGCAAACTGCTTGGGATAGCCGTCGGAACCCATATCGTTCCATCCTATAGCCGAAGGCTTAACCTTCATCTCGGTGTCGATGAACAGGGCGATAGGAGTGCCGCTACCCCACGGACGACCGAGAGTGTACTGACCGTCAACCGATTCGGGACCGGTAATCACACAGTCTTTGAACACATAGCCATACTGCTTTGCAACCGAAGGCACTGCAAGATAGCCGGCGCCACACATACGCAGTTCGACAGCGTTGTAGTAAACATCGCCCTTACCGCAGAGGAAGTCGGTCCTGCCTCGCAGCACACCGCCCTCGAAGTAGTAGCGTGACCGGTCATTGTTAGACACATAGGTGTCCTGATAAGCCCAGAGGCACACATCCTTGCAGACAGTCTTGTCGGAAGCGTCGTTGAGCACGATGTTACGTCCCGACTCGTCGGGCATTGCGCTCTTGAGGGTGACATCCTGGAAGTAGGTTCCGGTCGCCTGCTTTGTAAGCTGCAGCACATCGCCGCGTCCGATACCTTCAAGCACATGGCTTCCGCCCTTGTATTCAGGCACAGTGTTGACAATCGAGGTGCCTTCCATGCTCTCGCCGATAATCGACACATTGGGCACGTTGATGATTGTAGTGGCGCTGGGATACTGCTTTCCGTCGGTACCTTCCGCAAAACGGTCGGTTGCGGCAGGAATCACGTAGTCGCCATCTTTGTCCTTGATGAAGATACGGAAACGCTTGGAAGTGTCCTCGCGCTTTTCAGCAGCGGCAAGAGCCTCAAGGATAGAGCCGTCGTCGGGCACTACAAAGTCATAGAGAGCCTTTGTCACGACAGGACGGGTCCTGGTAGTGAAATTGATAGTAATCTCTTTGTCAAGAGCATTGTCGGTAAGGTCGGTCACGCTGCCGGCAGCAAGAGTGAATGTGTATTTTGTGCCATAAGCGAGGTTCTTGTACTGGAACAGCACGGTCTTGCCGGTCACCTGAGGCTGGAGAGCGACACTGCCGAGTGTAGCGGCAGCTTTTTCGCTCAGCTTCACTTTCTCGTCAAAGGTCAGCACAATCTTGCCGTTGATGGAAGCATTGTCAGAGCCTTCAGCCGGAACAAACGATACAAGCACAGGAGCAGTGCCGTCGTCAACGAGCTTCTCTGTACCGGTGATATAGGTTGCGCCAAGGGCTATACCGTCATTATTGGACTCGGTACCGTCGACGGGCGATGAAGTATCGGAAATCCAACGCAGGTGAAGCACGGGGCTGTTGTCGGCCTCGGCGGGGATGTCAAATTCAGCATCGGTCCAGTTCTTGCGACCGTCGATAGTTATGTTGCCCAGAAGCTTCCAGGTATTTCCGTCGAGTGAATACTCTACATTCTGCACAGTGTGGGCATTGTAGTTGTAAGCCATTGCGGTGATAAGCTTCATGCCGGTAAACGCCGAGGCATTCACGGTAGTCTGCCAGTAATATTTTCCGAGACCGTAGGTGCGCCAGTTCACAGCTGCGGGACGTCCTTCATAGCCGCCTGACTCCTGGCTCTTGTCAAGCCAGCCTTCAGTATTGCCGTCGGCGTCACGAAGCACAAGAGCTGAAGCATCATTGTCGGCCGACGCGAAGTCGGCTGTTCTGCCGTTGGCGCCTTTGCGATAGAAGTCCCAGCCGGCGACAAAATCCACAGCCGAATACACGGCGGTGATGTCGCGGTCCTCATTCATCACCATAGAGATTGATGCCGAGGTCTGACCGTCGTTCCAGTTGCTGAAAGTGACGATAGGATTGCTTGTAGCGGAGAGAGTCACCTCAGTGCCTTCCTCATACATGTTCTTGCCGTCGACAATCACGGGAGCGGGAGTAGCCTGAACCATATAATAGTTGGCACCGCCCTCTACCTTATAGTCGAGGCAATAGGTATTGATTGCCTCAAAATTGGCGGTCAGCTTGGAGTCGGCGGCAAGAGTGAACTTGAACTTGGGCTCGGCGGAAACTTCCTTGCCTGCCTCATCGGTCCAGTTGACAAACTTATAGCCGAAGTTACGTGTAGCGGTCAATGTAAGCTCTGTGCCTTCATCGAAGGTAGAGCCGTTGGGGTACACGCTCACGCTACCGCCCTCTTCGGGCGAAGCGACAGCTCCGAAAGAAAATTTCTCGACAGGAGCCACTGTTCCGTCAACAGAGCCATAGATACGGACATCGCTGATTCCGGCTTCCTTATTGTCAAGGTCATAGATGTTGATGACGAGTGAGAATCCGGCAGTCGTGGCAAGTGTCGGGTCATCAAGAGTGAATTCAAATTCAGGAGTGTAGGCGGGATTGGAGCCATGGTCATCTTCGGCAGTCGACTTGTTGTCGCGGGGAGGAATCAATCCTGTAGCGAGCACCTTTTCAACGCCTTCAGAAGTGCGGACACTTATGTCCATCTTGCCGCCGTTAGTACCGAAACGGCAGAGCTTTCCGCTCACTTTCACCGGAGTAAAGGTAAGACCCTTGCAAGGCACGACCTTCCATTCAACGGCATTTGCGGCAGAAGCGCCTGACTCTTTTGACTTGGGCTTGAAGCCGACGAAGCGGCCCCACACTGACGAGGTCTTTCCGGCAACTTCAAGAATATTGTCACCTACAGAGAATGAATTGAGGGAGAAAGCGCCTTCGGGAGTCACCTCGGGAGCATCTTCGCTTGAAGAGTCAAACGCCCAGAGAATCGCTGCGTCGGCATTGCTGAAAGAAGCTCCGCCGAGACTTCCGCTTACAGTTCCATCAATATGGACATCGCTGAATCCTCCCTGCTTGGTATTGCCCACGCCGATTGTGGCAACGAGGGTAAAACCGTCGGTCGATGCAAGCTTAGCCTGCTGCTCGGGAGTAAGAGTGATGTCAAATTGCTGGGTGTAATTGGCATTTTTACCAAAATCATCCTCAGCCTGTGTCAGTTTATTACGCGGTGCAGTGAAGTTGCCAAGCACTTCCACAGTACCGTCGGCAAGACGCGCCGACACGGTCACACCGTTTTCAGCATTGGTTCCGAATCGCTGAATGTAAGCGCTCACGCGTACCGGAGTGAATGTAAGCCCGCGAGAGGGAGCCACATACCACTCGACTGTGTCGTCGGCAGAGTTCTTGGGCTGAATTTTAACAAAAGTAACATCAACATTGGTACCATTTTCTGTACCTTTCACCACGTTTTCACCGAGGTTGAACGACGCGATCGATATAGCGTCGGGGTCAGAGACTGTAGACTCCGCATAAGTGTCGGCGGAATTAAAATCCCACACTATCGACACCGGCGCATTGTCATAAACGCCATTGTTCTGCGCCGACATGTAGGCAGGCGAAAGCCATGTCATACACATCAGGGCACAAACAAGCCTAAGCAATTTGTCTGTCATAATGATTGTTTGGTATTAAATTATAAAAGTTGGTTATGGGTTATCTTCGTGCTTTTGTGCAAAGTAAGCTTATTTTGACATAACCCGCAGTGTAAAATCTATCGAAAACACGGGAAGATTTATCGTATAGTCAACAGTCACAGCATCGTAAACCCGTGAATGACTCTTTACAAAAATAAGTGACAAATGAAATCATTCAGCCTCGCCGAAGAGAGCATATAGCCTGTCGAAACGCTCCAGCGAGTCTCCGCCGTGGCGCGCTATGGAGTTGCGCACACGCGACAGCGGCTTCTTCTCCATTGTGCCGCTCTTGGAGTAAAATTTGTCGGCGTAACACACGAGCTTTTCGAGCAGCGTCTCGGGGCAGTAATCGGCAAGCGGCAAAGGCAGATTCT
The DNA here is from genome assembly GCF_004570975.1 of Barnesiella sp. WM24. Taxonomy (GTDB): domain Bacteria; phylum Bacteroidota; class Bacteroidia; order Bacteroidales; family Muribaculaceae; genus Muribaculum. The sequence continues at coordinate 18,334 of NZ_SPPC01000006.1, forward strand.
GCGCAATTATGTCTTCCATGGTTATTCCCGTGCCGGTGTGGCGTTCGGCGACACGCGCCCACTCTTCCGGCGCCCCTTCCTCGCGAAGAAGCCTGCCGCCTATCACGCCGTGCATCATATAAGGCTCGTCGCCCTCACAGCCGATGCCCTTTGCATCGGTGGCGAAGATACCTATGTCGTGGAGCATTGCAGCCGCCTCGACATCGTAAGGGTCAAGCCCGAGATTGCGCCGGCGGTTGATGGCAAGCGCAAGCCCGGCGACCTGCCCTGCGTGCTTGAGATATATGGCACGCAGGCGGTTGTCGTCGGGATAATATCGGTCGATTATCGCCCTGAAATCGCAACGGTTGTCTGACATCAGTCGATAATGGTGTTCCAGCCGTGGATGTCCTCCTCTTCGCCAAGCTGAATGGCGCGCAGACGGTTATAGAGAGCGGTCACCACGGGACCTGCCTTTCCGTCGGAACAGAGCACATACTTCTTGCCTGTGTCAAGGTCGTCGATTTCAGCGACAGGCGAAGCCACAGCCGCGGTGCCACATGCCGCAGCCTCCTGGATTTCGGCAAGCTCCTCAACGGGAATGTGACGCTGCTCCACCTCGATGCCCATGTCGCGGGCTATCTGCATGAGGCTCTTGTTGGTGATGGAGGGAAGTATCGATTCAGAAGCGGGGGTAATGTATTTTCCGTCCTTGATGGCAAAGAAGTTGGCGGGTCCACACTCGTCAAGATACTTCTTTTCCCTGGGGTCAAGATACAACACCGCTGAATATCCGAGCGAATGGGCTTTCTCGCCCGCCTCAAGGCTCGCGGCATAGTTGCCGCCTACTTTCCATCGTCCGGTGCCCTTGGGCGCCACGCGGTCAAACTCACGCATGATGCAGATGTTGGTGGGCTTGAATCCTTCCTTGAAGTAGGGACCCACCGGGGTCACAAGGACGAGAAACAAGTATTCCTTGGCGGGCTTCACGCCTACCTGGGCCGACATGCCGATTTCCAGGGGGCGTATGTATAATGACGCGCCGCTTCCGTAGGGAGGCACGAAACGCTCGTTAAGCTTCACCACTTTCTTAACCATCTCGGTGAACAGTTCAACCGGCACGGGCTCCATCATTATACCCTTAGCCGACTCGATTATGCGGCGGGCGTTTTCTTCGAGCCTGAATATGCGTATCTTTCCGTCCTTTCCACGGAAAGCCTTCAGTCCTTCAAACACTTCCTGACCATAGTGAAGGCAGGTAGCTGCGATGTGCATGTCGACGGTCTCTGACTGCGACACCTCGATGTCGCCCCATTTACCGTCGCGGTAATAACAACGTACATTGTAATCGGTGGGCATATACCCGAAAGAGAGGTTGCCCCAATCTAATTCATTATTCATAGTCATTTATGACAGGTTATATCCGCGAATATAGTTATAATTATTTAAAGCCACACTCTTTCTTGTCGAAAAATGTCATCAAGACCCGTTAATTTGCGTCAAACGGGAGTCATCGCCACGTGGAGGGCGATGGCACGGGTCATGAGGATGTCGTCGTGAAAGCCGGGCTTTGCGGCGTAGCGTCCCGAAGAGTCACACTCATACATGTCAAGCTCGTCACACGCCGCCATGTCGCGCTCGATGTAGGCGCCGTCGCGCACCATGCCTATGAGCCTGGTGATTACCATCGCCTTCGTGGAGCGGTTGGTGTGAAACCCTACCCTTGTCTCCAGGGCGAGAGTCACCCTGTCGCGCGCGACCCTGTAATAGAGATTACGGTAGACATGGTTAAGCTCCGAGAGCGTGAAAAGCGAATTGTCGGAGTCCTCGGTCTCAAGTGTGTTGCTCTCGATCACGAGCAACGCCTCGTCATACCATTGCGCGATGGCAGCCGCCTTCCATGTCAGGAGGTCATGGTCGATGTGTCCCCTCCATTGTGCCACCACCTCGGGGCGACCGTCGGGAGTCACGGTGTCAATCACGGAGATTACTGAAAAGTCGCTGCTTTCCGACCTGCCGCCGATGTCGACGGCAGCCACGTAGCGGTTGTAGTACCTTCCGCCAGGTTGCGGATATTTCCACACTTTCAGTTTGCCGAGCGGGTCGTCACGGAAGCCCCTCACCACAAGGGCGCCGGAGCCTGTGGGAGCGGAAGTGGCAAGCTCCCCTACCGCCACCGGCTCGCAGCATCCGGCACGAAGCGCCTCGACACCGGCTCGGGCAAAGACTGAGCGGGAGGTGGAGGCAAACGCCTCAACATCGTCGGAGGGAAACTCGGCAGCCATCTGGGCATGGGTGGCATATTCCCGACGCTTGTCGTGATACCACTGTATCTGCTCCAGGGTGCAGCCTTTTTCCCAGAGTCCGCGCTCATAGGCGTCCATAGCGCGATAGAGCGCTGACACGTCGGCGACGGGCGAAGCATATATGTCAATCTCGTGCCAGGGGACAAATACGGGAATCTTGTCGCTCTCTCCGCGCTTGGAGCGCATCCACTCGGAATGGAAGTAATTGCCGACACCGTTGGCGGTGCTTTCAAGCACAATCATGGAGCAGTCGACACGCGCCACACCGCCGCACACAGCGCGGATGAACGCCTCGGGAGAGCGCTGTGCCGAGTCACACCAGAATGCCACCTCGCTCAGATGAGCCATCACGAAGTCGGCTCCTCTCACTGCATCCTGACGCTCGCTGGAGGCAAGCGTGACACGACAGTCGCGCCCGGGGATGACGCGGGTGTTGACCGAACGCTCAAAAGCCCTGAACTCGGGCGGAGTGTCCTCTTCCCAAAGCTCTTCGGGATAGTGGTCGAGCATCTTGGCATACATAGCCCTTATCGTGGCGGAGGTGTCCTTGACGTGGGCGCATATCAGGGAGTGCCAGTTGCGTCGCAGACAGCACTGTATCCACGCCATGTACATAAGTATCAATGTAGAGCCGCCCCATTGCCTCGCCTTCAGCATGATAAGCCGCAATGGCTCGCGGGCGAGTCGCCGCTCCTCAAGCAGGGCGAGCACGCGCCTCTGAGGGCGGTTCAGGCGCAGACGGGTGTCGACACCTGAAATCTTGTCGCGAATCATGACACACGTAGCCGCCCAATACTCGAAGTCATGACATATCCTGAGGCGACGCCACGCAATGTCGGAGCCTCCCACCACGGCATAACGCGGATCTTCCGTCATGGCGACAGGCACATGCTGCAACGAACCGTCGGGGGCAGTCACCGCCACACGGGTGCCTGTAGCGCCGTTTCCGGTGACCGGGTCGTAGGGTATGTCAAGCAAAGCCTTGCGGCGCGTGTTTTCAGCCACGAGACTTGAAATGTCTGCTTTCATAAGGCAATCAGTGGATTAGTTTTACAGCTGTTATCAGGGAGCCGGGGGCGAGGCTGCCCTCGATTTTCAGTGAGAAGTAGATAAACGGACAGGGGAAGATGACCGGCAACACGACGGGCGCGGTAATCTCGCCTTCGACATCGACCGACGTGATAAGCCGGGTGACAGCCGAACCGTTGTCGCCATAGAGGCCTATCGTAAGGCGGGCGGCGGGCGACGACATGTGAACCTCGACACAACGGATAGCCTGCGGCACTCCGCCACGTGCAAGCATGAGCCTGCGCTTCCAGTACACTGCGGCGGAATCGGCACGGGCGGAAGGAAGCGTGATAAAACGAGAGCCGGAGTAGACGACAAGCCTGTTGCCGTCGCCTGTCATGGCATACTCTGATGTGCCGGGCAGCTCACGCGTATGCCATGAACCGTCGGGGCTGCGCACTGTCACCGCCGCCACCCCCGAGGTGCAATATAGAGAGCCGTCGGCGCCGCTCCACCCTATCCCTCCTGCGGTCACGCGGTCGTCGACAAGTTCGGCCCGCGACCCCTTGACGAGAAGCAGATTGCCGGCGGAGAGGGCATATACACCGTCGGGCGACCGGGCGACATGGGCGGCGGCAGTCACGGCGCGTGAATCGATAAGATGAGCCGACACGGATTTCATCGCGGAGCTTACGGCTACGGCATGAATGCCTCCCGAACCGAAAAGATAGAGATGACGGCGGGCAAAATCCCATGCGCTCGACGACCTTGACGCCGGTGTCACCGCCACAATGGTGCCGGAGGTGGCTGTAAGCGCCGACAGCGGTGTTAGCGGCGAGGAAGAGAGGGCGGTCAGCATCAGTCCGCGCTGACGGCGGCGTCGGCGCCTCGTGACAGGCATGAGCGGAGTTGCGCCTGCGGAAAGGGTGTCACCGGTTGACGATGTACCACGGTTCATGGCGGCTGCGACCGAACCGTAAGGTGTCAAAGGGAGCGACAGGCGCGTAACGCCCGAGGGGCGCGTAATCTCGATCTCGATGAGACGCGCCGAGGGGTGAGGATAAGATATAAGCCGCGAGAGCTGCACGGGAGCGTTTTCGGCACCGCTCTCTTCCAGTGAAAGTATCTCCGGCTCCCCGGTATCGGTAGCGATCGTGACCCTCACGACCGCCGACCAGGGCTCTGCCGCGGCAACTGCCGTAGCCCAGGCGGAGACACTCTGCGGGAGTGCGCTCAACGGGGTTATGTCGCCCCACACTGTCATGTCGCCGTCGACACATGAGGCAGCGGCTGAAAAGGAGTGAGGCGGTGCCACTCCGGCAAGCATATCGGTCAAGGGGATGCGCCGTGCCGCGGTCCTCATGTCGGCGACGGCTGCGGTCATGGATGTGGCATTTCCCGGCGGAAGAGCGACTCTGCGCGCCGCCCCGCTGCCGGGGTCGAGGTTGATGACAAAAGTGTCGCAGTCTTCCTCGCGAAGTGTGTCAAGGAGCCCGGTCACTACGGAGTCGTAACGCCTGAACGGGGGAACGGAAAGCCGCAGCACGGGCGAAGAGGAAGTGCCGGCAAAGGTAGCGGCAAAAGGCGCAGTGACATCAACGCCCGGGAGCGGACGCGAACGGAACACCTTGACCGTGACGGCATCGCCCCACGCTGAAGCTTCTGCGGCAGGCACCACGACATTCAGCGTGAAGGAAGGCAGCGACAGGGCTGACGGCGACGTGGCTGCATAAGCGCTCCCCGACCGGCTTACCGGAAGCTCGCATGACAGCCTGCCGGCAGCCGGCTCAGGCTCCACCAGTACAGGACTTGAGCGGTGAACCACGGAGCCTGCGGCATCGAGCAGATGATACCACACAAGCACAGGGGCGGGATAACGCCCCTCGGCAAGCGCTGCGGCAAAGCAGCGGTCGACGGCACCGCGCATCTCCCCGGTGAGGGCATCGGCATCCAAAGGGTCAAGAGGTCCTGTCCAGTGGGTATAAGTGCCCTTGAAGGTCACGGGGCGCACTGTCGACTCCGAGGCGGTGACTGCGGAGGCATGGAAGGCGATTGACGGATAGAGGGGTGTATTGCCCCTGACGCTGACATTATCGGTAGCAAGGTCGTAATCGACCGTCCAAGGGCCTTCGGAGGTCATGAAGACAAGACGGCTCCCTGTGTCGGCGACAGAGAGGAAATCGCCGTGCATGGTACCTACAGGGACTGAGCCGGAACTATCGGTGACCGAGAGGTTGCGCCCAGAGAGCATAAACAGGCGTGTTCCAAGACGTGGCGAGTGTTTTATCGCCACCGGACGGGTGCCGGGGAGCATGTGAGATGATTCAGGCACAGGCTGCGGCGACAGCGCTCCGTCAACGCCCGGAGCAAGATTTCTCACGATAAAACCCGTGTCGCTGTAGCGGCGACACGAGAGCGAGGGTAGCAAAGTGCGTGTCATGGTAATAGATATTTGTGTGTGTATATGTCTGCAAAGGTAATCACGCCCGACACGTCACCGATGTCGAAACCGGAAAAATCACCGGCTATATACCGCGAGGATGGGATGATACGAAAAAAGGGTTGTGCCGGTCGGCACAACCCTTTATAGAGTGTAACGTGGAGATTATCAGTTTTTACCGCGCATGATACCTGCGATTGACTCGTTGATTGCAGTACCGTTGTAGCGGTTGATGTCACCGCCTGTCTCCCAGTAGAAGGGAACACAGCCATTGGTAAGAGCCGCACGGGTGACAATCTCGTTCCAGTAAGCGCGTGAAGCGGCATGCTTTGCATCATCAATGCCGGCATACTTGTCGGCAGTACGGATATTAGAGCCGTACTCACCTACGATAACGGGGAGTCCGTTGGCGACAAACTTGTCATGCAGCTTTTTGAACTGGTCGGCGATATATGCCTCGTTACCGTAAGAGCCGCTGTTGTGGTCGCTGCCTGCAACCAGATTTTCAGAGCCATAATACCACCAGGTCTTGCCCCAGTCAGCATCGTCCTCCATGAGGCAGAACTGATAGGGATCATAGAAGTGAATCTCAACCATCAGACGGTCGGCAACAGGGTCAACCGGCATCACATAAGATGGGTCAAGGGTCATGTCGACATTGGTCTGCGGGCCCTGGACAACGAGTGTGCGGGTAGCGTTGTTACCACCGGTAGCGCGCACTGCGTCGATAAACGCCTGCTCATATTTTGTAAGAGCCTCAAGAGCCGGAGCTGTAATCTGACCGCTCATGCCGGGCTCGTTAAGACCGGCAAAGAGAAGATGCTCGTCAAACGGATTGAACTCGGTGGCAATCTGTGTCCACATGTCGGCAAGCTGCTCGGCGAGTGAAGAGTGATAGCCCTGGTCAAAGGTGTTTTCAATCCAGCCGGTGTCCCAATGGTCGTTAAGCACCACGTAGAGGTCATTGTCGATACACATGCTGACAACCTCCTTTACACGTGCCATCCACGCCGGGTCGATGGTAGTGGTCAAAGAGTCATTGCCCATGACATCCTTGACGGTCATATAATGATTGTACCAGTTGCAGGGAACACGCACAGCGTCAAAGCCCATAGCCTTCACGCCGGCAAGATATGTCTGGCTGATCATCGGGTTGTTCCATGCGGTCTCGCCGCCGGTAGCCTCAAGAGTGTTACCGATATTTACAGCGACACCCATCTTTGCTGCAATCTGGGCGGCAGAGCTTTCCATCGGGAGGTCACCGTAGTTGATTTCATAGTCCGTTACGACACCTTCCTGGTTGACCGCGATGAAACGCGCTGAATTGAACGCGCTGATTGAAATAACACCGCTACGGGGAGCCTGTACATTACCGTCGGCGTCAGTATTGGGCTCGATGGTGAAATTAAGCTTGTAGGTGTTGTTTTCAGCGGCTATAGGCTCGCTTACTATAATCCATGAAGCATCGGCTGAAACTGTGGGACGCACAGTGGCAGTGACATCAATCGACCAGTCCTGTCCTGCGGCAGGCACGGCAAGCTCAGTGGCGGGCACGGTAACCTCGTTTACCACCGTTGTGTCGTCGTCATCGCAGGCGCCCATGGTGAAACCAAGGGCGACTGCCGACGCAGCTAATAATATAGATTTGAATTTTATCATCGTTTAAATGCTTTTATCGTTTAGAACTGAGGAGCCTTGAAGAGATTCTGGATGGTAAAGTCAACTTTCACGCTGTTAGAGAATGCTGCCGCGGGAAGGAGTTCTCCGACAGGAGCACCGAGGGAGGAATTTACCTTCAGAGTCTCATTCCACTGATTGTAGATGGTGAGCTCGTAGTCCACACCGTTGCCGTCGGCAGAGCCGTTAAGCGCGAGAGAAGGATCGACAATAGCCACTGCATTTCCGTCAACGGCAACACCGTCAAGCGAACATTGCATGTCGGGGAAAAGACCGTAGAGTCGGGGGATTCTCACACAAAGCACGCGGGGTCCTGCCTGGAAGCCTTCTGCTACCAACTCGGCAGACCATGAGGTAGGACATGTGAATTCAATCTTATTGTTGTTGATATTCACATTGAAACTCTGAGCGCCTGCGGGAGCATCCCATACACCACCCCAATTTTCGTTCATACCGCCGACAAACGGGGTGAAGGTCGAAGTTTCGCTGACAAAAATGTCAAATTCAATCTTTTCTGTGAAGTTGATAGCCGGTTCAACCTGCATGTTCTGACCGTTGCTGAACGGTGATTCAACAACTACGCCATCGGCAGAACCCTTACCGTACACGTTGAAGAGCTCAAAGCGGTAAGCACCGTTATTTTCGATATCGCCGTAGAACATTTTTGAACCGTCGAAAGCGATTGACTCTCCGTCAAGACGGATATCGGTAACTGTAGCTATCGCACCGGGGAACTTTTCTAACAGTCCGACAATATCAATCAGGAATACCTTAGGATCCTTGAATGAGCCTTCATATACAAGTGTATGCTTGCCAAAGATTTCGTCGGGAAGGATTGATGCAAGTTCTGCACCCCAGATGTCGTTTCCGTCGTTGCCAGCGCAGCTAAACTCAACAGAAAGACCATACTTCTTGCCCTGCGGAATCATGTTGACGCTGACAGTAGCGGGGTCGCTGTCGCGGAAGAAACCGATCTGGAAGCGTTCGCTGTCAAGAGCAAGAATCTTGATATTGGTCTTATAGTCGGCATAGCCTGACATAGCAGCGGGATGAAGGAGGTCGATAGAAGAGGTGATAGTCATGTCAGACTCGTTGACGGTGTAAGTACCTTTAGCCTCTGCGCCATCCTGCATCTTCACGATTATATTGCCATCCTCGGTAAGGGTCATGTAGCCTGAGCAGTCACCGAAAGCCCTTTCATTTGAAGCATCGGCTTCCCAAGCCCATACATCTCCGACAAGGGGCTCCTTGTTGGTAACTGTGCGCCAGCAGTCGTCAGTTCCGTAGAAGTGAACCGGACCGTCAAAGCGGATAGACTTTCCTGCATTATAGTCAATCTCCCAAGTGTTGTAGAGCAACGACTTGTTGAAGGGGACACTGCGGGCGGTAGAAACGGCACGCACTGAGAGAGCCTGATAAACGGGAGCGTTTACCTTTCCTGCTGAAGAAGAAGAGAAGTTGTAGGCTACGGCAAACTTGCTGCCCTCGCCAACGATAGAACCAGTGGCATACATACCGTCGACACCCTCGCCGCTCACCTCATTTACGGTGCGGCTGCCGGCTGCCGGCATGAAAATAGAGTTACCGTTAGGACCGGTGAACTTATAGCCTGAAACGCCATCCTCAAGAGTGATCCACTCCTTGGTACAGTTGTCAAACAGTTCCTTGAAGTCAGCGGCAGAAGGAAGAGTGGCACGACCGCCATAAGCACTGTTAGCCACATCGTAAGCTGTGCGGTAAATATCGGAAGAAGCATAATCGCTTATAACGGTGGTGTTAAGCACACCGTAGATGTCACCGAAACCGAAACGACCGCCAAGCTCTCCTTCGGAATGTGCACCGACATTATACTTAGCCCACTTTACAGAGAGGCCAAGGTCAACAAGGTCGTCATTTACGTCAATGGTTGACTCAGAAGTGGTGAAAGTCACCACTTCTCCATAGATGACACCGGCTCCGAGATCGGCGTAACCGGCATACTTATAGGTAGTAGAGGGCACAAGACCGCTCATGGTGACAACGAAATCTTCGGCATTGACATCAGCGGGAACAATAAGTCCGGCACGTACATCCTCGTCAGCCTCGACAGTGGCGGGGGCGATGACGATACCATAGGTGGTTCCTGCGGGAGCATTAGTTACGGTAGCACCGAGAGTTGCAACCACATCAGATATGTTACCTACCGTCTTTGTCTCGACGGTAGCGTCAGTAGTCGTAAGCGATTTTACCTCACCGGTGAAAGTCACCTTGCCCTGAAGCTTGGCAAAAGCCTGATAGTAGATGGTTGTGCCATCGGCAAGTCCGGTAAGCTCGGCGGTAACCACACCCTCTGCAAGCGAACCGTTGACGCTCTGAGTAAGACTGTTCTCGTCCATACCGTAGTTAAAACCTACGGTATAGGACTGAGGGGAGCTGTTTTCAAGGCCCTTCACGGTAGCGTGGAGGGTTGCGGTAGTTGCGGTCACGTCAGCCGAACCGGTCACTACCGACTGGGCGTCGAGAATCGGGGTGGTGTTGACAGTGATGTCATCATCGTTACAAGCCGTGAAGGCAAGCCCCGCAAACAGCGACAGATAAAGAAATATTTTAGATTTCATAGAAAAATTCTTTATAATTGGTTTATTCGATAGTCATCGAGGTAATCACGGGTGTAACGGCGGTCGGGTCGATGTTTCCGTCCTCATCAAGCGGGCTGGCAACAAGACCTGCCTGCTCGATACAGATAGAAAGACAGCCGGCATCAAAGGTAACAGCACCGGAACCTTTGGTATTGTCATAGACAATGGTAGTCTCACCGCCGGGCGCTGTGTTGACTGCTACAGAACCGTTATTGAAACCGGAACCGTCGGCACCGGGCCATACACCGTCTCCCACATTGTGGCAGAGAAGCGCGCGGGGAGCTGCACCTGCATTCCACTCAACACCGTCAAGCTTTAATGTAATCTTCAATACCTGCTTTTTCTTAACCTTGATAGCGTTGATGTCAACGGGCCATACCTTGTCACCGCCCCATGCGTTGAAGAGCTCAAGACGATAGCAGTTGGCGTTGCCGCTGTCAAGATAAGACTGAGCTTTAAGGGCATCGTTGTCAACATTGATTACGGTAGGTCCGGTCTGTGCGCCGCCTGCGGGCTCGGGGATAAGATTGAGCACGATGTAGCGGTTTACAGTGCCGTTCTGGTCGGTTCCATAAGGAATACCGAGCTGAAGGCCATCGTCCACGTTACAGGTGAATACCTGGAAATCAGTACCGGAAATCTTCACGTTGCCTGCCTGGAGAAGAGTCACCTCATCTTTGAAGATAACCTGGTTGTCGGCAACCGAGAATGACGTGTTAAACTCGTCATTGCTATATCCGGCATAGAAATCGTTGACGATATTGGCTTTAAGGCCGTCGCGGGTAAGGGTAAGTGCGAAATCGCCTTCATATACGGGAAGGTCGATATTACCGTAGAGACCCTGTGACTCCCACTTATTGGCACCTGTACCATTCCACTGAAGGATGTCGTAAGGGGTCTCCTCGTCAAGATGATAAATCACCTCAGCTCCCACATAGGTGGTAGTTGCACCGGGAACGGTGAAGAGAAGAGTCTCAAGGTTTTCATGTTCGGGGAACTCGGGCTTAGCCTCCTCGATTAACTCGGGACCGGTGGGGATAGTGACTGTGCCGTCCTGAACATCGGCGGCAACAAAGTTCCACACGAGCCACCACGGACCTTCAGAGTTGGTACGCATTGTGGCAAACTGTAGCACGTAAGGAGTACACTCGATAATCTTGATGTCCTGAGTATAGTTGTCACATACGCCGTCCATTCCCTGGTTGTGCATTGCAAATGTACCACCGTTGAAAGTGATTGTGGGACGCTTGAGGTCAGAGACATTGAGAGTGAAAGTGCCCTCGACGAGCTCTTCGCCTGAAGCGGTCTTACGCATCTGGGTAAGAGTACAGCCCTTGATGGGGTCGAGACCGAAGATCATGTAAGACTCCATGTAGGGGTCAGTGTCAGGTATAAGCCAGCTCTGGAAACCGGGGTCCCAGTTGGGTGCCCAGTTTTCGCTGCCCAAAAGAAGGTCCTTGTTTTCGACACCGTCATTTTTGACATGGTCGGGGTCAAGATACATCACGGGAGCGGAACCGTAGCCAACACCGTAGCTCTTGTCCATTACGACCCACTTCTTGGGGTTGCCGTTGCCGTTTTCATCCACACCACCGGCGAGGTTGGTCCAGATGGGGTCGGACAACATGGAGAAGTCATTCTGCGGCACATTGAAAGTATAGGGATTACCATAGACGGGACCGGCCTGGGTCATTACGCCGAAAGTAACCTCATAGTCACCTGCAAAGGGGAGGTCGATAGTATAGTCGGAAGACTGGGAACGGCCCTGGGGGGTAACCCACAGGGGAGTCACGCCTTTCATCTTTGACGTGAGGTGGATGACATTGGGATTTTCCGCATCGGGCTTCACCTCGAAGGCTGTACCCTGCACGAGCTGTGAGGGGTCAACGGAAGCGGCATCCAGGCTGTAGTCATCGTCGGAGCAAGCGGAAGCCACGAAGAGCATGCCTGCCGCTGCAAGAAATGAATAAAAACAGTTTAGCTTCATAGTTTTTTCTGGAATTAATTTTCGCAAAATCTAATTGATAGTAAAAGGTTTATGGCTATAAACGATATAAAATGATGGAAGTCATCAGGCGGAGGATGCCGCTCTGAGGTAAGGAACGATTGTATGCTTTCAATGTTCCAAACGCCGCTTCTTGTCCTATATTGCACATAACTGTTTATTTTATAACCTTTTAACTTTTAGATGATTGAATTGCGAGTTAGCGATTATAAGATTAGTACCAGCCTTCGTTCTGTTTGAGAACACCGTTGGAAAGGGTAATCTGGTCTTCGGGAATCTGGTTGAGACCCTTGGTCCTGATAATCTTTTCCTTGTTATAGGTCACTGTGCCCGGCACACCACCGTTAAGCACATCGCCTCCGGAAGCGGCTACAGCGTCGGCAAGAGTCTCCACGCCCTGGCGCAGAAGGTCCCAGTAACGGATACCCTCGAAAGCAAGCTCGCGGGCACGCTCGTCCATGATGTTCTGCTGAGTCAGCGCGAGTGCGGGCAGACCTGCGCGGCTGCGCACTGCGTTAAGATGATTTGCAGCCTGTGCAGAGCCAAGCTCGGCAGCCATAAGAAGCACGTCGGCATAGCGCACGATCACCCAGGGCTGTGCGTTACATTCCTGGAATCCGGCAGTACCGGTAGCGTTGGTGGCGGGCAGTCCGTTGCCAAACACCATCGGGGTATATTTCTTCACGGTGTAGCCTGTATATTCGCGCCAGTCGTTGACAGAGGTCTGCCATCCGTCTATCTTGTCGCAACCCTCAGCCTCAAGGTCGATCACAGAGGCGGTGTAACGGGGGTCGCCGGCGAGATACTTGTCAATGAAAGCGGGAGTGATGTTGCAGGCGCCCCATCCTTTGCCATATCCCTTTTCGGTATCGTTAAGGTTACGCATACCCATCATCACAAGCCAGCGGTTAGAGTCATTGTTGCCGTCATAGTCCTGGGTCGGGGTGAAGTTCTGGGCAAGAATCACCTCAGAGTTGGCGTCGCCGGCATAGGTAGATGAAGAAGACCATCCAAGCTCCCCGGGTATCGGGTCGAGGGAAGCGGCGGGCCAGAGATTCTTGAAGTTGCTTACAAGCGAGTAGTTGCCGCTTGAGATAACATCCTCGACTGCGGCAAGAGCCTCAGCCTTGGTGCAGGTACCGGTTGTCTCGCCTGCCTCATTGGTGAAGCCGAGTTCTTTTCCGTAGTAACCGGTATAGTATAAGTACACGCGTGCGAGAAGAGCCTCGGCGGCATACTTGGTGATACGTCCGAAATTGTCAGTGCCGAGATTGGCATTGGCGGGGATATTGGCTATCGCATACTTCAGGTCGTCGACGATGAGGGCATAAACCTCGGCGGGGTCAGCCTGAGCGCGGTTCTCTTCCGACGGAGCGGTAAACAAGGGGATGTTACCCCACATGCGCACCATGTCGAAGTAAAGCAGCGCGCGAAGAGCGTGAGCCTCACCCATGTAGAGACCCTCGTTGGCGGGATTGCTCCAGGTGTAGGTGTGGGTCAGCATCTCGTTGCAGCGGTAAACACCTGCGTAATATACCTTCCAGTTGGTAGAGAAATACTGAAGGTCGGAGGGAGACTGCGACTGGTCAAACTGGTCGAGCATCTGGAATCCGCGACCGTCACCGTTACCTGTCGAACCGTAGCACTCGTCGCTCATGACGGTTGCCTGGAGATAGATATTGGCGCTACCGGGGTTGGAAGAAATCTGACGCCATCCGTCATAGCATCCGATAAGCGCACGCCAGGCGTCGCCCTCGGTCTTGTAGAAGTTGCCGGTGGTGGACTCGGTCTTTGACGAGACGTCAAGGAAGCTTTCGGAACAAGACCCGAGGCTGAGTGCCGTAATCACCACGCCGGCTGTCAATATGTTGGATTTGAATCTTTTCATTGTCTATTCAAAGTTTTGTAATTTTTCAATCTTAGAATGCAAGGTTAACACCGATCAGGAATGTGCGGGGACGCGGATAGTAACCGAGGTCTACACCCGACACCCAGCTCTGGGTACCGTAACCGATTTCGGGGTCCATACCGTCATACTTGGTGAAAGTAAGGAGGTTCTGAGCCTGGAAATAGAGGCGGCACTGGCTGCACCACTTCTGGTTCATCAACGGCGCGAAGTCGTAACCGAGAGTAACGTTGCTGATGCGGAGGAAGTCGCCGTCCTGGATATAAAGGTCGCTGAACTGCCAGTTGATATTGGTGTTGGTCACGCGGGGTATCTTGTTGGATGTGCCCTCGCCTGTCCAGCGGTCAAGGATGCGCTTGGTGTAGTTGGCTTTCTGGTTTACCTGGTTGCGGTAGCTCTGTACAAGCTTGTTGCCGGCAACTCCGGTAGCAACGATTCCGAGGTCGAAGTTTTTCCAGTAAAGGTTGATGTTGAAGCCATAAGTGAATTTCGGCATACCGTTACCGAGATTTGTCTTGTCGTTGGCATCGATCACGCCGTCATGATTAACATCGACATAGATTACATCACCGGGGCGCGGAGACTCCTGAAGCACACCGTTGCCGGCTGCGATCCAGTCGTTGATCTGCTGCTCGTTCTGGAAGATACCGGCGGTCTTGTAGCCCCAGAAGTAACCGATGGGCTGACCGTTTTCGGCACGGTAGAATTCAGCTGAGTTGTCATAAAGCTCATTAGAGTTACCGTGGATGATACCGTCCTCTGTGGGGATAGAGCCTACTTTGTTCTTGTTCCATGCGCCGTTTACGCCGATGCTGTAAGAGAAGTCTTTTCCTATTACATCATTCCAGGTGACGTTAAACTCGATACCGGTGTTTTTCACGCTACCGCCGTTGATGAAGGGAGCGTCAGTACCGGCAGTGGCGAGCACGGGAGCCACAACGAGCCAGTCTTTGGTATTCTTTATGTAGTAGTCGAAGTTAACGGCAAGACGGTTGTTGAGGAAACGTGCGTCAAAACCGAAGTCGGTCTGTTCCGAGGTCTCCCAAGAGAGGTCGTAGTTGCCGAGACGGCTGGGATATGCACCCCAGTTGTTGCCGAGCACTGTGTCGTAACCTCCGTTGTAGACACCGTTGGGTCCGAGATATTCACCGAAGAAGTAGTGGGTGTTCTGAGTCTTGATAGGAGCGAGGAACTGATAGGGGTCGATGCTCTGGTTACCTACGCGACCCCAGCTTGCACGGATTTTGAGGAAGTCAAGCCATCCGCGGGTAGATTCCATGAACGACTCGCTTGAGAGGTTCCATCCTGCCGATACAGAGGGGAACCATCCGAAACGGTGACCGCGGGCGAAGTTGGAGGAACCGTCGCAGCGGAGAGTGAAGTTAATCATGTATTTTTCCGCCCAGTTCCAGCCGAGACGACCGAAGTAGCTGACGCGGCGGGTCTCATTTTTAGGATAGCCGGAAGCGCTGAGACCGTCGCCGGTAGAAGCGGCTGTACCGTTGCTGATCCACGCATAAGGCCATGTGTCAAATCCTTCTTTCAGGTAAGCCTGGTTGGCACCAAGGTAAGTACCTGCATAGCGGTAAGCCTCCATACCGATAAGGGCGTTGAAAGCGTGATCCTTGATGTTCCAGTCATAAGAAGCGGTGTTGGTCCATGTCATATCAAGGTCATGGTTCATGTTTTGTGACACACGGGTCTGGGAAAGGTTCTGGCTGTAGGGCGAGAACTGATAGAGCGGAGTGTAGCTGCGGTATTCAGCTGAAGAGTAGCCGATACCGTACACTGTGCGTATGCGGAGGTTCTTGATAGGCTCGACCTGAGCGTACACGTTGGCGTTGAAGCGGGCCACCTTGTTTTTATTATTGGTGTTGGTCATCATCGCTCCGTAGGGGTTACCCTCGGTAGTGTACCAGTCAGAGTCGGAGGTGTCGTTGTAGGGTGAGCCGAATTTGCCGTTGTCGCTGTAGACGGGGGCAAGCGGAGTCATGTCAAACGCACCGCGAAGAGAGTTGTTGTACTGGTTGCCGACACCGATACCCACACTCTTTGTATAAGAGAAAGATGCCTGCTCGCCTACGGTCACGATGCCGTCGAAGAGCTTGTGGTCGGAGTTTATACGGAAGTTATAGCGAGAATAGTTGGACACATCCTTACCGCCGACGATACCTTCCTGGTCGATATAGCCGAGTGAAAGAGCGTAGGTGCTGTTTGCCGAACCGCCGGTCACACCGAGGTTGTAGCTCTGAGTGGTGGCGTTGTCCTTGAACATGGTGTCAATCCAGTCAGTGTCGATGACGCCTGTCGGCTGACCGTCGGCACCATAGTTCCAGATGCTCTTGAAGCTGCCCCAGTCATAGGGAGCGGCGCCTGAGTTGAGCATTGACTCATCCTGGATGGTCATATATTCATAGGCGTTGAGCATCTCCATCTTCTTTGCAGCGCTCTGCCATCCGAAATAGCCGTCAAAGGTCACCTTGGCGCGACCTTCCTTACCCTGCTTGGTGGTGACGAGCACAACACCGTTGGCAGCCTGCGCACCATAGATAGCGGCAGAGGCGGCATCTTTCAGCACGTCGATTGACTCGATGTCGGAGGGATTGAGGGTGTTGATGTCGCCGGGCATTCCGTCAATAAGGTAAAGCGGAGATGAATTTCCGGTTGTTCCGAGACCACGCACAGTCACTTTCATGCCTTCACCGGGCTGACCGGAACTTGAAGCGATATTAACACCGGGGAGCTGTCCCTGCATTGCCTGAAGAGGGCTGGTGGTGTTCATCTTCGCGATGTCATCACCCTTGATCTGGGCGGTGGCTCCGGTGACAAGCTTTTTCTTCTGCACGCCGTAACCGATCACTACCACCTCGTCAAGCACCTCGGCATTTTCAGAGAGAGCCACGTCAAGGCTCGAACTTGTGACGGTAATCTCACGCGGAGTCATTCCTACGTAAGAAAACACGAGGGTCTGTCCCTTGTCAGCCTTGATAGTGTAATTGCCGTCAATGTCGGTACTGGTACCGGCTGCGGTACCCTTGACCTGCACAGTCACGCCGATGAGAGGTTCACCGTCGGATGCAGAAGTCACTGTACCGGCCACAGTCAAAGTCTCGGCGCTTATGAAGCCGACACTTGCCAACAGGCACAATGTCACCAATGCCGCACGGAAGAAACGCGACTCCCGGCAATGTTCCATTAGTTTTTTTCCCATTGAAAAATGAATTAAAGTGTTAGAATTAAAGTTTGTTTTAGGTTTGACTTATTCAGACTTAAAAAAGGCTAAATTTTTCAATCGTAAAAGTAGGTTAATTCGATTTAAAAGACTTTATAAAATGTGTTGTGAATGGGTATATTTAGCACAAGAAAGTGGTTAAAATGTTACATGAACATGTATAAAATGTTTACTTAACATTAAAATGTGTTATATAGCATGATTTTAACAGTGGTAAAATTGCAAAAATTGCACTAATTTTGGGTAAAATAATATCTGACATAGCACAGCTTATAATATTTTATGAAAACTCTTGAGTTATTAACATTATTCCTGCTGCTCCTTATAACTGATGCCAACGCCGCAAGCCTCCGCTTCAAGCACATAGAAGCAACCGACGGGCTCTCGGACAACAAAATCAACACAATCCTGAAAGACCGCGACGGATTTGTGTGGATAGCCACCGTGTCGGGGCTAAACCGATATGACGGTTACGACATCAAAATATACCGCCACGAGACAGGCGACTCGACTTCCATCATCGACAACTTTGTAGACGACATCGTGCAGGCCGCCGACGGCAAGCTATGGATTCATGCCGGCGGACGTTACATAATATATGACCCGGAGACCGACGCTTTTGACAACCATCCCGAGAAGACGTTCTCCGGAATGGGGATAAGCGAAAACCCCGACAAGATAGTGTCGGACAGCGAGGGAGAATGGATATATGTAAGTTCGGAAGGCCTGTTCCGTCACTCCGGCGGCAGGACAACAAGACTTACCGGCGTAACAGCGGGCAACAGCGAAGTGACCGACATATGCCCGCTCAACGACAGCATACACACGGCAATCATCGACAACAACGGATTAATAACCATTGTCGACAGCACCGGGGAGGTGACACGACGCGACAAGACGCTTGCCGACATCACCGAAAGCCACACAAAATTCTGGCTCTTCGCCGACCGCGAAGGGCTCCTTTGGGTCTACGGGGACAACGGAGTGTGGGTCCTTGACACGCACTCCGGAGGATGGATCCATCCTCCGCTGCCTGCCGGAATCACACCGGGGTCACTACGCGCAATCGCCCAGGACGACACCGGCAGAATATGGCTCGGACTTGACAACGAAGGCGTCGCAGTTATCGATAAAAGCGGGTCGGAAATGAGAGTGGTCAACAATCCCAACGATATATATTCGCTCGGCAACAACTCCGTGACATCGCTCTTTGCCGACAACAAGGGCACAATGTGGGTAGGCACACAGAAGAAAGGTGTGTCGGTCTATAGTGACAGCGAGTTTAAGTTTGACCTCGAAGCGATGCCCGACGTCAACTGCATCGTCGAGGCGTCACAGCCCGGGGAGTTCTGGATAGGCACCGACAATAACGGGCTGATGCTCTGGAACAGGAAGACCGGCTCACTGAAAGCAGTGCTCGACCCTGCCGACAAAGATCATCCCCACGCGATAGCCACAATAACCAAGGCTGCCGACGGCTCACTCTGGATAGGCACTTTCAACAACGGTCTTGTCCATTATGCCGGTGGAGTGTTCACCCACTACAACACCGCCACAGGGCTGCCCAACAACAATGTGTGGTCAATCATGGAAAATCCCGACGGTTCGCTCTGGATAGGCACCCTCGGTGGAGGACTGACACTGATGAACCCGTCGACACGCTCATTCACCACCTATAACGCAAGCAACTCGGAGCTGCCCGGCGACTTCGTGATGACAATGGCAAAGGGAAGCGACGGAAAGCTCTATGCAGGAACCTCCAGCGGCCTTGCAACCCTCGACCCGGTGACCAATAAAATCACGGAGACAAAGGGCACCCGCGACAATGGCACCCAGCTCGAAAACAGGACCATAGGGCAACTCTTTACCGACAGCCGCGGGCTACTGTGGATAGGCACACGTGACGGACTGTGTGTTTACGACCTCAAACATGACAAAATCTACGAAGTGCCCCTTCTCCCCGACTTGTCACGCCCTTACATACTCGGCATGATAGAAGACTCGGCGCGCAACCTCTGGGTAGCTGTAGACGGAAGCATAATAAACGTGACCGTGGCCCCCGACATAAACGCTTCAGGCTACAGCTTCACGCCACGCGTATATTCCGGCAAGGACGGTCTTCAGAACAGCACCTTCAACCAGCGGTCAATGGCGAGGCTCGATAACGGCGACATAGTCGTGGGAGGACTTTACGGACTCAACGTCGTGTCACCGGGAAGCATCCGCTACAACCTGTCACGACCCAAGGTCATCTTCACCGACCTCATCCTGCAAGGGGGAGAGCCCGTAAGACCGGGCAAGGAATATGACGGGCATGTCGTACTGTCAAAGACCCTCGACCACACCGCCAAAGTCACCCTGTCATACCGCCAGAACAGCTTCACCATATACTTCGCCACCGACAACTATATCCTCCCGGAACACACTACATATTATTACAAGCTCGAAGGGTTCAGCGACGAGTGGCTTGAGTGTCCGGCAGGAATGCACCATGTCACCTACACCAACCTCAGCCCCGGCGACTACCGACTGATAATAAAGGCAGTCAACAGCGACGGCGTGGAAGGCGACGCAGAGCGGTCGCTTGACATAGTGATTACGCCTCCGGTATGGGGCACAGTGTGGGCAAAAATCATCTATGTGATTCTCGCCATAGCACTGATAACCCTCCTGTGCATAGGATTCAAGCGTCAGGAGCGCCGCCGTTACGTAAAACGCCAGCAGGAGGAGTCGGCACGCAAGCAGGAGGAGCTTAACCAAATGAAATTCAAGTTTTTCACCAACGTAAGCCACGAACTGCGCACTCCCCTCACCCTCATCCTGTCGCCCCTTGAATCCATGATGCGCGACAACACCGACGAACGCACGGCAAAGCGCCTTGACACGATACACGCCAATGCGTCCCGACTGCTGTATCTCGTCAACCAGCTCCTCGACTTCCGTAAAAATGAAGTAGCCGGACTCACCTTCAACGGCTCGACCGGCGACGCAATCGGATTCCTGCGCAGCGCGTTCAACTCATTTGCCGACATGGCGGAGAAAAAAGATATAGAGCTGTCGTTCAGGACCAACATCGACCGCCTTGACATGCTCTTTGACGCCGACAAGCTCGGCAAGGTGATAACCAACCTGCTCTCCAACGCCATGAAGTTCACCCCCTCGGGAGGAAGCATCGACGTGACGACAGAGCTTGTCGGACAGATGCTGAGAGTGAAAGTGATCGACACAGGATGCGGCGTGCCCGACAACGAAAAGACCCACGTGTTTGAACGCTTCTACCAGGGAGGCGGCAACAAGGGCAGCGAAAGCGGCTCAGGCATAGGGCTCAGCCTCGTCAAGGAATACATAAGGCTCCACGAGGGCGACGTGTGGGTACAGGACACCCCCGGCGGAGGCTCTACATTCATCGTCGACATCCCCGTAAGGCAAGGCGCGGCTACAGCGTCACAGCAGTCCGCCGACACCACGGCAGGAACCGAAAGCGCAGCCAACTTGCCTACCCCCACCTCAGAACGCCCCACCGCACTCCTTGTCGACGACAACCATGACTTGCTTGAGTTCATGCGCGACGAGCTCAGCACCGATTTCAACATACTCACCGCCGCCGACGGCAAAGACGCGCTCAAAACACTCTCCGAACGCAAAATCGACATCATCGTAACCGACCTGATGATGCCTCATATCGACGGCATAGAGCTTTGTCGACGGCTGAAAACCGACCCCCGCACACTCGACATCCCCGTTATCGTTGTGACCGCAAAACAGGATGTACGTTCAGTTGTCGAAGGACTCACGGTAGGAGCCGACGACTATGTGACAAAACCGTTCAACAACGAGGTGCTGCGGCTGAAGATGAAACATCTCGTGGCGTTACGGCGCAAAGGCGCGACACGCAGCCCGCTCGTGCCCGAACCGGAGAAAGTCAAAATCACCTCGCTCGACGAGAAACTGATAGAGCGCGCTGTAAAATATGTCGAAGACAACATTTCCCGAAGCGACCTCTCCGTAGAGGAACTGAGCAAGGCCCTCGGCATGAGCCGCGTCCACCTCTACAAAAAGATACTCCACATCACCGGAAAGACCCCCATCGAGTTTATCCGCATCCTGAGGCTCAAACGCGCCACCCAGTATCTCCGCGAAAGCCAGCTGAATGTATCGGAGATAGCCTATCAGTTAGGCTTCAACAACCCGAAATATTTCAGCAAATACTTCCAGGAAGAATTTGGGATATCACCGTCAGAATACCAGAAGCGGGAAGGCATATAACATTTTATACCCACAGGAAAAACAATTTAATCGCCGTCTAATCATTTTTTACGGCAACAATCAACATATCAGCCACTCGTCTACGCAATCAGTTGTGTAACTTTGTAGATACAAACCAACAATCACGAACCCTTAAATATGAAATCAAGACATTTAACCTTTACACTCGCGTCAGCGCTTCTGGTGACATCGTGCGCCACGCGCCCTTACGAGAAGTCTGATACCGGAGTGACAGTCAACGTCAGGGATGTCAACGAAAACGGCACACGCCTTGTCAGGCTGCAGGTGCTGGGCGACAAACTGATACGCGTATCCGCCACCCCCGACAAAAAATTTGCCGACAATCCCAGTCTGGTTGTCGTGGAGCAGAAATCAACCCCTCGCTTTGAAGTAGTCGAGACCGACTCGTCGGTACAGGTCGTGACCTCACAGCTCACAGCCGATGTACTGCTGGCGTCGGGCGACGTAAAATTCTTCGATAGCGAAGGCAAGCTCATCCTTGCCGAAGACAACGGTGGAAGAAGCTTCACCCCGATTGAGGTAGAGGGCAAGAAAGCCTATACTGTAAGACAGCTCTTTGAATCGGTCAACGACGAGGAAGGCATCTACGGACTCGGACAGCATCAGGCCGACGAGTGGAACTATAAAGGAAAAAACGAGGAACTTTTCCAGTATAACACCAAAGTGTCGGTGCCATTTGTGGTATCGACCGACAATTACGGAATCCTCTGGGACAGCTACTCCCTGTGCCGCTGGGGCAATCCCGCCGACTACAAGCAGCTCGGCGGAGTGTTCAAGCTCTACGATAAAGACGGAAAGGAAGGCGCGCTCACCGGAACCTACGTGCCGGCTCAGGGAGAGACTCTCGTGCAGCGTGAGGACTCGATCTATTTCGAGCATCTCATACGCGGCGACCTCGCCCATGTCGTGAATCTGCCTCAGGACTTCAACTTCGCGGGCGCTCATGTCACCTATGAAGGCTCTATCGAAGCCGACGAGACCGGGCTTTACCGCTTCATCCTCTATTACTCAGGCTACCAGAAAGTCTATCTGGACAATGAGCTTATTGTCCCGGAGCGCTGGCGCACAGCCTGGAACCCCAACAGCTTCAAATTCTCGGCAGAACTTGAGGCGGGACGCCGCATCCCCATCAAAATCGAGTGGGAACCCGATGGTTCTGTAGCCTACTGCGGACTTCGCGTCTACAGCCCGACCGACGCCGACGAACAGCTGAAGATGAGCTGGTGGGGCGAGATGCAGGAGCAGATCGACTACTACTTCGTGTATGGCGACTCAATGGACGATGTTATCAGCGGTTACCGCACCCTTACCGGCAAGGCTCCGATCATGCCGAAATGGGCTATGGGCTACTGGCAGAGCCGCGAGAAATACAACACCCAGGAAGAAGTGCTTTCGACCTTTACCGAATTCCGCAAACGCAATATCCCTATCGACAACATCGTAATCGACTGGCTCCACTGGAAAGAAGATTCATGGGGAAGCCATGAGTTTGACCCCGTCCGTTTCCCCGACCCCAAAGGCATGGTTGACTCCATCCACGACATGGACGGAAGGGTCATGATATCGGTATGGCCGAAATTCTACGTGACCACCGACCATTACAAGGAATTTGACGAAAAAGGCTGGATGTACAAGCTGCCCGTCACCGACAGCATCCGTGACTGGGTGGGACCCGGCTACCTCAGCTCATTCTACGACGCTTACGACCCCGAGGCACGCAAGCTCTTCTGGCAGCAGATGTATGAGCACTACTATCCCCTCGGCATCGACGCATGGTGGATGGACGCCTCCGAGCCCAACATCCGCGACTGCACTGACATCCAGTATCGTAAGGACCTCATCACACCCACAGCGCTTGGACCGTCGACCGAATATTTCAACGCTTACGCCCTCATGAATGCAGAAGCAATCTACGACGGACAGCGTGGCGTAGATCCCGACAAGCGCGTGTTCCTACTCACCAGAAGCGGATTTGCAGGCGAACAGCGCTACTCTACAGCTACATGGAGCGGCGACATCGCGACTCGCTGGGAAGACATGGCGGCACAGATTTCAGCCGGACTTAACTTCGCGATGAGCGGAGTGCCCTACTGGACAATGGACATCGGCGGATTCTGCGTTGAAAACCGCTACGTGAAGGCACAGCAGGAATTTAACAAGACAGGCAAGGAAAACGCCGACCTCAAGGAATGGCGTGAGCTCAACACACGCTGGTATCAGTTTGGAGCATTCGCACCGCTATTCCGCGCCCACGGACAGTGGCCTTTCCGCGAAGTGTTCAACATCGCGCCTGAAAGCCATCCCGCCTACAAGTCCATCCTCTATTACACCAAGCTCCGCTACAACCTGATGCCCTACATCTACTCTCTCGCGGGCATGACCTATTACAATGATTATACAATCATGCGCCCGCTCGTGATGGACTTCCCAGCCGACAAGAACGTGCGCGACATCAAGGATGAGTATATGTTTGGTCCCGACCTGCTTGTGGCACCCGTCTACACTTACGGAGCCCGCAGCCGCAAGGTTTACTTCCCCGCAACAGAAGGATGGTATGACTTCTACACCGGCAAGTTCATCGCAGGCGGTCAGACTCTTGACATAGCGGCTCCCTATGAGCGCATGCCGCTCTTCGTGCGTGCCGGCTCAATCCTGCCTGTTGGCGGTGACATACAGTCCACAGCCGAAGTGTCGGCAGAGCCCGTCACCCTCTTTGTGGCAGCAGGTGCCGACGGCAGCTTCACCCTTTACGATGACGAAGGCATCAACTACAACTACGAGAAGGGCATGAAGTCGACCATAAGCCTGAGCTACGACAACGCTACCTCAACGCTTACTATCGGCAACCGCGAGGGCGAATACCCCGGAATGTCGCAATCACGCAAATTCAATATAGTCAAGGTTGACCCGACCCATCCCGTGGCATTTGACAAGAAAGCCACCGGCAAGATGGTCGACTATACAGGTAAAGAGATTAAAATAACCCTTGACTGAGTATAATTTCTTTGTAAAAAAGATTTTTGGGTTATAAACAGCGGGCGGCTCGTGATGAGCCGCCCGCTTTGCGTTCCGACAAGCCGCGGCATTGCTTACATGAGGGCGAACTCTCACTTCCCCCTAAATTGCTTGCACAGGTGTCTGTACAGAGTGTTATCGCGTAGCCGCGGGGGGACATCGCGTAGATGCCGGGGGACATCGCGTAGCCGCGGGGGGACATCGCGTAGCTGTAGGGGCGAGTGGAAGCTCGCCCGAAATATACGGATACAAAAAGAGAATGTGCCAGAATTACTTCTGACACACTCTCCCACTTTTATAGAATATGGAATAATGGATTTACTTCACGAGCACCTTGGTTGTCACAGTCTTGCCCTCGGCTTCATATTTTACCACATATACACCTGCCGGCACTGACACTGAGCCATAGCTTCCGCGGATAGCGCCTACAGTCTTGCCGTCAATGCTGTAAACCACGGCGTTGTCATAGTCGCCTTCCATGCGGATTCCGCCGTCGACAGCGACTATCGACACCTTCTCGCGGGTCATGACATCCACTGCGGTCACTGCGGGAGAGTCAGTGTTAAACTTAAAGTAGGAAAGCTCTGTAGTCGGAGCCTCATCCCAGCCGATAGCCATTATATAATAGTCTCTGCCTTCAATAATTTCAGGCATTATGATTCTTGAATATCCGTCGGCAAACATGGAATAGCCCATAAACTGGTAAAACAGGTAATCATCTACCTCGTCATTTTCCATGTAATAGTCGAGAACCTTGGTTTCTGCATATTTAAAAGCAAACTGTTCTCCCTCGACAGAAGGCAAAATATCTACGGCAACAGTATATTTCTTTCTGGTGTCTGTAGAGTTCTTTTCATCAAGCTCGACGCTATATACCTCAAACTCAAATGTCATATCAGACTTATTGCACTCCTTGGTCTTGAACTCGACGAAAAATATATCGGTTATTCGCTCGCAGTCTTCATTAAGACCGTAGGCATACAGAACCATGTCAGTGCCCCAGCGCAGTTCAGGTCGGCTATCCTCATCCATATCAGCTGTGTGACTGTCGATTGTGCCCTGAAGCAGATTAGGTCTCATCAATTCCTGCCATGTGTACTGACCATTGTAAAGCGATGCGACATACTCCCACCATCCTTGTTCGATTTCAACATCCACTACCTCAATTCCGCCATGATTCTCAATAACTTCGGGTGTTGTTATATGCCATGCGAAGAGCATGTCCTCTGTAGGAGGCACAATCTTGATGTGGGCATTGGTCTGGGTTATGTCAGTCACTTCGATGGTGAACACCGGCTTCTCAGGCTGCATCTCCACAGTCTTGTATTCGGTCATGTCGGGCGCAGTTGTCGGGGCGCCGTCTTCAGCACCTACTGTAACGACACAGAAATCACGGTCGGCACGCTGCTTCGTAAACGTCACAGTCTGCTCTCCCGAATATGTCTTTCCATAAGGCATAACCTGATCTTTCAAAAACTCAGTCTCACCCGCCGACCCCGGGGTAAGGTCATAATGGTCAAGCAGTCTCTTCTCAAGAGCGTGGACGAGATAGGGGTCATCGTTTGACGGAGTTATCTTAACGGTGGTTGTCATGTAATATTTGCCGTCAGGCTCTATCGACACCACCTTCACGTCAAATGTATTTTCCGACACCTTCGGGTCAATGGTCTTGAACGACTTTGTCGTAAGCGGAACAGTCACCTCGCCTTCGCGATTCATGCCAAAGGCATATACCACATATTCCGCACCGCCCCATTCAAGCATGTCATATTCTTCTGATACTATAGCCTCATTCTCCCCTGAAATAAGAGAATATGACATCATGTCCTGCCACGTAGTATCATCGTAATATGACGCATTACGCTCCCACGACGCTATATGATTGGCAATGATATTGTCAGAGCCGATTTCGTCAAAATCCGCCCTGGGGCGCATATTCCAATAATAGCTGAACGTGTCATCGGAGGGTGTCACCGTGACAACGGCGTCAGTACATGTGATATTGCTCACATTGATTTCAAGAGACTTCTCCTGCGCCTCCATTGAAATCATTCCGGAGACAGCGACCATAGCCGCAATCGCCTTGACTTTCCGAGTAAAATAAACCATAACTTAACTTTTTTATGTAATGAAATGTGATATCTCAAGCATGAACTAAAGCTCATTCACAAAAATAGATATAGTTTCACTCAAAAAACTTAACATAGATTAAGAAATGACACAAAAGTCACTTTTAACAATCCAAAATTAACAAAATGCCACTTTCACAAGCGATATTTATATAAATTGTCAACGCCGGGATTTTAGAAACTCCCTTTTCAGCTTGCTGAGATATTCGGGTGTCACCCCGAGATAGGACGCGATGTTTTTCTGCGACACCTTTTCCATGATTTCAGGACGGTCGCCTATCATGCGGCGGTAGCGCTCGGCAGTGCTTCCGTTATGAACCACGGCATTCTTATATTCCTGGAAAAACAGTTCGCCATAGGCATACTGCAACATCCATATCGTAAGTTCGTGATAGCTCGTCACCACATCCCAGAAGTCATCTTTCTTAATGTGCATAAGAGTCGTGGGACAGCATGCCTCCACTCTGTAATAGGATGGCAGATTCATGACAAATGAATGTTTTGACGAAAACATAGTGCCGGGGAGCCCGAAACCGAATGTGCGCTCCTTATCACCGTTCATGTCGACAAAACGCACTATCCCGTCTTCAACGATATACACGTCGGGACATTTCATTCCCTCTTCTATCACGATGCCTCCCCTTGAAAGATTCATAGTCTCGCCGCGCGAGAAAAGCACCTCAAGACCATCTCCGTCGGGAAGATAGCCAAGCTCGTTTTTCAGCAGCGATTTCAATCTTTCAAATGCCATGTCACGATAAGTTAATAATGCAAATATAATAAATATTCCGCACATGACCGGCACCCAGCTCGACAGCGGTCATCACTTTATTGGTCAAGCAGCCCGGGGCGAAGGCGGCGTGTGCGCTCTACCGCCTGCTCGTGGCGCCACTCGTCGATGCGCGCCTGATGACCGGATAGAAGTATGTCGGGCACCTTCCAGCCGTTATATTCAGCGGGACGCGTGTAGATAGGGGGAGCAAGCAGATTGTCCTGGAAGGAATCGCTCAGCGCGCTCTGCTCGTCACCGATAGCGCCGGGGATAAGCCTCACAATGGCGTCGGTAATCACAAGCGCAGGCAACTCGCCCCCCGTCAGCACATAGTCGCCGATTGTAATCTCGCGAGTCACGAGATGCTCGCGTATTCGGTAGTCGACGCCCTTGTAGTGACCGCAGAGTATTATGATATTGTCAAGCATCGACATGCGGTTTGCCATCGGCTGAGTAAGCTGTTCGCCGTCGGGTGAGGTGAATATGACCTCATCGTAGTCACGCTCGCTCTTGAGATGGGCAATAGCACGGTCTACCGGCTCAATCTGCATCACCATGCCCGCCTCGCCTCCGAAGGGATAGTCGTCGACTTTACGGTGACGGTTGGTAGTGTAGTCACGGAGATTATGCACCACAATCTCTGCAAGCCCCTTGTCTTGGGCGCGCTTCAGTATAGAGCATCCGAGAGGCGACTCAAGCATCTCGGGCAACACGGTCAAAATGTCTATTCGCATGTCAGTCTTGATTTTCTACGGCAAAGTTACGACAATTCCACGGCAAAATGAAACATGAATGTCCGCTATCCGTCACCGCCATTAACTTTTATTGTATAACGGCTTTAATTGTTAACCAACCGGGATTGCATTTCATATTAATGCTTAATCAACCCGGCGGCAAGTGAACAAACAGTGCAAAAAGCGATTATTAGTAGTACAACGAAAAGATTAATCGACATGAATACCGACAATGGCTCAGCAAAGCAAATATTATTAAAAAAATGTAATTACGGAAATAATTCCGTATTTTGTATTCGTGATTAAAAAAAATCACTTAACTTTGCACGTGGTACAATAGGTAATTGTCTCCAAGATTTAATAATGACTCAAATTCAAGAATTCAATAAATTTAATGTCTAACAAAATGAGCAAAATCGATTTAACACAGTACGGTATCACCGGTACTAAAGAAATCATTTACAATCCTTCCTACGAAGAACTCTTCAAAGAAGAGACTCTCCCCACTCTCGAAGGTTTTGAAAAAGGTGTAGTGACTGAACTCGGCGCTGTCAACGTAATGACCGGCGTTTACACAGGACGCTCACCCAAGGACAAATTCATCGTGCTCGACGACCAGTCAAAGGACAATGTATGGTGGACAACCGAAGAATATCCCAACGACAACAAGCCCGTGACCGAAAAGACCTGGGCTGCTGTAAAGGAAATCGCCACCAAGGAGCTTTCTAACAAGAAACTTTATGTTGTTGACCGCTTCTGCGGAGCCAACAAGGACACCCGCATGGCTGTACGTTTCATCGTTGAGGTAGCATGGCAGGCTCACTTCGTGACCAACATGTTCATCGCTCCTACCGAAGAAGAACTCAAGGACTTCAAGCCCGACTTCGTAGTATATAACGCATCAAAGGCTAAGGTTGAAAACTACAAGGAACTCGGCTTGAACTCTGAGACCGCAGTTGTATTCAACATCACTTCACGCGAGCAGGTTATCATCAACACATGGTATGGCGGCGAGATGAAGAAGGGTATGTTCTCAATGATGAACTACTTCCTTCCCCTCGAAGGCATCGCTTCAATGCACTGCTCTGCCAACACTGACAAGAACGGAGAGAACACAGCTGTATTCTTCGGTCTTTCAGGAACCGGTAAGACTACCCTTTCTACCGACCCGAAGCGTCTTCTTATCGGTGACGACGAGCACGGATGGGACGACAACGGCGTGTTCAACTTTGAAGGCGGTTGCTACGCAAAGGTTATCAACCTTGACAAGGAAAGCGAGCCCGACATCTACAAGGCTATCTCTCGCGACGCACTTCTTGAGAACGTGACTGTTGACGCAGAAGGCAAGATCGACTTCAAGGACAAGAGCGTTACTGAAAACACTCGTGTTTCTTACCCGATCAACCACATCGAGAGCATCGTGCGCCCCGTATCTGCAGGTCCGGCTGCCAAGAACGTAATCTTCCTTTCAGCTGACGCATTCGGCGTGCTTCCTCCCGTTTCTATCCTTACTCCGGAGCAGACCAAGTATTACTTCCTCTCAGGATTCACCGCTAAGCTTGCAGGTACTGAGCGCGGTATCACCGAGCCTACTCCTACATTCTCAGCTTGCTTCGGACAGGCATTCCTTGAACTCCACCCGACCAAGTATGCTGAAGAGCTCGTTAAGCGCATGGAAAAGAGCGGAGCAAAGGCTTACCTCGTAAACACCGGCTGGAACGGAACAGGCAAGCGTATCTCTATCCGCGACACCCGTGGTATCATCGACGACATCCTTGACGGCGCAATCCTCAAGGCTCCCACCAAGAAGCTCCCGATCTTCGACTTCGAGATTCCTACCGAGCTTCCCGGCGTTGATCCCAAGATTCTTGATCCTCGCGACACCTACGCTAACCCCGAAGAGTGGGAAGTTAAGGCTAAGGACCTCGCTGAGCGCTTCATCAAGAACTTCAAGAAATACACCAACAACGAAGCCGGCAAGGCACTCGTTGCTGCAGGTCCCCAGCTCTAATCGAGCCTGACCGATAAACAACCGCAGGGGCTGCGTCAATCGACGCAGCCCCTGTTGCATATATACCGGCTATACAATGATTACTAATCAGTTGGGCAAAAGACTGAAACGTGCAGAAATTACAACGGGCGAGTCTCACGACTCACCCGTTGTAATTAACCTTAAATCTAATACCATGAAAAACACAGTGCAAATATAGTAATTATACCTTTAGAACAAGAGCCGCAGGGAATGGTTCAGTTCAAGCGTAGCTTTAACAGAAATTAACAGAAA
The DNA here is from genome assembly GCF_004570975.1 of Barnesiella sp. WM24. GTDB lineage: Bacteria > Bacteroidota > Bacteroidia > Bacteroidales > Muribaculaceae > Muribaculum. The sequence goes on from NZ_SPPC01000006.1 coordinate 48,726, forward strand.
TATCCGTTTTTTCTGTCTAACTTAGCGTGGATAAATAAATACAGACTGCAAATGAGGATAAAAATACTTGTGGTAGACGATGAAGAGTCTATCTGCGACATACTGAAATATAACCTTGAACTTGACGGCTATGATGTAGACTACGCCCTTTCCGGCGAAGAAGCACTCGGCTACGACCTGTCAAGCTATTCACTGTTCATCCTCGACATAATGATGGACAAGATAAGCGGATTTGACTTCGCAAAAAGGCTTAAAGTCAACGCCGCTACCGAAAACACCCCTATCATATTCTGCTCGGCTCTCGACGGCGAGGACGACACCGTAATGGGGCTTAACCTCGGAGGCGACGATTACATAACCAAGCCGTTTGTCATAAACGAGGTGCTTGCGAGAGTGCGCGCCGTCCTGCGCCGTAGCCACGCCTCACAGCAGTATGCCTACAACATCTCGAAGAGCATCCAGGAACCCGACATCACGTTCAAGACCCTGCGCGTCGACCGCAATGAAAAGACTTGCTATCTTAACGGCGAGCCGGTGACACTCACAAAGACCGAGTTTGAGATACTGCTGTTTTTCCTCTCCCACCGCAACCGCATCTACTCGCGTGAAGAAATCATCCGCGAGGTGTGGCCGGAGGATGTAGTCGTGTCGGACCGCACAATAGACACCAACATAACCCGTCTGCGCAAGAAAATAGACCCCTACGGCAACAATATCATAACAAAGGTAGGCTTCGGATATGGGTTTAAGGAAACCAATTAGCTATCAGTGGCGATTGTTTTTCCCGCTTGTCGGGTTGTTGTGGTCGATAATAATCGCCCTCGCACTGTTTCAGTATGAGCGCGAGAAAGATTTCCGCACCGCCCGCCTAAACGACGAGCTGACACTTATTAACTCGCGCATTATCAACGCCTACGAGAACGACCTCGACATGGAGCCGTTCATGCGTTTCCTTGCGCAACACTATGAGCACTCCGTCCTGAAAGGGATAAGAGTGTCCGTATACGACGACAAGAACAACCTCCTCTACTGCATCGGCACCCCGATACCGAGGATGCACGACCAGACGTTGCCCCCGGAGCTCGCTGAAGCGACCGTAAAAGGCTACGGCACGGCTCTGAGAAAAAGCGACGTGGAGGTCAACAATCCCTACTACTTCTTCGGTGTGCGCACAAGTGAGGACGGAAAGATATATGTCCACACGGCGATGCCCTACACGGGAGCCATCTCTGAACGCGTATCGGTCGACAGGAGCCTCTGGATACTGATTATAATCCTCGCTGTGATAGTCACGGCTATAGCCTACTTTTCCACGCGCTACCTTGGCAAAAACGTGAAATTGCTCCACGAATTTGCCGACCGCGCCGCCAACGACCGCGAATTTGCCAATCTGGACTACGAATTTCCCCAGGACGAACTGGGCTCGATATCCCGACAGATTGTGACCCTGTTCCGCGAGCGCGAGGAAGCCATAGAGCGCTCCGAACGCGAACACCGCATAGCGCTCAAGGTTACCGAAGAAAAAATACGCGTCACAAAACAGCTGTCAAACAACATTAACCATGAGCTGAAGACCCCCGTAGGCATCATAAAAGGCTATCTCGACACCATGGCAGACCACCCCGAGATGGACGAGGCGGCGCGGCAGCGCTTTATCGGGAAGGCGCAGGAACACATGGAACGACTCTGCAACATGCTCAACGATCTGTCGTCAATAACTCGCCTTGAGGAGGGCGGCAAAGGGCTTATGCGCGAGAAAGTGGACTTCCATGAGCTGCTTGCCAATGTCGAAAGCGAGTTTGCCAACATAAAAAGCGAGGGCTCACTGCCGTTCAGCTACGAAGTGCCGCCTCGCTGCAATGTCGTAGGCAACTACAACCTGCTCTTCGGCATGGTCACCAACCTGATAAGAAACTCCAACTTCCACTCCAATGGCACAATGTGCTGCCTGAAACTCATAGGAGAGAATGACCGGGAATACAGGTTTTCATTTTTTGACGACGGAAGAGGCGTCGAAGACGAGCACCTTCCGCATCTGTTTGAGCGTTTCTATCGTGTAGACAAAGGGAGGTCAAGGAAGGTGGGCGGCACCGGGCTCGGACTCCCGATTGTAAAAAACACAATAAATGTGATGGGAGGCACAATACGTGTCCTCAACCATAAACCCCACGGACTTGAATTTATATTCACCCTCATAAAATGGCGCGAACAAGCCTGAAAACATGCAGCCCGGCAGCAGTTATTCGGGTCTAAGACCGTCAATATGAATAAAAAGCCATAAGTTTGTCAAAATTGGCACACAGTTGTAACACGATTGCAACGACAAATGATTACCTTTGCATAATCATAAGAGAGAGCTTGTATCCTCTTATAAGCAAAGCATAGAATCATTACCACAACTAAGCATTGCTTGCAAAATATAGTAATTTTGACAGAAATTTGTGGACTCTACGCCTTTCCAAGAGCAGAGAGAGGCACCGGAACCCCGGACAGAGCAGGAATTAGCCACAAAGGTCGAGATGACCGAAGATTCCGCACCACAAATCACATATGACATAATTTAGTCATCAAAGGCTGCCGATTGGCAGCCTTTACTTTTTTTCTCCATAAGCCAATAAAACCCACCACTTCCTGCTGCCACAAAAAAAATGTCCCGGGCGCAATAAATTGCAATCACCGGGACATCCTCTCTCCTCACTGCAAAGATAGCAATAAATCACTTTCCGGCGAAATTTTTAACAATAAACTCGCAAGCAAAGATTAAACCGAGCATTAAACCGAGCATCCGACACCACAGACAAGCATAAAGACACAATATAAGACCGACAAAACATCAATATGACATGAATTTGGTATATTTTGTAGATTTTTTCTTAAATAATTTGCTTTTTAAAGAATTTTATCTAAATTTGCAATCATCACAACAAATACAAACTGCAACGCAAACGAGTAAAACAATTAAATTCTGTTACTTTTATGAGGAAATTTACATTACTATTAAGCGGAATCATTTTTGCCGCGTCTACAGTATTTGCCAACACACCGACACAGCGCCTGGCGCTTCCGGCTTTAGAAAAAACAAGCGCCGAGAAAGCGGTCAAGCCCGCAAACGCAACAAATCTCAGCATGAAACGCGCTGCCAGCCCGGCGAGAATAAAGAAAGCCGCCGCATCAACGGGATTCGATATGCCGATAATCACCGAGGCTCCCGCAGGCGAGACCAAGATATACAAGAAGTCGGCGGCAGGCTACTTCGTGTATTTCATGTGGATTGCATCATATGAGGACACATTCAGCTCGGAGATTGTATTCACCGACAACAACGAAGTGTACATCAAGGACATCTTCGCCAACCTCCCCGTAGGCTCTTATGTCAAAGGAACCGTATCTGACGGCGTCATCACAGTCGACCTTCCACAGTGCATCATGTATGATGAAGAATATGAAGACTGCTACAAGATTGCAGCAGTAAAATATTATGAAGACGAAGAGACTGCGACATACCTTCCCGACGAGGATGTAGACAAAATCACATTCACCATCGACGCCGACGGATCAATAACAATGGACGAGAACATCACTCTCGGACTTCTCTACACAAGCGACGATTACTGGGCAGGATATGCCGACCTGTATCAGAGCTACGAGGTATTTGATGGCAAGCCTGTAGCGAAACCAGAATCAGTAAGCACTGAAAAGTGGGCGCTTACCACCCCCGACGGCAACGGACATTTTGTAAACGTAGGCATCGATGGCAATGACATGTATATCGGCGGCCTTTCTGAATCAATGCCCGACGGATGGATCAAGGGTACAATCTCAGGCGACAAGGTGACATTTGAAAACGACCAGTACATCGGCATAGCAAACAGCCATTTCATGTACTTCTTTGCCGGAATAAGTGTATTTGATGAGGAATATCAGGAATACTACTACACTTTCAGCGACAAGCCGGCTGTGCTAAATTATGACGCCGAAGGCAAAAAACTCACTTCACCCGATGGACTGACACTGCTTGTCAACGCCTCGGAAACGAAAGTGTACTACCTTGACACGTTTGACGAGCCGACCATCAAATACCAGGGAGCGATGAAACCAGCAACCCCTGCCAATCCTCACAGCCTGATAACCAACGGCTACGAACCTGATTATGGAGGACAATTCTACTTCATCCTGCCAATGGTAGACACAGAAGGCAACCTGCTTGACCTGGACAACTACTATTACAACATCTATTTCGATAACGAGCTGTTCACATTCTATGCCGACGAATATAAAAAGTTTGAAAATTTTGGCATTGACGAACTAACCGACATCCCCTACAACTTCACCGAGGACTGGGATTTCTATATCAACGGATCTGAGCACACTATTTATTACTACGTCGACGGATTCGAGACAATCGGAGTACAGGCGGTTTACACCATTGACGGCGTGACAAACAAATCGGCCCTCGTAAACTTCAACCTGGAGACCGGAAAAACAAACATCGTGAACCCGGCTGCCCTTGAAACAATCGAAGGCGCAAAAGAAGTGAGCGCGACAGTTTACTACGACCTTACCGGACGCAAAGTAGACAACCCGTCAAACGGACTCTTCATCAAGAAGACTATCTATAGCGACGGCACTGTAAAGACCGTAAAACGCGCAGTAAAGTAAACAGCATCTATCTGCGATAAACAATTGTAAGAAAAAAGAACGCGATGATAAAAAAAGCAATAACCACAGCACTCCTCTGCTCCGCCATTTTGGCGGATGCAGGGGCTGCTACAATCAACTTCACATACGCCGGCAAGGACTATTTCGCCTGGGGAACCGGCAAGAAAGAGAACTATGACGTAGCGATGCGCATAGACAACCCGGAGCTTGTAGGCAAAAAAATCACCAAGATTAGCGCCTCTTTATATGCGACAGAAGGCATATCGGGCACAACAATGTGGATGACAAAGGAGCTGAGTCTGAATGACAAGAAGCAGAATGTCCCCGACATAACTTCAGTAGAGGTAGCTCCGTCAGAATACGGCGACATGAAAGTGACCCTCGAATCGCCCTACACCATCACATCCGACGGCGTATATATCGGCTACTCCTTCATAATCGACGAGTTGAATGACGAAACCGAAACACCGCTGCTGCTTGCCGAAAAAGCGCATGAAAACGGGTTTTACCTACATTCATCGCGCACTGTGCGCAAATGGATGAACTACGGGACCCCACGAGTTGACGCATCACCTATAATCGAGGTGACCATAGAGGGCGACTTCCCCGAATACTCGATGAGCCTCACATCGCTGCCCGTGATATATGGCAAGGCAGGAGCCACGGCGACAGTTAACGTCGGCGTACAGAATTTCGGTTCAGAACCGGTCAATGAAATCGAATACACTTACACAATCGACGGAAATACAAAGACCGGAAAACAGACATTGACCGCCCCCATAGCGAGCGACTATGTACACAGCACAGTGGCGCCCCTTGTATTTGAAGTGCCGGAAGCAATCGGCGAGTATGACATCGAAGTTAAAATCGACAAGATTAACGGAACGGTCAACGGCTCATCTTCAGCAACCGCATCGGGTAAGTTCAACGCAGTGGCAATCGTGCCCCACCACCGTCCTCTCGTGGAGGAATACACAGGCACATGGTGTGGATGGTGCCCCCGCGGATGGTATGCCCTTGAAAAGATGAACCGACTCTACGGAAGCGACTTCATCGGCATAGCCTATCACAACGGTGACCCGATGGCAACTGTCTCGCCAAGTGACTATCCGGTATATGTCAACGGTTTCCCGGCGGCAACAGTCGACCGCGGTAGCGTGATAGATCCATATGACGCAGAAGAACCGTGGAAAATCTCACGCGAACAATTCACTCCCGCGGCAATAAGCCTCTATGCATGGTGGACCGACAAGGAAAAGACTTCGATTGAGGCTGCATCGTTTACAAAATTTGCCATCGCAGAGGAAAACGCCGACTACCGACTGGCCTATGTGCTATGTGCCGACGACCTGCACAGCACTGATTCCGATTGGGACCAGAGCAACTATTTCCCGGGCTACAAATCAGATTACGAAGGCACAGAGCTCGAGGTGCTATGCGACATGGGCAACCCCATCAAGAACCTGCATTTTAATGAAGTGGCTCTTATCGCCGACACCCCCGACGGAATTGACGGCTCTCTTCCATCATCAATCGAGACCGACAAGACCACAGAGGACCACTATACATTTGACACAAAACCGGTAAAAAATCTTATCCAGAACCCCGACAAGCTATTTGTAGTGGCAATCGTCCTTGACGGCAAGACCGGCAAGGTGGTAAATGCGATAAAGGCTCCGGTAACAGCCGAGGCAGGAGTTGACACCGCAATCGCCGAAGAGGCAAAAGACGCCGTGTCGGTGCGCTATACCGACCTTCAGGGACGTATCGTCAAGGCTCCCCGCGCAGGCATATACATCAAGACCGTAAAATATAGCGACGGCTCCGTGAAATCGGAAAAGGAACTCATAAAGTAAATCCAATATATCCATCTATTCTGCAAGCGGCAGCCCCGGAACATCACGTCCGGTGGCTGCCGTGACTTTTTTGTATCACCGCGCGTTGCGGTTACAAGACAAAAATCATACCTTTGCCGTAACAACCACCTCATACTGCCGCAATGCTGAAATCACTTCAATCACTGAGAGGCATATATGCCATAATGATATTCCTGCATCATTTCCCCGTAGACGGGAAAGGGCTGTTTGCGGCGGGCGGTGACTGCGGTGTCGATTTCTTTATCATGCTGAGCGGATTTGTCATGAGCGCAGGATATTTCCGCCGCCTGACGGAAGGAAACGAGCGTTACAGCCGCTACATGTGGCGTCGTGTCGCCAGGCTCTATCCACTCCACTTGCTGTGTCTCGCCTTTTATCTCCTGCTTTACGGAAGCCGGCTTGGCATCGGCTCATGTGTCGTGCTCCTGCCCAATCTGCTGCTCCTGCAAAGCTGGATACCGGTGGAGGCGGTCTACTTTTCCGGCAATGCGGTGTCGTGGTGTCTCAGCGACCTCATGTTTTGCTACGCCATTTTCCCGTTTCTCGCGATGTTTTGCCATCGGACAAGGAAATGGTTCACTTTATGCACAATCGCCGCCACAGCGGCTTATTTTGCCCTTATCTGGCTTATTCCCGACCGGCTTGAAACCGCACTTATCTATATCTTCCCTCCAACCCGTCTGCTCGACTTTGTGTGGGGCATGATACTATGGACTGTGTATTCCGGCATAAAACCATCCGCCACCACGCGTAAAGGCGGCTTAAAAAAGAGCGTTGCCGAGTTTGCCGCCATAGGCATCACCGTGGCGGGCTGCATATATTTCGGCGACATCACGTCAAGGCTCACCCTCGCCTCCTACTGGTGGATTCCGTCGGCAGTCATGATCATGACCTTTGCGGTCAACGACGGCAATGGAGGCATTGTGAGCAAGGCGCTTTCATCGCGACCGCTTGTAGCCTTCGGCAATGTCAGCTTCAGTTTCTATATGCTCCACGTGCTGCTGATTACCTGTTACAGGCGCCTTGTCGAAGCAGGGTTGGCTCCGGCAAACCCGTGGATAGCACTCCCTGCTCTCTTGATAATCACGGCAGGGCTGTCATTTCTGGTATATTACAAGTATGAAAAGCCGATAGGCACGTGGCTCAACGGCAAAAGATAAAGAGAATCATTCATCGGGGTCATGCAACGCATTGTAAATCAGCGATGCACGCGCAGGACCCGTTATCTCAGCGATAGCGTCAATAGAAGCCTCGCGCAAGCGCTTGACGCTCTTAAACGTCTGAAGCAGAGCTTCTTTAGTCTTCGCTCCCACTCCTTTTATATCATCCAGCTCGCTCACAATCTGCCCCTTGCTTCGGCGATTGCGGTGATGGGTGATGCCAAACCGGTGTGCCTCGTCGCGCAGATGCTGCACCACACGCAACGATTCGGAATTTTTATCAATATACAGCGGTATGCTGTCGCCGGGAAAGTATATTTCCTCAAGACGCTTTGCAATGCCGACCACGGCAATGGTGCCACGCAGCCCCATGTCATCAAGCGCCTCCACCGCGGCACTCAGCTGCCCTTTTCCGCCATCGACCACGATAAGCTGCGGCAGTTCCTCGCCCTCTTCCATAAGGCGCGTATAGCGGCGCGTGAGCACCTCCTTCATCGAGGCGAAGTCATCGGGTCCTTCCACGGTCTTGATATTGAAATGACGATAGTCGCGCTTCGCGGGCTTGGCATTGCGGAACACCACACACGAGGCGACAGGATTTGTGCCCTGGATATTTGAGTTATCGAAACACTCGATGTGGCGCGGCAGCTCCGTAAGGCGGAAATCCGCCTTCATCCTCTGGAGGGTGCGCTCGACTCTCTTTTCAGGGTCGTGCTTCTCCATCATCTTTAGCGAGTCGACCTTATTCTGGCGCGCATTGTGCGACGAAACCTCAAGAAGCTTCATCTTGTCGCCACGCTGCGGAATAGTGTAAGTGACCCCCTCAAGCTCAACGTCGGGCAACACGGGCACAACCACCTCGTCATAGCTCAGCGCAAACTTCTCCTTTGCCTCCATGATGGCATAGCCGAGAATCTCCTCCACCGGCTCGTCAAGGCGCCGCTTATACTCAAAAGTGATGCTCCTTACAATCGCCCCGCGCCTTACGTGCATATAATTCACGTAAACCTGCTCGCGGTCATCATCGACCCCAAACACATCAATATCGTCAAGCGTCTGGCTGACGATTACGCTCTTGGACTGATAACGCTCAATCAACTGATATTTCTCCTTCAGAAGCTGCGCTTCCTCAAACCGCAGCTCAGCCGCAAGCTCCCCCATCTCGTTGCGGAGATAGTCGAGCAACTCCTGTGTGTCGCCACGCAGAATCTGCTTGACGTGGTCAATCATCTCTCCGTATTTGTCCTGACCGATCATACCGGTGCAACACCCGAGACAATTCTTCAGGTGATATTCGAGGCAGAGCCTTCCCTTCCCCTTCGCCACATAATCGGGAGTGATCGCATGGCGGCATGTGCGCACCGGATACAGCTCGCGGATAAGATTCAACACTGCCTTCGCCACGCCGGTATTGGTATAGGGACCGAAATATTTCGAGCCATCCTTGATGCGGGTACGAGTCATGAACACCCTCGGGAAATGCTCCTTTGTGACCACTATCCAGGGGTAAGATTTATCATCCTTGAGAAGCACATTATAGTGAGGCTTGTACTCCTTTATCAAGGAATTTTCAAGATTCAGCGCATCCTGCTCCGTAGGCACGACAATATATTTCATGTCGACGATATTCTTAACCAGAAGCATTGTGCGTATGCTGTCGTGAGTGCGGTTGAAATATGACGACACACGCCGCTTCAGGTTCTTTGCCTTGCCTACATAAATCACGGTCCCGGCTGCATCATAGTAAAGGTAGCAGCCGGGAGTGTCGGGAAGGATGGAGATTTTCTCCATCAGCTCTTTTGATTTTTCTATCTTAGCCAATCGCAAAATTTATTTAAGACACATCAGTAAGTGATGAGCGAAGTCACCTCGGCGTCGGAAGGCAGATTCTTTCGGCCCTCAAGATCGCTCAGCTCGACGATAAAACTGATGTAGACCTTTTTCGGGTTCATGCTCTTTACGAGCTCGTAGCAAGCAGCCATAGTTCCGCCGGTGGCGAGCAGGTCGTCATGGATGACAACGACATCATCGGGGGTGATTGCGTCGCGATGAATCTCTATGACATCGGTTCCATACTCCTTCTCGAAGGAAGCGGTGATAGTGTCGGCAGGCAACTTGCCGGGCTTACGCGCGGGGACAAAACCGGCCCCGATTTCATAAGCAAGAATCGCGCCACCGATAAATCCGCGTGACTCAATACCCACTACTTTAGTAACGCCTTTCGAGCGATAATGTTGCGCGAGGTCCCAGCCTACGATGTGCATCGCGCGGGCATCCTTAAACATTGTAGTCAGGTCCCTGAATATAATTCCTTTCTTCGGGAAGTCTACAACATCTCTGATTTTTGACTTGATGTATTCCATAAAATTTCAGGTTAATTAATTGTATTCTATTTAGTTATTCTTGTTCCACGTGAAACAATCACCGTCCCATCAGCAACAAAAGCACATTGATGTCGCTCGGTGAAATGCCCGGTATGCGGCTTGCCTGGGCAACCGTCACAGGGCGTATCTTCTCAAGCTTCTGACGCGCTTCGGTCGACAATGCCTTTATCGATGAATAGTCCATCGCAGCCGGGAGCTTCAGTTCCTCCAGCCGATGAATCTTGTCGGCGACCATCTTCTCCCTGTCAATATAGCCCTGATACTTTATAAGTATCTCCGCAGCCTCGATTATCTCGTCGCGCCGAGACTCCTCTATTCGTTCGACCTCGTGGCGCAGAGCGTCGACATAAGGAAGGAGCGACATGATTGTTATCTGAGGGCGCAGTATCAGGTCGACAAGCTTAACGCCCTGCTTCAACGGCGAAGTGCCGAGAGTCTCAAGCGCGTCATTTATCAATGCCGGTTTCAGGGAGAAATTACGTGTAAACTCGATAAGCCTGTCACGCTGCTCACGCTTCGACACCATGAGCCTGTAACGCTCCTCGTCGACAAGCCCGAGTTCATAGGCACGCGGAGTAAGACGCATGTCGGCGTCATCCTGACGAAGCAAGATGCGATATTCAGCGCGCGAGGTAAACATGCGGTAAGGCTCGTCGACTCCTTTTGTAACGAGGTCATCAATCAGCACTCCGATATATGCCTCGTCGCGCGACAATACAAGCTGCTCAAGACCGAGCGCCTTCGCCGCCGCGTTAGCTCCGGCGACAAGCCCCTGCCCCGCCGCTTCCTCATAGCCGGTAGTACCGTTGACCTGACCGGCAAAAAAGAGTCCGTCGACCATCTTCGTTTCAAGAGTGTGACTAAGCTGTGTAGGGTCAAAAAAGTCATATTCTATCGCATATCCGGGACGGTAAATCTGCACGTCAGACAGCGCCGGAACAGTCGAAAGCGCCCTGACCTGAATGTCAAGCGGAAGAGATGAAGAGAAGCCGTTCAGATAAAACTCCTGAGTGTCCTCACCCTCCGGTTCAAGAAACAGCTGATGCTCGTCCTTGTCGGCAAAGGTGACAATCTTCGTCTCTATACTGGGACAATAACGCGGGCCTATGCTCTTAATCTGACCGTTGTAAAGCGGTGAATCGGGCAATCCCTCACGCAATATCTCATGAGTGGCGGGATTAGTATAAACCGTGTAACACTGACGCTGGCGAAGCTCTCTCCTTACATCGGGCAGATAACTGAACTTATGAAAATCATTTTCGCCATCCTGGGGCGACGTAAGCTCCCATTTCACGCTCCTGCCATCGATACGCACAGGCGTGCCTGTCTTCATGCGCGCAGTCGTGAAACCAAACTCGGCAAGCTGCTCCGTTATACCGTGGGATGCAGGCTCCGAAACACGCCCTCCCTCTACCTGGGCGCGCCCTACATGCATAAGTCCGTTAAGGAAGGTTCCTGCCGTAAGCACAACCGCCTCGGAATAGAAATTAACGCCAAGCACAGTAGTGACACCCTTGACCCTGTTGCCGTCGAGAATCAGAGACGCGACAGAATCCTGCCACATATAAAGCCCGGGGGTATTCTCAAGAATCCTGCGCCACTCGCCGCTGAACTTCATGCGGTCACTCTGCGCACGCGGGCTCCACATCGCCGGGCCTTTTGACCGGTTAAGCATACGGAACTGTATCGCCGTGCGGTCGGTGATTATACCCATCATTCCTCCGAGCGCGTCGATTTCCCTGACAATCTGTCCCTTTGCGATACCTCCTACCGCAGGATTACAGCTCATCTGCGCAATCTTATTCATGTCCATGGTGATAAGCAGCGTAGACGCCCCGCGTCGAGCCGCAGCAGCGGCAGCCTCACATCCGGCGTGTCCCGCACCTACCACAATCACGTCATAGTCAAATTTCATATCTGTTATTACAAAAGTCTAAATCTTTCCATTAAGGCGGCGCAACATGTCAAGCGCCTCATTCTCGTTTTGCTCCATAATCTCCCGTTCGCCGGGACCCTTGTCATTTATGCCACAAAGATGCAGCACCCCGTGTATTATCACCCGGTGCAGCTCATCGGCATATTCAGCTCCGACAAGCCGGGAATTACTTTCAACAGTGTCAAGCGAGATAAACATATCGCCACTGATAAGCTTTCCCCGGGAATAGTCGAAAGTGATTATGTCAGTGTAATAGTCATGCTGAAGAAACTGACGGTTTACCTCGATTATGCGCTCATCGTCACAAAATATATACACGAGTGGACCGACTATACGCTCGTGTGAGGCGGCGACATCGCTTATCCACCGCTCAAGCAACTGACGGTCAATCGACGGCATGTCGACATTCTGAGTTTCCCATTCAATGCTGACCATATCTGTCACAGTTTAAATTCATATTACAAAAATAGCTATTTTATAGTCAACGGAAAAATATATAGGCAGCTACAATGCCGGCAACCGACCCAACGACATCGGCAAGAAGGGCATATGGCACAGCATAACGCGTCTTGACGACCCCGACACTGCCGAAATAGACCGCGAGAATATAAAACGTAGTGTCGGTACTTCCCTGGATAGCAGCCGAGACACGCGACACAAATGCATCGGCCCCATACGTGCTCATAAGGTCAACCATCATGCCACGGCTGCCCGAACCGCTCAACGGCTTCATCAAGGCGGTAGGCAACGCTGCAACCCAATCGGCATCGACGCCGATGAAGTTAAAACATGACTCCATGCAGCCGGTGATAACATCCATCGCACCCGACGCCCGGAACATGCCTATCGCGACAAGTATCGCCACAAGATAAGGTATAATCATTACAGCCGTCCTGAATCCCTCCTTGGCACCCTCTATAAAAGAGTCATAGACATTGATGCGCTTACGCAATCCCGCGGCAAGAAACATAACTATCACGCTGAACAGCAATACATTGGCAACAAATGAGGAGTATTCCTCCACCTTCTCTTTGGGAAGTGACGAAAAGAACCACACTATTCCTCCGACAATCAGCGCAAGCCCTCCGAGCCACGCAATCAACACCTTGTCTTTCAGGCTTATGCCCTGCTTCAAGCACATTGCCACTATGCCGACAAACGTAGCGATAAAAGTGGCAAGCAAGATAGGGAGAAACACATCGGTAGGATTTTCCGCACCCGCCTGTGCGCGATACATCATAATCCCGATAGGAATAAAACAGAGTCCGGAGGCATTGAGAATCAAAAACATCAGCATGGCGTCAGTAGCTGTATCTTTCTTCTCGTTGAGCGACTGCATCTCTTGCATCGCCTTCAGACCAAGGGGCGTCGCCGCGTTGTCAAGACCGAGCATATTAGCCGAGGCATTCATAAATATCGAACCCATTGCCGGGTGCCCCTTAGGTATGCCCGGAAACAGCCGGCTGAAAAGCGGACTGATAAGCCGACCAAAAAATTGTATAACTCCGGCACGCTCACCGATCTTCATCAGTCCGAGCCACAGGGCAAGAATGCCGGTAAGTCCAAGCGAGATTTCAAACGCAGTCGCCGCAGAGCTGAACGACGCGCTCATAATAGAGCCCCATATTGTGAGGTCACCATAAAATATCGTCTTTCCAAGCGCCACTAAAAAAGCGACGAAAAAGAAAGCCATCCATATGTAGTTAAGAGCCATAGCAAGAGTTTTTACAAATATACTTCAATTTTTTCAAGCTACCTCACACTTCACAATTTTTCTGAACTTCGCGACCAAGCGGCCAAAAACCACATAACACTATATCATACAACACATTAAACCTCACGCACCCCCTCTGAGAATTAAATATTCAAGCAAGCTTCACACATCTACCCGTAATTTTAAATTCTCAAAGGCTTAAAATTGCCGGCACTCCCCTACCCTACTCCACTCATTTTTCTTAAATTTGCAGACACGAAATTTTTTTAGTCATGACCGAGAGTTGGAAACAAAATCTCAAAGAAGCGGCAAGAGAAGACAAAATCAAAATTCTTTCACGCTTCTTCAAGACCGGCAAAGGAGAATATGGCGAAGGCGACATATTTATAGGTGTGGTCGTGCCTGACAACCGAGCTGTCGCCCGGCGTTACCATGACGCTCCGGCAAGTGTCATCGAGGCGATGCTACACTCTCCGGTTCATGAACACCGGCTGTCGGGACTTCTCGCAATGGTAGAGTCATACAAGAAATCAAAACGCGACGAAAACCGCCGACGCGAAATAATCGAGCTCTACCTCGCCAACCTCACCCGTGCAAACAACTGGGACCTCATCGACCTGTCGGCACCATACCTGCTTGGCGAGTGGATGCTTGCCGACACTTCTGCCGAAGAGACAGTGAGACGCCTCACCCGGTCAGACAACCTCTGGGAGCAACGCGCGGCAATCGTGGCGACAATGATTCCGATACGCCACGGAAAGTGTGGACTCACCCTGGAGATTGCCGAAAAATACCTGACCCACACCCACCCCCTCATCCACAAGGCAACAGGATGGATGCTTCGCGAAGCGGGAAAGCATGTGGGCAAAGATGTTTTGACCGGCTTTCTCGACCGCCACGCGACAACGATGCCACGCACCATGCTACGCTATGCCATCGAACGACTGTCGCCGGAAGAAAAGAAACACTATATGTCCATAAGATAACGCAACAACATGAGACACATCTCTGCGACAATCATAACCTTTAACGAGGAACACCGCATCGAGGCATGCCTCGAATCACTCAAAGGTATCGCCGATGAAATAATAGTAGTCGACTCGTTTTCCACCGACCGCACGGCTGAGATATGTGCAAGCCACGGTTGCAAAGTCGTGAAGCGTGAGTTTCCCGGCTACGGAGCGCAAAGGCAGTTTGCCACATCGCTCACCACCTACAGCTATGTGCTGTCAATCGATGCCGACGAAGTGTTGTCGCCCGCCTTGCGCATGTCCATAAAAAAACTGAAGGAAACAGGCTTTGACCACAGAGTCTACAAAATGTCCCGACTCAATTTCTATTGCGGACAACCCGTAAAACACTGCGGATGGTATCCCGACCTACAGATACGACTCTTTGACAAACGCTACGCCAACTGGAATCTGCGCGATGTATCGGAACGAGTGATTTTCCCCGACACGCTACGCCCGGAAATGATTGACGGCGACATACTCCACTATCGTTGCTCCACCCCCGAAGAATACCGTCAGGTCCAGACACGCCACGCCGCAATAACCGGAAAAGTGCTGTCGGCCCATCTTGAATCAGTGCCGGCAATCACTCCATATATAAAAGGTATAAAAGCGTTCCTCGACTGCTATATAAACAAGGGCGCGATACTTGACGGAGCCGAAGGGCGCGCGATTAGCCGCGAGCAATACCGCTCTACATTTATCGCCTACAACATGGCGCGCCGCACCCTAAAGAAAACACGTTAAAACGGATGGACCTGTCAGGGGAAAATGCTATATTTGCATAAAACCTATCTACATGCTAAAATACAACCTTAACATCAGTTCGCGCTTTGAGCATCTGCGCGACAACATAGCCGCAATCCTGAAAAACGACGTACCGCCGGAAGCGGAACCGATCTATATGGACCGCAATACAGTGTATCGCCTTGCCATAGGCAACACAACGATAGTCATAAAGTCATTTCAGGTACCTAATTTCATTGACTCTTACCTGCAGACGATAGTAGGCAAAAGCAAGTCACATCTCTCCTATATAAATGCCAAGAAACTCCTGCAACTCGGATTCCGCACTCCCACACCCGTAGCCTACGGCGAAGTCCTCAACGGCAACCGCCTGTTGCGCAGCTATGCCATGACCGAATTTATAAGCGGGGGCGACCTGCGCGGCTGGGAAAACAATCCCGACAACGAGCCGCTTCTGCGAGCTTTTGCAGCAGAGATGGTGAAAATGCACGAGGCAGGAATACTTCATCGCGATTTTTCACCGGGCAACGTATTGTTTACCGGCACTCCCGCTCTCGGATTCAACTTCTACCACATCGACCTGAACCGCATGAAATTTGATGTCACTTCACGCGCCCGGCTCCTTTCAATGTTTGGAAGCCTCTCTACCTCGCGGGAGGCAATCGAGCGTCTTGCAGGATATTACGCAGAAGCAGCGGGCAATCCGGCTCTTGCAGCGGAGGCGGTCAAGGCATATGATGAATGTGCGCGCCAACACTGACCCGACCAAGAGAAAAGACAGTAAGGATTAGATTTTGGCGGCGGTGGTGCCCCATGTCGACCGGTCGAGGTTGCGATAAGAGATTGCCTCGCTTACATGAGCGGGCATGATCGACTCCTCGCCGGCAAGGTCGGCAATGGTGCGGGCCACCTTGAGTATACGGTCATATGCCCTTGCCGACATGTCAAAGCGTTTCATGGCATATTCCAGCAACTTCATGCACTCCTTGTCAAGACGGGCATGGACCGACAGCAGACGCGAGTTCATCTGAGCATTGCAATGGATGTCGCGCTCACCGGCAAAACGCGCTGTCTGCAGCGCGCGTGCCTTAACCACTCGCTCGCGTATGGCGGCACTGCTCTCACCGCTTTTCATTGACGACAATTCCTCAAACGGCACCGGCATAATCTCCACCTGCAGGTCAATGCGGTCCATCAATGGACCCGATATACGGCTGAGATACTTATTCACCTGCCCGGGCATACATGTACACTCCTTGGACGGATGATTGTAATAGCCACACGGACACGGATTCATCGACGCGACAAGCATAAATCCCGCCGGATAATCAATCGAGTATCTTGCCCGAGAGATACTGATATGACGGTCTTCAAGCGGCTGCCTCATCACTTCCAGCACTGTGCGCGGAAATTCCGGAAACTCATCAAGAAAAAGCACTCCGTTATGGGCAAGCGATATTTCACCGGGCATAGGGTTACCTCCCCCGCCGACAAGCGCCACGGGAGAAATCGTGTGATGGGGAGAGCGGAACGGACGGCTTGTCATAAGCTTTGCTCCACCCTTCAGTTTTCCTGCCACAGAGTGAATCTTGGTGGTCTCAAGCGCCTCCTGGAGTGTAAGGGGCGGCATTATCGACGGCAGCCTCTTCGCCATCATGGACTTGCCTGAACCGGGCGCACCGACGAGAAGTATATTGTGTCCTCCGGCACATGCGACCTCAAAGGCCCGCTTGACATTTTCCTGCCCCTTTACCTCTGAGAAGTCAAAATCAAAGCAGTCAACAGCCTTACCAAACTCTTCCCGCGTATTGACAACCACAGGCGACAGATTCACCCCGCCATTGAAAAAACCGACGACCTCGCTTAACGAGCTCACCCCATACACCTCTATATTATTGACGACAGCGGCTTCGGTCTCGTTAGCCTTCGGCACAATCATGCCTTTGAAGCCGAGACTGCGGGCGGCGATAGCCATCGGCAGCACTCCTTTGATAGGAAGCACCGACCCGTCGAGCGACAGTTCGCCCATAATCATGTAATCACCGAGTGTCGCCGCATCAATCTGACGTGATGCAGCAAGAATCGCAAGACTTATCGGCAAATCGTAGGCAGCACCTTCCTTCCTGACATCGGCAGGCGACATATTGACCACCACGGCATGACGCGGAAATTCAAATCCCGACTGCTTGACCGCACTTCTCACCCTCTGATAACTCTCCTTGACAGCAGCGTCAGGAAGCCCTACGAGGTTAAACGACGCACCAAGTTCCACGGTCACCTCTATCGTCACCGTTATGGCATCAATACCTTGCACTGCGGCACCAAATGTCTTAATAAGCATGATAAACAAGTAATTGCTACTTCTGCAAAAATAGACCTTTTTTCCGAATAATTGATTACATTATCACAATTATTTAGACCCGCAGAGACAAAGGTCTTCTAATACGGTCGTATTTCCATATTTTTTTTGTCAACTTATCTCCCGCCTCACTACAAACCCTGAAAAAAGCACTTCACGCGAAGCATCATTTCTCGGCAGGACGAAATATATACAATGGCGAACAGTCAAAACGCGGCAGAGCGACAAGCTGCACATGACACTCCGCGTCGGAAGGCAGATTACTGCCCGTACCCACCTTCAGCCCCTTTTCCTCAAGCGACATCCGCGACTCGGCAAGCGCAGTCTCGGGGGTATTGTTGTCATGGCTGAGATGACACAAAAACACATAACGCAGGCGCTCCGTATATATATCGGCAAGATACCGTGCCGTGACCTTATTGTCGAGATGACCGTTGACATTGCGGATACGCGCCTTCAGATATTCCGGATAAGGACCAAACCTCAGCATGTTCAGGTCATAATTGCTCTCGATCATAATATAGTCGGCACGCCTCATATAATAGTCGGCACGCTCCGATATACATCCGAGGTCAGTGGCGACAGAAAACGCCCTGTCATCATGCTGCACATAGAAGCCTACATTATCGGTGCCGTCGTGCATCACCTCAAATGCCGTGATCGTGAAATTGTCAATGGTGAAAGGTATCTCTTTGTAAATGTTGACCTGATAATCTTTAAGACGACGCGACACATTATGACGCCTCAACATCCCGTTAAGGGCACGCGGAGTGCAATACAGAGCCATGTTGCGATATTTTTTCAACAGCGCATAGGCAAATCTCATGTGGTCGCTATGGTCATGGGTGATACATATACCCTTCACGCTCTCCATCGGTATCTTATAAGCGGCAAGCCCGGCTGCCACATTCTTCGGGTCGACTCCCGCGTCAATCAGAAACCCTGATTTAGAGTCGCCGATATAGGAACAGTTGCCGCTGCTTCCGCTGCCGAATGACATGAACCTGATTTTGTTTGGCACAGGCTTCACCACAATAGGGCCCAGAGGCATCTCCCCGGTCACGCCACGTAGCCCCGACATCCCTCCGGCAAGCCTCACCCTCTTCACATATCCCTCTATTTCTGGATGAGAGGGCAGCAATCCGGGGGAAGGCGCCACGCGTCCCTCCACCTCGTCAAAGAGACCGGGGCTGTCATCAAGTGGGTTATGTCGTACGCGTCGTGCCATCGTTACTTATATAAGAGAAATATTGTCGGTGTCTTGTCGTAGTCATAATGCGCCTTTGCCCACCATGACAACTGACGGGTGATGATGCTCTCCTTATCACCCGTAATATCGGAAGCCACACACAGCGCCATCGATGACGGGAGCGACTTTGCAAGCTCGGCGATAAGCCGGTTGTTTCGATAAGGGGTCTCTATGAAAATCTGGGTCTGATTTTCGTGGCGTATGCGCCGCTCCATCTCCTTCAGTTTGGCTGCGCGCGCATCCTTGTCGACAGGCAGATAACCGTTGAAAGCAAAATTCTGCCCGTTGAACCCCGACCCCATCAGTGACATGAGAATGCTCGACGGGCCCACAAGCGGCACAATCCTGTAACCCTTTCTCTGCGCGACGGCAACAAGGTCGGCGCCGGGATCGGCGACAGCCGGACACCCTGCCTCAGAAATCACTCCTATGTCATAGCCTTCCTCGGCGGGACGCAGCAGTCCGGCGACCTCTTCGGGCGGAGTGTGCTCGTTAAGCTCGGCAAATTTAAGGTCGTCAATCACGATTGACCTGTCGCAACTCTTCAGGAAGCGCCTTGCCGACCGCAGATTCTCGACCACAAAATAGCCAAGCGACCTTATTATTTCAAGATTGTAGGACGGAAGCACCTTTTCAGGAGCTCCGCCCGACAACGTAACGGGTATAAGGTAGATGCAGGGTACTTTTTCTTTCATAATGTCGCAATGCTTGGGCGCAAACATTTACAAAGTTACCCATTTCCTGCCAAAATACATTATTAATATTTGTAAAAAACCGCCTGGAGGCCGTCAGCGTGCCGTCAGCTCTGCTCCATGCCGCGAAACCAGTCGTCGACCGAGGGAGCATCCTCGGCTATGCCGGTACCCGCCTCGACGCCGTATTCCTCGCCGTGTTGCGACAGGTCAAGACCTATCTCCTCGCTATGACGCGACACGCGCAACGGTATTATCTTGTTGGTCAGCCAATAAAGGAAGTAACTGACTGCAAATGTATAAACAAACACCATCAAGAGCACGAGAATGTGGTTCCAGAAAAACTCTGTGCGTGAAATCTCCATAGCTCCATCCTGAGCGAAAAAGTCGTAGGCGAATATACCGGTAAGCACAGTGCCGATGATGCCTCCGAGACCGTGGGTGGGAAACACGTCAAGGGCATCGTCAAGCATCTGTCCGTAACCCTTCCAGGCTACCGCGACATTACAGCAGATAGTGATGACAAAAGCGATGAACACACTCTGCCCTACAGTGACCCATCCCGCGCAGGGTGTAATAGCGACAAGCCCGATGACCGCACCGATAGCCGCCCCCATCGCCGAGGGTTTGTGACCGCGGAGCGCGTCAAACGCCACCCATGTCACCATAGCCGTAGCGGCGGCGGTATTGGTGTTGAGAAACGCCGACACAGCTATACCGTCGGCAGCGAGCGAGCTTCCACCGTTAAACCCAAACCATCCCAGCCACAGCAGGGCCGCGCCGAGAAGCACGAAAGGCACATTTGCCGGCTTTGCCGCCTCCTGTGAGGGAGTGCGCCTGCCGAGAAACCACGCTCCGGCGAGAGCGGCGATACCGGAAGCCGCATGGACCACTATGCCCCCGGCATAGTCATGGACATGCATCATGCCGAAGAGCCCCTCGGGATGCCAGGTGCAATGGGCAAGCGGACAGTAGACAAGCACCACCCACAGCACCATGAAAAGAAGATAGCCGGAGAAGCGGACACGCTCCGCAAAAGATCCGGTGATAAGCGACGGCGTAATGATGGCAAATTTCATCTGAAACAATGCAAACAGCGCAAGAGGGATAGTAGTGGTCGCCATGCCTATCTGCGACGGGTTGCCGGCATCAGTGACATTGCCCACGCCTACATTGTCAAACATAAAGAAATCCACAGGATTGCCTATCACATGGGCGATATCGTCGCCAAACGCAAGCCCGAAACCAAACACAACCCAGATGACACTCACAAATCCCATCACGATGAAACTCTGCAGCATAGTGGAAATGACATTTTTAACCCTCACCATGCCGCCATAGAAAAACGACAGACCCGGAGTCATCATCAAAACGAAAATCGTAGCGGTAATCATCCACGCCACATTGGCAAAAAGATGATCGTTTGGCATATTAAACAATGCCAGACCACCATCTCTGCCGGTAAACAAACCTAAAACACTCACGACCGCTATGATGACAAATGTCACAAGCCATCCGTAACTTACCTTTCTACCTTTAATAATCATAATTCCTATATCGATTTAAAATAAATATCAACAAGCCCGCTGCAAATGTTAATCACACCGGTACATCTGATAACAAAGTGACACGATATTCAAATAACATCAAGCAAAAAGCAATTATATTGACCGCAAATTAAGACAAAAGAAATTAATTTTCCAAATTTTAAGACAATTTTCTTTTAACAAAAATAATTTTGCCGCATAATGACAGCAATATCCCGCCCACGGCTGTCACCGACAGCCGAAACAACAGATTATTTTGACTTATCGCTTGTAGGTGCGATGGAAATGACGTAATTTTGTAGCTAAAATATCATCATCACGGTATATTATATGAAAAAGGTTTTGTTACTCGGTTCCGGAGCCCTCAAAATAGGGCAAGCGGGCGAATTTGACTACTCGGGCTCACAGGCGCTCAAGGCTATGCGCGAGGAAGGCATCTCGACAGTGTTAATCAACCCCAATATCGCAACCATCCAGACATCGGAAGGCGTTGCCGATCAGGTCTATTTCCTCCCTATCACCCCCTACTTTGTAGAAGAGGTGATAAAGAAAGAACGCCCCGACGGCATCCTGCTCGCATTTGGCGGTCAGACAGCGCTCAACTGCGGTACAGAACTTTATCTTAACGGCACCCTTGAAAAATATGGAGTAAAGGTACTCGGCACTTCGGTTGAGGCGATCATGATCACCGAGGACCGCGACCTCTTCGTAAAGAAGCTCAATGAAATCGAGGTCAAGACCCCGGTGTCGCAGGCAGTGGAGTCAATCGACGACGCCATAGAAGTAGCCCACCGTATCGGCTTCCCGGTAATGGTGCGCTCGGGCTACGCCCTCGGCGGTCTCGGTTCAGGAATCTGCACTAACGACGAGGAATTCCGCCGCCACTGTGAAAGCGCCCTCGCCTACTCCAAGCAGATACTTGTCGAGGAGTCGCTCAAGGGATGGAAAGAGATTGAATTTGAGGTAATCCGTGATGCCAACGACCACTGCTTCACAGTAGTGCCGATGGAAAATTTTGACCCGCTCGGCATCCACACCGGCGAGTCAATCGTAGTGGCGCCGATCGTGTCGCTCTCTCCCGAACAGATAAAGATGCTCGAAGACATAGCCACTCGTGTCGTGCGCCATATCGGCATCGTCGGCGAGTGTAACATCCAGTATGCATTCAACGCCGCCACCAATGACTACCGCATCATCGAGATAAACGCGCGTCTCAGCCGCTCGTCGGCTCTCGCGTCAAAGGCGTCGGGCTATCCCCTCGCATTTGTCGCCGCCAAGCTCGCTCTCGGCTATACTCTCGACCAGATAGGCGAGATGGGCACTCCCAACTCGGCATATGTAGCTCCCTCTGTCGACTACATGATAGTCAAGATACCGCGCTGGGACCTTACAAAATTTGTAGGTGTCGACCGCGAGATAGGCTCATCCATGAAGTCAGTGGGCGAAATCATGTCAATCGGAAAGTCATTTGAGGAAATCATCCAGAAAGGACTCCGCATGATAGGTCAGGGAATGCACGGTTTCGTAGGCAACAACGACCTGAAATTTGACGACCTTGACTACGCCCTCTCCCACCCGACCGACCTGCGCGTCTTCGCAATAGCCCAGGCTCTTGAAGAGGGTTACACCGTTGACCGCATCGAGGAGCTGACAAAAATCGACAAGTGGTTTATAGAGCGTCTTGAAAACATCGTGAAATACAAGTCGGTCATATCACAGTATGACAAAATCGAGGATATGCCCGCCGATGTGCTTAAAGAAGCAAAACGCCTCGGATTCTCCGACTTCCAGATAGCGCGCTTCGTAGAAAACCCCGCCGGCAACATGGAGGCGGAAAACCTGCGTGTCCGCGCCCACCGCAAGCAGCTCGGCGTATTGCCCTGTGTGCGCCGCATAAATACAGTGGCATCGGAATACCCCGACCTCACCAACTATCTTTATGTGACCTACGGCGCCGATGAAAACGCCATCCGCTATGACATGAACGCGGGCAACAATATCGTCGTGCTTGGTTCGGGAGCCTACCGTATCGGTAGCTCGGTTGAGTTTGACTGGTGTTCGGTCAACGCCGCCAACACCTGCCGCAAGCTTGGCTACAAGTCGATTATGATTAACTACAACCCGGAGACAGTGTCGACTGACTATGACATGTGTGACCGTCTCTATTTCGACGAGCTCAGCTTCGAGCGCGTGATGGACATCATCGACCTGGAGACCCCGCGCGGCGTCATCGTGAGCGTGGGCGGACAGATTCCCAACAATCTCGCCATGAAGCTCTACCGCCGTCACGTGCCTGTGCTCGGCACTTCACCGGTGTCAATCGACCGCGCTGAAAACCGCCACAAGTTCTCGGCGATGCTCGACCAGCTCGGCATCGACCAGCCCCGATGGAAAGAGCTCACCACCGAAGCTGAAATCGACAGCTTCATCGACGAAGTGGGATTCCCCGTGCTTATCCGCCCCAGCTACGTGCTTTCAGGCGCGGCGATGAACGTATGTTACGACTACGACCAGATGCACCGCTTCCTTGCACAGGCGGCAAAGGTGTCAAAAGAATACCCCGTTGTCGTTTCCGAATTCCTTCAGAACGCCAAAGAGATAGAGTTTGACGCAGTGGCACGCAACGGCGAGATTGTCGAGTATGCCATCTCCGAGCATATCGAATATGCCGGCGTACACTCCGGCGACGCCACCCTCGTGTTCCCCGCACAGAAAATCTACATGGCTACCGCACGCCGCATCAAGCGCATCAGCGCCAAGATAGCCAAGGAGCTCAATATCTCGGGTCCGTTTAACATCCAGTATCTCGCTAAAGACAATGACGTGAAGGTAATCGAGTGTAACCTCCGCGCGTCACGCTCATTCCCGTTTGTCAGCAAGGTTCTGAAGAAAAACTTCATCGAGACCGCCACACGCATCATGCTCGGCGAAAAAGTGGAGAAAGTAGACACATCGACATTTGACATCGACTACATCGGCATCAAGGCATCGCAATTCTCATTTGCCCGCCTTCACAAGGCCGACCCCGTGCTCGGCGTAGACATGTCATCGACCGGTGAGGTAGGCTGCCTCGGAAAAGACTTCGACGAAGCGCTTCTCAACGCCATGATTTCAGTAGGACACCATGTGCCTCAGGGCGCGGTGCTTGTAAGCTCGGGCGATGTACGCGGAAAGGTCGACATGCTTGACGCCTGCCGCCTGCTTGCCGACAACGGCTACAAGATATATGCCACCGAAGGCACTGCAAAGTTCCTGAACAACAACGGCGTAGAGGCACATCCCGTGTGCTGGCCCGACGAAGAGGGAGAAAATGTGCTCGACCTCATTTCCACCCACGCAGTCGACCTGGTGATAAACATCCCGAAGAACCATACCAAGCGCGAGCTTACCAACGGCTACCGCATACGCCGCTGGGCTATCGACCACAACATACCCTTGCTGACCAACGCACGCCTTGCAGGCGCATTTGTAAAAGCGTTTATCAACAAGCCGGTCGAGAAACTCGGCATCACCCCCTGGAAAGAATACTAATCCCTTTTACCAGAATAACCAAGGAGCTGCGCCATCTGACGCAGCTCCTTTTCTTTTTCCAATAACGATGCACGGACTCGGCGGATGAAACGCGGACACAGCGGATGAAACGCGGGCGAGCTTCCACTCGCCCCTACATTGTTTGTAATGTATCCCTATAAATAAAAACCTGTAAATCACGTGGTGCACCGCGTAGCCCGCATCGCGTAGCTGTAGGGGCGACTGGAAGGTCGCCCGCCTTACACCAAACCATACCCCATTTGGGGATGCACACCATAATCCAAAACCGCGCACGGTGCGGACGCGGCGGATGAAACGCGGGCGAGCTTCCACTCGCCCCTACATTGCTTGTAATGGGTTTCTACAAATAAATACCTGTAAATCACGGGGTGCCGTATCATTGATATACCGCGTAGCTGTAGGGGCGACTGGAAGGTCGCCCGCTTTACACCAAATCATACCCCATTTGGGGCTGCACTCCATAAACCAAAACCGCGCACGGTGCGGACACGGCGTATGCAACGCGGGCGAGCTTCCACTCGCCCCTACATTGCTTGTAATGTATTTCTTTAAATAACCGCCTGTAAATCACGGGGTGCCGTATCATTGATATACCGCGTAGCCAGCACCGCGTAGCTGTAGGGGCGACTGGAAGGTCGCCCGACTTACGCAAACCGGACAACGGGCAATCAACTTAGCGCGAAACTCTTTTGACAACAGAACCGTCGCTAAGTCGCTCAATAACTATACCGCTGTAATCTTCACCGACTTTCATTCCGTCGACATTATAACGCTCCAGGACAGTTTTGTCGCTTGAGCAACTTACGTTATCCATGCCAAGAGTTTTAGACGACAAGGTAATATTGTCTATGTAACACGGGCTCGTTCCGGCGACATGACGGAATATTATCTGGGCATAATCCATGTCAGCCACGCCGGTGAGGTCAATATGCGCAGCCTTCCACTCATCGGAAGCTTCAACCTCCACAATCTTGATGTCATTGAAATCCTTGGCGAGCCCTACACTAAGTTTTGCTCCGGCAGGTAAACGATACCAGAAATATAAATGTACCTCAGGCACGTCTTTTAGCCATATCTTGCTTGAATACAGGTCTATGTCGACTCCATCCGCCTGTCCGGATATTTTAATTGAACCTCCGTCGCCATCATGATTTTCCATATCGGTCACGGCAGAAGCTTTCGTGTCTTTCGAGCTAAGGAACCAGGATGAGTGCAATTGCCGTTCAGCAAAAGATTCCTCAAAAGGAAGGTCAAGAGACTTTCCGAGAATCACGCTATTGGAATGTCCGCGAGAGCCTTCACCGGCGCTCGACACAGCACGCATGACATATATGTACTGCCGCTGCACACCTTGTTCTGCACGACCTGCGATTGTATAACTGTTGCCTTCCACTCCTTTGGCAACTTCTACAAGATTTATGCCATCAACCGATTCCCATATATCATATCGAAGATTTGACGTGTTTACATAATGACCGTTCCATCCGAGAGGCAGATCCTCCCAGGTGATTATTACATCAGAGGCGACAACGCTCAATGTGATATTCTGCGGTACAGAAGGAATGTCTTCACCGACAAAGAGACTGAGTTTTGTAGATTTCCCCGCACCGGTCTCATTGTAAGGAATAACCGTATAGTGATTGTCTCCGTTGGAAGGGTTTTCATCCACATAAATCAACTCCTCTCCCACGCCGGGATTTTCAAAGGTTTTAATTAGATTTGTATCATCACGATATATCTCAACTTTTGAAAGTGAAGAGAGCGATGTGCCGGCAGTAGTCAAAACCGGAGTACTGAATGAAATAGTTGCTTTTAATGCGCCTTCAGGATCAGCGACAATAGCAAGATCGGTCACTGCATCAGGAGCCGCCTCTACAGCTCCCTCCTTGACGCTAATATCATCAATGTCAAGCTCAAAGCCATCTGTCGGGTCTGACGTGCAATGAATACCGAGGTAGTAAACTCCGTCAACCGGGACTTTTACCGTCACATTAAAATCAAGAGCGTTATACTGAGCCACAACAGTTTTTTCAACCACCTCAATAGTCATGGATTCTGCGTCAGGAGATGCGCCGAGCCATGCGCTAAACTCTTCAGGCGACGATTCATCAAAACTTCTCGCCCTGAACGAAATTTCATAATTTTTATCGGCTTCCATTCTGAAACCGGGTGTAATCAGCCAGTCATCGGCTACATCATCGGCAAACAGAGAAAAATATTGGGCAACTCCATCAGACCATTCCCATGATACAAAGTCATCATTGCTGTCAATTACAGTAAACGAATCAAATGTCGATTCATCTTCAAAGTTCTCAAACCACGGGAGCTCAACAACAGCTTCAGAAACCCTGGAGACAGGCGCCATATGCCTCTGCTTAGTCACTTTTTCAGCTAAAGCCTTTTTCAACTCTGAGCGTGACTTCAGGCGCTCTACATCATTCACCGCAGAGACGGTCAACGACGTGCATGCCAAAATTACCAATGCAATAAAATAGTGAAATCTGTTCATGTTATACAAAATAAGAAATTATACAATCACAAAATTAATAAATTAATGCAAATTTTCACATTCAAATAGCAAGTTTAAGCAATTTGCAATCAATCACAGACCAATTCAAAACATTAAAACGGAGACACACGGTGCGGACAAGGCGGTGTGGACACGGCGGTGCGGACTCTGCTGAGGCAACGCGGACACGGCGGATGAAACGCGGGCGAGCTTCCACTCGCCCCTACATTGCTTGTAATGTATCGCTATAAATAAACACCTGCAAATCACGGGGTGCCATATCATTGACATACCGCATAGCCCGTACCGCGTAGCTGTAGGGGCGACTGGAAGGTCGCCCGCCTTACACAAACCTATCGGAGGATGCACACCATAATCAAAAACCGCGCACGGTGCGGACACGGCGGATGAAACGCGGGCGAGCTTCCACTCGCCCCTACATTGCTTGTAATGTATCGCTATAAATAAACTCCTGTAAATCACGTGGTGCCGTATCATTGATATACCGCGTAGCTGTAATGTATTTATACAAATAGACACCTGTAAATCACGTGGTACCGTATCATTGATATACCGCGTAGCCCGTACCGCGTAGCTGTAGGGGCGACTGGAAGGTCGCCCGCGTTCCCGCACTCCGTGGGGACGGGATCGGGTATTTATTGTTTTTTAACTTGATTGGGCGATAAATCTGCACCGATTCCGAGTTATCTTTGCACTAAACATTAAAACAGTCACAATCATGGAAAAACCAAAGAAAACCACCATAAAGAAGGGTGCGGCTCCCGCTGACCCCAAGGCTGCCAAGAATGAGGCTCTTGCCCAGGCTATGGCAAAGATTGAAAAGAATTATGGCAGGGGTGCCATTATGAAGCTCGGCGACGACCGCGTCGAGGACATCGAGGTAATCCCTACCGGCTCGATAAGCCTTAACTATGCACTCGGTGTCGGCGGATATCCTCGCGGCAGAATCACCGAGATATATGGACCCGAGTCTTCTGGTAAGACTACACTTGCCATCCACGCGATAGCGGAGGCACAGAAACGCGGCGGCATCGCGGCGATTATCGACGCTGAACACGCCTTTGACCGTTTTTATGCCGAAAAGCTTGGTGTTGACGTCGACAACCTGCTTATCGCGCAGCCCGACAACGGCGAGCAGGCTCTTGAAATAGCAGAACAGCTCATACGCTCATCGGCAATCGATATAATCGTAGTCGACTCAGTGGCAGCACTTACGCCCAAAAGCGAGATTGACGGCGACATGGGCGACCGCAACGTGGGTCTTCAGGCGCGACTTATGTCACAGGCGATGCGTAAGCTCACAGGAAGCATCTCGCGCACCAACACCTGCTGCATATTCATCAACCAGCTCCGCGACAAGATAGGCGTGATGTTTGGACCGTCGGAAACCACCACAGGCGGTAACGCACTGAAATTTTATGCTTCGGTGAGAGTCGACATCCGTGCCGCCACATCAATCAAGGATGGTGACGATGTGCTCGGACGCCATGCCAAGGTAAAGGTCGTTAAAAACAAGGTGGCGCCCCCATTCAAGCGCGCAGAGTTTGACATCATGTTTGGCGAAGGCATATCACGCGCAGGCGAGATACTTGACCTGGGCACAGAACTCGGCATCATCAACAAAAGCGGCTCATGGTTCAGCTATGAAGGCTCCAAGCTCGCCCAGGGCAGCGTGGCGGCAAAGCGCATGATTGCCGACAATCCCGAACTCGCCGAAGAGCTTGAGGCTAAGATTATGGAAGCGCTGAAGTCGGGCGACAGCAGCGCCGGCACCACAAAGAAGCCGAAACTGAAGAAAGCCGCCGATGAAAAGCCTGACAGCGATAACAGCGAGGACGAACTCGACGACATCTCCGACAGCGAATTTCCCGACGATTTCTCAATCGACGAAGACGTAACAGAAGATTAAGACCATATTGAAAAACGGGGCGGCTCAAAAGTCAGCCCCGTTTTCATTTATTAAACTGATTTAATTTGCAGGATTAATGATTTTAACTATCTTTGTGGCATATTGCCGTAATAGTATTACACTTTATTAAAATCTATTCAATATGTCCCAAATCAAGACAATAGGTATTCTCACCTCCGGAGGTGACGCACCCGGGATGAACGCCGCGATACGCGCGGTGACACGTTCCGCTATCTTCAGCGGATTCAAGGTAAAAGGTATCTACCGCGGTTACCGCGGGCTCATCACCAACGAGATAGTTGAGTTCAAGACACAGAACGTATCCAATATAATCCAGATGGGCGGAACCATCCTGAAGACAGCGCGCTGCAAGGAATTCCAGACTCCCGAAGGTCGCCAGCTCGCCTACGACACAATACGCCAGCATGAGATTGACGCGCTTGTAGTGATAGGCGGTGACGGATCGCTCACGGGTGCCCGCATTTTCGCCACCGAGTTCAATTTCCCTATCATAGGACTCCCCGGAACCATCGACAACGACCTTTACGGCACCGACAGGACTATCGGATATGACACGGCACTGAACACAATCATGGAATGTGTCGACAAGATACGCGACACCGCGACAAGCCACGAACGCCTATTTTTCATCGAGGTAATGGGTCGCGACGCCGGCTTCCTCGCGCTTAACGGAGCCATCGCATCGGGCGCAGAGGCGGCTATAATCCCGGAAATATCGACTGAGGTCGACCAGCTTGCAGAGCTTATACAGAACGGATTCCGCAAGAGCAAAAACTCATCAATCGTGCTTGTTGCCGAAAGTCCTGTGACCGGAGGGGCAATGGGGCTTGCCGAACGTGTTAAAAACGAGTATCCCGGCTACGACGTGCGTGTGTCGATACTCGGTCACCTGCAGCGAGGCGGCTCGCCGACCGCAGCCGACCGCATACTCGCGTCACGCCTCGGCTCAGCGGCAATCGACGCGCTGCTTGAAGACCAGCGCAACGTGATGATCGGTATATCCAACGATGAAATAGTTTACGTGCCTTTCTCAAAGGCAATCAAGAATGACAAGCCTATCAACCGCGAGCTTCTCAACACCTTGCGACGCCTGTCAATCTAAATAATCAAGATTACGCATAAGTCCTTTTAGTTTAGTGCGCTTTACCGCTGAATGTCGGAAAAGCGCACTAAATTTTTCCGGTGTAAGCCCGGCGATTGAATCCCGGTCAAGCGAAAGAAAACCTTCAGAAGGGGCAAACTCCTCAATATCCGTCGGGACACACGCGCGGTTATGGGGACACACCTGCTGACACACATCGCAACCGTAAAGATGATTGCCAAGAGAGGTCCCCTCCGGCAATGACTCTCCGCGATATTCGATAGTAAGATAAGAAAGACAGCGTCTGGCATCGATTTTACCGTCCTTTATCGCGCTTCCGGGGCAAGACCTCACACACGCCCCGCAAGAGCCGCAATCGCCCTTAAAACGCGCGTCAGGGGCAAAACCGGCAGTGGTCAGTATCTCTCCGAGAAAGAAATAAGACCCCATGCCGGGAATTATCAGCTGTGAGTTTACTCCGCGGAAGCCGAGTCCCGCCTCTACCGCCCAGTAACGCTCCGGGATAGGTGCCGTGTCCACACACACGCGTGTCTCTCCGCCATAAAGCTCCTCTATATGGCACGCGAGCTTACGCAGGCGGTCACGCACCACCTCATGGTAATCCTTACCGTAAGAATAATAGGCAAACTGCGGCACATCGCCACGCTGAAACAGGGCGGGAAAATAATTGAACGCACACACAATCACCGATGCCGCGCCCGGAAGCAAGCCACCGGGATTACGCCTCACGTCATGATAGCGGTCAAGATAAGACATCTCGCCGTGACATCCCTCCGCAATCCACTCTTCATATCTTTTAAGCTGCTCTTCATCCACATCATGGACAGAGGCAATCCCGAGTCGCGACACGCCGAGACGCGACGCCGCCTCGCGCAGCTCTTCACTACATGTCGACGGGAGCAAACTCATATCCCTCCTGTTTAAGCCATTCGATAGCACGCGGGAGAGCATAACGAAGATTGCGTTCAGCCTTCAGGGAGTCGTGAAACACTATTATAGAACCGTTGCGGGCGAAGCGCTTCACGTTGTTAAGCACCTGCTCTCCGTTAAGCTTTTTAGAGTAGTCACGGGTGACAAGGTCATACATTATTATGTTGAAATGATCCTTTATCACCTTTGCCTGCCCCCATCTCATGATGCCGTGGGGCGGGCGGTATAGCGGACTGTCGATAAGGTCGTCAGCCTCCTTGATGTTACGCAGGTAGATATGGGAGCGCTCCTTGAATCCCTGGAGATGATTCATTGTGTGGTTGCCCCAGCTGTGACCGCGTTTTTTGATTTCCTCAAGCAATTCGGGATGACGCCTCACATTATCGCCTACAAGAAAGAATGTAGCCTTTATGCCATAGTGGTCAAGCATGTCAAGCACCCACGGCGTCACCTCCGGAATCGGACCGTCGTCAAAGGTAAGATAAACAATCTTGCGACGCTTGCGCTTGATGCGCCACACCCCCTCCGGAAAGAGGATGCGGTACAGAAGCGGCGGCTGCTCGATAAACTTGAACATGGCTCACAAAGAAATTGTGCTGTCGCGCCTATTCAAGGCTCTTTGCCCCGGTCTCCGGCGCACTCTTGAAATAGCGTGAGAAATTTACACCCTCACCCTGCAACTGCTTCATAAGCGCCTCTACATCACCTCCACAGTCGGCATAGAGCTGCAGGAGCTGTATGAAATAGGAGTCATTGATATAGCGGTCATTTCGTGTAAGAAGCGAGTACTGGCGCGGAGAAAGAGTCTGGAAATACAACACATACTGCTTGTAGAGGTTAATCTCGTCGGTCAATATCTGAAGAGCCTTTTTCTTGTCGGCATCATTGCCTGTGACATCACCGAGACGCGAATACAGATCGACAATCTGCGTGCCGGTAAGCACCCCGAGCGGAGCCGCGTGTACAGGCAGTTTCTCCATCATAAGGTCAATTACTGTCTGCGAACGCTGATAACGGTCAGCTATAAAGTTGCTTATCTTCTCCTTCTGAGCTTCATCCATGTTGACACTGTCCTGATGGAAATACATCTCAGCCTCCACTCCCTCGTTGTAAAGAGCCGTGGCAAGGTCGATCATCGTCATGCGCGTGGTGTTGACCATGCGGCGTATCGTCTCGTCAAGATATATGTCATCGGCCGAAGTGGTCTTGTCAAGACCTCCCCAACGGAACTTGTTGACAATGTTGTCATAAGCCTTGTCGGTATTAACCGCGATATGATAGCCGTCGAAGTCACGATTCTTTATCGGGCCCACCTCGTAGGTCATACCTGTCGAGCGCATATAGGGCGAAAGATTCAGGTAGTAGTCATCGGGCACCGTCATGGCGAAATATATCGGACGCTCCCAGCCGTTGGCGGCATTGGTGGCAAGCATGTCAAGCGCTATGACATTGCTGAGGCGCAATCCTCCGTCAGGTTCCGACATCTGATTGAGGTCGATGTATTCCTCGATAGCGGCAGCCTCGTCTTCAGCGACACGCCCTGCCTTCAATACAGCCTCCTTATCGACGGGAAGATACATGTTGGGGTATTTGAACTCATATAGCCCCCACTCGTTTTTGTTGGCGTCGGGGCTGTAAAGAGCCTTCAGCGCCGCGTTCACGTTGACCTTGGTGGTGTCAGGGTTCAGGAAGTAACTGAACTGCCGCTTGTCGTGGGCATACAGGTCGGGGGTAGCCGCCATCTTGATTGCCGGAGCGTCGTAGGAGGGCATACGCATCTGGTCGACATACCAGTCGGTGGTAAGGTAAGAGAGATTAACCACCCTCACGTCAGTGCGGTAACCCTCCACCTCCTGCGCATACCACAGCGGGAATGTGTCATTGTCACCATTGGTAAACACAATAGCGTTGGGCTCAAGGCTCGAAAGATAGTTCATGCCGAAATCACGAGCCGCATACCTGCCGGAGCGGTCATGGTCATCCCATGTCTGCGACACCATCTGAAGGGGCACGAAAATACCTACAACCACAGCAATCACAGCCCCTATAAGCGAGCGCGACTCCTCCTTACCCTTTGTAAGGTTGACGACAAGACGCCAAAGCCCGGCGACACCCATGCCGACCCAAATGGAGAACGCATAGAACGAGCCTGCAAAAGCATAATCACGTTCGCGCGGCTGATTGGGCGTCTGGTTAAGGTAAAGCACAATGGCTATACCTGTCATGAAGAACAGGAAGGCGATGACCCAGAACTGCTCTATGCCTCGCTTGGAGGTGAAAGCCTGCCAGCCTATACCGATGATGCCGAGGATAAGGGGAAGCATGTAAAACACATTATGTCCCTTGTTTCCGGCACCGAGGTCATCGGGCAGCAACGACTGGTCGCCGAGACGCAGGTTATCAATCAGCGGAATACCCGAAATCCAGTTACCATGGGTAATCTCACCGTTGCCTTGTATGTCATTCTGGCGTCCTGCAAAATTCCACAGGAAATAACGCCAGTACATGTGGTCAAGCTGATAGTTGAAGAAGAAAGTCAGATTTTCGAGAAACGTAGGCTTGATTTTACTCTGAGTCTGACCCGGATAGGGATTGCCGTCACGGTCGATATAAGGATTGACAGTGACCGGTGTGCCCTTCATGCCTGTCCAGTCCTTGTAAGCCGACGCATATTTGCCGTCATACATACGGGGGAAGAGCATGTTCAGCTCCGGATTCATAACATATTCGGTCTTAGTGCCGATCACCTCGTAGCGGTCGGGCTGGTCGGGCGAAGTTTTCACGGTCTTGCCGTAAAGGGTCTTACCCTCCTTCTTCACAGCCTGCGGACGTCCCTGCGCATCAATCTGATAGACGATTCCCGAGTTGAATGTCTGACCGTAGAAAAGCGGACGGTCGCCATACTGCTCACGGTTAAGATAAGAGCTGAGCGCAAACACATTGTCGGGCGCATTCTGGTTCATCGGCGTGTTTGCCGAGGAGCGTATAAGCAACAGGGCATATGACGAATATCCGATGAATATCACCAATATACTGAGAACAATTACGTTAAGTATTCTTACAGGCACCTTCTTCATGTAGACGAAAAGATAGAAGAGGAGGCCGCAGAAGATAATAACCGGGGCAAGCCATCCGTCACCGATAAAGGGAATACCGGAGAGAAAGACGCTCAGGAAGAATGACACCTTTATCATGCGGGAATTTTTCTGGCGGTAAAGCTCATATACAGCCCACACCATCACCGCGAGGGCTATAATGGTATATGCGATAGGACCGGAATTATATCCGCAGTGGAACACGTTGACAAACAGCAGTTCACAATACTGCGCCATCTCGATGAACCCGGGAACAAGTCCGTAAAGGATAAGCCCCACAATGACAAACGACACCGCGAGCGCCGCAAGCGAACCCTTTGCATTGATATTTTTGAACTTCTTATAGTAGAAGACAAGCACAATAGCCGGGATACAGAGCAGGTTGAGCAGATGGACAGCGATAGAAATGCCAATCACATAGGCTATCAGCACCAGATAACGGTCGCTGTGAGGCTCGTCGGCACGGTTTTCCCATTTCAGGATAAGCCAGAACACGAGTGCCGTACAGAATGAAGAGAAGGCATATACCTCGCCCTCGACTGCCGAAAACCAGAATGTGTCGCTCCACGTGTACACGAGCGAGCCGCATATTCCTGACCCGAAGATTACGAGCATCTCGACAAGCGACATCTCAGTGGCGTCATCCTTGACCACAAGGCGACGTACAAGATGAGTTATCGTCCAGAACAGCAACAGTATAGTGCCGGCACTCAGCAATGCCGACATCGTATTGACGGCTATCGCCACATGCTGCGCGTCGGGAGCGAAATTGACAAAAAATCTTGCCGCGAGCATGAATATAGGGTTGCCCGGCGGGTGACCGATTTCAAGTTTATAACCCTGCGAGATAAACTCGGGACAGTCCCAGAAACTTGCCGTGGGTTCCAGAGTCAAAAGATAGGTGACAGCCGCGATGACAAACATGAGCCATCCGAGCGAGTCATTGATTATGCGATATTTTTTCATCATCTTGATTATAAGCTTATTCAAATCTCCAGGTAATCACACCTGTCTGTTCGGCGGGAGCCTCCATGTCGACTGAAAAACGTGACTGGCGAGACGCCGCTATACAGCTTCGGCGCACACCGGCGTTAGCCGCAGCCGGTCCCGTGCCGCCTATATATTCGGGAGTGCCTGTCACCTGTCCTTTACGGTTGACACGCACTTTTATACGCACAGTTCCTGAAAGAGTGCTGGTCGGACGCCCCCATGCCTCCGCTGTGCGTCCGCGCAGGTCATGACCGGCAAGACCGCTCAATGCTCCGGAGTCAGAGTTGCCGTTAGGCGAGCCTGCCTCACCTGTCCCCTTCTTGGAATTGCTGAATCCGCTCTTCATGCGGTCCTTGATTTTTGCCTGTTTCTCAGCCTCCTCCTTCTGACGGCGCACACGCTCGCGTTCCGCAAGCTCTTCTTTTGTAGGGCCTGTCTTTTCAGGGCGGGGCTTTTCAGTCACCTTCATTGTCGACTCGTTAGCCGAGGTGACAAGCGCGGGAGCCTCGGCAACGGCATCAGCGCCGTCGGCGAGGTCGGTTCCGTCGACTGCCGGGTCGGAGGGAGAGTCGTCGGGCATCGGTGAATTGTCGGTCTCCTCCACAGGAAACGGCATGTCGCCCAGCTTCACAAACTCGCCGCCAAACACAATTTCACTTGAGTCGACGGGAGGCCACTTGCGGTCGTCGGGAGCCGATATGTCCACGCGACAATGCACAAGCACGAGTGCCAACACTATAAGGATGACAACAAGCGCCGTACCGGCGAGGGCTATCAGTTGGTCACGCTGCGACTCACTCATTATATCTACTTGATTTTACATTAATTGGATGGCGCCACATCTCCTTCAAGTGTCATCACGGGAGCCGTGGCGACGGGAGTCTTTGCCGGTTTTGTGGCAAGCACCATCTTCAGGTTATTACGCGCCCCGAGGTCAAGCACCTCGACAATCTTGCCGTAAGGCACTTCCTCGTCGGCATATATTGCAATAAAGCCGTCGGGCTCACTCTGCTGGGCAAGTTGCAGGAATGCGAGCAACGATTCGGCCTCGATAGGCTGCGGCTGCTCGTCGCCGAAAGAGGCAAATAAGCGGCTGTCCTTATCTATATATACACGAGTGCCGGGCTTCAGAGCTGTCTGCACCGAACTCTGCGGAAGGTTAACTTCCAGCGCCGTCGGGAACACAAATGTAGAAGTTATCATGAAAAAGATGAGCAACAGGAAGATGACATCGGTCATCGACGCCATCGAAAACATCGCCATCATGTCATGAGGTCGTTTGAGTGCCATTGGGGTCAGTAGTCAGTGGCGGTTAAGCCGGTTCGTTAAGCAGATCCATAAACTCCATGCTCTTGCCTTCAAGCAGCTTCATGACGCTGTTTAGACGCGCTACGAGGATATTGTAGCCAAACAGAGCGACAATACCTACCGCAAGACCGGCGACTGTAGTCACGAGAGCCTCGTAAATACCACCGGCAAGCACCCCTACATTGGCAGCCGAGCCGGCATTGGCAAGGGCGAAAAACGCCTCGACCATACCCACGACTGTACCGAGGAATCCGAGCATCGGCGCTCCGGCAGCCGTAGTGGCGAGCCAGGGAAGTCCCTTTCCGAGATTTGCAATCTCAAGATTACCGGTATTCTCGATTGCCACAAGCACGTCATTCATCGGCCGGCCTATGCGGCTTATTCCTTTAAGAATCAAGCGGCTGTAAGGCGAGCCGTTTTTCTTGCAGAGATTTTTCGCGCTCTCGAGCTCTCCCTCGTGGATATAATCCTTAATCCGCTTCATGAAAGAAGAGTCCTCACGTGCAGCACGGCTGATGACTATATAGCGTTCGATAAAAATGTATATGCTTATGACGAGCAGCAGGGCAAGCGGAATCATTATGAATCCGCCTTTCATGCACAGGTCCCATACTGAAAGTTCGGCGGTAGTCACTGCTGTTGACACAGTGTCGGCCGATGCCGCAGAGCCGGCAAGCGACTCAAGTGTCTCGATAGAATCGGCGACCCCGTCAGGCACCTGTGAGATAATCGTGTTGAGAATAGACATGTCGTGGTAGATGAATTATATATATTGTTACTTTAAGCAGTTTTTATATTGTCTGATAGCCTCTTCCAGCCCAAGATAGAGCGCGTCGCAGATCAATGCATGACCGATCGACACCTCGTTAAGATAAGGCACGCGCTCATGAAAGAATTTAAGATTCACGAGACTGAGGTCGTGACCGGCGTTTACGCCTATGCCCGCTTTATGAGCGGCTATGCTTGCCGCCACATAGGGAGCCACGGCAGCCTCGGGGTCAGACGGATAATTATCGGCATAGGGCTTTGTATAAAGCTCCACACGGTCAGTGCCGGTAGAGGCCGCCGCCTTTATCATCGCCTCATCGGGGTCGACAAATATTGAAGAGCGTATGCCCGCCTCGCGGAGCCGGTCGACTATCTCAGTAAGAAACTCATGATGCCTTACCACATCCCATCCCGCACTGGAGGTTATCGCGTCGGGAGCGTCGGGGACAAGTGTCACCTGCTCCGGCTTCACTTTCAATACAAGATCCATGAAATCGGGCGACGGATAACCCTCTATGTTAAATTCGGTCTTAACCAAAGGACGCAAGGCAAACACATCGGAGTGACGTATATGACGCTCGTCGGGACGCGGATGGACCGTTATGCCCTGTGCGCCGAAAGCCTCGCAGTCGACAGCGACTTTTTCCACATCGGGCACATTTTCGCCACGCGCATTGCGCAGTGTCGCGACTTTATTGATATTAACGCTCAGATTTGTCATCTTTTTAACCTCAATTTATTGTAATGAATTGTTGTAATAACATAAAGATTACATCAATGTTAGGAATTTTCCCTATATTTGTAATCCTGTTACAACAAATGCAACTGCAAAAATAATCAGAAATAATAAAACTGCGAAAAGAATTGATAGCAAAAGATGCCATAGCACCCCAAATTATACCCATATCGCCCGGAGAAAGCACTAAATATGATTTTTCAGGCAGCGACAAGGGCACGCCCATCGTGGATCACGACGGCAGGTATCTCGGCATGACCGACGGAGAGCCGCGCCCGGTAAAGGGCTCTACCCCTCTGTCGCTTGTGCTGGAAAGAATTGCTTCCGGCGATACAGTATTGCCTGTGGTCGACGACATCACGGAGCGCTACATAGGCGCCATCGACCGCGATTCGGCACTTTCAGCCGTGGCTCGCCTTTTCCCGCAACTTGACGAATACACTGAACTCACCATCACCTGCCCGCCGAGCCAATACAGCGCCTCGGCGATAGCCCACGCCGTAGAGGATGCCGACGCTCATCTGCTGAACCTCAACGTGACGGCGGGGACGGAGCCTGATTCGCTTACGACCGTGATGCTACGGGTCAACCACTCGCGTGGAGAATCGGTAGCACGCTCGCTGCAACGCTACGGCTACGAGACCGTGGAAATGACAGGCGACCCGGGCATGTTTCACACCGATATAGCCGAGCGCGTGAGCGCCCTGCTGCATTATCTTGAAATATAACGCTGCCGGTCATGAGAATAGCCGTATTCGGAAACAGGTATCAGGAAGCCCACATAAAGGAACTGTCGGCTCTTTTCAATCTGCTGTCTCACCACAATGTATGGGTCGAGATGGAGGAGTCGTTTTACAGCTATCTATGTTCAGTGCTTGACAGCAAGCCTGAAATCAACGACCTCATCACCGGCGACGACTTCAACGCCGCCATAGCCCTGAGCATCGGAGGCGACGGCACTTTTCTACGCACAGCACAGCGCGTGGGCAAGAAAGAGATACCGATACTCGGCATAAACACCGGTCATCTCGGATATCTCACCGACATGACTCTTGACGAAGTAAACCTGAAGCTGCGCCATCTGCTCGACGGTAACTACAAAGTAGAGTCGCGCACCATGATAGAGGTGACAAGCCCCGACACGACCCTCAACCTATGGCAATACGCGCTCAATGAAGTCGCCATACTTAAAGAGGACACATCTTCAATGATAGAGATGGAGGCGACAATCGACGACAGCCACCTCGCGACCTATCTTGCCGACGGGCTGATTGTGTCGACCCCGACAGGCTCCACCGGCTACAATCTTTCGGTCGGAGGACCGATAGTGGCACCCTCCGCCCCGGTGTGGGCAATCTCCCCCGTAGCCGCCCACTCTCTTACCATGCGCCCGCTGATTGTAAGCGACAGCAGTGTGATATCGGTCATGACAAGCTCACGCTCCGCTACCTATCGCCTGAGTCTTGACGGAAGGTCACAGACACTGCCTGTAGGCACGACATTAGAGATGCGGCGTGCGCCGTTTGTCACCCGTGTGATTCAGCGTGTCGACCACCGGTTTACCGACACCCTGCGATCCAAACTTCTCTGGGGAATCGACAAGCGATGAAAAGCCGAATCGTAAACCACCCGCAACTCGGAGAGATAAAAATCACGATGCGCCGCGATGCCCGCCGGTTTGTGGCGCGATGGAAAGAGGGCATTGTGCATCTCACCATACCACAGCAATGTGACACCGATGACCTGATGAAGGCAATCGAGACCCTCACGCCACGCCTGCTCAAGAGCAAGCCTACGCTAAAATACGCTGAAGGGCAGACGATTGACATCGCCGGGTTAAAGGTCGTGATATCACGCCAGAGCGTAAAGCCCGGTCACGTGCTTGCGTCGCTCCGCGACGACACGGCC
Source organism: Barnesiella sp. WM24 (assembly GCF_004570975.1). Classification (GTDB taxonomy): domain Bacteria; phylum Bacteroidota; class Bacteroidia; order Bacteroidales; family Muribaculaceae; genus Muribaculum. The sequence continues at coordinate 88,909 of NZ_SPPC01000006.1, forward strand.
CATATCGAGGTAGGTTCATCGATTGACCTCGACAGACGGGAAAGCACCGTCACCATAAGCAACATACTTTGCCGCATAGCCTGGAAAATCGCGCCCGACCTCCTGCTGCCACGCGCCGCCGAGCTTGCGCGCGAAATCGGCCTACAGCCGAAGTCATGGCATATAATGCGCGGCTACAGCACTCTTGGCAAGTGCAGCTCAAGCCGGGAGATACATCTAAGCTACGTGATAGCCTTTCTGCCGCAGGAACTTCGCGACTACATCGTGTGGCACGAACTCGCCCACCTGTCGGAGATGTCCCATTCGCCACGCTTCCACGCCATCTGCGACAGCTATTGCCACGGTCGCGAAAAAGAATACATCTCGCGCCTCCGCAACCACAAATGGCAGATACTGCGCAAATAAAACGCCCTGAAAAACACAAAACCTTTATCTTTCATAATCAGATAATTCAGTTTTTGGATTACATTCTCATTTAGTCTGGAAAATAATTAGTAACTTTGTGTCGTTTCCCAAAGTCAAATAATTTTTAAGTTTGGGAAATGGAATCAGATGAAACTAATAGAAAGACCGTTGTATCTCCGCCAGTTAGAGGGCTTGATAAACACTCCCGATATTAAGATAATAACGGGAATAAGACGTAGTGGCAAATCCAAACTGTTAGGAGCGTTCTCTGATTATATAGTCAAAACAGATGCTACCGCAAACATCATTTATATTGACCTGACAAAAATCAAGTTTGAACATCTGAAAGAGTATCATGCTCTCAACGACTATATAGAGGAAAAATACCGGGATGGAGTCAATAATTATCTGATGATTGACGAGGTTCAGCTATGTGAAAAATTCGAGCTGGCTATCAATAGTCTGCACTCAGATGAAAAATACGATATCTATCTCACCGGCTCGAATGCGTTTCTTCTAAGCAGTGATCTTGCCACACTGTTTACTGGGCGATACATGGAGATTCACGTTTATCCGTTTAGCTTCAAGGAGTACTGTGCTTATTTCGATATTGGCGGAGATTATGATGAACATTTCGAGCGTTATATAAAACTTGGAGGACTTTCAGGTTCATATACTTATAAAAACGACTCTGACAAAGAGAAGTATATCCGGGATGTTTATGACACAATCCTTATCCGGGATCTTGTAGAGAAATATCGGCTGGGGAGTGCGACCCTTCTAAAAAAGGTCGCTGAATACCTGATGGACAATGTGAGCAATATATCATCGTCAAGGAATATCAGCAATATCCTTGTGGCAAATGGCACAGAGACCAACTACAAGACTGTGGGCAGTTATGTCGACCATCTCTGCCACGCCTTTGTCTTCTATGAGGCCGGAAGGTATGATGTGAGGGGTAAGACCTATCTTCAGTCGCTCAGTAAATACTATCTTGCGGATACCGGCATTCGTTTTGCGGTACTTGGCAAACGTAATATGGACTGGGGGCGTATGCTTGAGAACATAGTCTTCATAGAACTGCTACGACGCGGATATGATGTCTATGTAGGTAAGCTGTATCAGAAAGAGATTGACTTTGTTGCAATGAAAGGCAATGAGAAATTATACATTCAGGTCAGTGACGACATTTCCGGTGAAGAAACATTCCGAAGAGAGATAGAGCCGTTGTTGCAAATACGCGATGCTTATCCCAAGATGCTACTTGCAAGAACCCGACATGAAGCAAGCGACTATGAAGGCATATCCATTATTGACATTCCACGTTGGTTACTTGACTAGCCCGATTTAAGGTATATTCCTGTCAACAGCACAAATATACACCAGAGCATAAGTATATGATTGAAAAAAATAACTCTGAGATATTCAAATGCCATTACACGGATGCATCTCGTTATGACCGAATATTTGTCTGGAGTATGGGAATTGGCTTTATGGTTATTTTTATTCTTTTGCCTCATAATGGCAATATATATCCTTTCCTAATTTTTGGACTGATATCTATGCTTATTCCAATTTGGTTTGAGTTTATGGTTCATAAGATAAGAACCAAAAGCTACATCGAACTGATTGACAATAAAATTGTGTTCAAAAGATGGATGTGTCGTAAGGTGTCCTATCCGATTGATAAAATAGAAAGCATCCAAGTCGTTGATTTTGATACAGACGTTGTCGATAAACAGACACAGGACTATATGTTACCCGTCGCAATGGGAAAAGTCGACCTTTATCCGCGAAAATGTGTGATAGTATTTTTTGAACGGAAGTGGATAAAAAGCGTGCGACCCGTTTTTTCAATCCGGCGAATCCCGAGTTGTTCGCACAGACCCTTGCAGAAATATCCAGTAAAACATATTAGACTAAGTCTGAAAAGGTATGGTCTAATAAAAGTTCTCAGGACTGAAGTTTTGCGAAAAACACAAATGTCCCAAATGATTTTAACTATGCAACAATCAGTTATATCATGTTTATTGGGATGTTATTTTTGATTAAAAGAGGCTCAGCTACTTTGTAGTGTGAGGAACTATGATTAAATTTACATATGGTTAGGTACTGAAAAGTCAGACCTGTGGTAGATTGAAAGACATATCCGGATATTGTCACCAAATCGTTGCAATAATAAAAGTGGCTATAGCCAACTATCTGATTTAGGTATATTTGGAGCGTAAGGGACAAGTTCCTCCAGCTCCACTTAGCGGGTCGGACAGATTGCCGCAATCGAGTTGCAGCGATTTTCAATTCTGGTCAACAAAAGTCTAAACAAGGATAAGCCGCACAATATCAACTTATTGTGCGTTTTTTAGTGCCTAAAAATGACGACTCAGGACTGTCATCGGAAAGAAAAAAGACCGAATTTTGTTCGGATTGCTTATATCGAACGCACGTTAATAGATGCTATATCAACACACTATGGCTTAGAAAAAACACAAAACCCGCCGCTCACAACTTTTTTATCTGTTTGATTTTGTAAGGTATAATAAAATTGGCTAATTTTGCAGTAATGTCAGGACTTAACCCCAACCACGAAGCAAAGCTTCGGGAGGTTGTCGCCGAGCTTTCAGCCGGGGAAAACCTCGTGAATATATGCCCATCACAGTGGCGTGGCGAACCGCTGCCCTCGCAGCAGGCGGTCAAGGAAATCATTACTCTTTCACGAGCCATAATATTTCCAGGTTTTTTCGGTGACAGTGACGTGACACGCGAAAACCTGCTCTATTTCACCGGATTGTGGAGCGAGAAGCTCTACAAGCTGCTTGTAGGGCAGATTCACGCCGGGCTTTCGATGGATGTATGCACAGAGGATGCTCCCGAGTTTGAGGCGACCGAGCGGCAAGCCGCCGCAAAGGCGGCAGAGTTTATGTCGCGGCTTCCCGAGTTGCGCCGCAAGCTCAATGCCGATGTACGCGCCACCTACTACGGTGACCCCGCAGCGTCGTCAATACAGGAAGTGATATACTGCTATCCGGGCATCCGCGCGATATGCAACTACCGCATAGCCCATGAGCTGGTATTGCTTGAAGTGCCGATTATACCGCGCATGATAAGCGAGCTTGCCCACGGCGAGACAGGCGTCGACATCCATCCGGCGGCAACGATAGGGGAGTCGTTTACCATCGACCACGGCACGGGTATCGTTATAGGAGCCACGGCAATTGTCGGTGACAACGTGAAGATATATCAGGGAGTGACTCTCGGGGCGAAGAGCTTTGACCTTGACAAAAACGGCAATCCGGTCAAGGGTGAGCCACGACATCCGATCATAGGAAACAACGTGATCATATATTCCAACGCCTCCATCCTCGGCAGAATCACGATAGGTGACAATGCCGTAATAGGTGGCAACATATGGGTTACGGAAAATGTGGCCGCCGGGGAGCGGCTCATACAGGCTAAAGCAAATAATGTATTAAGAATAAAACATTGATGAAAACGGAAACTTACGAAATGGTGGCAAAGACCTTCCAGGGTCTTGAAGATGTACTTGCCGACGAACTGCGCTCACTCGGGGCTGAAAATGTGACTCCCGGAAGGCGAATGGTGGCTTTTGAGGGCGACAAAGAACTTATGTATCGCGCCAACCTCAGCTGCCGCACCGCGTTGCGCATACTGAAACCGATTGTAAAGTTTACCGCCGGCGATCCCGACACGCTCTACGAGATGACAAAAGAGTATGACTGGAGCACTCTGCTGACTCCCGACAAGACATTTTCGATAGATTCCGTAGTCAACTCGGAGCTGTTCAACCACTCGCGCTATGTAACTTACCGCGTGAAAGACGGCATCGTCGATTTCTTCAAGGATCGCTACGGAGCCGACAAGCGTCCCGGCGTAAGGCTTCAGGACGCCGACGTGATGATTAACGTACACATCGACGGCAACCGCGTGACGCTCTCCCTTGACTCTTCAGGCGAGTCGCTCCACAAGCGCGGCTATCGCGTGGCACAGACCGAAGCCCCTATCAACGAAGTGCTTGCCGCCGGCATACTCCTCAAAGCAGGCTACAACGGTGACCGTCCGCTCGTAGACCCGATGTGTGGCTCGGGCACATTCCTCATCGAGGCAGCCCTCATAGCCGCCAATATCAACCCGGGTGTATATCGCCGCAGTTTCGCTTTCGAGCAGTGGAAAGACTTTGACGAAGAGCTCTTCGAGAGTCTTTACAACGATGACAGCAACGAGCGCGAACCCGAAAACAAGATTTACGGCGCCGACATCTCGCCCAAGGCAATAGCCATAGCCGAAAAAAACATCAAGCAGGCAGGCGTAAGCAAATATATCGACCTCGAGATAAAACCGCTTTCAAAATGGGAAGAGGCTCCCGCCGAAGGTATTCTCGTCACCAATCCTCCCTATGGAGAGCGCATATCGGTCGACGACATGGACGGTCTATATGAACTCATAGGCAGCAAGCTTAAAAAGGTGTTCAAGGGTTATCATGCCTGGATTATAGGCTATCAGGACGACTATTTCAAGAAGATCGGTCTTGCCGCATCACAGAAGCTCCCGATGCTCAACGGATCGCTTGAATGTGAACTAAGGGAATATGTGATATTTGAAGGCGACTACAAGAGCTTCCGTCGTGAAGGCAACTCTCTCCACACCCGCCAGGAAGGACGTGAGGAACGCGGAAAGAAAAAAGAGTTCCGACGCATGAGCGATGAAGAATGGCGCACCAATGCCCGCAAAAAAGGATTTGGAGGCAAGGACGGAGACCGTGACGACCGCCGCAAGGGCAATGGCGACTTCAAGCCGAAGCGCTCGGCTCTGGAAGAAAAATACAAGGCCAAGCCTGTAGGCAAGGCGCGCAGGAAAGAGCGTGAGGAAAGAGAGACACGCTTCCGCGATGACCGCCGTGGAGAATTTTTCCGCGACGACCGCCGCAAAAAGGACTTCCGCGATGACCGCCGGAAAGACTTCAAGCGTGACGAACGCCGCAATGAAGAGCCGGAACAGGTATCGGAAAATCCGCTTGCAATACGCCGAAATGCTAAAGCGTTGAAAATGATACGCGGCAAGCAGCCCAGCATACCCGTAATGCGCTCACGCAAAGGGTGGAAACGCGGCGGCGACAACAACAATGACAATAACGAATAACCAACAACCAATCATCCATAATTACTGACATGAGTGCTTATAACATCCTTCTTCTTGGATCCGGTGGCCGTGAATCGGCACTGGCATGGAAAATCAACCAGAGTCAATCGCTTCGCAAGCTGTTCATAGCTCCCGGCAATGGCGGCACATCACACTATGGAACTAATGTCGACCTTTCACCTCTCGACTTTCCCGCTATTGAAAAGTTTGTAAAAGACAATGATGTCAAGATGATTGTCGTAGGTAACGAAGACCCGCTCGTAAACGGCATATATGACTATTTTGAAAACAGCGACCTGCTTGTCGTAGGCCCGAGCAAAGCCGGCGCAGCCCTTGAAGGCAGCAAAGACTTCGCAAAGCGCTTTATGGAGCGCCACGGCATCCCTACCGCACGCTACCGCAGCTTCTCAGCCGACAACATAGAGGAAGGATACAAGTTTCTTGAAACACTGAATCCGCCTTATGTGCTTAAAGCCGACGGTCTTGCCGCAGGAAAGGGAGTGCTGATACTCCCCGGACTCGAAGAGGCTAAAAAGTCACTTAACGAGATGCTTTCAGGCATGTTTGGAGCGTCATCGGCTACTGTAGTCATCGAAGAGTTCCTTTCAGGCATCGAATGTTCTGTATTTGTACTCACTGACGGCAAGGACTATCGCGTGCTTCCCGTAGCAAAAGACTACAAACGCATCGGCGAGGGCGACACAGGCCCCAACACAGGCGGTATGGGGGCGGTCAGTCCGGTTCCCTTTGCCGACGAGACTTTCATGGAGAAGGTGCGTACACGCATCATCGAGCCGACAATAAAAGGACTTGCCGAAGAGGGCATCACTTACCGTGGCTTCATATTCCTCGGGCTAATCAATGTAGGAGGCGAGCCGATGGTAATCGAATACAATGTGAGAATGGGTGACCCCGAGACCGAAGCCGTGATGCTGCGCATCGAGAGCGATCTCGTAGAGCTGATGGAAGGCGCCGCCAAAGGCAATCTCGGCGACAAGCCCATGATTATAGACCCGCGCACCGCCGTCACCGTAATGATAGTGTCGGGCGGCTATCCCGGTGACTACCGCAAGGGCATGATTATAGAGGGACTTGACGACGTGCGCGACAGCATCGTGTTTCACGCCGGAACAAAACACGGGGTAGGCGACCGCATAATCACATCGGGCGGCAGGGTACTCTCGGTAAGCTCCTATGGCAAGGATATAGAGTCGGCGCTTGCACGCAGCTACGACAGCATAAAACTTATAAACTTCGACGGAAAATATTTCCGCCGCGACATAGGCAGTGACCTCATGGCACTCCTTGACAGCAACAAGTAGTGAAAGAGCAAGAGCTTACACGACTGCTACATTCCCGCTACGGTTTCATGCTGATGCTTCTGGTGTCGGTGACAGGAACCGTGGCGGCATGGTTTATGGGCGATGTCGTCCACGTAGTCGGCGACAACGGCTTCGGGCTGCCGTCGGCCAACGAATGGATATCAGACAGCGCCGTGTCACTTGCCGTGAGCCTGGGGCTTAACGTAGCCATATCCTTCATGCTCCTGTATCTCAACCGGCGGTTCAACATCATCCGCTCGATGTCGATGCTCTTTGCCGGTATGTTTCTTGTCATGCAGGCAGGACAGCCCTCGCTGATGGGGCAGCTTTATGACGGATCGGTGATGTGTTTCATAATCCTTCTCACGATAATACCGTTTTTCTCCACGTTCCAGCGCCCCGACCGCACAAGACGCATATTCCTCTCATTCTTCCTGATAAGCCTGGGGTCGCTGACGAGCTACGCCTATCTGGTCTATCTGATAGTATTCCTCATAGGCTGCTTCCAGATGCAGTGTCTGTCGGTGCGCGGACTTCTCGCGGCGGGCACCGGCATAATAACCCCCTACTGGATTCTATGCGGCTTCGGCATTATTTCGCTGTCATCGTTCACGATGCCTGAATTTATAAATATATTTGACGCACTTGAAGGGAGAGACCTCGCACAGATAGTCGTGTACACGATTGTCAATCTCATCCTCGGCGTCGGCTTCGGCATCTTCGACATGATAAAGATATACAGCTACAACGCCCGGGCACGCGCCTACAACGGATTCTGGATAATAATGACCATTATCACCACTTTGTTTGTTATAGTAGATTATACGAACCTTATAATTTATCTGCCCATTCTGAACTGCTGCACGGCAATACAGATAGGACACTTCTTTACTATCAACAACATGAGGCGCACGTATATACCGATATGTTGCATATATGTCATATATATAGTGCTTTATGTATGGAGCGTGACGTTATGAAGATAATAATAGAGAAAAACATCCCCTTTATCAAAGGGCTGCTTGAAGACTTTGCCGAGATAAGCTATCTCGCACCTGAAGAAATCACCGCCGAGACAATGCGTGATGCCGACGCGCTTATAACGCGCACACGCACACGCTGTGACGCCTCACTGCTTGACGGCTCCAAATGCCGGTTCATAGCCACGGCTACGATAGGCACCGACCATATAGACCTCGATTACTGCCGCAGTCATGGAATCACGGTTAAAAACGCCCCTGGATGCAATGCTCCAGCCGTGGCTCAGTATGTATTTGCCGCGATAGCGAAAACACGCGGACTGGACAAGGATTTCACGCTCGGAGTCGTAGGCGCCGGACATGTAGGGTCGATAATCGTAGACTGGGCGCGACGCATGGGGATAAAGACACTCGTGTGTGACCCCCCGAGAGCCGACGCCGAGGGCAAAGACGGATTCACCACGATGGAGGAGATTGCTGAAAAGTGTGATGTAATCACCTTCCACACCCCCCTTACCAAGGATGGGAAATACCCAACCTACCATCTTCTTGACCGTGATTTTGTAAACCGGCTGGCACGCCGCCCCGTCATCATCAACAGTGCGCGCGGTCCTGTCACCGACAATACCGCGATTATCGAAGGGCTGAGCGACGGCAAGATAGGTCATGCCGTCATGGACTGCTGGGAGGGAGAGCCGGGTATTTCACGCGTGCTGCTTGAAAAAGCGGCTATAGCCACCCCCCATATAGCAGGCTACTCGAGAGAGGGTAAAATACGCGCCACGCGCATGGCTCTTGACGCCGTTATCTCCCATTTCGGGCTGCCCTATGTGGAGATGACCGAGAAAGCACCCTCAGGAATTGCCTCCGATGTGACTTTTGAATCGGTTGCCGGAAGCTATGACCCTCTTGTCGACACCGCTGCATTAAAGGAGTCGCCGGAATCGTTTGAGAAACTCCGCAACAACTACAACTATCGCCCTGAAGCCCGATAAATCACTTGAACATCAGTTCGTAGAGTTCAAAGAGCGGGGTAGACTGAGTGTCGGATGAGATGACAAGATATATGGCATGTTTTCCGGAAACGCCTTGCATGCCTGACAGAGCCACATCCATGTCGGCGCGCTTCTGCGACATGTCGGCCGAGATGTCGAGTGAGCCTATCTTTTTGCCCCCTTTCTTTTCCCACGGGGAATCAATCATGACATCGATGTGCCCGTCATGTCCAAGCGGCAGAATGTCAAGCACAAGGGTGTCAACCGGGGTATCGGTGAAATTATAATACTTATAACCGACCACAGAACCTGCGGTGTTGTTTACCACCGGAGTTACATTCTCACTGAGGTCATAGGGCTTTTCAAATCGCTCTTCATCGCCATAATAGGGTCTTACATAAGAGCCGGGGAAATACACGTCAGGATAAGAATGGCGCGCCTCGGAGGGACCGGTATAGTAACAGGCTATTCCTGCGGAATAACGCTTCAGCGGGTTCAGTCCGTCGGTCTCGAAGCCCTCTGAAGTGTATTCAGCCTCAGAGATGACAACCTTGCCGCCTTTGCCCTCCTCGACAGTCACGTTAACGGGAGCCACCATAGCCTGGCGAGCATACTCGTTTGTGCCGCTCTGACGGTGGTAAAACACATACCATTTGCCATTAATCTCAATGATGCTTCCATGAGTGTTGCCAAACGGTGTAGCCGTAGGAATCACCTTGCCGTCAGCGTCGGTATCTCTTCCACGACCGTCAATAATCGTGCCGCCATAGGTAAACGGACCAAGCGGATTATCACTATAAGCATAGGCAAGAGTATAATTTGTGGCAGGAAGACCAAACTCTCCGTCATTGGTCCAACGGCTATAGACAAATACATATTTGTCCTTTATCTTCCTCATCGACGAAGCCTCGAAAAAGCGAAAAGTCGTGTCCTGGTCACGCGAAGGAATCATGTCCTCCACTATATCACAGCCCTTCTTGACTGTCGCCATAGTAGCCGGGTCTATCTCCGCGGCATAAGACCGCTCAAAACCCCAGTAGCCATATACCCTGCCGTCATCATCGACAAGCACTCCCGGGTCAAAACGAAACACGCCGTCAGTAAGACAGGGATTCTCTTTGCTCCAATTGCTTACCTTAAACGGGCCATCGGGGCGCGAAGCCTTCGCCACCATGCCGTTTCTGCCGCCGCTCTGATTATTAGGATAAAGATAATAAGTCTTTGAACCGTCAGCGCCAGTAACCTCGGCAACATCAGGGGCAAACAATACGTCGCCTGTGCCGCCGGCATTAAGCGTGTCACCCACGGCGTTGGTCTTTGACTCGAAAATCACGCCGTCATAGCGCCAGTCGTTCAGGTCATCCACCGGAGCCGACCACACAACCTGTTCAAGACCGCAATAGTCAGTCTTACGAGAGTCATGGGAGCCGTAAATATACACTCTGAATTTTCCCGGACAGTCAGGGTCTTCAAACACGTAGGGCTCACCGTCAGGAATATACTCCCACAACGGCAGATACGGATTGGCTGCATGCACACAGTTGCCGCCCATTGCCGGCAACAAAACGATAGAAAGTCCGGCAAAAGCCTTGACACACTTACTTAATGCTTTCATGATAACATACTTACGTAAAACCTCTATATTTGATTTATCTCACCGATGTGACAATAACCGGTGTAGCACCGCGCCAAGGCAACACTCCCCAGTAACGCTTATAAGAGACGGTGACTTTACGTCCCGTACCCTTTGCAGAGGCAAGCCTGTCGGCTACATCCTCATTGTCTACCGAAAATACAAAATCACGCGAATAAGGACGGGTTGAGTCAATCAGAGCCGACCTTACAAGCATCTGACCCTCCCAGGTCTTGAACAACACGCCCTGACGCTTGAAATCCACGACATATCCGCTTTCCTCCATGTCGGTCTCATAAGGGTTTATATACCTTATCCAGGTGACAACACCCAGTGAAATGACCACGACAGCGACACACCACCACAAAAAACGCCTCATCGCGTGACGCTTTTTTGGCTTCTCCGGAGCAGGCTGACTGTCAGAATCAACCGGGGCGGCTCCGTCAAATTTTATCACATTATCATCTTTTTCTTCGGAAAGAAAATTGTCGGGTTTTGAGTCTAAATCCATAGTCGCTTACTTTGAGATATTATTTACGGCAGGTGTCACGTGCTTCTTGTCAAGCGCGATAGAGATGAAAGCATATAGACCGAGAATCACAAGCAGGCACGTCTGAGACCCCCACACGATTGTGGCAAAGGCAGCAGCCTGATTGTATTCGACGCCATATATGCCGAGAGCAAAAATAATGGCAAGATGCCACGGTCCGAGACCTCCGTTGCTCGGTATTCCCATAGAAATGCTTGACAGAACAAACGCCACGAGCGCACACACAATGCCAAGACCAGCAGTGAATGAGAATGCAAAATAGGCGAGATACAGCTGGAAGAAATAGCATCCCCACACGGCAGCCGTAAGCAGCAGCCATTTACCTTTGTGAGGCATAGTTGCAACCACCGCGAAGCCATCCCATAGATTCTTCACCGCCTGACGCACTCCCAGCACCCACTTGCTTGTGGTCTTGGTGGTAAAAAGCCACACGACGACAGCTATCATGACAATGCCGGCGCCCCACAGCCATGGTGAATGGAGCATATTGAGCATACCCTGATAAGTCTCCGGATATTTCTCTCCGAAAGCGATAAACGCCGGGCGCGCTATAAAAAAGGTGACAAGCGTAAGCAAAAGCACAGTGGCGGTATCGGCAAGACGGTCACATACCATCGACCCGAACACTGTCGTAAACTTCGCGTCCTGACGCTTTGCTATGTATCCCGTGCGCCACAGCTCGCCGAGACGTGGAGCAAGCAGGTTTACGGCATATGTGCCGAATATACTCCACACAAGCGGTGGAAGCGGCGTATATATCTCAAGGGCATCAAGCTGAATGCGCCATCTCATGGCACGGAAAATATGGGAAAACACGCTTACCACCAAGGCTATGGCAATCCACATGTAGTCACACCGGCGTATCTCGTCCACTATCACATTGACATCAATCTTGGAGTACAGATAGAAACAAAGGCACACACTCAGCGCCACAGGTAATCCATACTTGATAATATTGCGCAGCAGGCTGCTTGACTTTTTCTTTTCCAAAGCAATGAATTTAAAAATGGATAAGTAACTGTTAAATGTTCATCTACTTGCAAAGATACTATATTTCCATGACAAGTGGCTCTTATAAATAATTTTTTAAATAAGCGTGAGCAACGAAGCAATATAAAGGTTAACTTTATTGGTCAAAAAGTCGAAAAACACGCTCTATACTTGCAACATTTCATAAAAAAGACGATTTTTGTATTCCAAAAGGAATAAAAGAATAAACAATCATGACCGAAAGAACCGTAGGAATATCACATTTAGCCACTATTAAAAACTTTTCGACCGACTTCAGCTGTTTTGAAAAAGACTATGTGTTTTCACGCATATCACCCGGAACCAACGCCAATCCCGGATGTCTGCTTGACAATCCCTGGCGCTTTGACGGACTCACATTTGTACTCGCCCTGAAAGGCATAAAGACAATCAATATAAATCTTGAATCAATAGACGTGCCACAAAACTCCGCCATCATCACGGGACCAAACTCCATCATAAGCACAGGCGAAGTGGACTGGAACAACATTGAGGCATACACTCTCTTTATCTCAAAAGAATTCATGTTTGACATCAATCTCGATGTAAACGTCATAAATATAAAACATCAGTTTCAGAAGCGAAAACCGGTAGTAGCGCTGACAGAGGATGAGACGCAGCTATTGCGCCGCTACCTTGAGCTTCTACATCTCAATGCAAAGGGCAGGGAAGTGTCGCTTTATGTCAAGAGCATAGCGCGCAACCTCGTGTCGGCACTCGTCTACGAGATAATGGAGATAGCCACAACCCGCGACGCCTCCGAAACCGAAGATGACAGCCAGCGGTATAAATCACGCCGCCTGAGCTATGTCCATGACTTCATGCAGCTTGTCAACGCCTACCACACCAAGGAGCGCTCGGTAGGTTTCTATGCTGAAAAGCTGTACATATCGCCCAAATATCTCTCTCTGATAATCAAAGAAAGCACCGGAAAGAGCGCCGCCCAATGGATTGACGAATGTGTGATACTTGAGGCAAAAAACATGTTGCGATTCTCAGGAAAAAACATCCAGCAGATAGCCTATGAGCTCAATTTCACCAACCAGTCATCATTCGGCAAATTTTTCAAGCATCTGACCGGCATGTCACCGACTGAATTTCAACGTTCATGACCCTCTGACCGCGAGTTGCAGGGCGAGTGCATTTTTTGTAACTTTGTAGCCATGAAGAAGAAAAGCATATGGGATCTTCATAGGGTCACCACTGAAGAATTCAAGGAACAGAAAAAATCACCCCTCGCGGTAGTGCTTGACAATGTAAGGAGCCTGAGCAATGTAGGCGCCATATTGCGCACGTGTGACGCATTTGCCGTAGAAGAAGTCCAGCTATGCGGAGTGACAGGCACCCCTCCCTCACCGGAGATCCACAAGACGGCACTCGGAGCGGAAGACTCGGTCTACTGGCGACACTTTGACAACACACAGGAGGGCATCACCGACCTGAAAAAGCGCGGCTACACCATATGTGTACTCGAACAGGTCGAAGGGAGCATATCACTTGAGGACTTCATCCCTGAGGATGGCAAAAAATATGCAATCGTGGCAGGCAATGAGGTAAAAGGCGTCGCCCAGGAAGTGGTCGACAGCGCCGACATATGCCTGGAGATACCTCAGGCAGGTATAAAACACTCCCTCAACGTGTCGGTAAGCACGGGGATAGCCCTTTGGCAGCTATATTCAAAGATGATATAGCCGCTCTTTCAATAATGAAATGAAGAGCCGCCAAGAAACTCCCTCAACAGCGATGTCGACGGAATAAGGCGCTCCGGTATAGGAGTGAAATAGCTTAATAGCTTACGCAGGCGGAAAGACTCGGCATATTCAGGCATGTCACGCGGCACTCCCTTGAGTATATCGTCGGCAAACTCTTTCATCACTCCAAGCTCAAATATCAGCGAGGAGTTAAACATGGCATCGGCATTTTCCTGATAGGGGAAAATCCAGCGTTCCTCGCCGCGACGCACCGAGGGCCAGCGGCGTATGGTGTCAATAGCCGACACGCCGCGATATTTGTAATCGCGAATGATGCGGCGCAGAAGACGGTTGTCGGTTGTCGGCACCCAGTTATGGTCGTCAATGGATATGGTGGTGAGCGCCGAGACATATATCATGTATTTCAACTTAGCCTCGATATGTGACGTAAGCTCCGGATTGAGCCCGTGTATACCCTCGATAAGCAACACCGAATTATCGTTAAGTTTAAGCTTCTTACCTTTGTAGACACGCTGTCCAAGCTCAAAATTATAAGTGGGAAGATCAATCTCACCGCCTGATATAAGTGTGTTCAGGTCACGGTTGAATGTCTCCAGGTCAAGAGCGTAAAGCGACTCGTAGTCATAGTCGCCCGACTCGTCGCGTGGCGTATTCTCGCGGTTTACAAAATAATCGTCAAGCGAAATCATCTTTGGCTCCAGCAGATTAGTCATCAGCTGTATGGCAAGACGCTTTGTAAAGGTAGTCTTTCCCGACGATGACGGGCCGGCAATCAACACCACCTTAGCCCCGCCTTCGGCGTAACGCCGCGAAATCTCATCGGAAATACGCCCTATCTTCTTGTCATGAAGAGCCTCGGCTACATTTATAAGCATAGCCGTCTCCTTGCTCGCCACAGTCTCGTTAAGGTCGCCTGCATCATCCACCCCTATCACGCGGTTAAACGCAAGATAATCGGTAAACGCCCCATATAGCTTTTCCTGCACGACAGGCGACGCCGGACGGTCAGGATTGTCGCTGTCCATGCCCATAAGCAGGAAACCCTCCTTATAAAGCACCAGATCGAAGACTTTCAGCATACCCGTAGAGGGGGCGAGATTACCGTAATAGCTGTCACAGATGCCGTCAAGGCGGTAATATACGGTGTAAAGCTCATGGAGTGTGCGCAGAAGCTTTACCTTGTCATCAAGACCCTGCTTCTCAAAGATGGATATGACATCGGTCGTAAGGCGCTCTTTACGCTCAAACTTCAAGTCGCGTCTTACAAGGTCATGCATATACTCTTTCAACCTGCCGACAACTTCCGCATCGACAGTGACTTCACCCGTCAGGCGGCAATAATAGCCACGCGACACAGAATGTTCAATCACAAGCCTTGTTGAGGGATAGAGCGCTGTCACCGCGCGATACAGCATCATACATAACGAACGCACGTAGACACGATGTCCCGACGGACTTTCCTTAGTGAGAAAAAGCACCTGCTTCGGAGAGAAAAGCGGAAACTGAAGGTCCTCCGTGCGGTTATTCACCTGCGCGCATATAGGAGTTCCGTCAATGCGGTCGGCTATACCGCGATAAATGTCCATAAGCGTGTCACCACCCTTGAATGGTATATATTCGCCTATATTTTTACAGTACACTTTTAACAGGTCGCTCATAGCTGTGATGAATTTAAATGATTGAATGAAAATCAGAGCATGCGCAGAGCACGCAGATGCTCCACTACCTCTCCACGCGACATGCGGCGCTGCGCCTTCAGGTCACGCGCAAAATCATGCACCACGCTCTGCACGCCGGCATGATTAAACACCTTGTGGAGATAATTGTAACTTTTATTGAACATGTGTTCTATCTCGTCGCTCTCAAGCGAGCATACATCCTTTCCTTCTTCATCAAGATAACTCAGCAGCTCATTGCGGGTGTCGCTGTCAACAGTCTCCTTGTGAAGCACGTAGCTCCGACACAATATATTGCCGATAAGCATCCCCATAGACACCTGGAAATGCTGAAGTATATGATTCCATGCCACTTTTGCCGACAATCCCGGATTGCCTGAAAAATAAAATTCAGGGGTGAATTCAACCGCCTCATCGGCAGGGGCGTCGACAGAGATTGAAGAGAGTACATTCTCGGCATCCCAAATCACCATGCCTATCGCCATGCCGGTTATGCCGTAGCATTTGTCATTTTCATCTATATATCGCAGTTTCATATAAACGTAGCTTTTGAGTCTTATTTAATAACACCAAATTTAATGCTTTTGATTGTATCAGCAATCAATTTATGACCATTATTTTGGTTACAGCGCCTGAAGAGCCGCTGTCACCGCCCTGCGATGCAAACACGTAATAGACTCCGGTCTTGACACGCTGACCGGCAGCGTTGCAGCCGTCCCACGTAATCATGCCGCCTTCCGAACGTCCCTGGAAAAACACATTGCCCGCCGCGTCGGCTATCTTTACAAGCGAGTCGTCCATAAGCCCCTTGACTGTAATCCAGCCGCCATAATCGGGACGCACCGGATTAGGATAGGCATAGACCTCCGAGTAATCGCCTGCGGCAGGTGAAGCGTCGCTGCTGTACTCGGCAAGTCCATAGCGGGTGCCTACGTAGACGATATTGCTTTTCGGGTCACAGACGACAGACAGTATCTCATTGGTGGGCAGATAGCTGTTGTCGGTATTGAAATTCTCAATAATCTCTTTTCCGTCGGCGCTGACGAGATACAGTCCGGAAGTGGACGTGCCCATCCACTTGCGGTTGGCATTGTCCACGGCGATAGAAGTGACAAGCTGGCTGTCAAGCAGATAGTCGGCATATACCGTTCCGTCATTACGCGGCACCTTCACGCGCTCTATCGTTGCCGAGGGGTTAAGCATCGCCACAGGGTCATTAATCACTATAACACCATCGGCTGTGCCTACCCAGAGCTTACCGTCACGGTCTTCGGCAAAAGAGGCGATACGTGACGGGCCGAACACCTTACCGTCCTGGTCGGTCAATGAAGTCCAGACATGGTAAGAGTCATCGCTCACGGTCTCACCCGTTCCGGCTGAATTATAGACAAGCAGCTTGTTTTCAATCCATCCGTCAGTGATCATGACTATATTTTTTGCCCGCTCCGAACGACAGGCATGCACCACTGCGCTGTAAGTATCAGTGTGACCGAAATTTCTCGGATTAAGCTTAATCCAGTCCGATTCCTTTACATTATCAAGCTTTCTCTTCGCCGCCGGCAAAACGGCTATAAGGCACTCCGAATCATTTTTATCCCTGATAGACTTGGCGTAGACCCATAGATTGCAATAAGCGTCAAACGACATGTCAAGCACCGACACCATATAACGGAAATCAATAGGCATGTTGTTCCAGTCATATTTGGCTACCTGCTTGCCGTCCTTGAGCTTGTACATGCCCTCGAAAGCGGTGCCAATATATATCACTCCCGGTTCCTCGGGGTCCTCGACAATGTTGAATCCGGCTTTCAACATCGAATTGGAATTGGAGTTATTAATCGTAACGTCGGCATCGGCAGGCGTGATGTCCTTGACTGATCCGTCGGAAGCGACATTAAGCGACATGTGGTCATGTGCCGTATCCATGCGGGGAACATTGTTGAAGCTGTTGTTTGACATATAAAGGTCGCCCGACGACTCGCCATATATCAGATGCCACACACCATTTTTCAGATATGTCGACATCGGACGCGAAGCCTGCCGGTCGACAGTCACCTTTCCGTCATCGCCCACCCGGTAGTGTCCGAGCCCGTCGGCGCTGAGATACCAGCGTGACTTCTCGTCGGAGAGTGTGTGACACTTCATGTAACGCCTGAAATCCTTTGAATAAAGAGCCGCAGGAGTGTCAACCGACGACACTATGCGCCCGCTGCTGTCTATCATATGGCTTGCCATATAATTCTGTATTATGCACTTTTCGCCCGACTTGATGAGATAGGGCACAGCGGTGAGATGGCTTTTTCCGGAAGTGAACGACGCCCCGGCAAAGTCGAGATCAAGCACGGCACATGTCTCGGCGCCGTCGCTGTAGACCACCATACTGTCAGAAACAGCCTCTATGTCATTGGCTTTCAGCTTACCCATCGAGGTGAAGCGGTCAAGAGTGTTATGCATCGACGACAGGGGTGAAAAATACAGCTCGCCGTCACATACCATCAGAAGCTTGTCGCTCGCTATCGTCACGGCACTTACGTTGCGGTTGAATATGCCTGACTCGACCACCGTACAGGAAGAAGTGTCAAACACCACTATGCCGAAACCCGCTGCCACATAAGCCTTGTCGCCCGAAAAAGTGACATCGTTAACCGTCTTGTCCGAAATCTGCGTTGCGGCGGCTATATCGCCCATGTTGACAATATTACCATCGGGGTATATCAGGTCAATGTTGCCGGTCATATACACGACAAGCAGATAATTGGCATCGGTGTTGAAATATATGTCCTTTACCACCACATCGTTAAGCCCGTTGCGGATAGTGTAGCCATAAGTTTCGTCAATATCCTTGTCATAGTGAAACAGATTGTTTTCGGCAAGATAATACACCTTATGCGGTGTCTCTATCACCTTGCCTACGTCATAGCTGAAATTATTATGTACATTCCAGTCACCGACAGCCGTCTGTGACGAAACCGTCAACGCCGTCAACGCCGGGATTATGGCGGCAAATATCTTTTTTATCATAAGTAGCCTTTTATGAGTTAATCAAGCAGCATGCGCAGTTTCTCTGTCGCCCTGCCACGGTGGCTTATCGCATTTTTCGCCTCCGCATCCATCTCGGCAAATGTCACGTCATGTCCTTCCGGCATGAACACCGGGTCGTAGCCAAATCCGTTGTCACCGTGAAGAGAGCGGGTGATGACACCCTCGACCGTGCCGTCGACAAGCGTCATGTCGTCGCCTCTTACGAGCGCTATGACCGTGCGGAAGCGTGCGCGGCGGTTTTCCACCCCTGCAAGATTTTTAAGAAGAAGAGCCACATTGGCAGCCGAGTCATGGGCGGGACCCGCATAACGCGCCGAGTAAACGCCGGGACGGCCTCCGAGGGCGTCTACTTCAAGACCTGTATCGTCGGCAAAGCAGTCATAGCCATATTTTTCCTTCACCCATCGCGCCTTTATGGCGGCATTTCCTTCAAGGGTGTCGGCTGTCTCCGGTATATCGTCGTCACAGCCTATGTCATGAAGACCGAGCACATTGTAGGCAGCGCCGAGTATGCGGCGTATTTCCTCAAGTTTATGTTTATTATTGGTAGCAAAAACTATCTCTTTCATAATTGCGTGATGTTTAGATTTATAACGTATTTTATCGGCTGTTTATTATATTTATGCCGGTGCCGACAAAGAAAAGGTCATGAAGCTTACATGACGGCTTCACGACCTTTCAACTATGCAATGAAATTAATTATTATCCCAATACAATGTTTACAATCTTGTTAGGCACGACGATTATCTTTCTCACAGTCTTGCCTTCAAGCCATTTTGCGGCACCCTCATGTTCAAGGGCGAGCTTCTCGACTTCAGGCTGAGGGGTGCCGGCGGCAACCTCTATATTGAATCTTGCCTTGCCGTTAAATGACACAGCCATGGTGACTGTAGACTCTTTCAGATATTCCTCGTTATGAACGGGCCACTTGGCGTCACATACGGTAGTGGTGTTACCGATGGCATGCCACAGCTCTTCCGCGATATGGGGAGCAAACGGCGCTATCACGACAATAAGCTGTTCAAGGATAGAACGGGTGTGACACTTCATGGCGTTAAGCTCGTTGACACATATCATGAACGCGGCTATGGAGGTGTTGAAAGAGAAGTTCTCTATATCCCAGGTCACTTTCTTGATAAGCTTGTGGAGCGACTTCAGCGCCTCCTTGGAAGGAGCGTCATCGGTCACGAGCAGGGTATCGCCCTTGTAGAAGAGTCCCCAGAGCTTCTTGAGGAAGCGGTTCACGCCGTCTATACCGTTTGTGTCCCAGGGCTTGCTCTGTTCAAGCGGGCCGAGGAACATCTCGTAAAGACGCAGAGTGTCGGCTCCGTAACGGTCGACTATATCGTCGGGGTTGACAACGTTGAACATTGACTTTGACATCTTTTCCACAGCGTAGCCACACACATACTTGCCATCTTCAAGTATAAACTCGGCATCGTTGAATTCCGGACGCCATGCACGGAAACGCTCGGTGTCAAGCACATCGTTGCTGACAATATTCACGTCGACATGAATAGGAGTCACGTCGTAGTCTTTCTTCAATCCCGCCGACACGAAGGTATTTGTGTCCTTTATGCGATATACGAAATTGGAGCGTCCCTGTATCATGCCCTGGTTTATGAGCTTTCTGAACGGCTCATCCTTGACAACCACACCAAGGTCGTAGAGGAATTTGTTCCAGAAGCGGCTATAGATAAGATGACCGGTGGCATGCTCGGTTCCGCCTATATAAAGGTCCACGTCCTGCCAGTAAGCGTCGGCCTCTTTTGACACAAGCGCCTCATTGTTGCGGGGATCCATATAGCGGAGATAATAAGCCGACGAACCGGCAAATCCCGGCATCGTGTTAAGCTCAAGCGGGAATCCCTCAGGTGTAGACCAGTCTTTAGCCCTGCCGAGCGGCGGCTCGCCGGTCTCGGTGGGTAGGAATTTGTCGACCTCGGGCAGCAGAAGCGGGAGCTGTGACTCGTCAAGCAGATGGGGTATGCCATCTTTGTAATACACGGGGAACGGTTCACCCCAGTAGCGCTGACGGCTGAAAATAGCGTCACGCAGACGGTAGTTGACCTTTACCTTGCCTATGCCTTTTTCTTCAATAAACTTCTTTGTGGCGGCAATCGCGTCCTTGACCTCCATGCCGTTGAGGTTGAGCTCCTCACCCTGAGAGTTCATCATCTTGCCCGACTTGGCGTCAAAGCTCTCTTCGCTTACGTCACATCCCTCGATCAACGGGATGACAGGCAAGTCAAATCGCTTTGCAAACGCATAGTCGCGGCTGTCATGGGCGGGCACAGCCATAATCGCACCCGTACCGTAGCCGGCAAGCACGTAGTCGCTCACCCACACGGGTATATTTTTTCCTGTAAGCGGATTTACAGCATATGCACCGGTAAACACTCCGGTGACATTTTTCTCAATCATGCGCTCGCGCTCGGTCTTGTGTTTCACCTCGTCAAGATAAGCTTTTACGGCTTCCTTGCGGTCGGGGGTGGTAATCATGTCGACATAAGCACTCTCGGGAGCAAGCACCATGAAGGTCACGCCAAACACAGTGTCGGCACGGGTGGTGAATATCTCAAGCTCCACGTCGCTGTCGGCGATCTTGAAACGCATCTCCGCTCCCTCCGAGCGTCCTATCCAGTTGCGCTGTGTCTCCTTCAGCGAGTCGGTCCAGTCGATAGTGTCAAGCCCGGCAAGAAGACGCTGGGCATAAGCCGACACTCGCAGACACCACTGATACATCAGCTTCTGCTCCACAGGGTAGCCGCCGCGTATCGACAGACCCTCGCTCACCTCGTCATTGGCAAGCACTGTGCCGAGCTTGGGACACCAGTTTACCATCGTGTTTCCGAGATATGCGATGCGGTAATTCATCAGAATGTCGCTTTTCTCCTTTTCAGAATAGCCATTCCACTCCCCGGCAGTGAAGTCGAGCTGCTTTCCACACGCCGCGTTGACACCCTCCGAGCCTGAAGTCTCGAAGCGCTTCACGAGTTCCGCTATCGGGAGCGCCTTGTCGGCATCGTTGTCATAGTAGCTTTCAAACATGCGCATGAAAGCCCACTGTGTCCATTTGTAATACTCGGGGTCGCAGGTCCTGATCTCGCGGTCCCAGTCATAGCAGAAACCGATCTTGTCAAGCTGGTTGCGATATCGGGCTATGTTTTGGGTGGTGGTAACCTCGGGATGCTGCCCGGTCTGTATGGCATATTGCTCGGCAGGCAATCCGTAAGCGTCATAGCCCATAGGATGAAGCACATTGAATCCCTGCAGGCGCTTGTAGCGTGAAAAAATGTCGCTCGCTATATATCCGAGCGGATGTCCTACATGCAGTCCCGCACCCGAAGGATAGGGGAACATGTCGAGTACATAGAATTTAGGGCGGGCTGTGTCAATCTCCGCCTTATAGATTTTATTGTCTTTCCAATACTGTTGCCAGCGTGATTCAATCTCTCTGTGGTTATATTCCATGATGATGTAAATAATTATTATCAGATGTTGATAAAACGACCCTCTACAGTCCGAGTCGCTCGCTTATCTCGAGCATTTTTTTTATAGGGCGTATAGCCTTTTCCGCCACTGAAGGGTCGACGTTCATCTCCGGCTTTCCGTCGCGGAGACAGTCGCGGAGCTTCTCAAGAGTGTTAAGCTTCATGTAGGCGCAGTCGTTGCACGCACAAGTAGAGTCGGCAGGAGGGGCGGGGATAAATGTCTTGTCGGGACAGCGTTTCTGCATCTCGTGGAGGATGCCGCTTTCAGTAGCCACGATAAACTCCTTTTCTCCGCTGTTGACGGCGTAGTTCAGCAAGGCGGCTGTTGACCCTACCTTGTCGGCAAGCGCGAGCACCTGCCCCTTGCACTCGGGATGGACAAGCACCTTGGCTCCGGGATGCTCCTTCTTCAGCATAGCTATTTTCTCTACCGAAAACTGCTCATGCACGTGACATGCGCCGTCCCATAGTTTCATGTTTCGTCCTGTCACAGCGTTGATATATGAGCCGAGGTTGCGGTCGGGTCCGAATATTATAGGCGTGTCCTCGGGAAAAGTCTCCACTATCTGACGTGCGTTTGATGAAGTGACCACGACATCGGTCAACGCCTTTACACCTGCCGACGTGTTGACATAGCTTATGACAGTGTGACCGGGGTTATCCTTGATAAAAGCCTCGAAGTCGTCGGCTTTACAACTGTCGGCAAGAGAACATCCCGCTTCCATGTCGGGAAGCAATACAGTCTTTCCGGGACACAATATCTTTGCCGTCTCACCCATAAAGTTGACACCACATAACACTATCACCGGCTCGTCAAGCCGCGAGGCAATCTGAGCCAGTGCAAGACTGTCGCCGATATAGTCGGCAATATCCTGTATGTCACCGTTCACGTAATAATGAGCGAGTATAACCGCATTTTTCTCTTTCTTCAGCTGAAGAATCTCTTCTTTAAGGTCCATACCTATTTATATTATATATAAGCAACTCTTAAAAATCAGTTTACTTATCCGCAAAGATACAAATTTTTTTATCCACACCCATCATGCACCATATAGGATATTTCAGGCTGTTACCCGCCGACCGTTGTTATCAACCACACTTTTTATATTAGAAGAAAAAATTTTTTGAAAATCTCCTTTATCTGATATTGGTAATAGCTGTTGACAGCAATGATAAGTTTTGCTGCATTTGCTTGCATATTAAGTTATTGTAGTCGTGTAAACAATATTTTCATTGTTATCAACATGTTAATCGCCACTATTACAGGTAAATCACCGTATTATCAACATATGGTTAATAAGTGGCTATGTAAATAAAAATCATGGACCGCCGGTATTGATAAGTATGGCAATCATGGTTGATATCTGCACAAAATCTGATACATAAAAAATTTTGAATAACGCGCATAATGACTAATACTCGCTCAATTCCAAATGCGCAAATATAATTATAAAAAACCTTCAAAAAACATATTATCATAAATCAACATAGTTTTCAACAATTATCAACACATAAATCCACAAGCAATATACATATAAAATACACCGCGTATAAAATACCATCGCGTAGCTGTAGGGGCGAGTGGAAGCTCGCCCGAAATACACGCATTTCGAAACACGGTGTTGTACACGCATGGTTGATTACTCATGGTTGATATGCGGGCGAGCTTCCACTCGCCCCTACATTGCATGTGTATATCGTCATAAATCAACATAGTTTTCAACAATTGTCAACACACAAAATCCACAGGCAATATACATGCAATATACATATAAAATACATCGCATATAAAATACACCGCATATAAAATACATCGCATATAAAATACATCGCGTATAAAATACACCGCATATAAAATACATCGCGTATAAAATACCACCGCGTAGCTGTAGGGGCGAGTGGAAGCTCGCCCGAAATACACGCATTGCGAAACACGGTGTTGTACACGCATGGTTGATTACTCATGGTTGATGCGCGGGCGAGCTTCCACTCGCCCCTACATTGCATGTGTATATTGTATGTATACATGCATGCGTATATTTTATACACGATATATTTGCTGCGGGGGGGTATTGATGGTAAAATTATGCAATGCTTACAATAAATATTTCGTAAACATAAAAATTTAATTGTTAAAATTACATTTGTTTGAAATCATAATTGTATATTTGTTTCTATGTCTAAATTTCCTACAAGAAAAAATGTCAGGGTTAACTGGCATGATTACAATGGAGGCGCATATTTCATCACGGTATGCACATATAATAGGCATCACTATTTTGGTGAAATTACCGGTGATGTCATAAATTATAATCCACTGGGAAAGTATCTTAAATCCATATTGACAGATTATAATAAATACCATCCCGATATCGAGATTCCACTGTTTACTATCATGCCAAATCATTTCCATGCCATATTTTTTGTTAATCAAGGCATGGATCCTTATTCGCAGGAGTATGACAATTTAAAGCACAAAAAAATTTTGTCAGTCAATGTAGCTACGATAAAAGCATTAACCACACGATATTCCAGGCATGCAAATATTGAATTTAAGTGGCAGCGAGGGTATCACGAACATATCATCAGGGATATAGGCAAAGCGAATTTTATATTTGAATACATTGAAAATAATGTATTGCGCTGGGCAGCAGATAAATACAATACCTAAATCATTTATATACCCGGATTCATTGATAGTTATGCATTGTAAAATGCACAAATGTACATGCAGGTATACATATAACATACATATGCAATATACACAAGCAATGTAGGGGCGAGTGGAAGCTCGCCCGCGTATCAACCATGCGTGTACAACGCCGTATTTCGCAATGCATGTGTTTCGGGCGAGCTTCCACTCGCCCCTACAGCTACGCGGTGTATTTTAACGTGATATATTTTATGCGCGATGGTAATTTTTGCGCGATGTATTTTTATACGCGGTGTATTGTATTTTATACGCGATGGTATATTATACATGATGTATTTTATACGCGGTATTATCGGCTACGCGGGGGGTGTTTGATTTTGTTTGTGTGATGACTTTATGGTTGTTTTATATGAGAAAATATGACATTTTGAACAAATATATACGTGTTTTAATTTTTTTTGGTTATATTTGCGATGATTGCAAATATTAATGGAAAAAAACTAAAATTTTGCGTATGAAAAAATTTTACTCATTCTTAGCTTCGGCCCTTATTGCGGCAGGTGCGTCAGCCGCACTTCCGGCAAAGGTGGGCGAGGCTTACAAAGGGGGTAATGTCACCAACGGTGATATTACCTCAGTAAAGCCGGTCAATGCTAAAGCGACCAAGGCTGAGGGCAAGCTTAACATTAAAAAGCATGCCGGTGCTAATCCTCTTGTATTTAAGGAGGCTAAAGGTAATTCACGCGTCAATAAAGTGCTTCCCGACGGTGGCTACAATTGGGAGACACTTGGTGAAGCAGATTACACCGACGCCATAACAGTAGCACCCCTTGCCGACTATGGAGTGCCCGCACAGACCTTTAAAGTTGAAATTCAGGAATCACAATCTCAGCCGGGTATCTATCGTCTTGTAAATATCCATGACAATAATCCTAATGTCGGCGATATGGGGCTTAGCCTTGCCGATCCGGAAGTTGACTCTTACATGATTTTCAACACTCTTGACGGAGACCCCATAATTCAAGAGGCTGTATACAATCTTCTCGACCCATTGGAATATGAACATGAGTATGTAGTATCGCAGATAAATTACGGTACTTTTGAGAATGATGTCGTTGTTATTCCTGCAGGCGCCATTGCAGTAGGTCTCGGCATTGAACCCTGGGATGTATTGGATTTTGACGATGATTTTAATCCTGTGATACCGTCAGGTTATAGCGAAAAAGTGTTCACGACAAGTGAGGACCTTGTTATCGTGCTTCCGGGTGCCACTTACAATCCCGGCGGCGATGATGCCGACTATAGCTTCCTTCTGGTTCAGACCAGTCTTTGTGCCAATGATGAAAACAATGCACGTTTTGGTTTTGCCGGCGGTGATGATATCGTTTCTTATAAATATGGATCTGTTTATGGCATGTATGCCATAAGTGATAAAAATCTTGATTTTATTGCTGAAAACGGTAATGATGGTTTAGAATCAGGATATTATTATACCTTAAACCTTGATAAACAAGGATGGTATACCTTATTTGTAGTCGGTTTTAATGAAGCAGGAGAACGTGTTGCCGGTGATGGAGTATATTTCTACTCATATGCCCATGATCCCGAAGAGTGGACCTCTCTCGGCAATGTACTGTTTACCGACGATACTTTCGGTCCTGTATATGGACTTGATGACGAGATTGCCGCTGTAAAAGTAGAGATGCTTGAAAGCAAGAGCAACCCCGGACTTTATCGTCTTGTGAATCCATATGCCGACCATAAGTTTATTGAAGATTATCCCGGTGATATAGTATATCATAACCACAACCATTATCTTGACATCGATGCTTCCGATGCAGAAAATGTAATGATCTTTGAGATGCCAATCGGTATTGATGTACAAGGAGAATCCATTACTCTTTTTAGCGACAAGAGCGGAAGTTTTGTTAACAATAAAATTACTTTCCCGACCAGAGGACTTGGCATAGGTGTATATGGCGGAGAAGATGATGGTTTCTTTTATGCAAATCAATTAGGTCGTTTCGCTGTCGAATTGCCTTGCACACTTAAAGTAAAAGCTTTTGACAATGACGGTAATCCTGTAGAGGGTGCTTATGTAAATGCACTGAGAGAAGAAGCTGTAACCGATGCCAACGGTGAAGCAAGCATAAGCCTTTTCGGAGTGCTTGGTACTAAGGTAGCCGTTTCGGTTTACAAAGATTACCTCTTCTGGGAAGGCGAGGCTGACTTCACCGAAAGTGCTGAAGCCTGGGCTATCGCCGAGCTCGCAGCTCCCGACTGCACACTTAAAGTAAAGGCTTTTGACAAGAACGGTGATCCGGTTGCCGGTGCAATGGTTTATGCCAACGGAGTTGATGGCGAGACCAATGAAAACGGAGAAGCCACTCTTACACTTCCGGGTGTAATCGGCAAGCAGGTAGCCGTATCGGTCTACAAGGATTACCTCTTCTGGGAAGGAAAGGCTGACTTTACTGAAAGCATGGAAGCTTTCTTGTTAGCCGAACTTGCAGGTCCTGACTGCTCTTTGATAATCAAGGCGCTTGACAAGGATGGCAATCCGGTTGCCGATGCACATGTACTTGCAGCCGGAGTAGAGGGTGTAACCGATGAGTTTGGAAGCGCTTCTCTCACTCTTCCCGATGTAATCGGCACCAAGGTAGCCGTATCGGTTTACAAAGATTACCTCTTCTGGGAGGGCGAAGCTGACTTTACCGAAAGCATGGATGCCTTCTTGTTAGCCGAACTCGTGGCTCCCGACTGCACTTTGAAGGTGACAGTAATCGACGGTGACAGTGAACCGGTGGAAGGTGCTACAGTAGAAGCCAACGGTAAAGACGCCGTAACCGACGCCAACGGTAATGCTGCAATTGAAGTGGGCGATGTAATCGGCAAGACTATCAAAGTCAATGTAAGCAAAGACGGATATGATGCTGCCGAAGCAGAGGCTGACTTCACCGAAAGCATGGAAAACCACATAGTGGTAGTGCTTAAAGCCAAGACTGTCGGTATCTCACTCGCTGTTATCGACGCCGACAAGAGCATCAAGGTTTATGATCTTAACGGACGCCGTGTAGAGCATCCTTCAGTAGGAAACATCTACATCGTTAACGGAAAGAAAGTAAGACTGACTGAATAATCATCATTATTTAAATAAGAAAGGGGCGCTTCGTCACATGTGCGGAGCGCCTCTTTTCTGTTACTTCTATAGGATTATAGATTGGGGTTCAGTTTATGCCAGTCGGCGATAGGAGGCAACACGCCCATCTCGATTACCTCGTCACGGAGTTTGCAAAGATGTTCATAGCTCTTTTCAAGCTCCTTGTTTTCTTCGGGTGTACCTTCGATAGGCTTGTAGCTTACGCCATCCTTGGTGATGGTGGTCTCCATAGCCATCATTATGTGCTGGAACTTGTCGTTGTTGACATATGTTCCGGCAGGCCAGCGGAACGGCTTACCACCCATAGCTGCAGCAATCATCTCGATAGACAGATATGCCGGGCTCTGGAATGAAGACCTTCCACGGAGTTCGATAATGTTCTTTCCACCTTGAACGACACGTGTCTTGATAGCTTCCCAGTTTGCTTCCGGAAGGACTCCTTCGTCAATAAGCTGCTTCAGCGGTTTGCCCTTTATAGTGGTGGTGGATTCAAATACCGCCATCTGCTCGCCGTGTCCGCCATAGGTACGCGCATTCTTGATTTCTGTATCGGGAATCTTGAAATATTTAGATAGTTCCGACTGCAATCGGGTGCTGTCGAGAGCGGCAAGAGTGCTGAGGCATGAAGGTTTCACTCCTGAATATATAAGGGCGATAAGACCTGTAATATCGGCAGGATTGAATACAACTACGATATGCTTTACATCGGGGCAATACTGCTTGATGTTTTTACCGAATTCCTCGGCGATAAGTGCGTTGCCTTTAAGAAGGTCTTCACGGGTCATGCCTGCCTTACGGGCGGCACCGCCTGACGACACAACATATTTGGCACCGGTCAAAGCTTCCTTGACATCGGTGGTATAGGTAAGGTTGACACCTTCAAATCCGCAATGGAACATTTCTTCTGCGACACCTTCAAGAGCGGGTCCGTAAGGGTCGTATAGACAGATGTTAGGGGTAAGGTGCATCATAAGCGCTGTCTGCGCCATGTTAGAACCGATCATGCCGGCTGCACCTACAATCGTGAGTTTATCAGTGGTTAAAAAGTCCATAGAAGTTAATAAGTTATTGGTTTTAGAATATAACAACTTATATGGCGCTAATGTTTTCGTAAAGTTTTCAACTCCTGTTTCGCGGATGATGCAGCAGTATTTCCCGCCGGAGCATCGACCGGTCGAGATGCAGATAAATCTCAGTCGTGGCTATTGACTCGTGACCGAGCATCTGCTGGATTGCGCGCAGATTGGCACCTCCTTCAAGCAAATGAGTGGCAAAGGAGTGGCGGAGCGAGTGAGGACTTATCACCTTGCGTATTCCGGCAAGCTCACAGAGTCGCTTTATTATGTAAAACACCATTACGCGGGTGAGACGCCTGCCGCGCCGGTTAAGAAATAGTATGCTCTCCTCACCCGGCTTTATGTCAAGCGATGCCCGCTGCTGCATGTAGAGCCTGATTTCCTCAACCGCAGTATCCGACACCGGCACCATGCGCTCCTTGCTCCCCTTGCCGCGCACTATCACATACCGCTCTTCGAGAAAAAGACTGGAAAGGGTGAGCCCTACAAGCTCGCTCACGCGGAGTCCGCAGCTGTATAGAGTCTCTACAATCGCACGGTTGCGCTGTCCTTCAGCCGTCGACAGGTCAATGCACGCTATCATACGGTCTATTTCCTCAACGGAAAGCACCTCAGGCAGATGTCGTCCGAGACGCGGGGCATCAAGAAGCAGGGTAGGATTGTCGGCTATGTAATCCTCCATTTTCAGATAGCGGAAAAATGATTTCAGCCCCGATATTATGCGCGCCTGCGACGACGAGGCGATACCGAGGTCGTGGAGAGCGGCAAGAAATTCATGCAACACTTCAGGACCGGCGTCGCGAATCATCATCTTTTTGTCGGCAAGAAAGCGGAGCAGCTTGTCAATGTCGGAACGATAGGAGACTACGGTATTTTCCGAAAGCCCTTTTTCAAGCATCAGATAGCCTTCGTAGGCATCCAGTATTACTGATATATCGTTGATAGCTCTCATCAGAACCAGAGAGAAAAGTGCTGACGCGGCAATTTTCTGTTGCCTATTATCACCGCTGTCCTGCCGTTGGAAAAAGTCATGCCCCATGTCATCGCTGACGCTGCGGCTTTAACGATTGCCCTGATTCTGCCGCCGCGCTTCATCCCGCCGACAATTACCACTCCCTGCCTTTCTATCGCATCGTCGATCAAGCAGCGCAGATTGTCGTCAGACAGCGGAGTAGTCGGACTTACGTATATAAAGGGGCGGTCGTCGCCAAGATTGTCCATGTACTTTGAATACATATCGTAACCGTCACCGGCAACCGTCACCACGGCATTGACCGACAGCTGTTTAAGTGTAGTCTCGGCTGTCTTGTTGTAGCCCGATACAAGCATTGAACCCGGGTTGAAGTGATTTGCCACCCTGAACAGCAGCCTTGCCTCGCTCCGTGAGACATGATTGAGCTTTGCCTCCCGGTCTATGATGTCGTAAGAGTAGTATCGGCATGTCTCTTTTATCACCCTTTTTATAAAGTAGAAAGCAAAGGGCGAGTGTACGCCGAAGCCACGGCTACGGCGATAACGGTTAAGAGATGTAAGATACAGACTCAGCGCCTTCATTTACGTCGCAAAGGTAACTTGAAGGTGTAAAGCAGGGCTGCGGCGATAACAGCGAGATAGATGATGATAATCGCTATCGTAGCCACGGTGACAGTCGTGTGGATCGACTGGGGGTCAAAGCGCATCTTGATGCTGTGGCTGCCCGCCGGAATCTTCAACGCGCGCAGCAGATAGTCGACACGCGCAATTTCTGTCTCGTTGCCGT
This sequence comes from Barnesiella sp. WM24, assembly GCF_004570975.1. Lineage (GTDB taxonomy): Bacteria > Bacteroidota > Bacteroidia > Bacteroidales > Muribaculaceae > Muribaculum. The sequence continues at coordinate 119,549 of NZ_SPPC01000006.1, forward strand.
CAATCCACGCTTTCCATCCCCAGGGGAAATATATCTCGGAGAATACGGCTACACCGCCTTTGGCACTGTTGACCGCATAGTGTAGCTCGTTGGGTGCATAGGATGTCTCATAGATTGTGTCACCGGGCATTTTCTGAGCTACTGTAGTGCCGAGCAGCGGCTTGAACCGGTTGTCGGCTACCGCCGTGACAGCGGGGTTTATACTGTCAAGTGCGCCCATCTCGGCATCGGCATCGGCTACATACATGAGACTGTCAACAAGCCACGCGTTGCCAAGGGCGTCAGGATTGGTATAGGCTTCGTCGTCACTCATCACAATATACTTGGCATTGAGCATGTTTAAGACATTCATGTCAGCCTCGCTTATGTTTCCGGTGGAGAAATTGCCGAGATGACGGTCGATCATGTCATGATAGCGTGTAAGCTTAGCGGCGTGATATCCGCCTATTGTCTTGTGGCGGTAAGAGGGTGCTGCTTCACCAAACTGAGGTATATTCATCACACGGTAGTTCATAGCCGTGTCGGCAAGAATCATCCTGTCGGCTTTTGTAATGGGGAACGGCTCGCCCGCCGCAAGAGTGCGCGGCACAAAACTCTCTGTATCGAGATAGCGCTTGTTGACTGTATACAGGTCGCCGATCACAATAAGAGTGAGTATGGCACAAAATGTCTTCTTGTCTATCTTGCGCGACATGAAGAGCCAGAGGAATATGCCTCCGAGAGCCACTATGCAGAAACTGCGGAGTGCATCGGCCGACACCATCGCCATCCTGACACTCTCTATCGCTGCAAAAAGCTGCGGCACCTGCTGTGCCATGCCGGAAGCCACATATGCGTCATGCTCCTGGTTGCTGAGATAAGAGCCGAAAATGCTTGGCGACGCGATGCCGAGAAGACAGAAAAACAGGCAGATGCCAAACGACACGGCAACCGGAGTGCGGTAACTGCGCCAACGGTCACGGTTGTCAACCAATTCCTTCAAGGCAAGAATGGCGAGAAGAGGTATTGTAAATTCCGCTACGACAAGGATGCTTGCCACTGTACGGAATTTGTTGTACATCGGGAAATGGTCAATCATCAGGTCGGTAAGCCACATCATGTTATGACCCCACGACAGGGCTATCGAGATGACGGTCACAATAAGAAGCATCCACTTTATGGGTCCCTTGACTATTATGCATCCGAGAATAAACAGCGCCACAAGCAACGCACCTACATAGACAGGACCGTTGGTCATCGGCTGGTCGCCGAAATATTGCGGGAACTGGCTGAGGTAAGATGCCATCTCGCCCGATACGGTGCCCGATTTTACGAGTTGTGAGGCTGTGTCGGTGTCGCCGAGCGACATCAGTTTGTTGCTTCCTTTTTCCGGCTTGATAGTGGCACCACCCTTTACATTAGGTATCAGCAGGGTGAAAGTCTCACTTTTACCGTAGCTCCACGCTGTTATGTAATCCTTGTTGAGACCACCTGAGGCGTTGACAGCACCACCTCCACTGTTTCCGGAAAGTTCGCTGTGTTTTCCTCTCATGGTCTCCTTTGAATACATGTAGGTATTGTAAAGGTTAGGGGCGTTGGCGGCGACAGCGAGTATAGCGGCGACGGCAAGCGCTCCGGTAGCTTTCCACCATTTTGACATGTTATGCTTGCGATATAGTACAACACCGTAAGCGACAACAAATCCTATCACGACCATAAGGAAGTAATAAGACATCTGTATATGGTTGCCGGCAATCTGCAGCATGGCAAACAAAGCCGCCAAAGCCGCTCCGGCAAGGTATTTGCCACGGTAGGCAAGCACAATTCCGGCAATAGTGGGCGGTATATAGGCAAGGGTTATGAATTTCCATATGTGTCCCGCGCCTATGATTATAATAAAGTAAGATGAAAAGCCGTAGGCTATAGCTCCCGGCAGGGCAAGATACCACTTCACTCTCATGGCAAGCAACAGAATGAAGAAGCCCGTCATCATCATGAACAGCAGACTGACGGGCGATGGCAGCCAAAGATGATACAGATTGCCTGCAAAGGTGATGAGTTTTCCGGAAGGGTAGGATGGATTGATCTGGAAAGTAGGCATTCCTGAGAAAAGGGAGTTGGTCCAGCGCGACAGTTCCCCCGACTCTTCCTCATAGGTGTTGACTTCATGGCTTATAGCCGTGCCTTGCTGCATGTCATGCTGCCTAAGCTCGTTGCCCTCGAAGGCATCGGGATAGAAAAACGCGCAAGCCACAACAAGCATTACCACCAGGGAAATCATGAACCCTATAAACGAACGGCTCGTAAGAAAAGCCTTGAGGCGACCACCGGCGGTAAGCTCTCTGTCAGATATGTTTTTATTATTCATAATAATTGTCGTTTAACCCACAAAATTAGTAAAAAACATCATATACCGTCATAACATCAACGACTTTTCATTTTGTTTGCCAATGATAATACCGCGTAGCCGATAATACCATCGCGTATAAAATATACGCATGCACGTATACATATGCAATGTAACACATGCAATGCATACATACAATATCCACATACACGTATACATACAATATACACATGCAGGTATACATACAATATACACATGCAATGTAGGGGCGAGTGGAAGCTCGCCCGCGTATCAACCATGCGTGTATAACACCGTGTTTCGCAATGCGTGTATTTCGGGCGAGCTTCCACTCGCCCCTACAGCTACGCGATGTATTTTATATGCGATGTATTTTATATGTATATTGCATGTATACCGTATTGCATCATGACCGTTGATGAATCGCATGCACATTACCTGTGTATTTTGTTTGTTGACAATTGTTGAAAACTATGTTGATTTATGACGATATACACATGCAATGTAGGGGCGAGTGGAAGCTCGCCCGCACATCAACCATGAGCATCAACCATGCGTGTACAACACCGTGTTCCGCAATGCGTGTATTCGGGCGAGCTTCCACTCGCCCCTACAGCTACGCGATGTATTTTATACGCGATGTATTTTATATGTATGTTGTATGTATACGTGCATGTGGATTTGTGTGTTGACAATTGTTGAAAACTATGTTGATTTATGATGATATATTTTGTGAAGGTTTTTTATAATTATATTTGCCTATTTGGGATTGGTGTCTTATTAGAGATTGTGCGCGTTATTCAAAATTTTTTATGTATCAGATTTTGTGCAGATATCAACCATGATTGCAATACTTATCAATACCGACGGTCTGTGATTTTTATTTACATAGCCACTTATTAACCATGTGTTGATAATGCAGTGATTTACCTGTAATAGTGGCGGTTAACATGTTGATAACAACGAAAGTAATGTTTATACGACTACAATAACTTAATATGCAAGCAAATGAAGCAAAACTTATCATTGCTATTAACAGCTATTACTATAACCTCATAAAAGAGATTTTTAAAAAATTTTTTCTTCTAATATAAAAAGTATGGTTGATAACAAGGGTTGACGGGTAACATGTAGGACGGGCATAAAAACAGAAATAGCCGGTTTCGACCCGGCTATTTAGTAATGATCAAGAAATAAGTGTCAGTCGTCGTAGCGCACAAAGTTGCCTGTCTTGTCAAACTTCATGTCAACGCCATTGGATAGCTCAACGTCATAACCGCTGCGTTCTTTGTCGATACCAACAATATGTGTGCCCGACTGATTTTTTGCCACGTAATTACGGATGTTTTCCGGGACAAGGCTTGAGGGGACTGACTTGGTGTTTGCGGTCTCCACATTGTCCCAGTTGCCGTGACTGTCAAATGTTATTTCAGTGCCGTCGCTCAAAGTGACATCATACTCGTCTATGTGACCGAGAGTCTTTTCTATCTTGACTACACTGACCTTAGCCTTGAAATTGGACGCTATAGTAGTGCGTGCAGCTTCAGGAAGCACCGATGCGTCATGAGCGTAAGTGTCACGTGCGACTGCTGTGGCTGAGATGCCCAGCGCAACCATGAGAATCATAATAATCTTTTTCATAATTCTTTCATTTAGAGATGTAACATATCTTAGAATAAGAACAAACAATAAATCAGATGGTTTTGGCAGGAATTGACTTCTCTTCCGGTAGCTATATAAACTAAGCGCGGAGATGCCTCGCGGTATCTCCGTGCCTGATAATAAACCAATCATTATCACATTTCTTGCAATGGAAAAAGTAATTTTGCTATGTACCTTTAAAACGCGGTAAAACGTAAATGGTTCAGCAATGACGTTGAAAAAAGAGAATAAAAATTGCCTTATTTAGCTAATATCTCTATTTTCAGCGGTTTACCGTTGAAAAATTTTGTCGAAAATTTTAAATCTTTTTTCGTGGTGACTTCAAACGGGATGGTGACACCATTGACCGATACCTCCGAGACTTTACTGCAAATGCCGGGAAGCACGAAGGAGAGGTCACGTTGGGCAGGCATTCCGGGGTAGTAGCCTGACAGGTCGACGCCGATTGTGATTTTACCGTCGGCAGCATCACTGGTAAAAGTCATCAGGGCATACTCCCCGCGGTCAAGCGATGAGGTAGAGCTGCGGTCATCCTCAAAGAGCACATACCGGCTCTTTACCTCTCCGCGCGGGAAATAAAGTATGGTATAGGCGGCAGGATTATAGTCGCCGGTATTTTCCATCGCGTAGTCAGCCTGAGGGATAAACGCGCCGTTGCGTATGAGAAGAGGGATTGTTTCAAGAGGAGCGTTGTAGCTGAACTCTGCGGGACCCTGATAATCGACTTCAGGATTGTTCCAGTCTATCCACTTTCCTTCGGGTATATAAACGTTGCGGTTAACTGCGCCTTGCTGCAATACAGGGGCTACAAGCACTTCGCTTCCCCACATGAACTCATCGGTTATGGTATCGGCGGGAGTGCCTGTAATGCCGTCGAAATTGACAGGTCGCACAAGGGGATAACCCTTGGTGGCATTTTCATAAGCGAGAGTATAGTTGTAAGGCAGCCAGCGATAGCGCATCTTTATAAGATCACGGAGCAACTGCGAGTATTCGGGGTATTTGTAGGGCTCGGCATATTTCTGGGCATGAGTGCGGAGGATGGGCGAGAACACTCCAAGCTGCAGCCAGCGCACATAAAGCTCAGGGTCGGTGGGGTTTTGCTCGTCAATGGCAAATCCACCCACATCATGAGACATGTATCCGAGTCCGCTCAATCCGGAGTTAAGCATGATTTTCACCTGAGGCTGCAATCCGCCCCAGGAGCGCGAAACGTCGGTCGACCAGGGAAACACACTGTAACGCTGCAGTCCGGCTGTGCCGCCACGCATCAGAGTCATAAGACGTGTGTCAGGGTATTCATCCTTGAACAGGTCATAGATGATTGAGCTCCACACATTGCCATATTGGTTGTGATATTCGCGCGCTGTCTCGCCGTTATGGTGGACGATGGTCTCGGGATGCACCTCAGGTTCGCCAAGGTCGCCCCACCATCCGCCTACTCCTTCATTGGTAAGTGAGCGGTAGCGTTCGCGCAGCCAGCGGCGTGTGTCGGGGTTTGCGACGTCAAACATTCCCGCCTCGCCTACCCATGTGGTGACATCGTTTATGTCGCCCGCGACATTCTTTGTCAACATGCCCTTTTCGGCAAGCATATTGTAATTGTCGATAGCGCCTATCTTGTTGATATAGGGTTGCGATATGATAACAGTGTTCACTCCTTTGTCTTTCAGTCCGGCAAGCATCTTTTTATGGTCGCCCCACTGCTCGCGGTTCCATTCAAGACGTCCCATGTCGGTCTCCTTGCCATACCAATATAGATCCAGCACAATTCCGTCGACCGGATAACCTTCACGTTTCAGGGTGTCTATTACGCCACAGGTCTCTTCTTGGGTCTTATAGCCATATTTAGAGGTTATATATCCGAGCGACCAGAATGGAGGAAGCTCCTGGCGTCCCGTAAGGAGCGTGTATTGCGAGGTTACATCGGCGATGCCCTCTTTTCCATATATAAAATAGTAGGAGACCGGTTTACGGCTCTCAGTCTCGTATTTTATGGTGTCGCCCATGATGAGTCTTGCCGCCGCATAGTCGTCAAACAGGATTCCATAGCCTGTATTGCTCACGAAAAGCGGCACACATATGTTCATCTGGTTTATGCGCGGGTCTCCCTCCGTGTAGCCATAATTCTGCCTGTTATACATCACGAGGGTGTCGCCGTTCAGTTTCAGGCTGTGACCGCGTTCACCGGCACCATAATATATACCGCCTTCGACGGGAATAAGCGACAGGGTTTTCATGCCCTGCGAGGAGTTTCTTGTGCCGTCGTCATAGAGCATCCGGTTGTCACCGTTGAAAAAGGTTACACCTGCCGAGTTTCGGTCGACAGTGACCGACAGCCCTGAAGGAAGAGTCATGGTGGTGTTTTGCCCGGTGGTTGATACGGTTCCGTTGAAAGGCTGTTTTTCCATGACAGCCGACACCGACTCTCTCACGCTTTCTCCCGGCATGAAATTGGATACTTTAATAATGTAGTCGTTTAACGCATTTACCACGACTGTCTTGCCGTCGCTTGACGTTGAGGTGATGATTCCCGTTTCGGCAGCTGAAGATGACAAAGCGGATAGCGCTGTCACTGCCGTCAGCATAATTGCTGTTAGCTTTGAATGTTTGTCCATGTTTTTATTGGCATTTGATAGAGACATTGCAAATGTAGTCATTTTTTTGTTATAATAGACGGGGGAAGTGAAAAATAGAGTATATTTGCACAGTCACGCTCTTAAACCGGGCAATACACTTTAAAACATTATTTTATGAGAAAGTTGTTAATTATGGCGTTTGCGGTATCGGTTGCCGCACTACTGGCTGTTTCATGCAGCAAAGGAAGAAAATCGGCTCATTCCTTATCGGATGACCGTGACAGTACATTCACTAATCTGAGTCATCCCGACTGGAGCCGTAATGCTGTCATATATGAAGTAAATCTACGACAGTATACCGACAGTGGTACAGTAAAGGAATTTGACCGCAATCTTCAGCGTTTAAAGGAGCTTGGGGTCGATATATTATGGTTCATGCCTGTACATCCTATATCGCAGGAAGGAAAGAAAGGCGAACTCGGAAGTTACTATGCCGTCAAGGACTATAAGGCATTTAATCCTGAATTTGGCACTCTTGACGAGTTTAAGGCGCTGGTAAAGAAAGCCCACGGGCTTGGCATGAAAGTGATAATCGACTGGGTTCCCAACCACACGGGACGTGACAACAGCTGGGTGAGCCAACATCCCGACTGGTATGCAAAAGATTCGCTCGGCAATATGTATGGTCCCTATGACTGGACCGATGTCTATAAGCTTGATTACAGCAACCGCGACATGCGTGAGGCAATGACCGATGCGCTTAAATTCTGGCTGAAGGAGGTTGATATAGACGGTTTCCGCTGTGATGTGGCGGGAGAAGTGCCTACTGATTTCTGGGATGAGGTGCGTCCGCGTCTTGATTCTATAAAGGAGGTGTTCATGCTTGCCGAGGCGAGCAAACCGGAATTGCATGTCAACGGATTTGACATGGGCTACAACTGGCCTATGAAAGACCTTTTCAGCGAGATTGCAGCCACTTCCGGTCAATATACATTCAAGGATGCAGATGGAAACATGAAGAGTTTCCCTGTGAAACATGCCGTGGCAATAGATTCACTTCTCGCATCGCAGGAGAAGGATTATCCCCGCGACAGCTACCTGATGAACATGATTACCAATCATGACCTTAACTCATGGGAGGGTACAGAGCAGGAACGTCTTGGCAATCTTGCCGACGCATTTGCCGTGTTGAGCTATACGCTTCCCGGAATGCCGCTTATTTATACAGGTCAGGAGACAGGCTTGAACCGTGCGTTTGAGTTTTTCAAGAAAGATGTGCCTCCCGTATGGGAACCGCGTAACCGCTACTTTGAGTTTTACAGGAAACTGAATCATCTTAAACACACACAGCCCGCGCTTCAGGCAGGGGTTGCCGGCGGTGACATGGTGCGTTATCCTACGGAGAGCGATGACCTGTACATATTCTCGCGTTCAGTTGACAATACGACCGTATACGTGTTTGTTAATCTTGGCAGTTCACCTGCCGATGTCATATATAAATCCGGAGCGCCGGCAGGCAATTCGACGACTGTCAATTTCTTTACCGGAGCTTCCGAGGAATTTCCTTCAAAGCTGCTCCCGGGAGAATATAAGGTATATGTAAACCGATAATGTCTAAAACAGGGTGAGCTGCTGGTCAAGAAGCCTGAAGCTCATCCTGTGATAGGGCGATGCTCCATGCAGGGCGATAGCCTCGCGATGGGCTTTTGTAGGATACCCCTTGTTTATGTTCCAGCCATACATGGGGTATTCTTCATGTATCTTTCTCATAAATTCGTCGCGGTGGGTCTTTGCGAGTATAGAGGCTGCGGCTATATTGCCAAATCTGCCGTCGCCTTTGACAAATGTCTGAAAAGGTATGTCCTTATAAGGCGAGAAGCGGTTGCCGTCGACCACTATAGCCCCGGGAGTCACTCCGAGCGCGTCGATAGCCCTGTGCATAGCCTCTATAGAGGCACGCAGTATATTTATCTTGTCAATCTCCTCATTGTCTACTATGCCCACAGCCCAGGCGACAGCCTCGGCTTCTATTATAGGGCGCAGCTTCTCGCGTTTAGCCTCGGTGAGCTGCTTGGAGTCGTTTAACAGCGGATGGTGGAAATCATCGGGAAGTATCACGGCGGCGGCGTGAACCGGGCCGGCAAGACATCCTCTTCCCGCCTCGTCACATCCTGCCTCAAAGCGACCGGCAACATAACATACCGGCAGGGAAAACTCTCTTTTCATCGGTTGCTGTTTAGTGTTAGCTTTCTTCTTCTCATCAAAGAATTGACACGCGCCACAAGCTCCTTCATGGCAAAGGGTTTCAGTATATAGTCATCGGCACCAAGGTCAAGCCCGTCGATGACGTCTTCCTCGTTGTTTCGCGACGAGCAGAATATAAGGGGTATGTTGATTGTCTCAAGATTTTGTTTCAGATAGCGTGCAAGCTCAAAACCTTCCTTATCCTCCATCATGACATCTATTATATAGAGGTCAAAGTCGATGAGATTGCTGTCCATAGCCTCTCCGGTGGAGTGAAACACATTTACCTTATATCCCGACTGTTCAAGATTGTATTGCATCAACTCGCTGACGAGCGGATCTTCGTCGGCAATACATATGCGGTTAAATTCGGGCGATTTTTTAGAATTGGCGGGCATATAGATAAAATTCATGAATGAAATGCCGGTCAGAGACTGTTTTGTCTCCGGGATTCATTTCTATGGCTACAAATGTAGGAAGGTAAGGGCTACAAAACAACTTTAGTAACTGTTTTGTAGCAAAAATATGGCAGTAACAATCATTAAATCAGAAAATTGTAACAAGCGACACCCGTTTGAAACAGATTTGTAAAAATAACGTCGGTTTTACACTTGCCTGATTTTTGACTGTCTGTTATGCCACTCTTTTACGGAAATGATCTTTTACAGTGTCGACCACATTGATTATATAGTCGCCCATCTTCTCAAGGTCACTTATTATGTCCATGTAATATATACCTGCCTGATACTCATAAGTGCGGTTGTTGATATTTTCAACATTGCTTGAGCGCAGCTGATTGCGCAGATTGTTGATTTCACGCTCCTTGTTATAAGAACGTATAATGTCAACCTGACGCACTTTCTCGACATCTCCAAGCAAGGTAAGCATGTCGGTCATCGCTTCCTTTACATAGTTGAACATGGTGTCGATATTGCGGAAAATGAAGTCGTCAAACTGAACTCCGCTTTCCTGCTTGCGGATAAGTATTTTCGCGCATCCGAAGCAGCAGTCGGCTATGCTCTCTATCTCGCTTACTATATTTAACATGGCTGCGATGTGAAGCTTACCTTCATTAGAGAGGCGACCTTCGGCACAGCGGTTGAGGTAGTTGGCGATTTCGATTTCCATGCGGTCAGATATCTCTTCATATTTTTCAAGCCGCGAGAAAAGTCGTGAGAACTCCTCCGTGTTTTCTTTGGTGTGGACAAGAGTCTCCGCCATGCCTATCATGCGCTCCACGCGCTGGGCGTAGACCACCATCTCCTTCTCGGCCTGCGCTATGTTAAGCTCTGACGCGCTCAGTAGACCGCCGGAGATAAATTTGAGCTGGAATTCCTCGTCTTCCTTGTGTTTTGCGGGCACAAGTTTCTCTACAATCTTTACATATAGTCCGGTAAGCCATATCATTATGGAAAGATTGACAAGGTTGAACACTGTATGGAACATTGACAATCCGAATGACACGCTGAACTGCATGGCTCCTATCTGGGCGAGCACGGGGTGACCGTTTGGCAGACTTCCGTCAAAGAGAGAGTTATATACATCGGGCTGTGTAGCCTCGAGATTATTGACAAATGAGAAAAGAGCCTCAGGATCGCCTTGTCCTATCTGCTCGGTAATCCACACATTGAGATTTACAAAGGGGAAGAATACAAAGAGAGTCCAGACAACACCGAAGAAATTAAACAGCAGGTGACCCATCGCTGTGCGTTTTGCCGCTACATTTCCGCTCATTGACGCGAGCAGCGGCGTTATGGTGGTTCCTATGTTGCTGCCAAGCACAACCGCACATCCGAGGTCAAATGTAATCCATCCCTTTGTACACATTATGAGTACAATGGCAAAGGTTGCTGCCGATGACTGGATGATTGCGGTGACAATAACTCCGACAAGGAGGAAGAGCAAAACTGATAGATAGCCCATCGAGGCATATCGCTCCAGAAATGCAAACATCTCGGGATTGCTTTGCAGGTCAGGCACATATTCGCTGATCATGTTAAGTCCCATGAAGAGGAATGCGAAACCGATAAGAAATTCACCTATCGATTTTGTGCGGCTTTTCTTGAAAAAGAGAAGCGGCACGGCACATGCTATTATAGGCAGGATGAATACCGAAGTGTCAACCTTGAATCCGAACAGGGCTATAATCCATGCCGTGAATGTGGTTCCGACATTGGCTCCGAATATTACAGCCATAGACTGTGCGAGGGTCATAAGTCCGGCGTTGACGAAACTTACAACCATCACTGTAGAGGCTGATGAACTTTGGATGAGAGCAGTGATTGCAAATCCGGTCAATGTCCCTGTAAACCGGTTGCGGGTCATAGCTGAAAGAATGTTGCGCAAGCGGTCGCCGGCGGCTTTTTGTAGGCCCTCGCTCATAACCTTCATTCCGTAAAGGAATAAGCAGACAGAGCCAAGGAGAGCTAAAAAGTCTAAGAACGTATAATTCATTATACCTGGAGTAATAAAAAAATTTCCTACGCAAAGATATAATAAATCTTTTTAATATGACACAAATGTTAAATTTTTATGTCATGTGTCGTGCCGTATATTTTGCGTCGGTCGATGTTTTAAACATGTGGTTAAACGATAAAGTTTTTTTGATTAGGTGCGTTTTGTGTTGAACTATCAGTGATGATGTCGCGTTTAGCATTAAAAATTAAATCGTTATGACAATGAAATTTAAGGTAATTTTCTTCTTTATCGCCTTCATGGCGTATTTTGGAGTAAACAAGTCGGAAGCCTGTTCGCGTATACTTTATGTCGGTGACACGACGGAAACCACGACGTCAGGCAATCTTTTGCGTATAGTAGGGCGGTCGCTTGATTGGAAAACGCCTATACCCACCAACCTCTATGTCTATCCGCGCGGCATGAAGAAAAAGGGTACTGACAAGCCGGGTGCGGTGACATGGACCTCACGTTATGGCGCTGTCTATGCCGTAGGTTATGACGGCGGCATAACAGAGGGAATGAATGAGAAGGGGCTTGTAGTGAACGGACTGTTCTGCAAGGGCACTGTCTATACCAACGGGGAGGATGCCGGACGTCCCGGCATGTCGCTTGCCATGTTTATAGCGTGGCTGCTTGACATGAACGAGACTACACCCGAGGTTGTGGCTGTGTTGAAAGAGCATAATTTCAGTATCTCGGGTGCTACTTTTGACGGTGGAACAGCGTCGACTCTTCACTGGGGCATCACCGACGCCGAGGGCAGAAGCGCGATTCTTGAATTTGACAACGGTGTAGTCAAGGTTTATGAAGGAGAGGATATGCCGGCTATGACCAATGACCCGCAGTTTCCTGCCATGACGGCAATCAACGATTACTGGCAGAAGGTGGGTGGTGTAAACATGCTCCCCGGCACTGTCAAGAGTCCCGACCGCTTTGTAAGAGGATATTTTTATCAAGGTCATGTGAAGCGCACAAATGACGCCGACCTTGGACTGTCGATTATACGCAGTATATTGATGAATGTATCGGTGCCTTATGAATATACGGTAGAGACGGAGCCTAATGTGTCATCGACACAGTGGCGCTCTTTCAGCAACATTCGTGACAGGCTGTATTATTTCGATATAGTGACTAATCCCGGAGTGTTTTATATCGACTTGAAGAAATGTGACCTTCGTCCCGGTGCATCAGTGATGAAGCTTGACACATCCAAATCGCAGGATTACATCGGTGATGTGACCTCGAAGCTTGTAAAACACGCTCCTTTCACCCCGATGTATTAGTCTTTTAGGCGTGGTTTGTGGCATTTGAGTCATAAACCGCGCCTGTCATTTTTTATATAAAGATAAAAATAGTAATTTTGTGAATAGTTAAAATTGTAAAATGAGATTGAGGGGATTACTATGTGCCGTTATGGTGTTTTTGGCAATTTGCGCTAATGTGGCGCATGGTGCTGAAACTGAAAACTACACTTCTATTCCTGCGATTTCGCCTGATTCATGTGAAACCGTGTCAGCCGTCGCGGCGGTCGATACCTTGCCTCCGCTTGAAGGTAAAAACTGGGTCTACCGGCTTTTCAATTCCGGATTCCGTATTAACGACCCCCGTATAAGGTATCCTAAGTTTGCTCAGTTCTGTGTTGATGTCTATAACTGGGGCGACCGCACATTTAATTCATATGACCCCGACTATGTAGTAGGTACCGGTAAAAACTGGAAGATAATAGGAAAGTCTTACAACTGGGCTCAGAGCTATATGCTGACATTTTCTAAAAATACATCCATAAGGATGATTTCAGATGTCTACAGCGATGTCGGTGCCCACTTGTGTTTCATGGCTGTCAGTGTCGGTTATGACTTCAATGCCAATGAATTCATAGGCGAGCCGGTGTCCAACCGTACCAACTTCGAGTTTAATTTTACATGTGCGCTTTTTGCCGCCAACTATCAGCGCTCGTCGACCAAGGGCGGCGCCCACGTCACAAAGTTCGGAAAGTTCAAGCCGTCATATAACAAGGAACTTAATTTCAGTTTTGACGGAGTGAACCAGGAGTCTACGGTAGTTGACGTGTATTATTTTTTCAATCACCGCAAGTATTCGCAGGCGGCGGCTTACTGTTATTCCAAATATCAACTCAAGAGTGCCGGTTCTGTAATCGCCGGCTTCAATTATACCCATCAGCAGATAGGTCTTGATTTCTCGATGCTTCCCGCCGACATGCTTGCTTATCTGCCGGGTGACTATGACCATTATAATTTCCGGTATACCGACTACGATTTAATGGTCGGTTATGCCTATAACTGCGTGATGAAACCACGCAAATGGCTGTTCAATATCACCGTTTTGCCTTCAATAGGCTACAAACATTCTTACGAGGATTCTACCGAGGGCAGGAAAGATATGTTTTCGACCAATATCAAGGCCATGACATCGTTTGTGTTTAATCACAGAAGCCTCTTTGCGTCTATGTCAGTGCGGTTTGACGGGCGTGCGTATTATGGTGACGGCTACACATTTTTCAATTCCAACGAGTCAGTCACTTTTCAGATAGGAGTGCGATTCTGACAAATATTTTGTATAGGTCAATAAAAACGGTTATAAGAATTGTTATAGAAGTGTAATTCATAACAATTTCTTATGGCTCACGACATAATATTTCTGATATTAGGTATCATACTGATAATTGCCGGCGGTAATTATCTTACTGACGGGGCGTCGGCTGTGGCTCGCCATTTCAAGGTGTCCAATCTTGTAATAGGACTGACGGTCGTCGCTTTCGGTTCTTCGACTCCTGACTTTGTAGTGTGTCTAACCTCGACTTTGAGCGGCAAGTCGCAGCTTGCCCTTGGCGATGTCGTGGGAGCCAATATATTTGACATTCTTCTCGTAGTGGGTATAGTGGCGCTGGTCAATCCTATACATATCAGCAAGGATATGCTCTGGAAGGACCTTCCGATGCTTGCGCTTGCCTCTTTGGCACTGTTTTTCTGCGGTGACGACCGGTTGTTTGACGGTACGGCTGATTATATAAGCCGAACTGACGGGCTTATGCTTCTTGCTTTTTTCGCGATATTCATGGCTTACACATTTGAAATGGCGCGTGAACCACAGCCGCTTGTACCTGCAAATGCCACGGAAAATACATCAAATAAAGATGCCGGCGGAGGCAAGGGTATGAAAATGTGGCTTGCCGCAGTCTGTATAGCCGGCGGACTTGCCGCTCTTGTCGTGGGCGGTAACTGGATAGTCGACGGAGCGTCGGGAATAGCCTTGAAGGCGGGTCTGTCGGAAGGGATGGTAGGTCTTACAATCGTGGCGATAGGCAGTTCTGTGCCTGACCTTGCCACTTCAGTTGTTGCTGCCGTGAAGAAGCAGCCGGGGATAGCCCTGGGAAATGTGGTCGGGGCGTGTATATTTAATGTGTTTTTTATAATAGGTCTTTGTGCCACAATCAGGCCGCTTGACACAGGTACAATATCACTGGTCGATTTCAGCACGCTTGTAGGCGGGTCGCTGTTGCTGTGGCTGTTTGGTCAGATAATAGGAAAGCGGGTGATAACCCGTGGCGAGGGTGTTGTCCTCGCCCTGGGTTATGTCGCTTATATAACTTATCTTATTGTCAAGGCTGTAGGCTAAGAGTGGGTCTCTACCGCAGCCGACGGTGGCAACGCCGCGTTACGCTCGTCGACCGCCGCCACTACAGCGTTTCCAAGTTCCATGAATGCCTCGCCGGTAATGCTGTCTTTCAGAGCTATCGGGGCGCCGCAGTCGCCTCCTTCACAGATGGTGCCTACGATAGGTATCTGCGCGAGCACTTTCACGTCAAGTTCTTCGGCGAGCTTTACGGCGCCGTCGCGTCCGAAGATGTAGTAGCGTTCGTCGGGATGGGCGGCGGGGGTGAACCATGCCATGTTTTCAACTATGCCGAGTACCGGGACATTTACCTTTTCATCGGTGAACATCGCGATTCCCTTGCGGGCATCGGCAAGAGCCACTTCCTGGGGTGTGCTGACAATCACCACGCCGGTTATGCCGAGAGTCTGGACAAGCGTAAGGTGGATGTCGCTCGTGCCCGGGGGCATGTCGATGAGGAAATAGTCAAGCTCGCCCCATGATGCCTGGGTGATAAGCTGGTTGAGGGCGCGTGATGCCATTGCGCCTCGCCATAGCACAGGGGAGTTCTTGTCGACGAGAAATCCTATCGAGAGCAGCTTGACGCCATATTTCTCTATGGGCACAATCATGTCTTGACCATCTACATTTTCCATATAGATAGGCTCGTCTTCCACACCAAACATCTTAGGAACCGACGGACCGAAAATGTCAGCGTCAAGCAATCCTACTTTGTAGCCGAGACGCGCAAGAGCGACAGCAAGGTTGCTCGCCACGGTGGATTTACCTACACCGCCTTTGCCCGATGACACACCGATGATGTTCTTTACTTTCGGGAGAGGGCGTTCATCGGCCTTGGGAGCGGGATTTTCCTTGCGGAATTTCACGCTTATGCGGTCTTTGACGTCAATTTCCGGAGAGATGAATGTGGTGAGTGCAGTCTCAGCGGCTTTCACAAGTGATTTTACGAAGGGGTCGGTAGGCTTGTCAAATATAAGCGAGAAGCTCACTTTGTTGCCGTCGATGCGTATGTCATCCTCGACCATGCCGAGTTCCACGATATTTTTTCCGTTACCGGGATAGCGCACGTTGGTGAGCGCGTCAAGAATCAGATTGGGATATAATGTCTCCATATAGGTGATTTTTTAGATTTTTAGAGTTAACATTTGTCGGGACACTGGAGTTCGCCGCGCGAGAAACTGCGATAAGTGTCAGGCTCTATCTCCACGTCAGGTTCCGACAGGGTTGTGGCGTGGTCAAGATGCCAGGAAATGTATTTTATGGTCAGTCCGCGGTCAAGCCATTGCTGCTCGTAGAATGTTCGTATGTTCAAGATGTCGCTTACACCCTGCGGGTCATGATACAGGTCGGAGGTGTCGGTAACCTTTTTGAACCCGTTATGCTCCACCATATATTGGGTATAGGTGTAAAGGAAGGGGCTGTCGCTTTTCAGATGTATGATGCCGTTGTCGCGTATTACCTGTCGGTAAAGGTCCATGAATCGTGTTCCGGTAAGGCGCTTGGTTACTTTTTTCATCTGCGGGTCGGGAAATGTTATCCATATCTCGTCAACCTCGTCGGGTGAGAAGAAGTGGGGAAGCAGCTCGATGCTTGTGCGCAGGAACGCAGCGTTTTTAATGCCGCGGTCGCGCACCTGGCGTGCGCCTGTCCACATTCGCGCACCTTTTATATCGATGCCGATGAAGTTTTTGTCGGGAAATCGCTCGGCGAGCCCCACTGTGTATTCGCCTTTACCACAGCCGAGTTCAAGCACTATAGGATTATCGTTGCCGAAATAGTCGCGTCCCCAGCTTCCTTTCATCGGGAAGCCTTTTTCCCGAAGTATGCCGAATGGATATTGGAATACACATTCCATTGACTCCATTTCGCTGAATTTTCTTAATTTATTTTTTCCCATATCAGGTCACTTTATATTTAATATTTTTTCGACGCGGCGGCTGCCGTCGTCATATACAGTCACAATTATGTCTATTTCTGAAACCCGGTAGACGGTCACGCTCTTTATCTGTGCAGTCACAGGGAGCGCAGCAGAAGCTTCCGTGGCGAGAGTGATGTTGAAATCGCGCCATTGAGGCGATGACATGAAGCGTTCGCTAAAATCAGGACTGACAATCAGCCGTATATCTTGTTGAGGCAATCCGTGCCACACATTCTCTCCAAGCCGCGGCACATCGTCAACCCCTGTAGCGTCAATCCGCGACAGTCTTGTCATGCCTTCCATCGCCCCGGAGCCGATATAACTTAACGGTGACGGTAGCTTTATGCCTGTTACCCCTGCCGTGCAGGCAAGCGAGAAATCGCCGATAGAATGTAACGATTCCGGCAGGTCAATCTCGGTAAGCGTAGCGCATCCGAAAAGCGCGGCGTCACCGATGCTGTCAACTGATGCAGGGAGATATATCTTGCCGAGCCTGTCGCAAGAGGCAAAACACCTGTCACCTATGTGGCGCAGTTTCTTGCAGTGGCTCAGGTCAATATCTTCAATGGCGGTGGCGGCAAACGCATCGGCTTCGATGCTCTCCAGCGATGAAGGCAACTCCACTTCACGCAATGACTTGCACCCTCTGAACAATCCTTTCGGAATTACTGTGACACCTTCAGGTATCGCGGCTCTGATAAGATGGTGGCAGTCGGCAAATGCGTATTGACCTATTTTGGTGAGCCCTTGCGGGATGTCGGCTGTCTTGACTCCTGTCCCCGCATATGCTCCTTCTCCTATTGCCGTGGTGCCGTCGGGTAGACCGAGGGCGGTAACCGACAGGTCTCCTGTAAAAGCGTAGTCGGCTACGGTCGCAGCCGACAGTGGTGACAGCATAAGCATAAACACCGCTGCCAGGAAAAACGGGCAATGGACGCGTTTTTTCATATAAGCAGGGAAAATGTTACGCCAAGATATGCGAGCAGCAACAGAGCCAGCAGGATTATGCTGAGCTCGCGGCGCCCGACATAGCAGCGATAGGCGTAATATGCACTTAGAATGGCGTATATCGGAAATAGATATATAAGCATCTTCCAGTTGCCGCTGTCTTCCTCAACAGGCAGTGAGGCAATCACCATAGGCCATGAGAACAGAGGGAGCAGCATGATTAAAATTACCACTGTCATCCACCAGGGCGGGCGGTTATAGCTGTTATTATCCATAGGGTTCAGTTTTTCCGGTTTTTATTGCGGCGATATTCCTCTACAGTTAGCTCGATACCCTTCTCAAGCGACACTTTAGGATTGAACCCGAAGTCGCGGCGCGAATCGGAGATGTCGGCACTCCAGTTACGCTGCTTCATGATTTTATACTTGTCGGAGTTCAGTGTCGACGGCTTCATTTTCAGTATGCCATATTTTTCCGCCACAACGCTCGCCACCTTTGCCATCCAGAGCGGGAGCCTCAGGGGTATCACAAATTTCTTACCGAGCTTGTCGGCTACTATCCTGCGAAATTCCGACTGTGTATAGGCGCGGTCCTCGCTGATTATGTATTTGCGGTGCAGCGGCGCTTTTTCAAGAGCCTCAAACATAGCTTCCACAAGGTCGTCGACATAGATGAATGTGAGCAGCTGTTTGCGGAATCCCACCCCGAAATCCCAATGACTGTCGATACACTTTATCATCATCAGATAGTCTTTCTCGTGTGGTCCGTAGACTCCTGTCGGGCGGAATATAATCCACGGAAAATCCGGCTTCATCTCCAGGAGGGTCTCGCTCTTGATTTTTGACATGCCGTATTTTGTGTTCGGGTCAGGGATGGTCTTTGACGTGTAAGGCTGATAAGTCTTTTCATCGACCGGACCGAGAGCGCTCAGGCTGCTTATATACAGGAATCGCTGCGGGGTCATGCCGGTTGCTTCCAGTTCCTCTACGAATGAACGCAGATAGCCGAAGTTTATGCGGTTGAAGTCAGAGTAGTTGGTCACCTTTGTGGCGCCGAGATTATATATAATCCAGTCCCATTTCTCACCTTCGGGCAGAGCTGATTTCAGCACACTCCCTATTGATTCCGCGGAATCGTAGTCAAAAGTCACGAAATGCAGCCTTTCATCAGTGAGATAGTGACGTGAGGTGGACTCTCTTACCCCTACCCAGGTCTCATAGCCGCGACGCAGGCTTTCGGCAGCTATAAAACCGCCTATGAATCCTCCAGCGCCGATTATCAATACACGTTTCATGTCGAGCAATGTTTATGGCTCAAATTTACACATAAATCGCGAGATTTCAAAAGGTCAAGGCCGCTACAGCTTATCGGTCGTTGATACCGTGCCTGGAGCAAT
The DNA here is from genome assembly GCF_004570975.1 of Barnesiella sp. WM24. Taxonomy (GTDB): domain Bacteria; phylum Bacteroidota; class Bacteroidia; order Bacteroidales; family Muribaculaceae; genus Muribaculum. The sequence goes on from NZ_SPPC01000006.1 coordinate 138,730, forward strand.
CGTCTAATCGCCGATGTCTCTCCAGCGATTCAAGCGGTTTCTTATTTCGGTTTTTGGTAGTCGGGAGTTGATGACAAATAATTCTTCAAGTCTGTCTGCCGCCGTTAAAGCTGATATGATACCATGCCTCACAAGCTCATCAAATACGAATAAGATTCCATGCACTTCAATCGACTGTTGTTCGGCATATCGTCTCAGCCGTCGGTCGCCTGTTAGCATCGGGACTTTATATTTCCTCGCGAAAAAGCATACAGAGCAATCGGGTATGGAGAGATTGCCGGAAACAGCGGAATGTTCCGCTACAATTTCCATTACCTCGTCGGCGGTGAATCCATCAACTATGATATTCTTTCCATCAACAAGCTCATCAAAAATCTTGCGCTGGTCAGAGTCTTCAATTTCCGCCACTACAAAATCCACGGTATGAATCTCATATGGCAACTGACACAAGTCTTTCAATAAACCTACCGAATGAAGGTCGATGAAGATATTTGTATCGTTTACTAATATCTTCATTCTTTATACGAGCTTGAGTTGGTTCCTTACACTGTCAATAGAAGTATTGAGCAGTGTTGCCGCTTTTGAAAACGAGATGATTTCGTCAGCTACCGCACGATATACCATTCTGACAAATCTGCCGGAGGTCTCGGAAATAAAAAGCGATTTATCAACAATCTCATTGAAATCAGGGAAAAGTTTTTTCTTTTTAAGATAGACTTGGTATCTTCTTCCGCTTATGACTCCTATCTCTTTAAGAGACAGCATGATATTGTCTATTGAAACGCCATATTGCTTCTGGATGTCTCTTAATTCAGCCAACGATATGTCATGACGTATATTGCCCAACCGTCCTTTCAGCACTGATGAAGGCACAAGCATTTCCGAGGCAAACACATTGCAAAGGTTCTCAATTATTTTTGAATCGGATTCACCGGGATATTCCATTATGAGATGTCCGAGTTCGTGTAGCAAAGTAAAACGCTTCTCTTCAGAAGCCAGATTTCGATTTACCACAATTACCGGAATCGTGTCGTTGGCGTAGCCGCTAAGGCCTCCGAATGATTGGTCTTCTGAAATCTCAATAATTTTTATACCATTATCTTCAAGCACCTCTGTCACATTTGAGATGCCATCAAGTCCGAGACCGAGTTTGGCACGTACTTCTGTGGCATATTCCCTTGCCATTTCAATAGAGTTGACCTTTCTTTTACCGAGCATGAATTCAGTCTGGCTTTCACATAGCTCCTCTATTTCAAGGTATCTCTCCAGCTCCTCTCTGACTTTTTCGCGTATAGACGCGATTATACGCTCTGATGTGCCGGCTTTTTTATTGAACATTATTTTGTCAACCGCAACAGTAAAAGGTCGGAAGAAATAGTCAGGCTTGACATCCAGTGCCGTACTGAAAGCTATCAGCATGCGGCTGTCAGGCATAGTGTGCCCCTTTTCGTACTTGTTTATTGCCTGACGGGTCACTATGGGATGAACTCTTTTTCCAAGTTCATCCATCGTGAGTCCCTTTATAAGGCGCGCCCGGTTGAGCCTTCGTCCGAATATGTTGTCAGTGTCTTTGGTCATATTAGAGAAATTTTTGGTTGACAAATTTATGAAATATTTCTCATTTGTAAACCATGCTATGCCATAAAAAGTTTATATATACAAAAAGAGCCGGGACAGTGCCCGGCTCTTTTGAGGTGTATCGTGTAGATAAATCAGTCTCTTGAGCTGCCGAAGAAACGGAGCAGATAGAGGAAGAGGTTGATGAAATCGAGATACAGGGAGAGAGCGCCTATGGTGGCAAGACGTGACACGGAGAAACCTCCGTTGTATTCTGCCATGCGCTTGATCTGCTGGGTGTCCCAGGCGGTAAGTCCGATGAAAATCAGGACACCGGCTATTGACACAATCCATTCAAGGGTAGAGTTGGCCCAGAATATGTTGACCACGCTGGCGATTATAAGCCCTATCAGCGCCATAAACAGGAAGTTGCCTATTTTTGTAAGGTCACGGCTCGTGAAGTAGCCGTAGACACTCATGGCTCCGAACACTCCCGACGTTATTATGAACGTCTTGAAGATAGACACCGGGGTGTATGCGTAAAATATGAGTGAGAAAGTTACACCGTTAAGTATGGCAAACGCATAAAACAGCAGTGTGGCAACCGGAGAGCTGATTTTGTTGACTGCTCCGCTGATGCCAAATACCATCAGAAGTTCTGCAATGAGAAGTCCCCAGTATACCCAACGGTGAGTGGCGAGGAAATATACGAGATTGGGGATGCATGAGCATATCCAGGCCGCGCCTGCTGTAACGAGCAGCGCGAGAAACATCTTTACATAAACGCGCTTCATGACCTGCGATACGCGGCTGTCAAGCGACTGTGAGTTGAATGAATCTAAATTGTAATTATTCATAATTATTAATTGGTGTTTAGAGAGATAACGTATCAGCCGCGCCTTGTGTGACGCTGCCGATGTTAAATTATGTTACATGCGCTCCGGCACCTCGATTCCGAGAAGTGACATGCCGCTCTTTACCACGGCAGCCACCTCGGTGCTGAGGGCGAGACGCAATGAGCGTACAGCCGCGTCTTCCTCGTTGAGGATGGAGTAGTCGTGGTAGAACTGATTGTATTCTTTCACGAGGTCATAGACGTAGTTGGCTATGAGTGCCGGTGAATAGCTGCGTCCTGCTTCGGCTACCACCGCTGGATAGTCGGCAAGATGCTGTATGAGCGAAATCTCCTTTTCATTAGGTTTGACTGTTTCATATCCCTCAGCCTTGTAGCCGGCATCGGCGGCCTTGCGAAGCACTGAACGTATACGGGCATAGGTGTATTGAATGAATGGTCCGGTGTTTCCGTTGAAGTCGATTGACTCTTTGGGGTTGAACGTCATGTTTTTGCGCGGGTCAACCTTCAGGAGGAAGTATTTCAGTGCGCCCATTCCTACTATTCGCGCTATTTCTTCCGACTCTTCGGGAGTGAAATCGCCTTTTCCGCGTTCAGCCGATACTTCGCGTGCGCCCTGTATCATCTCGTCCATAAGGTCGTCGGCATCTACTACTGTGCCTTCGCGGCTCTTCATCTTTCCTTCGGGAAGCTCCACCATTCCGTAGGAGAAATGCACAAGATCCTTACCCCACTTGAATCCGAGCCTGTCGAGAAGCAGTGAAAGCACCTGGAAGTGGTAGTTTTGCTCGTTGCCTACGACATAAATCATCTTGTCAATCGGGAAATCCTGGTAGCGGAGCTTGGCGGTGCCGATATCCTGGGTCATGTAGACCGACGTGCCGTCGCTGCGGAGCAACAGCTTGTGGTCAAGTCCCGCATCGGTAAGGTCAGCCCATACTGAGCCGTCCTCCTTGCGATACATTATGCCCTTTTCTATGCCTTCAAGCACCTTGTCTTTACCTTCAAGATAAGTGTTGCTCTCGTAATATATCTTGTCGAAGTCCACACCGAGACGCTTGTAGGTCTCGTCAAATCCGGCATATACCCAGTCGTTCATCATTTCCCACAGAGCGCGCACCTCCGGGTCTTTCTGCTCCCAGCGGCGAAGCATCTCTCGCGCCTCAAGCATGAGCGGTGACTGCTTTTCAGCTTCTTCCTCGCTTAGCCCTTTTGCGACAAGCTCTTTCAGTTCAGCCTTGTAGTGCTTGTCAAATAACACATAGAAGTCGCCGATGAGGTGGTCGCCCTTCTTTCCGGTCGATTCCGGGGTGGCTCCTTCGCCCCATTTTTTCCATGCAAGCATCGACTTGCAGATGTGTATGCCTCGGTCGTTGACTATGTTGGTCTTTACGACGCGGTTGCCACAGGCGGCAAGGATGCGTGACAGGCTGTAGCCGAGCAGGTTGTTGCGCACGTGTCCGAGGTGAAGCGGCTTGTTGGTGTTTGGCGAAGAGTATTCGACCATTACAAGCGGGCTGTCGTCGGTGGCTTTCACAAATCCGTAGTCGGGGGTGTCGGCGATGTGACGGAGCATCGAGGTGAAGTAACCCGGCTCGATCACGATGTTGAGAAATCCCTTGATTACATTGAAGCGGTCGACAGCCGGCTCGTTGTCCACAAGCCAGTCGCCTATCTCGGTTCCCACCGCCTCGGGTGACTTCCGGGCTGCTTTCACCCAAGGAAACACTACGACAGTGAGGTTGCCCTCAAATTCCTTCTTGGTAGTCTGCGGCACAATTGACGCAGGGTCGGTCTCGACTCCGTAGAGTTCCTTGACCGCGCGTGCCACTGCCTGAGCTATAATGCTATCTATCGACATTATCTTTTGGTTTAAATTAATTTTTGCGGGTAACTTATGGCTGCAAAGATAATGTATTTTTTGCATTTTATTTTCAACCGACGCATAAAGTTGCTACCTTTGCGGCATATATATTATTCACGCGTTATGACTTACGAATATGACTATTTGGTGATAGGGTCGGGCATTGCGGGCATGAGTTTTGCCCTGAAAGTAGCCGGGACCGGTAAAGTGGCGTTGATTTGCAAGACAAATCTTGAAGAAGCCAACACCTATTTTGCCCAGGGCGGAGTGGCGTCGGTCACTAATCTTGAGGTAGATAATTTCGACAAGCATATCGAAGATACCATGATTGCCGGCGACTGGCTGAGCGACCGTGCCGCTGTCGAAAAAGTGGTAAAAGGAGCGCCGCAACAGATTAAGGAGCTCATCGGGTGGGGCGTCAACTTTGACAAGAATGAGAATGGCGACTTTGACCTGCACCGTGAAGGCGGACACTCCGAATTCAGAATACTCCACCATAAGGACAATACCGGGGCGGAGATTCAGGAAAGTCTTGTAAAGGCGGTAAGAAACAATCCGAACATCGACATATTTGACAATCACTTTGCCATCGAGATAATAACCCAGCACCATCTGGGCAAAATAGTGACACGCCGCACTCCCGACATCACATGTTACGGTGCCTATGTGCTTAACCCTTCCAACGGCAAGGTTGACACTTTCCTGGCGCGTGTGACGCTTATCGCCACCGGCGGAGTGGGGGCGGTCTACACCACCACCACCAATCCTCTTGTCGCTACAGGCGACGGAATCGCTATGGTCTACAGGGCAAAAGGCACGGTGAAAGACATGGAGTTTATCCAGTTTCACCCTACGGCGTTATATCACCCCGGCGACCGCCCGTCGTTTCTTATCACGGAGGCTATGCGCGGTTACGGCGCGGTGCTCCGCAACAAGCGCGGCGAAGAGTTCATGCATAAATATGACCCGCGACTGTCGCTCGCTCCGCGTGACATAGTGGCGCGTGCCATCGACTCGGAGATGAAGCAGTATGGCGACGAGCATGTGTATCTCGACGTCACCCATAAGGATCCGGAAGAGACTAAAAAGCATTTCCCCAACATATATCAGAAGTGTCTGTCGCTCGGTATAGACATAACGAAGGATTATATACCTGTCGCGCCCGCCGCCCATTATCTCTGCGGCGGAATAAAGGTCGACACCAATGGCGAGTCGTCGATAAAGCGCCTGTATGCGGTAGGCGAGTGTTCTTGCACGGGACTGCACGGCGGCAACCGTCTTGCGTCCAATTCGCTTATCGAGGCTGTGGTCTACGCCGATGCCGCCGCCCGCCACGCGATGGAGGTGAAGGATCATTACAGTTACCGTCACGATGTGCCGCAGTGGAATGATGAAGGCACCCGCCATCCTGAAGAAATGGTGCTGATTACCCAGAGCATAAAGGAGGTGGGGCAGATTATGTCAACCTACGTGGGCATTGTGCGCAGCGACCTGCGTCTTAAAAGGGCATGGAACAGGCTTGACATCCTTTATGAGGAGACCGAAAAACTGTTCAAATGTTCAAAGGCGAGCCGTGAGATATGTGAGCTGCGCAACATTATAAATGTAGGGTATCTTATCATGCGTCAGGCTATGGAGCGCAAGGAGTCGCGCGGTCTTCACTACACGGTCGATTATCCTCACACTGAACGCCGTGGGGAATAATCCCGCTCGTGTCATGCAATCTTTGCCGTCATGTCGCGTTATAGAGTTATGAGGATTCTGTTCTGTATAATCATGACCATATTATGCGCTTTCGGCTCATATGCCGCCGCGGCTGTTGATGCCGACGGCGTGCCTGTGCCCCGCAGTGTGGTCAGGAAGCCTGTCAACGGACGTTATCATTTTGTGACAGAGCAGGGCGACACGGCTTTGATGGTCGTGCTTAACGAGGTCACGGTGTTTCCTCCGATGAAGTTCAAGAATAAAAAGCAGGAGGAGTTTTACTGGCGCACCGTGCGTGATGTAAAGCGCACTTTGCCTTATGCAAAGCTGATAGCCGAGACTCTCCTTGAGACCTATGAATACATGGAGACGCTTCCTACCCAAAAAGAGAGGGAGGCCCACCTGACTCAGATGGAGAAAGAAATTTTTGCCCAGTATAAGCCACATCTGAAGAAGTTTACAAAGTCACAGGGAAAGATGCTCGTCAAGCTTATCAACCGGGAGACCAATCAAAGCAGCTATTCGATTCTGAAAGCGTTTCTCGGCACTTTCCGTGCCGGATTCTGGCAGACATTCGGAAAATTCTTCGGGGTTAGCCTGAAGACGAGCTATAATCCTGATAAAAATGAAGATGACGCGATTGTAGAGAGAGTGTGTATACTTGTTGAGCAGGGTCAGCTGTAAATCGATTGATTTACAGCCTATTGATGCTTGCATGGCGGCTCCTTGTAATGGCGCCGGAAATTTAATGGGAAAATATTTTTCAAAAAAAGAGTCAAAAAATTTGCAAGAATGAAATTTAGCATATAACTTTGCACTCGCAAAACGGCAGAGGCGGTTTTGATAAAATAGAAAAAATTTGGTGCGTTAGTTCAGTTGGTTAGAATACATGCCTGTCACGCATGGGGTCACGGGTTCGAGTCCCGTACGCACCGCTGAGGAGAGAGGAGAAGGAGAATTTGTAACACTTTCGGGTTTACATTTTCTCCTTCTTTTTTGTCTTGTGTACAAGATTTCGTAACTTTGTGGTAAATAGGCTTATGCCTGTATGCGCCCGGGAGGCGCGATAAATATCTTGAACGACAGAAATGAGTGAAAATATAAAACGTACTGTACTTGACTATAATGACATAGTAGGGATGTTGCCACAGCTTGAAGGTCATGAGAAACTGGTGAACAATGTGATTCACTGGATTGCGCTTGACAAGGTTAATGCCGTGCATGACAAGTATTGCGACAATCCCGGACCTGAATTTACGCGTAACCTGCTGAAAGATTTTGACATCACCCTGCGCGTCGACGGCAAGGAGGTGCTGGAGCATCTTCCCGAAGGGGCGTTCATCACTGTGAGCAATCATCCTTTCGGTGCGCTCGACGGCATATCGTTGATTTCGCTTATAGGCTCCATTCGTCCTGAGTTCAAGGTCATGGTCAACATGGTCTTGAACCATATCTCGGCGATGCGCCCCAACTTTATCGCTGTTGACGCCCTTGCATCTGACGACCCGGCAAAGAAAGCCGTGTCCATGAAGGGTATAAAGGAGGCTATAATGCAGGTGCGCCGAGGTAATCCTATCGGATTTTTCCCGGCTGGAGCTGTAAGCAAGATAAACGGTAAGCTACGTATCGAGGACCGCGAGTGGCAGCCCTCTATCATACGCCTTATACAGCAGCTCAACGTGCCCGTCATACCGATTTATTTTCACGGACATAACAGTCTTTGGTTCAATATACTCGGACTCATTGACTGGCGTCTGCGCACATTGCGCCTCCCTGCCGAGGTGTGGCGCAAGTGTCACAGCGAGATTCATGTCTCGGTAGGTGATGTAATATCGCCAGACGAGCTGAAGCAATATCCCGACGTGGCTGGGCTGGGCGATTTTCTGAAGAATAAAACCTATCAATTGCGTAATCGCCGATGAATGTGATGGATCTCTCTACTGAAGTGCGCGAGGCAAAATCGCGCTTCGGAATCGTTGGCAACGCCCCGGCACTTGTAGCCGCCGTCCAGCGCGCCCTGCGTGTGGCTCCGATTGACCTGTCGGTGCTTATTACGGGCGAGAGCGGTGCGGGAAAAGAGTTTTTTCCGCAGATAATACATGCCTACGGTTCGCGAAAACATTCAAAGTATATCGCCGTCAATTGCGGTGCGATACCCGAGGGCACTATCGACTCCGAACTTTTCGGTCACGAGAAAGGTGCTTTCACCGGAGCCATCGCTACCCGAAAGGGATATTTCGAGGAGGCCGACGGCGGCACTATCTTCCTTGATGAGGTGGCGGAGCTTCCGCTCACAACCCAGGCGAGGCTGCTGCGAGTGCTGGAGAGCGGAGAATTTATAAAGGTGGGCTCGTCAACCGTCCAGAAGACCAACATACGTGTCGTGGCTGCCACAAATGTCGACATGATGAAGGCTATACAGGCAGGCAAATTCCGGGAAGACCTATATTACCGCCTGTCGACGGTGCATATAACCGTGCCGCCGCTGCGTGACAGAGGCGATGACATATGGCTGCTTGCCCGCAAGTTTGCATCTGATTTTTCAGAGCGTTACCATACACCTGCCGTGGCTTTTGATGAAAATGTGGCGATGATGCTGAGCCATTATCCGTGGCCGGGCAATGTGCGTCAGCTTAAAAATGTGGTCGAGCAGATAGCCCTGTTTGAAGCCGGCAATTCAATCACTCCTGAAAAACTGCGGTCCTATCTTCCCGAGGTGACGACTTCGTTCACCCCCGCCGTGTCGGTCGACGGAAGCCATTCCTATGCATCGGAGAGGGAACTGCTGTTCAATATGCTTTTCCGCATGCGCAATGAGATTGACACCCTCCGCGCTACAATCGAGACAATGGAGAGCGGAGTTCCGCGCGACATAAGACCCCTTGACGAGCCGGAGCCCGTCGAGGAGCCTCCCCACTCGCTTGTGCGTTATTCACCGATGCCACGTCTATACCCCGACAGCCACGCCGCTCATGACATAATTACCGAGAGCCCCGACTCGGGCATGACTCTTGAGGACACCGAGCGCGAGACCATACGCCGGGCACTGGAGCGTAACGAAGGCCGTCGCAAGGCTACCGCCGTGGAGCTTAATATCTCGGAGCGCACGTTATATCGTAAAATCAAAGAGTTCGGACTTGAATAGCCCCATTTAAATGAAACGTATAGCCAATTATCTTCGCCATTGCCCCGGACTATGGGTGCTTGCAATCACAGTGGCAATGATTGTGCAGAGTTGTACAATCAGTTATAAATTCAATGGAACGGCGATAGACTATAATGTCTATAAGACAATCCGCGTGTCGCAGTTCCCGATACGTGCGGCGCTTGTCTACCCGCCGTTGCAGCAGACATTTGAAAACGCCCTGCTCGACTACATCACGCGAAACACCCGTCTACAGACCACCGACGGCTCCAGCGACCTTGAGATGGAAGGCGAGATCACCGGCTACACCCTCTCGCCTCAGGCTGTCACCGAAAACGCGCTTGCCTCAAAGACGCGTCTTACCATCACTGTCAGGGTGAAATATACTGACAACAAAAATGACAAGAATGATATAGACCAGTCATTTTCAGCCTATCAGGACTTTGACAGCTCCGAAATGCTTACCGATGTCCAGGACCAGCTCTGCGAGGAAATCACCGAGCAGCTTGTCGACCTTATTTTTAACGCTACTCTCGGTAACTGGTAATATTATATGGAAGGGCTTGCCGACACTCTGAAAAAACTTATCGCCGACACGGCGATGGTGCCCGACGACCGGTGGGTCGACGAGATGTACAGCCGCTACCCCTACTTCACGTTGCCCGCGATGCTGAGGCTTGAGCGTGACGCCGGACTTTCCGACGATCGCAGGCGCGAGCTTACACGCCGTGTCGCGCTCAACAGTGCCGACGCCGAGGCTTTATATCGTCTTATGGAGCCGATGGCTGCTGACTTTGATGACATATATCCACAGCGTGACGCTGTCGCAACTCCTACCACCGATGCCGCGATAGACACGTTTATCGACACATACGGCTCCTCGGGCTCCAACGAGGAGGAGATACTCGAGCGATTGATATTCAATCCTGTAGCCGATTATGCCCAGATTCTCGCCGACGAGGAAGAAAGAAGCTTCCCTGACAGCGAAGAGGCTGTCGGCGACTCGCAGGACAGCCTGATAAACGCTTTCATCCTGAAAAGCCGTGACAACAACGGGCATTTCCCTGCGGTAGAGGGTGAAAAGGATGAAGTGACAGAGGAAGCTCCCGCCGTGCCGGAGCCTATAAAGCCTCCTGTCGTTCAGGATGACTCGCTTTTAAGTGAAAGTCTGGCAAAAATTTATATAAAACAGCACCGATATGACAAGGCTTTTGAAATAATAAGCGGTTTAAGTTTGAAATATCCGGAAAAAAGTATTTACTTTGCAGACCAATTGCGTTTCTTACAGAAACTTATCATAAATCAGAAATATATAAAACAAAAATAATACAAAAAAACAATGTACATAGTAATTATTATCCTTACGGTCATTGCTTCACTTCTTATGATAGGCATCGTGCTTATCCAGAAATCCAAAGGAGGCGGACTATCTTCTCAGTTTGGCGGTGCAAACCAGGTGATGGGTGTACGCCGCACCAATGATTTTATTGAAAAAGTTACCTGGTGGCTTGCTGCTGCAATCGGTGTGCTTGCCGTGCTTGGTGTGTTCTTCATGCCCCGCAACATTATCCAGAGCTCATCACGTGTGGCTCCCCAGGCTACAGAGCAGACTCAGCCCGCCGACTTCAATACCGACGTCGAGACTCCGGCTGCCGCTCCTGTTCTTCCCGCTCCCGCTCCGGAGGCTGCTGCAGAATAATCCTTTTTGATATTCCGACTATAACAGATTATAACCGTGAATAAGGTGTTTTTCCTTTTTCACGGTTTTTTTCTCGGTCTAATTTATGGCGGTTTTTGTAAATAATGTGACACAATGATTGTCAAATCAAAATAAATGCTTACATTTGCTATGTAAAATTGGTAAATTTGAATACATTTTATAGAATATGGAAAAAATAGACAACCTTGATCGCAAAATACTCGAAATCGTAATGCGAAATGCACGTATTCCGTCAAAGGATGTCGCTATGGAGTGTGGTGTCTCACGCGCCGCCATCCACCAGCGTCTGCAACGGATGATTGACCTCAAGGTGATTACCGGGTCGGGCTATCATGTCAATCCCAAGATATTAGGCTATCGCACATGTACCTATATCGGGGTCAATCTTGAGCGCGGCGCGATGTACCGTGACGTGGTGCCTGAGCTGGAAAAGATTCCCGAAGTGGTGGAGTGTCACTTCACGACCGGTCCATATACAATGTTGATAAAATTGTATGCGCGTGACAACGAGCACCTTATGGAGCTGCTTAACGACAAGATTCAGATGATTCACGGCGTTAACGGCACTGAGACTCTCATCTCGCTTGACAGCAGCATAGACCGCGAGATTCCGATTAATTACGAATAACTCCCGGCAATAAGATACTATGAGTGCCGCAGCCTGAGTCAAAGGTGGCGGCACTTTCTGTGTCTATATCGGTCTATGTGACGAAAATGTTTTGATATTGGGAAAATTTAGCTATTTTTGTGTGATAAGTAATTGATAATTTGCGATGCGACTTGTTATACAACGTGTGACCCGTGCATCAGTCAGCATTGCCGGCTCTGTTCATTCTTCGATTGATGCCGGGATGATGGTGCTTGTAGGAGTGGAGACCGGTGATACTCCCGCCGATGTCGAGTGGCTTGCCGGAAAAGTGGCGGCGCTGCGTATATTTAACGACGAGGCGGGTGTCATGAACCGCTCGATTATTGATGCCGGCGGCGACCTGCTTGCCGTCAGTCAGTTCACTCTCACGGCGTCGACCCGCAAGGGCAACCGCCCGAGCTACATACGCGCGGCTCGCCCGGAAGAGGCTGTTCCGCTCTACGAGCTGTTTTGCTCCATGATGGAGGAGCGTCTCGGCAAGGAGGTGAAGCGGGGAGTCTTCGGCGCTGACATGCAGGTCGAGCTTATTAACGACGGGCCGGTGACGATAATCATCGACTCCCGTCTTAAAGAGTAGATGATTATGAATAATGACGATATTACACTGCGTGAGGCGCAGGCTGTTGTCGACAGGTGGATTACCACGGTCGGTGTGCGTTACTTCTCCCCGCTCACCAATATGGCTGTGCTTGCCGAGGAGGTAGGCGAGGTGGCGAGAGTGATGGCGCGGCGTTATGGCGACCAGTCGTTCAAGCCGGGCGAGGAGGACACTCTTGCCGATGAACTCGCCGATGTGATGTGGGTCGTGCTTGCCATAGCCAATCAGAGCGGCGTCGACCTTACGGAGGCGTTGGCGCGTAATATCGAGAAGAAGACATTGCGTGACCGTGACCGTCATAAAAACAATCATAAATTAAGCGACTAACCATAAATTCAATAATTAAAACCGATTTTTACAATGAGCGACAAATATCATGACACCGTAGCCGCCTCTAAGGTCATCACTGACGACGAGGCTGTGAAAAAAGCCGTTGACGAGATTCTTGAGAAGCATCTTGATGAAAACATGAATGTCGAGGTCTATAAGTCAATATTCAACTGCATTGACCTCACTACGCTTTCTACTACCGACTCGCCTCAGTCGGTGGCTGACTTCACCGAGCGTGTCAACGCCTTTGACAATGAATATCCCGCGCTGAAAAATGTTGCGGCGATATGTGTTTATCCTAATTTTGCCCAGGTAGTAAGGACTGTGCTTGATGTCACTGACGTGAAAGTGGCGTGTGTGTCGGGTGCTTTCCCCTCCTCTCAGTCATTTCTGGAGGTGAAGGTTGCGGAGACCGCGCTCGCAGTGGCGTCGGGTGCCGACGAGATTGACATTGTGCTTAATGTAGGCAATTATCTTGACGGTGACTGGGAAGAGGTGTGTGACGAAATCAGCGAGCAGAAACATGCCTGCCGCGACGCTCACCTGAAGGTGATTCTTGAGACCGGAGCGTTGAAGAGCGCTGAGAATATACGCAACGCCTCGGTGCTTGCCATGTATTCGGGTGCCGATTTCATCAAGACTTCGACCGGAAAGGTATATGACGGCGCTTCGCTTGAGGCTGCTTACGTGATGGCTCAGGCAATAAAGGAATATCACGAGACCACCGGCAACAAGGTTGGCTTCAAGGCTGCGGGTGGAGTGTCGACCACAGTTGACGCCGTGAAGTATTACACGGTGATAAAGGAGGTGCTTGGAGAAGAGTGGCTCGACAACGGTCTGTTCCGTATAGGCGCGAGCCGTCTTGCCAATAATCTGCTCGGCGACATTCTTGGAGAACCGGTGAAATATTTCTGATGATGACATATTACGCGATAATCAACAATGTAAAGGTAGGTCCGCACACTCCCGGGGAACTTCTCAACCTCGGGATGGTGCGCGACACCCTTGTGTGGCGCGAAGGGATGGCGGAGTGGATGCCGGCGTGGCGTCTGCCTGAGCTCGACGGGTGTTTCTATAAGGTGGCTCCCGGAGCGGGCTACGGTCAGCCTTCGGAGTTGCCGCCATGTCCGCCCTCTTATCTTGCATGGTCACTTGTGGCTACATTGCTCTGTTGCCAGATACCCGGGCTTGTGGCTATAGTCTATTCGGTGTGTGTCGAAAACCGTTATTCCCGCGGCGACTTTGAAGGCGCCAAGCGTGCGTCGCAGACAGCGCTGATATGGATATGGGTCAGTGTCGCTCTCGCGCTTATATCCATTCCGTGTGTTATCGCGCTCCAGTTGTTGCCCGCATTCCTTGCTTGATGGCGGTGAAGATTGACCGTAGGCTTTTAATTGTGGCAGGGGTCGCGCTCCTGCTTGCCGCGATATGTGTCTACTTCTACTTTGACCCGTCGGGCAACCGGTTTTTCCCGCGCTGCCCGTTTCTTGCCGCCACCGGCTATCTGTGTCCCGGCTGCGGCTCTCAGCGTGCCATACACGCTCTTCTTCATGGCGACATCGCTTCGGCGTGGCATTACAACTGCATGCTGCTGCTGTTTGCCCCGCTTATAGTGCTGCTGCTCTATTCGGAGTGTGTCCGCACATCCTGTCCGCGCTACTACTCGCGTATAAATTCCGCACCCGTCATATGGGGGTGCTTCATCGTGCTGACTCTGTGGTGGATTCTTAGAAATATATTCTGACGCGGCGTCGTTAATATTCGCTGAAGAACTGGGGCTTGATGCAGATGCCTACCCTCAGCTGCGACTTGAAGGTCTTGTAGTCGAGCAGTCCTTCACCGTAGCCGTTGTAATACTGCATGAAGAGATACTGGTTTTCATTATTGAACAGCTTGTAGCTCAGTTCAAGCACAGTGTTGAAATTAAATGGATTCCATCCCTTGCGTTTGGTGAGTATGATTGAGCCGCCGAAGCGTTTGGAAGGAGTCATGTAGGTGATGCCAAACTGGTAAAGTCCGTAATAGTCAAGCAGGTCACGGTTGTTTTCACCGTCCACGATAGGAATCCATATTTTTCCATGTACCATCATGGTGGGGTCGATGAGTATGTTGCCGGCAAATGAAATCCTGTTCCATGAGCGGCTGTCTTCCTCCGCCTTGCCGTTGCTCTCATGCTCAAGGATGAGCGACACTTTACCGATGAAGCGGTCTTTTACAAAGAGGGGCTTGGTAAGTCCTATTCCGGGATTGAAATTCAGGTCGGTCATGGGAAACGACTTGCGCAGCACGTCCCAGAAGCACTTCTGGGTATAGAATAGATACAGGTAGCTGCCAAAGGGAAGGGTGCGCTTCGTGAGCCGCTGGCTTATGGATATCTGAAATTTTACGTTGGTGTTGTATTTTGTCGGCTTCATGCCGATTGCCGGACCAAAAATAAAGTAATTGTCCTTATAAAGGCCGAAATAGGGCGCGTCGTCAAATGCTTTTTTCACGCTGTCGACATCCAGAACCTGGTCGCGCTCCGGACTGACAATCTGAGCCCGCGCCTGTGTCAGCGACGATATAAACACGGCGAGCAATACAATTATATACCGGCAGTTAAGCATCGTTTTTTTCTTGTTATGTGATGAATGTCCAAAGTTAGCTTATTTGGCAGTCACTTTATAGAGCCAAAAGGCTATTTTTGTAGTCTGTTTTTCCAGGCTCTGATATTTGACTTGCTAATTTCCACCAGCTTGTCGGGATTCAGACATGAAACAATGTATCTCCTGCCATTGTTCATGGTAATAATTACTGTGCGGTACATCGACCCAATATAGCCGGTGAAAGTGCCGGTGAGCTTGTTGTAAAACAATCCGGTATAGCCCAGAAATCCGCCGCTGCCGATGATGCGTATGTTGGGGGCGCTCTGCAGGTCGCAAAGCGCTATATCTTTAATGTCGCTGTAGGGAAACCGTTTTTTGCCGATAAGCTTAAACATGACAATCCCCGTGGAGGTGATGCGAAGCTTCACCGGCGCCATGAATGAGGTGGCGAGCAGCAACACCCCGACGGCGCCAGCTATGATCCAGCGGGTGACACCGGAGAGAAACATAAACGACAGGACTATGACGGCGGCGAGCAACGCGGCGATAAACACCGTGCGCCACCATACTTTATCGTCCCAGTTTACCTTGAAATCCATAATGTCACGAATATAGCCACTTTATTCCGTTCCACCAAATAGCACAGGGCTATTAATTGAAAAAATTGCTAACTTTGTGGAAATTACTTTAGGATGAAATCAAGATTGATCATAGCGATGATTGTCGCTGCGGTATTTGCTGCGTGTGGCGACGACACTCAGTTTCGTGTCACAGGCGAGGTGCAGGGTCTCGGAACCCGCACAATCAATATGTTGTATGTCGCCGACGGGACTGTGCATCAGGAAGGGCAGCCGGCTATCGACGGAAAATTTGACCTTCACGGGGTGTCGGGTGAATATACCGTCGCTGAGCTGTTTACGGCACAGCATGTGCTTATCGCGCGCCTTATAGTCAAAAACGGTCAGACAATAGACTGCAAGCTCGACCTTGACAATCCTTACGTAATCGAAATGAAAGGCAACAAGCCGGTGGAGCAGTGGAGCCGCTGGATAAGGGAAAATGCCGGAGTGATAGAGGTGGGTAATCCTCGTCAGGTCAACACTCTGGTCGCCGACTATGTGGTAGGTCACCGTGATGACATATTGTCATCGGCACTGATGCTCACGACTTATTACGCGCCCGACAATGAGTCGCAGGCCGATTCGCTTTTTGCCCTTATATCGCCCAAGGCGCGCCCCGACAAGCTCGTGGACGACTACCGCCTGCTGCTCTCCTACAACAATTCAGCCCATCTGAACGCCAAGATACGCCCGTTTTCCATCTATTCCTACGGCGACTCTACTGAGCATTACGCTCCGGGCAAGTCAAGCTACACGCTTTTCTACTTTGCCTGTCAGGAACATCGCCGCGACACAATCGTAAAGGCTATCGAAGGGATATATGACGATTATCCGCGACGACGCCTGAAAGTGCTTGACGTGTCATTTGCCCCCGACACTCTCGCGTGGAAGCGCGAGCGTCCCGACTCATTGAAGTGGACTCGCGTCTGGACTCCTGCCGGAGTGGCGTCGGCGTCATTTGACCATCTCAACATACCGCGTCTGCCTTACTACATCGTGTCTGACTCCACCGGCGCCCAGATTTACCGCGGCTCCTCAGTGAAGGCTGCGCTTGACAGCCTGCATCGCCGCCTTGACAAATAAGCGGCAGGAAGGCTCGTCTCGGCCTCCCTGCCTTAGCGGTGTATTTCTCCGGAGAGTGATACCTGCAAGTAATTTCAGATTCTTATTTTCTTTACCTTGTCACATGCATTTACAATATAATAGCCGGAAGATACAGAGATTCTTATGACTTCATTTCCTATTGAGCCAGTGGCAATTGTTGTCCCGTCAAGTGAATATATGGTAAATCTTCCTTCTTTGCCGCTTATCACTATCTCGCCTCCTTCGACCGAGACTGTCACGCTGTCTTTGTCATAGACTTCAGCTATTGCGGCAGGACTGTATTCGGTCTCGATAAAGTTGAAGAATATGTCCCATCCCGGCGAATTTCTGTATAGTTCAAGCGATCCTTTTGGCACATAGACCGGAATACTGTTGATTACTCCGTCGTTGACATTATAATTGGGTGTCCCAAACGGACCGAGTCCGTTTGTGGCAATTTCACAGACCGGGGGTACCGCTCCGATACAGCGTATTGATTTGAGTCCCGACCAGTTGTCGCAACTTAGCATTCCGAGGGATAAAAGAGTGGAAGGAAATGTAACCTCCCTGATTCCGGTCGCTCCATAAAAGGCTCGGTCGCCGATTTCAGTCAGTCCTTCAGGTAGTTTTAGGCTGCCACCGAGCGGACAGAGTGAAAACGCCATATTGCCGATGGTCTTTAATGACGACGGCATGTTTACGTCAATAAGACTCAAGCCTTCTTCTGCAAAATCATCGGGAATTGATGTAAGCCCGTCAGGAAGAGATAGTGTGCGCAGATTGCGGTTTAGAGCAAAGTGGGCGGTTCCGTCAAGGGTCAGGCATGATGACGGAAGCACTGCTTCTTCAAGATGTGATCCGTAAAAGGCACTGTCACCAATCTTTTCCAGTCCTTCCGGAAAGTTAATCTTCGTGATGTGGCTGCCGAAAAATGTAGCTTCGCCTATAGACCTTATTGTCGAGGGTAATGTCACTTCTGACAACGAACGGCAATTCATGAAGCAGCGCCGAGGTATCTCGGTGAGTCCTTCTGGCAATACGAGCGGCGAGGTTCTCAGATTTTTACAGTCGCTGAAACTGATTTCACCAAGTTTCTTCAGCGTTGAGGGCAGGTTTATTTCACAAAGATTGGTTGCATACATGAATGCACCTTTGCCTATTTCTGTAATGCCTTCGCCAAGCATTATGTTGCGCAGCGCTATCACATGGATTACACCGTTGCTGAAGTCGGTCTGTTCATTTGAGTTGAAAAATGCATAATCAGGTACAATACCGTCGACAACCTTTGCCTTTTCAAGATTCAGAGCCGATAGCCTGCCGTTGAACGACGCGCTCCACATCGCTTTGAAGTCAGCGGCATTGATTGTTCCCGTCACTACAAGCGAGTCAATATCATTGGCACGCTCGCCCATAAGTTCTGCCAGTTTGCCCGGTTCGGTTACATTTATCTCGATAAAATCCTTGTCAGAACCTTTTGCTGCATTTGTTGCAATAAAAGAAATCATTGAGGCAACTATTAGTAAATATTTTTTCATAACTTATTACTTTAAGTATTCTACAATTCAACTGAGAAATTGCTGCAATAAATTATCGCAAATATGGTGCGATAAACTAATATTTAATATTTATGTTGGATAAAATCATTAGTGTATTAGTGCAGACAATAAATTCAGTCAGTAAATTATCATTGATTGAATTTTATGGTGTCTATGATTTCTCCGTTCACTGAATAATTTATCACGTATAAGCCTGATGGCAAATTATATGTGTCAATCTTTACAGAAAGGATGCCCTTTTGTAATTCCACTTTGTTCTTTATTAATCCATCAAATAAGGAAGTGATGGTTAAAGCACTATTTTCAAGACTTTCATTATTTAATTTAATCTCTATGGTATTGTTTGATAGCTTGTTAATTGACTTTATTCCAAATTCTGAAGCAATTGAGACACTTCCAATTCCCATTTCTTCTTCTTGATTAAGTGCGGTAACAGAAATCAGTCCCGAGCTTGCAGTCGGCATTATAATTAAATTTTGTTCTCTTCCAAGGTCATTACCTTGTTCATCCGTCCAAAGATAAGTAGAATAAGTATCATCTGTTACAGATAATCTGATTGAACCACCTGATACCGGATTGTAGTCAATGGGAATTGGATTTGAGATAGTAAGTGGAGGTTCAATGATAAATGTTTCGCCGCCTACTATATTACCTTCGTCATCTCGTTGTATAAGATCAAATGTATAATTGCCACGATATGTGGATGACATTTTGAATTTAAATCTTAATGAGACTTTATCAAACTCACCTTTTGCTAATGCAACATTGTCTATCTTGTTTTTGGGGTTGACTATTTTTAGTTTATGCATACCATTTGTCTGTGTATTATCATACATGATGCCAGTAGAAGTTTTACCTCCACTCACCCAGGCATTATAAATTTTAGGAGTCATTTCCATCTCAATTTCTGCGTGATTAAACATTTTGATGTCCGTCGTTCTTCGTGGAACTAATTCCAAAGAATATTTTTTTGATTCATTTGAAATATTACGTATGAACACGCTTTGAGAGTTCAGAATGGTAGATGTTGTTACGATTGTAACATTTTTTTGAGCCTGATCATTACTTTCTTTTACATAGAAATAAGGTTTACCATCCACATATCCATCATCATAAGGAATATCCATAATCTTGCCTAAAAGGCAGAAATGCAGGTTTTCGTTAGGGTGGTTTTCGAGCATTGCAGGAAGAGCCCATTTTATTTTGACAATAGTTGAATCTCCTGCTTCAATAGGGGGGATGTTTATCGGTTCGAGCGCGCCACCTGTCACTTCTGTTTCATTATATAATTCACGACCTTTCCATGTGGCTGGTCTTATTGCAGTAGATGCTTCTGCCCAATACATGTGTATCCAATTTTTATTGCTCGATTTTTCTTTTCCGCGATTATAGATTTTAACATAAATATATGCCATCTGATGTGTAGGCGTATATTCCGGATTTTGATGTTCTATAATGCCGTCATCATGATTTCTACACCATATTGAAGGACTTATCCAGAATTTTTCAGTAGTCATGTTTGGTGTTTTACCTGTGTCATCCCAATTATCTTTGATGTATAAGTCATAGGATGGTACAAATCTATTAAAAGCAAGATCTTCGCCAACAGATACTGGTTTTGATGCATACTGTGGAGTTTCGTCCTGACTGTCATTTCTTACAGCATAATCAAATGCTTCTTCCATTGTGATAAACTTGTTGCCATCAATGTCTGCGATGATGGGGCGGTTAGTGTGAGTTGCGCCATTTATCGCACAGGTCCAGTGGTATACAAATTCATCATATGGTATGTCGCGGCATCCATAAGATGATTCATTGCCTTTTGATGCTGTAGAAACCACACATCCTATTTTCTCAAGGTCATCAATAAAACCGCCTGAGTAACATTGTCCTAATACAACATTGACATTAACATATCTATCTGTGAACGGGCGTAGCATCTGAGCAAGTTCTGTGTCCTGTAATTTTTCGAAATTCCATAAACAGATATATGAACTCATATTATTATCATTTGTGCCACCATGGTCAATAACATAGATAAACAGATGATCATTTTTATCTATTTTATTAGACAATGTATTAAGTACCGTCTTTATATTGTTTTTAGTGGCAGCATATTGAATTTCATTATTCCCATCAAAATCAAGGTCGAGTGATTGTGATGTAAATTTGTAGGTTGATAGTGAAAGCATATCTTCCTCAGGATTGTCTCCATCTGACATTAATGGATATATATTGCTCTTTGGTATACCATATTTTTTTGTCAAAGTCTGATATATAAATGAACAGTCATTCCAGTAGCGGTCATAGTTGAGGTTTCTTGACACTCCTCCACTTATTATTAAAGCATAAGTTCTTTGTGCCATGGGATTAGTAGCAGGAGTGTTTTCTATATGAGATAGTCGTGGTATAGAATTTGCATTATCTCCATATTTGTTCCGATTTGCAGCTGGAATTAGCTTTGCTCCTTCTGGTGGCATTCTGTATCGCTTCTTTAATAATGGTCGTTGCTCTTGTTGTGATAGTTTGCTTGGCACATATACGATATAGCAATCATGTTCCCATCCTTTTAGTGGTTCCGCGTCAACAAATACTTTGACGTAATCGACATTTGAGTAGTCTTCATCAATGAAGTAATAGTCGGCGTCAATATCAGTAAATTCTTTTTGAGCCATCTGAATGGCCCTTGTTCTTAAAAACGCTGCTGTTAATTGTGCAGAAGCATACTCTGACATGGCAAAGTATACAAGAATTAATAGTAAAAATTTTTTCATATAGTTTGGTCTTTAATTATT
This sequence comes from Barnesiella sp. WM24, assembly GCF_004570975.1. GTDB lineage: Bacteria > Bacteroidota > Bacteroidia > Bacteroidales > Muribaculaceae > Muribaculum. The sequence continues at coordinate 159,789 of NZ_SPPC01000006.1, forward strand.
AAAGTTATATTTTATATAATTTCGCATTCTCCGTAAAATATGTCACCATTATCGCTTGTACAAGTGATAATATAGTTGCCCGAAGGAAGAAATTGATACATGACAGGATTGTCCTGAGAAACCTCTCCCGTATATATATAATGCGTTGTTATCTCTGTTATAGTTACAGATAGTACTTCAATATCATAGTTAAAAGTAAAGAGGCATTCTCTTGAATTATTGAAATAAATGAATTCCAAGTACTGATTACTTGGCATACGAGGATAGAATTTACCTAGGTTATGTTTTACTATTTTTGTCCTTTGCGGTTCCGGCGTTTTGTTTTGAGCGAAAATATGCACATTTGTAAACAAAATCAGACAGAAGAATGTGATGATTAATTTGATCTTTTTCATAAATTCCAATTTGTCACAAATTTATGATTAAAGACTAAAAAACAACGAAAAATCTGCTAAGATTCATTTGTTTTTTGATGCAAATGGTCGTGTCGTAATTTATTGATTATTAGCGCTTTATTTAGGGTTGGTGTAAATTCTATTTGTTGTTTGTGCGTTGGTAATGTGTTGGCTATCAGCGTGTTGTGGTCTTATATTTGTAACGAGGTATATAGTTAAATGTGCTTATTTCGATAATTTGCTGATAAATAGGTCTTTATGTTTGGAGTCGGATTTCTTTATTTTTGTTTTAAGGCGTGCTTTCCTATTATACACAGCTTCAAGCTTTTCTTGATTCAGAAATATAGCAATGGCGGTAGTGGAAAATCCAAGAGCAGAGTATATGAATAGTCTATAATCTGCATCTTTTAAATCAGGAAAGTCTGTTCTTAAAAGAGCTACAATATTGTGGCAATTTTTGTTCAAAGAATTTTCTAAATCTGATATTCGCTCTTCTGTCATTAAATCATCTATTAGCCGTTCTACTTCATCTGAAATTTTTTTACGGAGATTCTTTGTTGCTTTACCCTCATAATACGATGCGAATAAAGAATCAAACATTTCAAAGCGCGATGTTAAAAGTTTAGAAATTTCATCTTGTGCGTTGATGTATTGTGCCTGTTTTAAATCAAGAAGTTCTCTTAGATTGTGTGCGATATCCACATTTTTTTCAATTACTTGATTTTTGTGCTTTATAATTCGGATAATCATTAAAATTACAAATATGACTGCTGCAGCTGCCGATATTGCTATTATAAGATTAAACATTCTGATATTTTTGATTTTTAGATTGTTAATCATAGCTTCATATTCATAGTAGCTTGATAGTTCCATGCCAAATCCCTGATTCAGAGAATTTACCAAGGCACTGTCATTTTGTAGCATCAGCATGTCTGAAAGAGATAACGCGTTTTTATAGTCAAGTTTGACTTTATAAAGCTCAGATTGAAAGGTGACTAAGTTAGGATATTGAATGTCAATAGAGTCAATTTTAAGCTTCATGGCTTTTTCTATTTCTCCTTTTTTGAGATATGCTATACCAAGCGAACCTAATAAGTCGGGATTATCATCAATCATCATAAGCTCGTTGTAGCTGTTTATTGATTCGTCAAGCATATCGAGGAAGTAGTAACAGTCTGCACAGATTTTTTTTGCGGACTTATATATGATAGGGTCATTGTATTTCTTGGCTGAGTCTGTTGCAGCTATTGCCAAAAGCAATGCATCATTATATTGATCACAGTTGTAGTGGGCGCGAGCAAGCTCTAACAAAGCATGCATTGAAAAAGGAGAATGTTTGTCTGATTTATTAAAAAAATCATAGGTTAGTTTTGCGTAGTGAAGGGCGTCATTGCTATAAAAAAACTTGTCATAAATCAGATATATCTGGGCTGCGTTTCTGCCACACCAGAAGTTGTCATTGAGTTGCCGGGCGCATTGCAGGCTCTTGCTATGAGCGAGCAAGCTCCGGGTAAAAGCTTCCTTATTATACAATATGCGCGCATGATAGTAGTAGCTTAGCATAAGCCGGTGCAGGTCGTCGCTTTTTTCATAAAAATCTACGGCAATTGATATGAGGGAATCGTCGGTGACATCGATATAATTTTTGTCAAGAGCCTGAGAATAGAGCAGGGCGTAACGGGCATTGCTCTCGCAGTCGGTAGGAGATTCGATTGAGTCAAGCAGAGCGAGGGCTACCTCTGGATGTTCTTCCATCATGCTTTCGGCGCTGTCAAGCTCAGCCGTGGTGTTACCATGGCTGCAAGAGACGGCAAGAAGCGATATAGAAATAATTAATATGATAAAATGACCGGCATTCATTTTTTTCTTTGAATATGTACAAAATTATATAATAAATGTGACATAAGATAATTTGTCCGAAAAAAAACTTATAGGAACGTAAGCAAAGGTGTTGGTGGTACAGCGACGGGCTCTAATCTTTTTACAGCGGCAAAGTGTTGTTAAGATAAAAAAGATTTATGCTGCACACATTGTCAGTAAAAACGAGACATTTCTTTCATGTCGTCTCCAATGTCCGCCCTATCGTGTGGATAGGGCTTTATGTGGCCCTAACGCCGGTGTTTGCACTTATCTATATGTGGCTTCCCGACAGCCAGTTTCGCATTCCCGACGGAGCGGGCACGGATTTCGGCTCATGGCTCTATTACAGCATAGTCACGATAACGACGCTCGGATTTGGCGACTACACTCCCGCCCACGGATGGGCACAGGCGGTGACTGCCGTCGAGGTGATGTGCGGGTTGATATCGCTTGGCTTTTTTCTGAATGCCGTGGGGTCGATGAAGTCGGAGATTGACGTGGAGTCGGAGATCGAGAGGCAGCGTGCGGTCCATTACGCGTCAGAGCGTGAGAAGCTGCTGAAGATAATGCCCTCGGTGCTTCACAATCTCAACATGTTTCTCGCCTATTGCTATGCGGTCACCACCCCTGTCACGAAGCGAAAGGACACGGAGGCCCGCTACGACCCCGACTTCGCATTTCGCGACATGACCGACCTTTTCAAGCCCTCCGGACTGCCATTTGACCGCAGCCGCCGTCCCGCCGTGGAGAGACTGCTGAAATCGGCGTCACACACGAGCCTTGTGCTTGACTCGCTTCAGGCAAGGGTGGACCTGACGCTCTGGCAGGACATCGTGGACGACTGCTTTGCATTTGTGGCAAACTGTCAGATGTTTTCATCGACCGACACCCTTTCAGAGAAGCCGCAGGTCGAGGCGGAGCTTTCCCGCGCTATAGCCGCGACCCCGGGGGAGCCCGAGTTCAAGGCCGACGATGAGCTGTATCCGGTGGCAGAGCTGTATTATTTCATAAAAGACAGCGCGTCGCTCGCCATGAAGCTGGAGACGGCGCTCACCGCCGTGGCTACGTCGCCTCGATAGCTGCCTGCTCTAAAGCAGTGGCAGGCTGATGAAAAGATGTTGCCTATATCAGAAATTTTATATATCTTTGCCGCCCACATTCATAACTTTACCACTATGACAAAAAGCAAAGTGTACACTTGTACCGGTGACACGGGCGCCACTTCACTTGTTGGCGGCATGCGTGTAAAGAAAACCGACATACGCATCGAGGCTTACGGTTCAGTCGATGAGTTGAATGCCAATATCGGTGTACTTGTTGCAATCCCCAACCTGCAGCCGGAGTATGTCGACCTGTTGCGTCGCGTACAGAACAAACTATTCAATATCGGCGCCTATCTCGCCACCCCCAATCCCGACAATGCCATCACGCAGTGTCCCGGACTTAACCATGACGTGATCGAGCGCATCGAGCGTTGCATCGACGAGATGGACGTGCAGCTGCCGCCTCTCACCAATTTCGTGTTGCCCGGCGGAACCCACCGCTCTGCTGTGGCACACGTGTGCCGCACAATGTGCCGCCGCTGCGAACGCCGCATCGTGGCACTCGCCGACACCACCTACGTCGACCCTAATGTGCTCAAGTTTGTCAACCGCCTCAGTGACTTCCTCTTCGTGTTTGCACGATTTAACAATGTCGCTAATCAATTTGATGAAATATTTTGGGATAAAAATTGTTAGTTAATACAACGACATAAGACAAAACGTAAAATTAAATCTATCCTGAATATGTATTGGACACTTGAACTCGCATCAAAACTCGAAGACGCTCCCTGGCCCGCAACCAAAGAGGAGCTTATCGACTACGCCATGCGCTCCGGCGCCCCCCTCGAGGTAATCGAAAACCTCCAGGAAATGGAAGACGAAGGCGAAACCTACGAATGTATAGAAGACATCTGGCCCGACTACCCCTCCAAAGAAGACTTCTTCTTCAACGAGGAGGAATACTAAGCCCACACAAAAGGATTAACCCAAAGAATACCAAAGAGTTGAGCTTCGCACCAAGCGACAGCCCAACTCTTTTTTCTTGCATTTTACCCCCTTTTACAGCATAATAAACTAACGTAAAATTAGCGCACCGACAAAAAAGGAATATAAACAATCGGGATAAACTGTCGTATAACTGTTGTAAATTCGCTTAAAATAAAAGAAACGGAACATACAACATGGGTAAAGCAGCAAGACCATTCCCGACCGGACATTTCCGGTTGTACAAGACCAGACAAACCAAGAATGACCGCCCTCTGGTGATCCAGATTGAATATGCTGTCAAATCAGTGGCAGTCAGACGCTCTACCGGAATCTCTGTCAAAGAAAAGGACTGGAATCCTAACGAGAACAAGGGACGTGGCGGTGTCAGGGCAAGCTACGGACCTGACTATCGCAATATCAACAGTAGGCTTACAAAAAGCGTCAGTGAGCTTGACTCCAAAATAGCGGCTTGGTGTGAGAAGCACCCCGACCGTTTGACAGTGGAGATCATGAGGGCTCTTCTTGACGACCACCCGACAACACGTGAAGACAAAGGTATTGATTTTGTGAGTTATGTGTCAGACCTCCTTAAAAACGAGCTGGACCGAAATAAAATCGGTCAGAGTGTATATCGCAATGGCTTGAGTGCCATGAAAATATTCCGGGAGTTCCTTAAATCGGAAAAACGCGGTACGTATGCACCTGACAGCATTTATATCTCTGAGATTTCCACGGAGCTCATAGAGTCACACATAAAGTGGAGACGCGAGATCAAGGACAACAGTGACGATACTATAAACCATGCCCTGACCCCTATACTCAAAGGCTGTCAACAGGCAATGGTAATGGGATACATTCCGGTGGCTCTCAATGCCGCCATACAGAAGATGAGAATCATAAAGACCGTATCACTCCAGAAGAATGATGAGTCAAGCGTGAAGCATCTTTCCAAAAAGGAACTGGAGTGTCTTATAAAGTTTTACATTGAAGATAAGGAAGCGAGACGGAAGGAATATATCGAGATGTTCCTGTTTGCCCTATATGCCTGTGGTTTGCGTGTCATTGACATCATCACCCTGCAATGGTCTGACATAGACTTCGACAAACGGACTCTTAACAAGATACAGGTCAAGACGAAAAACAGGAATGTTATACCCCTAAGCGACCAGGCTATGGGAATACTTGAACAGTGGAAAGGTCGATACAATCGTTTTGTTTTCGGATTGCTTGACGATGACTTTAACCTTGATGACACAGATGCTCTGTACCGTGTGAGGAACACAAAGACACGTGGTATCAATCAAGCTCTCAATGTGATTGGTGAAAAACTGGGACTGTCATTCAGTCTCACATTTCATGTCGGACGCCACACCTTTGCTGTCCTGAGCCTTAATAACGGTATGGACATGACGATGGTGAGCCAGCTTCTCGGTCATTCCTCTACTGAAATAACCGAGAAAGTCTACGCTCACTTTATGCCGGCAAGACTGCGTGAAGAGCTGAGCAAGATTAAGTTGCCATCCCTTTAGTCGGGATGCCGTTGTCCTTGCAGTGCTTGTATAAGGACGACTGTGACACCTTGATGCCCTATGCCCGTGCTGTCTGTAGGTTAAGTCTTACCGAGACAGCCGGGTTATACCACTCCGATATGTTGCAATGTCCCGGATTGACAGGTATATTGTTGAACTTGCAATAGCGTCGGAGTGTAGACAGACTGACGGTAAGCCCTCTGTCGCGCGCTTCCTTCAGGTTTGAGGTAACAGATTTCCCAGGTTTATACCACGCCTGTATGGATTCGTAATTCTGATACATAAGAGCCTTCCGGGAATATGATCGTCTTGACACACCGTGTTCACGACAGTATCCGGGAGAAGTAGTGACCTTCCCTGCGTCAAGCGACTTGAACTCCATCGCATCGAACTCGGTATAATTCATGACATCATAAGCCTTGCGGGCTATAAGTTCATCAGACAACACACCGTCGGAATTGTCATAGTAGAAATACACCCTGTGAACCAGATTGAAAAATAGATCCATGAATGTTACTCCGGGATTTATCTTGCGTATGATGCATCCGTCGGTAAACAATCGGTTACGACGTTTCTCCCCGTCACGGAAACGGTTGACCGTACATTCCCCTCGCCTGTTACGATAACGTACAAACAGTGAAAGATGATTTTCGGGTATGACACAATAGCCGGCTTCGTTATATGACAGCTTTGACCACCTTAAAAGCTTGTGTTCCTTCCCATAAATCTATAGGAATTCCTGTCTGCTCTCTGCAAGGACCTTCAAAGGGACACTGATGCTTTCAAGCTGTTTTTTCCAATCCGGGTCATTAGATTTATATTGTTTTTGATTTGATTTTGATGAATTAATATTATTAGGTTGATAGATTGCTGAAGAGTGTCTGGGTTTATAAACGTTTGGCACTACAGGAAGAAGTGAATGTTGATATGTGACAATCTGTTCCTGTTCAGTTGCATCGACAGGAAGGTCGGTGATTGACGAGTATATCCGGTTGGAGCGGAATACCTTTGCTTCATATGTAGTTCCGTTCATGAGCTGTGTGATGACTTTACCGCAATGGTCTTTAGTCTTGTCAAGATTGGTCATCCTGCATATTTTCTCATACAGTTCACCGAAAGCACGGATATTAATACGCTCTTTGAAGACATATACCAGACGATAGCTGTAATTTCCGCCAGTACCATTTGAAAATGTCTCGTAAGCAAAGGTCGGTTTCAACTGGCATTGACGGTAGAATGTTTCAAGGTCTGTATCGGTGTCATCAACATCAATGCTGATGGTCTGCGTATAGAGAAATTTATTTTTCCTACGCAGGTTCCTATAGTAAATATGGCAATAGCTGTAACCCATTCTGACCATCGAAATGAAGCTACTAAGACTCATTTTGGTCTTATTCCATCGCATTTGCCGATAGTCGGTAGGAGTCGGTTTGGACTTGTAACATTTTTCAGTGACGGATACGTCAATCTTGAAATTGGGATTTGTGATCATATCTATAATGACTGATGGTTTTGTAAGTTATATATGAAAGAGTCCTCGAAGTCTAAATTACATATCCGGCTACCGGTGTTAGAACAGGAAACCGCGTCAATATAAAAACGTGTCAGAATAATCTTGTAAAGGTTATCCTGACACGCTCTTTTTCGCAGCGGTTCAATCTTTTAGGTTATTCTGATACAGTTAAAGGCATAACAGTCAAAACATATATGACAAATCTCTCAGCCCGGATGTGTCTCAGGCTGAGAGATTGAAAGATGCGATGGTTTCAGGTGTGGTTTATTGAATCTCAAACCTGACATGGCTGGGATGTCATATAGGTTTTGCAAGATTCTGTTCAATAAGGTCATAGTTTCCGGCATTTGCCTCGGTGTGGCGCGGGAAGGTGGCCGCGAGGCTCTCCCGGCCATACTTGCGGGCAAAGCGCATGGTGTGGAGCGAGCCGCTTTGAGCCGGACACTGGGCCAGTATCACAGCCTCTGAGAGTGCAGCCTGGAGGCGGTTGCGGGCCACCAGACGCGTGGGATTGGCCTTGACGCCTATTGGTTGTTCCGACAGCATCAGACCGCCGTTGCGCAATATTGAATCCTCCAAAACCTTGTTCTCACGCGGATGTGTGATGTCGAGTCCGTTTCCCACGATAGCTATCGTGCTACCCTTGACATCAAGACAGCCACGGTGGGCGGTAGCATCGCATCCGAGAGCGAGACCGCTCACCACGACATACCCTTTCCGGGCATAGTCCGCACCGAGCTGATAAGCTTTCGTGTTCCCCTCCTTGTCGGCTGAGCGTGCTCCTATTACAGCCACAGCTTTTTCGGCTTCCAGCAGCTTCAGGTTGCCTTTGCAATGTATCACTGCCGGACAGTCGGCACCGATGGCAAGCAGGCGCGCCGGAAACCGTGAATCCTGACAGGATATGCTGACGATACCCAGTTTTTCCTGTCGGTCAAGTATTGAATTGGCCTTGTCAAGATACCCGTCAAACTCCGGATTCTCTTCATATAGACGGTCAAACTCTGCAAGGTCGGTCTTTATTATTTGTGAGGTGGGCATGCCCGACATCTGCAATGCCATCACCTCGTCGATATTCAGTTTTTCCATATGATTTTACTTTATAAAACTTTTTAATACACCCGCGATCTCTTCTGGGACAGACCTGCAAGGCTTCATCATAGAGAGGGCATCGGCATGGTCATGACAACACTCTCCGGGTCCGTCCAACACATAATAGCAGTCATCTCTGGCATCGGCAAGGTAGCCCATACCGTCCTTAGACCTTTCGTAGCGTTCCCAAAACCGATCGACGGTCGGTCCGTCGTCAGCGACAACCGCAAGGCGCACGCTATCACGCCCTACCACCTCCACGATGTCTCCTTTCCTGAACAGTATGCGCGTCCGGTGCCGTCCGAAGAAACAAGAACTGATAGTGTCACCTCCTGTGGTCGTGCTTCTGAAATCAATAAGTACACCATTCGGGCCATAAGTCCATGAGGCACCGGTCTCCTCTCCGATGTCACGTCCGACAGGAAGCTGGGTGATGACAAACCGATATGTCGCCTCCCGGTTGACAAAACTCTCACGCATGAGCCTCTCAGCATCCTCAAGCGTCAGAAAGAGGTATTCATTCGTGTAGATGTCAAATTCGGGATAAACCACTCCATTGCTCAGGAAGGTGTGCTCCAGACGGTATATCCACACCCCTTCAAGCGAGGGACTGCGGTCGGCAAGATCAAGAAACTGACTGTAAGTAAGGTTATCCGGAAGTGTCATACATCTATAATTATACCGAGTTTTCCTGAGTGTACATGTTGATTATATCAATGATCTGAAGATTTGTATCACTGACATTGAAAGTGTTGTTATACTCCAGAAATGCGTTCCATTCTTCTTTGTCACACTCGTCAGGGGCGTAACCGTTATCACGCCACCATGTCAGGTAAGCTCCAAGCATCACCTTTTTGTCTCCTGTATGATGGTAGGCTATCGGTAACGGAGTGGAACGCTGGGCCGGATCGGCAAGAATCTCGTCGATATGTTCAAACAGATGTCTCTTGGCGATGTGGAAACGTATACCGAAACATGCCTGTGTCCGTCGCCCCATGCCATACACCCGATTACGATGTTCATTTTCCAGAGTCCTCGCTATGCGTTCATGAAGATGCTCGTCTTTATTTTTAAGTTCGCAATATTGAGAGTGCCATTGCATCATCAGATCAACCATAGCATAGCCTACCGGAAACTTCACCGGGAAAATTTCCATCGGATGACGATAGGACAGAGTGTTCATGCTTTCATTATAAAAGCCTGTCTGAACCAGATAGCGGTCATTCTCATAACCCGGATAATTCTCTTCGTCAAGCCAGTCACTCACAGGTAGTCCGTCACGCTCGCGACGCTTTACCACCCTACGGTAATATTCGTAACCTTTTTTGACCGTGTGTGGCTCTTCGGCGATCACACCCATCATGGCGTATGTACGGTTACTATTCGGAGACGGTTCAAACACAATTACAATGTCACCCTTCCTATAAGGGAGACTGTCAGGTAAATGACCGAAGAAATTTCCATATATCCCCGGCTGTCTGTTATGGACAGGTGAACAGGTTGACTTCTGAATCAGGGAGCCGCGGAAGTCATACATCCACGATTCCACATACCGATGAGTCTGCGACATTATACCGAAGGGATAATGTCTTATCTCGAAATCAAGAATACCTTTACTTCCGACCAGACCGTTCATTGCCTCCGCAGCCTCATGAAATGTAGCATAATCCGCGCTGTCAGGGTTGAATACCTTTACATTGCGGTCACTCGGCATCATGCGTACTGCAACATCACCGTTGCGTCTTACCAGACGGAATGACATCGGGTCACAGGCTGCCTCTTCCGCGGTTTGCCGGTTGACATACACACGCTTCAAATCCATTTGGTCAGGTTCATACGAACGCACTGTCAGACGGTAGAATCCGGGAACTTCGGGTTGCGGACGGGTGCGTACCATCTCTTCAAAATCACTGAATGACATCGGTGAGCCACCCATTCTCCGACGGCGGTCGATGACGAGTTCAAGAAGGTCGTAGAGGTGTGTCATGCTGGCATCCTTGCACTGGTGTCCGAAATCGTCCACCACCTTGAAATAGCTGTCCCACACCAGACCTGTCAGGGCTTTTACATGAGAGTCGCCAAGCAGGTCATCGGTTGTCGAACACAGGGCGGAGACACGCGGAGAGTTGTCACGCACTGACTGCACGGCGTCATAACGCTCATATTTGTCGAGAGTAGCCTGTGTCAGAGTATAGGTCTGAACGCCGTCGAGACGCTTGCAGAAGTATGTGTGCTCCTCACCGACCCATTGGGCCAACTGTGACTTCGGGAAAAGACAGGGGTTGACGATGACCACATCGGCATCGCCCGACTCACATTCAAGAGCCATAAATCCGCCCAGCGAAGTGCCTATGATTATTTCCGGGTGTTCCTCGCGTATGGCGCGGTTGATTACCTCCAGAGAGCTGTCGGGGTCAGCGTCCAGCTCAGGGGCAATCACCCGGTAGCGACCCTTGAACTGACGTTGCAACTGTCGCTGCTTGGCTCCGTTGGCTCCCGACATAAACCCGTGGAGATACATCATCACGGGGAGTGTATCGCTTATGTTTTCTACAATATCATTCATCTTCATAGTCATTTTGTTTGTTGTCAAGTCCGAGCCTGATTATTACCTCCTCAATCGAACAGGCTCCTTCGGCATCCATTTGTGAGTATTTCATGATACTCTCATTGAGAGATTCGTTCCAGTTATACTCTCCATGCGTAAGATCCCCCCAAAGTACTCTACCCCATTGCAACTCAGGCAACTCCCGACCTATTACCCACCTCCCGTCAGGAGTCAGGATGTCGGCTTTCCGAGTTCCGTAGTTGTGGACGTAGAGTAAAAGGTTGCCCTTGGGATCACGAGCCAGATCGGGGTGTCGCGACCACCATTCAATAAGGCCTCCCAACCTTGGCAGACTGCGCGTCGAAGAGCAGAACATATAGTCACCGATTGCAGCCATATACAATGAGCGGTGGGCAAGTATCTCCCCGGAGTGTTCCAACAGTCAGTAGGCATGTTTACGAAACGAAGGATAATAGCACGACGTTGAAGCCAGCAGCAGGAGGCGTACATTCTCCGTTTGCGTCTCGCAGACATCCATTCCGCAACACACATCAAGCACCTGTGGCAGACGAGAGAAACGAGTAGACAAAGAGTCAAGTTGCCCGGCTGTCACTCCGCTGTCCGGTCGACAGACTAGACGGAATACCACACGCCTGTAGCCCCACAGCTTATAATTCACTACCAGCTCTCTTAACTGTCTGACAACATCGTCAATGGAATCTCCGGAGTAGATTCTGGAAAGGAAACCCAAAGGCTCTTCCGCCAATAGCTTTACATCCTGCTCATAGTCCAGGGCAATCAGTCGGTGTCCTGACGGAATCTCTCCGCATAACGCCTGCTTTACCTCTTCCGGGGTGCTCATTCCTTCAGCTATAAAACTCGTTGTTTTCATTTTGTGTCGTCAGTATTATATTGTTTTGAGAGATTGTTGAGTATATTATAATATAATATGAGACTGAGCGAATCAGTCACACACATGCAAAGATAGCCAATAAGCGGATACAGTGGTAGTTAAATCGTTTCTTGACACTGCAAGACCGATGTTTTTAACTCAATTTCTTGACAATTATCAAGAATCAGTCATCATCTTCCTCTTTTAAGAGATATGATTTGTCAATCGGTGTCTTGTTGAGCAGAAAGGCGTCAGAATTAAGTTTCCAAACTGAAATCTCACCCTCACTCTTTGACAGTTGTATCAACATGTCTTTATAATGGCTGGCAAATCTAAGCACATTTGAAAGATCTCTCGGCTCTATATGGTGCATGAACCTTAACAGTTTATCGTCAGGAAATCCGACAGAGCCGCCATCGTAAATTACTACTGCAAAATATCTTAACGGGTCGTGGTATTCGTCAGGTATGAAAAGTGCCAGCGGATGGTCGGTCTCTCGACATGTATTGACATATATGTCGAATGGCAGATGTGTCACAGTCTTGTCAAGCCGTTCCATATTCCATGCAAAACGAATATCCTTGGCAGGGAAATAAGTAAACCCTTCTATATTGAACTCATCGCTATCGATGGTATAATTCAGCATTAAATCATCCTCGACACGTCCGTGAAACCCTATTTTATAGATTTCATCGCCAAGCAATTTATCGATTATGCCTACGAGTATGGCATCGGAAATCTCGCGGTCAACTTCAGCCACCATGCCATCCTCGTTACCATCGCTATAATAATGCGGAAATCTATTATAATATAACGGGTCTATATTATAGGTCGATTGACTATAGCTGACCATACTGTATTCAAGCATAAGCTTATCGTCGTCAAGACGCAGTTCTTTGGCTGCATAGAAGGCACCCTTGAAATGCCCCCAGAGATCACCGAGCTCAAAGAATTCGTTTCGCTCTGCTTCCCGAAGGTATAGAGTGCTTTTTCCCTTCTCCTTCATACGGGATATGATTGCCGGGACACATTCAGTCCATACAAACTCCCTGCGTTCCTCTTCAATAGTCGATATTTGTCCGGCCATATCCGCAAGCCGGGTCTTCATTTCCTTGTTCGTCATAGTCTTATAGTTTAGTGGTATTAGAGTATTATCTCCACTCCTTCCGGTAACTCGGCCTTGATTTTCTCTACGGTCTCGTCCGAACAGTTTTTCATGATTACGGTCTTGAGGCTACGGCAACCGTAGAACATTTTGCCCACGTCAGCATTGGACGCGTCAAACGAACTGATATTCAGTGTAACCAGCTCGCTGCAATCCGCAAACATTCCAAACATCGATTCCACCTTTGATGTGTCGAAATTGCTCAAATCAAGCGAAGTCAGCCCGTTACAACGCAGAAACATCTCACTCATATCCTCGACATTCGAGGTATCAAACGCGCTTAAATCAAGAGCCGTCAGCGCATGACAGTCAATGAACATTCCGCGCATGCTTTCCGCCTTTGAGGTGTCTAACCTGCTTAAATCAATCGAGGTCAGTTTCTCACAGAATCCAAACATATAGCTCATTCTAATCACCTCTGAAGTATCGAGAGAGCTAATGTCAAGCGTCTCCATATCGCAAAGATTCGCATGTGAACACATATAGCCCATGTCGGTTTTATCGGGAATTTCCATTTTGTGTCGTCAGTATTATATTGTTTTGAGAGATTGTTGAGTATTATAATATGATAGCAGACTGAGTGAATCAGTTACACATATGCAAAGATAGCCAATAAGCGGATACAGTGATAGTTAAATCATTTCTTGACACTATATGACTGCTGTTTTTAACTCAATTTCTTGACAAATCAACCTACGACTTTCAGGAGCAGAGTAAAAAATAAAGAGAGCGGTAGTTTAGTCTTCCTGACTGAATGCTACCGCTCTCCTAACTGCGTCATTGAATGATTTCCACACCTTCCGGTAACTTAGACTTGATTTTCTTGATAGTCGCTGCTGAACAGTTTCTCATAATCACGGTCTTGAGACTATCGCAGCCGACGAACATGGCCTCCATATCCGTTACTTTCGATGTATCAAACGAGCTGAGGTCAAGTGTAGTCAGCTCTGTACAGTCGCTAAACATTTCTCTCATGTTCGTTACATTCGACGTGTCAAACGAACTGAGATTAAGTGTACTCAGAGCCGAACACCCCTCAAACATTCCAGACATATTAACTACTTTTGATGTATCAAAAGAGCTGAGGTCAAGTGTGGTCAGATCCGAACAATAACCAAACATAAGCGACATATTAACTACTTTTGATGTATCAAAAGAGCTGAGGTCAAGTGTGGTTTCTCCTCTCAAAAGAAACATCGATTGCATACTCGTCATTTCAGATGTCTCCTCGGGAATATCATCATCATCCACTTCTTCTATCTCCCAATCAGACATATCACCCCATGGGAATAGCGTATGAGAACTTGATCCACCACGAGGTATTTCCTCAATCTCATATATGAGGATGAATGTATCGTCATTTTTCTCTTTCAGAGCAGAGCGCAGGGCTTCAACGTCTTCCTCAGAGGAAATTTTTGTCCCTGTCAGTTCTTCAATACGCTTATAGACATCTTCGATGGTTCTGAAACTACCCGCTTCATCATCCTCGTCTTCTGAATAGCGCATATCAAGATAATACTTGTCGGGAAACCAGCCTTTTTCCGGGTTCTCTCTCTTCTGAGCAAGTTCATATGCCCATAATTCACCTTTAAAGTAGGGGCAAAGTGTCTCGAAGTTGTCACATACTTCATCCCATTCTTCAATGTAGGTTCTCCCGGCTCCTTCAAACACGAAAGATATACAATCTTCCTCACGTTTAAGCTCCGACCATTGACCTCTTCCATCTTCAGCCTCCTCGCGGTTAATCTCGGTCATTAGGTCACATAGCCATGGTCCACCTTCGGCATTCTCAACCTTCTGCATGATTCCGAACAAGCGGTCAAGCTCTTCCGGTTCGCCGGCTATGCGATATTCACAATAACTCCAGTCTGCCATTATTTTTGATTTTAATTGTTATAAAATGTTTATTACAAAGGATAAACCTCTTTTCTTGATTTCTCGTCACGTCAGCAGCTTTGTGATGGCGAGCTTCACGGTGGCGATGAAGTCGGGGAAACGGTCGTCGGAGAAGATTTTCCACGGACGGAAGGCACAGAGCCACAATGCTGCGACCACACACAGCGCAATCTTAATCCACAGCGTATGCATCACCGTCGCTGCCATCGCAATAGCCAACAGGGGTATCAGCCATTGCGATAGCAAAAACGATATGGTCACCAACAGGTTAAGTAGCAGACGTAGTTTTACCATATACGCATTATCAGTCATCGATGGGCAATGATAGCTCACAAATCATCGGAAAAAAATCGTCATCGTCATCAAGTTCGATGTCATAATCTAGCTTCCGAGAGCTATTAATCGTCTCAGCCATATACTTGTCGTTGGCTATCATGCGTCTGTAGGCGGTGTCATATACCACATACTTTACAGATGTCAGTCCGTCGATGGCCTTGATTCCATCATACACCTGAGGGATATAGTTGTTGGTACGCAGTTCGATGGTAAAACATCCCAAGCTATGATACTGGCGCACCCACTCAATACTATCTTCCGACAATGAATCTTTTATCCACTCTTTGGTCACCAAAGCACAAGCCGAGGCGATAGCCTCCTCTGAGCCTTTAAGCCCAATGATGGTTATGACCGGATTGTCAACCTTGATAAAGGGACATCCGTCCATATCCACATTGTGATGATAAAACTTTGAATAGTTTTGGTCTGTCATGATTACCGACGGTTACTTTGCAGCGGGCAGTCCGTGATATTCATGGAGAGCCTCATATACATTTTGAGTGACACAGTTTAGTCGATAAATCGCATGCAGCTTGAACTGGTCCACACGGGAGAGGTCGACAGCCATTGCCTTTACGCAATTCGGTAGGATAATTGACGTCTTCCATACATCTTCGGGAAGTGCTTCAAGCGTATCAGACAGCTTGTTCCAGTCAATGTCTCCGTCAGTAAAGAGCGAGTGGAACATAGGCTCCACCAATGAAGCTATTTCCTCTGACTTACCCTTATGACCATTGGCGCGAACTGCAGACTCAAGCATATGCTTTATCCCAGAGATAAGGCTATGGCTCGCAGCTTCCCACTTTGAAGGTTGATTCTGGGTCATACTGAAAGATCCCTCCTGTGGGTACAAAGAGATGAATTCATCCGGGGCTTGCTTCAGGAAGTCAAGATAGAACCGGTCTATCTTGCGTCGGCCTGTAGCCGGGTTGATTTCCTCACTTGCGTTGAGCCATTCCTCTCGGTCAAAGTCATAGAAGTTGATGTCGCAGTCAACATCATTACCCCATTCACGAATCAGTGAATCCTCGATGTAGATAAACCACGGAGCTTTTGATGCAATGGGAAGAGAAAGCACTTCTTTGAGTTCTTCTCCACGCCCGCGTCCGATAGGTATTATAAAGAAATGCTCTGTGTCGCATTTCATGATCTCAGGCAGTTGGGCATATGATGGAGCGACCCATGAATAGGGTCGAAGTTCGTCCTTGCCTCCGGGGATACGCTTATTTTCACCTACGAGTTGGTTTAACCTTGGATAGTACATCTCTGAAGCGATTATGTGAGGCCTGGAATAGTCTCCGGCTTCAACATATTGCTTGATTGCCTTTATTGAGTCGGCAAAGTTCTTGGAATGAAGCATGGTAGTTGTTATTTTTGCAAATGTAAATGTTTTCCGTTTGCAATAACCTGATTTAACGTCATTTGGCGTTGTTATTGCTAACAGGGTAAAGTTCTCAGTGTTTTTTAAGGTTGTCGGTTGATGACATTGCGGTCAGACGGGTGGCAGCGGCGATATAGTCGAGTTCTACCCGGACAAGTGAAAGCAGCGGGGCTATGAAGTCCCAGTCCACATTGTCGCAATACCATCCGCTGACGAGTGTAAGCGTTCCGGGACGGAAGGAATCGAGCTCTATTTTATGCTCATTCCTTCTTTTGTCTTTGACAGTTACAGTCTGTCCATTCACAGATGCTTTGATATTGTCGGTAATCTGACGCATGACAGTAAGCACCGGTTCGAGACGTATGAGAAGATCCTCCATGCGTTCGGTATGGTCGAGATGGATTTGCTTCAATGACTTTGCTTTCATAGGCTGCAAGCCGTTCTCACCTTCTGACAACAAAGGTATAGTACGTGAATGCTCCTTGTCGACAATCCACACACTGCCCGTAGACCGCATAATCCGAAGACCTTCGAGTTCAGAAAGCCTATAGTCGCCCTTGGTTGTATGGAATACTACTCGTCCGACTATGCTCTTTACCCAACTGTCATACCATCTCTTGAGATACAAAGGACTCCCGTCAGATGCAAGAATACCCTTGCGGACAAACATATCGAGATGGTAACGGTCTGCTGTTGAGAAAAGACTCCCAAGAATACGTATGGGGAAGAAAACATTCTTACCCGCGCTCATGCGGTCTTGTGTCTTGATACGAAGAGAGAATATGCCCGCCAGTGTATCATGGTCAAAAAACTCGAAGTCGGAATCAAGAGCGCTGTCGTCGAGCAGCTCTGTCTCACTATGATCTATGGCAGCAACAGTGTCATCCTGAAGTGCGACAACATATTCAATGAATTTTTTCAGGTGGCTCACATTATCTTGAAGCCGCTTTTTCTCCGTCGGGTCTGTAGTGTTTCTACTCTTCTCTCCTATGGTGCCGACCAATGCTGTGAGGAAGTTCTCCGCACACCCTTTTGCCACAGCGTCGACAAGCCCGTCAAACAGGTCTTTATTGACTATCGGAAGGAAGAATTCCCTGTTGACACGCCTTATGCCTGAGCAATAGCTGTCGGCGCTGCGTTTGGAATGTCCCTTGTTTAACCACCACTGACGGAAACCTTCAAGGAACTTATCGGTATTAGTCTCGGTCATTTGCCTGAGTTTAGCCTTTCCCGCTCCCCTGAGGAAAGAGATAAAATGACGAAAGCGTGGAAGCTGCTATCTTATCCCAAATGTGTCCAGGCGGTGGAAGAAGCCTTCAATGCTTGGGTATAAGTGCAAACTCCCACGCCGTATGAGTGTACGACGCGAGAGTGTCCACTTTTCCTCGCATTGGTCTCCAAGCTTCCACACTTCAGACACATGAGAATCAGTAAGACACTTTCGTGTTTTGACTATGAACCGCCTTAACGGTACACTGCAAAGTTAAACATTATTTTGCGATTGACCAAGCTGTTTTGAGAATCAGAGTGTTAAATCCGTTCTTGACTCCAAAAATTAGTGATTTTAACATTATCTCTTGACATAACCTCTCCGAAGACAAGCACTGTTACTTTACAAAAAGTGTCATCAGTATTATATTGTTTTTGAGTGAAAGAGGATATAATTAATATAATAAGGAGAAAAAAATTACAGTAACAGCCATCTTCGTATAAACTTTTTCATCAAGTTGATCTACCATTGATAGAAACTTCATAATTCAACAAAATGAAAAAGTATATCTCTCAACCCCTGCAAACAGTCCTCTTCTCGAATATCTGCAATACAATCAAAGCCATCTTGGCCAGGTATCATCCCAGAGGGATGCTATATGAATATATCTACATCCACATCCTGTTAACATCAATTAACAATAAAATTTCACCCCAAATCTAGACTTTCTACTCAATCCCTAATATAACTGGCAGAGAAGGCAACGAAGCCGACTCTTTAAACCGCAAAAACAACCAGATATGGCAAATAAAACAAACTCAAAAAAAATGCATCATATGCATCGACAGTTAAAGTTTACCGTCCTCCAACAAATCTTTGCAAAGGGCAAAGGTCTGCATAGCTTCCTGAAAGACGAGGAGCTTAACAATCAAAAGAATGTGTTTTTCTTCCCTACAGAAGAGAATGCACAGGGTACTAATGGCGAAGAAAGAATCGCCGCGTATATGCTGACCATCGAAGGGCGCATGAGAATCATAAAGGAGAAAGATGGCAAGTTCTTCTTTGTCCCCAGCTATAACGAGGGCTTGCTTGACGAAGCGGTCGAGATTCTACGAGAGGAGGTTGAATACAATGGTCGTTCATGCTTCTATCAGACTCTGAAGGAAATCGAGAGTGTCGTATCAGTCAACATCCAACCATTATTCTGACAGTCATTATGCGTAAAATCACTACTGAATATATCTTTGATCGTCATCCTAATCTTGGGTGGCTGATGTATAACCTCTGGTTGATTAATTCCGAATATGTCTATTATGAGGCAAGATACCAGTATCGCGACTCATGGGCAACAGGTGGTTACCCTCATATCATCGTTGCATGTCCCAACGGTATATTGTACAGGGTGTACATCGATAAGGAATTGAATCCGTTCTACGAGCAGGTTTCTCCTGAGATGCACATATTCCGAACCGGCTACGGTGATCATTATGAATATATCCTAAGCCAATATGGACTGCCGGAGGCACTGTTCTAAAGCCATTCGTCTCTCCCTCTCACAACCAGAGAGGGAGATTCAATCCACTGAAACAAAAATTTCAAAACTCTAATATCAAAAATATGACCAATCAATTAAACAATTCCACAAATTTTTCCTATAACCAAACGGAAGAGCTCAGCAATAAAGCTGATTCAAAATCAACGTCCATTATGAACACAACAACAAAAACAGAAAATATCATGACTCAAGAAAAAACAAGCATTCTTAATGCAATGAGCGAAATGCAGGATGCCACAGGCAATCAATGGGCCTACATCTTAGAGGACTCCGGCAAGCTCTATTACGAATCCGTCTCTTATACCATTGAGTATAACGAAGACTATGAGGAGGAAGACTGCGATGATGAAGATCCTGACGAAGACTACGAGGAATCATCTCCCATGACAGTATGTTGCTTCAACTCTACACCCAAAGAAATGGCCACCTATCTCCCCACGGATGTAGATGTCATTGATGAGAAGCAGATGGCAGCTTATATGTGGGCCAACCATGAGGTTCTGTGCAAAACATACGAATATGAGTGCTGGACAATGGAGGATGAATGCGGAATACTTGATGCCATAGCAATGCAACTATATTACATCCGACAACTTTCTCCAAAGTACTACAAGGACAACATGGGATTCTCCGAACCATATAAAAGCCTACGCGATTACACTTATGCAAGAAAACGAGCACATGAAATCTATCAAAATTTACAAGAAGAGGCCCGTACATATTGACCGACTACATACATTGATACATTCCCTATAGTAGTAGCAAGGACCGGCACTTCCGAAGAGTGTTGACAGAGGTGCCGGTCAGCTTACTTACATTTCGCAGACTGATACCCTTTCGCAAAAGTCGTAGCTCTTCGGTATATTCCACTTGCATTATGTCGGCGGTTTTGTGGTAGCCGGGTTTTCGGCCCACACGACCGCCGGCATTTATGTAATTGACATACCCGCTCTCCATGCGTTCCCTGATTGTACGTCGCTCCATTCTCGCCACTTCGGCAAGTATCGTGACCATAAACTGACTCATAGCGTTTATTTTGCCCTCAGAAGTCAGAGTCTCGATATTATAGTTGTCAATATAAAGCGACACTCCGGATTCATTCAATCGCTCGATTACTTCAAGCACCTGTACGGTATCGCGTCCCAGACGGCTTAACTCAGTTACCATTACTTTTTCTATATGGTTGACCGAGATATAATCAAGCATAGCAACCAGTTCGCCCCTGTTTTTGTTTGAGGTAGCTCCGCTGATCTGTTCACAGAACACTTTCTCGACATTCCAGCCCCGTCGCCCGGCAATCTCATTGAGGTCGTTGACCTGACGCTGGTTGTCCTGTATGCGTGTTGACACACGTGTGAATATTACTACTTTACACATTGACACATCGTTTTAATCCTGTTCGTATCAAGCGAATTTACAAGATTAAAACGATGTGTCAGTTTTTCGTTAAGCTAAAAAATACCGGATTCTGCCGGCTTAGGCAAAAGCCTCATAACGGCTCCGGTTAAGAAATGTTATCACATCCGAGCCTAAGTACCAATACTTGTCACTTTCACGGATATATGACAACAGTCCGTTATCACGGTATTTTTTCACAAGACGTTCATCGACACCAAGCAGCAACCGTATCTCCTTATTATTATAAAGAGCCTTGGGATTAAGCTGGATTTTAGTAGTTTCCAGTCCGCTCCTGAGGTCATTGAGCTCAGCTCTCAGGCTCTTTATTTCTTTTATAAGGGTGGTAATCAAGTTGTCGTTGATCGGTTCGGGGTTATTCGTTGACATCTACACACATTGAGATGGGGTTTTGTAAGTTATATACTGAAATCCCGCTATTGTCTACATAAATTTCACCGGTCAACCACCATAACAGACAATAAACCCACTCAAACCTCTCACTTGAAAACTATCGCCGTCGGCATTTCACCGCATTTTACCGCATAATACGCTGTCGTAAAACTATCAACAAATCAGCAATCACCTGATAATCAATTATTAAAACAGTCAGTTCTTTCTTCAACGAGGAGGAATACTAAGCCTGCACAAAAGGATTAACACATAGAATACCAAAGAGTTGAGCTTCGCACCACGCGACAGCCCAACTCTTTTTTCTTGCATTTTACCACCTTTTACAGCCGAATACACCGGCGTAAAATTAGCGCATTTACAAGAATATAGACAATCGGGATAAAGGATGGGTCAATAAGGATTTAACAATTTTCGGTTTGTTGTATTATACAAATGTTTTACTTTTGTATAACAAATAATATCAAGCGTTATAATGTCGTTATGGATAAAGATAAATCGTCAAACATAAAACGTATAAGCCTGTTTGCTGCGGGAGGTCTTATTGTGGCGGCGGCTCTGTTGTATTGGGTCTGCGATATTAGCGGAGTATTTGCATCGTGCCTTGCCGCTGCCGGTCTGTGTTTTTTGGGCGCAGGATTAACAGCTAATACCGAGAAAAAAGGTTAACTTATATCATTCGAGTCAACGCCCGGGCGGCGGCTCTGATGGATAGAGGCTCGGCAAAGCGGCATGCCGCGAGGCTAATCAAGGCGTACATTGAAAAAAAGATGTTGCGTGTCGTCAGGTGGATGATACGCTATTTTTTATGCACATGATTTGACTATTTAAGAGGGATAATGTGTAATTTTGCAGCGTGAATTGGTTTGAGAGTTTATTTTTTGAGCAGTCGGCACTACAGGCAGTGTGCGTAATCTCGGTCATCATCGCTATCGGACTGGGACTGGGTAAGTTGCGCATATGTGGTATCTCGCTTGGCGTTACATTTGTGTTTTTTACCGGAATCATGGCGGGTCATTTCGGATTTGCCATCGACCCGGCTATATTGAAGTATGCCGAGGATTTCGGTCTGATGCTGTTTGTCTATGAACTCGGCTTGAAGGTGGGCCCCGGATTTTTCAGTTCGTTCCGCACCGGCGGGATCAAACTGAATATGCTCGGGCTCGGGCTTGTGTTTGCCGGAACAGCCACGGCTATAGCGTTGAGCTATATACTTGCCATACCGATGGCCGACATGGTTGGCATACTCAGTGGCGCCACGACAAACACGCCTTCGCTCGGAGCCGCCCAGCAGACACTTAATCAGCTCGGGCTTTCTGCCGAGGGGGCGGCGCTCAGTTGTGCGGTGACCTATCCTCTCGGTGTCGTCGGCGTGATTCTTGCGTTTGTCTTCATTAAGAAATTTGTGGCCCGGAAGACTGATTATGAGCCGCGCCATAAAGGGGAGTCCGACAATACATTTGTCGCTGAGTTTCATGTGACCAATCCTGCCGTCGGTGGAAAGACGCTAAGTGAAATCAGCAAGCTTGTCGCCACTAAATTTGTCGTGTCGCGTATATGGCATGGCGACGACGTCTCTATCCCGGGTCCCGATGACGTGCTTTGTCTCGGTGACCGCGTGCTCGCCATTTCGACTGAAGATGAGGTAGGGCGTCTTACAATCCTGTTTGGCGAAAAGAGCGACCGCGACTGGAACAAACCTGATATAAACTGGGACACTCTTGACAAGAACCTTGTGTCGCGCACGATAGCCATAAGCAAGCCGCAGATTAACGGGCGCAGGCTTGGTTCGCTCAAGCTGCGCAAGCATTATGCGGTCAATATATCGCGTGTGTCGCGTTCCGGAGTGCGTCTGCTGGCTCGCCCCGACCTTGTCTTGCAGCTTGGCGACAGGCTGACAATCGTCGGCACCCCCGACGCTATCAACAAGGTGGGTGCCTTGGTGGGCAATTCCGTGACTGACCTGAAGGACCCCAATCTTGCGGCGATATTCATCGGCATGGTGCTGTCGCTCATCGTCGGGTCTATACCCATTACCATTCCCGGCATCTCTGTGCCGGTAAAGCTCGGACTTGCAGGAGGCCCGATAGTGGTAGGCATACTCATAGGTCGTTTCGGCCCGCATTTCCACATGATTACCTACACGACACGCAGCGCCAATCTGATGTTGCGCGGAATCGGCCTTTCGCTCTTCCTGGCATGTCTCGGGCTTGATGCCGGAGGCAAGTTTATCGACACGATAATGCGAGCCGACGGGCTGATATGGATTGTTGCCGGCTTTATCATCACTCTGCTGCCCTCGCTGGTCATGACGGTCGTTTCGATGAGATGGTGGCATCTTGACTTCGGCACTGCGGCGGGACTGGTCAGCGGCGCGATGGCAAACCCCATGTCAATGACCTATGCCAATGAAACCACCCCGGGCGACAATGCCCCTGTGGCTTATGCCACCACCTATCCGCTATCGATGTTTGCCCGCGTGGTCATTGTCCAGCTGCTTGTCATCTGCTTTGCCTGACCGGACTATTGTTTATCTCTTTTAAATTTGTCGATTGTATTATTCCGGCAAATTTGTAGAATACTTAACGAATGAATATCTTTGTATCTGATAAACAAGAGTCGCGGAATGGAAATTGACAGAAACATAAGATGCAGAAAACAAGATTTATTGTCGTACTTTAGAGGACGGTCTCAAGAAATTGTCGCGGAGTTAGAACTGGAATATTCAATTAACGACTATAAGAAGAAGACATCAGCCTTAAACCGGGCTATGATAGATAGTCGCGATAATCTGCTTGCAATTCTTGAAGAGAAAGCGAAATCTGAAAAGTGGGGCAATGAGGAGTTATTGGAATGTGCCCTCATGATATACTACACTAACGATGTGGTAATGCTCGAAGTGCGCAATTCTGTATGGGAATATGAATACATGTCTTTTTCCAGAAGAATAGGAGAATTGTGGGAGCCTTTCTGTAAGTTGTGTTTTAGATATCCGTTGACTGGTATTTCATCATTTCTTCCTCCCTTGTTCTCGGAAGTGAAACGACAGCTTACGGATGAAATATCACTATATATCAGCAGGCTCGCAATTAAGGAGGAGGAGAAATCTCAATTGGCTAAATATTACGATAAGGTTTGGTGTCTTGTGACATCGGGAGAGATTAAGCTTGAATGTGACCTGCATTTTCTAAAAGATGGCATAAGGTATATAGTTGACTTTAAAAGCGGATTTGGCTCTAATGAAAAAGGCAATACAAATAGACTGCTTCTTGTCGGAAGCATATATGACAGCATAGAGACAGAGAAGTATAGATGCCTTATTTTTGTACGTTCTTCTGAGAATAATCATTATCTTGCCACATTGCAGTCCTCAGGAGTGTGGGATACCTATACCGGAGATGACACTTATGGTAAGATTAAAGAATTTACCGGTTATGATATTCGCCGATGGATTGTCAACAATGTTGACTGGATGGGTGATTTCTCCGATTTGATGAAGGCGACAATTAAGAGCCATGACTTGGAAAAATATTTGATATGGTAACAAGCGAGTTTTTGAAATATCAGGCATATTATACTAAATCCGACTATATAGTCGATTATATGGTAAGTATGCTTAATTTGCAACCTTGTGAAAGCATATTGGAGCCATGTGGAGGTGATGGTGTTTTTGTTGACAAAATCAGGCAGATGGGCAATGGAGTCTCCATTGATGTGCTTGAGTTGAATCCATTGAGTGTTGACCTGCTGAAAGAAAAATACAAGCATTGCAATAATATTTTTGTAAAGCACACTGACACGCTGTTGGATGAAGCCGTTATCAATTGCTGCAAAACCTATGATAAAATCATAGGCAATCCACCATATGGTGCCAGAAATGACAAGGACAAAAAAAATCTGCTGAACATACTGTATCCTAACCTTTATACGAAGGAGAGTTATACACTTTTTCTGTATTTATGTACAAGGAGCCTTAAAGAGGGAGGTAGATTATGTTTCATCCTTCCTGACACCTTCCTTTCTCTACACCGGCATGAGAGTCTAAGGAAGTTTATTTTGACAAATGCTAAAATTTTGGAATTGTCCATGTTTCCTTCTTCATTTTTTCCGGGTATAAAGTTTGGATATGCCAATCTGTGTATCATTACTCTTGAAAAATGCAGTAATATTACTGAAAACCTGAAAAATAATATAGTTGTACGCTCCGACTTCAGGGATGTTAGCGAACTTGTGAAACAGAAAGGACCCGGTGCCACCACAATAAATCAAGGAGAGGTGCTAAACAACGTGTCTTCTGCATTTATGTTTAAATCTTCATCCTTGATTGAACTTATAAATAGCAGGTCTATTCTTAAAATAGGAGATATTGCTGATTGTGTCACAGGTTTTTATTCAGGTGAGGATAAAAAATATCTACATCCTGTAAATCATGAAATTAAAAATGCGAAGAAATACACCTGCGCGTCTCCGTTAAGTGTCAGGCGGCATCCTCTCAGTGACATTGAGAAAAGAGACGGCATCTCTGCTAAAGATAACCTCATTCCTATCGTAAAAGGAGGGAACATCGAATATATCAAGCCAACCCTATGGTTTATGGACTGGTCGGAAAAATCTGTAGGCGAATACCGGTTAAGTAAAAAATGCCGGTTCCAGAATTCTGATTATTATTTTAAAGAAGGGATTGCGATTCCTATGATACGATCTTCTAAAATGACGGCTGCGTTAATGGAATGTCGTTTGTTTGACCAATCTATAGTCGGTGTTTTCCCTAAAGATATAAAGTTGCTTAAATATTTGTTGGCGTTTTTCAATACAGAAGTCTGCACCGAGATTATCAACGCGATAAATCCGTCGACAAATAACTCTGCCAATTATATCAAGAAGATTCCGTTTATAATTCCGGACGATGAGGTGAAGCAGCGTGTCGATAATATTGTAGACGAAATAATCGGGAGCTTGAAAAGTGGCAATGGTAAGATTGATGCGCTGAAAGCGGAGTTGGATGGTATATTCAATGGCATTTATCGAGCCGAAACGATTAGGTCAAAGTCTAAAAAGAAGGCGCCGGTAAGGCAACTCGCTTTGCCCGGATTGTAAGAGTCTTGTGAGGTGACGGCTGCGGATTTTGATTCCGGGGATGACGGTATGGGCGGTTATTGACTGTTTTGTGTTAAAAATGGGTGGATTATTTATGAAATGTTTGGTTAATTAAACGGATTGTAATACATTTGCATATAATCAACCTACTATCTTACCGCTAAAAATGATAAGCAGATTTCCTCGTTTGCGGCATGAAGACATCACACTATCCTGGAACAACTTCAACGGTGTGTTCTGGGTGACTATGAAGACAGTTCTTGAGAAAAATGATTTCGGTGACATTGAGGACGGCGTCATGAATTTGACCGTTTCCGGGAAGGTCTTGAAGAGGATGCTCGAAAATGCCCACCTTCATTTTCCGATGATTGCCATGCCCGCGTTTGTCATATTTCCCAACGGCTTTGACGCGATATTGATATTGCGTAAACGTCAGGTCGGTGAATATAAGAGTCAGGACATCGTGGATATAATTAATGATTTTGCCCTGCGTCTAAGGCTGCTGAGCCGTAGCAGCAAGCGTTCGCTGTTTCCGGTGGATATAAACGTGTGGGCCGACAGGCTCCGCAAGATAGAGCGCAACGAGGTCAGTGTCGTATATGACATCTTTGCGTCGCGTCTATCGACATGGGTCGATGTCCATCAGTGATCGTCCCTGACGATACAGTGCATCAGTTTGCCATTGCTGTCACGCAGATGCATCCCGTTGCCTTCGCAGTAACGCCAGTAAGAACAATTGTCGCAGGCGCCACATTTCATCCACTGCCTGTTGCGATAGGGTTGAAAGCGGTTTTGCCACACATCCCAGAAGTCATCCTCATAGATATTGCCTTGCGAGTAATCGGCGCGGATACTCGGGCATGCGCCTATGCTCCCGTCGATTAGCACCGACCCCACGTTTATCCCGGCGATACATTCAAAGAAATGGTCTCTTACCTCTCCTTCGTAGCCGGCGAGGAATCCCTCACAGCAAAATGACGCATGTATAAGCCCTTCCTTTCTGGTGTCGGAAATAAATTTCATGAGTGATGATGTCTCGCTTGCCGATAGTTGAAATTGCGGATATGCCGCCGCTCTTCCCGCAGGGAATATTGTGAATAGCCTCCAGCGCTTTACCGCGGCGTCGATCAGGAGTTTTTTCAACTCTCCAAGCAGCGGCAATGAATGATGGTTCACGCAGGTCACCACATCAAAGTTCAGGTCAGCCGCCCCGGCAGTCATTTTTATCGCCGTGCAGGCATTGTCAAATGATGACGGGTGGTTTCTCATCCAATTGTGAGCATTCTCTGTCCCGTCAAGGCTTATAGTGATGTTATGTATTCCCGCTTTCCTCAGGCTTTCAAGGCGGTTTTCGTCAAGCTTCATCCCATTGGTGACTATTCCCCAGGGAAACTCCATGTCATAGAGCCTTCTGCCGACATATTCAATGTCGTCGCGCATGAGAGGTTCGCCTCCTGTTATTACGATGTTGACGTGATGAGGATTTACGTGTGGCAATAGTGATTCGGCGACCTTCAGAAAATCGTCGGCAGGCATGTCGGGTATTGACGATGAGCTCTTGCAGTCACTGCCGCAATGGCGGCATGACAGATTGCATCGTTGCGTACATTCCCAGAATAGCTGCCTGAGTGCATGCGCTTTCCTGCGTTGTCGCTTTATCCTGAGATTAAGTTCAAGGGCGAGTCTCTGTTTTAATCCGAGATGTTTCATCGTCAGTCAGTTTTTTTCTTCAGTTGAAAATTGGCTGTGGCTGTCGCTATGCCGCGATTCCACGAGTCGTTATTATCCTCCTTTACATAGTCGAGGTTGACGATGACCGAGTCATTTTCAAGCGTTTTGTTTTCCGTGAGGCATACAATTTTCACTCTGTCATCCGGAAAAATATATACCCTGTCGGTTGAGTAGTCGCCATTGGTGTCGCTTACTACCGATATAAATGAATGGGTGTCTGATGATTTTTCCGCCTTGCTGACTCTGATTGTAGCGTTGGCTACAGGTTTGCCGTTTTCGTCGGTGACTTTGCCTTTCACCTCAAAGATGCCGGTCGGCGTGCCATACATGCATATGGTGTTGTTTTTGTCATTTGGTTCGTCAGCGGAGCAGCTGAAGCCAAGCAGAGAAACTATTACCGCACACAGGCGAGTCAAGAGAGCCGAGATTTTTTTGTTTAAGACCATAATTGCATAATTTAAGTGATTTTATAATTATGATAGGAAATTATTACAATCACTGCATCGGGGTCTAAAATTTAAATCTGAATCCCACAGGAATGGAGATGCCGGTTGACCTGTCGGTCCATAAGTTGGGCACGGTATAATTGTTTTTGAAATGGTACTCCAGCGTCGGTTCTGCGAAAATTTCAGTTCTGCCCGATGTTTTAAACGCAATGCCACAGCTTGCGGTAAGTGACCACACGACCGGTGAGTCAAATCTGCCGTCTCTCAGGTCGGCTTTGCCATTTATGGTTGTGACGGTGGCTGAGGAATATACCGGAATATCCATTCTCGCGCCTAAAGAGCCATACATTCTCATCCTGCCGGTAGACAACATGCTGATATTAAGCTTTATCGGTATGCCGATGTAATGCCACCGGCAGTCACTTGTTGAGCTGCTGCTTTCAAAAGAAGATTTAAGATAGGTATAGGCGAGCCCTGTCTCGACACTGATGCCTCCCGATAGCGATTTTCCGGCTGTTATCTGTACGGTTACAGGCATGTCATTGTGTCGCGCCACGTCGCGGTAGTCCCTGTAATGGTTTTGGGTGTCGCGGGGTTTTACTTTATGAGCTGCTGGCTCGGGTGTCTCCGGTTTCGGTTCCGGTGTTTCATTGTCTCCGGGTCCTGAAGAGGATAAGTCATCATCATATATAGAGCCGTCGGCCTGACTGTTGAACGTAAACCCCGTGTTCACCCCTACGCCAAGCGACCAGCCTTTATGCCTTTTAATGTCATATGAACTGCTGTTGTAGGCATAAAGAGCCGGCTCTTCTGTCGTGGTCACAGTCATGGTGTCAACAGAGGCGTATTCTGCCGGAGTCTTCACTTGTGGCAGTGTCACATTCTCCTGTGTCGTGTCAGCCGATGGCTCAGCCGGTTTATCGCATGGCTTGGCTGACGGTTTGTGCCGGGCTATGCTTGCGGGCGGCGCCGGTGGTGTTGCCGGGACGCTTTCATTAGCCTGACCCCCGGTAATCAGATTGTCTCTCCTGATGCCGGATGATAATACTTTGACAGGTGTTTCGCTACGCATGTCCCGGTTGCTGTCTGACAGTATTAAATAGCCGAAAGATATGGCGAGCAACAGAGCCGACAGAAGTCCTGCCTGTTTTTTATAATCAGAGATCAGGCGTCTCATCATCAGCTTTGCATGAAATAGCTGGGATGAAGATGAGTTTGGGGCGATGCCGAGGAGTTTTCCTATCTCTTTATGGGATTTGTTTTCAAGCACTGCGAGTCGGAATACTGTCTGATAGCCTGTCGGGAGCTTCCTGACAAGAGAGTCGATGACATCCATGTCAATTATATCATCTATGTCGGCGGCATCTTCAATTTCAGGCAGATCTTCAAGGATTCCGGTGACATCCTGCGACTGCAGAAACTGTAGCGACAGGTTTTTCATGATTGTTGCAAGCCAGTAGTCCACGCGGTTGCCGTCGCGCAGCGATTCAAGCCTTGTGTATGCTATAATGAATCCGTCGTGCAATATGTCTTCTGCGTCTTTTTTATCTTTGACATAGCGGTTTATGACACCCGACATCTTTGGCGCAAAACGAGTGTAAAAGAGGCTGAGTGCCTCTTTGTTTCCATTGCGACATTCTTCAATCAGGCTTTTATTGTCTATTTTGATATTAAGGCTCACTATATAGAGATGTGAAACTACTGTAAATACTGCATGACTGCCGCAATTTATTTAAAAAAGAGAGAATATGCAATAATAATAGACAAATCTCTTCTACTTTTCATTCGGTGAAATAGGTGTTGTCGCCCCGCTCTTCCGTAGAAGGAGATGGCGGCGCGATACGTTAAATAACAATATTTTTTCGCGTCGCAGAATGGCTGAAATGAACGCTTGAGCGTGGAGTGATGTTGTAACTGTACATAACCCCTCAAAAGTAAAGAATATGTTAGACGAATTAAAAGATAAGGCTGCTGACCTTATGGATAATGAGACAGTAAAGGAAGTCGTTGAAAAGGCGACTGAGTTTATTAAGACTGAAAAAGGCAAAGAAGTGGTCGAGACTGTAAAAGAGAAAGCCGAAGAGTTTATCAAAGATAAATTTGGCAAATAGAAGTCATCTGACAACTTTTATTTGAAGATTACAGCCACAAAGGATAGCGGTTCCTTTGTGGCTGTCCTGTTGATGGGGATTGTCACCGCGACAGCGGTTTTTATGCCCGATTCCAGCCCGTTACGCCAATGATGAGACACAGGCAAAGGGATTTGAAACATTTTCGTCGGGCATTGTTTCACGAGGGGCATATTCGTGCAACATATTTATGGTGAAGATAAGCCTCCCGGTCGCTAAATTTGGATATTGAAAAATAATAACATAACCAATCTTTATAACATGAATATCTACCGGCTTTCTCTTTCTATTATCTGCACGGCGGGGAGTATGATTTTTCCCTTGTCCGGGAGTGCTGCTTCACCGTCGGTTCCCGTACACGGGACAGGCAATCCGTATCTTCCATTGTGGGAACATCTCCCCGACGGAGAGCCACGTGTGTTTGAGGATCCTGACAACCCGGGTAAATACCGTGCCTATATCATTGGCTCCCATGACACAAGCTTTGACAAGTATTGCGGTTCCGATATACGTATGTGGTCGGCTCCTGTCGAAGATCTTACCGACTGGCGTGATGAAGGACCGATTTTTACCTATAGCATAGACGGGCAATGGGACATAATGTATGCGCCCGATCTCGTGGAGATTCCGCAGAAGGACGGTTCGAAGGTATATTACCTTTATCCCCACAGCCGCGGTCCGCGACGGGAGGCGATGGTGTGCAAGAGTGACCGCCCCGACGGACCTTTTACTCCGGTGAATCTTACCGCCGACGGCTCGGCTACAGTTGAGGGCAGTGTCTTCGGCTTTGACCCATCGGTGTATATCGATGTGATTACCGACCCGTCCGACCCCGATTTTGACAAGGGATTCCGAGCTTACGGCTTTTGGGGATTCCAGCGTTCGCTTGCCGCAGAGATTGACCAGAATACGATGTATTCCGTGCGTCCCGGTACAGAGGTGATACCTTACTTTATACCCGCAAGTACACCCGACGGTAAAATCCGTGCGCCTAAGGGTACTGTCTATCCTGCATTGCATAAAGACCAGGATCCCCACGACTTCAACTTTTTTGAGGCATCGTCAATACGTAAGGTGGGAAACAAGTATGTCATGATCTTTTCAGGATATTCCGGCCCTGAATATGGTCTCGGCAATACAAATTCCACACTGCGTTATGCCTTTGGCGATTCTCCGCTCGGACCGTGGCGCAGCGGAGGCGTGCTGGTCGACTCCCGCGGAGTGGAGCTTGACCGTGACGGAAGCAAGCTGATCGGAGCTAATGCCGCCCACAATACTCACGGCAGTCTTCAGGAAATCAACGGTCAGTGGTATGTGTTCTATCACCGTCCTCCGAGAGGATTTGGCTTTGCGCGTCAGGCGATGGTTGCACCGGTGTCGATTGTATGGGACGAGGCTCCCGTTGCCGATGGCGGAAAGGTGGTGATACGTGGCTATGACCCCTATGCCCCTGATGGCATATGGACAGTCAGGGCTGCTGATGGAAATGAATATACAGGCGCGGAAGTGACTTCGGAGGGATTTCAGATATATGGACTTGACCCTTTCAAATACTATTCTGCCGGATATGCCTGCTATCTGACCAATGTTGGCTCACAGATGGATTCATGGGATATATGGGACAATGATATGCCTGTAAAAATGAACGGAGATGACGTGGTAGGTTACAAATACTTCGGTTTTGGCGGTCTTGATAAGGCTGACAAAGGTCTTAAACCGTTTAAAGGCACAAAGAAAGGTGACAAGACCTGTCTTAATCTGTTTTTGACTCCGCTTACCGATAAAGAGTTTAAGATTAATGTCATGCTTGACGGCCCTGTGGCAAATGGCGTCTGGAATGGCAAGAAAATAGGCGAAATCATCGTGCCGGCAGGCTCGGCATCGGAAGTTACGAAGTTTGTCGCCGATGTATCGGAGTCGGTTGATCGTCTTGACCGGAAACACGCCATTTATCTTGTCGCCGAAGGTAAGGCTGGAGAGCCTGTGTGTCTGCTCAAAGGGCTTGGTTTCAGCAAAAAAGGTGCATCAATGGATTTCCCGCGTGTACCTAAGGTGGAAGTATGTGTTAACGGAAAGGCGATAGAGCTCCCTTCGACACCTGTGCGCATGACACATCAGAACGGTTACACCGGTTATGACCGCTATGAGGCATACTACACTCTTGACAAATCGGAAAAATCGGTTCCGGAGATTACTGCCGCTGCTGATAACTCCGATGTGAAAATCGAGATTATCCGGCCCAAATCGGCAAATGACAAAGCTGTTGTGAAATTTGACTACAACGGCAAAGTCAAGACCTACGAAATAATCCCCGACCCGGAAGCTTGACGGTCAAGATGTTATGTGACTGCCTTTGAACCGCATAGCTGGGGCGAGTGGAAGCCCGCCCTGATGAACCGATAATTAACGGAGACTGTCTGATAGTCTCCGTTAATTATTATTTGACAAATAAATCACCAAATAAGTATCTATTTTGCTATATAAACAACCGCTGTATAAATAATTATTACTAACTTTGCAAAAGAGTTCAACAAAGCGCCATCCAGCTATCTCAAAAGTAGATCTGTTGAAATCGATATTGAGATTGCAGATGATGCACTTATGAGAATCGTTTCAGAAAATGTTATTATAATTGAACAGTATGGAAAAAGTCTATAAAACAAAAATTGCAATTTGGCTAATATGTGTCATTGTAGGATTCACTGTAGTGCCTATAATACCTGTATTAGTATACGATTTTTCGTGGATTGGAGTGACAATTATAGCATTAATTCTTTTTGTTGCTCTTTTTTCTATTTTTAATACTCGTTATACTATTCATAATAACATTCTCTCTGTAAAATGTGGTATGTTCTCAACCGATAGCTATGACATAAATCAGATAAGAAAAATAAAGGACACTAATTCTATTCTTGCTGCACCTGCAGCCTCTTTAGATCGAATAGCAATATATTTCGCCCAACAAAGAACTCCCCTTATAATTTCGCCTAAAGACAAAATTGGTTTCATCAGAAATCTGCAAGCGATAAATCCCGATATTGTGTATCTTAATAGCAAATAAAACGACTTCTTTTAAGACAGGCTACCGGCATTCGACTGCCTCAAGCCAAGAAATATCCGTCTCAAAACCGATAAGAAAAAGAGGATATGCCAATTAAGATTTTGGCATATCCTCTTTTATGTTAATCGTCTGCGATATTTATCAGTCGATGATGTCGAAGCCGGTGTATTTGCGGAGCACTTCGGGCACTACGATGCCTTCGGGTGTCTGGTTGTTTTCAAGTATAGCGGCCATGATACGCGGAAGGGCGAGAGCGGAGCCGTTTAGGGTGTGGCAGAGACGGGTCTTCTTGTCTTCTCCACGATAGCGGCATTTGAGGCGGTTGGCCTGGTAGGTCTCGAAGTTGGACACTGACGATACCTCGAGCCAGCGCTTCTGGGCGGCTGAGAATACCTCGAAGTCAAAGGTGATGGCCGATGTAAATGACATGTCGCCGCCGCAGAGACGGAGTATGTGCCAGGGGAGTCCGAGCTTGTCGAGCAGTCCCTGCACGTGGTCTTTCATCTCTTCAAGTGCGGCATAGGAGTTTTCTGGCTTTTCGATGCGCACAATCTCCACCTTGTCAAACTGGTGAAGGCGGTTGAGTCCGCGCACATCCTTTCCGTAGCTTCCGGCTTCGCGGCGGAAACATGCGGAATAAGCACAGTTCTTCACCGGCAGGCGGTCGTCGCTAAGTATCACGTCGCGGTAGATGTTGGTGACCGGTACTTCGGCTGTGGGGATTAGGTAAAGATTGTCTTCGCTGACATAATACATCTGTCCCTCTTTGTCGGGGAGCTGACCTGTCCCGTAGCCTGAAGCCTCGTTCACGACATAGGGGGGCTGTACCTCGAGATAACCCGCCTTTCCTGCCTCGTCAAGGAAGAACTGGATGAGGGCGCGCTGTAGGCGAGCGCCTTTGCCGAGATATACGGGAAATCCCGCACCTGTAATCTTCACGCCGAGGTCAAAATCAATGATATTGTATTTTTTCGCGAGTTCCCAGTGGGGTAGCGCGTCATCGCCGAGGTCAGGCATGTTGCCGCCAGTTTTTTCCACTACGTTGTCTTCGGCAGTCTTTCCTTCGGGCACCATGTCGCAGGGCACGTTGGGTATCGTCAGCAGGATGTCGCGGATTTCGGTCTCAGTGCGGGCAAGCTCGTCGGCGATTGCCTTCTGCTCTTCTTTAAGGGCTGCTACCGCTGCCTTGGCTTTTTCGGCTTCTTCCTTGTTGCCTTCTTTCATGAGCTTTCCTATCGAGGCGGCGAGCTTGTTAAGCTCCGCAGCCTTTGTGTCGTTGCTCAACTGGGTCTTGCGTCGGTTGTCGTCAAGTTCAAGAATCTTGTTAATGGTGACAGTTCCGTCATAACCTTTTACGGCAAGACGCTCAATGATGCGTTGAGGGTCTTCCTTTATTTGCTGGATTGTAAGCATATGATGATGTAGTTGTTTTTTTAAGCGAGTAGTTCCTTGACCTTTGCCGAGATGGCGCGACCGTCGGCACGTCCGGCGAGAGCCTTCGATGCGACTCCCATTACCTTTCCCATCTCTTTTGCCGAAGTGGCACCGGTCTGTGCTATAATCTTGCGCAGCTCCTCGGTCAGCTCTTCCTCAGTCAGCTGCTTGGGCAGATATTCCTCGATGATTGCCGCCTGTGCGGTCTCGTCACCGGCGAGGTCGGCGCGGTTTTGTGAATTATATATTTCAGCACTTTCCTTGCGCTGCTTTACCATCTTGACGAGGATTTTCATCGCTGCATCGTCGGATAGCACGCCATCGGCTCCGGGAGCTGTCTTTGCTTCCAGAAATTCTTTTTTGACACCGCGGAGAGTCTCAAGCCTCACGCGGTCCTTGGCGAGCATTGCCGACTTGATGTCGGCGCTGATTTTGTCAAATAAATCCATTTGCTATGAATATTTTAAATTTAAATAACTCAATGTCAGGCAATCCCTGCGCTGTCACGTCATTTCTTGACTTTCATTATTATTCTGACTGGCGACAGCCGCCGGATGCAAGCTAAAACTCTTCAAAAATCATAAGACAACACTTCATGACTGTGTATCAGCCGATTTTTGAGGGTTGGTTTCGCAAAATTACTAATAATAAGATATTGATTGAAATTTTATTCGTGGATTTTTGTAATTTTGTTGAATATGAGCGGAAGGGCAGCATCAAGGACGGGATTGAGACGGTGGCGCATAGTCATCTCCGTCGCCATCTTCGTGATGGTGACGCTGCTTTGGGTTGAATACAGTGAACTATTTCTCCGCCCGCTCGGCTGGGTGTCGCGAGTGCAGGTGTTTCCCGTAGCCACAGGAATCTCTTTGGTCGTGGTGGTGTTCTGGCTGCTTGCCTCGCTGCTTTTCGGGCGTGTATATTGCTCGACTGTGTGTCCTGTCGGGACATGGCTTGATATCGTTGGACATGCCGGTCGTCTTACCCGCAGAGGGGCGGCGCGCGACTACCGCTACTCTCCGGCGCTTACGCGCTGGCGCTACGTCTCTCTCGGGGTGTTTGCGGTGAGCATTGTCGCCGGGATAGCCGTCATCCCCGCGATTCTGGAGCCTTATACCCAATACAGCCGCTTTGTCATAAACGTGCTGAAACCCGGCTGGGGCTGGCTCAACAATCAGCTTGCGGCTCTCGGTAACGCTACCGGATGGTGGGACATGTATTATGTAGGTCATGTAGAGGCATCCTTGTTTGCTGTCTTGCTGTCGGTTGTCACTGTCATCGGGATAAGCATTCCGGCGTGGTTTTTCGGGCGCACATTCTGCAACAGCCTGTGTCCCGTCGGCACTGTGCTCGGGGTCGCCTCGGCGCGCTCGGTGTGGCACATAGATATAGACACTGATTTGTGTACCAACTGCCGCAAGTGTGAATATGCTTGCAAGGCTTCATGTATAAATCTTTCCGACCATGTGGTCGACGGTTCCCGCTGCGTCAACTGCTTTGACTGTATCGACGTGTGTCCCGACGATGCCATATTTTACCGGCCTACCCGCAAGCAGCTGTCGTTTCCTCTTATGCAGCGGCTGTTGCCGCCGAAGGTGACCGCCCCGAGCGCGTCGGCTAATGTGCCTGTCCAGAGGGTTTCCGACCATGTTACAAATGAAAAAAATGACTGAAATATGAAACAATATCTTGACCTGTTGCGCTATGTGAAAGAGAATGGCGCCGATAAGGGTGACCGCACAGGCACCGGAATACACAGCGTGTTTGGCTATCAGATGCGCTTCAACATGGAGGACGGATTTCCACTCCTTACCACCAAGAAACTCCACCTGAAGTCAATCATCCACGAGCTGCTGTGGTTTTTGCAGGGCGACACCAATGTGAAGTATCTCCAGGACAACGGGGTGAGAATCTGGAATGAATGGGCTGACGCCGACGGCGATCTCGGTCCTATCTACGGCTACCAGTGGCGCAAGTGGAAAGATTACAACGGCGGTCACATCGACCAGATTACAGAGGCGATCGAGACGATTAAGCATAATCCCGAGTCGCGACGTATTATTGTGAGCGCCTGGAATGTCGCCGACCTTCCCGACATGAAGCTACCGCCCTGTCATGCGTTTTTCCAGTTTTATGTGGCGGGCGGCAAGCTGAGCCTTCAGCTTTATCAGCGCTCCGCCGATATTTTCCTCGGTGTGCCGTTTAACATCGCGTCCTACGCCTTGCTGCTGCTCATGGTGGCTCAGGTCACCGGACTGAAGCCCGGTGACTTCGTGCATACTCTCGGCGACGCACATATCTATAGCAATCACATGGAGCAGGTCGACCTGCAGCTTACACGCGAGCCGAGAAAGCTCCCGGTGATGAAGCTTAATCCCGACGTGAAGTCGATATTTGATTTCCGTTATGAAGACTTCACTCTTGAAGGCTATGACCCGCATCCTCACATCAAAGCCACAGTAGCCGTATGACGCCGCAGATTACTATTATTGCCGCTGTCGCCCGCAACGGGGCGATAGGGCGCAAGGGCGACCTGCTTTTTCACATCAGTGACGATCTGCGCCGGTTTAAGGCGATAACCCTGGGCAAGCCGGTGATTATGGGGCGCAAGACTTTTGAGTCATTTCCCAACGGCGCGTTGCCCGGACGACGCAATATCGTGATTACCCGCAACAGCTCTTACCGCGCTCCCGGAGTGGAGACAGCCTCCTCCCTCGAAGAGGCGCTGGAACTTGTCGCCAACAGCGCGGAAGCAATGGTGATAGGCGGCGGCGAGATATATAGTCAGGCATTTCCTCTTGCCGGTTTACTGCGTCTTACCCTGATAGATGCGGAAGTCGCCGATGCCGACACTTTCATGCCCCCAGTGGATGAAAAAACGTGGGTAGTGAAAGAGCAGTCAGCTCCATTCACCGACCCACGCAGTGGTGTGACATATTGTTTTGTGGACTACGAAAGACGCCGCTGACTATTCGATATAGCCAAATGAGCGCAGCTTGTTTTCGCGGTTGCGCCAGTCTTTCTCGACCTTGACAAAGAGTTCGAGATAGACATGCTTGTCAAAAAATTTCTCGATGTCCTTTCGTGCCTCTGTGCCGATCCTTTTCAGCATCGAGCCTCCCTTGCCTATTATGATGCCTTTCTGGGAGTCACGCTCGACATAGATGACGGTCATGATGTGGATGCTGTCATCCTTTTCCTCAAATTTCTCCACAACCACCTCTACCGAATAGGGCACTTCCTTGTCAAGGTTGGTGAGCAGTTTCTCGCGTATTATCTCGGTGACGAAGAAGCGCGCCGGCTTGTCGGTGAGCGCGTCCTTGCCGAAGTAGGGAGGCGCTACCGGGAGCAGTTCGATGATGCGGTGCATGAGGGTGTCTACATTAAATCCGAGCTTTGCCGAGGTGGGAAACACTTCGGCATTGGGAAGCAGCTCATTCCATCGGCCCACAATCTTTTCAAGTTCTTCATTGCCCTTGAGCAGGTCTACCTTGTTGATGACAAGCAGCACAGGCACTTTCTCCTTTGCCACCTTGGCAAGAAAATCGGCGTTTTTAGTGGGATCCTCCACCACGTCGGTCACGTAAAGCAGCACGTCGGCGTCGGTGAGCGCCCCTTCCGAGAACTCTCTCATCGCCTCCTGCATCTTATAGTTGGGCTTCAGCACACCGGGGGTGTCGGAAAATACAATCTGATATTCGTCGGTGTTCACGATGCCGGTTATGCGATGGCGCGTGGTCTGGGCTTTGGAGGTTATGATGCTTATGCGCTCGCCCACAAGGTCGTTCATAAGCGTGGATTTGCCTACATTGGGATTGCCCACGATGTTGACAAATCCTGATTTATGGTTTTCATTCATAATCTTGAATTTTGGTTATTATCTTATATAACAAATACGGGGCGGAAATATTTCATCATACCCCGTATTTATAGCCGGCATCGGTAAGCGGTAGGTCGCCGCTTACTTCGCATATTCAATCTTGCCGACGAGCTTGCGGCTTGTCACGGCGTCGCCCTCTCCCTTGACCGACGGCTGGTGCATGTCGGCGGGGAAGTAGAGGAAGAAGCGGTCGGGGGTGGCGGGAGTGTAGTCGACATCACCCTCGATGGCGTAGAATGTGCGGTCCTTCACCGGGTCATAGTCGGTCACGGGGGTCACCTTGTGGGCAAGTCCCATGACCTCATTGCCTTCGTAGGTGTACTGGAGGTCGATGAAGTCCTTGTGTGATTCGGTTTTTGTCTCGGCCGCACACTTGGGGGTGTATTCAAGCACGTTGATCCAAAGGCGTCCTTCTTCAAGCACTATTTTGCCCGGCTGAAGGGTCTTCGGGTCAGTTTCGGCGAGATATTTGAAAAGCTTGTCCCACAAAGGCTTGTTGAGCTCATACTGTGTGGCAAACTCTACTGCGTCTATCGACTTGTCGGCAATGGCGTCCCAGCCATTTGCCCACGCGCGGCTGTCGACCCATTTCTGAGCCTCCTCGCGGTTGATTTCAGGTTTTGTTGACATAGCTTGTGTATTGGTTATTATGGTATTTTCACAAAATTACTCAACTTCCACCGATTATCCAAAACAGTGACTGATAGATTTTGCATGGAAAGTCCCTTTGTTGATTAGAGAGGGAAGACTGTTGAAAGCCCTCCCTCTTGTCCCTTATTTCAAAGGGCGACCGTCACACATGTCAGAAAGAGTTGACAGTCCGAATACAATAAATACAAGTATGAACATCATGACTTATAAAATTTAATGGTTAAACACTTGTGTGAGGGGATTGCTCCCCCCGTAAAGACTGTCGACTCCGGTGACCGGTTTGCACAAATATAGTGGTTTATGTTGGTAACTGCAAATGATTTGCCCGTTTGTGATTCATGAAGAGGGGGTGATACGCGGCGGGGTGATTGCCGGCGGCATGAGGAGGCGGATGGTGTCAAGGTCGCGGTTGAGGTGGATTGCAAATTCGGAAGCGGCACCGGGATCGATTCCGGCGTAACATGTAAGGAGTGTTGCCGAGGCTATGGCGCGCTCGACAGCGTGACGCATGGTCGCGGCGGCACCGTCGGTGGTTGTAGCCGGCACTCTTACCGATAGCGGCATGAGCATTTCTGTGTCTTCGCCGGGGTGTATCGACTCGATGGAGCCTACGGCGTCAAGGGCTACACGGAGAAAAGAGGCGCGGATGACGGGGATGAGCGCATTGCGGTGTCCCGGTGTCAGGAGTTCCGGGACGGGAGAATCGACAGGGGCGATAGAGTGACGGAGTGCGGCTGTGGCATATATCTCTTTCGCGACTGCCTCGACTGAGATTGAAATGTGGATTGTCAGGTAGTTCATAATAGTGGCTGGTTTATGGCGATGAATGATGTGTCAGAGGTTTGATTTGCGGCGGCGATTGTAGCCGCGCACTATTTTCACGGCATATTGCGGAGAGATGAAAAATGCCGACGCTTTTTCTTCAGTGATGACGGCGACTACTGCGTCAAGGATTGTCATGCGGGGATTGATGGCGACCTTTGCGGCGACTTTGTCAAAGATTTCTGTCCAGAGCCGCTGTGACATTCTGCGTGTTGGTATTTTACCATGATTTCGCATGTCAAGTACCCTTCGGTAGGCGTAGTCGACATCGACGTAGTAGCGCGGGGCGCGTGCGGTGACTGCCGTCTCGATTGCTGCACGGTCGCGGTTTCGCTGCCATGCAGGATGGTTCATGCACTCGTGGAGGAAGTCGGAGTCGCGTTGAGGCGAGAATGTGTGGGTCTTCATAGTATTTTGCCTTTTTGTGGTTTATTGTGTTGCAAATATACAACACAAAATGGGCGAAATACAAGTATTGCTATGTTAAAATCGGTTAATACGGCTTCTCGTTGCGTGAAGAGAAATAATGAAAAGGCTCCGGTCGCGCAGTCACGCAACCGGAGCCTTGATTCCGTTATTTTTTTCTAATGCATTAGTGGCATCCGCATCCGTCGCCACATCCGTGGTCGCCACACGCGCCGTCGCCGCAGTGGTCGTGGTCACATCCGCAACCGCATCCGTGGGCGGGCTGTAGCTCTTCAGGTGTAGCGTCGCGCACAGTGACTACCTTGCCCTTGAAGCGCACGTCCTTGCCAGCGAGCGGATGGTTGAAATCCATTTCTACCTTGTCGTCGGTCACGGCAAGCACCTTGCCGTTGAGGCGGAAACCGTCGGCTGTCATCATGGGGATGTCGGCGCCGGTCTTGATATGTTCGGCGTCAAACTTGCCGTCGATTTCAAATACGCTCTTGTCAAGCTGCACTATCTGCTCGGGGTCGGGCATTCCGAAAGCTTCGGCTGCCGCCACATTTACGTCAAACTCCTCTCCGGCAGCGAGTCCGTCAAGCGCTTTTTCGAGGGGCGCTATGACTCCGCGGGTCACGCCAAACACGATGCGTTCGGGGTTTTCCGGGTCGACCTGATGCACGAGCTGCTCGCCATCGTTATCTTTAACATAGAGGTCATATATCATTTCGACATATTTGCCTGGCTTAATCTGTTCCATATCTTCAAATATTTTTTAATTGATAATTAGTAGTATAACAAAAACCGCGCCAAAAATGATTGCCGCCGAGGCTGCGTCACATGCCGGGTGTCATCGCCGACAGGAGCGCCGAACTGATTGACATGTATATCACCATGCCTATGATATCGTTGGTGATGGAGATGAACGGGCCTGTGGCAAGCGCAGGGTCAATCTTGAACCGCTCCAGGGTCAAGGGGACAAATGTGCCGAATATAGACGCAAACACTACCACGGCAAACAGTGACAGTGACACGGCTATGGTGGTTACCTGGGCGGGTCCGAGAGCAAACACGTTGTAGACAAAGACCAGTAGCGAGATTATGCACGCGTTGAGGAGTCCGACTCCGAGTTCCTTGAACAGCTGCTTTGCCGAGCCGCTCACGTCGAGCGAGCCGTTGGCGAGTCCCTGCACGATGATTGCCGACGACTGGATGCCGACGTTTCCTCCCGTACCGCCGATAAGCGGTATGAACAGAGCCATGGCCGGATTGACCGCAAATCCCGACTCAAAGTGACCGAGGATAAGCGAGTTGCCGATACCGCCGAGTATTCCTATCAGGAGCCACGGCAGGCGTGCCTTGGTCTGGTTGAAGAGGGTGTCGTCGCTTTCAACGTCACCGGAAAGACCTGATGCGAGCTGATAGTCACGTTCGCTCTGCTCGCGCGCCTCGTCCATTACATCATCGACGGTAATCTGACCCACAAGCCTGCCTATCGAGTCGACAACCGGCATCGCTACAAGGTCATATTTCTCGAAGTCGAGAGTAAGCTCGTCGACAGGAGTGTCGGTCTTGACCGAGACGGGGTCGACCTCCATCACGTGTTTTATCTTTGACACTGAAGGATGGGTGATCATCTTTTTCAGCGGGAACACTCCGCGCAGGCGATAGTCATTGTCGACCACATACACGTAGTATATCTCGTCAAGGTCCTCTGCCTGACGGCGCATCTCCTGGACACACTGCGGCATGCTCCAATTCTCGTTGACGACAATCATCTCCGTGCCCATAAGACCGCCGGCTGTGTCCTCGTCATATTTCAGCAGGTCAATGATGTCGCCTGCCTGCTCCACGTTGTCTATATGTGACAGGATTTCATCCCTGTCCTCCTCGTCGAGTTCCTGGATGATGTCGACGGCGTCGTCGGTGTCGAGATGGTCGATGACCTGGCGCGCTATGTCTTCGCTCGACATCGCGCTCAGGAGCTTGTGGCGGTCATCCTCGTCAAGCTCCATCAAGACATCGGCTGCGGTCTGGTCGTCAAGGAGGCGGAAGAGAAATTCCGCCTCGTCGATGTCCAGGTCCTGATATAGCTCCGCGATGTCGGCAGGGTGGAGCGCTGTCAGCTCCTTGCGCGCCGCCTCTTCGTCGTGGCGCGTTATGATGTCGCGGAGGAAGTCAAGATATTCGGGTGTATATTCTTTCATTAATCATTGGTTGCGGCGTCGCGCATGGCGGCGACACGATTGGTAAGGTCGATGAACTGAGCGACACTCAGCTGTTCGGGACGCGCTCCCCACACCGGGTCGTCGCCCAAGGCGGCACCGGGGGGCAAAAGCCCGCGGATGGAGTTGCGCAAGGTCTTGCGGCGCTGTCCGAACGTGGTCTTTACGATTGTCTTGAATAGCTTCTCGTCGCAGCCGAGGTCGGTAACGCCGTTGCGAGTGCAGCGTATTACGCCCGACTTGACCTTTGGCGGCGGGTTGAAGACATGTTCATCGACGGTGAACAGATATTCCACGTCATACCATGCCTGCAGAAGCACGCTAAGGATGCCGTAGACTTTTGAGCCCGGGGAGGCGGCGAGCCTCTCCGCCACCTCTTTCTGCAACATTCCGGAGCAGCAGGGAATCAGGTCGCGGTAGTCGAGAACCTTGAAAAATATCTGCGAGGATATGTTGTAGGGATAATTACCGATGACGCAGAAAGGCTTGCCGCCCATAACGTCGGCAAGATCCATCTTCAGGAAGTCGCCTTCGATAATCCTGCCTTTCAAGTCGGGGAAATTGGCGGTAAGATACTCGACACTTTCCGTGTCGATTTCCACCACTTTCACGTCATGTCCTTCATCAAGGAGAAAGCGGGTGAGCACCCCCATGCCGGGGCCTATCTCCAGTACCGGCTCTCCCTTGAACCCGTCGAGCGTGGCAGCTATGCGTCCGGCTATCGACAGGTCGGTCAGAAAGTGTTGACCGAGAGCTTTT
Organism: Barnesiella sp. WM24; assembly: GCF_004570975.1. GTDB lineage: Bacteria > Bacteroidota > Bacteroidia > Bacteroidales > Muribaculaceae > Muribaculum. The sequence goes on from NZ_SPPC01000006.1 coordinate 203,637, forward strand.
TTAGGCTTGACTTTCTGCATCTTTATTGTAATTGGTGGTTAAGATTCGTTTATTTTACGATACCGAGCAGCTGGGAAGCGGCGTTTTTGGTGTCGACTTTCTTGATGACGTGGGTTATGTTATGGTCGGCATCGGTGACAAACGTCGTGCGAACCGTGCCCATATATTCCCTTCCACACATCTTTTTCAACTGCCACACGCCAAACTCGCTGTTGACGGCTCCTTCCGGGTCGCTCAGAAGAGTGAACGGAAGAGAATGTTTTTCTGCAAATTTGGCATGGCTCGCAGCCGAGTCCTTGCTTATGCCGATAATCTCGTAGCCGAGATCGCGCAGCTCGGCATAACCGTCGCGCAGCGAACACGCCTCGGCAGTGCAACCCGGAGTATTGTCCTTCGGGTAGAAATACACGATGAGCGGCTTGCCGGCGAAGTCTGACGCCTTGACTTCATTTCCGTTGGCGTCATATCCGAGCAGTTGTGGTAATTTGTCGCCTATTTCCATTTCCGGTATATCGTTATTATACGGTAAGTATCTCCTTCTCTTTTGCTGCGAAAAGGTCGTCGATTTTCTTCAGGTACTTGTCGTGAAGTTTCTGCACCTGTGCTTCAGCGTCTTTCTCGACATCTTCAGGCATGCCCTGCTTGACAGCCTTCTTCAGCCCGTCGATAGCGTCGCGGCGCGCGTTTCTTACTGATACCTTGGCATTTTCAGCCTCGCCCTTCGACTGCTTTACGAGAGCCTTGCGGCGGTCTTCGGTAAGCGGGGGGATAGAGAGGCGTATCACCTCGCCGTTGTTTTCGGGAGTGATGCCAAGTTCTGAATTGATGATTGCCTTCTCGATTTCCTTGAACATGGCTTTTTCCCAGGGGGTGATGGTGATTGTGCGTGCATCGGGCACACTTACGTTTGCCACATTGCCAACAGGCACTGCGCTGCCGTAATATTCGACACGGATGCCATCAAGGATTTTGGGGTTTGCCTTGCCGGCGCGGATGTGGGCGAGCGATTCGTCAAGATAGGCTACTGCCATCTCCATCTTCTCCTCAGCGGGGTCAAGATAAGTCTTTACGTCAGTCATGATTTCAGTTATTTTAGTGTAATTAATAAACGAGAGTACCGATTGGTTCACCTTCAAGCACCTTTTTAAGATTACCGGGGGTGTCCATGTCAAAAACTATTATCGGGAGTTTGTTTTCCTTGCAAAGCGCGGTGGCAGTAAGGTCCATGACCTTTAGTCCGCGGTTGTAGACTTCATCATAGGTGATTTCGGCAAACTTTGTCGCGGTCGGGTCCTTTTCCGGGTCGGCTGTGTAGATTCCGTCGACGCGGGTGCCTTTCATCATCACTTCGGCTTCGACCTCGATGCCTCGCAGAGCCGAACCGGTGTCGGTCGTGAAGAACGGGTTGCCTGTGCCGCCCGAGATTATTGCCACGGCACCGCCCTGCATCGCCTCGATGGCGCGCCACTTGCTGTAGTGTTCACCGATGGGAAACATGTTGATTGCGGTAAACACCTTTGCCGGCTGTCCGGCGGCTTCGAGTGCCGAGCTAAGCGCAAGCGAATTGATTACAGTAGCAAGCATGCCCATCTGGTCGCCTTTCACGCGGTCAAAGCCTTTTGACGCGCCCGAGAGTCCACGGAATATGTTGCCGCCGCCGATTACGATTGCCACTTCGACGCCCGATGCCGCTACTTCGTGTATCTGCTCGGCATACTGGTTAAGGCGTTTGGTATCGATTCCGTAACCCTGCTCGCCCATAAGCGATTCGCCGCTCAATTTCAATAATATGCGCTTATATTTTGTTCTCATCTCGATAAATTGTATATTTATATTGTTTTTTAGTTTAGCAAAGATAATAAAAACAAATTAAAGAGATGTCTAATTTGTCATTTTCCATTCGTAATGTTTTGTTGTGCCTCGTGATTGGGGGCATGTCGTGTGGCGTCAGTGTCGCGGGAACGCGTGATTATGAGGCGACGGCTGCAAAGGCGCAGCGTTTTTTCAAATACCAGGAGTGGGCAAACGCCGCTGCCATGTATGAGATTATGCTGGAAGACAGCGCGAAGGTTGTTGACACATATGCCCGGGCCATAGCAGTGGCGGGTATGCGCAAGCTGCCCGACTATCAGATGTCGCTGCTTGAGCGCGCGCAGGCCAATCTGATACCGATGGGCGACGTGCTGAGAGGGGTGCAGCAAGTGAGCTTTGCGATGGGGCATAATTCGCTCTACGAAAACTTCCTGTTGCTCGTCAAGGAGCGTCAGCCCTGGCTCACACGCAGCATCGAGAAGCAGCTGTTGAGCTATTATATGTTCAGGCGCAATGCCCCGGAGATAATACGCTACAGCCGCATAATGCTTTCCGGCGCACCTGACAATGCCGAATATCTCTCCAACCTCGCCACCGGCTACATGCTTGAGGGCAACGACACCGACGGCATTGCCACTTACAAGCGGCTGCTTGAATATCACCCGGGCAACTACAAGACTCTGCTTGTACTTGGAAATTACTATGACTTGAAGGGCGACACCGCGCAGGCGCTGCGCTATCTGCGTCAAGCCGACTCGATACAGCCGACTCCCTACGTCACCGAAATCCTGAAGCGCCTCGCCCCGCAACCGCGATAAACACGACAATCGCTTGCGATTCACCGCGCAGCTGTAATACACTCTTGCGTGACATCACCACACAGAGGCAATGTAGGGGCGATGTGGTTTGCATGCGGTAATTTGCATGCGGTGATGTGTTGGCATTTGCAGGGGGGTGTGTTGGCATATACATGCAATGTAGGGGCGAGTGGAAGCTCGCCCGCGTATCGTCCTGTGGTGGTATAGTTGTGTCGCCGGTGTGGGAATGGATGCATTGTGTGTGTTTCGGGCGAGCTTCCACTCGCCCCTACAGCTACGCGATGGTGTTTGCATGCGGTAATTTGCATGCGGTGATGTGTTGGCATTTGCAGGGGGTGTTGTATTGGCATATACATGCAGTGTAGGGGCGAGTGGAAGCTCGCCCGCGTATCGTCCTGTGGTGGTATTGTTGTGTCGCCGGCGTGGGAATGGATGGATTGTGTGTGTTTCGGGCGAGCTTCCACTCGCCCCTACAGCTACGCGATGGGGTTTGCATGCGGTAATTTGCAGGGGGTGATGTGTTGGCATATACATGCAGTGTAGGGGCGAGTGGAATCTCGCCCGCGTATCGTCCTGTGGTGGTATTGTTGTGTCGCCGGCGAGGGAATGGATTCATTGTGTGTGTTTCGGGCGAGCTTCCACTCGCCCCTACAGCTACGCGATGAGGTTTGCATGCGGTAATTTGCATGCGGTGATGTGTTGGCATTTGCAGGGGGGTGTTGTGTTGGCATATACATGCAGTGTAGGGGCGAGTGGAAGCCCGCCCGCGTATTGTCCTGTGGTGGTATTGTTTTGTCGCCGGCGTGGGAATGGATGCATTGTGTGTGTTTCGGGCGAGCTTCCACTCGCCCCTACAGCTACGCGATGAGGTTTGCATGCGGTAATTTGCATGCGGTGATGTGTTGTCATTTGCAGGGGGTGATGTGTTGGCATATACATGCAGTGTAGGGGCGAGTGGAAGCTCGCCCGCGTATCGTCCTGTGGTGGTATAGTTGTGTCGCCGGCGTGGGAATGGATGCATTGTGAGTGTTTCGGGCGAGCTTCCACTCGCCCCTACAGCTACGCGATGAGGTTTGCATGCGGTGATGTGTTGACATTTGCAGGGGGTGTTGTGTTGGCATATACATGCAGTGTAGGGGCGAGTGGAAGCTCGCCCGAAATACCAACCATGCGGACTCACAATCTATCCCCTGCCCGGGATACCAAAATATATGCATTGCGCCCGGTGCCCAATCTTGCAAAGCAATGCCTTATAATTGACAATAAAAAAGCAGGCTACCCTGGTGGATAGCCTGCCCGGTTATAGTAAAGGTTGGGATTATGCTTTCTTTGCGTTGCGGCGACGGTCGGTCAGGTAAGCTACGGGAGCTGCGACATAGATGGTCGCGAGTGTACCGGTGATTACGCCGAAGAGCATTGCGAAGGTGAAGCTGCGGATTGAATCGCCACCGAGGATGAAGATACAGAGAAGCACAAGGAGGGTAGAGCATGAGGTCATGATTGTACGACCCAATGTGCTGTTCATTGAATTGTTGATGGTGGTGAAGAAATCCTGCTTCGGATAAAGCTGCATGTTTTCGCGCACACGGTCAAATACCACCACCGTATCGTTAATCTGGTAACCGATTACGGTAAGTATTGCCGCGATAAACGACTGGTCGATTTCCATCGAGAAGGGCAGCACACCCCAGAAGAGTGAGTAGAAGCCGATGATTGTGAACGCAGTGAACGCTACGGCTGCGAGTGCGCCTACCGAGAACGCTACGTTGTGGAAACGGATCAGAATGTAGAGGAACATGGCGATGAGCGAGAGGATTACGGCTATATAGGCGTCTTTCTTCATGTCGGCTGCAATAGTCGGACCCACTTTCTGTGAGCTCTGTATACCTATGTTCTCGTTGGTGGTAGAGAAGTCGGTGAGTGACATTCCGCCAAGCTCGCTGCTGAGACCCTTGTAAAGGATTTCAGTGATTTCAGCGTCAACGCCGTCGGTCTCCTCGTTAATCTTGTAGTTGGTGGAGATACGCACCTTGGTGTCGTTGTCGATGGTGATGACAGAGAGTGAAGAGTTGGGGAACATCGGGGCAAGTTTCTGCTGGAGTTCGGCAGTCTTTACAGGATGGTCAAACTGCACGATGTAGTTGCGTCCTCCGGAGAAGTCGATACCCTGGTTCATTCCGCGTGCAAAGAGCGATACAACAACGATTGCAACGAAGATGCCGCATATGATGAACGATATCTTGCGTGCGCCAAGGAAGTTGAACTTGGTGTCGTTGAGCATGTTGCGTGACAGCGGAGTGGTGAAGGTAAGGCGCTTGAAGGGAGCTGTGTTGCCAAATGCCACGAATACCAGACGGGTAAGGAACACTGCCGTAAAGAACGAGCAGACGATACCGATGATAAGGGTGGTTGCAAATCCCTTGATGGGGCCTGTTCCGTAAAGGAGAAGGATTACCGCTGTGATGATTGAGGTAAGGTTAGAGTCAAAGATTGCCGAGAAGGCATTGCTGTAACCGTCGGCGATAGCCTGGCGGATGTTCTTGCCTGCGCGGAGCTCTTCCTTGGCGCGCTCGAAGATAAGCACGTTGGCGTCAACCGCCATACCGAGCGCAAGCACGATACCGGCGATACCTGAAAGGGTGAGCACAGCCTGGAAAGAGGCGAGGATACCCATCGTGAAGAAGAGGTTGCATACAAGACCGATGTTGGCGATAAGTCCGGGGATTACGCCGTAGAAAAGCATCATGAAAATCATCAGGAGCACAAGGGCGATGATGAATGACATGAATCCGTCATGGATTGCCTGCTTTCCGAGCGACGGACCAATCACGGTGTCGCTGATGATGTCAACCTTTGCCGCCATCTTACCTGACTTGAGCACGTTGGCAAGGTCCTTCGCATCTTCAACCGAGAAGTTACCGGTGATCTGTGAGCGACCGCCCTCGATTACAGAGTTGATGCGCGGATAAGAGTATACATGGTCGTCAAGCACGATTGCGACGGGCTTGCCGAGGTTGTTCTGAGTCACGCGTGCCCATGCCTTCGCGCCTTCGCTGTTCATGTTCATTGAAACATAGTTGCCCTGCATGGTCTCGAAGTCGCTTGATGCCGACACTACGACGTCACCGCCGAGAGCGGGCTTGCCGTTGTTTGACTTCAGCGCGATAAGCGTAAACAGCTCTGCCTTGCGGGTTGCGTTGGTTGCGGTATCGGTGTACTGCACTTCCTGAGGCTTAACCTCCCAGCGGAGCTTGAGGTTGGAGGGGAGTATGCGGGCTGCGGTGGCGGTGCCGAGAATCGAGTCGATGATTTCGCGGTGAGCCTGTGTAGCCATACCTACGATGGGGGTGCCTGAGTAGCCCTGACCGTCGAAGTTGCCGAGGAAGGTCTTTGCCACGCCGGCTGAGTCGCTGCGGAGAGCGGTCTCGAGTGACATGAGCTGATTCTGGATTTCGTCAAGGGTGTAGGTCTCGTAAAATTCGAGGTTTGCCGAAGCCTTGAGCAGCTCGCGCACACGGTCATGCTCCTTAACGCCCGGAAGCTCAAGAAGAATCTGACCGTCCTTTTCAAGCTCCTGGATGTTGGGGGCAACGACACCGAACTGGTCGATACGGTTGCGGAGCACATTGGTAGAGCTTGACACACGGTCCTTCACTTCCTGCTTTACGGTGTTTTCAACCTGGTCGGCCGACTCACCGCGCTTTGCGACGTTCTTGAACACGACTGCCATGTCGGCTGTCGGGTCAATGCGCTTATATTCTTTGAAGAAAGCTGCCACGTAGTCGCTGGTCTTGGTCTTTTTCACCACTGAGTCAGTGGCGGCGAGCACGCGGTTGAATGTCTTGTTGTCTTCGGCATTGGCGATTGAACGGAGGATGTCGGGCACTGACACCTGAAGAATCACGTTCATACCACCCTTCAGGTCAAGACCCAAGCCTACGCCCATCTTTTGTACTTGATTGAACGTATAGCCGAATACGGGATAAACTTCCTCTTTACCGATTGAATCGATGTAGTTTTTGTAGGCCTTCTTGTAGGCTTCTCCATTGGCATCGCCGTTAGCGACAACCAGTGCATAAGTTTCCGCCTTCTTCTCATAGCGTGAGGTTACCCAGCTGAACGAGAGGTAGAACAGACACACGAGCACCAAGAAGATTGCTATTACACCGGAGATTACACTTCCGGTAGTACCTTTGCTTTGCATGTGTTGTTAATAATGATATTAAAGTTATGAAATTTTTTAGTGTCTAAATTTTCAAGGTGCAAATATAACTCTTTTTTCCTTTAATATCACAAATACAACTCAATAAAAATGGGCTATAACTCTCTATTGTGAGTTTTTTTAAGGGTTGATTATGGCTTTTTGTCAATAGACAAGCTCGATGTTGTCAATCCAGAGCGTCATGCCGGGTGTGCCCTCGTAGGCGACTCCACATCCCGACGATGCCATCACGAGCAAGTGTGTCGGGGTGGCGTCGGGGCTGTCCCAGCCCACTTCTTTGACCGGGACCATCTTCCCTTTCGAGTTTTTGGCGTAATAGCTGCGCGATGCCGGAATCAGCCCCATGTAGTCTTTGTAATCCTTGTGGGTTGACATGTCACCGTAATATACCGGCAGGTCGTGGCGTGAGACCCAGCCCGATGTCGATCTGGAATAACGCTCCCTGCCTGTGCCGACGCGCTTTGCGTAGATGTTGCCGTCGGCGTCTTCCCACCGGCGTTGCAGAAGTATGTAGACCTCGGCGTTGTCGGCTCCCGGAAGGGGCTTCGACGATGTGCCGGTGGCGCGTATGCGTTGTACGCCCTTCGGTATCTCGAGTCTATAGTCGTAGCGGAGCGCCTTCGGGCGACCGGTGAAAGGTATGCCCATCTCCATTTTTGAATATGGGCTTGAGGTGTTGCGTATCGGCTCGATGTTGTAGCCGAGATAGATTGAGCCTGCGACGAGCACTTTCAGGTTGACCATGCCGAGCACTTTTACCTCCTCTATCATGGTGCAGAGCTTGCAGCAGCGTCCTCCCGCAGGGTTTTTGTCGGGAAACACCGTGTTGCTTGCCTTGACGATTCCCATCACGTTTGCCACGACATTGGATGTCGCCCACGGCGAGCCGCCCATGTTGTGATATGCCTCGGTGCTGTTTATGACCGCATTCGGGGCTATCTCGTAGACCTGCCGGGTGTTTCCCCCTATGATTTTTGATTCGGGGATGTTGCGTGTCACCCAGTTCTCGAAGTTGCCATATTTTATCGGCTCCACTTTCTGGGCTTGCGTGTATGTCGCCGCGGTCAGCAGGCAGGATATTATGAAGGCTCTGTTGCTCATGATAAATAGTTGTGTTGTTGACGTCGCTTTATGCTCTTTTGTCGGCTAATAGTTGAACTGCAAATATATAAATAAAAGGAGTAACTGCAAAGACTCTTGTTGGCGTCTTTGTCTTCTGCTTTGGCATATATTGCCCTACCGGTTGGTTATGCGTATGATGTAGCAGCTGTCGTTGTCCTCGGTGTAGTCGGTTGTCAGTCCCGTCTCGCGTAGTCTCGTGGCGAGTTCCTCGGCGGAGTCGAGAAAGTGGCTGCGGAGCATTCCGGTGATGTCGCGGTGGCAGCTGTTTATCTTCTCTTTGCTGCATGAAAATGCTATGAGCAGTTTGCCGTCGGGCATGAGGTTGTTGTCGACAAGTTTTGCGACTGTGGCTACGGGGTCGTTAAGATGGGGCAGCATGCAGAACATCACTATGCGGTCGTAAGCGCCGAAAAGTGTGTCGCGCTCGATGTCGCCGAGTATGAATCTCGCTTTGCCGGCGGAAGCATATTTCTCATGGGCTTTGTTGAGCATTCCTGTGGATATGTCATATGCGTCGACCCAGCCGTTGCCGGTAAGGCGTTCTGCGTAATATGGCAGGAGGATGCCTGTCCCGGTGCCGCAGTCAAGGATTATGTTGTCGGGTTTTATCTCTGCTTTATCGAGTATGTGGTTGATGACTCCGGGGTCGACTCTGAACATGTCGTCCCATTTTTCTGCCATCCGGTTAAAATAGTCGGTTGTATTCATTTGGCGGGGTTTGTGATTTTGTATAATATTTAACTTGAATGGGGCGGATTTTGTTCATGTTTCCTTGGTTAACTCAATAATTATTAGTATCTTTGCCTATATAGATAAACTAATCGACATGAAACATCTGTTCTTGCTTGCCCTCGCGCTCGTGGGGGGGGTAAAAGTCTTTGCGGCTCCGAAGCCGTGTGGCAGGCTGTGACTGACCGTGGGGAGGTCATTGCGCTTGAAGCTGTGGATTATCTTGTGGCTGACGACGGGGCCGATAACTTTTCAATTGTGCTTGCCGACGGCGGTGCTGTCGAAGGGGTGAAGAGCCTCGGGTTTGAGATGCTTGTGGCGACCGGGCTCCCGGTCGACGTGGCTCTTGACAAGGCGACAGTCCTGTTTGAGGATGGCGGAGCCGGTGGTTCTGTCACCGTGACCGGTGTCGCGCCGCTCGGCACTGTTTCCGTGCTTTCCCTTGATGGGCGGGTCATTGTCAGCAGTGATGCCAAGGGGCGTGACAAGGTGACTGTCGATGTGTCAGCTCTTTCTCCGGGATATTATCTTTTGTCGGCAGGTTCGACTGTAATTAAATTTTATAAGAAATGAAGCGAGTACTCTCTTTTGCCGTGATAGTAGCCGCTGCGTGGAGTGGTGTGCGTGGCGAGTTTGTAGCCGAGTTTGTTGACGGTACGGTCGCGCCGTTGGCTGATGCCGCTGTGGTCAGTGACGGTGAGGGCTTCCTTATCGGTGGTCATCCCGTGGCGACGGTTAAGAAAGTGTGGCATAATGCCGTGGCTCAGCCCGAGCCGGGCGGCCAGGTTGAGTTTCCTGACGAGATGGTAAAGAAAGTGGCTGTCCTGGACATGAATCAGCGCAATCTTGAGACAGAGGCGGGTTACGAGAACAGCCGTAATCTATACTCTGCCGAGTATATGGCTGAAATTGCCGGTATGCCGGCTGTTACGACCGACAATCTTGAAGAGGCGCTCGCGTGTGCCGACATGATACTGTTTTCATCAAGGGTGAAAGGTGGTACGAAGCCCACATTTACAGCCGGAGAGATTGAGGCGCTTGCCCGTTGGGTGGGTGCCGGAGGTGTGCTTGTGGCGCCTGCGCTTGATTCAAGCGTCGATGCAGCCACTAAGGCACTTTTCGGGGTGAGTGAGGTCAAGGCTCACCGGAAAAACCATTCTTTTCTGGTGTGGACCGAGGAGGAGCATCCCGAGCTTGTCTACTTTGACGAGCCGGAGGAGCGTGAGGTGAATATCTGTAACCGCTATATAAATGTTACTGAATATGTGGCGGGTGAAGACGCTGTCGTGCTTGCCGGATATGAGGACGGCACTACGGCTGTGGTTAAAAACCGGTTTGGCGAAGGGGCGGTCTACACACTCGGCTTGAGGTGGCGCGATGTCATCCAGCGTCCGCAGCTCAACAAGGATGACGACTCCCATCAGTCGTCCAATGTGTTTGTGCCCGGAGCCGACATATATTCTTTGTTCCTTCGCGCTGTTTATGTCGCCGCTCATCCTGTGTCGGCTTGGAAATACACCGTGCCCGACGGTTATGACGCAGTGCTCGTGCCGACCCACGACTGCGATTCCAGCACGGCATATGAGGAGATGCACCACATGGGTGATTATGAGCATAGTCTCGGTCTTAACGGACACTATTTCCTGACCGTGCATTATTATCGCGACAAGGGCTATCTGTCACAATTCTATAATGACACCAATATAGGATTTACAAAGGAGCTTATGGCGCAGGGTCACACCATCGGCAGCCATTCGATAGGGCATTTCCCCGATTTCAGCAAGACTGACCGCTTTCCGCTGACGGTCACCACCGAAGAAGAATATGCGCTCACCGCCGACCATGACGAGACCACGGGCGTTACTTCAGGAGGCTCGACCTGGGCAGAGATAGTTATGTCAAAGGATATTCTTGAGCGCGACCTCGGAATCCCGGTGAGGGCTTTCCGTTCAGGTCATCTATGCGTGAACAAGCACATGCCGGAAGCCCTTACGATGGGGCAATATAATTTCGCGTCATGCTACACTGCCGGCGATGTGATGTGTGCGACGCCTTATTTTACCCGCAAGAGCAATGACTGGGTGGGTGAGCTCACCGACGTGTTGCAGATGCCGCTTCATTTCTCCGACGTGTTTACCAAAGACAAGATGACGGAAGACAACTGGCAGGAAAAGCCCGCCATCTGGCATGAGATATTTGAAAAGCATAAAGGCAATCACTTTTCATCTATAATCCTTATACATCCTAATCGCAAGTGGAAGATGGAGGCGCAGAAAATGCTTGTCGACATGATGGACCTTTCAAAGTCAGGACTCTATAATTTCCATGACTATGGCGATTTCTGGACCGGCAGGTTCGGCTTCGACTTCGACATGGTTTATGTGCAGGAAAGCGAGACTGTGATGTTGCGGGCTTCAGCTGCCGATATCGAGCGTAATCAGGCTCTCGGCATAATGATTGAGGCTTCCGCTCCGGTAAAGGAGATAACGCTGACCGATGAAAACGGCAATGTATATCCTCTCCGCATTACCGCCCCGGCGCCTGGCAGATACCTCGCGCTTATCGGGACTTCACGCCGATAGGATTTTTCCGGGTCGTGGCGCCGCCGTGTCAGCGTGGCTGTGCCATTGCCTGCAATACGAGCGGTGACTCGGTGCCCATGTTGAATATGAGGTCGAGCACACTAAGTCCGGGTGTGAATCCGAATCGCTGCGCCCATATCTGGTAATACTCTACATCATGAGTGGCAGGCATCTGACGGGTGGCTGTGCCGATGATTTTTCCATTGTCGGCAGGCAGTCCGAGGGCTTCCCGGCAGAAACAGTCTATTTTGCTGTCAAGTTCGGCGAGAAATTCGATTTCTCCGGAAAATGCGGGCGCAAGGTCATCGGCGTAATACTCGAAAAAGGGTGTGCGTCCATAAGCCGAGCATATTGCCTCCCAATGTACATGCCACCATTTCCCGTGGGTGGAGACGCGCACATCCTGAAGGCGTGTGCTGTGCCATTCCTGCGGCTTTTCCAGCGGGACTGTAAGCCGCTGGATGCCGTTGGAGCCTTCGATGACACATCGGTGACACTCCTTGTCGCGCTTGTTGAAGCGCAGCGACAGGTCGGTGACAGCCGACCCGAACATTGCTATGGCTGCATATCGGTGTATGCTGCCGCAGTAGGCCGGCGGCAACACAAGTGTCTTTTCCGGATATAGGGTGAGCGGAGAGATTACGGTCATTTGTCGGGATTGGCGTTCTTAAACACGCGGTTCCATCTGATACCGCCGTTAAACAGGCTCTTGTCTTTGTCAAATGAAATCAGCACCTTCCACGGCTTGCCCACAATATGGTCCTCGGGCACAAAGCCCCAGTAACGTGAGTCGGCTGAGTTGTCACGGTTGTCGCCCATCATGAAATAGTAGTCCATTTCAAAGGTGTAGGTCTCTGCCGGTTTTCCGTCGATATATACTGTTCCGGTCCCGTCGATATAGGCGTCGTTGTGACCTTCGTAATTGCGTATGCAGCGGTTGTAGGTGGCCCAGGCTTCAGGCGTGAGCTTGATTGTCGCGCCTTTCTCGGGTATCCACAGTTCGCCGTAGTCGGCACGTGTCCATCCGTCGGAGATGCCTGCCGGAAAGAGCGGCACCTGCTCGGTCGCGGGCACCTGCATAATGTGAGTCACGCGGCTGTCGGCTTTGAGCCGCTCAATCATCGCCGGAGTGAGCGGCGAGGCGTAGATGGGCGGCACCGAGCCGTCGGGATTGACTGCAAAGCCGTTAGCTACCACGCTCTGCACGTCGTTGCGGTCGACCGGCACGATATTGCGGTCGGCTACGCTTATGCCGAGGTCGTCCCAGTCTTTTTCTGTGAACGCTCCGTCGCGCAACTGGTAGAAATAGTTGAACTGTACATTTTCCGGCTGCGGCTGCCGCTCTCCGTTGATATAGATTACGCCGTCGACAATCTTTATGCGTTCGCCCGGCAATCCTACCGCGCGTTTTACATAGTTCTCGCGCCTGTCGACAGGACGGTATATCACGTCGCCAAACTGCTCCTTGTTGTTATGCACGGCAAAGCGTCCGAGCATGGCGACAAGCGTGTAGTAGTCGGGGTTGGTGACCTTGGTGGTCACGGTGTCGCCGGCGGGGAAGTTGAACACCACTATGTCGCCGCGCTCCACATTGCCGAGTCCCTTCAGTCGCTTGTATTTCCATTGAGGGAAGTCGGTGTAGCTTTTTGTGTTGATGATGGGGAATGTGTTCTGCACAAGCGGGAAGTGGACAGGAGTCATCGGGACACGCGGTCCGTAAGCCATCTTGTTTACCCAAAGGTAATCGCCGACAAGCAGCGACTTCTCAAGCGACGAGGAGGGTATCTGGTAGTTCTGTCCTACAAAGGTGAACACAAAATATACGAGCACGAGCGCATAGACGATGGCGTCTACCCAGCTCATCACGCTTTTGACCGTCTTGTTTTTGCTCTTTTTCCACCAGGTAAGGGGTATATAGCCGGTGATATAGATGTCAAACAGAAGTAGCAGGAATATGAGCACCCACCAGCTTCCGAGCCAAGCCACCCACGCTATGAAAATTAGTGCGACTATCGTGAAACGTATCCAGCGTGTGACCTTGGTCTCTTTTAAGCGGCGGCGGAAGTCGTCGGCAAATGTCGGTTTCGTGTTGTCGGTTCTTGTCTGTTGCATTATTTTACGATGTCAAGCAGTGAGGATTTATGTACAAGCGAGTGCATCATCTCGTCCATTGTAAGGAAGCCTTTCTTTCCCGCCGACCATTCGGCGGCTACCACAGCACCGAGGGCGAAGCCTTCCCTTGACTTTGCCTTGTGTTCGATAGTCACAGAGTCCACGTCGCTTTCCCAGCTGATGATGTGGGTTCCGGGCACTTCACCTTCGCGCAGCGCCGTGATGCGTAGCGTGTCGTCGCCTGCGTTTTCCGCTTCCGACCATCCTTTGACAGCGTCATCTTTTGCCATTATGCCTTCGGCAAGGGTGATTGCTGTTCCGCTGGGGTGGTCGAGCTTGTGGATGTGGTGAATCTCTGTCATCGACGGACGGTATTGGGGAAATCCCTCCATCATTGATGCAAGATAGCGGTTAAGGGCGAAAAATATGTTGACACCAAGTGAAAAGTTGGATGTCCAGAAGAAAGTCGCCTCACCACGGTCACAGATTTTCTTAACTTCAGGCATGTCGGCAAGCCAGCCTGTGCTTCCCGATACGACAGGCACACCGTGGCTGAACGCGCGCAGATAGTTGTTGTAAGCAGTGGCGGGAGTGGTGAACTCTATTGCTACATCCGACGAGGCAAATTCCGGCGATTCGAAGTCATCCTGATTGTCCTTGTCTATGCGTACTGTTATTTCGTGTCCTCTTGCGATGGCTATTTTTTCAATGGTTTTTCCCATCTTGCCATAACCGATAAGCGCTATCTTCATAAGTCTCTATAAATTTGAATACAAAAATAAGAATTTAAAGCCGAGTGATAAAATATATCACTCTAAAAACAAAGTTTTATTAATAATTGATTGTGGCAATTGATAATCCCGCGATACACTGACTGTCACGTAGCCTCCGGGTCATCGCTGCCCATCGTCTAAAAATGAATAATTTGAAATTTTTCTTCAAATGTGTAAAACATTTTTCTACCACTGTTGTTTTTAAGCATAAACGGATTTATTTATAAAGGACTTATGAAAAAGATTTTTTTAGCAGTAGCCGTAGTCGCTACAGTGATGTTTGCCTCTTGTTCTTCAACACAGAAGGCTAAAGATGAAGGTGCCGACTTGAAGTCAAAAATCGAGAATTGCACTAATCCCGACAGTCTCAAGGTCTATGTAGAGCAGGCTAAGGCTTACGCCGACAAGCTCGTGAGTGAAGGCAAGGACAAGGAAGCTGAAGCTTATCTTCAGGAAGTGGCTCCGGTTGTTGCAGCCAAGGATCCCTCGGCAACATCTGTATTTGACAAGATTGGCGCTGCCGCCGACTCTGTGGCAGGTGACGCTACCGATGCAGTAAAGGCTGCCGGTGATTCTGTCGCTTCAGCTGCAAGTGCTGTCGGTGATGCTGTTTCTGATAAGGTTGACGCTGCAAAGGATGCCGCTGCCGGTGCTGTTGAAGATGCTAAGGCTAAGGCTTCACAGGTCGCTGAAGATGCAAAGGCTAAGGCTGCCGATGCTGCTGCAAGCGCTGCCGACAAAGTCAAGGATGCTCTCGGAAAATAATAAAACTATTAATAGCAATAAAACCTTTATTATAGCGGAAAGGGGATATTCAACAATGAATATCCCCTTTCCTTTTTCTGTCTTACCGGCTTTTAGCCGAAGTGAATAGTGTTGGTTCCGCCCGATGACTGCGCGGGGCGCGGTTCGTGGTAGGCAGGTTTTGCCTGCTGACCTGTTTTACCGATTTCCTTTATCTCGTCAGATGCCTTTTTGTCACGGTTCAACGTGGGGCTCTTCTCAAGCGCGTCGATAAAGGCGTCGTCATCCATCTGCGACGGCTCGATTACGATGTAGCGGGCTTTTGCCTGATCGCCTTGCATGCGAATGACAGCTCCGTCGCCATATTCTCCGGCTATCTTTGTGATAATATCGGCTCCGTCAGGATCTTTTGACTTGTTTCCGCCGAAGCGGAAAGTCTCGTTGCCTTTCTTGCCACCTCTCATGGTATCGACCGAAAGCTCAAATCCCGCCGCAAGGATTGTTATCTTTATGCGGTCGCCGAGACTGCGGTCATATGCCGTACCCCAGATGACATCCACGTTGGAGTCGATGCCACCGATGAATGTGGTAAGCTCGTCGGTCTCGCCTGCTTTCAGCGGAGTCTCTGCATCGGGATTGAAGTATAGGTTAAAGAGAAGCTTCTTGGAGGTGAGTATGTTGCGGTTTTTGAGCAGCGGCGAGTTCAGGGCATCGTCGATAGCCTTGGTGATACGGTGTTCGCCTTCGCCATATCCTGTCGAGATTATAGCCGCTCCACCGTTGCGCAGAGTGGTGTCGACATCGTTGAAGTCAAGGTTGATTTTTCCTTCACTGGTGATAAGCTCCGAGATGGAGCGTGCAGCTGTGGTAAGGGTGTCGTCGGCCTTGTCAAATGCGTTGACAAAGTTAAGATCAGGATATATGACATTGAGGCGCTCGTTGTTGATGATAAGAAGCGCGTCGACAAACTTGCTCATCTCGTCGGCTCCGGCGAGTGCCTTGTCTATCTTTCTGACTCCCTCGAAGAGAAACGGGATAGTCACGATACCGATTGTGAGCAGACCTTTCTCGCGCGCGAGACGTGCCACGACAGGTGCGGCTCCCGTTCCGGTGCCACCGCCCATTCCTGCGGTAATGAACACCATCTTGGTATTGTCGTCAAAGAGCTCAAGAATCTTGTCGGCTGCTTCCTCTGCCGCCTCGCGGGCTATCTCCGGCTTGTTGCCGGCGCCGAGACCGTTGCCGATCTGCACGCGGGTGGGCACGGGGGAGTGTTCCAGCGCCTGGCGATCGGTGTTCAGGATCACAAACGATACATCGTTGATGTCTTGCTCATACATGTGGCTCACGGCATTGTTGCCGCCTCCGCCCACACCGATTACCTTGATGATGGGCTGCCGGGCTTGTCCGTCGGTAAATCCTGCTTCCGACATGGGAGGGATATTATATTGGTCGGTCATTGTATTCTTATATTAATGGAGGTGACTTTAATGATGTATATAATAATGTGTAGGTGGATTATTCATCGTCGTCCGACTCGCGGTCATCCAGCAGGGAGTCCCAGCCTTTGACAATGTTTCCGAATATCTTCTTTATGCGTGAGGGCCCTTTTTCGCGCGGTTCTTCATCATGCTCCTTGTATTTCTTGCCTCCTTTTATAGGCTTGATTCCGGGACCGTCATCTTCACCGTCGACAAATGGATCGGGGGCGGGAGTGGTATTGACCGGTTTTTCAGTACACTCGACGGGGTTGTGGCTTGCCGCCGAGTTAAGCAGGGCTATGATGTCAAGCATGTTTATGTTCTGAAGGCGCGAATCGGTAATGCGTATGGTCGATGGCAGTGCGCCGAGCCTTACTTTTACCTTGCTCTGCTCGGCAAGCAGGTCGACAAATCCTTTCAGCTTGGCTCCGGCTCCGACGATTACAATTCCGGCAGCAATGTCGTTAGGGAGCGAGTAACCTGCATATTTTACCTGTTCGAGTATATTTACCGCTATTTCGCCGGCGCGGGCGCGTATGCCGCTGTTCACCTTTGAGGCGTCGCCGTCAAAGTCACTCTTCCTGAAATTGGGCTCTTCGTTCATAGCGTCTCCGAGCGCGCGTTTCAGCTCTTCGGCACGTTCTTCAGTGATGTTGTTAAGCATCATCACGTCGCGGGTTATGTTGCGTGAGCCGAGGGGGATAGTGGTGAGATAGCGTAATGAGCCTCCACGGTAGATGGACACTGTCGTTGTCTCGGCTCCGAAGTCGACAAGCATGCATCCGAGTTGCTTTTCATCGCCTGTCAGCACAAGGTCGGCGATTGACAACTGTCTTACAAAGCGGTCCTTCACGGCGAGCTGCTGACGCTCGGTGATAGCTATATCGAGGTTGCGCAATATCTTCGGACGGCAAGTGATAAGGTTGATGTCGGCTTTGATGTATTTGCCGAGGGTGCCTACTGGATTGGAACATTCAAGATTGTCGACAATGAAGTCTTTGGGCAACACGTCAATAACCGTGCGCTCTGTCAGTCCGTTGGCTTTTGCCTCCTCTTTCATCTGGTCGATTATGTGGGCGGTGATGTCGGTCACGTCGTCAAACTGTCTTACGACCTCTCTTGACGTGCTTGCAGTCGACCTGCCTCCGATGCTGATATATAGCCCCTTGATTTTGCGCGGACTTATCGACGGATAGTTTTCAAGGCGCAGAATCAACCGTTTGATGCGGTTGCTTACTTCATCCACATTCTGCACGATACCGTAACGTACCACATCGACGGCATGTTCCTCTTCCACTGCGAGCAGTGTAAGGGTTCCGGTGTCGTCAACGGTGCCTACTGCGGCTCTGATGTGAGAGCTGCCGATTTCAAGGGCTGCTATATATTTTTCTTCCATGATGAAATAGATAGTTTTTTAATTCTGTTTGTTTTCTTGTGCGGGCTTTTCCGGTATTCCGATTGCCGACCGGTTGACCTGTCCCGCGGTGTCGCCTGAAAGCATTGTGCCTATATCGGGCGCTTCCTGCTCGGCTTCGTAGTCGATAGGATTCACTGCATGATGCAGTCGCTTTGCACGGCGTGTCGCCACGAGCTGTCCGCGCCATTTTACCGACAGGGTGTCGTAATAGTCCCATCCTTTTACCGGAAGCACTTCCCTGTAGGCGCGTGACAGACGGTAAAACTTGTTGTCAAGGTCATTCATGTCACCGATGTTAATTACGTGTCCGTGAATGAGCGGGACCAATATGATATTGCGCGGATTTTCCGCCTTTATGTAGGTCACGAGCGAGTTCCATGCCGAGTCGTTGTTGAGGTAGTTTACAAGCGGCAATATGTCCTGAGGCTTGAATACCGAGTCGAAATGTCCGGTTATTATAGGCACGTCGGAGTGATAACGCGCGTTAGCCGAGATGCGTTTACCCGCCTTGTTGATGTAATAGCTCTTGTCGGCGTCAAATACCCTTGCCACGGGCTGAAGCGGATTGACCGAGATGCGTATTTTTCCTGTCGTGGTCACCACGCAGTTGACATCTTCGATTTTGTCGATCCGTGACAATATCCTCTCGATGCTGTCGACATTGATTTCCGACAGCAGCATGGAGTCGGCATATCCCGGCAGGTCGCCTATCTCTTTGGCAATCTCCTTGCCGGTCACGAAGCGCGAGCGTATAGAGTCGTTGACTACAATCTCCACTCCCGAGCACACTGCCGTCGAAGCCTGCATGCGCGACCATGTGACCGCCATAATAAGGTAGGCGATCAACGCAATTGAGACGATGCAGCGCAGTATGGTTTTCATCAGGCGTTTTTGACAGTTTTAACAATTTCCGGAAGGTAGTTGCATATGTCGCCGGCTCCTGCCGTCAACAAGATTTCAAAGTTACGATTTTTTATCGTCTCTGTCAAGTCATCTTTGGTAATCATTGTCTTGGCGGGGGCGGTAATGCGGTCAAAGATTATTTTTGACGTGACTCCGGGTATCGGTTCTTCCCTTGCGGGATATATGTCAAGCAGTATCACCTCGTCGGCAAGCGATAGCGCTTCGGCAAATCCGTCGGCAAAGTCGCGTGTCCGGGAATAGAGGTGGGGCTGGAAGGCTACAGTGAGCTTTCTGCCGGGATAAAGTGACTTGACTGAGCTGATTGATGCCTTCAGCTCGTCGGGGTGATGGGCATAGTCATCGATTATTGCCTTCACGGGTGCGCTCTCTTTGAGCCAGAACTCAAAGCGTCGCTTGGGTCCCATGAAAGTGGCTATTGCCTCTTTTGCCGCTTCCGGCTCAAGGTCGCCTGTGAGGTGACAGGCGGCGAGCGCGGCGATGGCATTTTCGATGTTTATCTCTACCGGTACGCCGAGGCTTATATCGGAAATTTTTCCGTCGGGCGTCACGAAGTCAAATATTATCTCGCCGTCGGCGTGGCGTAGGTTGTCGGCATGGAAGTCGCCTTTTTCTTTGGAGTAAGTGTAGACTTTGACATCTTTTCCGGGACGAGGCACCAGTTTCAGTCCCTCGTGGACTATGAGCGAGCCGCCGGGACGTATCAGTTCGGTGAAGCGGGCGAAGCTTTCAAGATATGCCTCCTCTGTGCCGTATATGTCAAGATGGTCGGGGTCGGTGGCTGTTATGACAGCGATGTAGGGCGACAGGTGGTGAAACGAGCGGTCATATTCATCGGCCTCGATTACGGAGTAGGGCGAAGTCGCGCTCAACAGAAGATTGCTGTCATAGTTGCGCAGGATGCCGCCGAGGAAGGCGTTGCATCCGACGTGACATGTATGCAATACATGTGCCGCCATCGATGACGTGGTTGTCTTTCCGTGGGTCCCTGCAAAGCATATTCCCTTGCTGTCGCGGGTGATGCGTCCGAGCACCTCGGCGCGTTTCACGACCTCATAACCATGGTCGCGGAAGTAGGTGAGCTGAGGGTGAGTGTCAGGGAGTGCCGGCGTGTAGACAACAAGCACGTTGGCGGGGTTGTCGCGGAAACTCTCCGGGATAGCCTCTGCGCTGTCGTCATAGTTGATTGCTACACCCTCTTCGGCAAGCGCGCGTGTAAGGTCGGTGGGTGTGCGGTCGTAACCGGCTACCTCACATCCGCGCGATAGGTAATAGCGTTCAAGCGCAGCCATGCCTATGCCGCCGGCTCCGGCGAAGTATATCTTGTTTTTTTCCATTATTTCTTGTCGGAAAGTATGTTATAGATTGTGTCCACTATTTTCTCGTCGGCATCGCGGAGAGCCATCTTCCTGATGTTTTCTGACAGCAGTTCGCAGCGAGGCGTGTCGTTAAGGAGTGCCACGGTCTCGCTTCCGAGCTTGTCGGGCGCATCGGCGTCAAGAATCATCACGGCTGCGTTACACTGCACGAGTGCCTCGGCGTTTTTGCGCTGGTGGTCCTCAGCCACATTGGGCGACGGGATGAGGATAGTGGGCAGTCCAAGGAGCTGCAGCTCGGAAATCGTGCCCGCTCCGGCGCGTGACACCACTACATCGGCTGCTTTATATGCAAGATCCATGCGCGAGATGAACGGGGTTGCCTTGACGACATTGTTATACTTATCAGCAATCTTCCGACATTCGTCGGCATATAGCTTGCCTGTCTGCCATAACACGTAGCCGCCGGCGTTTTCAATCTTGTTGAAAGCCTTGGCGATGCTTTGGTTGATTGTGCGGGCACCGAGGCTGCCGCCAATGACAAGCACCAGTTTCCTGTGGGCGGGAAGCCCGAGCTGTCGCCGCGCCTCTTCCTTGCTGACGTCGGCTGTGAGTATGTTGTCACGCACGGGATTTCCGGTAAGTATTATGCGGTCTTCGGGGAAAAAGCGCTGCATGTCGGGATAAGCGACGCAGATAGCCTTTGCCTCTTTGGCAAGCAGCTTGTTGGTCACGCCGGCATAGGAGTTCTGTTCTTGCAGGAGTGTCGGGATGCCATGTTTCTGTGCCTCTTTCAGCATAGGTCCGCTTGCATAGCCGCCAACACCTATGGCGATGTCGGGATTGAAGTCCTTCAACACTTTTTTTGCGCGTAGCATGCTCTTTAGCAGCTTGAACACCACTTTTACATTGCTCAACATGTTTTTGCGGTTGAATCCGCTGACTGGCAGTCCTATGATTTCGTAGCCTGCTGCGGGCACACGCTCCATCTCCATTCTTCCTTCAGCCCCAACAAACAGAATCTCGGTCTTCGGGTCGCGTCGGCGAAGTGCGTTGGCTATCGACAGGGCGGGAAATATATGTCCGCCTGTACCACCACCGCTTATAAGTATTTTATAGTGACGTTGTTCCATGATGATTTTTTTCTTCTACATTGACGGTTTAAATCTGTACCGGGTTGTTGGCGCGCAGGTCTTCGGGAAGTTCGCTGAGCTCTTCCTTGACAGCCTGCCTGCTGCCATTCTGTACGGCTGTGCGGCTCACGCTCAGCATTGCTCCAAACGCTATCGAGGTGACGAGTATCGACGTTCCACCCTTGGATATGAGCGGCAACGGCTGTCCCGATACCGGGAATGCCCCGGTGGTGATTGCCATGTGGAAAAGTGCCTGCAACACAATCATCACCGCCATTCCTGTCACAAGCAGCACCGGAAACGCGCGATGGCATTTTCTGGCAATCACGCCGGCACGCACAAGCAAGCAGAGATAAAGCACCATAAGCAGGAATCCGCCGATAAACCCTACGTCCTCAAGGATGATTGCGAAGATATAGTCGGAAAATGCGAGCGGCAGACGCGCCGTCTCACGAGAGTTTCCTGGAAACACTCCGATGAGACCGCCGTTGGCTTGTGCCATGTAGGAGTATTGTTCCTGACGGTTGGTCGCGGTGATAGGCTCCTCATATTTAGGCGTGGACGACATGTAGCGGTCTACTCGTGCCTGCCATGTGTGGTGGCGCTGGTTTGCCACATCTTCTGGCGCGTTTACAAGAGCGGTTGCCACTTGCGGTTCCGGTGCCCTGTCGGAGAATACGTCTTTTAACATGAATGCACCGACGGCTATGACTCCATACACGAGACCGACCGCAAGCAGTTTTTTCCATTCCGTGCCTCCAAGCACCATCATCGCGCCGCTTATCATCATGAGCAGGATGGTATTAGTAAGACCCTGCTTGAAAAGTACCGCGCCGAAGGCAAGTACCCACAGCGCCGACCATATTATGCCGCTGTTGTTGACTCCGATGCTTTTTTTCTGGGAACGCGCCATGATGCGCGCCACGACAAGCACCGCCGACATCTTTATGAATTCCGACGGCTGCAGGGTGATGCCGAAAAGGCTGACACTGCGTCGCGCACCGTTGACAATCTCGCCAAACGCGCTGACGTAGATCATGGCAAGCAGGCTTATCCCGGCTACAAACCAGGTGAGTCCGAAAAACCATTTGTAATGCACCTTTTCAAGGGTCCATACAATGCCGACGCCTATGGCGAGCATGATGCAGTGGCGCAGTATGGGACCGTAGACTCCCGCCGAGGCTACCTCGCGGCTCGACGCGCTGTATAGCTCAATTATTGAGATGAGACATAGCATGATGAATATGCCCCATATTGACTTGTCGCCGTGGCGCTTGTAGGGTATGGCGCTTGTGGCGGCAGCCTTAGGCGGCGCTGCCGAGGCTATGCCGGGAGCTGTTGCCGAAGCTGTTGCCTCTGCTGTGCCAAACATGTATGAGTCGTTGTCGTTCATTGTCTGATAGAGAGTTTTTATATATAATGTGATGTCAGTTGTTCAGCCTTTTTACCGTCGCTTTGAATTGCTCTCCGCGGTCTTCGTAACTCTTGAAGAGGTCGAAACTTGCGCAGCAGGGTGAAAGCAATACCGTGTCGCCTTCCGATGCGATTTCGGCGCAGGTCTTGACAGCCTCTTCGATAGAGTGGGTGTCGTGAATACTGTCGGTCTTTCCGGAGAAAAAGTCGAGCAGTTTACCGTTGTCTTTGCCCATACACACGATAGCCTTTACTTTTTTTCTCACAAGCGGCTCGATTTCGCTGTAGTCGTTGCCCTTGTCCTTTCCACCGAGTATAAGTATGGTGTTACGGTCGTCGGGCATACTTTCAAGCGCATACCAGCATGAGTTCACGTTGGTAGCCTTGGAGTCGTTGATGTAGCGCACTCCGTTGATTGTGTCGACATATTCGAGGCGGTGTTCCACACCGTCAAAATCTTCGAGCGCATGGCGTATCACATCTTTCTTTATGTCAAGCAGACAAGCCGAGAGTCCTGCCGCCATCGAGTTGTAAAGATTGTGAAGGCCGTGAAGTGACAGTCCGCTCCGGGGCATTGTGAGAGAGGTGTGGGGCGTATTGAGCGCAAGCTCTCCGTTTTCATCAACGTAGGCGGCTGAATTTTGTTCAAAGTGTTCGCTGAACGGATATAATTTCGCTTCTGTGTCAATGCTTTTCAGTTGGGCGGTGATCACAGGGTCATCCTGCCAGAAGATAAACGCGTCTTCGGGAGTCTGGTTGCGTATGATGCGGAACTTTGCGTTGATGTAGTTCTGCATCTTGTAGTCGTAGCGGTCCATGTGGTCGGGGGTGATGTTGAGCATCACGGCAACGTTGGCTTTGAAGTCATACATGTTTTCAAGCTGGAAGCTGCTCAGCTCGATTACATAAACTTCGTGTGGGTCACGCGCTACCTGAAGGGCAAGGCTTTTGCCTACATTTCCGGCAAGACCCACATTGATTCCCGCATTTTGAAGGATGTGGTAGGTGAGAAGAGTGGTTGTGGTCTTTCCGTTACTACCGGTTATACAGACCATTTTTGCATCGGTGAAGCGTCCGGCAAACTCGATTTCCGAGATTACCGGTATGCCTGCCGCTGTGATTTTCTGCATGATGGGCGATGTGGGCGGTATGCCGGGGCTTTTAATCACCTCGGCTGCGTTGAGAATCGACGATTCGGTGTGTCCGCCCTCCTCATAGGCTATCTGTTCAGAGTCGAGTTGTTCCTTGTAACGGGAGGGAATTGACCCGAAGTCTGACAGGAATACGTCGTAGCCCTTGTCTTTGGCGAGGATTGCGGCCCCTACACCGCTTTCACCGCCGCCTAATATTACTATGCGGTTGTTGTTCATTATCTTATTTTTAGAGTGACAAATGTTATTACTGCGAGAAATATGCCTATAATCCAGAAGCGCGTCACAATCTTGGACTCAGGAATAGCGGAGTAAGGACGCTGGATGAGTGCCTGTATCGTGCCTCCGGCTTTCTGATAGTGGTGATGGAGCGGTGTCATCTTGAACACACGCTTGCCCTCGCCGGTCTTTCGCTTGGTGTATTTGAAGTATGCCACCTGCAATATCACCGACAGGTCTTCGATGAAGAAGATGGCACAGAGAATCGGGAGAAGCAGCTCCTTCCTGATAAGGATGGCGAAGACGGCGATTATGCCGCCGAGAGTAAGGCTTCCGGTGTCGCCCATGAATACCTGCGCGGGGTAGGCGTTATACCACAGAAAGCCGATGAGGGCGCCTATGAATGCCGCCATATACACCACCAGCTCCTCCGACCCCGGTATATACATTATATTCAGGTAGGAGGAGTAGATGATATTGGCGCCGAGATAAGCCATGATGGCGAGCGCGGTGCCTATTATCGCCGAGGTGCCTGTGGCGAGCCCGTCAAGTCCGTCGGTGAGATTTGCTCCGTTGGATGTCGCCGTGACGACAAATATCACGACAAGCACAAACAGAATCCAGCCGCCTGTCGCTGCATACTTGCCCATCCATTGGGTGAAGTAGGCATAGTTGAAGTTGTTGTTTTTTACAAAAGGTATTGTAGTCTGGGGCGACTTGATGTTCTCCCCTTTGTACTCGACCACTATTTCGTGATTCTCGACATTTTCGGTCTCGATGTTTTCCCTCATTGTGATTGAGGGGCTGAACACCATCGTGAGTCCTACGATAAGTCCGAGACCTATCTGCCCTACAATCTTGAACTTGCCTTTCAGCCCGTCTTTGTCACGTCGCGCCACCTTGATGTAGTCGTCAAGAAATCCGATTGTACCGAGCCAGAGAGTGGCGACAATCATCAGCATCATATAGACATTGGAGAGATTGCCAACAAGAAGACACGGAACCAGGATGGCTATTATGATTATGACTCCGCCCATAGTGGGGGTGCCGGTCTTCTTCATCTGTCCTTCAAGCCCGAGGTCACGGATGATTTCTCCCACCTGCATGAGCTGAAGGCGGTCGATGATGCGGCGTCCGAATACGATGGCGATAAACAGTGACAGCACAAGTGCCGCTCCGGAGCGGAAGGTGATGTAGTCCATCAGTCGCGCTCCGGGGAAACCGAGTTGTCCGAGATAGTTGAATAGGTAATATAACATGTCTGAATTTGGTTATGCTTCGTTGGCAAAAACTTCTTTTATGACCTCGCGGTCGTCGAAATGGTGTTTCACTCCCTTTATTTCCTGATAATCTTCATGACCCTTGCCTGCAATGAGGATTACGTCGCCGGGCTGTGCGATTACGGCGGCTGTCCTTATCGCCTCGCGGCGGTCAACGATGCTCAATGTCTTCTTCTTTCCTTCAAGCTCGAGTCCGGCTTCCATGTCGTGGAGTATCTCCGCGGGGTCTTCGTCGCGCGGGTTGTCTGACGTGAGAATCAGGCGGTCGCTGCGCAGTGACGCCTCCTTTGCCATAATCGGACGCTTGCCTTTGTCGCGGTTGCCGCCGGCACCCACGACTGTGATTATCGAGCCGCGGTTGCCGATAACCTCGCGTATTGCCTGAAGCACGTTGACTACGGCGTCGGGGGTGTGGGCATAGTCGACGATGGCGGTGTAGCCTTTCGGTGAGTGGAATGCCTGGAAACGTCCGGCTACAGGCACGAGGCGGCTCATGTTGACGAGTATTTCCTCGATGTCCCATCCGAGAAGCACTGACGCTCCGTAGACGGCGGTAAGATTGTAGGCATTGAACTTACCGGTGAAGAGCACTTCCACTTCGCGTCCGTTGAAGCTCATGGTTGTGCCGTCAAGGCGGCTCTCTATCACCTTTCCGGTGAAGTCGGCGCGGGTGCGCAGTGAATAGGTGTATTTTTTCGCGTCGGTGTTCTGCAGCATTACCTCGCCGGTCTTGTCGTCAAGATTGGTGAGGGCGAAGGCGCTTGCCGGCAGTCCGTCGAAAAATGATTTTTTTGCGGCGAGATATGCCTCGACGGTCTTGTGATAGTCGAGGTGGTCGCGTGTGAGATTGGAGAATATACCGCCGGCGAAGTGCAATCCTGCTATGCGGTGCTGATGTGCGGCATGTGAGCTGACCTCCATAGAGGCGTAGGAGCATCCCGCCTCTACCATGCGGTGTAGGAGCGAGTTGATAGTGAGGGGGTCGGGGGTCGTCTGGTTGGTCGGGATAGCCTCGGTTTCGATGTAATTGCAGACAGTGGAGAGCAGACCTGCCTTGTAGCCCATTAGACGAGACATTTCGTAGATCAGCGTGGCGGTCGTGGTCTTTCCGTTGGTGCCGGTGACACCTACAAGCTTCAGCTTGCGAGAGGGGTTGTCCCACCATTCGGAGGCGAGGTATCCGAGCGCGATAGCCGAGTTGCTTACTTTTATATAAGTGATTGAAGTCTCAAGAAATTCCGGGAACTCCTCACATACGATAGCTGCTACGCCGCTATATTGAAGTAGCGGGATAAAAGAGTGTCCGTCGACATTGGTGCCGCGCACGGCAACAAAGAGTGAGCCGGTGGTGACTTTGCGCGAGTCGCTTACAACATCGGTGATTACCTTGTCGTCGGAACCTATTATTTCTTCCACCATTATGGCGGAAAGGAGTGTCGTGAGAGATTTCATATTGTGTTGTTATCTGTTAGAAAATACGTTTTGTTTACTGGGCAAGGGTCAAGGTGACGCGTTGTCCGGGTGTTATCTTTGAGCCGGGCGGAAGCGACTGTGCCACGACATAGCCCGTGCCGTTGATTCTGACATCGACGCCCGACTTTTCAAGCAGGTGGATTGCGTCGCGCAGATTGTAGCCTACAACACTCGGCATGCCTGATTTTGCCTCGCGGGGCTGGAAGTAGCGCATGGGACCGAGTTCGAGTCTGCTGCGCAGGTGCTCGAAGCGGTTGCGGTTTGCAGTGGCATATAAGGTCGGACGCACATCCCGGGGGGTTCCTGACCGATAGTCGGAACTGTTTTCAAGCATGCCGCGCGAATACATCTTCAAGGCGATGTTTTTGAGCACGGTGCCCGAAGTGCTTGCGGCACCAAACATGTTCTGCTTTGGATAGCATGTAAGCACTATGCATGAGTATAGAGGGTTTTCTGCGGGGAAAAATCCGCAGAAAGCAAGACGCTTCTTGGATGTGTTGTAGCCTCCACCCTCGATGATATAGCAGGTGCCGGTCTTACCTGCAATTTTCACGCGGTCATTGCGGAGAAGTTTGCCTGTGCCATGCTCACCCCACACTACGTCGGTCAGCATCTGTCTCATCAGTTCCGCATTTTTTGAGGAGCATGCCCTGCCGTTGCCCATGTATGATATAGGAAGCACCGAGTCGGTGTCTATGCCGATAAGCTGGTCGACAAGTCTCGGCTTTACATAGACGCCGTCGTTGGCAATCGCATTGTAGATTGACAGGGTGTAGAGAGGGGGGATTTCGGTGGTGTAGCCGTAGCACATGCGCGACAGGGCGATTCTTCCTCCGCGGTTGCTTGCCACAGAGTCGATGCGTGGCGGGCGTTCGCCAGCGATGCCTGTGTTCATCGGGTCGAGGAAGCCGAGATTCTTGAGCCTTGAGTAGAAGGCTCCGGGGTTTTCGCCGTAGCGCGACGTGATGATTTTAGCCATGCCTATGTTGGATGAGCGCTCTATGACTTCGCGTATCGCCATGGAAGGGGCACCGTGGGAGTCGGTGATTGCCTTTCCTCCGGCATATGGGAACGAATGTCCGGTCTCGATTATGTCGTCGACATTTTTCACGATGCCGTCTTCAAGGGCTATCATCATGGACAGGGTTTTTACGACCGACCCCGGCTCATATCCAAGCACCGCGCGGTTCATGCCCTCGATGTATTCATCGGAATAGGGGCTTTTTTCAAGGTTGGAGATGGCGCGGATGTTGCCGGTCTTGACCTCCATCAACACAGCCACGCCCCAGTCGGCGTTGCACGTCGTGAGTACATTGTTAAGCTCGTTTTCGACGATGTCCTGCATATTGATGTCGATGGTCGTGCGTATGTTGTAGCCCGGCGTGGGGGGCACGTCGGTCCAGTTTACGATATCTTTGGTCAACGGTACTTTTTTCGCTATTCCGGGCTTGCCGTAGAGCAGGGTGTCGAGCGCTCGCTCAAGTCCGGAGATTCCGTGGGTCTGTCCGGTCACTGAGTCAATGCCCACGCCTCCGATGCTTCGGCGTGCCATAGCCCCGTAGGGATTCACGCGTCGGTTTATGCGCTCGCGGGTAAGACCGTTTTTGTTAGGATTTTTTATGCAGAAAAAAGGGAATGTGCGCAGTAGCTGATATTGGGAGTAAGAGATGTTTGACAAGATTTTGTAGGCGCGCGGGCGCTTGTTCTTGTCAGCGATGTCCATCGGCTTTTTAAGGCGTTTCATCCACTCGTCGCGTGTGCGCACGGGGAAGTGTAGAGCCAGCGAGTCGGCGAGCGAGTCGAGTGCAAGGAGGTATCGTCCTTCGAGAAATCTCTCGCTTCGGAAATCTATGCGGATTGTGTAGAAGCAAAGATTGGTGGCAAGAATCTGCCCGTTGTCGGAGAGTATGTCTCCGCGTTCCGGGCGTATGGTGTCGGTGCGCGACAGCTCCACCATTGCTTTTGCATTCCATTTCGGCGCCGAGAGCACGGTGTTGTCAAGAGCGAAATACACGACTCTGCCTACCAGCAGCATGAGCACGGCGATTACTACGAGGTAGCGGAACAGGATATGTGTGCGGTTCTCCTTCTTCATTGCGACGATTCGTTTTTAGTCAGTTTATAGGGCGGTTGGTCCTGGATTTTCAGGTTGAGGCGCATAGTGTCGACCATTTCCTGCATTGATGACTCGCGAATGCGGCTCATGTAGGAGCTGCGCTCGCGTATGCGCTCTGTCTCCACGATTTCCAGCTCTTGCTCCAGCTTTCTGATGTCTTCCATGCGCGTCAGACACTGGTAGCGGTTGGTGATGTAAATGAGTATCGCCATAACCACGACAAATACCGACACCCAATGCTTCTTGAAGAAGTCAAGCGAGAGTATGCGCCCGAAGATAAGCTTCTTCAGAAAGTTGTCGTCAGATTTTTTCTTTGTTGCCTGTTGAGCCATGGCTTTTCGTTGTTTTTATTTTTTTTGTTGATGAATGTATTGAGCGTTGTGATGATTTTGCCGTCAGATTTTTTCGGCGATTCGTAGCTTTGCGCTTCGGGCCCTGGGGTTTCGCTCCACTTCTTCTTCCGATGCGACAATCGGCTTTGAGGTGAGAAGCTTCAGCGGAGAAAGGCGCCTGCCGTAAAAATCCTGTTCGATTTTGCCCTCAAGGTTTCCGGCGCGCATGAAGTTTTTGACAAGCCGGTCCTCAAGTGAATGATAGGTTATGACGGCGAGCCGTCCGCCCGGCTTCAACACGGTCAATGCCTGGTCGAGAAATGCGCTCAGCGCCTCGATTTCTCCATTGACGACTATGCGTAGCGCCTGAAACACTTGGGCGAGCTCTTTTTTCTCCTTCTTGGGATTAATGAGCGGATTTACCGTTGCGAGAAGAGCCTCGACTGTCTCGATGGGCGCTGCATTGCGGGCCTTTACTATTGCCGATGCAAATCGGCGTGAGTTTTTCAGCTCCCCGTACAAGTAAAGCGCGTCGGCAAGCTGCTCTTCGCTCCAGTTGTTGATATACCAGGCTGCGGTGCGCGGTGCGTTGCGGTTCATGCGCATGTCAAGAGGCCCTTCCCAGCGGAATGAAAAGCCTCGGTCTGGGTCATCGAAATGATGAAAAGACACCCCGAGGTCGGCAAGGATTCCGTCAACTCCGTCGACTCCGTAATAGCGCATGAAATTGCGCAGAAACTTGAAGTTGCTGTATACAAATGTAAACCGGGAGTCGTCGATGGCGTTGCGTCGCGCGTCGGCATCCTGGTCAAAGCCATAGAGATGACCTGACGCTGAAAGCGACTCCATTATTGCACGGGAGTGTCCGCCCCCGCCGAAAGTGACATCTACATAGATGCCATCGGGCTTGATATCAAGTCCTTGGATGGTTTCTTCCAGGAGTGCGGGTATGTGATAGACTTCTGACGGCATATGTGTCGGGATATAGGGCTTATATTAGGTTGTAAAGTTATGAAAAATCCGTAAAATTTACATCCTCAAATTTTATTTTTTTTGCAATAAATTATCAACATACTGTCAATAATCTTCAAGAAGATAGCCGATAAAATACCCCGGACAGTTTTTTGTCCGGGGCTATGTGTTAATGAATTTTATTTACATTTGCAAATTTATGCTAACGGTGCAATCAGTTCGGCGAGACGTGCGACCCCTTCGGAGGCTCCTGTTTTCAGCACTGTAACGCCTGCGGGCACATTGGCAGGATTGGGGTCAATGTAGTAGACCGGAACTCCTTTACGTACATAATGAAGCAGTCCTGCTGCGGGATAGACATTAAGTGATGTGCCGATAACTACAAATATATCAGCCTCCTGTACAAGCTCTATTGCAGGCTCGATGTTTGGAACGGCTTCCTGGAAAAATACAATATGGGGGCGCACCCGATGTCCGTCTATAACGGTGTCGGGAGTAGTCTCGATTGCTTCAGGTCTAAGCTGATATACCTTTGTCTCGTCATCTATGGCGCGCACTTTCATCAGCTCGCCGTGGAGATGCAATACGTTGCTGCTTCCGGCGCGTTCGTGGAGGTCGTCGACATTCTGTGTAATTACATATGTGTCAAAGAGTTCTTCAAGTTTTACAAGCCCGAGATGTCCGGCGTTGGGCTCTGCTTTCAGCAGGTCTTTGCGTCTTTCGTTGTAAAACTTGTGAACGAGTGCGGGGTTGCGCGCGAAGCCGTCGGCGCTTGCCACTTCCATAACAGGATACTGTTCCCAAAGACCGCCACTGTCGCGGAATGTCGAGATGCCGCTCTCGGCACTCATTCCCGCACCTGTGGATATGACCAGTTTTTTCTTCATCAGAGATTGCGTTTATTTGATTACTTTCTTACATATACCGCCACTGCGCATTATGTAAATGTTTCCTTCCTGCGGATTAACAATCCGGATGCCCTGAAGGTTGAAATATTCCGCAGATTTATCAGAAATATTTTCTGTCACGGTGTCGATTGACGCTTCTGCGTCCAGGTAGATGACGAGCGGACTTTCCTTGCCGGTGTCAAGCCATCCGTATCCGGCTTCAAGGAGTATATGGGCGGAAGCTTTAAGAGAGCCGGCGGCGAAAGTGCATACACCCTCTGAGAGCTTGCCAAATCCTTCGGGCATCAGTTTGATTGCCGTTTCGGGGTCGTAGCCGTGTCTGATGAAATAGTCCTCCGGGGTGGAGCTGACGGTGACTTCACCGCTTGAATCAAATATCACCCCCGTGGAGGTCTCGGAGATATAGCATGCCTCCGGGTTCTCGCAGTGCAGATAAGTGTAGACAGGAAAGTCGGTGGTGCGTTCGATGATTCTTGATGCGTGGGGATATGTCTCGCCATAGAAGTCTACAATGCGGTAAAGCCCGTCGGTGACAAGGCTTTTTTCGATTTCCACCTGATAGGGTGTTGACTCGAAGTGGTAGACATCGGGCAGGAATCCGTCAATAATGGTGCGCTTGCCTATCGGCTGCCAGTTGGCTGCATCTTCCGGCATGTAGTAGATAATGCCGTTGGAGATAGACAGCGGGTTGCCTTCGGCGTCGTAGGTGGTGAATCCTATTGTGTAGCGCCCTTCTCCTTCCGTGAACTTTATATCGGGGTCGGTCGGGTCGCTTGTGGTTATGGCGAGGGTTTTGTCTTTTTCGGCAACGCGTTGTCCGAGCGACCTGTCATCGGCATCATAGCCGCCTCCCTTTACTACGGCATAGTCATAGTGGTCTACCGCCTCGCCGATTTCGACCGGCATGACCGCCGAGTCAGTGTCGCCTCCGACAGTGAAGATGACCGGTGGTTTTATCCATCCGGGCAGGTTTAATCTTACTTTCTCGATGATGTTTGTGCCGTCGCCGAGCGTATTACCGTTGTTGTCGTAGTAGATGAGCCAGAGGTCAAAACTGAGTTTTTCCGTGTCAAATTCATATAGGTCTCTCAGTCCTACCATGTCAAGGTAGGAGGAATAGTCGGTGACATAGAGGGTGCCTTCAAAGGGTGTGCCGTCTTCGTTGTTAACTTTTAGCTTCGGCAATTGCTGCGGGTAGACGTAAAGGCGGTCGTCTATTATGTCGATTATGAGCGGACGCGCCTCCTCGCTCGAGACATTGGTGAGAAGATAACCGTCGATGCGGTATTGTATGTGTCCCGGTTCTGATACAGAGGCACGCATCAGTATGGGAAGCTCGGGGTTGACATTGGTGTAAATAGCTCCGCAATATGTCACATTGACTGAACCCATTTCGAGCCATTGTGTCCAGTCGGCATCGTTGTCGCCGGCGCGGCGGGTGACGATGGATTCTGCGTGACACGGTGTCTTTTCACCGTCATTTAACGTGATTGTGTCGACTACATTTTCAGCGGCAATAACGGTAGTGCCGCCAAGCAAGATTGCAAGAAACAGTGAATAGAATTTTTTCATAATGTAATGTGTTGTCAATGTTACCGGATGGCATAATGACAAAAATACGAAAAATATTCTAAAAAGTGCAGGATTACTATGCTTCTTCTTTGTCACAGAGAGGAAGGTCAATGCGGAAAGTGGTGCCGACGCCGATTTCTGACGAGGCTACATAGATCTTCCCGCTATGGTATTGCTCGATAATGCGTTTGGCAAGTGTAAGCCCGAGTCCCCAGCCGCGTTTCTTGGTTGTATAGCCGGGGTTGAAAATGGTCTTGAATCGCTTGCGCGGCAATCCTTTTCCGGTATCGGTGACTTCTATGCAGGCATTGTCGCGCTCGCGGTGGATGGTTATTGTTATTGAGCCGTCGGCATCCATCGCGTCAACTGCATTCTTTATCAGATTTTCCATCACCCATTCAAACAGGGAATCGCTGAGGTTGACTTTCAATGGAGTGTCGGAGGTAATCACATTGACTTTTATGCGGCGGGATATGCGCGACGACATGTAGCCTGCGGCTTTCGACACAAGATGATTTACATCGGCACATTCCATCTGTGGCTTTGACCCGATTTTGCCGAATCGCGAGGCGATTGTCGACAGCCGTTGCACATCCTTGTTCATCTCTGCCACGGTGTCGGAGTCGACCCCTGTCGCTTCCAGCAGTTCCATCCAAGCCATGAGTGATGAAATAGGAGTGCCGAGCTGATGAGCCGTCTCTTTGGAAAGTCCTACCCACACCTTGTTTTGCTCCGCTTTCTTTGTCGATATAAGCGCGTAATAGACTACGGTGACAAATATAAGCATGGTGAGAATCTGGATGTAAGGATAGTAGTTGAGCAGGCGCAGCAGGCGGCTGTCTTCATAATACAGATGCTGACACTCGTCGGGAGCGATGACGATGTGTATCACATTGGAGGTGTTGCGCAGTCGGGCGAGTTTCTTTTCAAGATACTCCGAGTTGCGTGCCGATATGAAAAGAGGGTTGAGGGAGTCGACCGGTTCGGGAAGCTCGAAGTTGCGGTGCATCAGTATGGTTCCCCGGTCGTCGGTGAGAAGCACCGGAATGGTGCGGTTGCCTTCGATTATGCGTAGCAGGAAGTCGATGTCGCCCGGGGTTGTGCCCATTATGTCATCGTCATCCATTGTGATGATTGACTTTGTGGCATCGGCCCATATTTCCATGCGCTCGTGTTCCTGGGATGCGAGGTCTTGCACGATGCGGTTGGAGATATAGAGAAATATCGACACTAAGGCTATCGCGATGACAAGAAATGCCATCGTGCCGTAGCGTCGGGTATCATAAATGTTTGCCATACTCATGATTAACGCGGAGTTTCCGGCAATTATTGCATGGCGCGGAAGTCGTCGGCAATGAAGCGGGCGACTGAATCTTCTGCATTTGAGCCTATTATCGTGTCGGCGCGTCGCTTTACCTCGTCGCGGGCGTTAGCGACGGCGACAGCGGTGTCGGCTATCTCCATCATGGAGAGGTCGTTGAGATTGTCGCCAAAGACGACAATGCGCCCTGCGCCGCAGTCAGAGGCTATTTTCTTTACTGAATTGGCCTTGTTCAGCCCCGGGGCAAGCACCTCCATGATTGCCGTGTCGTTGCCGAAAATGTCAATATAGCTGCTTACCGAGCAGTCGGCGGTAGCCCGGAGTTCATCGGCAAGGGGGAATATCCTGTCGGGATTTCCCATTGCGAAAAACAAGACGGTGTCGGGCAACGCGTAGTCATCGCCTTCCGGGGTGTTGAGGTGGAAGCGTTTAAGCGGCAGGTCGGAGCGCTCGTCGATAAAATTGCGGTCACACTGCTGCAGGTCACCGTTGCGGTATATTTCAAGTATGCCGTTTTTGCCGAGAGTGTAGGTAAACGGGTTTACTCCGTGGCGCGCGGCAGCCTCTCTGACGATTTGCGACGTCGCGGCGTCGATAAAGCGGGTGTCGAAATAGCGCCGCGTGTTTCTGTCCCATAGCGAGGCTCCGGTCATGACAATCGCCGGCAGCGAGGATTTTACATCGGCGAGCAGCGGTTCGACCGTTGCCGGGGTTCGTGCCGTAGCCACGGTTATCAATGCGCCCTCTGCCGAGAGTCGCGACAATATTTCCGCCGATTGCGGGCTTACCTTGCTGTCGGTGCCGAGCAAAGTGCCGTCAAGGTCGCTGACATATAGGGTCTTCATTTTTGGCAAACGGGCTGTATCGGTGGTTTCGTCGTTTTACAGTTTGCGCTGTTCGTAGGCTTCAAGCGCGTCTATCCACTTCTGTTCGATTGGAGCCGACTTGCCGGTAGTGAGGTCAAATCCTACCATGATAGTCTTGCCGATGCACTTCACCTCTTCTGTGGCGGTGTTGACGATACGCTGTTCAAGGGAGAAGCTTTTTTCTCCCATACGTGTCACGGTCGTGCGCACAGCTATCGGCTCTGTTATATATGTTGGTGCAAAGAAGTCGCAGTTGATATTGGCTACAACGATATTTATGCGTTTCCAGTCAACACCGTCGGGCAGTACAGCCTGGAAATAGCTGCTCTTGCCAAGGTCAAAAAACTGGATATAGACCGAGTTGTTAAGGTGTCCGAGCATGTCGATGTCGTTGAACCGTATCTGCAAGGGCACCTCGTGCCGGAAAGGAAATTCCGGCACGGGCACTCTTGAGTTAGAGGAATTTGTCGCCATAAGCAAGTTTTACGTCGTTAACATATTGCTTGATTGTCTGCTCGTCGGCTTTCGGGCATATGAGCAACACATCGCCGGCATCGGCGATGATATAGTCTTTGAGCCCGTTTGCCACTACAAGCTTGTCGCCGCGCACGGCAAAGATATTGCCGGTGGAGTTGTAGGCGAGCACCCGGCAGTTTTGAGTCACGTTTGCCTCGCGGTTCTTGGGCGAATTGTCGTAGAGGGCGCTCCAGGTCCCGAGGTCGTTCCATCCGAAGCTGACACACTCGACATAGACGTTGGTGGCGCGTTCCATCACCGCGTAGTCGATGGAGATGCTTACGCAGCCCGGAAATTCCTTGAGGATGAAGTCTTTTTCTTCAGGAGTGCCGAATACGCCTTCTCCGCGGTCAAATGTGTTGGTGAGGTCGGGGGCATACTCGTGGAGAGCGTTGACAATCGACTTGGCGCTCCAGAGAAATATGCCTGAGTTCCAGAAAAACTCACCGCTTTCAAGAAACACCTTTGCCAGCTCTATGTCGGGCTTCTCGGTGAAGGTCTTGACTTTCAGGATGTCGTCGGTCACGGGTTTTCCTATCTGGATGTAGCCGTAGCCTGTTTCGGGGCGTGTGGGCTTGATTCCGAGAGTGAGCAGGGAGTCATGGGTCTCTACAAACTCAAAGCCGTGTTGGATGGCCTTTACAAATTCAGCCTCGCGAGTGATGAGGTGGTCGCTCGGGGTCACAATCATTGAAGCCTCCGGGTCACGCGCCAGGATGTGATATGCCGCCCAGGCGATACAGGGGGCTGTATTGCGGCGCGCGGGTTCTAGCAATATCTGTGACTCGTCAAGTTCCGGCAGTTGCTCTCTTACAAGCGGGGCATACTGGTCGTTGGTTACGATAATTATATTTTCTTTAGGAACTATCGGCAATATTCGGTCAAAGCTCATCTGTAGCAGCGACCTGCCTGTCCCGAAAAAGTCAATAAACTGTTTGGGGCGTTCAGCACGGCTGTAAGGCCAGAAACGGCTGCCGATACCTCCACACATAATCACACAATAGCGATGTATATCAATCATGCCAATTCAGTAAAAGTTATTAGTCTCGCTAAGTTAGCAATTATTTATGAAAGGGCAAAAAATTGGGCTGAGAGTTGTCGGTTGTCAGATTTCGGGGGCTGGAGATTGATACAGAAGGACAGATGGTCAGAATGATTTTGGAAACTATGTGTTAAAATAATTTTGAGAGATATAATAATTTGCATATCTTTGCCTTAATTATAACAAAAAGGTGTTATTGAATTATTATCTTTAATCTCAAACTTGGCGGTTTGTAATACACTCAAGATAATATTGCAATAGCACCTGCATTAATTGTTGTGTATATACTTATTTATAGTATATAAACCAATCGGTGTGGGGCTATTGTCTTATCGTGTGTATGGGTATGCCAAGACCTGAGATTAGATAAGACATAGATACAATCCTCACACCTTTTTATTTATAAAAACGTTTCTTGGAGGATTGAGAAACACACACACAGTTTTGCTATGATAAATATGGTAGTCAAGTCGCGTTGTAGACAAGTTTGTGAACGTGTACTTGTGGTTTTGGCATTGCTCGGATTTTCGGTTAGTGCTGTCGCCCAGAGTGATTACATCAAGGTTATGGTAGAAGTTCCCGGAACTTTAATGGAGAAGGTGATGGAGCTTGACGGCTCGCGTATAAACTCGCTTGCCGTTGAGGGTGCGCTTAATTCGGCTGACCTTGAATTTCTCGGTAACGGAACCGGGAAAATTTTGACTGTCAGGAATCTTGACATGAGCAATGTTACAGTTGCCGCCGATGAAGGTCAGTATAAGGCATATACTCTAAGTGACTATTCAGGTGAAGTTCTGGGCAACAAGATTATGAGGTTTTATCTGTCCGACAATCCACGTATTGAAACTGAAACCAAGGACATCGGCGCTATCGGCGGCATGAACATAATTGTCTCTGTCTATGGAAATAATCTCGCCGGATTGTTTGCCGGTAACACGACATTGGAAAAAGTTGTCATGCCATCGTTTATCAAAGAAATCGGCACGGCTACTTTTTATGAATGTACATCAATTAACGGGGTTGACATTCCGGAGCAAGTTACTAAAATAGCCGACAGGGCATTTTACCACGCAGAAAATCTCTCATCAGTTGTATTGCCTGAGGAGCTCACGTCAATAGGAGAGTCGGCATTCAATAAAACCGCCTTGACTTCCGTCATTCTGCCTCAGTCGGTGGAGTCGGTAGGAGATTATGCTTTTTTTAATGTGGCTTCATTGCGTCAGGTCAATTTATCGGGTGTATCATATATAGGCGCCGATTGTTTTGGAATGTGCAGCATTGAGGGGTGTGTGGATCTTTCAGGTGCTATAGATATCGGCTATGGGGCATTTTCAGGAAACGAAATAAATGAATTAAAATTTTCAGGGCGGCTGCGTTCGATTGGAGCCGGGGCGTTTAGCAAGCTTTTTTCTTTGACGGGTGTTGACTTGCCGGAAGGACTTGAATATATAGGCGGCAATGCATTTGAAAGATGTGAGAATCTTGCTTCGGTGACAATACCTTCTACATTGATTGATATAGGGTATCGCGCATTTTGGGGAACGCCTTGGGAAGATAATCTTAAAGGGGAGAATGGTGTCTTGTATATTGGCAATATTGCCTATAAATATGACTATGCATCGGTGATTGATGAAAAAGTGCTTACTTTTAAAGAGGGTACAAGGGTAATAGGTTCTTCCTTTGATCTTGACGAATATACCGTTAACGGTTATGCTCGTTATATAATCAATGAAATAAATTTCCCGTCTACGTTGAAGCGCATCAATGGCTCTTCAGATAACATCTCATTTGGCGTAAAATCGAACTGCGAGATACAATTACCCGACGGGTTGGAATATATAGGAGACCGGGCGTTTCAGAATAGCGCTATTTCGTTGGATGCTATACCGGAGTCGGTAACTTATATAGGAAATTATGCGTTTAACAAATGTGAGAATATTTTGGAAATGAACCTTGGCTTCTCTTCTGACTCCATTTATATAGGATATTTTGCATTTGAAGGGTGTAAGAATATTTCAGAAGTAAACCTCGGTCCGTCAATCAGGTATCTTGGATGCAGTAGCTTTGGGGGTTGTTCAGCATTGTCGGAGATTTCATATGATTGCAATCCTGATAGTGTCGGCGGAAATGTGTTTTGGGGTACTTCTCCTTATCGTGTCAAGATTAGTCCTGAGGTGGTTGTGCTGAAAGAAGGTTTGTTTAATGGCTGTCACATGACCAAGCTGATATTTGAATCGGTTGAAAATAGAAAAGAGCTATTAAGTATAGAACCGGGTTGTTTCAGCAGTAGTAATCTTGTAAGTGTCACATTGCCTCCGATGGATTACTTTTCCGGATTCCGATGTGACAACCTCAAAGAGATAATTGTAGAGGGCGATTGTAATATTATTGATAATCCTGTGGGGACACATTCTCCTGGGACAAGTGACGATAATATAGAGTCGATAATTGTCAAAGGAAAAGTAGGCAAGATATGCGACAGGTCTTTTGGTCACCCAAGATACATTAACGGGTCGGTAGTGGCTCCCGTAGGATGGTGCAGTCTTAAGCGTTTCTCTGCACAACAGTGTGATACTATTGGTAATCAGGCATTTTATTTGAATCGTCAGCTTGAATCAGTGGATATTCCGGGTGGAATCAAGCATGTCGGTATTGAGGCATTTTATGAATGTGAGTCACTTTCCAATTTTCCGTTTAATGCTGAGATGAGTTTTGAAAAAGGATCATTTCAGAGTACTGCATTGTCAGAAGCTGTAATTGGAGACTGGTGTGAATCAATACCGGCAAGAGCGTTTTGTAAGTGCGAGTCGCTGAAGGCTATAACCGTTGCGCCTACTGTCACAGAAGTTGAGGATTATGCGTTTAGCGGATGCTTGATGCTTAACAATATTGACTTCAAAAACATAAAATCTATAGGTGAACGTGCATTTAACAGCACCGCATTAACAACGATAGATCTTCCTGATGGATTATATAATCTTGGAGAAGGTGCATTCTATGGTGTGCGTGCAAGAGAGGTTTCTCTCCCGACAAGCCTTAAAAATATTCCTAAACATGCATTTATGGAAAGTCAGGGCGCAATATTTACCTGGCGAAGCTCCAATAATATGGTTAATGAGGATTATAATAGTGAGAATGCAATTGGTAACCATGCATTTGGTCTTTATATTGGCAATCTTGAAGAATTTGTCGTACCCGAGGGAATTAATGTTATTGACGGCTACGCTTTCCGTCAGGGCAAATTCAAAACAATTAGGCTCCCCTCAACATTGACTTCATTGAATGCGACTGCTTTTAATCAATGCAAAAATATGCAAAGTATCTATTGCAATGCAGTTGAACCTCCGTATGTTACAGATGCGTATGATTTTATTCCTAATGAAATCCTCACTACATTTACCGGCACTGTGTACGTGCCTGCCGAGAGTGTGGCGAAATATCGTTATTCCAGTTTTTGGGGCCACTTTAACATAGAGCCGATATCGGTGGCGATTGAAAGCATAAAGTTAAATCACAATGAAGTCACTATGCGTCCGGGTGATGAGTTGCAGCTTATCGCGGAAATCATGCCGTCTAATGCGACAAACCAATATCTTAACTGGTATAGCACCGATGAGAGTGTTGTGTCTGTAGACGGGTCGGGTAATATCGCAGCACTTTCATCGGGTGAGGCTGAGGTAATTGCAGTTACTACCGACGGCAGCGGACTTTTAGCTTACTGCTTTGTCAAGGTTGACGAAATCAACGGTATAGATATAGCGGAGAGCGGTGTTTTGAATGTAACCGTAGACGGGCATGACCTTATTGTGGAAAGCGATAATGACATTGTCGTAATCAATATGTCAGGTTTTGCAGTGTATTCAGGTCCGGCAACCCGAATCAGGACGTTACAAAGCGGTGTATATTTTGTAAGGTCAGGTTGCCAAGTCTGCAAGGTTGTTGTCAAATGAGCAATGTCGCTTAGACACCGGGATTTATTCCCCATAGGGGGGATGCAGTTGGCGATGTGAGGTTGCCCGGAGGGCATCATCTTTGTTTAGCCGTCGGTTGAGCGGAGCGATACCGATGGTAAGCAATCCAAGACGGCTTTGTTTCCGTAGGAATCATCTTGTATTGTCATTGATGATTCCTGCGGAAACATCTTCTTCTGTGCGGGTTTCCGGGGGTATCGCTGCGCTCAACCCCCGGCTACAAATGGATTATCCCCTTGCGGGGAAGGGTTTCTTGGTTTTCGGTTTTCAGTTTTCAGTTTTCAGTTGTCGGTTGTCGGTGTTGGGGGCAGGGGTGGGCGAGTGCGGTGATAGTGACGGAAAGCTCGGAAAAAATGCGTAAATTTGCAACAAAGATTGCTAAATTATATATCAGATTAAAACTATGGTATCGATAGACGGACTAACTGTCGAATTTGGAGGGACGACCCTTTTCAAAGATGTGTCATTTGTCATTAACCCGAAGGACAGGATAGCCCTTATGGGTAAAAACGGGGCCGGTAAAAGTACGCTCTTGAAGATTCTTGCCGGTATACGTACACCTACACGCGGGTCGGTCTCAATCCCGAAAGACTGCAATGTCTGCTATCTGCCACAGCATATGATGACTGAGGACGGGCGCACGGTCTTTGAGGAGGCGTCGCTTGCGTTTGCCCACATCAAAGAGATGGAGGCGGAGATTGAGGCGATGAATAATGAGCTTGCCACGCGTACCGACTATGAGAGCGATTCCTACATGGAGCTAATCGAGAAAGTGTCGGCGGTAAGCGAGAAATTCTATGCAATCGACATGACCCATTTTGAGGAGGATGTGGAAAAGACACTTCTCGGACTGGGCTTCGAGCGCAGTGACTTCAACCGCCCGACATCGGAGTTCTCGGGCGGCTGGCGCATGCGCATCGAACTGGCAAAGCTCCTTTTGCGCAAGCCTGACGTGTTGCTGCTTGACGAGCCGACCAATCATCTTGACATCGAATCAATCGGATGGCTGGAAGATTTTATAATCAACAGTCCTATGGCTGTCGTGGTGATCAGCCATGACCGTCGTTTTATCGACAATATCACCACCCGCACAATCGAGGTGACGCTTGGCAGAATATATGACTACAAGGCTCGTTACAGCCACTATCTGGAATTGCGTAAAGAACGCCGCCAACAGCAGCAGAAGCAATATGATGACCAGCAGAAACAGATAGCCGAGGCGCGCGAGTTTATCGAGCGGTTCAAGGGCACTTACTCGAAGACTTATCAGGTCCAGAGCAAGGTGAAATGGCTTGAAAAGCTTGAAATAGTAGAGGTCGATGAGGAAGACACGTCGGCATTGCGCCTGAAATTTCCGCCATGTCCGCGTAGCGGCAGTTATCCGGTGATAGCTGAAGGAGTAGGTAAAAGCTACGACGGGGTGCCGGTATTTTCCAATGCCACATTTACCATCGAGCGCGGCGACAAAGTGGCATTTGCCGGCAGGAACGGTGAAGGAAAATCAACGATGGTGAAGGCGATAATGAATGAGATAAGCCATGACGGCACTCTTACTCTCGGCAATAACGTGAAGATTGGATATTTCGCTCAAAACAGTGCCGCGTTGCTTGACGAGAATCTTACCGTGTTCCAGACCATTGACGATATAGCCGTAGGCGATGTCAGATTGAAAATCCGCGACCTCCTGGGGGCATTCATGTTTGGAGGCGAGGAAAATCAGAAAAAGGTGAAGGTGCTTTCGGGCGGTGAAAGGGTGCGCCTTTGCATGATTAAGCTTTTGCTCGAACCGATAAATCTTCTCATCCTTGACGAGCCGACCAATCATCTTGACCTCAAGACAAAAGATATATTGAAACAGGCGTTGCGCGATTTTGACGGCACACTCATCGTGGTAAGCCATGACCGCGATTTTCTTGACGGACTGGTGTCAAAGGTATATGAATTCGGAGGCGGTCGCGTAAGAGAACATCTTTGCGGCATCAACGAATTTCTTGAAAAGAAAAAGGCGGAGCAGCAGGCTTGACAAGCCCGTTGCTCCGCCTCGTGTAAAATATCGTCAGTCTCAGTCGATGTTTTTTACCACATTGTCAAGATGCCGCCAAAACTCATCCCATGTGGTGCAATACAGTAACAGGTATGTGACAAATGAGATGGAGATTCCACACAAAATAGCGGCGAAGGGTGTGAAATAGGCAAACATATACAGGTATACAGCTTCTATCACTCCAAAGAGACCTATTGCCAGATATTTCATGATTTCATTCAACGACTTCCTTATTAATCTCAGTATTATTCCGAGGGCTATTAATATGACAGGAAGTATATAGTCGATGGCGATAAACGAGGCGCGTCGCACTCCTCCTATGGCTTCGACATCAACCTGATTGGGGAAATAGCTGTCATTTACAAGCTGCGGTGAGATGAGCTTGTCGGCTGTCCACGCATTTTCCTGAATATAGAGAGCGTAATTCACGCCCCGGATAATGGTGACACAGCGCACAAAGGGGGTGCCTTTTTCGGTTTTGAAGTCATATATCCTTCTCCTGCCGTTGACATCGCCATTCAGCTCAACATCCTCACGCGGTATGCCATAGCTCTCGTCAAAATTGTTGAGGTAGTTCCATGAGTAGGTCTCGTTTTTTGGATTAACTACCGAGTATACTGACAGCGTTCCCCCGTCGGGTAGATTGGCTTCCAGTTTTTTGTAGGCGACAGGTGATGACGCGGTAATCTCTACATCGTCAGGGAGATTGAGGGTGACACGCGTAATCGAGTCGGTAAATGATATGGTGGCATGTGTGACGCCCCATGTCATCAGGATGAGCAAAATGATTATAAGTCGGTGCTTCATTTCTTTAATGATTCGTCAAACGATTCAAGTGTCTTTGTAATCATGTTGTCGTAGAGGTCGGTCACATTCAGGTTTTCTGCCTTATAGGTACATTTCGCGTCAAGCAGCCTGTCCCATAATATATTCTTCTCTCTGTTGACATAGTGATATATTGTCATTCTCACATCTATGCCCGGAAAACTGCAATTGCTATACTCCGAGCCGCTCCATGTAAATGTGCGAGGGGTATTCTCGGTCTCTATCGTTACAAATATGTTGCCGGGCATCTTAACCGTGTCAAGATATTTTGATTCATAGGCGTCAAACGAGAACACCTCGCTACCCATGATTTCGGTAAAGAGAGCGTTGAGCTTACGGGTGACAATCGCCGACACGTCTTCGGGGGTTATTGAGGTTTCGATTTTCACATATTTGTTTTGGCGTAGTGCGCTAATCTGCTCGCGTATCTGTTGCGCCTGTGGATGATTGTCTCGTTGAGGTGACGCCCATGCGGCGGCAAGCGACTTGAGATAAGAGAGCTGGTCAGTGGTGTTTTCAAGATATGACATGAAAAATTTTATATTTGTGTCGTTCTGATACCGTATGGTGGTCAAGAGTTGGATTATGAGCTTGACAAATGACGGTGAATATTTCTGTGAAAGCTGAGGTATCTTATCTTTGATATACTTGTCGATAGTCGCCGGGATAAGGGCTTTTGCTTTGTCGCGGCAGCTCACCCTGTCAGTGTAAAGGAAGTAGGCGACATCGCTGAATGTAGGGTCGCGCTTTATTTTCTGATAGAGGATATTGTCACGTATTGCACCTCCGAGGTAATAGGTTGCCACTGCCGATATGATAACGAATAGTACCACCCACACCCAGAACCAGCGGTAGAAAAAGTCACTGTAACGGCTTTCGGGCATCAAGCTCTGATATTCAAGAAGATATTCGTCTTTAATATCGTAGGCTTTGTCATGCTCGCTGTCGTATAACTTGATGCGGGGTGATGAAAAGTCGGGGTGATACCACACCGCCTCATATTGCGCTTCTGTCTTGCTGCCGTTTTTACCGGTATACAGATAGTTTTTCACGATAGGGTTTTCGACATGTTCATATTCCGGCGCACAGAT
The DNA here is from genome assembly GCF_004570975.1 of Barnesiella sp. WM24. Classification (GTDB taxonomy): domain Bacteria; phylum Bacteroidota; class Bacteroidia; order Bacteroidales; family Muribaculaceae; genus Muribaculum. Next base: position 247,931 of record NZ_SPPC01000006.1, read on the forward strand.
TTTTTTGCTCAGAAACCATGAACCTGCACAGAGCGCCAGAAATATAATCCATAGCGCTGTGTCAAAAGTTGAATCAAATTTTTTGATAGTCATAATGATGTGGGTTTAAATAGGGGTGATTAGATGCGGAGCAGGGAATAGAAGAAGTCGCCTCCCGAGGGCGCGGTGTTTCCACGAAGCAGCGAGCGGATGTCATCGGGTGTGAATTGCCGGTCGGAAGCTATCACGATATACCCCGCGGGTCGTTCAGGCAACAGGTAGCGGTAGTGACCGATCACTGTTTCGCCCCGTGGATTGACAAGCGGATTTTCGTTGAAGTAAAAAGTTATGTCATCGCTGTCGGGGTTCTGGTCGATCACGTTGATGAAGAGGGGGATGTCAAGGGTGTTGAACACCGCGAAATTAAATGTCTCCCGCTCTCCGTCGATGTCGCGGCGAATGAGTATTATGTCGCTGTAGTCGTCATAAGCGGCATCGGCAGGGAGGTTGATGAGCTGTTGCAGATAGGGAGTGGCAAGATCCAGAGTCGCGAGGGCGCCGGTCTCGGAGTCGGTGTCGTGCATCGAGAGTCCTGTGTTGCCGAAGCGGGATTTTCCTGACGCCTTGTTTTCGCTTAATGATGTAAGTATGCGGGTGTTGGCTTTCCGTGTAATGTCGGAGGCATCGTTTATGGCGGTTGATATGAGTGAGCTTACCTGCATTTCGCCTGACGACACTGAAGAATATATCCTTCGGGTGTCGGTGTCGAGTATCTCTACCGAGCCTCCTGCGGGTATGCGCAGCATGTCGGTAGGCTTGATTTCGGCACGCCGTTGCAGCAGAGTCCACGAGTTGCCGCTGCGCAGGGTTATGTCGCCTTTGACCCTGTAGACTTTAAGCGCGGCGTCAAGAGAGGGTGACGTCGCTGTCATCATCAGCAGAATTGCGGAAAAGATTTTTAAAAGAGCATTTTGCATAAATTTCATTTCTTATATCGGTTGTAATAGTGATGAGACGGTTGATTTTAGTAATGCACATGGCTATTATTCCATCGTCGGCAAAGATGCCGTTGAAAATGTCACACGCCACGACTCCGAGTGAAGTCATCAGCATGGCGCCGGTGAAGTCGAGGTCTATGTTGAAGCGTATATAGACGAGTGCCCCGCATGTTATCATAAGATAAAGGGCGGCAATCTGAATGAATCGTACGGTGATGTCGCCGAGGGTGCTTTCGGCGAGTAAAAGGCTTATCAGCACGACTAAGTAACATGCGGCAGCCGCAATCAGCCAGCTTTCAACAGCTGAGAGCCGGCGCGTGAAGTCGCCGTCGAGCATTGTCGCCGCCGAGTGGGCGTGTATGATTGCCCCGGGAGTGAAATTGTCAAGCGGGGTTGAGTGGAGGTCGCCCGCGTCATTGACTTTTCCAATGATTACGATTTTCCCTTCGATTAATTCAGGGTATTCAAGTATCTCGTCGGGATATATCGTCTCAAATTCGTAGGAGGCAAATCGCAGCGACTCGCTTTTGCCGCCGCGTGCCTTTACCTTTGCCGCGATGTCGGGCGCGGCTTTTTCGATAAGAGCGAGGGTGAGCGAGGGTATGTAGCCGCCCCCTTGTGCCGGGAACGAGGGCATGAATTCCCTTACCGTGAACCGCGCTTCTTTATCGCCCTCGATATTGACGGCTGCAAATGTAGCGTCGTCGGGAGCGAAACGGTCATAGTAAGATGTGTGGACCGCCGTGTAGGTACCGTCGCCGGTTTCCTCAGCGACTACCGGCATTACAAGCCGCGGGCAGGAGGCGATAGCTGAGGCGAGGGGGTCGTAAACTGTGTCGCGGGGTGTGGAAAACGCTATGTCAAGCCCTATTGCCGCAGGATTGCAGAAGTCTACATCTTCAATCGTGGCGGCGATTTCGCGCCGGTTGCACCGGTCGACGGCGACCACCACTACCGACGGGTGGAGATTTTTTACGGCGCGGTCATTGGCGACAAGGGTGTAGAAGTCGCTGAACCGGAAGTCGGCGGCTTTCTCCATAGGCGCGAAAAAGGAGACCGACATCAGGTCGTAGACAGCAATCCATGAAATCAGGAATGTCATTGCGGTGACGATGACTCCCTTTATCCACAGCGGAAGCGACATTATTTTGCGACAGAATCCCATCATTCAGTGATTTTTACTACTTTAGGGCGTGACGCGGAGTACACGGCGGCAAGGATGCCGGCTTTCCCGTTGATGCATGTGGGGTCACATACATAATATTTCTTTCCGTCGACCGTGACATAGGTGCCGTCGATGTCGTAGGGGAGTCTTACGGCTGTGGCGAGATGACGCGGGTAGTTGAGATATACCACATCAAGGCCAAGCAATGACTTTACAAACTCGGCAAAGAGTATTGCCCTGTCTTCGCAGTCATTGGCGGGATAATAGAAGTTTTCATCAAAGAAAAAGGGCTTCTCGTAGCCAAACTGGTTGCCGTCAGTCATGTATTCAAAACCGGTCTGCATATAGTCGAGCAGCGTATTGACCGCTTCCACCGCGTCCATCCCCTCGATGATTACGGAGAGTGCCGCGTAGATGGTCGACCTGACTTGCGGACTCAGCTGAGACAGTCCGTAAAGATTCCAGTCGAGAATAGGGTAGTCGTTCATGAACTCGATTACAGAGGGATTGACCTTTACTTCGACGGGAGGGGCTTTCTGCCACTTTGACGACGTGTAGGTGCGATACTTTGTCTTGTCGGCTGCAAATGCCGGAATGCGGTTCATCACCATTCTTATCGGGGTGGCACCTTTTCTGAAGTCAGTGTCACATGCCTTAAATGCCGATGAACTCTTGCCCGACTGACTGATGAGATAATATGCCTTGCCGCTGATAATCGTTCCGCTTCTGAAGTACAGTGTGTGGCTTGGATGAACCATGGCGTGAAGCCTGCCGTCGCGTGAGGCGAGTTTTGCGTCATAGCCCGACTGGTTCAGGAGAAACACGGTGAGAAACGCCTGCTTGTCGGCAGAGGCGGGATATAACTTCTTGGCAGCTGCCTCTACGACTTTCACATAGCCCCAGTCACAGAGATTCAGCTCCTCGCGTAGCCGCAGGCAGTCGTTGACAAGGGTTTCAGTGTCGGCGTGACCGCTCAGGCGCCGCCATGCCGAAGCAAGTGTACTTGAAGAAATGTTGCTGAAGTCGAGGACCGAGGTGTCAAAGCTGTTGATTCCGCAGGGGGTGTGGTAGAACGTGAATGTCACGGGATAGTCGGCGGATTTGCCGGGAGTGACGCGCGGCAAAGTCACGGGAATGTCGGGTATCACAGGCTCGGGCGGAGTCACTACGTCGACCGGGATTTCCTGAGGGCTGATGATTTTAGTGTTTTCAGCATCAAGCGGCTTTGTCGGTTTTGGCTTTTCCTTTCGCTTCTGCTCGGGTGACGGGTCGTAGTCCTTCCAGTTGCGCTCCATCATATCGGCAAACTCTTCGTTCAGTTTCCGACGGTACTGTTCAAACTCGGTTCTTTTGTCATGGCGGTATTTTTCAAACTGCGCGCGTTTTTCTTTGCGGAAACGCTCGAAGTTGCCTGACGTTGAGGTCTGAGCCGGTAATGACAGTGCCATCGCCGGAATCAGCAGCAGGATTAGTATTGCCGATTTTTTCATTGGTGAAGAGAAGGTCTAAGATTGATTTTAATAAATCCCGTCATTTCCGGGAGGATGAGGCCTTTACGCCTTATGCCGGAGATGACGGGATAGTGTAGGTTCAGGTTATATTACTGTTGAGCGTTGAATATCTCTTTGATTTCCTGTGCGGTAAGTACACGGGTGTCATATACGCGCAGGTTGTCCATCGAGAAGTTGGAGCAGGTGACCTTGTGGGTATAGTTGTCACACACTCCGCCGATAACAAATTCGTTGGGATAATCTGACTCTCCCAGGTTGGAAGTTAGCCTTTCTGTAAGTGTGCTGACTTTTTTACCGTCTATATAAAGTACAGAGGTCCAAGTGTTATAAGTAGTTGAACTATAGTCGCTGGCGATTGCATAGTGATGCCATTGACCATCGTTAATCTTGGTGTGGGTAAAGCGATGATTGTCATAATCATACTTATTGGCACTTACTGAACAGATGAACTTCAGGTTGCCGTTATCCATCGAGAGAACAAAACGGTTGCTGTTGTCATTGCATTTCGAGTAGAAAATAAGACCGTCGGCAAGATCCTTAGCCCAGAAGCTTATTGTAAATGCCTTGGAGTTAATCAGTCCGTAAGGAATGCAGCAGGCGCTCTCGTTGGCTTTTGAGAATTTTACCGCCTGACCTGACACTCCGGTTACAAAGGTGGGGTCATTGATTCCGAAGCCGTCGTAAATGCCGTTGAGGTCATCAAATGAGTCGTTGAACTTGTAATAGGCGGTAAGACCGTTGGTCACGACAAGCGATCCTCCGGGGTTGTTGTCATCTCCTCCGGGGATATTGCCGCCTGAGTTATTGGCGCTTACTACAACGGTGGATTCCGAAACGCCATCGGTAAATGTCACGGTCGAGATGTAGGATTCGCCTATGAGAGAGCGGTCGAGAGAAAGGACCACTACTGAATTTCCGCCGGGAGCTACGGTGCCCTTGTCGGGTGACACGGTTATAGCGTTGTCGATATTGCCGGTGGTGTTCCAGGTGAGAGCCTGCTTGCCGACATTACGGATGGTGATGGTCTGCGAGGTGAGGTCGGTGCCGAAATTGATTGATGACGGCTCAATTAGCATGGATGAAGATGCATTGGCGGGAGCGCATGACACTGATATGGGATAGGAATTACCAAAGGCATGCAGGTTTATTACCACAGAAGTGGTTGAGGCAAGGAAGTTGCGGTCAACAGAGAAGGTGACGCTCTGTGTGCGGCCTGCCTGTATAGAGCCTCCGACCTGAGAGGCTTTGAGCCATGCGTCATTTTCACCAAGGTCAAGCGACCATTCAGCTGTGGCATTTCCGTTGTTTGTGATGGTGATGTTGAGCTGTGTCTGGGTCGTGCCGAAGTTTAAAGAAGAGGGGTTGATTGTAATTTCGGCTACCTGGGTGGATTTGTGCATCTGTACGGATATGGGATGGTTTACTCCGGCGATGACATCCACGCTTACCGAGGTCTGGGCGTAGCCTGACTTGGAAAACTGCAAGGTGTAGCTGCCTGGCTGAAGGTCTATAAACTCAAAGGAGCCGTCGGCATATGTATTGGTGCTTGTGCCTCCCGGGACAATCTTGACGACCACTCCTTCAAGAGGGTCGGAGGTGATATTGTCGATGACAAGTCCGTAGATGTTACCTGTGGAATCCTCCGGGTCTTCAGAGCATGCCGAGAATGACAGTATCGTCACTACTGATAAAATAAGTGTTTTGAAAAATTTAGTCATAGATTGGTTTATTAAAATGTAAAAATGTGATTTTAGAAGTTAAAGGCGAGACCTACGCCTGCGCCGTTTTCATAGACTACCGGCGCGAGAGTGTAGTTGTAGCTGCGGTTTTTGACTACTACGCGCCTGCGTCCCGGAGCTACGGCTGCGTCAATAAGATTGTAGACATAGAGCGCTGCTGTCACGCCGATTGCCACATTGCGTCCGGTCTCCCACTGTGACTTTTTATTGCGGTAGAAGTCGAAGTGTTGCGGCTTTTCACGCATCTTCTTGGCACAGTCGGCGCGCTGGTTCTCGCAGAGTATAATTGCTGCGGCGCCTACTGCCGTGCCGCCGAGCATAAAGCCGCCTTTCACATAGCTACCTTTGGAGAACTGCCCTACACCGGGTATAAGTGAGTAAAACACAGGCGCCGCGCCGTAGGAGGTAGTGAGGCGTATGTCATCGTTGTTGCTCCCTTCGCCGGGACGTTTATTGTCATTGACGGTGTAAAGCTCGGTGACGGTATAAGTGCCGTGGTTTTTCTCCCAGTATTCATCGACAGCGCGGCAGGTGATTACTATTTCCTTTCCGCGTTCGGTACATTCCATCTGAAACTGCTGTCGGGTGACGGATGACTTTGCGCCGGCAATGCGTGAGGCTTCCTTGTCGACCTTTACGGAACTGTTGATGACGAGTCCGCGCTCATGTTCAAGTTTTGTCGTGAGGTTCACGAGCGCCCTCTGGCGTGCTTCTTCAAGGGAGTTGCCTGTGCCCTGGGCTGTAATGAATATGTAGCCGGGGCTTTTGGGCGACGGCAGTGATGATGTCATCCAGCGCGGTTTCATGTTGTCAGACTTTTCCTTTGCAGCCACGGTAACTGACGCCGAAGCCAAGAGGAGCAGGAGCGGGAGTAAAATCAGTCTTTTCATAGAATGAAGTTTAGGGTGAAAGGGATTAACGGCGTTCTTCTTTCATCTTGCGGAAACGTTCAAGCCCTTCGCGGTAAGATTCGCGGAACTGCTCCTCATGAAACTCGACACCGAGGCGTTCATCGTCGGTGAGCACGGTGGCTCCGGCTGCTTTTTCGGCTCCTTCGGCAGGGACGCTGATACATACCGTACATTCATATGTGCCGTCAGACATGCGGTATCTGTTGGAGCATATTATGCGGCAGTTTTCAACAACGCTTTCAGCAAATGAGCCTGCGTCCTGGCGTATGTCGGCCTCGCTGCTCGCTTTGCCGTTAGCCTTGATTTTGCCACGGTAGCCTTTCATTACATTGAGCACTATTGACTCAATCTGATCGACAAGGTTGGCTTTGGCAAACAATACTGCCTGCTGCCGGGCGAAGTCGCGGTCTTCATCTATTGCCGAGGCATAGGCGCGCAGTTCGTTTGCCGGCGCGTTAAGGGCTTCTTGCTCACATTCGTCGAGCTCTTCCTTGACCTTGGTTACCGTACGTGTGCCAGTATTTCCCTTTGATGTGTATTCGGGATAAGAGGCTTTTGCCACTTTGTTTGAGCCACATGACACAGTTGTCATTGAAAGCATGAGCACTAAAATAATAGGAAAAATCAGTCTTTTCATTGCAAAAAAATCGTATTAAGTGTGATGTATTAGCAAGTATCTCTTGGTAAGAGATGACTCGACCTGCAATCGACTGAATGACACCTCAGGCTATTGCAAAATGTAAAACATGCGATTCTTTTTGCTGCTTTTTGATTTGAAATTACTCTTCTCGGGTTTGTTTTTAAGCGAATTTTGCAATAAAAATTGTATTTATCCCATAAATATCATAAATTTGCCATATTGTTAATGCTCTCTTACCAAGAGATATTGATTTTAGTCAGTCATGTCAATATGCGACATGTATCCATGTCCCGCCACGTTCCCAGATTAGTTCTGTGTGGGGGAGAGTCTTTAATATTTCATATAATCTTTTGTTGCCTTCAGTTGAGCCTGTGTTTAGGTCGGCTGCCCTTCCCGACATGTGATAAGAGCGTGCCGCCCCTCCTACCGCGCGGTTAAGCTCCCGGCAGCGGTAGCCGCTGTTGACATATATAGGCGCGCCAAAGAGCTCACGTGCAGGGTCAAGCACGGTGTCGATAAGTCTGTGAAGATTTTTGACAGCTTGTTCGGGCGGAGTGTTGTCAATGCCCTGACGTCGGGCTGTAGTGCTGCGCGTGAGTTCTGTGATGGTGAAGTGGCTTGCCTTTTCTTTAGCTTTTACCGGGGTGACTGCTTCGGCTGCGGCGACTGTAGCCGCTACGATAAGATTGGGTGTGTTCATGGTGTAGAAGATTAACGTTGGTTTTCATCGGCAAAGTTACCGGCGGCTGATAGGAAACCAATGTAGAAACGGGAGTTTTAGTTGCCCGCCGTAAGGTTCCGGAGCATTATTTCCGGCGTGAGGTGAAGTATTGGGTGTCGCCAGCCGGGGGCGAGCTGAGTCATCGGTATCAGCACGAAATCGCGGAGGTGCATGCGAGGATGGGGGAGTGTGAGTGACGGGGTGTCAATTACTGTGTCGTCGAGCGCTATCAGGTCGATGTCAATCTCGCGGTCAATATAGTTTCCGCAGTCATCGCGGTGGGAAAGCGGGCTTATGGAGTGTTGTAGGTCAAGGAGCTTTTTCAATAGTGTCTCCGGGGTGAGCGAGGTGGCAAATGCGATGCCGATGTTGAGGAATGTTGAGGATGAGTCGTAGCCCCATGCCGGGGTCTCGATGTAGTCGGAGCGTCGTATCGGTGACTCTGCTATAAAGGCAATCAGGGCGACCGCATGCTCTATGTGAGCCCTGCGGTCGCCCTGATTGGAACCTATGTTTATGTAAGCCATTTTCATGGCTGTAGTCAACTTCCGGTTTATAGTTGCTTTTTGACCTCTACCTGCTCGAATGCCTCGATGAAGTCACCTTCCTGAAGGTCATTGTAGCCGGCGATGCTTAATCCGCAGTCGTAGCCGGTGAGCACTTCCTTGACGTCGTCCTTGAAGCGCTTGAGCGAACCGAGGTCGCCTGTGTAGCGCACGATGCCGTCGCGAATCAGGCGCACCTTGCATGAGCGCTTGATTTTACCCTCGCGCACAATGGCTCCGGCGATGGTGCCGACTTTCGAGATATGATAGGTCTGGAGCACTTCGGCTGTGCCGACAACTTCTTCCTTGAATTCGGGAGCGAGCATACCTGCCATTGCATCCTTGACTTCTTCGATAGCCTGGTAGATGACAGAGTAAAGCCTGATTTCCACACCCTCGCGCTCTGCTGCACGGCGTGCTGCCTGAGAGGGGCGCACCTGGAATCCGATGATGATGGCGTCGGAAGCGGCCGCAAGAGTGACATCGCTTTCAGAGATGGCACCGACAGCCTTGTGGAGCACATTGACTTGTACCTCTTCAGTCGAGAGCTTGATGAGAGAGTCAGACAGCGCTTCGATTGAACCGTCGACGTCACCTTTGACGATGATGTTGAGCTCATGGAAGTTGCCGATTGCACGGCGGCGTCCGATTTCTTCAAGGGTGGTGCGCTTGTTGGTGCGGAGTCCGAGCTCACGCTGCAACTGTTCGCGCTTGTTGGCGATTTCTCGTGCTTCCTGCTCGGTCTCCATCACGTTGAATGTGTCGCCGGCAGTGGGCGCGCCGTTCAGTCCGAGGATGAGCGCCGGAGTTGCGGGACCCGCTTCCTTTATGCGCTGGTTACGCTCGTTGAACATAGCCTTGATTTTACCGTAGTGGGTTCCGGCAAGTATTATGTCGCCTACGTGGAGCGTTCCGTTCTGCACAAGTATGTTAGCCACATAGCCACGTCCCTTGTCGAGCGATGACTCGATGATAGAGCCTGTTGCCGAACGGTCGGGATTGGCCTTGAGGTCGAGCATCTCGGCTTCAAGAAGCACCTTCTCCATAAGCTCGTTGACTCCGATGCCTTTCTTTGCGGAGATGTCCTGTGACTGATATTTTCCACCCCAGTCTTCTACAAGATAGTTCATCGCGGCAAGCTCTTCCTTGATTTTGTCGGGATTTGCCGTGGGCTTGTCTATCTTGTTGATGGCAAATACGATGGGCACTCCGGCTGCCGAGGCGTGGTTGATTGCCTCGACTGTCTGCGGCATGACGTTGTCATCGGCGGCGACTATGATGATTACAAGGTCGGTGACCTTTGCTCCGCGGGCACGCATTGCGGTAAACGCTTCGTGACCGGGGGTGTCAAGGAAGGTGATGCGGCGTCCGTCTTCAAGCTTCACGTTGTAGGCGCCGATGTGCTGGGTTATACCTCCTGCCTCTCCGGCGATTACGTTGGCGTTGCGGATGTAGTCGAGGAGCGATGTCTTACCGTGGTCTACGTGACCCATCACGGTTACTACCGGCGGACGGCTTACGAGGTCTTCCTCGCTGTCTTCCTCCTGCTGTATCGCCTCGACAACTTCAGCCGACACGTATTCTGTCTTGTATCCGAACTCTTCAGCCACGATGTTGATGGTCTCGGCGTCAAGACGCTGGTTGATTGACACCATCACACCGAGATTCATACAGGTGGCGATGACGTTGTTGATGGGGACATCCATCATTACGGCAAGGTCATTGGCGGTTACAAACTCGGTGAGTTTAAGCACCTTGCTCTCTGCCGCTTCCATCTCGGCGGCCTCACGCTCGCGTGACTGGAATGCCTCGCGCTTTTCTTTACGCCACTTCACGCCCTTTTTCTGACCCTTGTCTTTGTTGATAAGGCGGGCGAGAGTCTCTTTTACCTGCTTCTGTACATCTTCCTCGCTGACTTCGGTGTGGACGGGACGCTTGTTGCGGTCCTTGCCCTTGCCTCTGTCGTGGCGCTGCTGTGAAGAGTTATTGTTGTTATTGTTTTTACCACCACCTTCGTTGCCTCGCTGCACGGGCTGCTGATTGGAAGTCTTTTCGATGTCAACTTTCTCTTTGCCTATGCGGCGGCGTTTTTTACGGTCGCCTTGCTGGGCCGCGGAGTTACCTCCGGCACCTGCCTGGTTGCTCTTGGCGATGCGTTCGTTGCGACGCTCCTCCTTGCTCTTTTTCTTGGGGCGTGTCGACTGGTTGATTGCCGAAAGGTCAATCTTGCCGATTACATTAAGCTGCGGACCTCCGGTGACCGGACCGGTGGTGAATATTTCAGCCTCTTTTTTCTCCACGACAGGAGCTGCTGCCGGCTTGGGCTCTGCAACTTTAGGCTCTGCGGCTTTGGGCTCGGCAGGCTTCGGTGCGGGCTCGGGCTTGGGTTCCGGTTTAGGCTCGGGCTTGGGCTCAGGCTTGGGAGCGGGAGCTGGCTCGGGTTTGGGTTCCGGCTTAGGCTCGGGTTTTGGAGCGGGAGCAGGCTTCGGGGCAGGCTCGGGCTTGGGTTCCGGTTTGGGTTCGGGCTTTGTTTCAGCCTTAGGTGCGGGAGCCGGCTCCTGGGGAGCGGGCTTAGGCTTTTCCGGAGCAATGGGGTTGCCGTGCTTGTCAAGCTGGATGTGACCTATCACCCTGGGACCGTTGACACCCGAGGGTTCTTTTGTGTCAGTGGGTTTCTGAGTATTTTTTTCGGGCGCTGCGGCTGTGGCAGGCTTGCCCTGACGTTCGGCACTCTTTGCGGGTACCTTGTCATTGCCATACTGTGCGACCAACATGTTGTAGGCATTGTCGTCGATACGAGTGTTGGGGTTCATATCAACGTTTATGCCTTTCGATTGCAGGAAGTCGATGACAGTCGGCAATGCGATGTTGAGGTCTTTTGCTACTTTGCTTATTTTTATCGGCATATTATGAATTAGGTGGTTGTCGGAAATTAGTCTTCAAATTCTGCCTTGAGAATGGAGATCACATTGTCGACTGTGTCTTCCTCAAGGTCGGCTTTCTCGATGAGAAGTTCACGCGGCATTGCGAGAACGTTTTTCGCCGTGATGCAACCGATGTTTTTCAGTGAGTCGATAACCCATGCATCGATTTCATCTTTAAATTCATCAAGGTAGATGTCGTCGTTAAACTCTTCGCCGGTGTCGCGGTATACGTCGATGACATAGCCTGTGAGCTTTGACGCAAGCTTGATATTGAGCGCGCCCTTACCGATTGCCAAGGGCACCTCTTCGGGACGAAGGAATACCTCGGCGCGTTTTTCCTCGGTGTTGAGTCGTATTGACGACACTTTTGCCGGGCTGAGCGCGCGCTGAATGAGGAGTTCCGGATTGGAGGTGTAGTTGATTACGTCGATGTTTTCGTTGCGCAGTTCTCTCACGATGCCGTGGATACGTGAACCTTTCACACCGACGCATGCTCCTACGGGGTCAATGCGGTCATCGTAGCTTTCCACTGCGATTTTCGCACGTTCGCCCGGTATACGCGCCACTGCACGGATGTTGATTAGTCCGTCGTGGATTTCCGGCACCTCAAGCTCGAAGAGTCGGCGTAGGAATTCATCTGACGTGCGCGATACAGTGATGCGGATATTGTTGTTTTTGTTGTCGACTTTAAGTATTACTGCCCTTACGTTTTCTCCCTTGCGGAAATAGTCGCCCGGGATTGACTCGCTTTTAGGGAGCAGCAGCTCGTTTTCCTCGCTGTCGAGCAGAAGTGTCTCCTTGCTCCAGGTCTGATATACCTCTCCTGTCACAAGCTCGCCCTCGTGACCTTTGAACTGGGCGTAGATCGCTTCTTTCTGGAGGTCGAGAATCTTGGACTGGAGGGTCTGGCGCAGATTGAGGATGGCGCGGCGTCCGAATTTTTCAAATATAATCTCGCGGGTGTGTTCCTCGCCCACCTCTACGTCGGGGTTTTGGTCGGCGCGGGCATCGCTGAGTGAAATCTGGGTCGACGGATTGGTTACCTCTCCGTCGGGAACGACTTCAAGATTCTGGAATATCTGGACATCGCCCTTGTCAGGGTTCATGATGACATCAAGATTCTCATCAGTGCCGAACATCTTGGCAAGTACATTGCGGAATGATTCCTCAAGTACGGAAATCATCGTGGTCTTGTCGATGTGCTTCAGCTCTTTAAATTCGGCAAATCTTTCCACCATATTGGGGGATTCCTCTTTCTTAGCCATATTGGGGATATTTGTAGTTTTTTATTTGAAATCGATTAAGTATTTTACATATTTCGCGTCGTCCATTTTCATGTTGACGGGCTCTTCGACCATGACAGGGCGTTTTGCTCCCGGCTCTTTGACTTTTTTCGATACGGAGACTGTGAAATCGTCGTCGCCGACAGCTGTGAGAGTGCCTTTCAGCTTTACACCTGCCTTTGTGAGCACTTCGACCTGATTGCCGATGTTTTTGAGATATTGTCCGCGCACCTTGAACGGAGAGGTAAGGCCTGCCGACCCTACTTCGAGGGAATAGTCTTCGGCGTCACGGTCAAAAACGCTTTCAATCTTCCTTGTGATGTCGGCGCAGGTGTCGATATCGAGTCCTTCCGGGCTGTCAAGCTCTACTGTAATAGAGTTGTCGGGTGTCACTTTTATCTCGACAATAAAGAGCGCTGTGTCTTTTATTGCCTCCTCGACTGTACTGGTAAGTAATTGGCGGTCTATCATGCTGGATGTTGATTGAACGGGTTTATACGAATAGGAGGGGACTGTCGCCCCCTCCGGTTGTCGAATCTTGTGCAAAGATAATAAATATTTGCCGCTTATGCAAATAAACTGATTTGCTGCGGGTAAAAGTCAGAATGGATAGTGATTTATTTAACAAAGATTAACTTTGTTGTGCCGTATTTCTGCTGTTTAGCCGCTGCCTCATGATTAGTGCTGTGAGTGAGGATGTAAGCCAGCCTACAAGGGCGACAAGTAAAATCACGGCGATAAGGTCGGGCAGCTCCACTTTTACCGGATACACGTCGATGGTCATTGCGGAGTGGTCGCCTCCGAGCTTTATGAATCCTCCCCATTGCTGGGCGAGTGACAGGGCGACGCCTGCGATTATGCCGGTTATGCCTCCGAAAATGGATATCAGCCAGCCTTCAAGGATGAATATCCGCGAAATCATGCTGCGTGATGCGCCGAGGGCGTAGAGGGTGTGTATGTTGTCATCTTTTTCGATGATAAGCATTGACAGTGTGGAGATTACGTTGAATGACGCGATGATGAGTATAAATGAGAGAAGAAAAAATGTAATCCATTTTTCGATTGAAATCATCTTAAACGACTGTTCCTGCTGGCGTATGCGGTCTTTGACGACTATGCCGTCGCCGAGAGCTTTGGTTATGGCTTTTATTGCCTTGTTTTCGGAAATGCCGTCGGCGAGTCTCACCTCGATTGCCGTAGCCTCGTGGTCGTAGTCAAGAAGCCGGCGCGCCGATTCAAGGGGAAGCAATATGAGGTCGGTGTCAAATTCTGCCTGCTCCGTCTGGAACACTCCGCCTACAAGCAGGGAGTCGGCGCGGAACGATGCCGCCGGGTTGGCGGGGTTGATGCGTCCTGTGCGCCTTGGCACATAGATGTTTAGCCTCCGGTAAAATCCGGGATGTGCTTCCAGGTTTATTGCCGCGCCTACGCTTAGGGTCGCGAAGTCGCCGTATTCGGGGTCGTTAAGCATCCATGTGCCGTCGTCGAGGACGATGGAGCGTATGTCGGTGATAGAGTCGTAGGCTTCCGTGACTCCTTTTATGATTACAGGTATCTGCCTGTCGGAGTATATGGCGAGGGCGTGTTCCTCTATCGTCGGTGAGGCTGTCGCTATTTCCGGCATGTCGCGCAGCAGCGCCGTGATAGAGTCGGCGTCGGCTATGGTTTTGCCTGTAAGGCTTTCTATGCGAAGGTCGGGCGACAGCTGCGCGATTTTTGACTTTGCGAGATCGGTAAATCCGTTGAACACAGAGAGTACACACACGATAGCCATTGTCGCCACGGCGACCCCTGTCATCGAAATCAGTGAGATGACGTTGACGGCAGAATGGGTTTTCTTGGAGAAGAGATATCGTAGTGCGACCCGTAGTGTTAACATCAGGATTTCAGGAGATTGTCGATATTTTCGAGATAGTCGAGCGAGTCGTCGAGATAGAAGGCGAGTTCAGGGGTCTTGCGCAACTGGAATCTTACTTTCTGGGCAAGGTCGTAGCGTATGGTCTTTGCGCTGTGCTTGATGCTTTCAAGCAGTTCCTGGCTCTTCTCGGAGGGGAATACTGAAAGATATACCTTGGCGATGCTGAGGTCGGGCGACACTCTCACCGCGCTTACTGAAATGATAACGCCGTGGGTCTTCGCGGTCTGCAGGCGGAATATCTCGCTAAGTTCTTTTTGCAGCAGTCTTGATATTTTGGCTTGACGGGTTGTTTCCATAATCTTGAATTTTTTTGGTTAATGACTTTTATGTATTAACGCTCAACTCTTCGCAAAGTTACTAATCGGGTGGCTACTTTGCAAGTGTTTGCGGTTTCTTGTAGATTACGGTGAGTCCGTCGCGCAGCGGAATCATCACTTTTTCTACGGAGTCGTCGGCAGCCACATAATCGTTGAACCGCAGGATTCCCTCCGTCTGGGCGTCATGAGCGGAGGAGTCGGTCACTTTGCCATACCAGAGTGTGTTGTCGGCGATGATGAAACCTCCCGGGTTTACCCTTGGCGCGATGAGCTTGTAGTATTCAATGTAGTTGCGCTTGTTGGCGTCAATAAACACCAGGTCCCAGCCGTCGCCGAGTGTCGGGATTATCTCCTGCGCGTCGCCGACATGCAGGTGCATGCGGTCGCTCATGGGCGATTCGGCGAAGTGCGATTCGATGAAGTCCTGAAGCTCGTCGTTGATTTCTACGGAGTGAAGTTCGGCTGTGTCATCCATCCCTTCGGCGAGACACAGTGCCGAGTAGCCGGTAAACGTGCCGAGCTCAAGTACACGTCGCGGCTTTATCATCCGGGTGAACATTTTCAGGAGCCTTCCTTGCAGATGTCCCGAACACATGTTGGCGTAAAGGCAGTTGACATGCGTGTCGCGGTTGAGCCTGGCAAGATTGTCAGGCTCAGGGTCGATGTGTCGGAGTATGTAGTGCTCTAATTCTTCGGTCATTGACGAGTCTCTTCGAGATTAGGCAGGTTGTAGCTCTGGAAATTGTCCATGATTTTGCCTACATTGTTGATTTCCAGGAATGATGTGCCGTGGCCTTCTCCATATGCGCCGCCGAGATATGCGATGCGGTCTTCCTTGGTGAGTCTGCCGCTCTCGATAAGGTGAATGAGCGCGTTCTGCAGATATACGCGTGACGATTCCATGCGCTCCTGATATACGGGCAGCACTCCGTAAGAAAGGGCGAGGAGTCTTACTACATAAGGATAGTAACATATGGCGAGAGTCGGGTAGCTTCCGCGGAATGATGCGATGTAGCGGGCGGTTCTTCCTGTGTAGCTGTCGGTTATGATTGCCTTGGTCGACAGCACGTCTGACGAGGCTACCGCCTGGCGCGCAAGGTAAGATGTCACGTCGGGCTCGGTAATGGGGGTCGGACGGGTGTGAATCAGCGATCTCTCCACTTCGGCTGCGACACGGGTCATTGTGGCGATTGCCTCGATGGGGTATTTTCCGTATGCGGTCTCGCCGCTGAGCATGAGTGCGTCGGTGTGCTGGTTGACTGCATTTGCGATGTCGCTCACTTCCGCACGTGTAGGGCGCGGATTGTTGATCATCGAGTGGAGCATCTGGGTTGCCACGATTACCGGTTTGTGGCGCATTATACACTTGTTGATGAGTGTGTTCTGGATGACTGGAATGCGTTCTGCCGGGACTTCGATGCCGAGGTCGCCTCGGGCGATCATTATACCGTAGGACACGTCAAGTATCTCGTCAAAGTTGTCGATGCCTTCCTGGTTCTCGATTTTTGAGATGATCTTGATGGGGCTGTTGTGGGCGTCAAGTATCTCCTGTATGTCAAGCACGTCGCGCGCGCTTCTCACGAAGGAGTGGGCTATGAAGTCTACCCCGAGGTCCATCGCATAGCCTATGTTTATGCGGTCGCGTTCAGTCAGCGAGGGCAGGTCGATGCTGACTCCGGGCACGTTGACGCTCTTGCGTGAGCCGAGTTCGCCTCCGTTTTGAGCGGTTGCGTAAATCTTGTGTCCGTCAATCGAGTCTATGAGGAAGTCGATTTCTCCGTCGTCGATAAGGAAATGTACGCCCGGTCTTACATCGTTGGCGATATTGCTGTAGCTGAGGTATATTGTCTCTTTTGTGGACACTCCCGAGGGGTCTCCTATGAATGTCACTTTGTCGCCCGGCTGAAACTTGAGGGTTACGTCGTCGGCATTTGTCGTGGTGCGTATCTCTGCGCCCTTTGTATCCATCAGTATGGCAATCGAAGGAGAAACGGAACGCACATTCTCCACAATCCTCCTGAAGCCCTCAAGCTGAATGTGGGCTGAATTCATTCTCACTACATTCAATCCGTTCTCATATAGGTCACGGATAAACTCTACGTCGCAACGTCTGTCGGAAATTGTCGCAACAATTTTGGTAAATTTTTTCATATAAGTGAATTTGCAGGCTATTGTTTTCTGATTAACGCTTCTACGGCAAGACGGTAGCTGTCAAGCCCGAATCCGGCGATCACTCCGCGGCACACACCGCTTATCATCGAGTGATGGCGTATCTCCTCCCTGGCGTGTACATTACTTATGTGTACCTCGACTACCGGAGTGCTTATAGCTGAAATTGCATCGGCTATGGCAAGGGATGTGTGGGTGTAGGCGCCCGCATTTAACACGATGCCGGCTGTGTCGCCGAATCCTGTTTCATGAAGCTTGTCGATGATGGCGCCCTCATGGTTGCTTTGGAAATACTCGATGGTTACGTCAGGATATAGTCCGCGTAGCCGTGTGAGATAGCTCTCGAATCCTTCGCTGCCATATATGCCCGGTTCTCTTACCCCCAACAGATTAAGGTTGGGTCCATTGATGATGGTGATGTTCATTCTGACTAATTGGCTTAATATTTTGCAAAGTTACATAGAAATCCGCGTTTTTGAGCAATTATCGGCTATAAAGTTGCGTAGGAGGGTCTTCGGCTTTGTGTTTTGGGAAAATATATTAATTTTGTGGATGAAAATCTATTACATATGTAAGTGCTATGCGTAAATTGCTTTTTATGCCGCTCTTGATGGCGGTTTTGGCGCTGTCGGCTGTTGCCGGTGGAGCGGAAGAGAAAAAATATCTCGTTGCAGGGGTGGCGTTTTATAACCTGGAAAATCTGTTTGACACCATTAACGACAATGGTAAGTTTGACTACGAGTTTTCTCCTGAGGGCCCGCGTCAGTGGACTTCGGAACGTTACAACAAAAAACTGCGCAATCTTGCCAGGGCGATTACTTCGCTGCCTACATCCGAGACACCGCTCGGTCCTGCTGTCATCGGCATCGCCGAGGTGGAGAACCGTGGTGTCGTGGAAGATCTTGTAAAGGCTGTCGACTCTACCCTTGTCGCTCAGGGGAAGGACCCGTGGCGACTGCAGTTTGTTCATCACGACTCTCCCGACAGGCGGGGTATAGATGTGGGTCTGCTTTATAATCCTATATATTTCGCTGTGGAGAGTGTGGAGAATCATCGTCTTGTCATCCCCGACGAGCCTGACTTCTTGACGCGCGACCAGATGTGTGTATCCGGCTCTTTGCTTGATGTCCCCGTCAGCTTTATCGTTAACCACTGGCCTTCGCGTCTCGGCGGAGAGGCGCAGTCAAGTCCTATGCGTGAGGCTGCGGCGCGTCTTTCACGTGAGATTGCCGACTCGTTGTGGCGTGTAAATCCGGCTCAGGGCATTATCATGATGGGCGACCTTAACGATGATCCGTTCAATAAATCCTGTGCCAAGGTGTTTGGTGCGGTGCGTGAGCGTGAGGATGTCGCGGCTCACGGGTTCTTTAATCCGTTCTGGAATATATTGGATCATGGAGTGGGCACTCTCTGCTATAACGGCGTGTGGAATCTTTTTGACCAGATAATCGTGTCGGGCAATCTTGTTGACGGGTCTATTCCGGGTTTGACTTACTGGAAGTGTACCGTGTTCAATAAACCTTTTTTGCGCACAAAAAGTGGGAAATTTAAAAATTATCCTCACCGCACATTCTCGGGAGGCCGCTTTTTGAATGGCTATTCCGACCATTTTCCTACAGAAATCTTCTTGCTTCGCGAAGTGGAATAAAATTTTTTTCGTCGGGGAAGATATTTTTTTTGATGGATGAGGCGCGGTTTCTCGGAGTGGCGGCATTGTTTTTCTGCCGGTCTTTTTCTCTTATATTATATAATAATGTGGGAATGTCGGGGCGGTGAAAAATTTTTAGAAAAAAGTTGCGAAAATATTTGGAGGTTATGCAGAAAGTGT
>NZ_SPPC01000007.1 GCF_004570975.1 Barnesiella sp. WM24
ATAATTGGACACTATAAATTTACGAATTTTTCGCGATAATACCAAGAAAATCAGCCACTTAGTTTTATACTAAATGGCTGATTGTTTTATTGTTGGACAGCAGAATTATTATATCGAACTCACGTTAGGTTAATAATAAGAATTTATTTTTAACCAAAATTTTATTGTTGTGATTAAAGCGATG
This sequence comes from Barnesiella sp. WM24, assembly GCF_004570975.1. Classification (GTDB taxonomy): domain Bacteria; phylum Bacteroidota; class Bacteroidia; order Bacteroidales; family Muribaculaceae; genus Muribaculum. The sequence goes on from NZ_SPPC01000007.1 coordinate 185, forward strand.
TTGTTGGCAGGTTGCGGCGGATTTGTCGGTACCTGCGGCCGATACCTTGTCGGTAAATGGTGTTCCGGAATGTGGCACGGTTCGTTTCCAATGGGCACATTCCTTGTAAACATTATCGGATGTTTTATCATCGGTCTGTTTTTCGGACTCCTTGAGAAAGCCCATGTGATGACACCCGGTGAAAATGTGCTTCTTATAACCGGTTTCTGCGGTGGTTTCACGACATTCTCATCATTTGCCGACGATATGTGGGTGCTCGGTTCTAAAGGTGACTGGGCTACATTTGCTGCATATCTTGTATTGAGCGTGGTGCTTGGAGTACTGCTCGTATGGGGCGGTCGCGCACTTATCCGTTAATCAGGCGACGTGCTTCATCACGGTCATCGGAAAGCTGACGTTTCAGCTCTTCGAGCGACTGAAAAGCTTGCTCGTGGCGCATGAAGGCTATAAAGTCTACCGCCACGGGCTTGTTGTATAAATCAGCGTCGTAGTCAAAGATATTGACTTCTATCGAGGGCGGGGCATAGGGGCTGTCGACCGTAGGGCGGTGTCCTATGTTGAGCATCCCCGGTCGGGTCGAGCCGTCGGGAAGATGCACGATGACGGCATAGACACCGTTGCCGGGTATCACGCTGTCATTGTCGCAGGGCTCGATATTTGCCGTCGGGAAACCTATCGTGCGCCCGAGTTCCTTCCCGTGGGCTACAGTGCCTGAAAGACGGTAGGGATGTCCAAGCAGTGCCGCCGCTTTCTTTACGTCACAGTCGGCAAGCAGTTGCCTCACCGTAGATGAGCTTACTGCCGGAGCCGCCTCGCTGTGATATTCATCGGCTGTGTACAGCTTTATGCCGAGGCTGCCGGCTATGTCCCGGTAGGCGTCGGCGCCTTCCGGACGGTCATGTCCGAAGCGGTTGTTAAATCCCATTACTATGGCGTCGACATTATAGTCGTCATGGAGCATTTTCATGAAGTCGCGGGCCGACATCATGCGTGTGTGCTCGTCAAAGTCAAGCAGGATTATATCCTTGACTCCATATTCCGAAAGTTTCTCGACGCGGTCGGCTACCGACATGAGCATGGCAACGCGGCTGCACGGCTTCACGATGTGGCGCGGATGACTTCGGAAAGTCACTGCCGCGGGGGTGAGCCGGAGGGCGGCGGCATGGTCACAGAGATTGCGCAGCAAGGCACGGTGTCCTTCATGAACACCGTCAAACATTCCCACCGACACTATGCGGCGTGTACTTCTGTCAGGCTTTGTCAACAACATTTCGCTGCAAATTTACGCAAAAAATGTGAGGGCGCGGCAAAACTTCACGTTTAAACCGCGCCCCATATCCGCAATATCAGCTAGGCGATGGCTTGCAGGATGTTACCACCAAAATCCACACTCGCCCGATAAATTGCCTGTATCTGGTGCTGTTGTCGCTTAATTGCCTGATGCCGGCGGTTATCGCGACTTTGGCGATTCGACACCGTGCAGGTAGGCAGGGCTGTAGCCTCCGAAGTCTACAACGATTTTCTCAAACACCACACCCGGGTCAAGCGGCGACAGGGTGAGGGTCGACATTCCGTCGCTGTCGCGGGTCACGTCAAGGCTTATCGTGCTTTCCACGACACGGCGTGCCACGGTCGGGTAAAATACCGTGTAGACATTTTCCGGGTCTTCGTTGAGGTTATGGTTGAAATTGACGGTCTCCGCTGCCGCACCTTCAAATCCGGCAGTGTAGCGGTGTCCGTCGCGGTTCTTGAACGCGAGTGTCGACTTTACCACTACCGTCACCTCGGCTTTCTTCACCGAGTCGGGGAGTGCCATCCTGTAAGAGAGCGATGCCCCTGCCGGGTCGGCTGTATAAGGCATTGCCGCTATTCCGCTCAATGTTCTGCCGAGGTCGGGTATCACGGTCCATCGCGTTCCGGCGGCATCGGTCGAGCGGTTGAAATGTTCCGCCTCGATTGCCACATATCCCTTGCCGTCGTCGGTAAAGGTGTATCCTCCCGTCTTGTCGCTGTCGGCGATGCGTTTTACCTCAGGGAGCATGTCGGCGGGGAAATTATCGTTCCATGATGTGTATCCGATATGTTTCTGGGTCATCATGCCACGCCATTTTCCTCCGGCTATATCTTCGTTATACTGACGGCATAGTTCGGCGTCGCGAGCAAAGCAGCGCTCCACATTGTCGGCATAGCGGTCGGCTTCCGGATCGTCCTGCGCGTAGAGATAGTGGTTCATCGCCTGTGAGTAATACATCTCGTAGAGATTGGACATAGCCTGAACGGGAAACAGCACCAGCTCGCGGTAAGCGTCACGGTGTTCCAGCTCCATTTCGATATACAGGCGCAGCGCCTCAGCCTCGAGTCGCGCGTAGTCGTCGGCAACCTGCTTCCATTCGCCCGTGGCGAGATTGTAGGTGGAGGCGTCGAGCATCTCCGGAGTCACCCTGCCGTTATACTTGCTGTAAAGATTGATGATGCGTGCCGCTTCATCGGCGTGACGTTCGCCGAATATGCTGCGGCAGAAATCGCGCGTGTGCTCCTTTATATTGTCGACGGTAAATGCCTCCGGGTTCCACGCCATGTCAAGAAACAGTGTAATCGGATATTCCATCGGCTTGAGGTCGCCGACATTGAGTATCCACAGGCGGTCTACGCCATAGTCGTAGGTGAGCCTGAGCTGTTCCCACATGTTCTGTACCGGCGTTACGTTGATCCATTTTGTGTTGCGGGGCGCTCCCACATAGTCTACGTGGTAATACATTCCCCAGCCGCCGGGGTGTTTTCTCTCCTTCTCGTCGGGCAGACGGCGCACATTGCCCCAGTTGTCGTCACAGAGAAGCATCGTCACGTCGTCGGGCACCCTCATGCCCTTGTCGTAATAGTCAAGCACCTCTTTGTACAGCGCCCACACCTGCGGGCGTTCATTCGCCTTTTTGCCGGTCTCGCGGGCTATGATTTTACGCTGGTTGGCAACGATACGCTCCATCAGCTGGATGTCGGTGGCATCTCCCATCGCTTCGTCGCCGTCGCCACGCATGCCTATGGTCACTATATCCTCGGTGTCTTTCAGACGTTTCACGCCCTCGGCAAAGAAGCTGTCAAGGTTGTCGCTGTTGGTGTTATAGTTCCATGCGCCATATTTCCCACGGTTGCGGGCATACTCCTGGTGGTTTCTGCCCATAGGTTCATGATGTGACGTGCCCATGATTATGCCCATGCGGTCGGCGGTCGCCGAATTTTCCGGGTCGTCGGCATAGAATGCCCATGACCACATGGCAGGCCACATGAAATTTGCTTTCAGTCGGAGCAGCAGCTCAAACACGTCGGCATAGAAGCGATGGTCGCCGTAAGAGGTCCCGTAATGGTTCTTCACCCAGCTTGTCAGACACGGCGCCTCGTCGTTGAGGAATATTCCGCGGTATCTTACAGCCGGCTCCCCGTCGCTGTACACTCCGGGCATGACATATACATTGTCGCGTGGAGTGACAGCCACATCGGCCCACCAATACCAGGGCGATACGCCCATCTGGCGCGACAGCTCGTAAATGCCGTAGACGGCGCCTCGGCGGTCACTGCCCGCAATCACTACTGCGCGGTCCACTCCCTCGGCGGGATTGTCGACCACCCGTAGGAGATATTTCTCGCGCTTTCCTTTAAGCTCTTTGCCGTCAATCACCTTCTCTTTGATAAGACGGTCAATGACAGGAGTGCCGATGGTCCCCACGATTATACACTCTTTCTGGGGAGTGGCGGCAATCTCGGCATCGGTGCCGGTAACCCTGCCGAAATCTGACGCAAGCGATTTTGCCGCTATTGCCACGGCTTCATCGGCGCCGCGGTCGACATACAAGGGTACAGGCTTGCCGCCCGACACGATTGAAAACGCCTCTCCGGAGTCACCGGGAAGAAATGTGATAAATTGTTCCGCCCCTACCGCCACAAGCGAGCAGATGGCAATAATGATTGATAAAAAATAAAACCTCATTGCAAACATTAGATTGATTACTCCTCCAAATTTAACACTTTTCCTGTAGTTTGCCAAATCAATCGCTTCAGTAGCTGTGTCGGATATATTCGGATATATTTAATGAAGTCGTGCTGATTTTTTTGGTTAATTAATCTCACTTAGCGGAATTCTGCTTAACTTTGCAGCGCAAAAACTATACCTTATTTTTTACTTACCATTAAAAATCACTAAGCTGCAATGATTACAACTTTGCTAATCATCTTCGTGGTCGGATATATAGCTATCGCTCTCGAGCATCCGCTGAAGATTGACAAGACCGCCTCTGCGCTTCTGCTGGGCATGATTCTATGGATTATTTATGCTATCGGTGCCGAATCGATTGTCCCCGAGGTGGCGGGAGAGCATTTCCGTCGTTTTGTAGAGGACCATCCCGCGCTTGCCGGTGAATCTACAGCCCATCAGGCACTCCAGTATGTGCTCAACGTCAATATTATCGAGCATCTCGGCGACATCTGCCAGACACTGCTCTTCCTTATCGGTGCCATGACTATCGTCGAACTTATCGACGTTCACGGAGGATTCCGCGTCATCACCGACCGCATCACCACCCGCGACAAGCGTCGGCTGCTCTGGATTATCGGTTTCTGCACATTCTTCATGTCGGCAATCCTTGACAATCTCACTACCTCCATTGTCATGCTGATGCTTCTCCGCAAGCTTGTCAGCGACCCCAAGGAGCGCTGGCTCTTCGCCGCCTCCATCGTGATTGCCGCCAACAGCGGTGGCGCATGGTCGCCTATCGGCGATGTGACCACCATCATGCTCTGGGTCAAGGGCAATGTCACCTCCGCGGCACTTATCAAGTATATACTCCTGCCGAGCCTCGTGTCCATGATATTGCCGCTTGCCATTGTGGCGTCGCGACTGAAAGGCGAGCTTAAGCCTGTGACAGCCTCCGCTACGGTAAACACCAATATCACTCCCCGCGAGCAGCTCACCATATTCTGTCTTGGTGTAGGCGGTCTTATATTTGTCCCTGTGTTCAAGTCGATAACCCATCTGCCCCCGTTTATCGGAATCCTCTTCGTGCTTGGATTCCTCTGGGTGTTTACCGAGATATTCTACAACGCCAAGATGCTTGAAAAGGCTGAGGAACACCGTATCCCCAAGGTTATAGCGCGTGTCGACATGCCTTCTATCCTCTTCTTCCTCGGCATTCTCATGGCTGTCGCCGTGTTGCAGTCGACCGGCATCCTGTCATGGATTGCCGTTGTGCTTGACGAAAAGATTCACAACATCTACATCATAGACGTGCTGCTTGGCATTCTGTCATCTATTGTCGACAATGTGCCGCTTGTAGCCGGTGTGATGGGCATGTATCCTGTCGCCGACCCGTCGTCAGTGGGCTATGCCGCCAATTTTGTCATCGACGGCACTTTCTGGGAGCTTCTCTCTTACTGTGCCGGAGTGGGCGGCAGCATGCTTATTATCGGTTCGGCTGCCGGTGTCATTGCCATGGGCATCGAGAAAATCAGCTTCGGATGGTATCTGAAAAACTTCACCTGGCTCGCTTTTATCGGCTACATAGCCGGTGTAGGTGTCTACCTGCTTGAAAAGCTGATATTCTGAATCCCTTGATTCCGCGCGTCGGGATTATTTTGTAACTTTGCCGCCATGAAAAGATCAGAGTTTGAGATAATGGCTCCCGTCGGGAGCTACGAGTCGCTTCACGCGGCGATTGAGGCGGGTGCCGATGCCGTCTATTTCGGCATCGAGGGGCTTAACATGAGGTCACGCTCATCCAATAATTTCACCCTCGACGACCTCCACTCGATAGCGGCTACATGCCGTGAACGCGGCGTGAAGACCTATCTTACCGTAAACACGGTGATCTACGATGACGACATAGAGAAGTGTCATGCGATAATCGACGCAGCACGCGAGGCGTCGATTACCGCTATTATAGCGAGCGATGTAGCTGCGATAATGTATGCCCGTCAAGTGGGCGTGGAGGTCCACATATCCACCCAGGTCAACGTCACCAACATAGAGGCAGTAAGGTTTTATGCACAGTATGCCGATGTCGTGGTGCTTGCCCGCGAGGTCGACCTGGAGCGCGTCGCTCTTATCCACCGTCAGATTGAGGAGCAGCAGATACGCGGGCCTCACGGTGAGCTTGTGCGCATCGAGATGTTCTGCCACGGGGCGCTCTGCATGGCGGTGTCGGGAAAGTGCTATCTCAGTCTGCATGAGCTTAACTCAAGCGCCAACCGTGGTGCCTGCACACAGATATGCCGCCGCGGATACACTGTGCGTGACCGCGAGACGGGAGAGGAGCTTGATGTGGAAAATCAATATATAATGTCGCCCAAGGACCTGAAGACCATTCATTTCCTAAACAAGATGATTGATGCCGGAGTGAGGGTGTTCAAGATTGAAGGCAGGGCTCGCGGTCCAGAGTATGTCAAGATTGCCGTGGAATGTTACAACGAGGCTATCAACTCGGTGATCGACGGCACTTACTCGGAAGAGAAGATTGCCGCCTGGGACGAGCGCCTTGACCGAATATTCAACCGTGGATTCTGGAACGGATATTATCTCGGTCAGCGGCTCGGCGAGTGGACTTCAAAATATGGCTCTTCCGCGACACGCACAAAGGTCTATGCGGCAAAGGGTGTCAGATATTTCAGCAATATAGGTGTCGCCGAGTTCCTTATGGAGAGCGGTGAGCTGAATGTGGGCGACGAGATTGTGATTACCGGGCCTACTACCGGAGCGATAATAATGACGCTCGACGAGATTCGCGTCGACCTCAAGCCGGTGGAGCGCACTGTCAAAGGCGAGCGTTTTTCAATAAAAGTTCCTGCCAAGATACGCCCGAGCGACAAATTGTACCGCTGGGAGTCGACCGAAGAGCTGAAGAAACGAAAAACATCGAAATAAATGTGAAATTTATTGAAATGACGTGTGTGCCATTATGAATTGACTTCATAATTTGGTATCTTTGTGAAGGTAGATTACATAACCTTAACCACAAGACACATCATTTATTAATGAAACATCTGATTACCCGCCTGTTGACGGGGGTGATTATGCTGAGTGCCTTTGCTATGCCTCTTAATGCTGTTTCACCGCTTGAGTCAACACAACATATAGCTTCTGTCGACGTGACCTCAGTCAATCGATGGACTCCCGAGCTTCCTGCTGAATTTCGTCTGAAGACAGTGGAGGAAGATGCCTCGCCTGCATTTGTCGAGGATCTTCTTGATTATGCCCGCAGCTTCAAGGGGCTGCGCTATCGCAGGGGTGGAAAGACTCCCAAGGGATTTGACTGTTCAGGTTTTACGGGCTATGTGTTCCGTCAGTTCGGACTGTCGCTCGGCGCCTCTTCACGCGACCAGTACCGTCAAGGCGAGTCGATAGAGCGCGAATCTCTTCAGCCCGGTGACCTTGTCTTTTTCAGCGGACGCCGCGGCGGCACAAAAAGTGTCGGTCATGTAGGCATCGTGACACGCGTGGGCGACGACGGGAAATCGTTTCATTTCATTCACTCCGCGTGCAGCTCCGGCATTACCGAGAGTCACTCTTCCGAGCCTTACTACAGCCGTCGTTACGTCGGTGCGCGTCGTGTCGCCGACTGATGCGCCTCCACCACATTATGTAGCCCCCTGCGGGAAGCAGTGCACCGGTAAGTGCGGCAAGCGCCCAGATTATCCTGGTTGTTATTCCACCAAACGAGCCGGTGTGTATCGACCTTATCCATCCGCGCAGTTTAGTGTCTTTTGCCGCGTCGCGGTAATATTGTGCAGTCTTTATTTCCCCGTTGTTTTCAAATGTGTAGAAGTCATAGGCTCTTGTGTTGCCCTTTGACTTGTAATAGCCGTAAGCCTTGTTGGGAGCTATCGCCACAAGGTCATAGCCGTTTTGGGCGGCTTCGAGATGGTGAAATGCGTTATCCCAGCCTTTTAGCAGCTCTTCGTCAAGGCGTGGGTTGCCGGGGTCTATGTCAAGGCGCGTAGGGCTTTTCTGAACCGGAGCTTCTGCGCCAAACAGATTGTAAAACGCTATCCTGTACCACTCAAATGACCATGTGAGACCTGTGAGCGACATGACCAGCAGAAAGAGGCTTGCCCCGGTTCCTGCAACTCCGTGGAGTGACATGTTCAATTGCGCGATACTCTGCCTGCGCCATCCGCGCAGCGACAGCCGGTGACGGTGTCTGATGCTGATGACGAGTCCGCTTGCCACGATTATCGCCAAAGCCGCCGCCGTCAGTCCGGTGATATATTTCCCGTGAATCCATATCCCCTCTGCAGGGCGCGAGTCGAGCAGGGTGCGGTGAAGGCGTTTCACCGTAGCAAAAAATTTTGTCTCGCCCTTTGTGCCGAGTATTTCACCTGTGTATTGATTGACAAATACTGTCGAGTGGCTGTCATCGGAGGTCTTCACCCCGTAGCTCCTGTCGGGGTCGGCGCTTATCTCCACGCCGGTCACCTTTACCTCGTCGGGCAGCGACATCATCACCTTCCCTACAATCGAGTCGATGCTGCAAGGCTTGTCGCCACGCTTTTCCACATAGTAGTAATCGAGGTTAAGAAACTCGATGATGTCGTCTTGGAGCGCAAGCATCGCTCCTGTCGCGCAGATTATCGTGACCAGCACCCCAAACGGGATGGAAAGATACAGGTGGATTTTGTGGCTTCTCGATTGCATAAGATGATTTAACTATTGATTGATAAACAATAATGGCTGTCATTTCGTTTTATTGGCAAAGACAGGAGACAGGTGACAGGAATCTTAATTCCACTCCACTGCGGATGAAATCGCCGCAATCACCTCTCCGAGATGACAACAATATTTGAGGTGGTGGCGCCAATGGCTATGGCGGTCACCACCTCTTTTTATCGATTCAGGTCCCGCAGTCGACCTCGCGGCTACCCGGCATGTCGGTAGCCGTAATGATTACTATAGGTCATTTGCCTGTTACGAAAATTAAACTTTTTCGTATTTTTGCATCTTATTATATAGATACACTTATTCATAAACTAAATAATGACGGAATATGAATGGATTTATTAAAAAAATAGCGGTGGCTCTGATGAGCCTCGCCCTGATGACTCCTATGGTGGATGCACAAAACCACCGTACATCGGGAAACCGTGGCGGCAATCACGCCACATCTTCTTCGCAGCGTCCGGGCAACAACTCCGGCAATCGTCCGGCTTCATCGCGTCCGTCATCACGCCCTGCGACCGGTAATTCGAGCAGTCACAATAATTCAGGCAGTCATGGCAATTACCGTCCGGGCGGCAACAATAATAACAGCGGTAACAACAACCACCGTCCCGGCAACAGCGGCAACGACAGCCACCGCCCCGGCAACAGTGGCAACGACAATCACCGCCCGGGTAACAGCGGCAACAACAATCACCGTCCCGGCAACAGCGGCAACGACAATCACCGCCCCGGCAACAGTGGCAACAACAATCACCGCCCCGGCAACAGCGGCAACAACAATCACCGTCCCGGTAACAGCGGCAACAACAACCACCGCCCGGGTAACGAATGGCATTTCGGACGTCCGAATGGCGGCAATCACGGACACGTGACTCCTCCGCGTCCCGGACATAACCGTCCGCCAATGATTGCGCCTCCCATGCGCCCTCATCGCCCGGTGGCTCACCGTTGGTCACGTCCTGTGCCTCCTCCTGCATGGCGTCCGCGTCCTCATGCTCCCTCCATCTCGGCGATACTCGGTATCACTTTCGGCACAGCGTTCAATATCTCGCTCGATTATCTTTTCGGCAAGGGATATATAGTTGACGGATATGGCGACAACCGCGTATATCTGCGTGATGTCAATCAGTTCAACTACTATTGGCCTGACGCCACATTATACTACGGCAACAGCGGACTTACGCGCTCGGAGTTTCTGTACTCGACATCTTATCCCGACATGATGCGCTATAACTCGCTCTATAATTCGCTGACAGGCACCTACGGACCTCCTGTCGACTATGTGACAAGCGGAGCGTCGGTTACCGCGACATGGTTTGCCCCAAACCGGGGATATGTGACACTCCAGTATGCCCCGCAATATTCAATCGGTGGCGCGCTGCGTTACTTCACCACTATCTCTTTCGGCTTGTAGACAGCATTTTAAGAATGTACTTCTGATGAGGCAGATGCACGGTGAATTAACCGTTGCTCTGCCTCTGTCGTAAGTTGTTTTGCAAAAATATTGTATAAAAATTCATAATTATTGCGCGAATATGATATTTTGTTAGTAAATTTGCCATCTCAAATAAAATTTTCCAAAAGAAAAAGTTATGAGCAGAAGGCAAACGCGCTTATTGGCGATTGTTGAAATACTCTCAAACAACCGCATAGGTAGTCAGGACGAGCTGTCGCGACTCCTTGCCGCACGCGGTTTCAAAGTGACACAAGCCACTCTGTCACGCGACCTTAAAGCGTTGAAAACAACGAAGGTCGCTGCCGACTGGGGTGGCTACCGCTATATCGTCACACGTCCGGGGGATGTCCCTGAAGACGAGATATACGAGTCTATTCCGTCAACCGCCCAGTCCGACACCCATCCCGCCGTGCAGTCGCTCGACTTCTCCGGAACAATGCTTGTGATCCGCACGCTTGAGGGATATGCAAGCGGACTCGCTTACGACCTTGACCGTCTCGACACCCCATATATACTCGGCACAATCGCCGGCGCCGACACGGTGATCGTGGTGCTTGCCGAAAATGTGTCACACGGGGAGATTCTTGCTTATTTCCAAAACTTTTTCCCGCAGAAAGTAATCGCCGCGGCGCTCGCGGCTTACTGCCCGGAATCGTAAACAATATATTATATTACTAAGAAACAGAAATGATTGATCCGTCAAAAATTGAAGTGGTTGTTGCCTCGGAAGAGCATGTAGGCTATGTCGATGAGATTCTCGACACGATAAACCGTGCGGCGAAGGTTCGCGGCACAGGTATTGCCAAGCGTTCTCCCGACTATGTAAAGCAGAAGATGCTTGAACACAAGGCGGTTGTAGCTCTCTATGAAGGGGAGTTTGCAGGATTCAGCTACATAGAGTGCTGGAGCAACAAGCAGTTTGTGGCAAATTCCGGTCTTATTGTCGCTGACAGGTATCGCGGCATCGGGCTCGCAAAGCGCATCAAGGAGCGCATATTCCGGCTGTCGCGAGAGATGTTTCCCGAAGCAAAGATATTTTCCCTCACTACCGGCGCTGCTGTCATGAAGATGAACTACGAGCTGGGCTACCGTCCGGTGACTTTTGACGAGCTTACTACCGACGCCGCTTTCTGGCGAGGATGTGAGAGCTGCGTCAATTTTGACATCCTGCAGCGCAACGGCGGTCATAAATGCCTGTGTACCGGATTACTTTATGACCCGGCGGAAATCAAATTTCATATAAACGAAAAATAACTCACCTCATTAAACCATCTATTATGAAGGAAGACAAGAAAAAAGTAGTGCTCGCGTTCAGCGGCGGACTTGACACATCTTTTGCCGTTAAATATCTCAGCGAGGATTGCGGCTACGAAGTTTACACTGCAATCGCCAATACGGGCGGATTTTCGCCCGAAGAGCTGAAGGCTATCGAGAAACGCGCCCTTGACCTCGGCGCAAAGGCTCACGCCACTCTTGACATCACTCAGGAGTATTATGAAAAGAGCATCCGCTACATGATATATGGCAATGTGCTTCGCAACGGCACATATCCTATTTCCGTAAGCTCCGAGCGTATATTCCAGGCTATCGCCATCATCCAGTATGCCAAGTCGGTCGGTGCCCGTTATGTCGCCCACGGCAGTACAAGCGCCGGAAATGACCAGGTGCGCTTCGACCTGACATTCCAGATTCTTGCCCCGGAGATTGAAATCATCACGCCGACGCGTGACATGAACCTCACCCGCGAGTATGAAATCGAGTATCTCAAGAAGCACGGCTACGTTGCCGACTTCAAAAAGCTCGAATACTCTATCAACAAGGGTCTTTGGGGAACCTCCGTGGGTGGTAAGGAGACGCTGCACAGCAACCAGACACTTCCGGAGGAGGCTTATCCCACTCAGATGACCGCCACCGCCGACAGCCGTCTTACCATCGACTTCAAGGAGGGTGAGATTGCCGCCGTCAATGGCGAGCCGTTCAGCGACAAGGTGAAGGCGATACAAAAGATAGAGGAGATTGTCGCACCTTATGCCGTAGGTCGTGACATGCATGTCGGCGACACCATCATAGGCATCAAGGGCCGTGTCGGCTTTGAGGCGGGTGCGCCGATGGTGATTCTCGCAGCTCACAAGATGCTTGAGAAGCACACCCTCACCAAGTGGCAGCAGTATTGGAAGGATCAGCTCGGCACATGGTATGGAATGTTCCTCCACGAGGCGCAGTATCTTGAGCCGGTGATGCGCGACATCGAGAGCTTCCTTGAGTCGTCACAACGCAATGTCTCCGGACGCGTGCTCATCGACCTGAAGCCTTACCGCTTCATCACTGTAGGCGTGGAGAGCGACTTCGACCTCATGAAGAGCGCGTTCGGCGAATATGGCGAGGTAAGCAAGGGCTGGAGTGCCGACGACGTGAAAGGATTCACCAGGATTCTCGGCAATCAGATGAAGATATATTACTCCGTGCAGGAGCGTAACGGCAAATCTCCCGAGGCATGATCAAGACAGGAATTATAGGTGGTGCCGGATACACTGCGGGTGAGCTTCTTCGCCTGCTTATCAATCACCCCGACGTGGAGATAAAATGGGTAAACTCGTCGAGCAATGCCGGCAATGCCGTGACCGACGTCCATCAGGGACTTATCGGGGAGACCGACCTGAGATTTACCGACAAGACTCCGCTTGACGAGATTGACGTGCTGTTTTGCTGTACACCCCACGGCGACACGCGCAAGTTCATGGATAGCCACGAGATGCCCGAGGGATTGCGCATAATCGACCTATCCACTGACTACCGTATCGAGGACGGTTCCCATGACTTTGTCTACGGACTTCCCGAGCTTAACCGGAAGCGCATCGTGCGCGGTGCGACGCGAGTGGCAAATCCCGGATGCTTTGCCACGGCTATACAGCTCGCGCTTCTGCCGCTTGCCAAGAATCTTCTGCTCAACAGCGACATTCATGTCACTGCGATCACCGGTTCGACCGGTGCGGGGGTGAAGCCTTCGGCTACCGGACACTTCTCCTGGCGCAACAACAATGTGTCAATCTACAAGCCGTTCACCCATCAGCATCTTGCCGAGATACGCCAGTCGCTGCAGTCGCTGCAGTCGAGTTTCAAGGCCGACATCAATTTTATCCCTGTCAGAGGGTGTTTTGCAAGGGGAATCATGGCGATTGTCTATCTTGACTGCCCTGTGAGCCTTGAGGAGATACGCAAGCTGTATGAGGAGTATTATTCCGACCATAATTTCACCTTTGTCACCGACAAGGCTCCCGACCTGAAAGATGTCGTCAACACCAACAAGTGTATAATACATCTTGACAAGGTGGAAGGAAAGCTTCTTATAACCTCGGTGATCGACAACCTTGTAAAGGGAGCCTCCGGACAGGCTGTCCACAATATGAACCTGCTTTTCGGGCTTCATGAACGTGTAGGGCTGCAGCTCAAGCCGTCGGCATTTTAACCATAAAAATATCAGCTATGAAACTATATGATGTATATCCGCTTTTCGATATTGAGATAACCAGGGGCAAAGGATGCCGCGTCTATGACAATGACGGGGAGGAATATCTCGACCTCTACGGAGGACACGCCGTAATATCGGTAGGCCATTGCCATCCTGTTGTGGTAAAGGCTATTGAAGAGCAGGCGTCAAAGCTTATGTTTTACTCCAATTCCGTAATCAATCCGCTGCAGCAGCGTTTTGCCGACAGGCTCGGCAAGATTTCGGGATATGACGACTATCAGCTGTTTCTCGTCAATTCGGGTGCGGAGGCTAACGAGAATGCGCTGAAGCTTGCGTCGTTTCACACCGGCAAGTCGCGTGTCATCGCGTTTGGCAAGGCTTTCCACGGAAGGACTTCAGGCGCGGTGGAGGTGACTGACAATCCTAAGATTGTTTCGCCTTTCAATGACAACGGTCACGTGACTTTCCTGCCGCTCAACGATATTGACGCGCTTGTCAAGGAGCTTGAAAAGGGCGATGTGAGCGCTGTCATCATCGAGGGTATACAGGGTGTAGGCGGAATACGCCTCCCGTCCGACGATTTCCTGCGTGTAGCCCGTGAGGAGTGTGACCGCTTCGGCGTCGTCCTCATACTCGACGAAATCCAGTCGGGTTACGGACGCTCCGGACGTTTCTTCGCCCATCAGTATTCAGGAATCCGCCCCGACATGATTACTGTCGCCAAGGGCATCGCCAACGGATTCCCTATGGGTGGAGTGCTGATCAGTCCTGAGTTTGTGCCTGTCTACGGTCAGCTCGGCACGACATTCGGTGGCAATCATCTTGCCTGTGCCACGGCTATCGCCGTGCTTGACGTGTTTGAAAACGAAAATCTGGTCGACAACGCCGCCGCGGTCGGACAGTATCTCATCGATAGCCTGCAGGGACTGCCGGGCGTGAAGGAGGTGCGTGGACGCGGCCTGATGATAGGCATAGAGATGGAATATCCTGCAAAGGAACTGCGCTCTCGTCTTATCACCGAGGAAAAGGTGTTTACCGGCGCGGCAGGAACCAATATCATACGCCTGCTTCCCCCGCTGTGTCTTACCCGCGAGGAGGCCGACGAATTTTTAACCCGCTTCAAGCGCCAGCTTGAAGCATAATACCCTCAAGCGACAATGAAGATAGCGATTATCGGAGGTGGCAACATGGGCGGTGCGATTGCCCGCGGACTTGTGGCGAGCGGGACATTTGACCCGTCGGCGATAACTCTTGCCGGTCCTCACCGGGAAGTGCTTGACAGAGTGGCGGCTGATGCGCCCGGCATAGTCACCATGACTGACAATTGCGCGGCAATCAAAGGAGCCGACATCATAATCCTTGCGGTGAAGCCGTGGGTGCTTCCGGGTGTGCTCGATGAGATAGCGCCCCGCATAGCCTTCCGCGAGCAGGCGATAGTGTCGCTTGCCGCCGGGGTGTTGCTTGCCGACATCGGCGGCATGCTGCACCGGTATTCGACTGACCGCACTCTATTCCGCGTGATGCCGAATACGGCTATGTCGGTAGGGTGTAGCATGACATTCATCTGCCATGACAATGCCTCGGAGCAGAGTGTGGATGAGGTGACTGCGATATTTGACCGTCTCGGCTCGACCGCTGTGATAGAGGAGCGTCTTATGGGGGCGGCTACGGCTTTATGTTCATGTGGCATAGCCTATGCGATGCGCTATGTAAGGGCGGCTACGGAGGGAGCCGTGGAGCTCGGGCTTTATCCGGCGAAGTCGCGTGACTATATCCTCGCGACCCTGAAGGGCGCTGTCGCGCTTCTTGAGGCGACAGGCAATAATCCGGAAGTGGAGATTGACAAGGTGACGACTCCGGGCGGCATCACAATCAAGGGTCTCAACACTATGGAGGCAAACGGATTTTCGACAGCTGTAATCGAGGGATTGAAAGCCTCGGCAAAATAAAACGTATAGATTAATCTTAACTGTTAATTACCATGTCAGTCAACAAAGTAATCCTCATAGGCAATGTAGGGCAAGACCCCGAGATACGGTATATAGAGTCCAAGAGACCTGTGGCGTCGTTTTCGCTTGCCACCACTGAGAGAGGCGGGGTGAACGCGGAGGGAGTGCAGATGCCTGACCGCACGGAATGGCACCGCATCGTGATGTGGGACCGTGCCGCGGAGACCGCCGAGAAATATATACGTAAAGGGACAAAGCTGTATATTGAGGGACGTCTGCGTTATCGCACATGGGAGGACAGGAATACAATCAAGCGTACGGTGACGGAGATATATGTCGACACGTTTGACATATTATCTCGCCCTCAGGCTGCTGAAAGGCAGCCGTGACACTCACCGGGCCGACAGAATTTAATTGACGTGCAACACAGGCAAATGACTTTAGGATGAAATACTTTATATCGGCAGGGGAGCCGTCGGGCGACCTGCATGCCTCACAACTTATCAAGGCGCTGAAAGATGTGGACAAGGATGCCCGTTTCGCTTTCCTCGGGGGCGACCTGATGACCCTGGAAGCGGGAGTGAATCCAGTGATTCATTACCGCGACATGGCTTTCATGGGCTTCAGCGAGGTGATACGCCATCTCCCGCAGGTGCTTTCCAATCTGAAAAGGGCAAAGGAGGCGATTACTGCTGAACGCCCCGACGCACTGATTCTTGTCGACTATCCGAGTTTCAACCTGAAGCTTGCCGCCCACGCACGCGCCCTCGGAATAAAGGTCTACTATTACATATCGCCTAAGGTGTGGGCGTGGAAGGAACATCGTGTAAGGCAGATAAAGCGATTTGTCGACGGGATGTTCTGCATATTCCCCTTTGAGGTTGACTTCTACCGTAAGCGTCATGACTATCGTGTAGAATATGTGGGAAATCCTTCGGTTGAGGAAGTGGACGAAAAATTGCGCCACATTTCCTCGCGCGAAGAGTTTCTGCAACGTTACAACCTGCCCGACAAGCCTATAATAGCGATTGTGCCGGGAAGCCGTAAAAGCGAGATCAAGAATAATCTCATGATTATGGAACAGGCAGCCGCGGCTCATCCCGACTACCAGACGGTAATCGCCGGCGCTCCGGGCATAGACCTCAGTTATTACGGTTATTATATCACACCGGGCACTCCTATCGTCACCGGGGCTACATTTGAACTGATGCACCATGCTAAAGCGGCTCTGGTGACATCGGGCACGGCGACACTTGAATGTGCGCTGCTCAACACCCCGCAGGTGGTGTGTTACCGGTCCAACGGCATGAAACTTTCCTATCAGATTATGGAAAAAATACTGAAGGTGCCTTTCGTGTCGCTGCCCAACCTTATTGCCAACCGGCGCATCGTGCCGGAGATGCTGCTCCATAAATGTACACCGGCATTAGTCGGCAGGGAGCTGTCCAACATACTCCCCGGACGCCCCGGCTACGACAATCAGCGCGAAGGCTACAGGCTCATGCGCGAGATTCTCGGCGAATCACGCGCCGCCACCGCCACCGCCGCCGCCATCTTCACCGCCCTCCATCCCTAATCACATGAACCTGTCGGTTTTGATGTCACTGTAGCGCAGTGGATTGAGCCCAGAGTCTTTATTGCATCTTGTTAACTTAAAAAAAAATGGTAAATTTGCAGAAAGACATCTGAAATGTATTTGTAGATTGACGCTCTGTCTTTTTATCCTGATAGATGTATCATAATTATGATAAAAGCAAGACCATTTATTAAATGGGCGGGAGGAAAAACTCAGCTCTTACCAACAATAGATTCCTTTCTTCCGAAAAATTTTCGGAAGGAAAGGAATGTTACTTACATAGAGCCATTTGTAGGTGGTGGTGCGATGTTGTTTTTTATGTTGCAGAAGTATCCGAATATTAGACGTGCTGTTATAAACGACATTAATCCACGTTTGATAAAAACTTATACAGTTATAAGGGATCAGCCCCAAGACCTAATCTTATCTTTACAAGAAATACAGTCAACTTATAGAGCGTTAGAGAGCGACGACAAAAAAAAGGAGTTTTATCTTGATATTAGGCGACGATTTAATTCAAAAACATTGACTGACGTGGAAGAGGCGTCGTTTATGATTTTTATTAACCGTACGTGTTTCAACGGACTATATAGAGAGAATTCAAAAGGGGAATTTAATGTGCCATTTGGACGTTATATCAATCCTACAATATGTGATGATGCACTGATAATGTCAGATAGCGAATTGCTTCAAAAGGTTGAAATAACGCATGGCGATTTTGCTGAAACTGCTACATTTGTAAATGGATATACATTTTTCTATTTCGATCCTCCCTATAGACCATTGGATGCGACTTCAAGTTTTAATTCTTATGTAAAAGAGTCGTTTGACGATAGGGAACAAAAACGGCTTAAAGATTTTTATGCCCTCTTGTCTAAAAACGGGTGTCATGAGATATTAAGCAATTCTGACGGAAGAGGCAGGAATGAAGAAAATGTATTTTTTGACGAACTTTATAAGGATTATATTATTGAGCGAGTTCATGCCCGCCGATTTATCAATGCTAATCCTTCAAAGCGAGGGGTATTAACAGAATTACTTATTAGAAACTATATGAACTATCAGGGAGGATGTGACTCCTTGTTATAAAAAAACTATTATGCATAAGCGCTTTCACGATTTTATGACACCGTTGAAAGAGACTCATTTCTCTTTGCGTGATTATGTGGATTTCCCAAAAGTATCTGCTAATGTAGAATCCATTGCTATTAAACTCAATCAGCTTAATTATCTTATTGGACAAGAAGATATGGCAATGGCGGTAAAGCGTCTGTGGGAGGAGAACCCAAAGGTGTTTTCTGTTCTTGATGTGCTTATAGCCGTACGGACAAAAGACAAGAAGAAAGCAATTGATGACGATGGAAATACGTTGTTAATCAGCGATTATTTTACGTCCCCTGAATCAGTAACAGTATTTTTGAATCAGACAGGATTGACGGAAGTCTTTAGGACCAAACAGATAAAGAATTTGGTTGACTATGTTTTTGGAATTGAGGTTGGTCTTGATTCCAATGCCCGTAAAAACAGAGGTGGTCATATTATGGAAGGGTTGGTGGCTACTATTCTTACCAAACATGGGGTAAAATTTGAGAAGGAAGTATATTGTAGTCGTTTTCCTGATATAGTCAAAGCTCTTGGTGCCGATAATAAAAGATTTGATTTTGTAATTTCAACCCCATTTAAGACATATCTTATCGAAGCAAATTTCTATACTGGCGGAGGCTCAAAATTAAATGAGGTTGCGCGTTCGTATTCTGAACTGGCTCCAAAAATCAATGCAGTTCCAGGCTTCGAATTTGTCTGGATAACAGACGGCATCGGTTGGGAGTCTGCGCGCAATAAACTTGAAGAAGCCTTTGCTCATATTAGCAGTGTGTATAATCTCACAAACATTCAAGAATTTATATCCAGGGTAAAATATGATTAGTAGTAAAGTCATAGAGGTTCTTAATCCTCTTTTTAATATCATCACCAACGCAAAAGGGAAAACCATAGGACAGATAAAAGAATCTCTATTTATTGGTGATAAATGCAGAATGAAAAAGGGCGCATCCGGATTAATTATCGAAAACTTACTTGGCATAGAAAACAATAATAGAGATGAAGCAGACCTACCCCAAATTGGCTGTGAAATTAAGATCTTACCGCTACAAAAGAATAAGGATGGCTCTATTAAAGCGAAAGAACCGACAGCAATCCAAATGATTAATTATTGTGAAGTAGCCAAAGAGACATGGGAAACAGCCAAAATTAGAAGTAAAATTAATTTAACATTTTGGGTGGTTTATCTTGCAAAGGTTAATGGCGCTCCTAAGCGGCAAGATGATTATGTAATTGTTGATTATTTTTTGGATCATCCGTCCGACTTACAAAATGAAGTTTTCAAAAAAGATTGGGAAGAGATTCAGTCATATATCAAACGCGGTGATGCGGACAATCTTTCATGTAGTATGGGTGTCTTCCTTGAACCAAAGACAAAAGGTGCAAACAACCAGGATAAAACGGATGCTCCTGATGGAAAGGGCGGATTAACACGTGTGCGCAGAAGGGCTTTCTACTATAAAAAGAATTATACAAATACACAAATAATTCCAAATCTGGATTTATCTGCGATCAAGTAATGATAGAGTCATTCTATAAATCAAATAATCGAGACTTCACCATTGTCCATGGCGATTGTTTTGACGTGCTTTCTCAGTTTGATTTTAAGTTTGATATGGTCTTTGCAGACCCGCCTTATTTTCTTTCCAATGGAGGGATTAGTTATCAGGCGGGAAAAGTAGTGTGTGTCGATAAAGGAGATTGGGATAAAGGTGGTACAGCTGAATCTATCATGGAGTTTAACCGTAATTGGTTGACTCTATGTCGTGAAAAACTAAAAGATAACGGAACTATATGGATTTCCGGCACTCATCATAATATTTTTTCCATAGCGAATCTATTGACAGAACTTGGGTACAAGATTCTTAATGTTATCACATGGGCAAAGACCAATCCGCCGCCAAATATTTCATGCCGGTTCTTCACCTACTCTACGGAATTTATCCTTTGGGCACGGAAGTCTCCCAAAGTACCTCATAAGTATAATTACGAACTGATGAAAGCCATTAATGATGGTAAGCAGATGACGGATGTATGGCGCTTGTCTGCAATTTTGCGTTGGGAAAAGTCTTGTGGCAAACATCCTACTCAAAAGCCATTAGCATTATTATCCCGTATAATTCTGGCTAGTACTAATCATAATGACTGGATTCTCGACCCTTTTGCCGGATCTTCTACGACAGGTATAGCTGCTAATCTTTGTAACAGGCGGTTCCTTGGAATTGAGAAGGAGATTGAATATGTAGAATTAAGCAAAAGAAGAAGGATGGAAATTGATAATGAGGAAGTCCGGTGCAATTATATAAAAAAGCTCAAAGACTTGAGCTTTATTGATGATAGATTGGTAATAAAAGAGCCTCCTATGGAATACGGTATCAACGAGTTGCCGTTTTAGTTGGTTTGATTGTTATAGGATGAGAAAGGAAAACGACAACTTTAAACTTGATGATTTGAGATTCAGCAGTGTCGTGAATTTTGTGTAACTTTGTGAGGCAATCGGAAACAGAAGTATTATGGCAGACTATGGCGTTAACCGCAAGGCGGAAGAGGTAATAAACTCATTGAAAGGCAAGAAACCGTTGAAGGTATTGTTTGTGTGCCTCGGCAATATCTGCCGATCTCCGGCGGCTGAGGGTGTGCTGAGGGCCATCGTCGGCAGCCACGGCGATGAGGCGTCGTGGGTGATTGACTCTGCCGGCACTTACGGCGGTCATGCCGGCGACCTGCCTGACAGGCGCATGAGGGTACATGCTCAGCGTAGGGGCTATGATCTTGTTCACCGCTCGCGCAAGTTCAGGGAGTCGGACTTTGACGAATTTGACCTTATTATCCCGATGGATGCCTCTAATGAGAGTAATCTCCGCGATCTCGCCCCTACTGTCGAGGCTGAAGCCAAGATTGTGCCGATGATGCGGTTTGTCACCCGCGCCACACGCTACGACTATGTGCCTGACCCTTACTATGAGGGTGCCGAGGGTTTCGAGCTTGTGCTTGACCTGCTTGAAGACGGTTGCGATAATCTGTACACTATTTTCAGCCGCTGACGATGGAGAAGGTAGGCGGTGACTTGTCGGCTCTTGCGACGCGCCCGATAGGGCGTCTGCTCTGGGAATATAGCCTTCCGGCTGTCGTCGGGATGGTCGTCATGTCGTTATACAATGTCATTGACCGCATATTCATTGGGCGTGGGGTAGGTGCCGATGCGATAGCCGGACTTGCAGTCACCTTCCCGGTCATGAATGTCAGTGCGGCGATAGGAGTGCTAATAGGAGCCGGCGCAGCCGCGAGGGTGTCGATAATGCTCGGACAGGGCAATCATCGCGGGGCTGAGCTGGTGCTCGGCAATGCGCTGGTGCTCATAATTCTTAACGCGTTTATCTACCTTACCATATTCTCCATATTCATCGATGAGATACTGATGGCATTCGGGGCATCGGAGGTGACTATCCCCTATGCGCGCGATTTCATATCCTATCTTATCCCGGGCATGTTTGTGATGAACATCATGTATAGCCTCAATAATGTCATGAGGGCCTCGGGCTATCCCCGCCAGGCTATGGTGACGATGTTTATAGGCGCGGGATGTAATCTCGTGCTTGCCCCGGTGTTTATATTTGTCCTTGACATGGGCATAAAAGGCGCCGCTATCGCTACCGATATATCGATGACCATAGGCGCGGCATTTGTCATCGCACATTTCTGCCGCAAGACATCCACCGTGCATTTCACGCGTGGAATCTATCGGCTTAAATGGCACATAATATGGGCGATTGTAAGCATAGGCGCCGCCCCGAGCATAGTCAACTTCACCTCGTCGGCAATCAATGTCATAATAAACCGCTCGCTGTATCAGTATGGCGGCGACATCGCGGTGGGTGCTGTGGGAATTTTCAATACTTATACCTCGCTGCTCTGCATGATTGTGGTGGGCATAAGCATGGGCATACAGCCGATATTGGGTTACAACTACGGCGCGGGCAACATCGCGAGGGTGAAAAAGACATTCTGGACAGCCGCTGTCGCCGGCACTGTCTTCACCTCTGCCGGTGCATTTCTTTCCGTGTTTTTCCCGGAACTTATAGCACAGGCGTTTACTGTGGACGCCGAGCTGATTGCCGCGACCGCAAACGGCTTGCACATATCGACAATGATATTCTGGTTTGTCGGCTTCCAGATTGTGTCGACCGCGCTTTTCCAGTCAATAGGCATGGCAGGCAAGTCAATATTTCTCAGTCTTATACGCCAGGTGATATTCCTGATACCGCTGCTTCTGCTGTTGCCGCGTGTTTTCGGGCTTGACGGGGTGTGGGCATCGTTCCCGACCTCCGACCTTGCCGCCACGATTGTGACGCTCCTTATGGTGTGGTATCAGCTGCGACGCCTTGACCGAAGCGATAAAACTCATGCCGGTCCACACAATAAAAACGTGTAATCATAGTTAATTAAAGTGTAATATCAGCTTAAAAATGAAAGCACGTTATTTTAAACCCATATTATCACTTATCGCTGCGGTAATGCTGCTGCCGGCCTACGCCTCGGCACAAAATAAGGACGAGTTCAACCCGATAGAGACCGGTGTGACGTCACTCTCTATCGCCCCCGACGCGCGTGGCGCCTCTATGGGCGACCTCGGCGCCGCCACCGACCCTGATGTCAACTCTCAGTTCTGGAATCCTTCCAAGTATGCGTTTGCCTACAGTCAGGCGGGTGTGTCGCTCAGCTATACCCCCTGGTTGCGCAAGATTGTCAACGACATCTTCCTCGCCAATCTTTCAGGCTACTGGAAGCTCGGCGGCTATGACAACCAGGCTATAAGCGCGTCGCTCCGTTACTTCTCCCTCGGTGAGGTCAATACCGGCACCGGTGAAGGCTACAGCGGTCAGTCGCTTAACCCCTACGAACTGTCGTTTGACATCGGCTACTCGCGCAAGCTGTCAGAGAAGTTCTCCATGGGAGTTGTGATGCGCTATATCTATTCCGACCTCGGTTTTTCAAGTTCCTATGCCGGAGACCAGTCGACCGGAGCGTCGGCGTTTTCGGTGGATGTGTCAGGATATTATACCACTTATCCCATAATCGGGCGCAACGAGTGTCAGTGGTCGTGGGGATGGGACATCTCCAATGTCGGCTCTAAGGTGAGCTTCAACAATGGCGAGAATCCCGCGTTTCTGCCTACCAATCTGCGCCTCGGAACATCTTTCATGTTTCCGCTCGCCGACTACCACACTCTTGCCCTGTCGCTTGACCTGAACAAGCTTCTTGTGCCGGCAAAACCGCGTAAAAACGATTATCCCGATACTCCCGAGGGTCAGCAGCAATTTCTTGACGCCACGGAAGAATGGGAAAACATGTCGCCTATCACCGGAATATTCAAGTCGTTTACCGACGCTCCCGGAGGTGCTAAAGAGGAATTCCGCGAAATCACGATGTCAATCGGCGCCGAATACAGCTATAACCAGCAGTTTTTCCTGCGTGCCGGATATTATTACGAGAATGAGTTCAAGGGCGGACGAAAGTATTTCGGCATGGGAGCCGGATTCTCCCTCAATGTGCTTCGTCTTGATGCCTCCTATATGCTCGCCACCGCGCAGACTTCGCCGCTTGACCAGACTCTCAGGTTTACTCTGACATTTGACATGGACGGGCTGAAAGACATGTTTGGCCGCCGATAAAAGAAAATATTACTCAATGGAACTGACTTCAATACGTGTAGGCAACGGATTTGACGTGCATCGTCTTGTCGAGGGGCGTGAGCTTTGGCTCTGCGGGGTGAAGGTGCCTTATCATCTCGGGCTTCTCGGACACAGCGACGCCGACGTGGCGCTCCACGCCCTGAGCGACGCCCTTCTTGGCGCCGCCGCTCTGCGTGACATAGGCTATCACTTTCCTGACACTGACCCTGCCTACAAGGGCGCCGATTCGAGGGTGCTTCTGCGCAAGGTCAAGGAACTGCTTGCCGGCAAAGGTTACAAAATCAGCAATGTCGACGTGACAATCATGGCGCAGGCTCCTAAATTGTTGCCCTACATCACGGAGATGGCAGGACACATTGCCGACGACCTCGATTTGCCTGCCGATGCCGTGTCGGTCAAGGCTACTACCACTGAAAAGCTTGGATTTACCGGACGTGGGGAGGGTATAGCCGCATCTGCCACCGCACTTATATATAAATAATCCCATTTTTCATCGCGATGAAACCTCAAAACAGTGATGACCGCACGTGGGAGCTGCTTCATAGCGAGTATATCGTGAAGCGCCCCTGGCTGCATGCGCGCCGCGACCATGTAAAGCTTCCGACCGGTGAGGAGCATGACGAATATTATGTGCTTGAATATCCGGAGTGGATTAATGTCATCGCACTGACGCCCGACGGCATGATGGTCATGGAGCGTCAGTATCGCCACGGATTGCGGCGCACCGACTATGAGATATGTGCCGGTGTGGTCGAGCCCGGAGAGGCTCCCATTGATGCTGCCCGACGTGAATTACTTGAAGAGACAGGATATGCCGGAGGTAATTGGCGCGAATTCATGACGATAGCCCCCAATCCCGCCAATATGACCAACTATAGCCACACGTTCATCGCCGAGGGTGTGACGCAGTGTTCCTCGCAGCATCTTGACCGCACGGAAGATATCGAGGTGCTGCTGATGTCGCCCGATGAGGTTTACAATCTCTTGCGCGACGGAGGCATCATCCAGGCGCTGATGGCTGCGCCGTTATGGCGCTATTTCCACGAAAAGTGAAATAAAGCTAATGGACTGATGAGTTCGTTGCGTATAATGCGTATAGAATGTCGTGGTTATTTGCCACCAAATAATTCTGAAATAATTATATCAGCAATTTCTCGGAATCCTTTGTCATTAGGATGTGTTGCCACTCCGGCAGAATCTATTATCATGAAATTGCTCGAATAGTTTAATGTCTTGTTGTCAATTGAGTAAGAGTTTACTGTCAGTGTGGATTGATATTCTGTTTCCCCAACGGAAAAAGTCACAGTAATATCTTTAGGAAAATTCCCGTCTGATTCAGTTACGGACACGATGTTTTCACATTTCCGTGAACCGGATACGCCCAAATCCACAACCTGTCCTACTTTAGCCTGATTCTCTGTTGTATTAGTCTGGTTTATGGATATTAATTTGCAACCTGTTGCCTCACATGCTTCCGTAATAACATTGAACTGTTTTGTCCGGTAATACCAGAGTCCAACCCATGCTACAGTTGCGTCGGGACATTTCTCTTTTATCGATTTGCATAATGCAAAGCACGACTCTGAAAATATGCTGAGACGCTCATCTGAATATACATTGTCGCCTAATTGTACCACTACCAAATCTTCTTGTCCGGTAAGTCGATCAAGAAAAATTTTGTGTATTTCCGAGTCAATTTCCAATTTATTTAATACCCCTTCAAATGTATGTGCGGCATACTTCTCAGACTCGAAATCCGGATTTTTGCTTTTAATAAAATCCGTAACGATAGAATAGTAATCTTTCCCAGGCGATGATGCCGCCATTCCAAAACCAAATCCTGTTAGAAGAGAATTACCGAAAAATACTGCTTTATTTGGCATTTTTGCCAACGATGGAGTCATTTTTATGTTTACTATTGTTGTTTCGCCTGCAATAACCTTTATAGTTTGTGTTGCATCTGTATAGCCGTCTTTGTTAAAGTTCAATAGCATTTCTCCCGGTTCGATATTGATAAATCGGAACTGTCCATCAGATTCTGTAACTTCCGTTTTGTTATCACCTAAAGTTACAAGGCATCCATCAACAGGTTCTCCGCTGACTGAATTTGTTACGTAACCTGAAATGCCACCATAGGCGGGATAATCTTTTTTATCCTCTTTACATGAATAAAGTCCGCAAAGTAGCGCGATGATAAACAAAAAATGTCCGATTTTCATAAGAATAGTAATTTTTATGTGTTGGTTTATTACGAATTTATATGTCAAGTATATTGACAATATATAACAAAGTTATAAATTATAGAATTATTATGCAAATTTTAAATTAATGATGCCGACAGTTAGGAGGACAGTATGTTAAGACAATATGTGGCAATATGTCAAAAAAGTAGATGCTAATCCTATGCGTCGCTGTATGTGTGATTATTGATAGCTCACGAGATACCACTGCAATATTCCACATCGTAGCTGTAGGGATAATTATTGATGGCGCTGTGTAGATTACAGCAATGCTCCGCTCGCCTCGGGATTGCTTGTATATTGCCCTTACTGCTGCGCGCATGGTTTGCGTAGGTCATAAAAATTAGTTATTTTTGCGTAAACTGAAAATGCCACTATTTATGCAACCTGTTTTTCTTATCGGCTATATGGGCTGTGGTAAATCGACATTGGGACGTGTAGCCTCGTCGATGAGCGGTCGTAGCTTTATTGACCTTGACTCTTATATCGAAGGGCGTTTTCACGCTACGGTTAAAGAGATTTTTGCCGAGCGCGGCGAGGATGGATTCCGGCAGCTTGAACGCTCGATGTTGCATGAGGTGGGTCAGTTTGAAGATGTGATAGTGGCTTGCGGCGGCGGCACACCATGCTTTTACGACAATATGGAGTGGATGAATGACCACGGTGTCACGGTATACCTCGACACATCGGTAGGGAAGCTTTTTGAGAGGCTGAAGCGCGGTCGACACAAGCGCCCGCTTATAGCTGACAAGAGCGACGATGAGCTGCGCGACTTCATAACGGAGGCGCTTGCCGGGCGTATGGTTCATTATTCCAAGGCAAAGGTGGTGTTTAAAAGCGATCTTCTTGACTCGGAGAGCGAGAAGACCGATACTGCGCGGCGATTTCTTGACCAACTTAACATAGGGTGCGGCGAAATATGATTGACAAAGATTTACACGGAGTGGTGCAGCCTCAGGAGACTTTGACCGCCGACGCGCGCCGAAGGCTCACAATCGGGTTGCCGGCAAGTGACTCGGTCATGGAACGGCGTTTCCCGCTTACCCCCGAGGGGGCGGCGCTGCTTGTTGACGCAGGTTTCGCGGTGAGAATCGAAGAGGGAGCCTCGGAGCCTATTCATTACAGCGACATGCAGTATATGCGTGCCGGAGCCGAGGTTGTCTCGCGTGAGTCGGCGCTTGCCTGCGACATAGTGATTTATCTTCCTCCTGTCGGGAGTGCCGACGCGAGGCGTATGAAGCGCGGTGCGTTGCTGCTTACACTGCTCAACGACACCTGTCAGGAAGAAGCCGCAATAAAGGAGATGCTGCGACGTCACGTAACGGCAATAGCCATCGACAGGATCACGGACAAGTCGGGTCATACCCCCTTTGCCGACATACTTGCTGAAATCGACGGTCGAGCCGCGATAGCGCTCTGTTCATCGCTGCTTGCGCAGCCCGCTCACGGCAAGGGCATCCTGCTTGGCGGAGTCGCCGGCATCATCCCCTGCGAGGTCACCATCATCGGGTCGGGCATTGCCGCTCGTGCGGCGGCTATGTCGGCTTCCGGGCTTGGCGCGACGGTGAGGATGCTTGACAATGACATCTATCGCCTGCGTGAGGCGGGGCAGCACGCTTGTCCCGGAACAGTCACTTCAGCCATACACCCCCACGTGCTTGAAAACGCCCTGCGTAGCGCCGACATAGTGATTGCAACCGAAGTAGCTCCGCGCTATACGATAGGCAGCGAGCTTGTCGACGTCATGAAAAAGGGGGTCATAGTAATGGACTTGAATTATGATTCGGCACCTATGTTTCCGTCGCTGGAGATTGTCGATGTGGCTGACGCGGCTTCCCGCACTATGCAGTCGCGGGTGTGCTATACGGGGATAGGCAACTCTGTGCCCCGCACCGCTGCAATGGCGCTCAGCAATACCCTTCTGCCGCTTATGAGGCGCATTGCCGACTGCGAGTCGGCTACCGATTCCGTGAGGCTGATTCCTGAGGTGAGAAACGCTGTCATTACTTTCATGGGCAAAGCGGTCAACCGCCGCATCGCCAAGCTTGCCGGTCTGCGTCACATGGACATAAACCTGTTGTTAAACTGTTGCTGACCTATGGGGACAAGAAAATTTTATGTGGTGTGGGTGGGTCATGCTCCCGGCATCTATGATTCCTGGGAGGAGTGTGAGGACCAGATAAAGAATTATCCCGGCGCACGATTTAAGTCGTTTCCTACGCAGGAAGAGGCTACGAGAGCTTTCCGCGGCGATGACAAGGAGGAGATGTATGCGCTCCGGGCAATCGCGCGCCACGCTGCGCCTGTGGTCAATTATGATGCGTTTCCTGAGATATGCAAGGATGCGATCGCCGTTGACGCCGCCTGTGCGGGCAATCCCGGAAGGATGGAATACAGGGGTGTGGATGTGGCGACAGGTGCGGAGCTTTTTCATTTCGGACCTGTTGAACATGGCACCAACAATATAGGTGAATTTCTCGCGCTTGTACACGCTCTCGCGCTCTGCAAGCAGCAGGGGTGGACAATGCCCATATACAGCGATTCGGTGACGGCACAAGCATGGGTGCGCAACCGTAAGGCGAAAACAACGCTTGCGCCTACACCCGAAAATCAGAAACTGTTGTCGCTCGTGAAACGCGCCGAGGCGTGGCTCAATAATAATAGCTATGCCAACCGCATAATAAAATGGAAAACAGAGCAATGGGGAGAAATCCCCGCCGATTTCGGCAGAAAATAACCATCGTAGTATAAATCACCGCGATGCTCCACCGCGTAGCTGTAGGGGCGACTGGAAGGTCGCCCGCAATACACGCATCGCGGACATGGCGGACGTAACGCGGGCGAGCTTCCACTCGCCCCTACACTGCATGTGTGGGTGTCTGTTGATAATTTGTTGTAAACATCATAATACCCTGTAAACCTCAGTAATGCTCCACCGCGTAGCTGTAGGGGCGACTGGAAGGTCGCCCGCAATACATGCATTGCAGACACGGCGGACGTAACGCGGGCGAGCTTCCACTCGCCCCTACATTGCCTGTGTGTGTCTGTTGATAATTTGTTGTAAACATCACAACGCCCTATACATCCCCGCAACGCTCCACCGCGTAGCTGTAGGGGCGACTGGAAGGTCGCCCGCAATACACGCATTGCAGACACGGCGGACGTAACGCGGGCGAGCTTCCACTCGCCCCTACACTGCCTGTGTGGGCGTCTGTTGTTAATTTGCTGTAAACCATCACAATACCCTGTAAACCTCAGCAATGCTCCACCGCGTAGCTGTAGGGGCGACCGGGAGGGCGCCCGAAACACACACATTGCGGACACGGCGGATGTAACGCGGGCGAGCTTCCACTCGCCCCTACACTGCTTGTATCAACAATGTCATGTAAATTGCTGCGCATCAGCATTGCCTGCATGCGTCGTTATTTTACTGAAACGAAAGAGGGGCTGCGCTATTGCGCAACCCCTCGTGATGTATACGGGTGCCGGATGTTACCAGATTACTACCTGCTCAGAGGCGGGGCGGTACATCTTGTCGCCTTCCTTGATGCCGAATGCCTCGAAGAAGGGGGTGATGTTGCGCAAGGTCACGTTTACGCGGTTTTCACCGAGAGAGTGAACGTCGCCTGTGGTGAGAGAGCGTATTTCCTCGGGGCGGATGTTGCCTGCCCAGATATTGGCGTAGTTGAGGTAGAACACCTGCATCGGGTCAAATCCGTCAATCTTTGCCGAGTCGGCTGTGATGTCGACGCCTTTCTTCTTCTGTGAGTCGAGGAATGCAGTGCGTGACACGCGTAGACCGCCCTGGTCGGCGATGTTTTCACCGAGGGTGTACTGACCGTTGGCGTGAAGTCCCGGGAGCACTTCCACTTCGTCAAACTGAGCGACGAGACCCTTAGCCATCTTGTCGAAGGCTTCCTTGTCTTCGGGAGTCCACCAGTTTACCATATTGCCGTCGGCATCGAAGTTACATCCCTGGTCGTCAAATCCGTGGGTCATCTCATGACCGATTACCACGCCGATACCGCCGTAGTTTTCAGCATCGCTTGCCTCTGCATCGTAGAACGGAGCCTGAAGGATGCCTGCGGGGAACACGATTTCATTGGCGAGGGGATTGTAGTAAGCGTTGACGGTCTGCGGAGTCATGCCCCATTCCGTGCGGTCAACGGGCTTGCCCCATTTTGCATATTCTTCCGCCTGATGCCACATAGAGACATTGTGCATGTTCTCGTAGTAGGAGAGGGCGGGGTCTATGTTCATTGAAGAGTAGTCTTTCCACTTGTCAGGATAACCGATTTTCACGGTAAATGCGTTGAGCTTCTTGATGGCGTTAAGCTTTGTGTCGTCGCTCATCCAGGGGAGGTTGATGATGTGCTTGCCGAGCGCGGTGCGGAGGTTTTCAACCAGTCCTATCATGTATTGCTTTGACGACTCGGGGAAATACTCCTCGACATAGAGCTGACCGACAGCCTCGCCGAGGGCGCCTTCGGTAGCTCCGAGAGCGCGTTTCCAGCGCGGGCGCTGCTGCTGCACTCCGCTCATCACCTTGCTGAATTCAAATGAAGCGTCGGTGAACTTGTCGGAAAGCTTTGATGCGGCCTGAGCCACATATTTCCAGAGGTAGTAATCCTTGATCTCGCGGTCGGTGAGCGAGCCCATGAGATTGTTTGCCTGAGCCACAGAGCTGAGTTCGGTGACGATTACCGACTCGGGCGACTCTATGCCCATGGTCTCGATGAAGAAGCGGTCCCAGTTCACGTTGGGATACATCTCCTTGAGCTGGGCGAAAGAGCGGGGATTATACATAGCCGGGATGTTGCGGCTCTGCTCGCGTGTCCATGCCGAGTCAGCAAGTGCGGTCTCGATTTTCATTACGTTTTTCATTATGCGCGACGCGTCTTTCTTGGAGTAGCCGGCGTTTTGCATCTGCTTTACGATAAGCTTCTGATAAGCCTCGCGCACTTCCTTGTTGCGCTTGTCGTTGAGAAGATAGTAGTCGCGGTCACCGAGTCCCATGCCGCCGCCGCTGACATACATCGCGTAGACAGTGCTGTTGGCGAGGTCTTCCATCGGGCCTGCTCCGAAAAACGGGCTTGCATAGTTGCCGTGCATCCAGAGGAAAAGGTCTTCCATTCCTTCGTGGGGAGTGGTCTCGATTTTCTTCAGGTCGGCAAGAATCGGTTTTGCTCCCTCTGCGTTGCGGCGCACAGAGTCCATAGCCTGAGAGTAGACGGTCCACACCTTAAACGCTACCGACCCGGGTTCGGGATTGGTCTTTCCGAGGTTGAGGACGATGTTTTTCACCCTTACTTCCGAAGAGTCGTTGAGGGTGTCAAAGTTGCCGTAGCGGGCGTGTTCGGCAGTGAGCGGGTGAGCTTCCTGCCACCCCTTGTTGACATGCTTGTAGAAGTCGGTCGCCGCAGGGGTAGTGTTGTCGAAATAGGCGGGGTTGAGGCTCTTGAGATGCTCCTCGGCTGAAGCCGAAATGGAGATGCCGCAAGCAACACCCAGCGCAAGAATGAATTTTGCTGATTTCATAATTATGAAATATAATAAAATTGGTGTCTAAAAATACTTTCTTATAGCTTCTGGTGTAAGCGACTGCAAAAGTAGTCAAAGTTTTGCAAACAACCGCTAATATGCCTGATATTAAATGGTGAATAACCTTAATAAAATGTCATCGGGCGGGAAATGATGAAACTTTAGTCGCGCCGGTATGTTGTAGCTTGAAATAACATGAACGATTATGACAGAGATAGTATTGAAACGCGCCTATGAGCCTGCGTCGCCAACCGACGGCTACCGTGTGCTCGTCGACCGGCTATGGCCCCGCGGCATGAGCCACGCCACTCTCCATTACGACCTGTGGGAAAAAGAGCTTGCCCCGTCAACGGAGCTACGCGAGTGGTATCATCAGGATCCCGATCGCCGATGGGATGAATTTGTGACACGCTACTCGGCAGAACTGCATGCCAATCCCGACTTCACCAATTTTGTACACACGCTTTCCGGACACAGTAAAGTCACTCTGCTCTATGGCTCCCACGACCCCGTCCATAACAATGCCGCCGTGCTCCGCAATGCGGTCGCCGCAGCCCTTGTCCCCGTCACCCCGCCCTCCACATGGTGATTTATCGATACAGGTAGTGTAGGGACATTACAGTGTGTTGCCGATACAGGCAGTGCAGGGATATTGAGATGATTTGCAGTGCGTTATCGGTGCAGGCAGTGTAGGGGCGAGTGGAAGCTCGCCCGCGTTACGCACGCCGTGTCCGCGATGTGTGTATTTCGGGCGACCTTCCAGTCGCCCCTACAGCTACGCGGTGAAGCGTTGTGGTGATTGCCAGGGTGTTATCGGTACATGCAGTGTAGGGGCGAGCGGAAGCTCGCCCGCGTTGCGTTCGCCGTGTCTGCAGTGCGTGTGTGCAGATCATGGCGTGCATCCCAGGAAGGGATTATCTTACTTGTAGCCGTGGGTTGAACGCAGTGATACCCACGGAAAAATATGCACCGTGCGCGTGGTTTCCGTAAGGAATCCTCATATGGATGGCGAGGAGATTATTCCTGCGGAAACAATATTTTGGGGTTGTGGCTACCGTGGGTATCGCTACGCTCAACCCACGGCTAAACACGGATTATCCCTTATCGGGATAGATTGCATATCCGCAATGCGTGTGTTTCGGGCGACCTTCCAGTCGCCCCTACAGCTACGCGGTGGAGTATCGCGGTTGTTTACAGGGTGTTATTGGTGGTATATACAGAGCTACGCGGTGGAGCGTTGTGGTGATTGCCAGGGTGTTGTTGGTGGTATATACAAGCAGTGTAGGGGCGAGTGGAAACTCGCCCGCGTTACGTCCGGCGTGTCCGCGATGCATGTATTTCGGGCGACCTTCCAGTCGCCCCTACAGCTACGCGATGGAGCATTGCGGGGATGTGTAGGGCGTTGTCGATGATGGTATATCCAGCTGTGCGGTGGCCGTTGCGGTGATTACAGGATGTTGTCGGTGATGGTATATACATGCAGTGTAGGGGCGAGTGGAAGCTCGCCCGCGTTACGTCCGGCGTGTCTGCAATGCGTGTATTTCGGGCGACCTTCCAGTCGCCCCTACAGCTACGCGGTGAAGCGTTGTGGTGATTACAGGGTGTTATTGGTGGTATATACAGCTACGCGGTGGGGCGTTGCGGTGATATATAGGGCGTTGTCGGTGATGGTATATACATGCAGTGTAGGGGCGAGTGGAAGCCTCTCACTTACGCCCGTGTCTTGCCTTTTTATGTCGCGAGAAGCGACGATACAGCTTATCTATCCCCAAAAAGAAGAAAAATAGCGCCACACCATTCAGAAAAAGTAAGAATGGAGGCTTGGTGACATGTAATATTCTTTCGGAAAGGAAATTATACACTACCATGTAAAATGCGCTGCATAATATACACTCAATGGCGACAATCGCAGCTTTCTTTAGCCGTCGGTCAATAGTCATAGCAATATTGGATATTTGAAGCGTTAACTTTTGTGAAGATAATGATTTTTATGATAAATCCTCGTGATTCTGTGTCCCTCGGGCGTTGTCGATACAGGCTACGCGGTGGGGCATTGCGGTGATGTATAGGTTGTTATCGGTGATGGTATATACCGGCATTGTAGGGGCGAGTGGAAGCTTGCCCGCGTTACTTCCGGCGAGTTCGCAGTGCGTGTGTTTCGGGCGACCTTCCAGTCGCCCTACAGCTACGCGGCGGAGCATTGCGGTGGTTTACAGGGCGATATATCCCTGTGGCTATGCGACGTATTTGAAATAAATGGCTAACAATACATTTATTACCGCAATTATTGAAATAACAGTCACCTGCAGTCTCACCGTTTTTCTTGCTTCTTCACCGGGATGAAATGAAAAACTAAACAAGGCTATCAATATCGCCATCGTCATTGAAACTGAATAAACCACATTGCACGCCGATTCATTAAATAATCGATTTGCCGCGATTAAAATAACCGGAATGATTCCTTCTACCCAACAATATAAACTTAAAGTCTTCATTAATTCATAAGCTATAAATTAAAATCATTTATGTAAGCAAGCCGTATTTGACAAAGTTACAATAAAATTTGGAATATTGCTTATTGTCGCGGCAAAATCAACAAATCGTTTCCTGCACTTAATAGCAGCAGGACGGCTGCGCGGGTCACGAAAAGGCTCAATCTTATTTAAATTATGACCCGGCGCCTCCATCCTGCTGAATGTCAGGTTGTACTCATTAATAAATCTTATTTCTCCATAGATAGCTAAGACCATCATCGAAGCCTGATGTGCTGTATATTCGGTACATGTCAAGTATTATGCCAAGCATAATCGCGCTAACCGATAATGTCACTGTAAAATCATTATAGATGACTATAGTGCAGGCACTGCCTATGGTAATGGCGATGTCAATGACATAACCGAACCAAAAACCGACATTGGAAGCACGTAATATCAGTGCAAAACCTGTCACATAAATGATGAAATCAAGAATCCATGCTGCCACTAAGGTAACTTCATCATTATAAACGGTCTTCTCAAAAGACATATTTGCCCATTCTATGCCGATTGCTCCAAATAAATACTTTATACCGATTAAAATAATAATCCCTTCAATCAGACATAAAATTTTTTGATTCCTGGATATTTCCATGTCTAAATCTTATTAAATGGTGAATATTGGTTAATAATTGGTTTCGGAGATATAAAATGAGGAGTCGGTCACGTTGCCGGAATTATCGATAAGGAGCACATCGTAATCACCTTCTCCACTGCCACTGAGATTTATATTAACGGTAGTGTTACTATTGCCGTTGATGTCGTCATTAAAAATGACGCCCTTGGGTCCGGAAATAATTGTCCTTACTTCGATACTTTTATTAAATACAAGTGACAGTTCCTTTGATGGCTCGTCGACATGAATATCAATCGGCTTTTCAGAGGTGTCCTTTGGTAATTCGGTAGATCCCTTCTTGTATATTACGATGTCTTCTGCTTTACTATTCAGAACAATCAAACTTACAATTGCCGTCATTAAAATGTTTTTAACCATAAAATATTCTGTGATTTTCGTTAAACTTACGAATGCAAAATTACTTTGAGAATACTCCCTGCACAAGAAAACATGGGGGACAAAAGGTGGACAAGGGAATAAGATTAGATGTAGGTAAGTTGTTGGAATATAGATGTTTGTTGGAGGTGGATTTTTTGACACCGGGGACAAATGGTTTTTTATAGTAATAGATGCGTTTGGAAAACGCCATAATATGTCGTAACTTTATAAAAAATCTAATATTTCTACCGGAATAATGACACGTACGATATTTATACTAATTTTCCCACTTTTGATAATCTCTATTTTGAGCTGTAACAGGCAATCATGCGATAGTAAATTAGCCGCTGCAGATAGTTTGATGTTTATATCACCTGAAAAATCGCTATCAATACTTGAATCTATTTCTGAGATTGAAAAATATGGTAAAAAAGAACGTGCCTACTACGCATTATTATTGTCTCAGGCAAAATCACGTAATCATATAACTCCGGAAAATGATTCGTTAATTAGAATCGCGATTAACTATTATTCAAAAAATGACGATTCTTATAAACGGGCTTGGTGCTATGTAGTGGCAAGTGATATATATGATGTATTGGGCAATGATTCTCTTGCTATAATGTATGCTCGTGAGGCAGAAAGAGAGTCTAAAAGTATTGATGATTTAAGATTGAAGTATTACTCAAATTATTTTTTAGGATACATGCTTCATCATAAAAAGCCTTATAATGAAAGTAATTTGTATCTTAATGAAGCGATTAAATATGCAAATGAACTCGGTGATACTTTGCATATAATTTCTTCTCTGGATAATTTAGGGACAAATGCTTTATACGAGAGCAGATATGAGGTCGCTTTAGCATATTATCAGCAAGCATTATCATATTGTATATCTAAAAAATGGAATAAATATTTAGCTCATTTTTATTCTTGTATAGCAATCGCTGCACAACAAAAAAACGATTATGGCTACGCATTAAACAATATAAACAAGTCAATAGATGCTTGCCATTTATTTGATTCTCATATTGACTCATGTTCTCTGTATCAGTTTAAAAGCAATATACTTGCCGGATTGGGGATGTGGGATTCTATACCGTATTATGCAAAGAAAGGATTGAGCGATAGCTCGTTTGTTACGCGGGGAATGTATGATGCCACCATGATAAAATGGGCGGAGGGTAAAAAAGATTATAAAAGGGCTATTGACTATTACAGGCATTACGCCGCGATGCTTGACTCCATCCACAAGGAGGAGATGGAGGATAATGTGATGAAGATGCAGAAAAAATATGACCTCACGCAGGCTATCATCGAGCGCGACAGGCTATATATGAAAAATCAGCGCCTTGTGTTGATTGTGCTCGGGCTTTTTGTGATATGTTTCGGAGCTTTGATAGTGGTGCTGCTCTATCGCCGGAGGATAAAGGAGCTGCAGAGGCAGCGCGAAGAGGCTAAGGCGGAGCTTACTCACAATACCTTAAAGATGATGAACGAGCGCAACCGCCGTCTCATCGCCGATGAACGTCGCCGTCACCGGTTGCTTGCCCTGACCGATGTAATAGCCAAGGTGATGTCGACAGGTCGTCACGACGATGCCGAGCAACTTAAAAGGCATAAAGACATGGCGCTTACCAACGACGAGACCGCACGCCTCATCGAGGCGGTCGATGTGTGTTACGAAGGATATCTTACGCGGTTGCAGGATGAACACCCGGCACTGGGGCAAAATGATCTTGCGCTGTGTTGCATGATATTGCTGAAGGTGACTAACCGTGACATCGCGATATTGTTTGGACTGTCGTCTGACACATTGAAAAAGCGCAAGCTGCGACTGCGCACCGAAAAGCTTTGTATAACCGATGTGCTTGAGGAATGGCTTGAGCGCGACAGCCGCACCTATGTCGATGAAATTGACGCGGAATATGCCACGCCTGAAGATACCCCCGATGATAAGGAGACGCCCGATATCGCGACTGTCACCGTGTCAGATGCCGCCGCGGATGCCGGCGCATCGCCTGATAGCGATACCCCGCCATCCGCGCAGTAATTTGCATGGCGTTGCCCCGACACAGGCTGTGCGGTAGGCATCCCGGTTGTTTACAGGGTGTTATTGGTGGTATATACAGCTACGCGGTGGGGCGTTGCGGTGATGTATAGGGCGTTGTCGGTGCATGCAGTGTAGGGGCGAGTGGAAGCTCGCCCGCGTTTCGTCCGGCGTGTCCGCAATGCGCGTGTGTTTCGGGCGACCTCCCAGTCGCCCCTACAGCTACGCGGCGGGGCGTTGTGGTGATTACGGGGTGTTATTGGTGGTGGTATATACATGCGGTGTAGGGGCGAGTGGAAGCTCGCCCGCGTTGCGTCCGCCGTGTCTGCGATGCGTGTGTTTCGGGCGACCTTCCAGTCGCCCCTACAGCTACGCGGTGAAGCGTTGCGATTGTTTACAGGGTGTTATGGTGGTATATACAGCTACGCGGTGAAGCGTTGTGGTGGTTTATAGGGTGTTATGGTGGTGGTATATACATGCAGTGTAGGGGCGAGTGGAAGCTCGCCCGCGTTGTGTCCGGCGTGTCCGCAGTGCGTGTGTGCAGATCATGGTGTGCATCCCTGGAAGGGATGATCTTACTTGTAGCCGTGGGTTGAACGCAGTGATACCCACGGAAAAATATGCACCGTGCGCGTGGTTTCCGTAAGGAATCCTCATATGGATGGCGCGGTGATGATTCCTGCGGAAACAATATTTTGGGGGTTACGGCTACCGTGGGTATCGCTACGCTCAACCCACGGCTAAACATGGATTATCCCTTATCGGGATAGATTGCATATATGCAATGCGTGTATTTCGGGCGACCTTCCAGTCGCCCCTACAGCTACGCGGTGAGGCGTTGCGGTGATGTATAGGGTGTTGTCGGTGATGGTATATACATGCAGTGTAGGGGCGAGTGGAAGCTCGCCCGCGTTACGTCCGGCGTGTCCGCGATGCGTGTATTTCGGGCGACCTTCCAGTCGCCCCTACAGCTACGCGATGGGGCGTTGCGGTGATGTATAGGGTGTTGTCGGTGATGGTATATACGGGCTGTGTAGGGGCGAGTGGAAGCTCGCCTGCGTTATGTCCGGTGTGTCTGCGATGCGTGTATTTCGGGCGACCTTCCAGTCGCCCCTACAGCTACGCGGTGGGGCATTGCGGTTGTTTACAGGGTGTTATTGGTGATGATATATACAGCTACGTGGTGGGGTGTTGCGGTTGTTTAC
Organism: Barnesiella sp. WM24; assembly: GCF_004570975.1. Taxonomy (GTDB): domain Bacteria; phylum Bacteroidota; class Bacteroidia; order Bacteroidales; family Muribaculaceae; genus Muribaculum. Next base: position 38,694 of record NZ_SPPC01000007.1, read on the forward strand.
CAGGGTGTTCTTGGTGGTATATACAGCTACGCGGTAGATCGTTGCGGTTGTTTATAGGGTGTTATTGGTGGTATATACAGCTACGCGGTGGACGTTGCGGTGATTACCGGGGTGTTATTGGCGGTATATACAGCTGCGCGGTGGGCGTTGTGGTGGTGTATATAAACGGGATAGGGGCGAGTTGATGCTCGCCCCTATGCTCTGCGGTATGTGTATGTGGTTAATATTGTTCTTTCTCGTTGGGGAAGTCGCAGGTCTTCACGTCGTCGATATAGTGGGCTACTGCATCGTTGATAACGGTGGAGAGGTCGGCGTAGCGACGCAGGAACCTTGGGGAGAAGCCTTTGTTTATGCCGAGCATGTCGTGCATTACGAGCACCTGACCGTCGACACCGCCACCGGCACCGATGCCGATTACGGGAATGCTGACCTGTGAGGCGACTTCGGCAGCAAGTTTTGCGGGTATTTTTTCAAGCACGAGCGCAAAACAGCCTATCTCTTCGAGCATTTTGGCGTCTTCAATCAGTTTCCGGGCTTCGGCTTCTTCCTTGGCGCGGACGGCATATGTGCCAAACTTGTTGATTGACTGCGGTGTCAGTCCGAGGTGTCCCATGACAGGTATTCCTGCACAGAGCACACGCTCAATCGACTCGCGGATTTCGGAACCGCCTTCCATCTTTACCGCCTCGGCATGGCTCTCTTTCATTATGCGCACAGCTGAAGCGAGAGCTTCCTTGCTGTTGCCCTGGTAGCTGCCAAAGGGGAGGTCGACCACGACAAGGGCGCGTTTAACGCCTTTCACCACTGACTTGGCGTGGTATATCATCTGGTCAAGAGTCATCGGCAGAGTGGTGATGTTTCCCGCCATCACATTGGAGGCGGAATCGCCCACGAGTATCACATCCATTCCTGCTTCGTCGATAAGCTTAGCCATCGAATAGTCGTAGGCTGTAAGCATCGCGATTTTCTCGCCGCGCTGTTTCATCTCGATAAGGCGGTGAGTGGTCACTTTACGTTGGTCTTCTGTATAGGTAGACATTTTATTTATGTGTTAAAATAAACCGAGGCAAAGTTACGATATAATTATCTGACATGCAAGAAAAGAAAAAGATGCGGGCTGTCAGCGCACATCGACGCTGACAGTCGCGGGCTGAAGCCCCTCGGAGCTAACGGCGAGGGTGGCTGTCGCCGCCTCGTTGCCGGCCGCCTGGAGTATCACCTGCGCCATGCCGTTGAATGTCTTTACCTTGAAGGTGCGCGACATCGGGTCGGCGGGACGTTCGGCATCCTGCCATGCGGGGTCGCCGTTGCCGACACCGAGTATTCTTACCGGGCCGTCGACTGTAAGGTCGAGAGTGACGCAACCGTCGGGGACAAATCGCTTTTTGCTGTCGGAAAGAGTGATGTTGACCACAGCCACGTCATGATTGTCAGCCTTGATCAGCTGTCGGTCGGCGGCGGCATTGATTTTAGCCGGGGCGCCGGAGGTCTCGACCTTTGCCGTCATCGCCTTTTTGCCGTTTTTGTAGCCTGTCGCCGTTACTTTTCCGGGCTGATACACGGCGTCCCATGCAAGATGACCGTTGCGTGGCATTGTCTTGCGCCCGAGGCTCTTGCCGTTGACTGCAAGCTCAACCTCGTCCATATTGCTGTAGACCCATATCTGCACCGGCTCTCCTTCATGACCGTGGAGATTCCAGTGGGGGAGGATGTGCAGCACCGGCTCGTCGGTCCACCACGACTTCAGGTAGAATGCTTCGTCTTTGGGAAATCCGCAATAGTCGAGGATGCCAAATTCGGAGCCTGTAGCCGGAAACTTGAGCGGGTTGGGCTCTCCGCGATAGTCAAAGCCGGTCCAGTAAAACAGCCCGGCAAGCCAGGGGCGGTCGGCGTAGAAGCGCCATCCGCGACCTATACAGTTGAGTATGCTGTCGCTGCCGTTGGGGCTGCGGTTGAGCGACGCCATGCGGCCGTTGTCGCGGTCATCGAAATATATGCCGCGAGTGCCGCAGCCGGTGGTCTCCTCCGAGCCGAGCGCAATGCGCGACGGGTAGTCGCGGCGATGTTGCTCGACAGGATTCTGCATGATGTAGTTGTAGCCGGCCACATCGGCGGGGACAACCACTGTCGGGCCGCCGCTTGTCGCGAAACACATAGGTCTCGTCGGGTCAAAGCGATGGCAATACTCGCGCATTGACTCCGAGATGCGGTTGCCAAACTCGTTCCATTCGATTCCCCACTCCTCGTTGCCGACGCTCCACACAATTATTGACGGGTGGTTGCGGTCGCGCTCGATCATGCGCTTCAGCAACCTGACATGCTCGTCGTTAATGCCTGAAAGACGGTTTTCTTCAAGCACAAGAATGCCGAGGCTGTCGCAGGCGTCAAGCATTTCGGGTGTCATCGGATTATGGCTTGAACGATAGGCATTGACACCGAATTTTTTCAGTTCGCGCAGTCGATATGCCTGCAGAGCGTCAGGGATAGCCGCGCCCACTCCGGCATGGTCCTGGTGCATGTTTACACCTTTCAGCTTCAACGGGCGGTTGTTGAGGAGAAATCCTTTGTCGGGGTCAAACCGCGCATCACGGATTCCGGTGACTACTGTGTCGCAGTCAACGACCGAGCCATCCTTCACCACTTCCGTGACAAGCTTGTAGAGATGAGGCGAGTCGACGTCCCAAAGCATCGGCTTCGATACTGTCACGCCGCTTATTGAGCGACGGCTCTCCTTTGCAAGCAGCCCTGTCTCCGATGCCGATGCCGTAGCCGCTACCGAGCCGTCGGGGGCGATGAGCCTGTGGCGCAGTTCATAGGATGCGGGGGTGTTTCCCTTGTTGTCGACCGTGGTCTCGATAGTCACCTCGGCGGTGTCATAGGGATAGGCGAGCGACGAATGGACAAATGTCCCGAAAGGCGCCACATGTAGCGGGTCGGTCTTTTCGAGCCACACGTGCCTGTATATGCCGGCGCCTTCGTAAAACCAGCCTTCTTCAAGAGAAGCGTCGGCGCGGACGGCGATCACATTGTCGCCGCCATAGTTGAGGTATTCCGATATGTCATAGACCTGAGAGGCATATCCGCTTGGCTCGGAGCCGAGGTAGAATCCGTTGACCCATACACGCGCGTCGCGGAATATGCCGTCGAAACGGAGCGACAGATGCCGGCCGAGGTCATCGGCGGGTAGGGAAAATACCTTGCGGTACCACCCGACGCTTGTCTCCGGGTATTTGTAGCCTACGGTCTTGTAGCCGTGGCTGTGGCTTGCGTCGGGGCTGAAAGGGAGGTCTACCACCCAGTCGTGGGGCAGGTTGACTTCTTTCCACTCATTGTCCCATTTTGCCGGGTCAAATTTAGGGGAGTAGGGACCTTCGTTGTGGATTGACGCGGCTTTGGTGAGATAATTGAAATATTCTGTGCCGCATCCGAAATCTTTTGCCGGGTCGGCCGCGTTGCCGAAAGCAAATTTCCAGTTTTCGTCAAAATTAATGGTTTCCGCACCGTGAGCCATGACTGTGGTGCATAGTGACAGCATAGACGCCATCAGTAATGTGAGTCGGTTCATTAAGTCAGGATTATCAGTTAAATGATGATTAGGTTGATTTACTGTTACAAATATAACGCTTTTTTGTGTATAATCAAAATCGCTGACGGCGGCAGGGGTGTTTGAGAAGAAAGAGTAAGCAACTGAACATATTTTCCTGCGAAATGTTAGGAATTATGGAAAATTTGGATTAATTTTGTCGGTATAATCAATTTTGGTAAACAAAATGTCAAGAATCAGTGTCTACAAGCATCATCATCACCACCACTTTCTCTGCAATTGAGGAAGCCTGATGTCGTGCCTGTCCATAACTTGACAATCCACCGATAGATGCCGGCTTCCCCTAATAGAGGAATCCGGCAATTTTTTTTAAGAAACAATAACTAAATGCACTTACTGATATGGATAACAAATTGAGAATCGCGGTCCAGTCCAAGGGACGTCTGTATGACGAGACAATGGAGCTTCTTTCCGAGTCGGGAATCAAGCTTACAGCCGTGAAGCGCACACTGCTTGTGCCCGCGCGAAATTTTCCGGTCGAACTTCTGTTTCTAAGAGATGACGACATCCCGGAATCAGTGGCAAACGGTACTGCCGACATAGGTATCGTAGGGCTCAACGAGGTTATGGAGAAGGAGAAACCCGTCGAGGTAGTCAGGGAACTCGGATTCAGCCGCTGCCATCTCTCGCTTGCCATCCCGCAGCATATCGACTATAATGGTCTGAGCTGGTTTAACGGGAAAAAAATCGCGACATCCTATCCGGTGATCCTCTCCCGCTTTCTTAAAGAAAACGCCATCAAAGCCGACATTCACGTCATAACCGGCTCGGTGGAGATAGCTCCGGGTATCGGGCTTGCCGATGCGATATTTGACATCGTCTCTTCCGGGTCGACTCTTGTCAGCAACAACCTCGCGGAGGTTGAGAATGTGGTCGAGTCGCAGGCTGTGTTGATAAAGGCTGCCGACAGGTCCCTTTCCAATGCCAAGCAGGCTACGCTCGACGAGCTGCTCTTCCGGTTCAACGCGGTCAAGGCGGCGGAAGGAAAGAAATATATACTGATGAATGTGCCGAAAGAGAAGCTTGACGAGATAATAGGTATACTTCCCGGCATGAAAAGCCCTACAGTGTTGCCGCTTGCCAATGCCGACTGGTGTTCGGTTCACTCCGTGCTTGAGGAAAAGCGGCTGTGGGAAATCGTCGGGAAGCTGAAAGCGGCGGGCGCAGAAGGCATCCTTGCCCTTGACATCGAAAAAATGATACTCTGAGCCTATGGATATCATCAATTATCCCTCGCCCGAAGAGTGGGCGCAGCTCTCGGTAAGGGCACTTGCCGAAGAGGCTTCGGAGGTGACGGCCGCCGTGGCCAAAATAATTGCCGATGTCGCCTCCCGGGGTGACGATGCCCTCCGTGACTATGAACTGCGGTTTACCGGAGCTGAGATAGGCGCTATTGAAGTCACTCCGCAAGAGCTTGACGCAGCCGAGGCAGCCGTAGGGGCGGAACTGAAAGAGGCTATAGGCATCGCTGCGGCTAATATCGCCGCATTTCATGAGGCGCAGAAGCCCGGAAGCATAAAGGTGGAGACAGCGCCCGGAGTAGTGTGTGAGCAGCGTCCCGTGGCGATTTCGCGTGCGGGTCTTTATATACCCGGCGGCAACTCGCCGCTCTTCTCGACAGTGTTGATGCTTGCCATCCCCGCGCGGATTGCGGGGTGTGGAGAGGTGATATTATGCACTCCGCCACGCCGTGACGGCACCGTGCATCCCGCCATCCTGTATGCCGCACGCCTTGCCGGAGTCGACCGGATATTCAAGACCGGAGGCGCGCAGGCTATAGCCGCGATGACATGCGGGTCGTCGACTGTGCCGCGTGTCGACAAGATATTCGGTCCGGGCAACCGCTATGTCACTGAGGCGAAGCAGCAGGCGACGAGGCGCGGGGTCGCCATCGATATGCCCGCGGGACCGTCGGAGGTGCTTGTCATAGCCGACGGCAACGCCGACGCGAGGTTTGTCGCCGCCGATTTTCTGTCGCAGGCGGAGCATGGTCCCGACAGCCAGTCAATACTGCTTACCACCTCTCCGGAACTTGCCCGTGAGCTTCCCGACGTGATTGACGGGATGCTCGGCCGGCTTCCCCGACGCGAGATGATGGAGCGTTCGCTATCCCACAGCCGCATAATACTCATGCATGACGATGACGAGATGATTGCGTTCAGCAACACCTATGCCCCGGAGCATCTCATCATAAACCATGCAGCCGCCGACGAGCTTGCGTCTAAGGTGGTCAATGCCGGGTCGGTGTTTCTCGGGGAATACTCTCCGGAGAGTGCGGGCGATTATGCGTCGGGCACCAACCATACCCTCCCCACATCGGGCTATGCACGGGCTTACAGCGGGGTCAACGTCGAGAGCTTCATAAAGCGCATCACCTTTCAGCGGCTGTCGCCTGAAGGCATCGCGTCGATAGGAAGGGCGGTCGAGGTAATGGCGGAAAATGAAGACCTGCTTGCCCACAAGCTTGCAATGACCCTGCGCATGGAAAAATTAAAAAACTGATTGATAAGTAATGGACCGGACTATTGAAAGGCTTGTACGCCCCAATATATTGAATCTCGCGCCATATACATGTGCCCGCAACGAGTACACGGGTGAGGCGCGCGCATGGCTTGACGCCAATGAAAACTCACTGATTGACGGACTCAACCGCTATCCCGACCCCCTGCAGCTTGAAGTAAAGGCAAGACTGTCGGAACTGCGCGGTGTTCCCTCCGACATGATATTTCTCGGTGTGGGCAGTGACGAGTGTATCGACCTGTGTTACCGCGTGTTTTGCCGTCCCGGCATTGACAACGTGGTTGCGATTGACCCTACCTACGGCATGTACAAGGTGTGTGCCGACATAAATGATGTCGAGTATCGCCCTGTCGACCTCAATCCCGATTATTCACTTGACGTGGACCGGCTGCTTGCCGCGACCGACAAGTCGACGAAAGTGATATGGATATGCTCGCCCAACAACCCTACCGGCAACGCATTTCCGCCAGAAAAGCTCGAAGAGGTGGCGCGCCGGTTTGACGGTATTACCGTGATTGACGAGGCTTATGTCGACTTCTCGCCTCTCGGCTCTATGGCAGGAAGGCTTGCGGCATATCCGCGCATGATTGTCATGCAGACATTCTCCAAGGCGTGGGCGGCAGCCGCGATGCGCCTCGGCATAGCATATGCGTCGCGCGACATAATCGACCTGTTTAACAAGGTGAAATATCCCTACAATATCAATATTCTCACGCAGCGCGAGGCATTGCGGGTGCTTGAAGGTGCCTATGATGTCAGGATTACTGCATCGCGTCTTGTCGAGCTGCGCAAAGCCCTTTCCGCAGAGCTTTTGAAACTGAATGTCGTGAAGGAGGTGTGTCCTTCCGATGCCAATTTTCTGCTTGTCAAGGTTGATGACGCCGACCGCCTTTATGATTACCTGAAGAAGGAAGGCGTGATTGTGCGCAATCGCTCGCGTGTCAATCTATGTGGCGGCTCGCTCCGCATCACGGTGGGCAATCCTGATGAAAACTCTCTTTTACTTGAAAAAATAAAGCAATATGGAGGCTGACAGACTACGCACACTCTTCATCGACCGCGACGGCACCCTTATCGTGGAGCCGCCTGTTGACTATCAGGTCGACTCGCTTGAAAAACTTGAACTGATGCCGGGCGCGCTGCGTGCCATGCACTTTATCGCCACACGCCTTCCTTATGAGCTTGTGATGGTGACCAATCAGGACGGACTCGGGACGGAGAGTTTTCCGGAGGAGACATTTCTGCCGGCCCATGAAAAGATGCTGAAGGCATTTTCCAACGAGGGGGTGCATTTTGACGACATCATCATCGACCGTACATTTCCCGAGGAAAACGCGCCTACTCGCAAGCCGGGAACCGCGCTGCTCGGGAAATATCTTGACGGCAGCCGCGACCTCGCCGGCAGCTATGTGATAGGCGACCGTCTTACCGACGCCATGCTTGCCCGCAATCTCGGCGCCAAGGCAATTTTGCTCCGTGAACCCGACGCGGCGCTGCTTGAGGAGATAAAGGCTGAGGGGCTTGAGGATGTAGTGGAGATTGTGACCCCTTCCTGGGACGAGATTGTGCCGGTGCTTCAAGGCGGCTCGCGGCGTGCTTCTGTCCACCGCCACACATCGGAGACCTCGATTGACATTGAGGTCAATCTTGACGGCAGCGGCAAGGGTGACATAGCCACGGGAATCGGCTTTTTTGACCATATGCTTGACCAGATAGCGCGCCATTCGGGTATGGACATGTCGATAAAAGTGAAAGGCGACCTGCACGTTGATGAACACCACACTATCGAGGACACCGCCATCGCGCTCGGCGAGGCTCTTAACAAGGCGCTCGGCGACAAGCGTGGGATTGAACGCTACGGATTTGTCCTGCCGATGGACGATTGCCTGTGTACCGTGGCTATAGATTTCGGCGGTCGGCCGTGGCTTGTGTGGGATGCTGAGTTTCGCCGTGAAAAAATCGGCGACATGCCTACAGAAATGTTTCTCCACTTCTTCAAGTCGCTTTCCGACAATGCGCGCATGAACCTCTTTATACGTGCCGAGGGGGAGAATGAACATCACAAGATAGAAGGCATATTCAAGGCACTCGCGAGAGCCATACGTCAGGCAGTGAAGCGCGACCCGCTCCATTTCACGCTCCCCTCCACCAAAGGCACCCTCTGACGCGGAGGATTGCGTGTCCGCAAAGCGTGTATTTCGGGCGAGCTTCCACTCGCCCCTACAGCTACGCGATATGTTCTATTGCGGTGATTTGTAGCCTGTTGTGCAATGATTACCCATGCATCTACGCGATGTGCGTCATTGCGGTGATTTGCAGTCTGTTGCGTAATGATTGCCCATGCAGCTACGCGATGATTGCCAATACAAGCAATGTAGGGGCGAGTGGAAGCTCGCCCGCGTTCAGTCCGCCGTGTCCGTGTTGCGTGTGTGGTTTGGATTATTATGTGACATCCTTTTGGTGGATAGATTGCGTGTCCGCAATGTGTGTATTTCGGGCGAGCTTTCACTCGCCCCTACAGCTACGCGATGTGCGTCATTGCGGTGATTTACAGTCTGTTGAACAATGGCTGTCCATGCAAGCAATGTAGGGGCGAGTGGAAGCTCGCCCGCGTTCCGTCCGCGCGTGTCTGCGTTGCGTGTGTTTTGGATTATGATGTGACATCCCTTTGAGGATAGATTGCGTGTCCGCAATGCGTGTGTTTCGGGCGAGCTTCCACTCGCCCCTACAGCTACGCGATGTGCGCCATTACGGTGATTTATAGTCTGTTGCGCAATGATTGCCCATGTAGCTACGCGATGATTACCAATGCAGGCAATGTAGGGGCGAGTGGAAGCTCGCCCGCTTGTGGGGGCAGGCTATTTTGTTGACTTTAGTCTGCGGTATTCGCGTGGGGTGCATCCGTTGATGCGCTTGAACGCGATATTAAAACTGCTTACCGAGTTAAATCCGCAGTCATAGGAAATCTGCAGGATGGGGTCGGAGGACACAAGCAACTGTCTTTGGGCGTGAGTGATGCGCTCCATTATTATATGCTCTTTGATTGTGTGCCCGAAAGCTTTTTTAAAGATGTTTCCGGCATAGTCGGGGTTAAGGCCGACTATGCTCCCGATATCCTCAACTTTCAGAGGCAAAGCATAGCTTTGAGCGATAAACAGAGCCATCTGTTCAATCTTTCCAGTCATTGCTCCACAGAGTTGTTGCTCTTTCTTTGTATAATTGCCTGAAAATCTCAATAGCCGGCTTTTCATTTCCAGCATGACAATCCTGGAGGCGCCAATGTCTGACAGGTCATTTATCCAGTTTTTGAAGTAGGTCATGTCAAGAGATGAAAGACCTGTGTCTTCCTCAATCAGTACTCCTCCATTAAGAATGTCGTTTACAAAGCATTTAGGCAATTCCCATCCAAGGAATGTTGAGAAAGGTATAGTGGCGACATAATATTCCGATGCCGATCCGGTGGCGTCTACGCGATGAGGCATCAGCCCCCAGAATATAGAAAGCCTGCCCTTGGGAATGACTATCCGGCGGTCAAGAAAACTATATGACAAATCACCCTCCGGCACAAAATTCATCTCGATTTCGTTGTGGCGGTCAAACTGTCGCATAGGTCGTAGTGCCCATTTCTCACATGTGAGTCCGTAAGGCTTGAAATTGTCGCGACTTTCGTCAAATGTCACCAAAATCTCGGAATTCGCTATGTCTTTCATGAATTTCGGGTTGTTTATTTGTGATTTCTTGCTCAAATTTGCAAAATAATATTTAAATAAGCAATACCAAATCAAAAAACACTAAGTATGAAACCGGTCGCTATCTATTTCCGGGCTTTGGTTATGAGCCTGCTTGTTTTTTCTTGTACAGTTGGTGGAGTGGCGGCAGAAAAGCCACGAGTGGTAATCCTTACAGACATAGCGCCTGCTGATGTCGAACCTGATGACAAAGAGTCTATGGTAAGGCTCTTGTCTCATTCCGACCTCTTTGAAATAGAGGCGATTATAACATGCTCAGGCTGGAACAGCAGCGGAGGCGCTTATCCCGATGAATGGCGACAGCATCTTTTTGAAGTCATTGACGCATACGAAAAGGATCTGCCTAATCTTATGAAGCGTTCCGGACAGACCGGTTTTAAATCAGTTGACAAAGAGGGCGGAAAACAGGAGATAGGATATTGGCAGAGTGCCGACTATCTGCGAAGCCGCGTATTTCAGGGGAGCCGGCATCTTGGCGTTGCTCATCTTGGAGCTGACAACAATACACCCGGAAGTGACTTTATAATCAATCTCGTTAAAGAGCGTGACAGTCGTCCTGTCTGGATTCTGATATGGGGCGGTGGTAATACTGTAGCCCAGTCGTTGTGGAAACTTAAAAATAGCGAAGATGAAAAGACTCTTGCCCTGGCGCTTGAAAAGTTGCGACTATATACAATCACCGATCAAGATGTAGACTGGGGAAACCGTACCAAATATGAGCTGAGTTCCCACAAATGGATGAGAGAGACATTCGGCAAGAGTCTCTTCTTTATATGGGATGAAAGCGCATGGCTGTCACAAAATTCGCTTGGTGCCTCCAATTGGGACAAATATGCCTCACTGATTCAAGGAAAGGGACACATGGGCAAAACATATCCTAAAAACAAGTATGGTGTTGAAGGAGATACGCCTTCGTTTCTATATGTGATTCCTAACGGTTTGAATAATCCGGAACAACCAAGTCAAGTCGGGTGGGGCGGATATTTCAAAATGATGCAGAGCGATGATAAGACAACTTGCTGCTATAACAATTCATCGCATGAAATAAAATCCATATCAGGAAAATATGAGAAATATTTTTACGATGCGACATTCGACAACTTCGCCGCAAGAATGGAGTGGGCGGAGACAGGGGAAGGAAACCGTAATCCGGTGGTTGTAATAAACGGAGACCGAAGTCTGAAGGCTGTTGATGTAAAGTGCCGCAAGGGAAAGTCGGTCACACTTGATGCGCGACAGTCCTATGACCCCGATGGCGACAAGCTTTCCATAAAGTGGTGGATTCTGCCTGAGGCAGGCGATGTCAATAGTGGCGTAGCACTTGCCGACAACGGCGACGGTACCGCCACAATAACTGTCGCCGACAACTGTAATCCCGGAAATATCCATATAATATGCGAGGTGACTGACGACGGTAAATTCTGTCTTAAAGGTTACCGGCGAATCATTTTATCGGTAAAACAGTAACATTAAAAGACTTGAGATATGAATAAGATACACACTCTGATTCTCATGATTCTGCTGCCGGCATGTTTCGCTTTCGCCGGCAGTGGCGACAAGTCAAGACTTATTGTCATGACTGATCTCGGAGGATTTGACCCCGACGACAAGCAGTCGCTGATACATCTCCTTGTGTGTAGCGACAGGATAGACATAGAGGGTGTTATAAGCACTAACGCATGGCTTGATGACCCTGACCGCAGAGACAGCATAAGGGCTGTCGCTGATAATTACCGCGAGGTGTACAATAATCTCAGCCGTCACTCTTCCGGCGTGATTACACCTGACAGGCTTGACTCGATTATTATGCGTGGGCAGGAGACGGCTCACATTTCCGGCACAGGAGAGGGGATGGATTCGGAGGGATCGGAATGGATAATCAGAAGGGTAAGTGACGAGAGTGACGGACGCCCGGTGTGGATAGCGGCGCGCTTCTGTACACCGCCACACATCGGAGACCTCGATTGACATTGAGGTCAACCTTGACGGCAGCGGCAAGGGTGACATAGCCACGGGAATCGGCTTTTTTGACCATATGCTTGACCAGATAGCGCGCCATTCGGGCATGGACATGTCGATAAAAGTGAAAGGCGACCTGCACGTCGATGAACACCACACTATCGAGGACACCGCCATAGCGCTCGGCGAGGCTCTTAACAAGGCGCTCGGCGACAAGCGCGGGATTGAACGCTACGGATTTGTCCTGCCGATGGACGATTGCCTGTGTACCGTGGCGATAGATTTTGGCGGTCGGCCGTGGCTTGTGTGGGATGCTGAGTTTCGCCGTGAAAAAATCGGCGACATGCCTACAGAGATGTTTCTCCACTTCTTCAAGTCGCTTTCCGACAATGCGCGCATGAACCTCTTTATACGTGCCGAGGGGGAGAATGAACACCACAAGATAGAAGGCATATTCAAGGCGCTCGCGAGAGCCATACGTCAGGCAGTGAAGCGCGACCCGCTCCATTTCACGCTCCCCTCCACCAAAGGCACCCTCTGACGCGGAGCATTGCGTGTCCGCAATGCGTGTGTTTCGGGCGAGCTTCCACTCGCCCCTACAGCTACGCGATGTGTGTCATTGCGGTGATTTACAGTCTGTTGCGGAATGATTGCCCATGCAGCTACGCGATGTGTGTCATTGCGGTGATTTATATTCTGTTGCGCAATGATTGCCCATGCATCTACGCGATGTGTGTTATTGCGGTGATTTACAGTTTGTTGTGTAATGATTGCCCATGCAGCTACGCGATGTGTATCATTGCGGTGATTTGTAACCTGTTGCGCGATGATTGCCCATACAGCTACGCGATGTGTGTTATTGCGGTGATTTACAGCCCGTTGCGCGATGATTGCCCATGCAGCTACGCGATGTGCGTCATTACGGTAATTTACAGCCTGTTGAGCGATGATTGCCAATACAAGCAATGTAGGGGCGAGTGGAAGCTCGCCCGCGTTCCGTCCGCCATGTCTGCGTTGCGTGGTGTCAGAAGTAGCGGCGCATGGCGCGGCGTATCGCGATAAGGTTGAGGGCTGTGATGAGGGCGATGATTGCTGTCCCGATGATTATTGTGGTCCAAGGTGATGTAGGGTCTATGCCGAGATGTGACAGTGGGGTTTGCCATATTGCCCTGCCTGTTAGCATTGCCGCTATGGCAAGCAGCAGCACAGCCACGTTGAGCGACACCACAATTATGGTGTAATAGCGTGACACCGCCGCAGGGGAGTAGCCGAGCAGCATGAGGTCGTGCAGCTTATCGCGGTTTTTCTGAAGAAGCAGGAATATGCTCAGCATCAGGATGAAAAATGACAACAGGCTTATGATGCCTCCTACCGCGACGACCACTCCTGTCACTATAGTGAGGAAATAAGATGCTTTCCCGCTGTCGGCATTGTCGCCCGACATCTCATAGCCACACGTGTCAAGATACTCTTTTATGGCGGGGTCGCCGGGGCGGCTCAGTTCGACTATAAGCCGAGAGGGCGCTTTTTGGACATCTTCACCGAAACGGGCGTTGGCCCATTCCATAAAATCCTGTGGCACGGCGATGGTATTGAGCCGTGAGGAGAAGCCTACTATGCGCGCGGGAAACCATTGCTGGCGTCCGTTGCCGCTGATTGAAACGCGCAGCGGCACCATCCCTATCATCGCCTCGCTCAGTTGAGGCAGTCCGCGCGACGAGGCAAATCCGAAATTGTAAAGCGACAGGTAGTCTTTGCTGAGAATAACTGGAATCTCAGGGTTTTCCGGGTCAAAATGCCAGTCGGACGGGCGCACATCAAAGAACTCGTCGGGAATCGACTCGAAGAATAGAGCCGTGGACATCCCTCTGCCTCCCATGTCGACGGAAGCCGAAACATTGTAGGCTGAGGCGGTGAACTCTCCGACCCTCCTCACCCATGGCTGTGAGCGCAGCATGTCAATCTCTTTGTCGGAAAATCCTTCTCCGGCGCCGCCGGTAAGTGTGCCGAGCCCTGTGACCTTGTGGGACAGGACCGTGTAGTCGCGTGACATGAATGAGTCATCCTGCTCCCATACCGAGGTTACATCGCGATAAAACTGTAGTGCGGTCAAGACTATAGCCAGCCCGGTGAAATTGGCGAGAGCATATCCGGCAAGCTGTCCGGTGCTGATGTTGTGGCGGAGCAGTCGCCACACTATATTTTTCATAATCGGAAGCGATTTTTTTTCGTTATAATGAGAATTTTTCAGTCACGTCAAGGTTGATGGCATATCCTACCGAGGTGGCTATCACTGCGGCACCGCGCTCTGCAGCCTCTGCCGCGACAAGGGAGGCCACCATGGCATTGTTGCGAGAATCAAGATGGCTCACCGGCTCGTCAAGTAAGATAAAGTCAAATGGCTGGCATAACGCCCTGACTACCGCCACTCTCTGCTGCTGCCCGATAGAAAGCCGCGACGCCGCGACATCGGCCTTATGGGCTATCTCAAGGCGTTCAAGCATAGCCATGATCGCCTCGCGGCTTTTGCATCTGGTAAGGCGGTTCTTAATCTCGATATTTTCCATTGCCGTCAGTTCGGGAAAGAGACGCATCTCCTGGGGGAGAAGCGCGAGGTGCCGACACCGGAGGTCACACCAGTCGTTGACCGAAAAGGAGCGTATGTCTTTCCCGTTAAAGCGTATCACACCCGAGTAGTCTGACCGGTTGCCGTAAATGTAGCTGCATAGCGATGATTTTCCTGTACCTGATTCAGCCTCCACCATGTAGGCGGCGCCTCTGTACAGGGTGATATCGCGGAGCCATATCTCCGAACCGCTTACCGGCGGCTCGTTTTCAGAGCCACGGAACACATCGGGCAGCACTCCGCACAGCTCTATGGAGTCGAGCGTCTTTGTCATCTTATCGTGTCAAGCGGAGTGAAACCAAGAGTATTGTCGGCGTCATTCATTTCGACCGGACGCTCGTCGGTATTGTCAGATATTGATGTGGCAAGCTGCTCCAGAAGGGGAGCCGAAGAGCCGTTGAACGAGAATGTCGACTGAAAGTTGCCGTCAAGTGTCATCGTGAGCTTGAATCCGCGTCCGCCATACATGGTCTCGGCTGTCTCTTCGGGAATATTGGTCCAGAGAGCAAATGAATTGCCCTTCATGACCTTGGCGGCGGAGTCATTGCCGAGCTGCTCAAGGCTGCGGTTGGCGATGACCACGGTGGAGCCGTCGACAATCTTCATGGTGACGGGCGACATGCCCCTTGCCTGCAGGATGTATGTGCCGTCTTTCTCAATCATCGGGATGCCGGTGAGCGATGCCACTCCGGCAAAATCTTTCAGCGTGGTCTTCGCCTGATTTTTCGCCACTTTTACCGCAACGACAAAGTTCAGGTCGCTGGAGAAGTTACTGCGCGAAAGGCGGTTGTCGGCAGTGGCTCCCGCTGCTATCAGGAGAGTGCCGTCGATGCGTTTCAGATAGGGCAGCGCCAGAGCCAGGGCGCCCCTCTTGCGGGCGTCAAGCGGATAGATTGCGCTGATATAGTTGAAGAGTCCTTCCCAGTCGGTGTCCTGCTTGATGCCTATAGCCATCACAAACATGTCGGAGGGGGTGGTGAACGACAGCATGTCGGTGTCGATGTCTTTCAGATATTTATCCATCTGTGCCTTTTTGCCTGAGCGGTCAAGGTAGTCGGCGTTGACAAGGAGCTGCTTGCCCGCGTCGTCAATATCGGCGGTCGTGCATATCCAGCCTGGTTCGCCTGTAAGCTCCATTGACATGGCGCTTAGCAGGACTCCGTTGCCGGAATAGAGAAACCGGCTTATGCCGTCGACTGACGATATCGCCGTGTTGGAGGCGATGTCAATCTGTGAATCGAGCTTGCGTGCGGCGACAGCCGGGTCGCCCCAGGCAATCCATCCTTGCTTGTCTTTTATAAATAGCGTGGCTCCTTCAAGCTGATAAGCGTCATATCCGTCGATAGATGTAGGTGAGCCTGCATCAAGGTCGGCGGTGAGCCGGACTGCGTCCTTTATGTCAAATGTATAGAAAAAGTCACCCTTTTCAATCGAGGCGACCACCGAATGACTGTCGCCTTTTGCGCTGAAGCCTACGATTGAGTGCCTGTCGATTGCGTCAGACGTGAGCAAGGTCTTTATTTCATTGCGGCTTCTTGCTGTGGCCTTGACAAGAAATCGGTCGATAACCTGGTCGGCATTGAGTTGGCCACCATAGGCCTTCCCGTTCATGTAGCCGGTAAGTCTCTCGGCGTCAAGAACCATTACCATCGCCGCGTCGGCGGGTACTGTGTCAAGCAACTGCCTGTCTCTGTTGCATGAAGCAAGCCCGATTGTCAGGATTGACAGGAGTGCGGCTGTAAGATTTCGTAGTTTCATATGTGACTGTTGATTCATTTGGCAAATATATCTTTTTTTGAGCTAAATTACTCTTAAAAATTGATTTAATTGCGCGGTGAAGGATTATATCGGGTTAATGTAAGCGGTAGCGGGCATGGTGTTGTGTCATGATTGCATATACAAGCAATGTAGCGGGCGAGTGGTGGCTCGCCCGCTATTCAATCCGTCGCCGGAATTAGTATTGCTTACCCGGCGCGCCTAAGTTGTTAAGTTCCTTGACTTCCTGTTCAACCTGTTTTGCATCGGGGGTGCCTTCATATTTGCCATCCTGTATGCCCGGTTTTGAACTTTGGTTCTTTACCTCATCTTTGGGTTTCTTGCAGTCGTTCATATTAATAGCGTTTTTTAAGAGTTGTGGTAATGTAACATGTATGTATATAACAACCTGTGTAATTTAGGGTTCACCCACAACGAGAAAGCCACCGTCCCTAAGGGAACGGTGGCTTTCATCAGCAAAGTTGAGATTTGGTAGCCCATAGGAGAATCGAACTCCTCTTTCAAGAATGAAAATCTTGCGTCCTAACCGATAGACGAATGGGCCGTTGAGCAGTCGCCCGCATTACGGGTGACCAATTGCGCCTTTCTATTAAGCGTTAGCGAGCTTGTTGATGTGAAGGGCGAGCTTGCTCTTGAGGTTAGATGCCTTGTTCTTGGAGATGGTGCCATTGCTTGCAAGGCGATCAAGGAGCGAGCTAACCTTCTTGTAAGATTCGGCAGCCTCGTTCTTGTCAGTCATTGCGCGAAGACGACGCACAGCGTTACGTGCAGTCTTTGCATAATAACGGTTACGGAGTCTACGTGACTCAATCTGACGGATTCTCTTAATAGATGACTTATGATTTGCCATTACAAAAACTTCTTTTGTTTGTTGTTATGATTCTTAATTAGTAGCCCATAGGAGAATCGAACTCCTCTTTCAAGAATGAAAATCTTGCGTCCTAACCGATAGACGAATGGGCCATGCTCACGCACTAAGCGCAAAAGCGAGTGCAAATATACGCACTATTTTTAATTCTCGCAAATATTTTTGAAAAAAATGATGCTGAAAAGCAGAAATAGAGGATTTTGCATGATTTTTATGCCCGTTTTGGAGCTTTGCAAGAGTGAACCGGAGGATATTTTGACGATAAAAAAATTTGGAGTGTAGATGAAGAGGGTGTAAATTTGCATGACGATGAAACACCTTCATTGCATAGCCCTGCACACGGTCAGATATAATGACCGCAACAATATACTTACCGCCTTCTCGCTTGAGGAGGGGAGGGTGTCGCTGCTTGTCTCGGCGTCGGCTTCGCGGGAGGCGCGCAGGCGCAGGGCGATTACGATGCCGCTTTCATTTTTTGAGTGTGTGGCGGATCTTCGCCACGGTCACACAATAGCCAATATCTCGGATGTCAGACCGTCGCTTGCCCTGCCGGAGCTTACATCCAATCCGATTAAGATTACCGTGGCGCTTTTTGTCGCCGAGCTGCTCGGGATAGTGCTCAGGGAGACCCCCGAAGACCCGTTGCTGTTCAGGTATCTCTCTTATTCCGCTGCCGCGCTTGACTCAGCCGACAGCCGGGAGACAGCCAACTTCCCGATACATTTCCTTTACCGTCTCGGCACATTTCTCGGCATAGAGCCTGACACATCGACCTATCGGAAGGGACGCGTGTTTGACATGATTGACGGAACATTCCGTGACAGTGCGCCGCTTCACCGGCGGTTTCTTGACGGAGCCGACGCTGAGGCTGTGTATATGCTTTCGCGAATGAACTGGGACAATTACGGCATGTTCCGGTTCAACCGGGAGCAACGCCGCAGGGTGATAAGCGTAATTATCGAGTATTACACGGTTCATTACACATCGCTCAGCCGTCTGAACTCGCTTGATGTCATGCGCGAGGTGTTTGATTGACCGGGGAGGCGCTGCGGGTCACAGTGAGGAATAGGATGGAGTGAACGTGTCGCCGTCGGCGAGGTCACCGCTCTGCAGCCCTTTTTTAAGCCACCTCATGCGTTGGTCGGAACGGCCGTGGTTGAACGCGTCGGGCACGACATATCCCTGAGCCTTTTTTTGCAGGTAGTCGTCACCGATGACCGACGCCGTGCTGATAGCCTCTTCCAGGTCGCCTTCCTCAAGCGAATTGAACATGCGGTTTTCGTGGTGCCCCCATACTCCGGCAAGGAAATCGGCCTGAAGCTCTATGCGCACACTTTCCTTGTTGGCATCGGTCTCGCTCATACGCGACATCTGCGAGTGGGCCTTGTCGAGAGTCCCGAGAAGATGCTGCACATGATGCCCTACCTCATGGGCTATGACGTAGGCATAGGCGAAGTCACCGTCGGAGCCGAGATTCTGCCGCATCTGGCTGAAAAATGACAGGTCTATGTAAAGACACTCGTCGGCGGAGCAGTAAAACGGTCCCGTGGAAGCAGTGGCGTTGCCACATCCGCTCTGTACGGCGTCGTTAAACAGCACGAGGGTAGGCGGCTCGTAGGTGAGCCCCATTTTGTTAAATTCCTCGGTCCATACATCTTCGGTAGAGGCGAGAATCTGCCGGGAGAATTGGGCGAGTTCCTCTTCCTGGGCGGTGGGGACATACTCTTCGGTAGTGCCGGAGCCGCCGAGGGCAGAGCTCACGCTGCCGTTAAGCACGTCAAGAGGGTTGCCGCCCGTCAGCCATGTGATTATTCCAACGATAATTAGTCCGCCTATTCCGAGTCCTCCGGCTTTAGCCGAAAACCCTGAACGCTGTCCGCGCCTGTCGTCGATATTGGAGCTTTGCCGCCTTCCGTTAAGTCGCATAGGTCATGTATTAAAATGAGTAATCATGTGACGATAAACTCCGGTTAATCGTTCACCTTATTTATAATAACGCAAATATAAGGAAAAAGGTCGAGTCATCGATGACCTGCGGCGGCATATAAAAATGAGGGACACGCCGCCGGCGTGTCCCTCGCAGGTATAGGGTCAGTATTTTTGATTATTTGTCATGGTCGTTGCCCACTTTCTCCACTACCGCTGCGTCGATGACCGCGATTGTGGTGAGATTCACGATGTCGCGCACGGCGGCGTCGACGCTGATGAAGTGGATAGGCTTGTTTAGACCCATCTGAATCGGTCCGATTACCTCTCCGACACCCATTGAAAGAAGCATCTTCCAGGCGGTATTGGCGGAGCTGAGGTTGGGGAATATCAATGTGTTGACATCCTTTCCTTTCAGGCGGTTGAAGGGATAGTTGGTGTCGCGCACCTTGTTATTGAGGGCGAAGTCAATCTGCATTTCACCGTCAATGGGGAGGTCGGGATAAGCTTCCTGCATGCGCTCTGCGACATTGTGTACAATGCGTGAGCCGTGGAGCTTGCTTGCGCCGAAGTTGGAGTAGGATATCAGCGCCATGACCGGGTCGTGGGCGAAGTATTCGACAGAGTTGCGCGCCAGACGTGCGATGTCAAAGAGGGCGTCTTCATCGGGATGGCTGTTGATTGTGGTGTCGGCGATGAAGTAGACGCCACGCTGTGTCTGGAGTATGTGCATTGTGGCGAAGTGGTTGTAGGTCGGGCGTATGCCGATAACCTCCTTGGCGATTTCAGCCGGGGTGAGGTTGCCGGAATATGTGCCGGCAAGCATTGCGTCGGCGTCGCCACACTCTACCATCATCATGCCGAAGTAGTTGCGGTCAAACATAAGCTCAAGTGCCTGGCGGAAGGTCATGCCGTCGCGCTGATGCTTTTCGGTGAGCTTGGTTGCATATCGGTCGCGGCGGTCAGCCTCGCGGTCGTGGCGCAGGTTTACGATTTCTATACCCTCGATGTTGAGAGCAAGGCGGGCGGCGCGCTTTTCGATCATCTCTTCGTTGCCGAGCAGCACGGGGATGCAGATACCTTCCTGATATGCGCTGACAGCCGCGCGAAGCATGTTGTCGGTGTTTGCCTCGGCAAATACGACGCGCTTCGGGTTGCGCTGTGCGGTCTCGGTGAATCCGCGCATGAGCTGGTTGTCGTAGCCCATTCGGCGGCGGAGCTGGTGGTTATAAGCTTCCCAGTCGGTGATGGGGCGTGTCGCCACTCCCGACTCCATTGCACCGCGTGCAACGGCGGGAGCCACGGCTGTAAGAAGGCGCGGGTCAAGAGGCTTGGGAAGGATGTAGTCTCTTCCGAAGTGGAGGTTGGACATGCCGTAGGCTGCGTTGACCACCGAGGGCACAGGCTCTTTGGTGAGCTCGGCGATAGCCTTTACTGCGGCGAGCTTCATCTCCTCGTTTATGACTGTCGCGCCTGAGTCGAGCGCTCCGCGGAATATATAGGGGAATCCGAGCACATTGTTAATCTGGTTGGGGTAGTCTGACCTTCCTGTTGCAAAAATGAGGTCGGGACGCGACTCGATAGCGACATCATAGGCGATTTCGGGGTCGGGGTTGGCAAGGGCAAATACGATAGGCTTCGGAGCCATTGACTTCACCATCTCCGGTGTCACCACGTCTTTTACCGAAAGACCGAGGAACACGTCGGCACCTACCATAGCCTCGGCTAGAGTCTCTATGTCGCGGTCAGTGGCAAATTCGAGTTTCTGGGCGTTGAGGTTGGTGCGCTTTTTATTGATTACACCTTTTGAGTCACACATTACGACGTTTTCGGGACGCACACCGAGGGCGATGTAGAGCTTTGTGCAACTTACGGCAGCCGCGCCCGCACCGTTGACCACGAGCTTGACGTCAGCTATATTCTTGCCTTGAATCTCAAGCGCGTTGAGCAGTCCGGCGCCGGAGATAATGGCGGTTCCGTGCTGGTCGTCATGCATGACGGGGATGTCACATTCTTCCTTGAGACGACGCTCGATTTCAAAACATTCCGGAGCCTTGATGTCCTCAAGGTTTATGCCGCCGAATGTAGGCGATATGGCTTTTACTACCTGGATGAACTTGTCGGGGTCTTTCTCATTGACTTCAATGTCAAAGCAGTCGAGACCTGCGAAAATCTTGAAAAGCAGTGCCTTTCCTTCCATCACCGGCTTTCCCGCGAGTGCGCCTATGTCGCCGAGGCCAAGCACTGCTGTGCCGTTGCTTATCACGGCTACAAGGTTGCCCTTGTTGGTGTACTCGTAAGCGTCCTGCGGACGTTGCTGGATTTCAAGGCAGGGAAATGCCACGCCGGGAGAATAGGCGAGTGCGAGATCCTGTTGGGAAGAATAAGGTACGGTGGGCACGACTTCAATCTTGCCCGGCTTACCCTCGCGATGATATTCGAGGGCCATCTCTTTTGTTACTTTTGACATGTTTATCTCGTTCTTGTGATATATTTCTGCAAAAGTAACAAAAATAACCCTAAGTTGTAATCTTAAAAGGAAAATTTAAGAGAACTGTCTATATTATTTCAGTTGAGGTTTGCCAATGAAGAGGCGATGATGGCGAAGAGGGTCATCGTGCCGGTGAAAATCATGATGTCGCCTACGGTTATTCCGATTGCCTGCTGGTCGGGCATAAGATTTATCTTGAAGAGCGGAGTGCGGTAATGATGGGTCACGATGCCGCCTGACTCGGTGTTGAACCGGCATGTGGCGCGATAACACAGATAGCCGAACGCCGAGCCGATAACCGCGCCCACAAGGAGGTCGCCGGGATAGTGTACGCCGAGATACAGCCGGGAGTAGGAGTTGAGGGTCGCCCAGCTGAAAATGAAGATGGCGAGTCGCCAGCGGCGCACAAGACATACGATAAATACAGCGAGGGCAAACGAGTTGGCCGCATGGCATGACGGGAATCCGTATTGACCGCCCCTGTAGCCGTCGACGAGATGGAGTGACTGAGAGAGGGGGTTGTCGATGTTGGACGGGCGCATGCGCTCGAAAAAGGGGCGTATGATTGAGGCACATGTCTGGTCGGTCAGTGCGATGGCGAGCGCAATCGCAACGGCGTAGACCAGCACGAGCCTGGGCTTGAATGACTTGAGCAGGATGAAGAGTATTGTCACATACATCGGTATCCAGATGAATCGGCCCGTGCACAGCATCATGAACTTGTCAAAAAATGGCGAGTGCATGCTGTTGAAGAAAAGAAGCACTGATGCGTCAAGCTGATTAAGGTATTCTATCATTGCTGTAGTTCAGTATTAAAGGTTTTCAATCAGGTCATAAAGTCTCTGTACAAAAGCCTCTGCCCGGAGGCGGAGGGTGTCGGTGTCGCCGCCTCCCGATGATATAATCTGCGACGCGTCGCAGTTGTACACGATTGTATCGGAGGGCGTCACAAGCGTTATTATCGACGGGTCTGCCATTACGGCGAAGTGAGGCCCGTCGGCAAGCAGGTCCTTGCTATAGGGGAGCGCCGACGAGTCGAGTCCCATAGCGTCAAGCAGTGTCGCCGCGAGGTCAATCTGCGAGCCTGTGACGGTGTCGGTCATCGCCTTGCGGTTAAGTGCGCCTCCGGTCATTACGAGCGGAATGTGGTGGCGGCTTACCACGTCGTCAAGGCTGTGGGGATAGCATCCCTGATGGTCGGGCACCATGACCACAAGCGTCCGGTCAAAGCGGGGCGACACCCGAAGGCTGTCGACAAAGGCAAACAGGCAACTGTCTGTAAACGCGAAGGCGTTTTTTTCAGGCTCGGCGGCAAACACGGGGTTGCTGTAAGGCACGTCAAACGGTTCGTGGCTGCTCGATGTCTGGATAACACGCAGTTGTGGTGGAGCGTCGGCGGCTGTGCTCCTGACGTCGGCGATAACTTTGTCAAAAAGCAGATTGTCGTGGGCGCCCCATTTGCTTGCCTTTTCTTTTAACGCGAAATCCTTGTCAGATATTATATGTTCAAAGCCGGCATTTACCAGATAAGCCTGCATATTGGTGAAATTGGCGTCGCCGCCATAGAAATAGGTGAGGTCATAGCCGGCATTTTTCAGCTCTCCCGGAAGAGACGGGAGTCCCTCTGTCTTTTCCACATATTTCATTATGCTCATCGACGGCTGCCCCGGAAATGCGCTAAGTATTGCGGGGATGCCGCGGTCGGTACGGAAGCTGTTGGCATATATGCCGGTGAAACTCAACCCTTCTCTTGCGAGAGAGTCAAGCCGCATGGCAATCGGCTCGCCGCCGAGCGACGGCATGAGATGGGCTGAGAAGCTTTCGAGTATCACGATATAAATGTCGGGTCTTAGGTTGTTAAGCAGCGGCACTGAATCGGCTGCAAGCGTCGCCGGGGCTGTCGCCGACCTGTACAGGTCGCAGAGGACGCTGTCGGCCTCCTCTGCGGTCATGAACCGGTATTGCTCCCCGAAGTTATGCTGGTGGGTGGCCGAATACATGAGGCTGAACGCCGGATTGACCGCCGCATGGTTAAGACGTTGGTTCTGGCTGAAATATGCCCTGCTGAGATTCATGGATGACACGGTGAACCCTCCGCGTATGGGGATGAAGAGCGCTGCTGTGAGCAAGACCATTACCACAGTCGCCGGGACTTTTTTGACAGGTGATACTTTTATCTTTCTGATAATTAGTGCGAAAATCAGATATATCAGGCTCGTCGCCACCACGATTGCCACTATGCCCGTCACGGCGTCAAGCCAGGTTGCGCTTGCCAGTGCCGCCTTGGGCGACGACGTGAAGTAAAATACCGGAGTCATGTCGAGGCGGAATCCCCAATAGGAGTAGAGTTTCAGGTCAAGGCAGAATATGACAGCGAGGAGAAGTGAGATTATGCCATAATAAATCTTCTCGACAATAACGAGCCAATGGCGCGCGGTCCAGAGCTGCCCGATTATGATAAACGCCGGCAGGGCTGTAAGATAACCGGCTATCGAGCAATCCATAGGCAAGCCTTTTAACATGGCTTCAAGGCATGACAAAAGGCTTGCCTGCCCCTGGCTTATAAGGTCGTGATATGTAAGCATAAAACATGCCCTCTGCAACGCTGACAGCGCTACAAAGCATGTAAAGACGGCTAAAAATTTCAGTATTGCTCTGCTCAAAATGTCGATAAATGGTCAAACAGACTGCAAAGTTACATTAAAATCCTGTAAAATCCTGCCGGTTAATGATTATTATATATAGGTAAGTATTCTTATCCGGATAATCTGTTGTGCTTAAATTCCTTATGCAGTCAACTGGCTATATGGAGCCATTCATTGATATATCCTGTATTATCAACGGCAATCACTCCGCGACGCAGTGTCCCGGTCAGGGTGGTAGGGTTCAAACCGCTCACAGTTTAATTCATCGAGCTATAAAAAGAGTGTTGTGGCGATATATTTTTGATGAAATATTTGTTTTTTATTGCAAAGTGTCATAAATTTGCATTTCAAACTTGCATTTGATTATAGATATGAGCAGTTGCGTGAACATAGTAAACCGCCTGTCGGTGGTCGTCATTACCGTCCTTGAGCACATGGAGGGGTGATTTCACGTATATCTGACGAAAAGAAATTATGATGCCTCTCCAACGCAACGAGCGAAAGGGAGGCATTTCAGTTAAAGAAAGAGACGCATATGAGCAGACAGTTAAGAAGCGCGGCAAGCACTCAGGGCAGACGCATGGCAGGGGCAAGGGCTCTCTGGCGTGCCAACGGCATGAAGGAAGACCAGATAGGTAAGCCTATAATAGCGGTGGTCAACTCGTTTACACAGTTTGTGCCGGGTCACACTCATCTTCACGAAATAGGACAGATCGTTAAGGAGGAGATAGAAAAGCAGGGCTGTTTCGCCGCCGAGTTCAACACAATAGCCATCGACGACGGTATCGCGATGGGACATGACGGAATGCTCTATTCGCTTCCGTCACGCGACCTTATCGCCGACTCGGTGGAGTATATGGTCAATGCCCACAAGGCCGATGCAATGGTGTGTATCTCCAACTGTGACAAGGTTACCCCGGGAATGTTGATAGCCGCGATGAGGCTCAATATCCCTACGATTTTTGTGTCGGGAGGGCCGATGGAGGCAGGTGACCTTGACGGGCGCCCTCTTGACCTTATCGACATAATGATTGACGCCGCCGACGAGACTGTCAATGACGACACCGTGAAGCTTCTTGAACAGAAGGGATGTCCTACATGCGGCTCATGTTCCGGCATGTTTACCGCCAACTCGATGAACTCGCTCAACGAGGCTATAGGTCTCGCACTTCCGGGCAACGGCACCATACTCGCCACCCATGCCAACCGCGAGACACTCTTCCGCAAGGCGGCGCGCCGTATTGTCGAAAATGCCCGCGCCTACTATGAGAATGACGATGAAAGCGTGTTGCCGCGCAATATAGCCACCCGTCAGGCGATGCTTAACGCAATGGCTCTCGACATAGCGATGGGAGGCTCTACCAATACTGTGCTCCACCTTCTTGCCATAGCCAACGAGGCTGAAGCCGACTTCACGATGGCTGATATTGACAAGCTGTCGCGTGTCACCCCGGTATTGTGCAAGGTCGCGCCTAATTCCCACTACCACATCCAGGATGTCAACCGCGCCGGCGGCATCCTCTCCATAATGAAGCAGCTTGCCGACAAGGGACTCGTGGACACCTCCGTAAAGCGTGTCGACGGATTGACTCTCGGACAGGCAATAGAGCGGTTTGCCCCGGAGGGAAGCGAGTTTTGTGAAGAGGCGGCAGCGCTGTGGCACAGTGCGCCGGGCGGAGGCAGAAACCTGCGACTCGGCTCCCAGTCAGCTGTCTATGACTCTCTTGACACAGACCGGGAGAAGGGCTGTATAAGGGACTTCGACCATGCCTATGTGAAAGATGGCGGACTTGCAGTGCTGAAAGGAAACATTGCCGCCGACGGATGTGTTGTAAAGACAGCCGGCGTGGATGAAAGCATATTCCATTTCCGCGGTCCGGCGAAAGTGTTCACCTCCCAGGAGGAGGCTGTCGACGGAATACTCCGCGACAAGGTGAAGAGCGGCGACGTGGTTGTAATCACCCATGAGGGGCCCAAGGGCGGCCCCGGCATGCAGGAGATGCTTTACCCTACGAGCTACATCAAGTCGAAGCATCTCGGAAAAGAGTGTGCGCTCATTACCGACGGACGCTTTTCAGGCGGAACGTCAGGACTGTCGATCGGGCATATATCTCCCGAGGCTGCCGCAGGCGGCAACATCGGTCTTGTGCGCGACGGCGACATCATTGACATCGACATTCCCGGACGCACGATTAACGTCGAGCTGACCGACATGGAGCTGGCTGCCCGTCGCGAGGAAGAGCTTGCCTATGGACGCGAGGCGTTCACCCCCAGGGGCAGGGCGCGCGAGGTGTCGAAAGCGCTCAAGGCATATGCCGCCATGGTGACATCGGCCGACAAGGGCGGAGTGAGAGAGTTGAAATGACAGGTAAGCTATCTAAAGAAAACATATATATAGATGAAAGAAAAGATTTCAGGAGCCGACGCGTTGATGCGCTCGTTGATATCGGAGGGTGTCGACCTTGTGTTCGGTTATCCGGGCGGATCCATTATCCCCGTATATGACAAGCTTTACGATTATCAGGACAAGCTGAAGCATATACTTGTGCGTCACGAGCAGGGCGCTACCCATGCAGCCCAAGGCTACGCGAGGGTGAGCGGGCGTCCCGGTGTCGTCATCGTCACCTCGGGCCCGGCTGCCACCAATATCATCACCGGAGTGGGCGACGCCTTGATGGACAGCACTCCTCTGGTAGTGATAACGGGTCAGGTAGCCACTCCGTTTCTGGGATTTGACGCATTCCAGGAGACTGATGTCGTAGGCATCACCCAGCCTCTGTCAAAGTGGAGCTGCCAGGTAAGGCGCGCCGAAGACATCCCGCGTGCTGTGGCGAGGGCGTTTTATATCGCTTCCACCGGGCGTCCCGGTCCGGTTGTGATTGACCTGACGAAAGACGCTCAGACGGGCATGATGGAGTTTGACTATGAAAAATGTGATTTCATCCGCTCTTACAATCCGTCGCCCGACATTGATGCCGCCGATGTGGCGCGTGTCGCCGACCTTATCAACTCATCGGAGCGCCCGATGATTCTTTCCGGTCACGGAGTCATGATTTCTGGGGCTGAGAAGGGGCTTGCCGCCCTTGCGGAGAAAGCCGACATCCCTGTTGCCGCAACGCTTCTCGGACTGTCGACCATGCCGTCGGATCATCCGCTGTATAAGGGAATGCTCGGAATGCACGGCAATATCGGACCTAATATAAATACTAACCGCGCCGACCTGCTGATTGCCGTCGGCATGAGATTTGATGACCGAATCACGGGTAATGTGAAGACTTATGCACCTCAGGCAAAGATTGTGCATATCGATATAGACGCCTCGGAATTTGACAAGAACATAGCCACCACCGCTACCATCCATGGTGACGCCCGAAAGGTGCTGGAGGCGCTTATTCCCCATATCAAGGAGCGTAAACATGCCGAATGGCTCGCCACATTTGACGAGCCGGAACGCGTCGAGCGCGAAAAGGTGGTGATGCGCGAGGTATATCCCTCCGGAGGAAGGATGACAATGGGTGAGGTGGTCAACAAAGTGTCGGAGGCGACCGGCAACCGTGCCATCGTTGTGACCGACGTAGGTCAGAACCAGATGTTTTCCGCACGCTATTCGCGCTTTACCGAGCCGCGTTCGATGGTGACATCGGGAGGACTGGGCACTATGGGCTTCGGACTTCCCGCCGCGATAGGGGCAAAGATGGGCGCGCCGGAACGAACGGTGTGTTTCTTCACCGGCGACGGCGGACTACAGATGACAATACAGGAGCTTGGCACGATACTCGAATATCAGACCGATGTCAAGATAATCCTTCTCAACAATAACTTCCTCGGCAATGTAAGGCAATGGCAGTCGCTGTTTTTCAATGACCGCTTCTCCCAGACTCCCCTTGTGAACCCCGACTTCGTGATGATAGCCAACGCCTACGGCATCAGCGCTGAAAACGTCGAGACCCGCGACGAGCTTGACGCCGCCATCGACCGCATGGTCAAGCATGACGGTGCCTATCTGCTCAATGTCAATATCGACGAGACCGACATGATATTCCCGATGACACCCGCCGGTGCCAATGTCGACCATATCATGCTGACGCCCACGGAATGTTACCCGATTGACTAACCCCGCCTCATTTCGACATAATGACAGTTATGGAAAATCAGCTATTTACATTTACAGTCTTTTCTGAAAACCAGGTGGGACTGCTCAATCAGATTTCAATCATATTTACCCGCCGCTGCCTCAATATCGAGAGCCTGTCGGTGAGCCCTTCCTCTATAAAGGGGGTGTCAAAGTTCACAATCACCTGTTTCGGCGACCGCCCTATGATGGAGCGTGTGGTGAAGCAGATCGAGAAGCGTATCGACGTGATAAAGGCTTATCTGTACACCGACGACGAGATTGTATATCAGGAGATAGCGCTTTACAAGGTGCCTACGGAGGCTCTCCTTGACGACAGTGCGGTAGAGGAGATAATACGCCGTCACAACGCGCGCATCCTTGAGATAACAAGGGAATATGTAATCCTTGAAAAGACAGGTCATCAGGAAGAGACCGAGGCTCTTTTCATCGAGCTTGAGAAGTATGACATAAGCCAGTTTGTGCGTTCCGGAAGGGTTGCCGTAACCAAGTCGCCGCGCGAGCTGCTGAGCATGTATCTCGAAGAACAGGAACTACGTAAATCACGCAGCAGGCAATGACTTTAGTGTCGAAGGAATACAGCCACACCTACACTCTCACCGCGGGCGAGTGCAATCCGCAGGCAATGATGCCTGTGACACTCTTTGCCGCGCGAGCCATAGAGGTGGCGACATTTCATGCCAACTCTCTCGGCGCAGGCTATGACCGACTCATATCCGACGGTCTCGCGTGGGTGCTTTCGCGCCTGTCGATTGAGATGTATCGGTCGCCTGAGGTTAACTCGCAATATACCTTGCACACCTGGATCGAGGGTTTCAACCGTCATTTTTCGGAACGAAATTTCGAGATGACCGACTCTCGCGGCGAGGTGATAGGTCATGCGCGTTCGGTGTGGATGGCTATAAACATAAAGGAGCGCCGTGCCGCCGACCTTGCCATGCTTGAGTCGCTGCGCGACAGCGTGTCGGAAAAAGTGTGTCCGATGGATAGGATGACCCGTTTTGTGCCTGTAGGCGCTGCCGAAGGCGTGGAGGAGTCGCGCTACCGTTTCCGCTACTGTGACTGTGACTTCAACCGTCATGTCAACACCATGCGCTATATGGAGCTGTTGCTCAACTGCCGTGACATGGATTTTTATGACAGCCACAGGGTAGGGCGTTTTGACATCGCGTTCATGCATGAGGCGAAGTTTGGCGAGGAAGCGACAGTGCGTCTCGCCGATGCCGGCGACGGGTCGTTTAATGCCGAGATAAGCGGCGGTGATGTGTGTTATTCACGGAGCCGCCTGCGGTTTGTCGATTTAAAATATCGTAAGAAATAAGTATATCTATTAGAAAACTAAAAAAAGAACAATTATGGCAAAAATGAATTTTGGCGGAGTTGAGGAAAATGTCATCATCCGCGAAGAGTTCCCCTTGGAGAAGGCGAGAGAAGTCCTCAAGGACGAGACCATCGCAGTCATCGGTTATGGCGTGCAGGGTCCCGGACAGAGCATGAACCTGCGTGACAACGGCTTTAATGTAATCGTCGGTCAGCGCGCGGGCAAGACCTATGACAAGGCGGTAGCCGACGGCTGGGTGCCCGGAGAGACCCTGTTCAGCATAGAAGAGGCTTGTCAGCGAGGCACAATCATCATGTGTCTTCTCTCTGACGCCGCGGTGATGTCAGTGTGGCCTACAATCAAGCAGTATCTTACCCCCGGAAAGGCGCTTTATTTCTCTCACGGATTTGCAATCACCTGGAGCGACCGTACCGGTGTCGTGCCTCCCAAGGATGTCGATGTGATACTTGTGGCTCCCAAAGGCTCGGGTACTTCGCTCCGCACCATGTTCCTTGAAGGCCGTGGACTTAATTCATCTTATGCCATTGAACAGGATTATACCGGACGTGCCCTCGACCGCACCATCGCCCTCGGTATCGGTATCGGTTCAGGCTACCTGTTTGAGACCACATTCAAGCGCGAGGCTACTTCCGACCTTACCGGTGAGCGCGGTTCGCTGATGGGTGCTATCCAGGGATTGCTCCTCGCCCAGTATGAGGTGCTTCGTGAAAACGGTCACACACCCTCCGAGGCGTTCAACGAGACGGTGGAAGAGCTTACCCAGTCGCTGATGCCGCTTTTTGCAAAGAACGGTATGGACTGGATGTATGCCAACTGCTCTACCACCGCACAGCGTGGAGCGCTTGACTGGATGGGTCCGTTCCATGATGCCATCAAGCCTGTCGTAGAGCGTCTTTATGACAGTGTTAAGACCGGTAACGAGGCTCAGATTTCAATCGACAGCAATTCCAAGCCCGACTACCGTGAGAAGCTTGAGGAAGAGCTCAAGGCACTCCGCGAGAGCGAAATGTGGCAGACTGCCGTGACTGTGCGCAAGCTCCGTCCCGAAAACAACTGATATAGTGAAAAAATAATAAAGTAGGGAGTGTCCCGTGCCTGTTTCGGTGCGGGACGCTTTTTTCTTACCCGTATAATTTGACGTTGTTTTTACGCTGCGTTGCATTTTGTTACGATAATTTTTGCAAGGAGTATTAAAAATGTATAATTTTGCAGTTCATAATAGTGTGAATAGCATACACATTCATCATAAAGAATATGGATTATTGGCTGATAAACTCCTTCTGTGCTTTTCTGCTCTGTGTACTCTTTGCCGGTATACTTATCCCGCAGATACTTTTAGTCGCGTTTCGTCGCAACCTGTTTGATGAACCTGATCCCAGAAAAATCCATAAGGGAGCTGTGCCCCGTCTCGGCGGTATCGCATTTACGCCCGTGGTGTGTTTTTCTGTAGCTCTTCTTCTCGGCATCAACTCACTGCTTGGCTTTGCAGGGGTTGAGGAGTCGTTGATTATTGATTCGACATCCATTACATTTGGCTTCTGCTCTCTATTCACGCTCTATCTTGTCGGCATGGCCGACGACCTTGTGGGTGTGCGTTACCGTGCCAAATTTGTGGTTCAGATATTTTGTGCCGTCCTCCTTATCGCAGGCGGTCTGTGGCTTCACGGGCTCTGCGGCGTGCTGTTTATCGACAACCTCGTGTGGTGGATAGGTATTCCGTTGACTATTATAGTGATAGTCTATGTCGTCAACTCAATCAACCTTATCGACGGTATCGACGGACTTGCGTCGGGTCTGTCAAGCGCTGCGCTTATAATCTATGGCATCGGATTCTTCATGTACGGTCAATATCTGTTTGCGATGATTTCTTTTGCCACTCTCGGAGTGCTTGTCCCGTTTTTCTATTATAACGTATTCGGCGACGTCAACAAGCGCAAGAAGATATTCATGGGTGACACCGGCTCGCTTACAATCGGTCTTATCCTGTCGTTCCTGAGCCTTGAGCTTTACAACGTGGCATCGTTGGGATGCGTGGTGTATGGCACCAACGCGTTTATACTTGCGTTTTCTCCGCTCTTGATTCCGTGTCTTGACGTAGTGAGGGTGTTCCTTCACCGCATACGCCGTCACCGCAATCCGTTCCTCCCCGACAAGACTCATATACATCATAAATTGCTTGCACTCGGGTTGAAGCCGCGTGTGTGCATGGTGACAATCGTGCTGATTGCACTTGCGATTAGTGTAATAAGTATCGTGCTTTCACGTTATATTGAGGTAAACATCCTGCTCATCATCATCATTGGCTTCTGGACAGGAGTTAATGTGTGGCTTTCCAACAGGATTGCCAAAAAGGGCGGTGATGCAAAAAAGTAATATTATTCAACCAAAGCCATATTTTATAAAAGAATTCAAAATTATGCGAAATAGCTTACGGACTGCGTTTCTTGCTCTTGCGATACTCTTTGCAGGAGCATCTGCGTCGGCGCGCATGACCGACGACCAGGTGGTCGCTTATGTAAAGGAGGGTGTAGCCCAGGGCAAGTCACAGCAACAGATCGGCAAGGAGCTGATAGCTCGCGGAGTGACTCCGGAGCAGGTGGAACGCCTGAAAGTGCGTTACGAGGACTCTCAGGGCAGCGAGACGGTTGCCACCACCCAAAGCGTGGGCGCGGCGCGTGCGGAACGCAAACGTTCCAGCGCTGA
Organism: Barnesiella sp. WM24; assembly: GCF_004570975.1. Classification (GTDB taxonomy): domain Bacteria; phylum Bacteroidota; class Bacteroidia; order Bacteroidales; family Muribaculaceae; genus Muribaculum. The sequence goes on from NZ_SPPC01000007.1 coordinate 71,035, forward strand.
TGAGGTCGCCCCCGGAACCCTTGACGACGTGCAGCGTGAAGTCGAGCAGGGCAATAACGCCACTGTGTCGGCACGTCGCGTTTATGGACATAACGTGTTCCGCAATCAGGCACTCTCTTTCGAGCCAAATGAAAATGCGGCGACTCCCCAGAACTACCGTCTCGGCCCCGGTGACGAGGTGGTGATTGACATATGGGGCGCGAGTGAGGATCACATACGCCAGACAATCAGCCCTGAAGGCAGTATCATGGTGTCGCAGATAGGTCCCATCTATCTTAACGGAATGACCATCCAGGAGGCAAATAATCACATTAAAGGCCGTTTTGCCAGCAAATATGCCGGTGTAGGCGGCTCAGAGCCGGAATCGGAGGTCAATGTCACTCTCGGACAGGTGCGTACCATTCAGGTCGACCTTATGGGCGAGGTGGCAGTGCCGGGCACATATCGCCTGTCGCCGTTCTCGACAGTGTTCCACGCTCTTTACAAGTCGGGCGGAATCAACGACATCGGTTCGATGCGTAACATAGAGGTACTTCGCAACGGCAAGAAGATTGTCGGTGTCGATGTGTACGAATTCCTGTTTGACGGCAAGCAGACCGGCAACATCCGCTTGCAGGAAGGTGACGTGATTATCGTGCCCCCCTATGAGAATCTTGTCAATGTATCGGGAAATGTAAAGCGCCCGATGTATTATGAAATAAAGGACGGCGAGACGCTTTCCGACCTTGTTGCCTATGCCGGAGGATTCACCGGCGACGCCTATACCGAGCAGGTAAGGCTTGCGCGCCAGTCGGGAAGAGAAAATGAGCTGTTCAACATTGTGAGCGGTGACTTTGACACTTATAAGCTTCTTGACGGTGACGTGGTGACCGTAGGTACTATCCTTGACCGTTATGCCAACCGTGTCGAGCTGAAAGGTTCGGTGTTCCGTCCCGGAATGTATGCCCTTGCTACCGACCTGCGCACAGTGGGCGACCTTATCAAGAAGGCTGAGGGTCTTACAGAGGATGCCTACACTACACGCGTGATTCTTTATCGCGAGGGTGCCGACCTGTCGCTTGAAATCATACCGGTCGACCTCGGCGGAATCCTTGCCGGCCGACGTCCTGACGTGACCTTGAAGCGTAACGATGTGCTTGTCGTGCCGAGCGTTCATGAGCTGACCGACCGCGGCGAGCTTTCAATCTACGGTCTTGTCGCCCATCCCGGACAATATCCTTTTGCCGATAACACCACAATCGAAGACCTTGTAATCCAGGCAGGCGGACTGCTCAACGGAGCGTCTACCGCAAAGGTTGACGTGTCGCGCCGTCTTGTCGACCCGACAAGCCTGCAGCCCACCGATGAAATCTCGAAGACCTTCACTTTCTCCCTTAAAGACGGCATGCTTGTCGACGGAGATCCGGGATTCATCCTTGAACCTTATGATATTGTGGAGGTGCGCCGCAGCCCGGGCTATCAGACCCAGCGCCGCATCAACGTCGTGGGCGAAGTGGCTTTTGACGGCGGGTATACACTTGAAACCAAAAACGAGCGCGTCAGCGACATCATACGCCGTGCGGGCGGACTCACCTCGTCGGCTTATGCCAAGGGTGCGCATGTCATGCGCCAGATGACGCCGGAAGAGGTGGCCTTGCGTGCCGAGACGCTTCGTCTTGCCACAGGAATGCAGACCGACGGCGACTCTATCTCTATTCAGAAACTACAGTTGCCCACCACCTATACCGTGGCACTCGAGCTTGACAAGGCTCTTGCGATGCCCGGTTCGGAGGCTGACCTTGTGATGAAAGAGGGTGATGTCCTGAATATCCCCGAGTACACCAACACCGTGAGAATCTCCGGCGACGTGATGTTCCCCAACACGGTTACCTATAAAAAGGGCAAGAAGCTCAAGTATTATGTAGAGCAGGCAGGCGGCTACGGCGAGTATGCGAAGAAAAGCAAGGCGTTTATTATCTATATGAACGGAGAGGTGGCTGTCGCCAAGAATAGCGCGCCTATCGAGCCGGGCTGTCAGATAGTCGTGCCGGCGAAGCATAAGGGTCAGGGTGTGAACTGGACCGCAATCCTGTCATCGGTATCGGCGCTCGGTTCTGTGGCTACAATGACTGCCGCGCTTGCCAACCTGTTTAAATAATAATCTCCCCAAAGCAATGACTATGCAGGAAGAAAATCATAACATCGAGAACGAGGAGCAGGAAATAGACCTTCTTGAGCTCGCGTCAAAGATATGGGATGCCCGTAAGACCATTTTCAAGTGGGGTGCGATAGGAGCTGTCGTAGGTCTTGTCATCGCGTTCAGTATCCCTAAGGAATACACGACTACCATAAAGCTTGCCCCGGAGACCGGAACTGACGGCAAGGCATCGGGCATGTCGGGGCTTGCCGCAATGGCAGGTATAAGCCTTGGTAACGCGTCGGGTGCCGACGCTGTGTATCCCCAGCTTTATCCCGACGTGGTAGCCTCCGTCCCGTTTGCAATAAGCCTCTTTGACGTGCCTGTCGTGGCTGATGACGGAGAAAAAAACACTACTGTCAGGAAATTTCTGGAAGAGGACACCTCAGCTCCCTGGTGGAGTGCTGTCATGGCATTGCCCGGAAAGGCTATAGGCGGCATATTGTCTCTCTTTAAGGACGAGGAGGAAGAGGCTGCAGGCGATGGCGTCAACCCTTTCCGTCTGACAAAGGATGAGCAGGCGATAGTCGAGGCTCTTAACGCCCGCATCGGCGCTGATGTCGATACAAAGACATCGGTAATCACGCTTTCCGCGACTATGCAGGACCCTGTGGTGTCGGCGTTGCTTGCCGACACGGTGGCGTTGCGCCTTCAGGAATATGTGACAGAATACCGCACTGAAAAAGCGCGTCAGGACCTTGCCTATGCGCAGAAACTCAATGACGAGGCTAAGGCGGAGTATTACAAGGTGCAGAAGCAGCTTGCCGATTATCTTGACCGCAATCAGGGAATCGTGCTGAAGTCGGGACAGACCGAGCGCGACCGTCTGCAAAACGAGGTGTCGCTTGCGTTCAGCCTTTATAACCAGACATCAACCCAGCTTCAGGCTGCAAAAGCGAAAGTGCAGCAGACCACCCCTGTATATACCGTCGTGCAACCTGCTACCGTGCCCCTTCTCGCATCCAAGCCCTCGAAGATGCTTATACTTGTGGGCTGCGTGTTTTTAGCTGTGGTCGCAGCTTCGGCATGGGTGCTTTTCCTGAAAGATTTCCGCTTGCCCAAAAAGGAAGATAACGGCGTAAAATAATGTGGCTTTAGCTGCGTTATTTAGTTATGAAACCGTTATTATCGCATTATAAAAGATATTTCTACTTGATATTGCCGCTGCTGTGCCTTGTCGTTTCGGGGTGCGGGGCGGCAAAATTGTCGGTTGCCGACGAGCAGATGGAGCGAGGCGAGTATTATGAGGCGTCGCGGACTTACCGTAAGGTCTATAACAAGCTGACAAAGCGCGAGGAGCGTCCGCAGCGAGGGGTCATTGCCTATAAGATGGGTGAGTGTTACCGTAAACTCAACATGAACGCTCGCGCTTCGGCTGCATATCAGAACGCTGTCAGATACGGCTATCCCGACTCGACCGCGCTGCTTTACATGGGGCAGGCGCTCCAGGCCGAGGGCAAGTATCAGGCAGCCATAAATGCCTATGACGACTATCTCGCCACTTCTCCAAAGGATGCGGAAGTGGCAAGGACCGGCATAGCCGGATGTCGCATGGGTCTTGACGTGAAGAAAAACCCGACGCGATATGTCGTGAAAAACGCCAAACTGTTTAATTCACGCCGTGCCGACTTTGCCCCGATGTTTCTTGACAAGTCGGCCGACGCACTCTATTTCACCACCACCAACGAGAAGGTGACCGGCTCTCACAGAAGCGAAATCACCGGCATGAAAAAGAGCGATATATGGGTCGCCCGGAAAAATGAGCGCGGAGAGTGGCAGCGCCCCGAGGCGGTGGAGGGAGAGCTTAACTCGGAGCATGACGAGGGAATAGTGTCGTTCACCCCCGACGGACAGACGATGTATCTTACACGCGCCCGTCGTGAGCCTAACTCCCACACATCGGTCGAGATTTTCACATCGCAGCGCAGCGATGCCCGGTGGAGCGCTCCTGTAAAATTTGAGATTACCGCCGACACCCTGTCGGCATATGGGCATCCTGCCGTGTCGCCCGACGGCAATTGGCTCTATTTTTCCTCCGATATGCCCGGCGGCTACGGAGGCAAGGATATATGGCGCATAAACCTTAAAGAGCGTGCAGGCTCGCTTGAAAACCTCGGCGAGTTTATAAACACTCCCGGCGACGAGGTGTTTCCCTACATGCGCGCCGACAGCCTGCTGTATTTTGCCAGCGACGGTCATGCCGGACTTGGGGGACTTGACATTTTCAAGGCGACACTGCGCCCCTCTGGAGGCTGGAGCGTGGAGAATATGGGTTCGCCTGTCAATTCTTCAGCCGATGATTTCGGCATCACCTTCGGCGTAGGCGAGAGCGGCTACTTCAGCTCCAACCGTGGCGACGGGCGCGGTTATGACCATCTGTACTCATTTGTGTTGCCCGACTTGAAGATAACCATCAGCGGAATGGTGCTTGACCGCGATGAAGAGCCGGTGGCAAACGCTGTTATCCGCATTATCGGTGATGACGGGTCCAACCAGAAGGCTATGGGCAAGGTCGACGGCTCCTTCTCGTTTCCGCTTCAGCGCGGAGTCCGCTATGTCATGCTCGCCGGTGCAAAAGGCTACCTGAACGCGCGTCAGGAGTTCACGTCCGACACTGCCGAGGAAGATGCCGACTACAACGTGGATTTTATCCTCGCCTCCGTGACGAAACCTAATGTGGTCGACAATATATTCTATGACTTTGACAAGGCTACACTGCGTCCTGAATCGTGTGTGGCGCTTGACTCTATAGTGCAGGTGCTTCACGACAATCCTAACGTGACTATAGAGATGGCTTCTCACACTGACCGCTGGGGCTCGGAAGAGTATAACATGAACCTTTCTCAGCGACGGGCGAAATCGGTAATCGACTACCTCGTCGCCGCCGGAATAAAGCCTGACCGCCTGCAGCCGCAGGGCTACGGAAAGTCACGCCCTAAGGTAATCACCAAAAAGCTTGCGCGAGAGTTTCCGCAATATAAGGAGGGCGACGTGCTGACTGAGGAATATATCCTTGCCCTCCCCGAAGAGGTCGACCGGGAGATTGCCGACCAGATTAACCGCCGCACGGAGTTTCAGGTGCTTTCGATTGACTATAAAATGTATTGAAAATGGAGTTTCGCACAGTAGTAAAGCCCCTTGAGGGGATGACCGGACTTATAAGCCACCGCTCGCCTGTCGTCATGACCGGCTCATGTTTTACCGACAATATAGGGGCGCGTCTCAAGGGAGAACTGTATGACTGCATTGTCAACCCGTGTGGCACTCTATACAATCCCGCAAGCATAGCCGCCTCAATGCTCGACCTGCTCTATGAGCGTGAATTTACCACCGATGAACTATTCCTCCACGAGGGAGTGTGGAAGAGCTATTCCCATCATTCGCGTTTCTCCGGGAGCGACCGTGACGCGGTGTTGAAGATGATGAATGACGCCGCTTCCGAGGCGCGTGACGCGCTTAAAAGCGCCTCTGCGCTCATCGTGACGTTTGGCACGGCGTGGATATTCAGGCTTAAAGAGGGCAACCGCGTGGTGGCAAACTGCCATAAGCAGCCCGCATCGCTCTTTAACCGAGAAATGCTCAACGCGACACAGATTATAGGGCTTTGGAAAAAGATTTTACGTGAGATTGCCGCGCGTTACCCCGACCTGAAAGTAATATTCACTGTCAGCCCTATAAGGCATCTTGCCGACGGTGCCCACGGCAATCAGGTGAGTAAGTCGACGCTTCTCCTTGCCGTGGACAGGCTTGTGGCTGAAAATCCTGATATGGCGCTGTATTTCCCTTCCTACGAGATTATGCTTGACGACCTGCGCGACTACCGCTTCTACGCATCTGACATGGTACACCCGTCGGATGTAGCCGTCGACTATATCTACGACCTGTTCCGTCAGTCGTTTATCGATGAATCCGACCGCAGCCTCGGTATGGAGTGCGGGCGTCTTGTCAGGAGGCTTAACCACCGCAGTCTCAGTGGTTTGCATGATGAAGCGTTTACGGCTGCTACCGCTGAAATGCGCGATTCGCTTCTTGCCCGCCATCCTTATCTGTCGCGGGCAATGTCGCGTCTATGATGATGCCGTCACGCCTCGACAAGCGGCAGGGCATTGGCGAGCGACTGCACGGCGTGGCGCAGCAGTGAGCGCGGACAGCCGATATTCATGCGCATGAATCCTTCGCCTTCAGCTCCAAACATCGCTCCGTCGTTAAGCGCGAGGTGAGCCTTGTCGACAAACATGTCAATCAGTCTGTTATGGTCAAGGCCGAGCCCGCGGCAGTCAAGCCACACGAGGAATGACGCCTCAGGTGTAACCATCTTTATCTCCGGCGCAAGCTCCTGAAGCAGGCTGCGCGTCTCTTCGATGTTTCCCTCGATGTATTCAAGCATTTCGTCAAGCCAGTCTTCGCAGTGGTTGTAAGCCGCCATCGTGCCTATTATCGCCGTGAATGTAGGAGCGTTAAATTCGTTGGTCTCGAGCCAGTTGAAAAATTCCTTGCGAAGTCTCTCGTCTTTAATCACACACCATGAGCTTACAAGTCCGGCGATATTGAATGTCTTTGACGGTGCGCCGAGGGTTATCGCTACCGAAGCGGCTTCGTCGCTGACCGAGGCGAAGGGTATGTGGGGACGGCGGTCAAGCATAAGGTCGCCGTGAATCTCGTCGCTGACGACAATCACGCCGTAACGCGCCGCAAGTGCGGCTACCTGCTGCAAGGTCTCCCGGCTCCACTGGATGCCGACCGGGTTATGGGGGTTGCAGAGAATCATCATGCGCGGATGTTCTTCGGCAAATATACGTTCCAGTCCTTCGAGGTCCATGTGGTAGCTGTCGCCGTCGTGGATGAGGGGATTGTTGACTACAGTGCGGTGGTTTCCCTCCACGACCATCTTGAACGGGTGGTAGACGGGGGGCTGTATCACCACCTTGTCGCCTTTGGCGGTAAAATAATTTATGGCAAAGGCGATGCCTTTCACGACTCCGGGAATGAATGTGATTTCTTCACGCTTTACCTCCCATCCGTGGCGTCGGCTCAGCCAGCCGGTTACAGAATCCCAGTATTCGGCGGGAATCACGTTGTAGCCATAGATAGGATGTGCCATTCTGTCGGCGAGCGCCTTGGCTATCGGAGGAGCCACGGCAAAGTCCATGTCGGCAATCCACATGCCTTCAAGGTCGTTACGCCCAAATATGTCGACAAGTCCGTCAACTTTCATCGCGCCTGAGCCTTTGCGCTCTATTATGCGGTCAAAATCATATTTTCCCATTGCAAAGCTAATTTTCTGCAAATATACTACTTTTAGTAATGACCAATTCAATCTTTTTTGTTAAGTTTGTAGATTATACGGCTACTTTTGAGCCGAAACGCTACAATCAACAGAAAATTAACCGACCCTATCGATGGAAGAACGCAATAAACTCACACCTGAAGAGGAAGACCGTCTTGTCGAAGACGAGTTCCGCGACGTGCTTAACGGCTATCTGGCGAGTAACCACCGTAAGAAGGTGGAGATTATTGAACGCGCCTATCGGTTTGCCAAGGAGGCGCACAAAGGCATAAGGCGCCGTTCGGGCGAGCCGTATATCCTGCATCCTATCGCAGTCGCCAAGATTGCCAGCCAGGAGATGGGTCTCGGCTCCACTTCGATATGTGCGGCGTTTCTGCATGATGTCGTGGAGGATACGGAATACACCGTCCAGGACATAGAGCAGCATTTCGGAAAGAAAATAGCGCAGCTTGTCGCGGGGCTGACAAAGATTTCGGGAGGTATATTCGGCGACAAGGCTTCGGCTCAGGCTGAAAATTTCCGCAAGCTCTTGCTGACGATGAGCGAGGATATACGCGTGGTGTTGCTGAAGATGGCTGACCGCCTCCACAACATGCGCACCCTTGGCTCCATGTCGCCCAACAAGCAGTATAAGATAGCCGGAGAGACGCTTTATATCTATGCACCGCTCGCCCATCGCCTGGGGCTCTTCGCGATAAAGACCGAGCTTGAGGACCTGAGTTTCAAGTATGAGCATCCGGTTGCCTATGAGCGCATCAGCGAGCAGATACGCGCCTCAGAGGCACGCAGGGCGTCGGTCTACAACGATTTCTCTTATCCTATCAAAGAGAAACTTAACGAGATGGACCTCAAATATGAGGCTAAGGCGCGACTGAAATCGGTCTACTCGATATGGCGCAAGATGGAGAACAAGCACATACCCTTTGAGGAAGTGTATGACCTCTACGCGATGCGTATAATATTTGACTGCGACGACATCAGCAAGGAGAAGGCTATATGCTGGCAGATATACTCCGCTATCACTGACCTCTATAAACTGCATCCCGAGCGCACCCGCGACTGGATAAGCGTGCCGAAAGCCAATGGCTACCAGGCGCTTCACCTTACGGTGATGGGGCCTGACGGCAACTGGGTGGAGGTGCAGATACGCTCGCGCCGCATGGACGAGATTGCCGAGCTCGGATTTGCCGCCCACTGGAAATACAAGATAGGCGAGGGTGAGGAAGAGAGCGAGCTGAACGCCTGGCTCGCGACAATCAAGGACATTCTTGACAATCCCGAACCTGACGCCATTGACTTCCTCGACACTCTGAAACTTAACCTGTTTTCGTCGGAGATTGTGGTGTTTACCCCCAAGGGCGAGCTGCTTACGCTGCCCAATAATTCCACGGTGCTTGATGTCGCCTTCGGGCTTCACTCCCAGATCGGGCTTCACTGTATCGCGGGAAAGGTCAACCATAAGCTTGTCCCTCTCAGCCACAGGCTTCAGTCGGGCGACCAGGTAGAGGTGCTTACATCCCAGTCACAGACCCCTAAAAAGGAGTGGATAAATTTCCTCGCCACGGCAAAGGGCAAGACCCGCCTCCGCGCCGCATTGAGAAAGGAGCTGCAGCCGGTGATAGAGAAGGGCAGGGGCATCTACGAGGCGTTTCTTAAAGACAATGCGATAACGGAGACCAATGAAGTGGTGACCAAGATTCTTGGTGCTACCCATTTCCAAAACAAGGATGAGCTGTTTGCCGCCCTCGGAGGTGACGAGGCTGTGATACCCGACTATCTTGTCAAGTCGCTGCGTCCGGCGTCAAGCTCGCTCTTCTCCAAGATACTCCGTCCGCTCAAGGGTAAAAAGACCCCTGATTCACAGCCCGTAAAGGAAAAACAAGCGATAAACTTCAAAGAGACCTATATACTCCATGCCGATGACAAAGACTCCAACTTCATCATGGCCGACTGTTGCAGCCCGCTTCCGGGCGATGATGTGATGGGTTGGGTCAACGACGACGGCGAGGTGGAGCTCCACTCGCTTACGTGTCCGCGCGCCCAGGTGCTGAAGGCGAGCTATGGCAGGCGCATACTTAACACGGCGTGGGCGGCACATACCGGCAAGTTTCTCGCCAATGTAAGGATTGAGGGAGTCGACCGCTTCGGCATACTCCAGGAGATTATACAGATGATTTCGATGCATCTCGCCATAAATATACGTAAACTTGACATCGAGGCAGAGAAAGAAGTGTTTCATTGCGACCTCTCGGTGCTGGTAAATGACACTAAAGTGGTTACCGACCTCTGTTCAAAGCTTATGAGAATCAAGGGTGTGCAACGGGCGAGCCGGGTCAATTAGCGACAATATATGGAAAAGATAATTTCAAAAGATTCACTATTGAGGACACTGCTCTTTATCGGGGCAGTCGCGATTATCATCGGGCTTATGCCCCGCAAGGACAGTCATTCCTATCAGTATGAGATGGGCAAGCCGTGGGCTTACTCGCTGCTTACCGCTCCGAGTGACATGCCTATTTATCTTGACTCGATAAGCATGGAGCGGGTGCGCGACAGCATCTCAAGATCATTTATCCCTGTATATCAGCGCGACATAAACGGAGAGAAGACGACCCTTGCCGCCTATGCTACACGCGTCAACCACACCCCCGGGCTGCATCTGACTCCGGGCGAGCGTAACAAACTTATAAACGCGCTGAAAAAACTGCTTGAAAACGGTATTGTCGACCAGTACACTTACCAGCAGGTAAAGTCGGGGAAACTGAAGGATGTAAGGTTTATACACGATAATACGGCAATCACGCTTCCCGCCGATGATTTCCTGTCGGCACGTGCCGCCTATGCGAGTCTTGACAGCATGTTCAGCGACTCCGATTTCAGGGCGGCGATCGAGCAGACCTCGATGTCGCAGTTTCTTGTGCCCAATGTGGTCCTCGACTCGGTTGCCACTAAGCGCCTTCTCAGCGAGGTGATGCAGAAAGCAATGGCGCCGGTGGGAGTCATCCAGCAGGGCGAGCGCATAATCGACAAGGGCGATATAGTGACCCCGGAGCTTTACACGCTGCTGAAGACCTATGACCGCATAGCCGGCTCGCGCTCTACAAGCAAGGTCGACCGCCATTACTACCCGATATTAGGGCAGTTGCTCTACGTGGTGGTGATTCTTACGTCGCTCTACCTTTTCCTTTATTATTTCAGATGGCGCACTTTCGGCAACAACCGCGCCATGGTGTTTATCATGACCCTCGTGACGGCATTTGTACTGTTTTCCTATGGTATGTCGGAGACATTCCGCGGCGGACTGTACATGGTGCCCTTTACCGTGGTTGCTATACTCATGGTGGTGTTTTTTGACGGCAGGACAGCCTACTTTGTCTTTATAACAGAGATAATGCTCTGTACGATTATCGCCACTTTCCCCCTTGAATTTATCTTTGTGCAGCTTGTCGCCGGCATAGTTGCCATAACATCATTGAAAGAGCTTAACCGCAGGTCACAGCTCGTAAGGGCGGCTATGTTTGTGTTTATCGCCTATTGTATCGCCTATGTCGCGGTCGAGGTGATGCAGACCGGCTCGGCCGACAAGCTCAGTACACGCATGTTTGGCTTCTTCGCCATCAATGCTGTATTGATCTCATTTACTTATGTGCTTGTGTTTGTGCTTGAAAAGATATTCGGATTTGTATCGTCGGTGACTCTTGTCGAGTTGAGCGACGTCAACAACCCCGTGTTGCGCGAGCTTTCGGAAGAGTGTCCGGGCACATTCCAACATTCGATGCAGGTGAGCAACCTTGCTTCCGACGCCGCCCACAGGATAGGCGCCAACGTGCAGCTTGTGCGTACGGGCGCCCTGTATCATGACATAGGCAAGATAAATAATCCGGCTTTCTTTACCGAAAATCAGCATGGCGTGAACCCCCATGACACTCTCAGCCCGATACAGAGCGCGCGCATCGTCATCAATCACGTGTTTGACGGGCTGAAAAGGGCTGAAAAGGCTAAGCTGCCCGACGTGATTACCGACTTTATACGCCAGCATCACGGTAACGGCAGAGCCAAATATTTCTACAACACCTATTGCAACGCCCATCCGGGAGAGGAGGTGGATGCCGCCCCGTTTACATATCCCGGACCTAATCCGCAGACAAAGGAGACCTCGATACTGATGATGGCTGACGCTGTCGAGGCGGCGTCAAGGTCGCTGAAGGAGCACACCGTGCCTGCCATAACGGAGCTCGTCAACCGCATCATAGACGGTCAGATTCATGACGGCCTGCACGACGAGTCGCCGATATCGTTCCGCGACGTGAATGTGATTAAAAATGCGTTTATCGAGCGACTGCGCACAATGTATCATGCCCGTGTGAGCTATCCTGACCTGAAGAAAGATGAGCAGCCTGCGGAAAATCCTGAGAAATAACTTTTAAGAGGGCTTCATTGTTATATTAAGAAGGAAAATTCAGGATTCATGTCGGTCATTCTTTTAATATCGGGCATTGTCGCGCTTGTCGCCGGATTTGTGGCGATACTGCGCCCCTATATACCGGGGGCGGTGCTTGCCTACGCCGGGCTGTGGCTGCTCAAATGGAGCGGGGAGCTGCATCCCTCGGTCGAGCTGCTTGCGTCGTGGGGAGCCATCGTTGCGGTGGTCGTGGTGATTGACATCATGCTTCCGTCGGGGGTGACACGCGCCACCAACGGCATGACTTATATGGGCGTCGGAGGGCTTGTCGGACTTTTTGTCGGCATGACCGGATTCTCGCTTGCATGGGTGGTCATCGGTGCGGCGGCAGGTGTGTTTCTCGGCTCGGTGGCTTATGCTCGCACTCCGGGAGGAAGGGCGCTTGATTTTCCGTCGTCAAGATTTTTTCAGTATCTTTGTGCAAAAGGGCTGCCCGCGGTGGTCACTCTCGGCATAACAGGCATAGCGATATTGCTTGCAGTTATGGAGCATTATCCGGGGTTTGCCCTCAGCCAACTATAAATTGATAAGTAAGATGAAACGAATTTTATTACTGCTCATAGCAGCTGTGGTTGCCTGCGGAGCCTTTACTGTAGAGGCAAAAAGAGGCGACAAGAAGCTCAAGCCCGAGAAGCCTGACATGGAGAAGATAAAGAAAGAGGTCAACGACCCCTCGTCAAAGTATTACTATCCCAAGCTGATGAAGCAGTTTGAGTCCAACGACACATCCATGACCCTTGACCAGTTTCGTCATCTCTATCTCGGATATGTGTTTCAGGAAGACTACAATCCTTACAGGCGCAGCAGCTATTCATCCAAGATGGATAATCTTTATTATAAAGAGAAGCACACACTTGCCGAGTGTGACACGATAATAAAATATGCGGAGCTATCGCTGAAGGATGACCCCTTTGACCTGCGTCAGATGTCGTTTCTGATATATGCCTATAGGGAGAAAAAGAAAAATAATCTTGCCAATATCCTCCAGTATAAGCTTAATCATATACTTGAGGCGATTGTGTCGACTGGTACCGGTCTTGACCAGGACAACGCCTGGGTCATCATTAATCCGCAGCATGAATATAACCTACTGAATTTTCAGAATTATGTGGTGGAAGGACAGGAGGACCGTCCGCCCCACTTCGATTATATCACCGTCAAGCCGAAAGATGGGAAGGATGACCCTAAAGGGTTTTACTTCAATGTGCTCTATATCCTGCAGGAGTATTACCGCAAATTCCCCGACGAAGAGTAGCTCTCCGCCGGGGAGACATGCTGTTGCACCGGCAATTATTTATAACGCCATATGTGTAGCATCGCACAGGAGTGTTCATGATGCCCTGTGTCATCGCGTAGCTGCAGGGGCGACCGGTGCAGGGTAACCGGTAGGATTACATTTTTATCTTGACAGCCTTGCCGGCTACGCTGACGATGTAGTAGCCCGTGCCGACGGCTACGCCACACTCTGCGTCGTTGACTGTCCCCGAGGCGATGATTCTGCCGTCAATCGAGTGTATAGTGTAAATATCCCCGGCTTTGGCGTTGATAATTATCTTGCCGCCGTTGCAGGTCACGGTCGCGTCTGCGCCGTCAGTCACTGTCTCGAGTGCCGTAAGCTCCTCTGACTCTATGTAGTTGAAAAATATATTCCATCCCTCGGCTTTGCGGTAGCGTTCAATCGCCCCGACCGGGATGTAGACCGGAATATTGGGGAGTACGCCTCCGTTTACGCTTGTGTCAGGATTTCCGAAAGGACCTGTCAAGCCTCTCATCTTACACTCGGCGGGGATTGTTCCGCGGCAATACATTTTCTTTAAGCCCGACCATCCCGAGCAGCTCTCTTCCCCGAGAGTCAGCAGAGTGGAAGGGAAAGAGACTTCCGTCAGTCCATAGCTCAGATAAAATGCGCGGTCTCCGATGTCAGTCAGTCCTTCCGGTAGCGTAAGCACTCCGCTCAGTGGACACATGTAAAACGCCCGGTTGCCTATGGTAAGGGCTTTTGAAGGGATATTGACCTCAAGCAGTTTTTCACATTCTAAAGCTATGCCCGAAGGCACGGCGGTAAGTCCGTCAGGCAGCAATAGTTTTTTTAGGTTTCGGTTAAATGCAAATTGATCCTCTCCTTCAAGGCGTGTGCATGATTCAGGAAGTATCGCTTCGCCAAGGTCGGCACCGTAAAAAGCCATTTCGCCAATCATCTCAAGCCCTTCCGGGAAATTAATTTTTGTGACTCCTGTGCTGAGGAAGGCTGCTTCATCAATGCTTTTTATAGTTGAAGGAAGCACTACTTCCGACAGCGACTCGCAATTCATGAAGCATCGGAATGGAATCTCCTCCAAGCCTTCCGGGATTACGAGCGGAGAGGTGCGCAGTTTGGGGCAATCCGCGAAGCATACTCTGCCCATACGACGTAATGTCGATGGGAGTGTCACCTCTTGCAGACGGCCGGAGTAAGTAAAAGCGCTTTCTCCGATTTCTTCTATCCCTTCGCCCAGGATTATGTTGCGAAGGTTGGTCATGTAAAGCGTCAGTTTGTTATCCGGATCAAACTGTTCGCTTCGGTAGAAGGCGCGTGGAGGCACCCGGTTGCCCTCTGCCTGAGCTTTTTCAAGATTGATAGCCGAGAGCTTTCCATAGAAAGTGGCGCTCCACATCGTATAGAAATCTACGTCGTTTATCGGTCCTTCCACCACAAGCGAGTCTATCGTGTTGGCACGCTCGCCAAGAGCTTCCGCAAGTGTGCCCGGCTCACTTAGCTCAACTTTAATGTAACTTTTGTCGTCAGCCTCCTGCGCATACGCCGAAACGCAGGCTGTCAAAAACGAAATTAACAGAATAGTAACCTTCATAATTTATAATTTAAATGATTAGATATAGTAAAAGTGTAGTTTTGATGCAAAAATATTAAAAATTCTCAAAAATGAATCCTGATCGGGACATTAATCGTTTGTTTTTTTAGATTAATATAGGATTGTAGTGGGGTGAATATCAGAATGTTATCAATAAAACAAATGTGAGAGATTTGTTTTATTGATAATGAACTTATAATGAATTGATTTAAAGTCTATTTTGATTGGGTGTGATTGCAGCCAAAAACGAATTATAATATTGCAATTAATGTAGGTGATTAGTGGGACAAATGTCTTAGGTACTTTTCTTGTTGAGCGGAATTGAGCTTTTTTATCTTGGTCTTTAAACGGGCTTTCCTGTTGTATATTGATTCAATCTTATCTTCTTTTAAAAATAGAGCAATCGCACTATTGGAAAATCCAAAAGCGGAATATATGAATAATTTATAGTCCAGTTCCTTTAATTGGGGGAGATCTTCTCTTAATGAAGCAACGATGTTAGAGTCGTTGAGATTTAGAGAGTTTTCAAGTTCGGTCAATCGTTCTTCTGACATTAAATCTTGAATTATACTTTCAACTTCATCAGAAATTTTGCGTTTGATGCTCTTTGTTGCTGAGCTTTCATAATATGATGAACAAAGGGAGTCAATCATCTTAAACTTAGAGGTCAGTAAGTCTAATATTTTTTCTTGATCTTGTTTTGATTTGGCTTCTTTGGAGATTAAAATTTCATTAAAATTCTGTGCGATATTTACATTTCGTTCAATAATCCTGTTTTTGCGAATCAGCATTTTTATGACGATAAAACCTATGCACGAAATTGCTATTACAATCAGTGATATAGTTATACCATATGTCATTTTTAGGTTGGCAAATTCAAGTTCCTTGATTTTGTCCTCATATTCATAATAGTCAGATAATTCTGAACTGAATCCTTGATTTAGATAGCTTATAAGTGTACTGTCATTTTTTAACATTATATTTTCAATCAGAGACAATGCGCTTTTAAAATCATTACGAGATTTATAAATGGATGATTTAAAGGTCACCAAATTAGGCGTTAAAGCTGTTATAGTGTCTAAAGTCATTTCGTACGCTTTATTGGGATTATCGCTTTTTAGATAAGTGAGACCAATTAATCCAATTAAATCAGGGTCATATTCATGAGTTAGTAATTCGCTATAGCCTTTAATTGCAGAATCTGGGAGATTGAGAAAATAGTAACATTCAGAACTGATCTTTTTAGCTGACAAATACATGGATCTATCATCATACTTTTTTGCGGAGTCAGCTGCGCCAAGTGCCAGAATTAATGCTTCATCATATTTGTCAGAATTATAATAGGCACGCGCCAGCCCAAGAACTGCGTAGCTATTGAATATTGTTTGTTTCTCTGATTTATTAAAATAATCAAAAGCGAGTTTTGCATAATTGAGGGCATCACTACAATGATAGAACATTTCATATATACCAAAAATTTGGTCAGCGTTTCTACCACACCAGAAATAATTACCGAGTTGTTCGGCGTATCTTAGGCTTTTGTGGTGTACAAGAAGGCTTCGTGGGAACGATTCTTTATTGTAAAGCACCCTTGCATGATAGTAGTGGCTGAGCATCAGGCGGTAAATGTCGCCTGATTTTTCGTAGTGGTTTACTGCGATGAGTATTAGCGAATCGTCGGCAATGTCAATATAGTTTTTGTCAAGAGCCTGGGAGTAGAGGAGTGCGTAGCGGGCATTTTCTTCTGCCGATGTCGGTGGCTGCAATGTGTCGAGCATGGCGAGGGCTGAGTCGGGGTGTTCCTCCATGAGTGTTTCGGCACGGTCGAGCGTAGCCGTTGCCGGGTCAATGGCGCATCCGGTCAGAAGCAGCAATGTAAATAATGCAGATATGAGGTAATGAGTGATATTCATTGGCTGTCGGGTGATAATTTTTGCTTCGAGCTTTGGGGAAGTTAAACAATCTATTACAAATATAAGTTAAATATTTGGAATCTGTATTTTTTGCCCCGAATTTCTGCTGTTGTCGTGGAGGCGGGCGAGCTTTCACTCGCCCCTACATTGGATGCACAGGCGGTTGTTGATGACGCCTTGTGGGTTTTGTGATGGGGGATATGAAAAAAGGGCTGCGCGAGGCAGCCCTTTGGGTATTGTTGGTGTTGACGGATTGTTACCAAGAGGGGAGGAGGGGCTTGAGCACTTCTTTCTTGGGCTTTGAACCGAAGGTGAAGTTGATACCAAGCTGAAGGTTGGCGTTGATGTTGCCTACCGGGATATACTGCGGGGTCACCTTGAAAATCTGGAAGTCGGAACCGAGGAAGAGGTTGAAGCCTTTGGGGTGGATGTTGATAATCCATCCGAAAGAAGATCCGAATGTCGAGATTGCGTAGTTGATTGACGCGTCAAAGAATTTTACCGGGGTTACGTTTGCCGAGATGCGTCCTTCAGTCCAAGAGTGTACGCCGTTGATGCGCTGGGTGAAGAGCACACCACCTTTAAGACCGCGGTAGAAGGGTGCAGTGTAAGCGGCACCGAGGGTGATTGTCGCACCGATGCCGGTTGTGCGGCTGCCTCCGTCGGAGAGACGGTGAAATTCTACTGCGTCCTCAAGGTCGTTGCCGAGGTTTTCAAGCTGCTGGTCAAAATTATTGGTGTCGTAGTTGGGAGAGTTCTTGTCGATTGCCACTTTGTCAAAACCGTCGAATTCCCAAGAGGTTGTGCCGGTTTTGCCGTGGACGGCATTGTTCCATGACACAAATCCGAGGTCGAGCACAGAAGCGGAGATCTCGAGGTCGGGGTGAAGCTGATAGGTGGCACCGAGGTCGATGGCCGCACCAAATCCGCCGAGTCCGAAGCTGTCGTAGTCCAGGTTGTCCCAGTCGATGAGATTGGCGTCGTCAGGGTTGTCGTAGTGCTTTCCCGATTCGGCATAGGTAGGCACCTTCAGTCCGTTTCCGGCTGCGATGTTTACCTCTCCGTCGGCACGGACGCTCCACTTTTCGTCACCGAGAGTGACATCCATATTGCTGATGCGCGCGTTGAAGTCGGCGACACCGACAAGGAATTTCAGTTTTGCACCTACGCGCAACTGGGGAAGAATCTGGCGAGAGTGACCGAGAGCCACTTCAGCCATTGCGTTGGCGTTGACGCCGATGTTTTTGAAATTGTAGTGGGATGTCGGGCCGTCCTGTCCGAGCTTCATGAAGGTGAAGAGGTCCTTGGGAAGAGAGAATGAGGCGGTTTCGCGCACACCGAGTGAGAAGGTGTTGTAGCCGCCGAACCCGCGGAATCCGAATGATAGGATTGTAAGGTCGAGCTCTTCCTTGATGTGGTTGACGTTGCGCAGTTTGCCGAGAAACTCGTTTGCGCTCACGTCGGGGTGCATGAATGTGGCGAGCTCGCCGTTTATCGGATATACGAATGTGCTGAGTCCTACATTTGAGTTAAGACCTACTCCGAAGTTGCCGAGTATGGGGAATGACACGTAGTTGCGTTCCGGAGCAAATGCCGGGTTCAGCTCATGTCGGTAGTTGTATCCTTCAAGGAAATATGCGGAGCGCAGGGCCTCCTGGGCGCTTGCGGTGCATGCCGAAGCGAGCAAAATAGCTGCGAAATATGATTTGAGATGTCTCATAGTTGGTTTATCTTCTTAGGGTTTTGTTGAAAATAAGGTTTACATGTCGTCAAGGTCGAGAGTGACACCACCGATTATGCGGGCGCGGATTTCAGAGAATTTCATGCCCTGACCCTCGTTGATGGGTATTCCGGCTACATTCTCGTTGTTGTCGGTGACGAGCTTGTACTCGATACCGTCGAGTCCTCTCAGGCTGCTTATTGAATTGCCTGAGGTGAAGTTGTTGCCGTTGCCCTTGATTTTAATCACTACGTCAGACTCCGACTTGTTGGCGATTGTTCCGGCAAGTATATCGCCTTTCTCGATTTCAACCTGCACGCCGCGGCTGTTGTTGTCGACAAATACCGGAGTGACTTCAAGATGGAAATTGAGCGGGGCGGAGTTCTCCACCTTCATTTCGATGCGCACTTCGTTGAAGTCATACTTTCCGAGGTCGCTGTCCCAGCCGTCTTCAGTGTCGCTGTAGGTGAAGCTGAGGTTGTTGCCGAAAGCGAGCGGTGCGACAACCTTGTTGTCGGCGGTGAAGTGATAGTCTCTGCCAAGTTCAAATGTTACAGGCTCCTGAACCACGCTTGCGTTTATGTCGACAGCAATGCTGTTGGGGATGCGGCTGATGAGGTCGCCGATGGCGCTGTTGACATAAGGCGTATATTCTGTATCCACGCCCTCGCTCTTGCGGCAGATGCAGATTTTGTTAGTGCCCGGCTTGATTGTGAGATGCTGTGTCACGACAGGCTCCTGACCGGGAGCATATGTGCCGGGGTTCCAGTTGCCGTTAAGCACGATGTCGATATCGACAGATGCGGCCGAAGTGTTGTCGATAGTGAGGTATATCTGCGGGTTTTCGATGTCAAGATTGCTGTCTTCCTTGAGGAATTCGGGGATGTCGTTGATGTCGAAGGTTACAGGGTCGATGTTGATGTCGGGATCTACGATACCGGTCACGGAGGTGATTTCACCGTGGATGGGGCTGCCTGAGACATTGCCGATTACCACATCGATGTCCATGTCGACAGCCTCGCCCGGCTGCGGCTCGTCGATATAAATCTCGCCGGTAGTGGTGATTGCCGAGGAGAAGTTGAAGTTGTGGGTCGCGGGGTCAAGCGCATTGCCGCAGTTGATTGCGCCCACGTGAATCGGGAGCCGGAGTCCTGCCGCCGGGACAGCGTAATCCTGAGTGAACTCGATTATGTGTCCGTCAGTGACTTTGCATCCGGGCACATTGCCGTTAAGCGAGATTTCAAATTCAGGCTTGCCGTCTACGACGTTGCCAAACTGAATCTTGAAGCCGGGGGCTATGTGGACGTTGCCTGAATAGTTGCGGATGTCAAAGTTTACCTGAGCCGTGATGTTTATGTCAGTAGCCACACGCGAGATTGACACGATGTCATGATTGACATTGCTTTCGCGGACGTTGATGTTGTTTTGATAAGCAGGGATTCCTTGCTTCCACTCGTTGTCGCCCTGCTCGCCTATGAGAATCGACAGCTTGCCGATAAGTCCCTGGGCTGCTGCCGGGAACGGCGGGAACGCCACATGCTGAGTCTCTTTTGTGCCGTTTACGTCAAGATTAACCTTGTCGATAGTGAAATTGCCTTCGGAGGGGTCGCCGCTCTGGATGAGCACATAGTCACCTACCGACAGGGCGTATTGGGCTGCAATAGCCTGGTCGGCCGCCTTGATTGAAGACTCAGGGTCAAGGTCAAGTAATTTTTCCAAAGAAAACAGCTCGGTGCTGCTGCCGGGAACTGACAGTTGCCCGCCTCCTACGTTAACTACAAGGTTCCAGTCCTTGTCCAGGTCATAGTCATTATCTACACAGCTCTGAAACGAGCCGAGCGCTATAATAGATGTGCCTATCATAGTACTGATGCGTGATAATTTGTTCATAGAATATAGTTTTTGATTAAAATAAAAAAAAATGATTCAGCAACTTTTAAACATTTATGCGCTAAGCGACTGTGCCTTTTTGTTTGTAATGGCATTATTTGCAAAGGCTTACAACTACAAAGTTACTAAATCTTGTGACATAAGAATATATTTGATAATCTTTTTTAACTCTTTTTAAGTGTAAATCCGTGAACAAAAATTATTTCAGCGTGTATATTTGACTGCTTTTTTAAGTTAATGACATGAAAAAATTATCATTTGCAATCGTTGCTGCCATGATAGCCTGCATGATGCACTCGTGTGACACCCGGAAGCCCTTCCGCTCTGCAGAGGGCATGGTGTGGAACACACTGTATCATATCACCTATGCCTCCAATGTGTCGCTCGACGACTCTATTCACGCTGTCATGAAGCGTGTAGAGATGTCGCTGTCAGCGTTTAACGACTCGTCGGTCGTGAGCCGCGTTAACCGCAATGAGAGTGTCGTTGTCGACTCGATGTTTCGCAAGGTGTTTCTGGAGTCGCAGCGAGTTAGCCGCGTCAGTGGCGGAGCTTTTGACCCGACAGTCGGAGCGTTGATTAACCTATGGGGCTTCGGGACGAAGGGTCATGACACGACCCCGCCTACAGAGGCGCAGGTCGACAGTGCGATGCAGCTTGTGGGCATCGTGGACTGCCGTATCGACTCGGCAGGATGTGTTGTGAAGAAATCACCGTTGACAATGATTAATTTCAGCGCCATCGCAAAGGGGTATGGCGCCGACGAGATAGGGCGTATGATGAGGCGGAACGGTGTCGATGACTATATGATAGAAATCGGGGGCGAGATTGCAACCGGAGGCAAGAGTCCGCGCGGCACACTGTGGCGCGTGAGGATTGACGCGCCGGTGGAGTCGGCTGACTCTATAATCCATGACAACATGGGGGTGGTCGAGGTGACCGACTGCGGGATTGCCACCTCAGGCAACTACCGTAATTTCAGGGTGATCGACGGAAAGTCGATGGGACACACCATAAATCCTTTCACCGGCGAGCCTGCTGTCAACGGCATCCTGTCGGCTACGGTGATAGCTCCGGAGTGCATGACTGCCGACGCACTTGCCACGGCATGCATGATTATGCCTCTTGACAGCGCCGTGGCGATGATTGAGTCGCAGAAAGGGGTGTCGGCGATGTTTGTCACTGCCGGCGACACGACGAAATGGGCGGTGCATCACACCGCCGGATTCCCCGCAGTCGAATATTAGACCTTAGTCCAGCAGGCTGATGTAGCTGCCGTAGCCCTCCTTTTCCATCTCTTCGAGGGGAATGAAGCGCAGTGCCGCGCTATTGATGCAGTAGCGGAGTCCGCCGCGTTCCCGCGGTCCGTCGTTGAACAGATGTCCGAGATGAGCGTCGCCGATTGTGCTTCTTACCTCGGTGCGTGTCATCCCGTGGCTTGTGTCGGGAATTTCAGAAAGTGATTTTGCCGATATGGGGCGTGTAAAGCTCGGCCATCCGCATCCGGAGTTAAACTTGTCGGTTGACAGGAAGAGCGGCTCACCTGTGGTGACGTCGACATAGATTCCGTCACGGTCCTCATCCCAGTAGGCGTTGTGAAATGGCGGCTCTGTTGCGCTATGGCGCGTGACCGCCTCCTGCTCCGGGGTGAGCCTACCGATATTCCTTGCCCGGGCAAATAGTTCGGGGTTGATGTGGCAGTATCCGCCGGGAGTCTTTTCGAGATAATCCTGATGATACTCCTCGGCAGGGTAGAAATTCAGCAGCGGCATCACTTCTACCGCTACTTGCTGTCGCAGGCTGTCGGAAAGCGATTTCACGGCATCTTCCGCGACATGCCGCTGTCGCTCGTCGGTGTAATAGATTCCTGTCCTGTATTGGGTGCCTATGTCGTTGCCCTGACGGTTGACCGACAGCGGGTCAATCGTAAGAAAATACATTGCTATGAGTGTTCTGAGACCGACCCTTGACGGGTCATATCTTACCTCTACCGCTTCTGCCGCCATGGTAGTGCCTGTACACACATCCTTGTAGGAGGGGTCGGGGACACGGCTGTTGGCATATCCGGCTGTCGTCGCCACGACTCCGCTTATCTGCTTGAAAAAGTGTTCAGTGCCCCAGAAGCAGCCGCCGGCAAAATAGATTGTCTTTATTCCGTCCATCATGTCCATTCATTATTCCGTTATAGTAGGCAAACAAATGACGTCGGCAGGTGGTTTAATCCTTTTTCGACGGTATTTGTTATCTTTGCGGATATAAATAGACAATTATAAAAATGAAGCATGTTATAGACGTGGCGACATGGAGTCGCCGGGGCAACTATGAGTTTTTCCGTGATTTTGACAATTCGTGGTATTCGGTTACGACTGAAATCGGCTGCGGAAGAGCATTTGACGAGTGCCGCAATGGTGGCGGCTCGTTTTTTCTCCGCTATCTCTATGCCGTAGTCAGGGCTGCCAACGAGGTAGAGGCTATGCGCTACCGCAAGACCCCGACCGGTGAAATCGTGCTTTATGACAGGCTTGACATAATCACCCCGATAGCCTCGGGCGACAATTTTGTCACGGTCAGGATTCCCTATATCGAGGATTACGACGAGTTCAGCCGCGAGGCTGCGCGAATAATCTCCGGGATAAAACCGGGCGACAACCCTTATCGCGTGGAGGAAAATATGACGGCGACAGGCGACCATGATGTCGTGCATCTCAGCGCGGTGCCGAAAATTTACTTCACGGCAATGTCATTTACAGCCTATAAGGCAGGCAACGCATGTGAGCATCCGCTGAGCGTGATGGGCAAGGCGCGCCGTTCAGCCGACGGACGGATGACGATGCCCTATGCCGTGTATGTCGACCATATGTTTGTCGACGGGGCTCATCTTTCCGATTTTTTCAGCCGTATCGAGGAGCTGCTTGACTGACGCTGTTGATTCCGTGATAATACAATTTGGTTAAAGTTTCCGTGAAAAGTGTGCTTTTGCTTAAGATGTGTGTAATTTTGAAAATATATATTTCATATTACCTGACGTATATAAAAGCACATTTAATCTCATGAGAAATGTTTATGACCCTATAGAAGTCGTATGCAATGTTGACGACAAGTATGCCCGTCAATGCGCTGTGATGTTTACATCGTTGCTGGAGAATAATCCCGACGATATGATTATCGTGCATGTGCTGTCGACTTATCTTCTGCCGGCCAACAGGCATCTGCTTTCAAATATCGTAGAACGAAAATATGGATGTCGCCTTGTCTATCACAAGGTTGACGACGAGATATTGAAGTCGTGTCCGACGCGTCGCGGCGATTATGTGAGTGTCACCGCTTATCTGCGGTGTTTCCTTCCGGCGGTATTGCCGATGTCAATCCATAAGGTGCTCTATCTTGATTCCGACTTGCTTGTTCTCGGCAGGATACGTCCGCTCTGGGATGTCGACCTTACCGACAAGTCGCTTGCCGCGGTGGAGGACAGCGGCAGCGGTAATCCGGAGCCCATAGTAAGGTTGCGCCTTCCCGACAACTATACCTATTTCAACTCGGGAGTGATGGTGATTAATCTTGACTACTGGCGGGAGAATAATGTGTTGAGGAAGCTGATGCAGTATCTTGACGGGTTTCACGAGCGAATCAGGGAAAACGACCAGGACCTGCTCAATGTGTGTCTCTGGAAGAGCCGCGTGCTTCTGCCGTTGCGGTGGAACATGCAGAGCGGCTTTCTGAAGCGTCGTCCGCGATGCAGGCGTTATGCGCTTGCGAAGTCGAAAGAGGAGATACGCCACACAGTGATAGCTCATTTTGTCGGCAAGAAAAAGCCGTGGCACAAGAATTGTGCCAATCCGTTTGCGAGCGAATATAACCGGTATCTCGAGATGACTGAATTTGAGGACCCCCGTCCCGTCAAGGCGAAGGTGAATCCTTTTTACCGTCTGTATCATTCACTGATGTCGACATTGCACTTCAAGGGCTTCTACCGCCACAGCTCCATAGAGGACTACGGATTTGAGCCGGGATAGCGCTTTGTCAGGGCGCGGTTGGTTATGTGGCGCATTATGTGTAATTTTGCGGAATGAATTCTGTATGGAGTAAATATCGCGAAAACTATGCCGCCATCATAAAGCTCGGGTTGCCCATTCTTGTAGGGCAGCTCGGTATGATAGTCGTGGCATTTGCCGACAATATAATGGTAGGGCGTTACTCGACTGCTGCGCTTGCATCGGCATCGTTTGTAAACAATGTGTTCAATGTCGCCACTTTTGCGGTGCTTGGCTTTACCTACGGACTTACTCCGCTCATCGGCGCGATGTTCAGCCAGAAACGCAGCGACTCCATCGGTGCGATGATACGCAACGGCTTGCTTGTCAACGTGCTGTTTTCACTGCTTGTCACAGCGGTGATGTGGGTGCTTTGGCTCAATATCGACCGTCTCGGTCAGCCTGAGGAACTGTTGCCTCTTATAAAGCCCTATTATCTGATAGTGCTTGCCGGCATGGTGCCGGTGGCGGTGTTCAACGTCTTTGCCCAATGGCTTTTTGCGATTAACCGCACGGCGCTCCCCATGTGGATAATCCTGTCGGCAAATGTGTTGAACATATTGGGCAATTATCTTCTTATATATGGCAATTTCGGGTGTCCGGAGCTCGGGCTTATCGGAGCCGGCTACAGCACCCTTATCGCAAGGATATTCTGCCCTGTCGTGGTGATAGTGATTTTTGCCGTCGCCAAGCGGTTTGCCGCCTATCGGGACGGCTTCCGATATTCACGCATTACGTTGCGTACGCTTGGTCAGATTAACCGCACGTCATGGCCTGTCTCCTTGCAGATGACATTTGAGTCGGGCTCATTTACCGTCGCCGCTGTCATGGCGGGCTGGCTCGGGGCTATAAGCCTTGCCTCCTTTCAGATAATAGTGATTACGGGTACACTCGGATTCTGTATATATTACAGCATGGGGTCGGCTGTGTCGGTGCTGGTTGCAAATGCTGCAGGACTCAATGACCACACCGGGATGAGGCGAATGGCATTTGCCGGTTATCATATAATCCTTACCCTCGCTACGATATCGTCACTTATATTTGTGTTCTTTGAAGAGCAGATGATATACGCCTTTACCGAGGACACCGAGGTAATAGCCGCTACCGTGGCGCTTATCGTGCCGCTTGTGCTCTATCAGCTCGGCGACGCCACGCAGATTAATTTTGCCAACGCCTTGCGAGGCACGTCGCAGGTTATGCCGATGATATGGATAGCCTTTGTCAGCTATATCGTGATCGGCACGCCGTCGACCTATCTGCTTGCTTTCCCGCTCGGGCTCGGCACTTATGGTATAATCCTCAGCTTTTCAGTGAGCCTCTTTATCGCCGCCGGGCTATTCCTTTACTTTTTCCTGCGCGCCACCCGTAAACGATGACGCGGTTGGCAGGGATTCGTTTGCCGTGATTCAAACGGATATTATTGATTTGCCAAAAAAAGCCGACAGCATGGCAAGAGTGGAAACTGTAAAATTATGCTGCCCGCTCAGCCATCGTGTTATCTCGCTTGGGCGTTTCCCTATCTGGTCCGCGAACTGCTTCTTTGATAGTCCGCGTTCCTGCATAAGGGCTTCTATCTTATTGGATATTGCGAAAGACAGGTTAATCTCTTCCTTTATCTCCGGAGGCACCTGACTGACCATTTCCCGGTATTTGCTTCTAATATCCTTCATAACTTAAAAGTTTTGTCAGTTTCTATTGTCTTGGAAGTTATGGTTACTGTTCCGTCGCGTTGCCCCTCTTTCAACAATTCTTCAAATTTCTGTAACGTCAGGACATACCCACGCAACGAGTCATCCTCTTCGTAGGTACGCGAATTTTTAACCCCACCGTTACCGAGTATTAGAATCTTGTCAGAAAGTCGGAGACAATATAGACGGAGTTTTGAGCGAAGCACAGGTAGTGCAACCACAGAGTCCCGCATCTTGCCCTCGGGACGGAAAAAGCGTTCCAACGCCCCTTCATCGGCAATCTTGTCTACCAGTTGCACTATGCGCAATAAATCTTGATTCAGTTGAGCGTCTTCGATGAATTTGGAATAAAAACGCTCATACTCAGTCTCTGCTTCTTCCGCAAACAGGATAGTGTAAATGGTACATTTATCGGTATCATTGACTATGACAAGTTCTACTTCGCTCATATATATAGTCTTTTGTTATTATAACGCAAATGTACGATAATTATTTCACATAAATGTAAAATTACTTGGTTTTCTTGTCTGAGTTCGTAGCTCCTCCTTAAATCGGGCGTGACAGGTTATTATTTGTCATTTCATGTGCGTGGCACGAAAATATTCATTATCTTTGTCAAATTAGCAACAACTAAAATCAATGACAATGGACTTTGCCAAAAACTCATTCAGGATTTTCGAGAACACAACCCGTGAATATCACCGTTACGACGATGTTGACGCCAAGGTTGAAAACCCTTACGAAGCAGGAACAATCGAGCATACTCTATTTGCAAAGAACTGGATTGATGCCGTGCAGTGGCATCTTGAAGATATAATCCGCGACCCGGAAATCGACCCGGTTGAGGCTCTTGCACTCAAGCGTCGAATCGACAAGTCAAATCAGGACCGTACCGACATGGTTGAGGAACTTGACACATATTTCCGTGAAAAGTACAAGGATGTGGCGGTTGACAGCGATGCCACAATCAATACCGAGAGCCCGGCATGGGCGCTTGACCGCCTTTCAATCCTCGCCCTGAAAATATACCACATGCAGGCTGAGGTGGACCGCACCGATGCGTCGGAGGAGCATCTTGCAAAGTGTCGCGGCAAGCTTGCCGTGCTGCTTGAACAGCGTGGCGACCTTACCACCGCCATCGACCAGCTTCTCGATGACATAGCCGC
This sequence comes from Barnesiella sp. WM24, assembly GCF_004570975.1. GTDB lineage: Bacteria > Bacteroidota > Bacteroidia > Bacteroidales > Muribaculaceae > Muribaculum. The sequence continues at coordinate 98,217 of NZ_SPPC01000007.1, forward strand.
CGGTAAAAAGTACATGAAGGTCTACCGACAGATGAAAATGTACAACGACCCGGCAACCAATCCCGTGCTTTATGGCAATAAACAGTAAATTGCCAAAGAATTTACTGGTAGCCCGCTTTTCGGCTCTCGGCGACGTGGCGATGACGATTCCCGTCGTCTATTCTGCCTGTCGCTGTAATCCTGCGACGCGGTTTATCTTCATTACGAAGCCGGGACAGACAGGCCTGTTTGTGAATCCGCCCGAAAATCTGGTGGTGCTCGGTATAGATGTCAATGAGAAATACCGCAGCGGGGCTGACCTTTTCCGCCTGTTCGGGGAGCTGCGTAGCCAATATAACATAGACGGCTTCGCCGACCTGCACGGGGTGCTCCGCACATTCATGCTCGGAATCGCATGCTCGCTTCACGGAGTCAAATGGCGCACGATACGCAAGGGACGCATGAACAAGCGTGCGCTCACCCGTCCGCGCAACAAGATAATGCTGCCACTGCTTTCGTCGCGTGCCCGTTACCGTGAGGTCTTTTACGGCTTCGGCTATGTGCTTGAAGAGAAGTTCAAGAGCATATATGGCGACGGGAAGGGCGACCCGGCGTTATTTGCCCCGGTCACCGCTCCCAAGGGAAGTGCCGAAAAATGGATAGGCATAGCGCCTTTTGCCAAGCACAAGGGAAAGATATATCCCGTGGAGCTTATGGAGAAGGTCGTTGAGGAACTTTCATCGCAGCCCGACACGAAGATATTTCTTTTCGGCGGGGGCGAGCATGAGCGGAAAGTGCTTGACCGGTGGGCGTCAAGCTATCCGTCGGTAGTCAGTCTTGCCGGCAGAAAGCTCGGCTTTGCGGTGGAGCTCGCGTTGCTGAGTCATCTTGACACAGTGGTGTCGATGGACTCGGCAAACATGCACCTCGCATCGCTTGTCAACGTCAGGGTCGTCAGCATATGGGGCGCCACTCATCCTTATTGCGGCTTCAAGGGGTTCCGCCAGCGCGAGAGAGACATCGTGCAGCTGCCTATGACCTGCCGTCCGTGTTCCGTATTTGGCAACAAGCCGTGTAGCCGTGGCGACTACCATTGTCTCGCAGGCATACCTCCGCATATAATAGTAAACAAGGTCAATTCCATAGTCAGCAAGAACAGATAGTGATGGAAGAGGATTTTGACATAAGAGAGTCGCGTCAGGGCACAGAGCGCGACCGTGACTTCGAGAAGGCGCTGCGCCCCGCTGAATTTGACTCATTCAGCGGTCAGGAAAAGATTATAGAGAACCTGAGAGTATTTGTCACGGCGGCAAAGATGCGTGGCGAGTCGCTTGACCACGTGCTGCTCCACGGGCCTCCCGGACTCGGCAAGACTACATTGTCGCAGATTGTCGCTAATGAGCTTGGCGTAGGGATTAAGATAACATCGGGCCCGGTACTGGACAAGCCCGGTGACCTTGCCGGCATACTCACGTCGCTTGAAGAAAACGATGTGCTTTTTATCGATGAGATTCACCGTCTTAGCCCCGTGGTGGAGGAGTATCTTTACTCGGCGATGGAGGATTTCCGCATCGACATAATGATTGACAAAGGCCCCGGAGCGCGGTCGGTGCAGCTTTCGCTGTCACCGTTCACCCTTATCGGCGCCACTACGCGAAGCGGCCTGCTGACATCGCCGCTGAGGGCGCGTTTCGGCATAAATTTCCATCTCGAATATTATGACCATGAAGTGCTTGAGCGCATTGTGCTGCGGTCGGCGCGTCTGCTTGACGTGAAGTGTACGGGCGAGGCGGCGCGTGAGATTGCATTGCGCAGCCGAGGGACTCCGCGTATAGCCAATGCCCTGTTGCGTCGCGTGAGAGACTTCGCTATGGTCAAGGGGTCGGGAGTGATTGACCCTGAGATAGCACGCTACGCGCTTGAGGCGCTGAACATAGACCGCTATGGTCTTGACGAGATAGACAATAAGATACTTACAACTATTATAACTAAATTCAAGGGCGGACCGGTCGGGCTTACCACCATTGCTACCGCGCTCGGAGAGGATCCCGGCACGATAGAAGAGGTGTATGAACCGTTTCTTATCAAGGAGGGATTTCTCAAGCGCACGCCCCGTGGACGTGAGGTGACGGAGCTTGCCTATATCCACCTCGGGCACAACAGCGACCCGACTACCGGCTCACTCTTTGCATAAATGCTTGAATATTAACAATGGCGGGTATAAAAAGTCTGGCTAAAGACACTGCGATATATGGTGTCAGCAGTATCATAGGACGCTTTCTCAACTGGTGTCTTGTGCCGCTCTACACTATCAAGTTTCCGGCCGACGAGTATGGCGTAGTCACCTATATCTACGCCATAGTCGCTCTCGCGCTTATCATTCTCACTTACGGCATGGAGACCGGATTTTTCCGTTTTGCCAATCATGAGAGCTATTCCGACCCCGATGAGGTCTACTCGACGTCGCTGGTGTCGCTCGGGGTGTCATCGACGCTTTTCTTCGCGGTGGTGATGTTGTTTCTGTCGCCTATATCCGACGCGCTGAACTGTGGAGGGCATCAGTCTTTTGTGTGGATGATGGCGCTTGCAGTCGCCATTGATGCCTATACCTCCATCCCGTTTGCCTATCTTCGCTATAAGAAGCGCCCCATGCGCTTCGCGATGCTTAAACTCATCAATATCGGGCTCAATATCGGGCTTAACCTGTTTTTTATACTTCTCTGCCCGTGGCTCATGACGACAGCGCCCGGTTCGGTTTCGTGGTTTTATCGCCCCGATTTCGGTATCGGCTACATATTTCTCGCCAATCTTATCTCATCGGGGGTGATGCTGCTACTGCTATTGCCCGATATAATGTCGGTGAAGGTGTCGTTCAACGGCAGGCTGCTCCGCGAGATGCTTGGCTATTCCTATCCGCTGCTTATACTCGGCATTGCCGGAATAATGAACCAGACCATAGGCACAATACTCTATCCCCATCTTGTGGCTGATTCAGCCGAGGCTATGTACGGGCTCGGCATATATGGCGCCAACTATAAGATAGCCATCGTCATGGTGATGTTTATCCAGGCGTTCCGCTTTGCCTATGAACCGTTTATCTTCGCTCAGAACCGTGAACGTGGAGGCGATAAGACCAAGGCTTACAGCGATGCGATGAAATATTTTGTGATTTTCGCATTGTTTATTTTTCTTGGTGTGATGTATTATCTCGACATATTGAAATACTTTATCTCGCCCAAGTATTTTTCCGGGCTGAAAGTTGTGCCCGTGCTTATGCTTGCCGAACTCTTTTTCGGGGTATTCTTCAACCTGTCGTTGTGGTATAAGCTGACTGACAAGACGATATGGGGCATGTGGTTTTCGCTGCTCGGACTTGCAGTGACCCTGGCCCTCAACATAATCCTTGTGCCGTGCATCGGCTATATGGGCTGTGCGTGGGCAGCGCTCGCCTGCTATGGCGTGATGATGGTGACAAGTTATTTTATAGGGCGTGGCAGGTATCCGATAGATTACGATGTGCCGCGTCTGATGTTCTACTTTGTAGTCGCCGGATTGCTTTACGGAGTGTCGTGTCTTATCGTCCTGCCGGTGGAGTGGGTCAACCTGCTCTTCCGCACATTGCTTCTCGCCCTGTATGTCGGCATAGTGTGCCGCCATGAACATATAAGACTGAGTGATATAATAAAGCGTAAGATATGAAGAAGATAGACTTTGCCGCGCTGAAGGCTCACCTTTTCGGCTATTTTGACCTCACCGGCTTCCTTATTCCGCAGGAAGAGGCTGAAGAGGTGATAAGGGAAGGGGTGTCGTTCAAGGGTATAAACATATTGATTCTTATCGTGGCGATTTTCATTGCCTCGCTCGGACTGAATGTAAACTCCACGGCGGTGATTATAGGCGCGATGCTTATCTCGCCTCTCATGGGTCCTATCATCGGATTGGGGCTTGCTGTCGGCATTCATGATTTTGACCTGATGAAGAGATCGTTTCGCAATCTTTTCATGGCTACGGTGTTCAGTGTCGCCACTTCATGTCTGTTTTTTATCGTGTCGCCGGTCAACGAGGCTCACAGTGAGTTGCTTGCGCGCACGTCGCCGACCATCTACGATGTGTTTATCGGCTTTTTCGGAGGCGCGGCGGGGATTCTTGCCATCGGCAGCAAGGTCAAGGGCAATGTGATTCCGGGCGTTGCGATAGCTACCGCGCTTATGCCCCCTCTCTGCACTGTCGGCTACGGTCTTGCCACGCTTCAGCCCGTCTACTTCCTCGGCGCGTTGTATCTTTTCTTCATAAATTCAGTGTTCATTGCGTGTGCCACGACTGTTGGAGTGAAGCTGATGAAATATCATGTCAAGGATTTCTCCAATCCCGGGCGTGCTAAAAAAGTAAGGGACCTGGTATATACAATCGCCGTGTTGACCATGATACCTGCGGCTTACATGACTTACACGATGTATCGTGAAAGCACCTTTGTGGCAAATTGCAATAAGTTTGTCGACAAGGAGTTTGAATTTGACGGCACTCAGGTGCTGAATTACAAGCCTGTCATGAATAAGGGCGTAGGCACTCTTACCGTGACCCTTGTCGGTAAGATGATACCTCAGGACTCGTTGCTGATAGCGATGACCGACAAGCTGCCCGACTATCATCTCGGCGGCACCCGGCTCCGTATAGTCCAGGGCGATACGGGCAATGGCAATTTTGACGTTAAGCAAGCCACATCCTCGATGCTGCGCGACATGTATCAGGTGACACAGGCGACGATATCGCGCCAGCAGGCTATAATTGACTCTCTTAAACTGCGTAATGCGCAGATTTCGCGCAATGACTCGATGGGGGCTATTATATCGCCTGAGATAAAGGTGCTCTTCCCTCAGGTCAAGGATATTGCCGTGACACGCGGTATAGTGAGCGACATAGACACTCACCGCCTCGACACGCTTAACCTCGTGTTGGTAAACTATAGCGGGGTGATGGGCGCCGCGCAGTCAAAGAAGTTCAAGGAATATCTTGAGGCGCGTCTTGACACCCGCCCGATAACTATCGTGGCAAGCAGCGCTGTCCACCATGAACCGGAAAAGGAGAAATGAAGATATTTTACGACCATCAGGTGTTTTCGTGGCAGAAAATCGGCGGCGTGTCACGATATTTCATAGAACTTGTCAGGCATCTGCCCGATGATATAGGATATGTCATGCCGCCTATGTTTTCGGAAAATGTATATCTCGACACTCTCGGCGACAGCATCCCTGCGGTAAAAAGCCTGTCGTTTGCAAACTACCGTGTGAGGAAAAAAATATATGAGGCTGTCAATCAGTTGCGGTCAGCGTCATCGCTCTCTCGCGGAGGCTACGATGTGGTGCATCCGACTTACTATTCGCCTTATTTTCTGAAGCGGCTGAAGGCTCCCTATGTTATAACTGTTCATGACTTCATACATGAGAAATATCCTCAATACTTCTCTGACGCCTCGAAGGTGATACGCGAAAAGAAGGAAGTGGTGACCCGTGCCGACAGGATTATAGCCATCAGTGAGCATACACGTCGCGACCTGACGGATATATATGGATTGCCTGCCGAGAGGGTGGACGTGATTTATCACGGAGCGTCGCCTCTTTCTTCAGTGCATGAGCCTGTAGGGGGAGTGGGGGAGCGCTTTGTGCTTTTTGTCGGCGACCGCACGAAATATAAGAATTTCATGAACCTTACGGAGGCGTTTGCCATTATGTCAAAGGCTGATCCGGAGTTGCAGCTCGTGTGTGCCGGCAAGCCTTTCTCCGAGGCCGAGCGGGCTCATCTTGCGTATCTTGGCATAGGCGGACGCTCGATTGCCTGTTTCGCGACCGACAGTCAGCTCGCATGGCTATATGCCAACACGTCGTGCTTTGTGTTTCCGTCGGAATATGAGGGCTTCGGGCTGCCTATCCTTGAGGCGTGGAGTGCCGGCGCGCCTGTGGCTCTTAGCCGGGCAAGCTGCTTCCCCGAGATAGCCGGCGACGCGGCGTTGTGGTTTGATGCCGCCGACCCTGCGATGATGGCGCGCGCTGTAAGCGAGGCGGTCTATGACGCCGATACCCGCCGGCGATTGCGTAATCTCTCTTCGGAGAGGTTGAAAATGTTTACCTGGGAAAAGACGGCAGAGCTTACAGCCGGAATTTATCGCTCCCTGTCCGCACAATGACGGGAATAAATTTGTATAATTGTCAAAAATGAAATAAAAATGGTGACGATATTGTTTCATTCGACCATATTCGGTCCCGTTCACAGCCGTCGGTTAGGCACATCTCTCGGGGTCAATCTGTCGCCGGTCGACGGCAAGGTGTGCTCGTTTGACTGCGTGTACTGTGAGGCGGGATATAACTCGCAAGGCACGGGAAAGAGCGGATTGCCGTCGCGCGAAGATGTGGCGCGTCAGCTTGAATCCAAGCTGAAAGAGATGAGTGCGGCGGGCGAGCCGCTTGACGTAATCACTTTTTCGGGCAATGGCGAGCCTACGATGCATCCCGATTTCGAGGGGGTGATTGATGACACGCTCGCGCTGCGTGACAGGTATTATCCGGGAGCAAAGGTGAGCGTATTGTGCAATTCCACCCGTCTTGACCGCGAGGGGGTGGTCAACGGACTGCGGAAAGTCGACAATTGCATACTGAAGCTTGACTCTGCGCTTACACCTACTATGAGGCTTATCGACCAGCCTGTGTCAAAGACGTTTACATGTGAATATGTGATTCCGCAGCTTGAGGCGTTTGGCGACAAGTGTATTATTCAGACCATGATGCTGCGTGGCAATCATGACGGAAAGCATATCGACAATACTACCCCCGGGGAGGTCGATGCCCTTATCGAGGCATATAAGCGCATCAAGCCGCGTGAGGTGATGCTCTATTCGATTGACCGCGCCACTCCGGAAAGCGACCTTCAGAAGGTGGAGCGTGAAGAACTTGAATCAATTGCCTGCCGCATGCGCGACGCGGGCATAACGGTGCAGGTGAGCTGATGGAGGGGTGCAACGTGATATATCCGCGCTCTTTGCGCGAGGGCGACAGGATTGCTATCGTGTCGCCGGCGAGCCGCATAGATCCTGCGCTTGTCGAGGGTGCCTTGCCTGTGCTGAGGAAGATGGGCTGGGAGCCTTATGTCGCCGCTTCCGCGCTTGGAGAATCGGGGACCTACAGCGGGTCGGCTGACGCGCGTCTTGCCGATATTGCAGAAGCCGTGCTTGACCCGTCGGTCAGGGCGATTCTTTGCAGCAGGGGAGGATACGGCGCCGTGCATCTGCTTGAGCGGTTTCCTGTCGAGGAGTTTGTCGTCGACCCTAAATGGATAATCGGTTTCAGCGACATCTCTGCGCTTCATGCCCTTGCCTCTAAACTCGGTGTGGCGAGTGTCCATAGCTCCATGTGTAAGAATCTTGCCGTCAACAAGGGTTGTGACGCGAGTGCGCTGAGCCTGTTTGACATCCTCTGCGGTGGTGATGTCTGCTATGAGGCAGCTCCGCATCCCTATAATCATCGCGGTATCGCTGAAGGCACTCTTGTAGGAGGCAACATGGCTGTGCTCGGGGGATTGGTAGGTACACCTTATGACATATTCAATTGTCTTGACCCCGTGATTTTTATAGAAGATATAGCCGAACCTATTTATAAGGTCGAGCGTTTGCTTTATCAGCTGAAGCTTAACGGGACTCTCGGGCGCGCTCGCGGACTGATTGTCGGACAGTTTACCGAATATCGTCCTGACCGGAACCACTCCTGCATGTATGACATGATACGTGACATGGTTTCGGGGCTGGATATACCTGTGGCGTTTGATTTCCCGATAGGTCATGTTGACGGCAATCTGCCTGTTGTCGAGTCGGCTCCTTGTCGTCTTGCTGTAGGCAGTGATGTAGTGACATTTTCTCAAACAAGGTAAATATTGAAGCAATGAAAGTACTGACAGTTAACGGAAGCCCTCACTTGCATGGATGCACTGACCGTGCGCTCCGCGAGGTTGAGGCTACTCTCAACGGGCTCGGCATAGACACCGTGCGCGTGAATGTGGGAAATAAGGAGATAAGAGGTTGCATAGCGTGCAATTACTGTCGAGAACATGGCAAGTGTGTGTTCAACGATATTGTAAATGATACAGCCCCTGTTTTTGCCGAGGTCGACGGTGTGGTGTTTGGCTCTCCGGTGTATTATGCCAATGCGAGCGGTCAGCTCAGGTCATTTCTTGACCGACTGTTTTATAGCACCATGTCCACTGTCAACAAGACAATGAAGGTGGGCGCGGCTGTGGTGTCGTCGCGCAGGGCAGGGTCTACGACTGCATTTGACGAGATAAACAAGTATTTCACTATAAGCGCGATGCCTGTCGTGTCAAGCACTTACTGGAATGAGGTTCACGGATTTGTTGCTGAAGATGTAGAGAAAGACCTTGAAGGATTGCAGACAATGCGCAATCTCGGACGTAACATGGCATTTCTTATTAAGGCAATCAACGCCATAAAGGCAGACATTCCTACCCAGGAGCGCGGATCGTTTACCAGTTTCCACACTGAGTAGCGGTAGGTGCAAAAAAAAATTACCCGTCGTCTCGACGAATAATCTTCTTAACCTTAAATCTAATACCATGAAAAACACGTTGCAAAGGTAGTGGATTTTGTGTTATAAAACATAATTTTGCGCCATAAAAATGTGTTCTGTTAACTAAATTTAACTAAATGCGCATTTCTTTAAGATTGCATTAAATGGCTATATAGTTGCTGTTCAATGATTTATGTGAAAGTGCGGCAACTTGGGGCGATTTGGCTTAAAGGCATGTTGACTGCGGCAAAAAAAGACAATTCCCCGATTCATTACCTGTGTAAAATCTTTTTTCCTCCCGCCAGGCATCGTCATAGGCAACCAAGTGACACTAAAAAATCAAAATTGTATTGATTGGGTTGTGATATAACGCTGAAAATGCTTATCTTTGTGCGATTTTACCCCTCGACATGCCATCGCAGGGGGAATAATCCTGTCATTATCAACGAAATTTAAAAACACTAATCAATAAATGGCAACACTTGAAAAAATCCGCAAGAGATCAACTCTGCTACTGATCGTCGTTGGTGCAGCCCTATTGGCGTTTATCATCGGTGACTTCTTCACCTCGGGCCGTACATTGTTCGGCACAGGTACTACCATCGCCAAGGTTGGCGACGAGAAAATCGATATCCAGGACTTCCAGCGCCGCTATGAAGAGGCTAACCAGATGTACCAGCAACAGGGTGCAAAGATGGATCCCGCAGCTTTACAGCAGCGAGTGCTTTATGGCATGGTTCAGGAAAAGCTCCTTGACAAGGAAATCAACGATCTCGGTATCGTGGTGACTGACAACGAACTTACTCAGGCTATGCTTGGTCCCAATGCTCATTATGCGATGATACAGTTTGCTCAGAACATGGGCTTTGAGTCGCCTCAGCAGCTTTATGACCTGGCTTTCAATCCCGGTAAATACGGAGTTCCCGAGGATCAGGCTCAGCAGGTACAGCAGATGTGGCTCAAGCAGGAGCAGCAGATGGAGCAGATGCTCAAGCAGCAGAAGTTCCAGAACATGCTTGTGGGCTCACTTGTGGCAAACGAACTTGACGCTAAGGCTTACTATGACGGCAACGCCGCAACAAGCCATATCGCATATGTCAAGAAAAATCTTGCCGACCTTCCCAATGACCAGTATCCCGTGACCGACGCGGAGATAAAGGCTGAATACAACAAGCAGAAAAATGTCTATAAGGTAGACGAGGAGATGCGTCGTGTCAACTATATCGCGGTAAATGTAGAGCCTTCTTCTGCCGATGTCGCTGAAGCACGCAAGCTTGTTGACGCAACCGTGGCAAAACTTGCTTCTACAAGTGACCTTGATGCCGTAAACGGTGACAGCAACTTTGGCGTTGACCGTCGTTCGACCACTGCTTCGGCAATCACCAATCCCCAGCTCAAGAGCTTCGTGACCGACAGTGTTGCCGGTTCAGTTAAGATGCTCTCATTTATCAATGACGAGTTTACTATCGCCAAGGTGCTCGGCAAGAAGGTCGCTGTCGACTCTATCAATGTCGACCTTGTGGCTTATCAGGGTGATGCAGCCGGTCGTGACTCTCTCCTTGCAGCGCTGAACTCAGGCACTCCCTTTGAGGAAGCCCTGAAGATGCCCGGTGTGGTAGGCGGTCAGGCTGACATCTGGAACACCATCGCTTCAACCCCCGACAATGAGCTTAAAGAGAAGTTGCTCAATGCCGGAAGCGGATATTTCATCTCTGACAGCACTGCGACTGACGCTCGCATCGTGCGTGTGAACAGCAAGAAAGCTCCCGTGGCAATCTACGATTACGCAACTGTAACATATAAGGTATATCCTTCCGATGCCACTGTAGCCAAGCTTAATGACGACCTGAGCGATTTTGTCGCCGGCATCACAAAGGCTGACTCGCTTACAGTGAGCAAGGCTCTCACTGCCGGCTATTCACTCCAGCCCGCAATGATTACCGCCAACAGCGCTACTCTTGGCAATGTGCCTTACACTCGTAATGCCGTTAAGTGGGCGATGGATGCCAAGCGCGGAGAAGTGTCGCCTATCCTTGAGGACGGACAGAACGACCGCCTCATTGTAGTCGCTCTCAATGACATCATCAAGCCCGGTTTCATGCCTGTAAACGATGATGACATCAAGACTGCTCTCACTGAGAAAGTGCGCAACGACAAGAAGGCTGCCGACCTTATCTCGCAGTATAAGGGCAAGGCTTCCGACATTGCAGGATATGCCGGTCTTATGAAGGCTAATGTAGACTCTACCGAGGTAACTTTTGGTCAGATGTTCATTGCCGGTATCGGTGCTATGGAGTCAAATCTTCTCGGTCAGGTACCCGTCACCCCCAAAGGCGTTGTGTCAGGTCCTGTTCAGGGCAGCAATGCGGTATATGTTTACCAGGTGTATGAGGTAGACAGCCAGTCGCGTCCTTACAACTATCAGGAGAATGCAGCTCGCTACAACCAGCAGTTTGGCGGTCAGGCTGTGCTCCAGAACTTCTTCGACATCATGATGGAGGACAACAAGGTTGTAAATAATACACTGAAGTTTTATAACGACTGATAACGTCCACGTTTAGACGCAAAATTATAGCGGATGTGCCATACAAGGCGCATCCGCTTTTTGTTGGTTGTTATGTCGATGCTTGGTCTTATCCTTTTGATTGCTCTGCTGATTTATCGGCGACTTCCTGGTTGAAGGTTTTTATCTCGTCGGTGATTAGCTGTTTCAGCTCCTTTTGAGGGACTATAAGTTTGTATTCCGCGACACCGATTGGCTTGGTAAAACCATCAAGCGTAAGCTCTACTTCCACATTGTCTTTCTCGGCGCATAAGATTATGCCGATTGAGGGATTTTCATCTTTTCCACGTTCCAGCCTGTCCAGCAACGACAGATAGAGGTTCATCTTGCCGACATATTCGGGCATGAACTCGGAGATTTTCAAATCGATAGCGACGAGCGACCTTAGTCCGCGGTGAAAGAAAAGCATGTCTACCTTGTAATCCTTGCCGTTATAAGACAAAACATGCTGATTGCCTATATATGTAAACCCCTGACCGAGCTCTAGAAGAAACTGCTTTACTTTTTCCACCAATCTCCGTTCAAGCTCCAGTTCAAGAAGTGGCTCTGTGACGCCAAGAAACCCCATGCAATAGGAATCCTTGAAGATTTCGTTGGCGCATGCTGCCTGAATCTCCGGGAGAGCGACTGCAAAATTATTTGAAATGTTGGCTTCCGGCTGATGCTTGTGCATCTCCAACTTGATGGCATTGACCAACAATGCACGGCTCCAACCTTTATGAGCCGTCTCCTTAGCGTAATAAAGAATCGCATTGTCGTCATCTCCAAATTTAGTGATGAGATGATTAATATGCCCCCACGGCAAAACTACAACAGCTTGTTGGAGTTTTGGATCCGAATTGTGGAAGCGTACATACAAGCGCTTCATATTCCATAAGTTACTAACCGACATACCCATCTTGGGATAGGCAGCCTTGAGGTCTGATGAGAGCCTCGTCACAACACCGGCTCCATGTGAGCTGTCTAATTTACGCTCATATAGTAACTGTCCGATGCGCCAGTGCATTTCGTTTGACGTGCTGACAATAGCACGTGCGGCATTTCCTCTCGCGGTTTCGATAACTGCAACAGCCTGCTGCAATATTTCATTATATTCCGATTCTTTATGAATACGAACAACTGTTTCCATGCCCAAAGTTAATACTTTATTTTGATTTTCAACGATATGCCTACACTTTGTAGCCTGTAATAATTTCCAGGTATTATCCGAACTGCTGTGGCTTTGAGGGAGAGGTCTATTGTACTGTCTTTTGTCTCGGTTAAGTGTGGACAAGCCCCGGCATATTCCGTAATTGTGCATGGCGGGAGGGTTAGAGCCAGGTGAGGCGTTTCCAAAGCCATTCGAGCGGGCCCTGCCTGTGGGATGCGAGCCAGCGGCGGCTGAATGTAAGCTGCAGAGCGAATATGGCGAATCCTATAAGCAGACAGGCTGTGGCTCCCGTTGTGCGGTATAAGCCCAGTCCGCAGTTATAGTATATGGCGACTCCTATGATGGACTGGCTGATGTAGTTGGTGAGGCTCATCCTGCCGTAGGGGGTCAGGCATTGTTGCCATCTGTAGCCTTTTCCGGCGCGGAACCAGCAAAGCACAAATACCGAAACGAGTATTGTCATGCTCGCCACGTTGAATATGCGTCCTGCCGCGACATTATAAAATGCTTTGACCGTGACATTGTGGATGTGGGGAGGAACAAGCTCGCGAAGCAGATACAGGGGTATCGCCGCCAAGATTGCTGTCAACAGGGCTTTGCGCCAGAACATGGTGCTGCTTTGAGAGCAAATGAAGAGGTTTTTCCGACCGATAACCATCCCGATCATGAACAGAGCCGGGGTAAGAGACAGCCTTCCTGCCTCTACCTGCCATATGTTGCTGTAAAGTATTCCGTCACGAAGGTTGCTCCAGAGGGTGTCGGCGAGGTTGCCGTGCATCCCGGCGTTGGTCGCCGCAATCGCATAGGGCATGAACATGTTGTTGGTGTCGATATATTCAGGATTGCAAAGGGCATAAATTATTTTCCCCCACGCGTAGGGCTGCGCCATGAGCAGGGCTGACAATATGACAAGTGTGCGGTTGCTCCAGCTGCTTGCCGGGATAAGCAGCAGTCCGCAAGCGGCATATAGTAAGAGTATGTCGCCATTATAGAATAACGAATGAAGCATGGCAAAGCCTGCGAGTAGAAACATTCGCCACGCAAATCTCATGCGGAAGTCACATCCACGTGCCCGCGCGTTGCGCAATTGAACGAAAAAACTGAATCCGAACAGCAGCGAGAATGTAGCGTAGGCATTTCCCGACAGGGTAAGGAAAGTGGCGTCCCATGCGATATGGTCAAGCCATTTCAGCCATTCCGGCAGATTCTCCGGAAGGAAGTAGAGATTGTAATGCTCGATGTTGTGCAGCAGGACTATAGCGAGCAATGCGAATCCGCGCAGTGAGTCCACGACATTCAGGCGCGATGTCAAGGCGGTAGATGATATTTTTTCCATATGCATTTTGCAAATATATATAATTCCCGGAATAAAGAGGCGGGTAGTGTGGTAAAATGCCGGGAGGCAGGTTGATATTAGCGGATTTTTTATTAAGTTTGTGTCATGGTAAAGAATCTATTGTTTGATCTGGGCGGTGTGATTATGGATATACGCCGCGAAAATTGTGAGCAGGCGTTCCGTGAGCTCGGGATGGACAGTATCGGTGACTATCTGGGCGACTACGGACAGAAAGGCCCTTTTGCCGCGCTTGAGGAAGGAAAGATTACAGAGCGCGAGTTTCACGACGAGGTAAGAGCTCTGATAGCCCGCGATGTTACCGACGAGGAGATTGACCTTGCGTTCAATCGCTTTCTTACCGGAATACCTGTAAGACGCCTTGAGGAGCTGCGTCGGCTGAGGAAGGAATATAAGATTTATCTGCTGTCCAATACCAACTCCATAATGTGGCGTCAGGACATCGCGCGCTATTTCCGTCAGGAAGGCATGGAGCTGGATGATTACTTTGACGGCACGGTCACTTCCTTTGAGGCAAAGTGCTGCAAGCCTGAGGAGGCTATATTCCGTCTCGTGGTCGAGAAGTTTGGCATAGAGCCGGGTGAGACTGTCTTTTTTGACGACTCGAAGGCAAATGTCGAAGCGGCAGGGAAGCTTGGCTTCGGAACGCGTCATGTCGCTCCCGGAATGGAATTTTATGAAATATTGTGATAACACTGACTTATAATGAAAATAGTTAATTTTGACGAGCATCCTTCCATCATCAGCCAGTACATGATGGAGCTGCGAAATGTCGACATACAGCATGACATGCTGCGTTTCCGCCGTAATCTGGAGCGTATCGGCGAGCTTATGGCTTATGAGATAAGCAAGACGTTTGAATATAAGAAAGTAGACATAGTGACCCCGCTTGCACCGGCGACGTGTGATGTGGTTGCCGATGATGTGGTGCTTGGCACGATTTTCCGCGCGGGAGTGCCTTTTCATCTCGGTTTTCTCAATGTGCTCGACAAGAGCGAGAATGCGTTTGTCTCCGCCTACAGAAAGTATAAGGAGAAGGAAAATTTTGATGTATTCATCGAGTATATCGCTTCTCCGAGGCTTGATGGCAAGACTCTTGTCCTCGTTGACCCGATGCTTGCCACGGGCGCCTCGATGGAGCTTAGCTACAAGGCATTGCTGACAAAGGGTGAGCCGGCAAAGATACATGTTGCCTCTGTCATAGCGTCGCAGGCGGCTATAGACTACGTTAAGTCTACCTTCCCTGACGACAAGACGACTGTATGGGTAGGTGCCGTTGACCCGGAAATCAACTCTCACAGCTATATAGTGCCGGGCCTTGGCGATGCCGGGGATCTCGCTTACGGCATCAAGGATTAGGCGATGCCGGGGATCTCGCTTACGACATCAAGGATTAGGCGAGGCGGCGGTAAGGCGGGCGTTGCCTGTCGTTACCGACTCGACCCGATAGGTTGTGCCTGCGATTGTGGTTGTGTCGGAGCCGAGGGCTGGTAGTGTCACTCCATTGGCGAAGTCTATGCCGGCTATGCCTACCGCTTTGTACAAAGCTTCTTTCATGGTCCAGGCAGTCAACAGGTCGTCGTCGGTAGTAAACCGCCGGCTCTCTTCCTCAGAAAGAAATTTGCGCGTCACTCTGCGAAGGGTGGCGCGTGGTGTTTCTATATCTATGCCTATGCGGCTGTCACCGCCTACGCCGACCGCCGCCATGCCCTTGCAGTGGGAAATCGAAATCTCGCGTTTAAATCCCTCGATATAGGGCGAACCGTCGTCGTGATGACATAACTTACAGTCGGCACCGGCAATCTCGGTCAGGATGCGGTTTACGGCGCTTTTCTGACCGATGAGCTGACCGGCTGCGCTCTCTTCATCCGTGAACCGGGTCACATACACGTCAATCCCGGCAATCTGCACTCTTTCGGTCATTGTCTTGCTATATGTTTTGCCGTATACAGTAAATCTTCTTTGACCGCCGCCACTACAGGCATTATCTCTTCGCGGGTAGCTGTCGGCGATGCTATTTCCAGCACGCCCGACATGGTGAATGTGGCGCTGTCGGTCGACAGTATCTGCAGTGGTGTAACAGTCGCCCCGGGCGTGACAAATATTGTCGACGCTATCCCCTCCGGTGTCCGGAGTTCGATTATCTCAGTTGTGTTTCCGCCTGAATTAAGCGACATTCTTGTAAGGCGGTTGTCGACCGACTCCTTTACGTCACGGGCGCTGCCGGAGGTTATCGTGTAGCGCAGGGTGGCGCGGTATCTCGGATAAGAGAGATTTATCCATTGGCTGTTGCCGCTGTTGCGGGTCACTTCGCTTATAGCACCCTTGTTTACGGGGACTACCAATCCACCGGCGGCGGTTATCGAGTCATATGCCGCCTCATAGGTCTCTATGCGCGGATAGGCTTCCGGCCGCGGCACAGGGTTGTCGGTCGGCTTGCGGCATGCCGCCGTGGTCAACATGATTGCCATCGCCATCAGTAGGGTGATGCGGCTTGTCATTGCTTCAGTGGGGTTTATTTTTCAGTGACTTCCTCTTCGGTCATTACCTTCACTCTCACGCTTGCTATGCGGTGGCGTTCGATTGACAATATCAGGAAGCGGCATTTGCCATAGACTATCGACTCCTTTGACTTGGGGAAGTCGCCTTTTATGGCGAGAAGCATTCCGGCAAGGGTGTCGCAGTCTTCCGTCACGTCGGAGTAGTCCTCTTCGTTAAGTCCGGTTACGCGGAAGAAGTCGGTGAGCAGTGTCTTGCCCTCAAAGACATAGGTGTCATCGGGAAGGCGTTTATAGGTCACTTCCTCTTCGTCATACTCGTCGTTAATGTCGCCGACTATTTCCTCCAGCACATCCTCAAGTGTCACAAGACCCTGGGTGCCGCCATACTCGTCGACCACTATCGCCATGTGGATGCGGCGGCGGCGGAAGTCTTCAAGCAGGTCGTCAATCATGCGCGATTCGGGCACAAAGTAAGGCTCGCGGACAAGCTTCTGCCATTCAAAGCTTTCATCGGTCTTGCCTATGTAGGGGAGCAGGTCGCGGCTGTATAGCACCCCCTTTATGTTGTCATCAGTGTCTTCGTAGACAGGCAGTCGGGAAAATCCACTTGACAGCACGATTTCCATTACCTCGTCAAACGTCGACTTGATGTTTATGTCGGTCATGTCTATGCGGGGCGTCATGATTTCCGATGCCGTGGTGTCGCCAAATTCAAGTATGCCCTCAAGCATCTCTTTCTCTTCCGAAGCCTTGACATCGGTTATCTCAAGAGCCTGGGAAAGGTCGTCGACCGAAATGTTTTCGGCTTTCTTTGTGACGACGCGGTTGACGAGCGACGAGCTTTTGACAAGCATCGAGGATATGGGCGAGAACAACCGGATAGCGAGACCTATGCCGCCAGTCGCCATTTTTGCCCATTTGACAGTGTAGGTGTTGGCATAGAGCTTGGGGAGTATCTCTCCGAAAAGCAATATAAGGAATGTCAGCAGGACACTCTGGAAAATAAAACTGAGAAGCTCGCTGTGAAATTCAAATATGCGGCTGAAAGCAAAGGAGCAGAGGATTACAATCGTCACGTTGACGAGATTGTTGGCAATAAGGATTGTGGCGAGAAGCCTTTCAGGCGCGGAGAGGAACCGGTTGATGACGGGACCTTTCGGAGAGTCTTCGATTTCTTCAATCTGTTGCGGGGTCAGGGAGAAATAGGCGATTTCACTGCCTGATACAAAGCCTGAAATCACCAAAGCGAAGACGGCAAATATAAGCGCGACAATACACCCGAAGTCGGGGGCGTTGACTGTCACGAGATGTTCAATAGCCAGTATTAAGCCCATGCAATCGGGCATGGCTGGCAACGGGTCGATATCCAATTGTAAGTAGATTAGTTAAACAATAGCCGCAAAAAATGCGGCGGTCAATCAATGACCACCGCAAATTTATAAGAAATAGTCTAAAAAAACAAATAATTGGGGAACGGGGTCTTATTTCACGGGCATCTTTTCGATGCGGCGTTCGTGGCGTCCGCCGTCAAATGGAGTGTTAAGGAAAGCGTCTACAATGGCAAGCGCAAGCGTAGGCTCGATGAATCGCGCCGGTAATACGAGCACGTTGGCGTTGTTGTGGGCGCGTGCGAGGCGTGCAAGCTCTACGGTCCAGCAGATAGCCGCGCGTATGCCCTGATGCTTGTTAAGGGTCATGCTGATGCCGTTGCCGCTGCCGCAGATGCCTATGCCGGGATAATCCCGTCCTTCTTCTACCGCAAGCGCGCAGGGGTGGGCAAAATCGGCGTAGTCGCAACTCTCTTCACTGAAACATCCAAAGTCCTCTGATTCGATTCCCTGAGAGAGCAGGTAGCCCTCTACAATGCTTTTAAGCTCATAGCCGGCATGGTCGCTACAGATGGCGAGTTTTTTTCCGGGTTCAATAATTGACATGATTTGTAAGAATTAGTGTAATTATAATATGAGAATGATGTCATCAAAATTTCTGCATGTCGACAAGACGTTTGTAGTATCCGTCTTTTGCTAAAAGCTCATCATGAGTGCCTGCCTCCACGATGCGTCCTTCGTTCATGACACATATCATGTCGGCGTTCTTTATCGTGGAGAGGCGGTGGGCTATCACGATTGTGGTACGGTCCTTCATGAGGCGGTCGAGTGCGGTCTGGACCACTTTTTCGTTTTCGCTGTCGAGCGCTGAGGTGGCTTCGTCAAGGATAAGAATCGGCGGATTTTTCAGGATTGCACGGGCTATGGAAAGCCTCTGCCGCTGTCCGCCCGACAGGCGGCATCCGCGGTCGCCTATGTTGGTGTCATAGCCGTTTTCCGACGCCATGATAAAATCATGGGCGTTGGCTATCTTGGCTGCTTCGACCACCTGTTCCATAGTCGCTTCATTTACTCCGAAGGTTATGTTGTTGTAGAAGGAGTCGTTAAACAATATCGCTTCCTGGTTGACATTGCCCATGAACGAGCGGAGGTCTTTTACCTTCAGGTCCTTTATGTTTATGCCGTCAATGGCGATTTCACCGTCGGCGATGTCGTAAAATCTGGGAAGAAGGTCGGCAAGGGTGGATTTGCCCGAGCCGCTCTGACCTACAATCGCCACTGTCGCTCCTGCCGGCACGTGGAGCGACACGTCCTTCAGCACCTTGACATTGTTATTGTAGGAAAAGCTTACATCCTTGTAGTCGATTTCGCCCTTCAATGACTCTACCTTTATCGGCTTTTCCGGGTCGCGGATGGTGTTTACCGCGCCAAGTATGCGGTCGACACGTTCCATCGAGGCAAGACCTTTCTGGATGGCATACATAGCCTTGGAAAGCTCTTTTGCCGGATTGATGATGCTGTAGAATATCACCATGTAGTAGATAAACGACGCCGCGTTGATCGATGACACCCCGGTGAGAATCAGTGTGCCGCCAAACCAAAGCACTATGGCGATTGTCAGAGTGCCGAGAAACTCGCTCATGGGGTGGGCGAGCGACTGGCGCCGGGCGATGCGGTTGCTTATGCGGTAAAAAGTCTGGTTTTCGCGATGGAAGCGGTAGCGCACCTTTTCCTCGGCGTTGAACGCCTTGATGATGCGGAGTCCGCCGAGAGTCTCCTCGATGTTTGACATCAGTGTTCCCCATTGATTCTGTGCTTCAAGCGACTGGCGTTTAAGCCTCTTGCCTATGCGCCCCATGACAAGCCCGGCAAGCGGCAGGAGGATAAACACGAATATCGTGAGCTGCCACGAGATGATTATCATCATGGAGAGGCAGACGATTATCATTATGGGGTTTTTGAAAAACATGTCGAGCGATGACATGATTGAGTTTTCAATTTCCGCGACATCGCCTGTCATGCGAGCCATCACGTCGCCTTTATGGGCGTCGGTGAAAAAGGAGATGGGCAGTTGCAGGATTTTGTCATACATGTAGTTGCGTATGTCGCGCACTATGCCCGAGCGCATTGGGATGATGAAGTAGGAGCTGAGGAAGGTAGTGCCGGTCTTGAGTCCGGTCATCACTACGAGCAGGGCGGAGAGCGCGGCAAGCGCACCTGACGGTCCCCAGTCGGCTATCATTACCTGGGTGTAATAGTAAAAGTTGTTGATTGCTACGTCTTTTATTGACGCGCTTCCTACGGGCATAAATGCGTAATGGGCTTCCTTTATGCCAAAAAGCATCTCCAATATGGGGATAATCACTGCAAAGGAGAACAGGGTCAGGATTGCAGCGAGTATGTTGAAGAAGATGTTAAGCGCAAGGTTTACCTTGTAGGGAGGTACAAAGCGCTTTATAATCTTAAAAAAGTCTTTCATGCCACAAAGGTAATGAAAAATCATAACAATCGTGGCGGGGACTCAAACAATTACAATATTTCTGCGCGTGATGAAGGGTGGTGTAGTTACATTGATTCGGTGTGGGATGAGAATGCGATGGGGAGCATTGTGCCTCCGGCAACGGGTATTCCGCTTATGCCTCCGGCACCGAAGTTGACTGAATAAATGTAGCGGCATCCCGGTTGCCAGTTGATGCTGACCGGAATGTGTAGTTCGCCGAAAGTAACGCTTCCGTCAGGATTTTGTTCGCCGATGAGCATTTCGTCGGTTGGCTGTACGCCTTTAGACGGGTCGGCGAGGTGCCACACGGCACAACGGAATGTGATGCAAGTGCCGTCGGTATAGCCGGCAGCTTCGGTGGCGTTGTCCTGCGACTGCGGGATGAGGTGCATAACTGCTTCTTCGCCAATGCTTTCTTCGTGGCTCATGATTGTTTTTGCAGGGAAAGAGGCTGTCGATTTCATAGGCGAGCTTGCGCTGACATCCCATGATGCCTGTCGGCGTCCGGCGGGGAATATGAAGTCGCCGTGCATGTGGACATGGCTGATGGTGACTCCGCTGATTTCTACATGAAGTTCGTCGCTTGAATTTAGTGCGTTAAACGCAATCTCCGATAGCGCGTGGCTGAATGAGACGGGCACACTTCCGTCCTCGGCGGTGCGGTGCATGCTTGTCGCATATTGCAGGGTGGTCTGGGATTTTGCTTCTGTAGGCACGGCAAACATGCACAGGCGGGCGCAGTCCTGCTCGATGTCAAGCACGGGTGAGATGGCGTTGCCGGCGGGTTCGTCATATTTGTAAGCGAAAAAGTCTACATCGCCGTTGTCGGCAGGCCAGAAATGGTTCTTTCCGCGGCTTGTCCATTTTCCGGTAGATATTGCGACCGATTCTTCATTGATGAAAAGTGAGCCGTTATGGCGAGCCGAGATGGTGAACTCGGTTATGTTGTCGTAGCTGGGGGCTGTCGCCTGACGTGACGCATTGTCGGCTGTCACGTCAAAAGTTATTTCATTTGGTGCTTCAGGGGTGTCGAATCCTTCGTCAACTGTGCAAGCTGTCATCATCGCGATTGAAACACTTGCTATAAGGAGCCCTTTTACCATAATGTAGATGAATTAATCGTTGCTAAATTTTCTAAACTAACATTCACTTTTTCTGCATAACAGACAAGGCGGAATTAAGTTCAATAAAAATGCTGTTTTTAACATATTTTTGCTAATTGGCGTTTTGATTTTTTTCTGCCGCTTTTGCTATGTGCTTGTTTCATAGTGTCTTGTCGGGATTGTGTTTAAGTAGAAAAAAAAGCAAAGGGCAGATAGCCTTGTCGATGGCTTCTGCCCTTTTATGGGAAGGGGTCTTAGGGGTAATGTCTTATTTCGCCGGTTCGATGACGAATGTGTAGGTGTATTTACCGGCGGGTAGCCTGTATTGCCGGTGGGGCTTTGCTCCCCAGCTGTTGTCACCGCCCAATCCGCGTTGCGCGAGGTCGACGTTAAGCCATACGTTGTGGCGGGAGTGGCGCACATCGCTGTTGTGCATCTGATGCTTCTTCACTCCCGGGTCAATGTCGGCGGGGGTCACGTCGAGCGCGCTCACATTGAGGGGCTGTGTGCCCGACACTTTGATGCCGAAGCCCGAGGGACCGGTGAGTGTTGCCCAGCGCACGTCAGTGTGGTTGCCTGTCTCTTGCGGGAAAATATAGGGATAGAAAAGGCTGTCGACATCGCTTTTCCAGACACCCATGAATGATGACGTATTGCGGTCGGAATAGTTTTCCCACGGGCCGCGTCCATACCAGGTCAGCGTGTCCATAGAGCGTGGCGCGGGTATCTGCATACCGAAGCGCATCAGCTCCGGGGTGTCGTCGGAGCAGTCCAGGGAGGCGGTCACGGCGAGCCTTCCGTCAGGCATTACCGTGTATATCACGGTATAGTCGGCATTTACATCGGGAAGCCGGTAGCGTGAAGTCACTGTCGGTAGAGGATTGTTGGGGGAGAATGTCACTTCTTTCACCTTTTTGTTGTCGGCTGCACATCTCCATGCGTTTAGTCTGATATGTTCGCCGCTGCCTCTGTCGTTGTCGGTGGGGGCACGCCAGAATGACGGACGGGGAGTGCCGGCAATCAGCTGACGTCCGCCGATTGAATAGCTTCGCAGCTCTCCGGAGCGCTTGTCAATTATGATTCTTGTGTCGTTGGTGCAGTCAAATACCCAGTTGCCGTTTTCTTCTTTCACTTGGGCGGGGGTGCCTCCGTTGTCCTTTATGTCAAATACATTATTTGACTTGATGACAAACTGCTCCCTTGCCACTTCGTGGCCGGCGGGTAGAATGTCGTCGGCGTTACGGGTGAATGTGTAGACCGAGAGGTGATACTCGTTGCCATCCTCCGTGTCGAGTGCCGGAAATCCTTTTATCTTTACTTTTTTGCTCTTTCCGGCAGGAAGGCTTACGGGGATGTCGCCTGAAGCCACGGGCTCGCCGTTTTTCAGGAGTTGCCACCGGAAGTCGTAATCTCCGAGGTCGCGGTATAGGAAGTGGTTTTCGACGTTAAACTCTCCGTTTGCCGCGTCGGCAGGGGAGAAACGGATGTCCTGATACACTTTCTTGACCTCCATAAGTCCGGGGTGAGGTGTGCGGTCGGGCTGTACGAGTCCGTTGATGCAGAAATTTTCATCGTGGGTATAGTTGTATGCACCGAAGTCGCCGCCATAAGCCCAGTAAGAGTCGCCGTTTTCGTCTTTTGTGAGAAGCCCCTGGTCAACCCAGTCCCAGATGAAGCCGCCCTGCATGTGGGGCGATGAGCGTATTATGTCGAAATATTCCTGAAAGTTGCCGGTTGAATTGCCCATTGCGTGGGCGTACTCACACATTATGTAGGGGCGTCCGGGATTGTCGCGGCGGGCGTAGTCGTTCATGTAGTCGATTGACGGATACATCGGACACACAATATCGGTGTTGGAGGTCTCTCCGGCTTGCTCAAACTGCACGGGGCGGCTGTTGTCACGTGATTTTATCCAGTTGTAGGCAGCGATGAAGTTTTCTCCGTTGCCACATTCGTTGCCCATTGACCAGATAATCACGCTGGGATGATTCTTGTCGCGCTCTACGAGCAGTTTCTGACGGTCGATTATTGCCGGTTGCCACAGAGGTTCGTGGGCGGGATGATTGACGGGATCATACCATCCCTGCAGCGCGGCTCCCATTCCATGGGCTTCGATGTTTGCCTCGTCGACGAGGTATATGCCATATTCGTCGCAGAGGTCATACCATAGCGGGGACTGCGGGTAATGGCTTGTGCGCACCGCGTTTATATTGTGGCGCTTCATAGTGGCGATGTCCTTCATCATGGTTTCGCGGTCGACGACGTGTCCGGTAGTCTCGTTGTGCTCGTGGAGATTTACTCCATGAACCTCAATGGGCTTTCCGTTGATAGTGAGCTTACTTTCGATAATCTCCACTTTGCGGAATCCGATGCGTGCCGAAGTGGCTTCGATAAGCTTGCCGTCACTGTCGGAGAGTGTAAGCAAGAGAGTGTAAAGATAGGGCGTCTCGCCGCTCCATTTATTGACATTTTTTATCGTGGCATCCATGTTGACCGGAATGGTCTCGTGGGCGGGGAGCGACGCGGAGCGCGAGATGGATTTTATTTTCTTGCCCGCTTTGTCATAGATAGATGCCTCGATGACTGCCGGGACAGGGGTGTCGGCGAGGTTGCTCAGCTCTACTTCGAGATTGAGCCTGCCGTCGCGGTAGGTGCCGTCAAGACCGGCATCGGCAAAGAAGTCAAGAATGCGCTGCGGAGCCGTGGAGTATAGGTACACGTCGCGGTCGATGCCCGACAGGCGCCAGAAATCCTGGTCCTCAAGATAGGAGCCGTCGGTCCAGCGGTACACCTCACATGAAATCCTGTTTTCGCCGGGGATAAGATAAGGAGTGATGTCAAATTCTGCCGGATTCTTCGTGCTCTGCACATATCCGGCTTTTTGTCCGTTTACCCATACATACATGCCTGCGGTGGAACCGTCAAAGTGCAGGAACACCTCTCTCCCTTTCCATGACGAGGGGAGAGTGAAGGTGCGCGTATAGCTGCCTACCGGATTGTCGTCGTGGGGTATATTGGGGATGTCTTTGGGAAATGGATATGCGACATTTGTATATATGGGAGTGCCGTAACCTTGCATTTCCCAGTTGGAGGGTACGGGAATCGAGTCCCATGACGAGTGGTCATAGCCTGGCTTGTAGAAGTCGGCGGGGCGGTCGGCGGGTTTCGGGGAGAACTTGAACGCCCATTTCCCGTTCAGGCTCATGAAATAGGGTGATGACGCGGGATTGCCTTTTATCGCCTGAGCCGTAGTTGCATAAGGAAACGCTGTCGCTCTCGGTGCAAGCCTGCCCTCTGCAAATACAGCGGGGTTTTCCCAATCGTTGACGGCGGCTGTCACACTTGCCGTAGCAATTGCCGTGACAAGAATAAGTGATGAAAGTCTGTACATCTTAGATTCTATTTTTTGTGTAATTATGGGTTATTAGGGTTATTACCGTAAAATTACGAAATAAAATCAATAAAACCCTCAAAAGTCAGATGCAAAAAACATCCCCCCAGACTTGCGTGCATAACACCTCCACCCGTAGATACACGATTCTTGACTCAACAACTCAAGGGTATATGCCTGACGGTAAGAGTGCATGTATTATTCCCTGATATTGAATGTGTAGTCGCTTGATTATTATTATCTTTGTTTGACGGGATGAAAAAAAATTGCGTCGATGAAACTTTTGGGGCTAAATATGCACCTAACGAGGCAAAGCAAACAAAACAAACGAAGTATGACAGACCCACCAACAAACGAAAGGGATTTTGCCTCGCTTGTGAAGCAGCACTCCCGAATTATCAACAAGGTCAGCTATTTTTATGCTACTGACAGCTTGCCGTTTGATGACCTGCGACAAGAAATCTATGTTAACATCTGGCTGGGATTAAGCCAATTCCGGGGCGACAGCAAAATGTCAACATGGATTTATCGGGTAGCTGTAAACTCGGCACTAATGGCATTGCGTTCGTCAAGACCAAAAATCGAAACTGTGTCGCTTGATTTCGGACTGCTTGATCGCACAACTGAAATTGACGATACGCAGCGAGAGAATCTTCAGGCGCTGCGCTCGCTGATTAACCGACTTGAAGATATGGAGAAAGCAATAATCCTCCTATGGCTCGATGAATATTCCTACGATGAAATAGCCGATACCCTCGGACTGAAACGCAACACGGTTGCAGTTAAAATCCACCGCATTAAAGAAAAACTCTCAAAACAGATATAACACATGCAACTCGACGAACTCAGAAAAAGTATGTCAACGCTTGAGCAGGTGCTCGCCAAGACAAATGCCGATATAAAGATAAACCTGTCTGTCGCACAGTCTGCACAGGCGAAGCTACTCAAAAAATTCCGTCAAGAATTCACTGTGTTGCTGATTTTAGCGGTTATCTTTGCCGCCGCGGCAATCGGTAACGTCAATCCGCTTTCATTTCCTCTCTATCTGAAAATATACCTGTCATCTTTACTTGCTGTCGGTGCAATATGGTACATTTATTTGTACCGTAAATTAAAGGGCATCAACATTGCTACACTCGCGCCAAGTCAACTCTTCTCCGGGACTGCAAATATAAAACTGCTTATACTGTCAGGAGAGATATTCTTCGGTGCCGGCTTTGTAGTCCTCTTCACTCTTCTTTTTCCTAATGCATGGCATTACAATCGGGTAGCTTTTTGGGCGATGGCTGTGGCTCTTTTGATTGTCATCATATACAGCATTGTTCACTACTATCCAAAATACATTAAGCTATTCCGCGACCTTAATTCCATAAAAGAATAGCGGCTGCAATCATCTGAGCCTTTTGGATAAAATGATGACTGAGGCCGACTGTGGATGGCTTAATTAGGCAATGGCAGGAAAAGAAACTGAGGACTCTCGCGATGAGAATCCTCAGTTCAGTACCCCCAACCGTGCCGTGTTAGAACCAATTTTGGCTGACCTCGACCGATTGTGGGAAATGCGTCACTGGATGCCCGAACCTATAATTTGTAAAACTAATATTAATGGTTTAGTCAAACAGTGATAGATAGGATTTGCAAACATATAATCGGTTTCGGCTTTGACCTGTAACCTCTAACAATAAATTATCTTTTGTCATCATCTTGACAAGCGTATTTGCCGAATTATATGTTATATCACAAATAGCCGCGGCATCGTCAATAGTTATATAGGGATTTTTCATAAGCCTATGAAGCAATCTAATAGCATTAGTAGAGCGACTACGGTAAGAGAATCGTATTAAATCCTCTGCATCGCTCTTAAATCGCAATATTGAGGACAATGTTTCGACTGCTTTAGTCGCGGTTTGTTCAATACCCACAAGGAAGTATTTTATCCACTGCGTCATATCATTTTTTGTGCGAATAGAAGAGAGATTGTCATAATAAAGATCTTTTGGATTCTCGAAAAATGTAGAAAGGTAAAGCAATGGCATATCCAAAACTTTTTCTTTGACAAGAAACAAGGTAATCAATAAACGGCCGATACGTCCGTTGCCATCTAAAAATGGGTGTATAGTTTCAAATTGATAATGAGCTATAGCTATTTTCAACAAAGAAGGGAGATGAATTTGATTATTGTTAAGGAATTTCTCAAGATCTCCCATTAGTTCTCCAATGAGTTGATGAGTGGGGGGGATAAACTTAGCGTCAGCAAGAGATTTACCACCAATCCAATTCTGACTTGTTCGGAACTCTCCAGGAAGTTTGTGTTCACCACGAACGCTATCTAACAATAGTTTATGAGTATTACGAATTAGTCTGCTTGAAATGGGGAGCGTCTCCAAACTTTTGATAGCTTCATTTATTGCTTTTATATAGTTTTGAACTTCTTTCCAATCATCTCTTCTTTCAAACTTGATTTCTGCTTCAGGAAGTAGCGCTTCATCCATCCTTGTTTGAGTGCCTTCAATGCGGCTTGAAACAACAGCTTCTTTAGTTACATGTAGCTGTATGAATAAATCTATATTTGGAACAAGTTTGGAAAACGAATTTAGCTCGCCTAATTTTAAAGCTGCTTTCTCTAATAAATGGTTGATTGTAGAATTGTTCCATGTCCAATCTTGATTAATATAGTTAGGTACAAAGTACTTATAACCATATCCATCTTCGTAGTGTCCAGCATTAAATGTCTCTAAACTTATCATATCGCTAGTTTTCTACAAAATTACAATAAAAATTTGGTTATCTCAAATTTTAACAAAAAAATGAAATAACAAAATTCTTATTTCATTTTTTGGAGGAATGCAAAAATCTAACGAATATGATTGTTGAAAGAATATAGAACCGACTCATATAACAAGGCATTGAAACTTATCTATGATCAGACCAATGAGTTAAGAGGAATGGAAAAAGAAACTGAGGACTCTCGTAGTGAGAATCCTCAGTTCTGTACCCAGACCCGGGATCGAACCGGGATGGATTGCTCCACTGGTGTTTGAGACCAGCGCGTCTACCGATTCCGCCATCTGGGCTTTTGCGAGGGCAAAGGTAATTACTTTTTCTTTTATGTGCAAATATTTGGGTTTAAATTGCAGAATATGAGATTTTGGCTGTAATTATTGAAAAATAATTGTATGATAATTTGTTTTATGTGATAAGTTTGATTACATTTGAGCGCAAACCAAATCAAGTATCTTGCTGAAACACATTTAATAATAACCAAAATAACATTTCTCGTATGAAAAAGAACTTAGTAGTAGCGTTGGTCATGGTATTTGCGGGCTTGTGTGCCCATGCCGTCAATTACGTGACGGCAACTCATAAAGAAGGTAAATATACTATAAAAATTAATCTTGATAAGGCGTATGCCGGCAAGACGACATATCTTGAAATGTCGGTATATGAGGACTTTGGCAGAGTTAGAAGCATGAAAATCTCCCCTGCCGAACTTAACGCAGGGGAAGTGAGGACACGGACTTTTTCCGATTCTGCGCTGCCGGAGGGCGATTACTATTGGCGCATATGTATTTATTCAGCGGATAAAGATGGTTCAAAGTGGATATATCCCGGAGAGACCGACATGCAGACGCTGCATATGACAGGCGAGCCCACTAAATACAATATGCAAGCCGACGATACGGAGTTTGAACCGGCGGAGTTTGACGACGGTACCAGGCTTGAGCTGTCGTCGGTGTGGCTCCGGTCAAGTGTGCTTGGCAATCACCCTTACCCGGGTGTCGACCTTCCGGGTCTTGACAATAAGCGTACGATTGTGTATAACCATGGCGTATATGTAAAAGATGGTGTCATATACCTGTGCAGGGGCAGCTTTATGTCGGCGGGTTGGGCAAGCGACCCTACACGTGTGTGGCTGTTACGTTATGACCTTGCGACCGGCGAGGAGTTGCCGATGCTCCGCGTGTATGCTCCGGGCGGAAATGCTTATCCTGATGCTCTTGTGATGCCGAGGATTCATGTTGACAGTGACGGGACGCTTTATTTCACGACATATCAGGTAGCCATCAGTCCGAAGAGAATGACCATGTATACGGTTGACCTTTCCGACGTTACGCCTGAGACTACCTCTGTAGTGGCACGCGAGGCAATATCACTGGAGAGAAAGAAAGGTGATATGCCCGAATTATTTGCCGTTAAAGGAAGCATACTAAGCGGTGATTATGAAATATGGGGTTATTCCGACAACGAAAGTGATATGGATAATATGGATTATACCGACTGGCATGTCGTAAGATGGAAGGTAAGAGGCGGTGTTGCGACTGAGGAGTGGAGCATCCTGCCTAAAACCGTGTCACCGACAAAAGCGTCATTCCGCGTCAAGTTATATCCTGTAGGTGACGATTGTTTTTATGTGTGTGGCTGCAGCATGTATGGCGAATTGATTTTCCCGGCTCTTTACCGTTTTAATGTAAAGGCGGAAGCCGAGTTGCTGAGCAGTTACACTGACGAGGCGATGCTTCCCGAGGAGGCTGAGCCGCAGGCCAGTGGACTCGCAATGCCTATCATCGCCGGCAAGCAGCTGCTTGTCTATGGCATACACGCTGCCGGCAATCCCGAGGCGACGGCTGCGAGGATTGTGTCTACACCGTCTTTGACTGCTGGCTTCGACACTCATAAGATACTCTGGTGTCCGGGTGATTCCAAAGGGTTTTCTACCAATGACATGCAAGGTCTTGACGCTAAATATATCCCTGACGACAGTGAAAACACCGGTGGCATTCTGGTGTTGTTCCTTGGCAACGGTGCGCTCGGGGTGTATCGCGTCAATGTCACGTCTCCAACTGTCTCGATCAATCAGCCGGGCGTCGCGCCCGTTGCAGTGACCTACGACGGCAGTTATGTGAACCTCGGCGTAAAAGTGGCGGGTGCCGGAGTCTATGACATGCAGGGCCGTCGTATCGCTGCCGTGACTGATGTCGCCGACCGTATTTTCACCGGCTCGCTTGACAAGGGAGTGTATATCGTGAAGTCGGGAGACAATAAGCAAACTATGAAATTAATCGTGTATTGATAATTTGGGTGATAATTGTCGGCTTCCGGCGGTCATATTGCTTCGCTTTTGATAGCGGCAGGGTGGCTGCCGGTTGCATTTTTGCTCAAAAATATGTTATATAGCACATTTTTGCGTCGAGTGTGCCATAGGTTAAGGTTGTGTTAAAATGTGTTGTCGAAGCAAATCTTTTATTATATTTGCCATGAGTTTTACAATAACTAACACATTCTCAACATGGCAAAAGTCCAAGGCGCAGTAATAATAAACGAAGAGCGGTGTAAGGGGTGTGACCTTTGTGTGGTCGCCTGTCCCACCGGAGTACTTGCCCTCCAGCCCAAGGAGGTCAACGACAGGGGTTATCATTTCGCATATACAGATAAGCCCGAGGCATGCATCGGTTGTGCAAGTTGCGCCGTAGTGTGTCCCGACGCCTGTATTGAGGTCTACCGGGTGGTGGAAAAGTAAATCACAAGTCAATTAGTGTTATGAAAGAAGAAGTAAGATTGATGAAAGGCAATGAGGCTATAGCCCATGCCGCTATCCGATATGGCGCCGATGGATATTTCGGCTATCCGATTACGCCTCAAAGCGAAATCCTTGAGACCCTTGAAGAACTGATGCCCTGGGAGACCACCGGCATGGTCGTATTGCAGGCTGAAAGTGAAGTCGCCGCAATAAATATGGTCTATGGAGGCGCGGCTTGTGGAAAAGCTGTGTTCACGTCATCGTCATCGCCCGGTGTCAGCCTGAAGCAGGAGGGCATAAGCTATATCGCCGCAGGAGAATTACCGGCATTGATTATCAATGTGATGCGCGGAGGTCCCGGTCTCGGCACCATCCAGCCGTCGCAAGCCGATTATTTCCAGGCTACAAAAGGTGGAGGACATGGCGACTACCGTCTTATAACCCTGGCGCCGTCGTCGGTGCAGGAGATGGCTGACTTCGTAGGGCTTGGCTTTGACCTTGCGTTTAAATACCGCACCCCGTCGATAATACTTGCCGACGGAATCGTCGGTCAGATGATGGAAAAGGTTGTCCTTCCCGAGCAGCGTAAGCGTCGCAGCGACAGCGAGATTGCCGAGCAATGTCCCTGGGCTGTTACAGGCAAGCCGGCAGGAAGAGGGCGTAACGTGATGACCACTCTTGAGCTTGAACCCGCCGCAATGGAGGTCATCAACAACCGCCTGCAGGAAAAATACCGCCTGATAGAAGAGAATGAGGTGCGCTTCCAGACTTACGATATCGAAGATGCCGATTATCTTATCGTTGCTTTCGGATCCATCGCCCGTATATGTCAGAAAGCAGTGGAGGTGGCGCGTGAAAATGGCGTAAAGATAGGGTTGCTCCGTCCTATAACCCTGTGGCCTTTCCCGACAGAGGAGATCGAGCGTCTGTCATCCCGGATGAAAGGCATACTTGTGGTTGAGATTAACGCCGGTCAGATGATTGAGGACGTGCGTCTTGCCTGTCATGACAATATTCCGGTATATCACTTCGGAAGACTCGGCGGCATCGTGCCTAATCCTCAGGAGGTACTTGATGCGTTTTTCAATCATTTTCCTGAAGCCAACTCCTGATTGTATAACAGCTATAAATGACGACAATGGATATTAAAGATATTATAAAGCCTGAAAACAAGGTTTATTCACGCCCGAGGCTGATGACCGAAAATACGATGCACTATTGTCCCGGATGCAGTCATGGTGTTGTTCACAAGCTGGTCGCCGAAGTGGTCGAGGAGCTTGGTCTTGAGGACAAGACCATAGGCATCGCTCCGGTAGGCTGCGCGGTGTTTGCCTATAATTACATAGATATAGACTGGATCGAGGCTGCCCACGGAAGGGCTCCGGCAATAGCCACGGCGGTAAAGCGTCTACAGCCCGACAAGATGGTGTTTACCTATCAGGGCGACGGCGACCTCGCCGCAATCGGTACATGCGAGTCCATACACGCGGCAAACCGTGGCGAAAATATCGTCATAATATTTATCAACAACGGTATCTACGGCATGACAGGCGGTCAGATGGCGCCTACTACCCTTGAGGGCATGAAGACCTCTACCACCCCCTACGGACGCCGCGTCGACCTTAACGGCTATCCTCTCAAGATAGGCCCTATATTTGCCATGCTTGACGGTACATGCTACGTGACCCGCCAGGCAGTCCACACCCCCGCGAGTGTGCGTAAGGCTAAGGCGGCGCTCAAGCAGGCGTTTAAAAACTCTATGGAAGGACGTGGCACATCGGTGGTGGAAGTAGTCAGCACCTGTAGTTCAGGGTGGAAGATGTCGCCTGAGCAGTCCAACAAATGGATGGAAGAAAACATGTTTGCCCATTATCCTCTGGGTGATCTTAAAAACACAGTCAAGCAATGAAAGAAGAAATCATTATAGCCGGATTCGGCGGACAGGGCGTGCTCTCTATGGGCAAGATACTTGCTTATGCGGCGCTTATGAATGACCTTGAAGTGACATGGATGCCTGCCTACGGTCCGGAGCAGCGTGGCGGCACAGCCAATGTCACCGTGATATTGAGCGACACGCCTGTCAGTTCGCCCGTACTTGACAGTTATGATGTGGCTGTAGTGCTTAACCAGCAGAGTCTCGACAAGTTTGAAGACAAAATCAAGCCCGGAGGCATGTTGATATATGACTCCTACGGCATTCATCGCGCACCCCACCGTAAGGATATAACGGTCCATGAGGTAAAGGCGATGGACGCATCACTTGAGATGGGTAATGTGAAGATTTACAATATGATTGTGTTGGGCGCTTTGCTCGGGTTGCGTGACCTTGTCCCGATGGATGCCGTTATCCGCGGTCTGAAGAAGACGCTTCCGGAGCGTCACCATCATCTTATCCCGCTTAATCAGGAGGCTATAGCCAAAGGCAAGTCACTTGTAAGCCGTTAGTTTATTTCGACTTTCATTCCTGTCGACTGCTTTATTGCCGGTGAGTTGCCCGGGATGAGTTCTGCTGTATAATTGTAGCTCCATCCCTGATGCCAGCTGTTGCCGTCAAGACCATCGATGAGAGAATATCGTGCAACGGCATATTGCTGTTCCTCCCAGTCGAGGTCTTGCTGTGGTGTCTGAGCCGATGGTCACAGCAACTCTCCGCTTTGCCTGTCGTGTACCTGATACAACACCTCTATTCGTGAGCCGTGGTAATATCCGGAGTATTGCAGAGGGTCAAGTTCGCCGGGCAGGAAGAAGCATCTCTCGCCGGTGAGGTGTATAGGTCGGGTGGTAAGGAGTGTGTCTCTTTCTGTCTTGTATAGCGTATAGGTCACTGACGACTTGTTGAACGTGTTCCATTCGCCGTTGACCTGCGACGAGCCGTCGGGCTCCAGGGGAGAGGTGGTTTCCGATGGCAGATAGTAGTTGCCTTGAGAGGCGATGTCTTTCAAGTACACCTTGTGGACGGTTATGTCCATATCGTCGTTTGCAGTAAACAGGTTGACATGCACCTGGGCAAGTGTGTGGCGGAAGTTAAGTTTTATATTACCCTCCCCTTGGTGAGCGTCAAACCGCGTTGCGACAAGCAGGTCCTCCGCTCCGGTGCATATATAGTCCTGAATCACGTTTCGCCACCAGTAGTTTATGTTTATCTTGTTGTCAGCCGGGCTTACGGCAAGGAAATTGACCGGAGCGTCAGGCCAGTCTACCGCCGGGGAGTAGCTCCATTTGTTTGGTCCGGTGCGCCTTACCGTCACCGAGTCGAGAAGGGTGGTGAAGCCATGACCGTCGGGGTAGTAGGCTGTTACTGAAAATTCATCTATTGTTTCAGTCGTCGTCGGGGTATTGCGGTGAGAGGCTACCCCTTCAAAGGCTATCTTCTCCTGCATAGGGCAGTCAGCCTCGGGCGATGAACATCCGAAGCTGACTGCTGTGAGTGATAATATGAGAAACACGCTGCCCCTCATTGCCGTGAAGACTAATTCTCTACAGGAATGTCGTTGAAGTCCTGATACTCATCGACTGTCACGTCAAAGTTGATGCGGTCGGTAGATGACGGGATTCCTATTGTCAGGTTATATCGGTAGGCATTTCCGAGTTCCCAGTTGTTGTTTGAGTCATTTACGAGAGGAAATACGATATATCCGCCGTTCAGGTCATTGACATAGTTGGGGTCGCTTGCCGACGGCCATAAGGTGACGCCTGTAGCCGGGTCGGTTATTTTGCAGAGCACGCGTATGTAAGAGCCGGAATATGTGGCTGCTGTAGCTTCTGTCTCGGTCAATGTCTGCGGAATGGCAAATATGTTTCCGGTATTGCGGTATTCGGCATATTCGTCACCGAGGTCGGCGGTTGCGTTGGCATAGACCGCGATTTCGCCATTGTCGGTTGTGGTCACCCATTCACCCTTGGCTGTCGAAGTCGATGATGTGGTCTCTTTCGGGAAGTTGAATGAGCCTGTCGTGGCAACGTTGACTACTTTCAGCTCACTGATTTTGACATCTATTGCCCGGTTGGATATTGATGCCGGCTGCTTCCTGATAAAGAACCTTATCTGGGATAGCGCATGCCGGAAATTGATGTGTACCTGCTTGTCGGTCTTTCCGTTTACATCCATGTTCACGCCGTAGAGGAGGTCGACGTCACCCGGCGACATGTAGTCGGCGATGTCGGGAGAGTCGGCTGTTACGGGTTTGGTCGTTTCGAGCGCGGGGCTGTAAGAATAGAAGTTCAACGATTCATCCACAGGCCAGTAGGCGGTAGGAGAGTACCCCCATAGACCGTTTTCGCCCTTTACCACCTCGACGTTTGACATGTAAGGCTTGCCGTCGGCAAAAGCCCATGTGTTAAATGTCTTGATGGTTTCTGTCGTTGTCGGGACGCGTGGGGCATTGGGCACATTGACTGAAAATTGGATGGACTGTAAATCAGATGGTGCATTTGATTGTGTGTCATTTGAACATCCGGCTAATAGGCAGACTGCGGGTAGCAGTGCTAAGATAGATTTTGTGTTCATGATGGACGTGTTTTATGTTAGTGTGTCATCTGAGTTGATAACATTACTCAAATGGTTTAAGTTCAATGTCAATCGTGTGCCATGAGTCTACATCCACCCCTATGCCTCCTCCTGCCGGGGCGTCGGGAGGCAGGCTTATTTCCGGCAGGTCAAGACCGTCGATGTTTATTGTCACATTCAGCGGGTCGGGCGCCTCTCTTATCTGTGAAGTCACGTCAAAGGTGCAATAGTATTTGCTCCCGTCTTTAAGCCAGAAATAGAGTGTAAGTATATTGGCAGCGACAGGATTGGCGGGGATGCCAAATGTAATCAGCGAGCCTGTTATGGCTTTGCCTTCCTTTATGGTCGCTTGTGACGGTAGGGTGACGGGATATTCCGCGGGTGTAAGGTTGTTGAGGTAGATGCCGCCTGTGTTTCCGCTGAGAGTGGCGCATAAGTCGCTGACACCATCGGAATTTCTGACTCCGGTCACGTTAAACGTATAGCGTGGCGTGAGCTGTTCAGGCACAAGCGTGACTAAGCCGCCGGTTATTTCAACGTCGGTAGCCGTGGTCCACATCATGTCGGGAGTGATTACCACCGGCTCTGTGATGACAAGTGGAGGAAGAGCCCCTGTATAAGGGGTTTGGGCGCCGTCAAGCAGCCTGCCGCGACGGGTATAGATTTCAAACAGCTCATAGTCGTCAGTGTTGCGAAACAATATGCCGTCAGTGTTATTGTTATAGGTGATTGCGCGATATATGTCCTGCGGCACATTTATTATTCCCCCGTTTTTACTGAGATTGAAAAGCCAGGGATGTTCATCCGTGCCAAGAGGATACATGTATAGTGACATGGCGGAAGGCAGGTCGCCGCTACACCGTGACCAGTCATATTGTATCTCTGTCGTCTCTATCGGCGATTCAGGAAGCCACAGCGGTTTGTGTTCACATGAAGAGGCGGCAATCAGCAGAAACAGGGATAATATGTGGCATAGCGGCTTCATCTGTATTTGATTTTTGACGGGTTGATGTTGCCTTTCCCTATAAGCCAGCAAAGGGAAATCTCCAGACGAGTGGGTCCCACATAATTTATGTCGCGTGTCGATGACCACACATAGCGGTCACACAACGGGTAGTAGCGGTATTGCTTTCCGCCCAGATAGCCTATGCCGATGGTGAAGTCGAGCGACAGTCTTCCGGTGACGGGCAGCGTGTAGCCGTAGGCTATGCCGCCGCCGGCGCTCCAGCGCGGACCCATATAGCCTTTGTTGCCAAACTCGAAGTCGTAGGTGGCAATCTGTCCGTAGATGCCTATGTGATGTCCCTCCATCTTGTTTTTGCCGTCACGGTTGCCGAGATAGGCACGTATCTCGGCGTGTCCGCCATATGTGCGCCAGTAGCGGTGACGGGCGTTGTTTGACCACCACGCGTAACTCCATGACAGGTCGGCGGCCCATCTTCCGGCAATAGGTATTGTCGCGCCTATGTTGGGGATAAGCGCGATGTCGGAGACAAGGTTGGTGCGCAACGCGACAGGCGGTATGCAACATTCCAGACAATTCTCCTGTCCGGCTCTGCTGTCGTCGTTGGCAGCGGCGCTTAGCCCGATCAGCGTTATCAATAAGAGTAAAGTGTAGCGTGTCATATTCCCTCGTTTAGTAAGTGGCTCACGATAAAAACATTTTATTGGTCAATAAGGTTTCGCCGCGATGGCATTACCGGGGCAATGGCTGAACCTTTTTTCATGAGGTTTGTTATGATTGACAAGAGAAGGCATTTTGCTGACGTTAATAAAAAGTCATTTTTAAATAGTCTATCGCCTTCCAAGCCCGCTTTCAGAAATGAATGCGGGCTCTTTTTGTAGGTATGGCTTATTTGTCGTAACTTTAGCGTTGAAATAACACAACCGATTTTTTTCATTTAAGACTCATAAAACATGTTACGACAATTTATTGCTCCCGTCCTTGCCGTGGCTGCATTAGGCTGCACGGCGTCACAGCCGGTATTTGTGTCGCCGTCATCTGATGATATCCTTTATATGGGGCGTATTAACGATGCCGATTCCTCAGCTCTTGAATTTACCTATCCCGGTATTACGGCTATGTTTAATTTCACAGGCACTTCGCTCGCGTTTGCCGCGAGTCCGGGGAGCGGTCAGTTCATGGTGGAGCTTGACTCGATTCCGGCTTACAAGATAAATTTCACACCCGCCGACTCGGTGATTACAATCGCCGATTCGCTTCCCGACGGCAATCACTCGGTGCGCATCACTTATGCTATCGAGGGCTATGAGCGCCATCCTCATTTCCGTGGCTTCTACCTTTCTCCCGGAGCCGTGATGCTTCCCGCGCCGGAGCGTCCACGGCTGAGAATAGAGTTTATCGGTAATTCTATAACATGCGGCTACGGGACAGAGGAGGATAATCCCAAGAAGGGATTTTCATATGACACGGAAAACCATACTCTCAGTTATGCCTATCTCACGGCACGCAGCCTTGACGCTGACGTGAATGTCGTGGCGCGGTCGGGCATAGGCATGTACCGGTATTTCGGCGGCGCTAAGGAGGGTACTGACAAGACGATTCCCCTGGAATATGATAACACGATGCTATACCGCTATGACTGCAAATGGGATCATTCACGTTTCGTCCCCGATATAATCTGCATTAATCTCGGCACTAACGACACTTCGCTCGGAAATTATGACATAAAGCGTTTTGAAGCCGCCTACAGCGATTTTGTAAAGCGTCTGCGCAATCTGCATCCCGATGCAAAGATTGTGCTTCTTACAGGCTCGATGATGTCAGGAAAGCCGCTTGCCGACGTGAAGGGCGTGCTCGACCGTATAGCGGCAACCGACGGGCATGTCTACCGCTTTGACATGACCCCTCAGGACGGTTCGCTCGGCTACGGTGCCGACTATCATCCGTCGCGCCGTCAGGCTCAGAAGATGGCGACAGAGCTTACCGGCTATCTGCGTACACTTGTAGATTGATATACAATAACCTGATTGCCGCAACGCAATTACCTATATGACAACGGGTCTGTGCCAATTTTGGCACAGACCCGTCATTGTAAGGTGTTGCAACCTGATTATTTCTTGTTGAGGTAGGGAGCCACGGCTTTCCATGCCACGGCTGCGATGAGAGCTCCTACGAGCGGACCTACAACCATAATCCAGAAGTCGCCGAACGCTCCGGGGCTCCAGAGGGCGGGACCGAAGCTACGTGCGGGATTTACAGAGCAGTTGTCAACGGGAATGCCCACGATGTTTACGAGTCCGAGCGCGATACCGATTGCAAGACCGGCAAACTTGCCGAATCCGTGGTTTTCGTCAGTTGCGCCAAGGATTATAAACACGAAGAAGAATGTGAGAAGAGCCTCGCAGAGAAGAGCCATGCCGGGGGTTGCTCCGGGCTGAAGCACATTGGTGGCGAGATTGTTGTCACCGGTCACTCCGCCGAAGTTGAATTCGGGCGACATGTTGACAAACCAGAACAGGAAGCCGGCACCGATAGCCGCGCCGATAAACTGGGAAATCCAGTAGCATATCATCTCCTTGCCGCTCATTTTGCCACTGACCCACATACCGAACGACACGGCGGGATTCACATGACAGCCTGAGATATTGCCGATGCAATAGCAAAGACAGATAAGGACGAGTCCGAAACATACACCTACGCCATAGCCGCCTATTGACGGACCGGCAAGAACTGCGCTACCACAGGCGAGAAGCACGAGAAACATTGTTCCGATTGCTTCAGCCAAATACTTTTTGAAGTTCATGTTAGTTGAAATTGGTGAATAAATAAATTATGGTTATGATTGAGTTGTGTCACTCTTCTTCGATAGAGTAGTTGAGAAATTGGATGAACGGTTGCAGCACCCTGAACCTTTCGGCGGCTTTCTCAGGCCAGCGCGGGTCGTGGAAAAATTTTTCGTCAAGAGGGCAGAATTTCCCGTAATCTTTCAGGCGCAGCAGCTCAATCTGCGGATGGTCTTTGTCCCATCCCTTGGGTGCTGTCTTCAGCGTCTCGCTGCTTATCCATCCCGGGAAATAACGGTTTACCGCCTTGTTGTCGGTTATCTCCTCCCATTCTTCGATATTATCTACGATTGCCTTGCGGAGCTTACGCAACAGCGGCGCCTCCGGTCGCCATATTCCTCCATAGAGCCCGGTCTCTCCGGGGCGTATGTCCATCTGGAGATAATAGCCCGGGCGATGAGCGTTTTTTAAATAGGGATTTATCGAGGCGGAGAAAAATACCTTGTAAGGAGTCTTGTCGAGTGAAAACCGCGTGTCGCGGTATATGCGGTAAGCCGATTCCTTTGCCGTGCGCCCTTTCAGCCGCGGCTCCCATTCGCCCATGCAGTCGATGAGGTGTTGCAGGTCGTCAAGCCATAGTTCGCGCAGCCTGTCATACTCTTCCTTGTGGGCGGCAAACCACTCGCGGTTGTTGTTGGCGGCGAGGCGTCGCAGGAAGTCAAAAAGAGCCAGTGTATAGTAATCCATAATCTACTTGATTTCAGTCCACTCGGCATCGCTTACCTGCTCTTCGGTCTCGTAACTTACCGAGGCTGACGATGTGTCGCGCGGAACTGCGGTTATCTCTTCAAAGTCGACATACTCTCCTTCATTCTTGTTGAATATCTTTTTCTTGCGTGAAGGCTGCTGCCGGCGGCGATACTCCTGATATGACGCGTTGTCGCGATTGTAATAGGAGTAGCGCGGTGATTCCTCCTGACCGGTGACGCGTCTCCACCATCCCACCACTTTCTGTAGCAGGATTGCCGGCAAAATCAACAGCAGGAGTAATATGAATAGTAAAAAGGCAAAAAAGCTCATATCTAATTAACGAAGAAAAGTGGAAAATGTTGTGACCCCGCCTGTGTGGTTACGCCTTATTTGCCGCGTGAGGCAGGGATGAGCGACAATAGGATATAGGCAGCTATTGTCCATGCGAGTCCTGCCACTCCGGTAGTGGCGACAAGGATCACCGCTATGATTATGATGAGGTAGCGGCGGAAGTTCTCGCGCAGGTTGAAATTTTTGAATTTCAGCGAGAACATCTTCAGTCCGGTCATGACCATCAGCAGCGACACCACAATCAGCATTACGGCAGCCACTGCATCGCCCGGATAGCCGAACCGGTGAATAGAGTCGCAGGCGCCGATCCAGAAAAGGGCGTTTGCGGGGATGGGAAGTCCGAGAAACGAGGTTGTCTGGCGGTCATCGATATTAAACCGGGCAAGTCGCAGCTCGCCCATTACAGGTATCAGTATGGCGAGGTAGGCTATCCAGTGGCAATCAGCCGAAGTCAACAGGGTGTTGTACATCAACATTCCCGGCGCCACGCCGAAGCTTACGAGGTCGCTCAGTGAATCCAGCTCCTTGCCGAGAGCCGAGTAGGCGTGGAGTGCCCTTGCCGCAGCTCCGTCAAGAAAATCACATACAGCCGCAACGCCTATCAGCACAAATGCCCATTGATAGCCTTTCAGCCCGAGGCAGTAGACGGTGTCGTAGCTGAACGACATGATTATCGCGAGGCAGCCACACACGAGACTCAGGCAAGTGATAGTGTTGGGTATGTTGGATATCATTTTTTTCAGCATCGCCGGAGATTATTGTTTTGACTTGAGGCGGGCTACTTCTGTGACTCCGCCGGTGGTAATGTCGCCAAGTTTTACGAGAATCTCTGCATCAAGGGGAAGATACAGGTCAACCCTTGAGCCGAACTTGATGAATCCCATGTGGTCGTTGATGTCGGCTGTGTCTCCCGGCTGCGCATAGGTCACGATGCGGCGGGCGAGCGCACCGGCAATCTGTCTCATAAGTATAGTCTGACCGTTAAGGGCACGGATAGCCACTGTCGAACGTTCGTTTTCAGTGCTTGATTTGGGAAGGTAGGCCGACAGGTATCTTCCGGAGTGGTGACGCACATACAATACCTCGCCGTCGACCGGAAACCAGTTGGCGTGTACGTTAAGCACACTCATGAATACTGACAGCTGGATGCAGCGGCAGTGCAGATATTCGCTTTCGTAGGTCTCTTCAAGCGCCACGACCTTTCCGTCGGCTGAGGCAACCACCACATTCTCCCTGTTGCCGCGGAAATGCCGGCGCGGCGATCGGAAGAAATTCAATACAAGCAGATAGACTATCGCTGAAATAGCGGAAAAAGTGACAGGGATGGCGACAGGGCGTATGAAAAGCCATGCCGGGAAATTAATCACCAGCAGAATCGCCAACAGGATAGCTAATATGTTAAGTCCTTCTCTATGTATCTTCACGGATGTTGCCTATTCAAAGTAGTGCAAAGTTATACTTTATATGTAGAAATCGCAAATTTTACCGCAAAAGTTGACAATTTATTCCTGCAATGACTTTTTTAACTATCCGTATTCCACGCCAATCAAGATTTTTTAGTACTTTTGTGAAAATTTGCTATCGGATTTTAAACAGGAACCATAATAAATTTTATCGTTAACATTTCTAACAAGTCATCATTATGTTGAAGAGACTTCTTCTCTTAGTCAGCACAGTCTGGCTCATGTGTGCGGCGGCATTCGCTGCGCCCGGTGATATTAAATGCAGTGGCGTTGTTGTGGACGACCAGGGAGAGCCGATTATCGGCGCTACGGTCTCTGTACCCGGCACTTCAGTCGCTATCGCCACTGACATTGACGGTCGCTTTCTCCTCGATGTGCCCAAGGGCAAGACTATCCGTGTCGTATATATCGGCTATAAACCTGTGACTCTTTCCGCAAAGGAAGACATGGGCAATATCGCTCTTGATATTGAGGCACAGTTGCTCAAGGACGTCGTGGTGGAGCAGTCGGTGGCAAAGACCCGTCTTACTCCTGTCGCAGCCTCCACTATCGGAGCGCAGACCATCGATGTCAAGATGGGCAACCAGGAGCTGCCCGAGGTGTTGAAGACCACTCCCGGTGTGTGGGTGACACGCGACGGCGGCGGTTTCGGCGATTCAAAGATTAACATGCGCGGTTTCAAGAGCGAGAATATCGCCACCATGGTCAACGGTATTCCTATCAATGACATGGAGTGGGGTGGTGTCTATCAGTCCAACTGGGCGGGTCTCGGTGACGTGATGGCAAATATCCAGACTCAGCGCGGTCTTGGCGCGACTATCGTCTCTACCCCCTCTGTCGGCGGTACGGTCAACTACACCACCCGCACTATCGATGTAGAGAAGGGCGGCCGTGTATGGTACGGAATGGGTAATGACGGCTACAACGTATATGGCGTGAAGCTTTCTACCGGTCTTATGAAAAACGGCTGGGCCATCACGTTGCTCGGCTCTCGCAAGTGGGGTGACGGTTACATCCAGGGTACTCCGTTTAACTCTTACAACTACTTCCTGAATGTGTCAAAGCGTCTTAACGAGAATCATCAGCTTTCGTTCACGCTTACAGGCGCTCCCCAGACCCACTACAAGCGCAGCTCGCAGGACGGTCTTTCAATCGAGGGCTACCAGACCTACGGCAAGCGTTACATGGACGGCGAAAGCATGTACAAGTACAACCCCGTCTACGGTTTTGACAAGCAGGGACAGATGCGCAGCTCAGGCTATAACTTCTATCACAAGCCTCACATGTCGCTCAACCATATCTGGAAGATTGACGAGACTTCTTCTCTGTCATCGGCGGTTTACTTCTCGTTTGGTACAGGTGGTGGCTACAGCGGACAAGGCAACGGTCTTGACGGATACAGCTACAGTGACTGGTATGGTGCAAGCAGCGGCGCGCTTAACATGAAGTTCCGTGCTGCCGACGGTACATTTGACTACGCCGCAATCCAGGATCTCAACGCCCAGAGTACAAAGGGTTCTTATCTTGTGATGTCGCAGTCGCTCAACAACCACCAGTGGTATGGTCTTGTGTCATCTTACAAGAAGGAGTGGACACAGAACAACGGCAACCGAATCAACCTTACCGCCGGTCTTGACATGCGTTACTATATCGGTGACCACAAGAACAAAATCTGTGACCTCTATGACGGTGAATACTTCATGGACTACTCTACACGTAAGAACGTAGACCCGACCCTTAACGCGGCGGCAGCCGACCCCAACTGGAAATATCAGAAGCTCGGTGTGGGCGATGTCGTATATCGTAACTACAAGGGTTATACCGTTCAGGAAGGTGTATATGCACAGGGTGAATACACCATGCTTGACGGCAATCTTAACTTCGTAGTGGCAGGCGCCTTGAACAATAACACTTACTGGCGCCGCGACTTCCTTTACTATGATAAGGATCATGAGCGCTCTTCTACCAAAAACTTTATCGGTGGAACTATCAAAGGTGGTGTGAACTACAATATCGACCGTTTCAACAACGTGTTCTTCAACCTTGGTTACATCAGCCGTGCGCCTTTCTTCTCTGGCGGTGTGTTCTTGAACGCCACCACTTCCAATGAGATAAACAAAAACGCAATCAACGAGAAGGTAGTTTCCTTCGAGCTTGGCTACGGTTACACTTCCCGTCCGTTCTCAATGATGGTGAATGCTTACTATACACGCTGGATGGACAAGACCACTACCCGTGGAGGTAACTTCTCCGATGCCGACGGCCGCTACTATATCAACATGCAGGGTGTGGACGCTCGTCACATGGGTATCGAGCTTGACTTCGCCTGGGTTCCGGAGCGCTGGCTTGACATCAAGGGTA
Source organism: Barnesiella sp. WM24 (assembly GCF_004570975.1). Lineage (GTDB taxonomy): Bacteria > Bacteroidota > Bacteroidia > Bacteroidales > Muribaculaceae > Muribaculum. The sequence continues at coordinate 141,350 of NZ_SPPC01000007.1, forward strand.
TGCTCTCATGGGGCGACTGGATTTGGGACAGCAATGCCTCGGGTTACTTCTACAATCAGCTCGGACAGCCTATCACCAACCTCCGCGACGGTGCTCTTGCATCGGGAATCGGTGCTGAGGACCACCTCAAGTCAACCATCAATCAGAAGGGTGTGAAGATAGGTGGATCGGCACAGACCACTGCTTCTCTTACCGCTACCTTCATGCCGTTCAAAGGCTTCCGTATCGGTGCCGACTGGCTCGTGGGCGCACGTAACTACAGTGACTTCCAGGTTAGCTCAAGCAGCCTTAACGGTTCAGTGGTTAATGTCAACGACCCGTGGGAAATACCCTGGGGACAGCAGTTTGACCTGCATGCCAACTACCGCTTCAAGATTGGCGGCGTAAACGCTACCATCTATGGTAATGTAAACAATGTATTCAACTACAACTATATAGTTGATGCCTATACCTCAACCAGCTCAAAGGGTACATGGCAGGATGCTTACCGTGTGTTCTACGCATTCGGCCGCACCTACTCTGTACGTCTGCAAATCAACTTCTAACCATTAACCGCGAATTACAATTATGAGATACAATATTTTCAAGAGCCTGCTCGCGTGTGGTGCATTGATGGCTTTTGCAAGCTGCTCGGAAAACTCATGGAATGATGAATATCTCGATGATTTCGAGACTGAGACTCCGTCGGTGTATCCTGACAAGCAGTCGGCGGAATATGAGCTTCTCGCCAAGGACTACAAGACCATCGCATCGCTACAGGAAAATATCGACAAGGCGACTGCCGCCGGTGTGCTTGAACAGCTTGAGGCTGTAGGTGCGAATGGTTATTTCAACGATGCCATCTCGCCCGCCGAGTATCTTCCCGCGTTCCTTAACAGCGTGAAGGCAAACACCAACTATCCTCTATATTATCTGAATCCGAAGTCGTCGCTTCGCGTCATCTTCAAGAGTGGCGCCGCACAGCCTGCCGAGGTGACTGACATTGAAAAGGCTCCCGCCTACACTGTCACCACCGCCGACTATCAGTCAGTGTGGGGCAGTGACGAAGACTATGCCGAGAGCTTCGCTCCTTCACGCAAGCCTGCGAAGTTTGTGCCCGCGATGTTATCAGCCGCTTATCCCAATGCTGCCGAGGGTGACTTTGCTTATGTGACTTACAACATGGCGTCGCAGGACCCCGTATTTGGCGGTTCGGCTCCCGCAGGTCCCGCGTTTGAGCAGACAAGCGTGGCTGCGACCGTTGAACTTACCAAGACTTATACCATCAGCGGTATCGTCACCGGTCTCTGCGCGCAGGGATTGATGATTACCGACCTCAGCGGTACTGTATTCGTGTATAAGGGTTCAAGTTTCGATATTTCCGCTTATTCTATCAACGAGCAGCTCACTGTCACCGGCAAGGGTGCTCAGTATAGCGGAGGTATGCAGATCAGCTCTCCTGAGTTTGAATCGGCAGGTATCGCCGCCGATCCCTATGTATATCCCTCAGTCACTCCTCTCACCGATGCAGAGTGGGAAGCTGATTTCGCAGTGTTCAAGGCTGCCAACCAGGCTAAGGAGGGTGCGTTCCCCATTTATGCCGAGGTTGATGTTGAAATCACCAAGTCGGAAAAAAATGACAAGGGTTCAATCTATCTTAATTATAAGGTAGGCTCTTCACTCGTGGAAGGTGCCATCTATCAGGCTACCGACGCTCAGATGAATGCTCTTACCGTAGGCAAGAAGTGCCGCCTTGCCGGCTACCTCATGTCATGCTCTACCAGTGGCAACGGCCGTCTTAACATGCTTCTTGTATCTGTTGACGGTGTGCCCGAGTTTGGTGGTTCGGCAGCCAAGGCTCCTGTAAGAAAGGTTGCCACTCTGGCTTCTGAGGTAGAAAGCGAGGTTTACGCTTACAATGGTTCGGCATGGACTCCCGCCGAGAATGTCGTAGTCGTTCAGGCTTCTGACTATGCCGCAATGGGGGTAAGCAATTTCAGCTCTTCTAATGTCGCCACCTATGTTCCCGAGTTCCTGAAGCAGGAGTTCCCCTATGCTTCAGCCGACGACGTGAAGTATGTCGTATGCAAGTATTACGACTCGTCAAGCAAGGAGACCATCGCGCAGCACTGCGAGCGTGCCGTATTTGACGGTACTGTCTGGACGGTAAATACCATCGAGACTCTCAGCGACAAGTTTGCGTTGAATGGCTCTACCTGGGTATATGACCCGTCAGTGACCATTGACCTTCCCCGTAACGGCAAGCCCCAGATTTCAGTTGACTTCTATCAGGCTTGTGTAAACTGGGTATATAACAATATCGATGTGCCTCAGTTTGGCTCGGAGGATATCAAGAGCGGCAAGGGCTATGTGACCTCTTACGGTAATAATGAATATTATTCCGGAGCTTCCGCTTACCAGTGTGACGTCGACCTTCGTCCCTCGGAGGCTAAGAAGCAGTGTCCTGCCGGATGGGAAGGCAAGAGCGACGAGCAGATTCTTGCCGACATGAAGTCTCACTTCGAGAAGGAAGTGTGTCCCGCTGTGCTTCATGAGCTTTATCCTGACCAGATGCCCGGCAACGGTGTCGACCTCTACTACTACATCAACTTCATCGGTTACACCGTGGAGGATGGCAACGTAGAGTATACAGCTACCTATCTTGTTACCGCCAAGGGCGAGTTCAAGTATATCAGCTGTACATGGAATGATGCAGAATAGTTTTCTTCATGATAAATGATTGATTTGGGGCGGTTCCTTCGGGAACCGCCCTTTTTTGTTAATTAAAAGTGAACTAAATGTTATATAGAGTAATATCGGCAACATATTTTGCGTTACATGTATATGAGATTATATTAACTTTGTGAAAAACCAACCATCTAACTTATTTTCTTTACATGAAGCATACTATATTTGCTATGGCTTGTGTGGCTGCGTCGCTCCCCGCTTTCGCGTCACAGCCTGCCTACCTTAATGAATCACTTCCGCTGGAAGAGCGAGTGGAGGATGCTCTTGCCCGCATGACTCTTGATGAAAAGATTGCGATGTGTCATGCCGAGGGTAAGTTTGCCGCCGCAGGTGTGCCGCGTCTTGGCATTCCCGACCTGTGGACCAGCGACGGACCTCACGGAGTGCGTGCCGAAATAAACTGGAACGACTGGGGCTACGCCAATCACACCAATGACTCAATCACCGCGTTCCCCGCCCTTACGGCGCTTGCCGCCACGTGGAATCCTCAGCTGTCATTTGACTATGGCAATGCCATAGGCGAAGAAGCGCTTTATCGTGAAAAGGATGTCATGCTCGGCCCCGGTGTAAATATATACCGCACGCCGCTCAACGGGCGCAACTTCGAGTATATGGGCGAGGATCCCTATCTTGCGTCGGTGCTTGTGGTGCCTTACATCAAGGGCATGCAGCAAAACGGTGTTGCAGCTTGTGTGAAGCATTATGCACTCAACAATCAGGAGAAATGGCGCGGACATATCGACGTGGAGCTTAGCGACCGTGCGCTCCATGAGATATACCTGCCGGCGTTCAAGGCTGCTGTCACTGAAGGCGACGTGTGGTCGATAATGGGTGCCTACAACAAGGTGCGCGGTCAGCATGCCTGTCATAACGAACTTCTTCTTAACGACATTCTAAAAAAAGACTGGGGCTTTGAGGGAGTCGTGGTGACCGACTGGGGTGGAGCCCATGACACAAAGGAGGCGGCTCTCTACGGTCTTGACCTTGAGATGGGTTCGTTTACCAACGGTCTTACCTCGGAAAGCGATTTCGGATATAACGACTATTATCTTGCCGATCCTTATAAGAAGATGCTTGAAAGCGGCGAGGTGCCTATGTCGACTCTTGACGACAAGGTGCGCCGCCTGTTGCGCCTTAACTTCCGCACGGCGATGAACCGAAACAAGCCTTTTGGTTCTGTCGCTTCTCCTGAGCATTATGCCGTAGCCGAGAATATCGGTGATGAGGCAATCGTGCTCCTTAAAAACGCTCCTGTCACTAAAGGCGGCTCCAGGCTGCTCCCTATCGACGATTCCAAATATGGGTCAATACTTGTTGTCGGAGACAATGCCGTGAGGATGCTCAACAAGGGCGGCGGCTCAAGCGAGCTTAAAGTGAAGGATATGGTAAGCCCTCTTGACGGTATGAGAGCGCTTTATGGCGACAAGGTAAAGTTTGCGCAGGGCTACAAGGCAGGCAAGCCTATGTATAATCATGTCGAGGAAATCCCTCAGACTGTAGTGGACTCTCTGCGTGAAGAGGCTGTCGCGATGGCGCGTGAGGCTGACCTTGTGGTGCTTTTCGGAGGCCTTAACAAAAATGCGGAGCAGGATTGCGAGGCCGATGACCGCACTATCTACGGGCTGCCTTTCAGCCAGCCTGAGCTTATAGAGTCAATTCAGGCTGTCAACCCCAATCTTGTTGTAGTGCTTCTTAGCGGTAATGCCGTGGAGATGCCCTGGGAGTCCAAGGTGCCTGCTATCGTGGAAGGATGGTATCTCGGGTCGATGGGCGGCAATTCGCTTGCCAATGTGCTTAGCGGCAAGGTAAATCCGTCGGGCAAGCTTCCCTTCTCGTTTCCTGTGAAACTGGAGGACTGCGGCGCCCACTCTTTCGGCGAGATATGCTATCCGGGCGACAGCATCACCGAGAAATATCTTGATGACATCCTTGTCGGCTATCGCTGGCATGACACAAAAAAGATAGCGCCCAAGTATTCTTTCGGTCACGGATTGAGCTATACTGACTTCCGTTATGGCAAGGCTGAGGCTTCGGCTAAGGAGCTTGCCGCCGACGGCGAAATATTGATAAACGTGCCGGTCACCAATGTCGGCGACCGCAAGGGTAAAGAGACTGTGCAGCTCTATATCGGCGATGACAAGTCGTCGGTCATGCGCCCTGTGAAAGAACTGAAGGGTTTTGAAAAGATTGCCCTTGCTCCGGGAGAAACGAAAAATGTGACATTCACCATTGACATAGACGACCTGAAATTTTATGATGAGACACTGAAGGACTGGAAAGCCGAGCCGGGCAGATTTACCGCCTACATAGGCAGCTCTTCGACCGACATACGTTGTAAAGTCCCCTTCACATTAAAGTAATTACATAACCCACATTTTCTATTGCGTCAGCCGGTAGTCCGAGAAGGATTACCGGCTTTTTGCGTTTACTTAATGAACACGAAATACACTGCGAGAATCAGGCATATGAACGCGGCGAAATGATTCCAGTGAAGTGACTCCCCGTTGAAAAATACTACGGTGAACAGTGTGAACACCACCAGCGTGATAGCCTCCTGAATGACTTTCAGCTGCATCAGTGAAAATGTGCCGCCGTTGCCTATATAGCCCATGCGGTTGGCGGGCACCTGGCAGGAGTATTCGGCAAGCGCTATCACCCATGATATGAGGATTACCACATATAGCGGGGTGTTGGAGGTGATGACTTTCATCTGTTGCAGTTTCAGATGCCCGTACCATGCAAAAGTCATGAAAATATTGGAGATTACAAGAAGTCCTACTGTCAGCCAGCCGTTCATAATGTTGTCGTTTTTTATTTCGAGGTGCAAATTTACGACTATCCTTTATGATTTACAACATGTGAACCCCTTGTTGACCGATGATGTTATATATCCTGTAGAAGAACCTAAAAAACACTACTATTATACTATGACTAAAGTGACTTATCTTGACCATAGCGGATTTGCCGTTACCACTCCGCAGGTCATAATTGTATTTGATTATTTCCGTGACCCTTCCCACGCTCTTGAGAAACTCCTGGACCATAACAAGGAGCTTCCGGTGGTTTTCTTTGCGAGCCATCGTCACCCCGACCATTTTAATCCGGTGATATTCAATCTTGCCCAGAATCATGAGCGCGTCTATGTGCTTTCCAATGACATTGTGGTGCAGCAGCTTCACAAGGGTGTCAGCGTGGCGGCTATGAGCAAGGGCGATGTGCTTGAAAATCTTCCCGGCGGAGTCAGGGTAAAGGCTTTCGGCTCCACTGATGAAGGGATAAGCTTCCTTGTCACGCTCAGTGACGGGACCACGGTGTTTCATGCCGGCGACCTTAATGACTGGCATTGGAAAGACACTTCGACCGAGCGCGAGGTGCAGAAGGCTGAAAATGACTTTAAGGTGATTGTCAACCGCATAAAGAGTGAATTTCCTGAGATTAATATCGTTATGTTTCCTGTCGACCCGCGACAAGGCAGCGACTTTGCCCGTGGAGCCACGATATTCCTTGACGAGATTGCCACAGGCGATTTCTTCCCGATGCACTTTCAGGGCGAACACTCGGAGGCGTGTGACTTCGCGTCATATGTCCCGGAAGGCAAGACGTCGTGTCATTGTCTCGCCACCCCCGGAGAGTCGATAAGCCTGTAGCTTCAGCTTGGCTGTAGCCGATTGACAGAATAAATTCAGGGCGTATCAAATGGAAACATTCGATACGCCCTGAATTTAGTGTAGACAAAAGTATTATTTTATCAGTATCTTTTCTTTAGTTGAGCCTTGACGGCGTATGTAAATTCCGCCTGTTGCCGGCTCGTTGACGCGTACGCCCTGAAGGTTGTAGTATTCAACCTCGGCTGACTTGTCGGCATTTATATTGTCTATCGACACGGTGGGGTCTATTACCGCTTTCATGTAGCGGAAGGGAAGAGTGCATTTAAGAGAGAGCTGTCCATAACTTACTTCGTTAATCATCTTTATGAGTTCGGGAGTAAGGTCGACCGTCACTGTGGATAATCCTTCGGAACTGATAAATGATTCTTCTTCAAAGATTATATTGTTGGAGTCATCACCCGGAGTCGGATAGAAAGTCAACTCTTTGGACCCGTTGATTTTCTCGTCGTCAAATGTAATTTCAAGGGCGATCGCGTTATGCGGGATTTTGACGGTGATATTGGTATTTGAATGTTCTGTGGTGCCATAGGCAAGCATATCAGTCGGGTCAAAGCGGTCGCGCAGGATTTCCACCTTGTTAATCATGTATGAGCCATGCAGCAAGATGTTGTCATTGCAGCTCTCGATGAACTGATTGGTAATGCCTATGTCCTGATAGCATTTGTTATATCCGTAATCCATAATCCAGTTGACAGTGCCGCTGATAGTGCCGTAGTTGTCAGTATAAGGGGTAAGGTGGTTGAGATTGCCGGTTTCCGATGCGAAATGAATCCGGATTACGTCTCCGGCATTTATCCCGTCGGCAGGCATGGTGAATGGCTGCGAGTATTTTTCATGCCAGGTGCCGTAAAATTGGTGGAACCCGTAGAAAAGATTGTCATCGGGCTTCATTGCGCTTTCGATTGACACATGTGACAAGGTGAATCCATCTCCCGCGATCACAATCCCTTCAGCTTTCAGGCGCTCGGCTTGCTCATTGTCAAGAGTTATCTCCACTCGGCACAGACCGTCGGGATTAAGTTCCTCCTGAAAAAAGTTGTAGTAGTAAAATTGTTCCCAATTACTACCATACATGATTGCAATTATGCCATAACCTTTGTCGGTGGTGGCATCATCGACATGGAAGTAAATCTTGTCACCGGCACTGACATGGCTGAACACTCCGGCGGAAAACTTCAGATAAGTCACCCAATCACTGATTTTCATCGCCTTATCCCAGATAAGGTCGTGGGTGTCATCTACTCCGGGCACATCCATGGTCGGATTGGTATAGACATATTTGAAGTCGGCATCCGACTCGATTCTGAAATGCCCTGTCGTGCGTATCGCGTTAATGATTTCCGGGGTCATGTAAAATACCATCACTGTCGAGCCGTCGGCGCGTACACGGCTAAGAGCTGTGGATTGGTCGCCGATTTTTACCGAGTAGTCGGTTCCGGTGCTGAGGGTGACCGATGTGGGCTTGCGTGAGAACATGACGGCGATTTTGTCATCGGAATCGGTCGGGTAGGTGTATATGTTACGGGCTTTACAGGTGTTGTTGTCATGATGCCCGTAGGCAATTACCCCCTTGGGGTTGAATCCCGACTCCACGCGCTCGATTTTGACAAGCCGTGGCGAGTATGCCGGCAGTTCAAATACGATTCCTTCAGATTTAAGATTATACAGCATTTCATTTGTGACTCCGATTTCCAATATACCGTCGGTGATGTCGGAGATGGCCGGGTCGGCGATGCCGTTCTGATGGATTTTTGCGTGGAATAATGCCACGGGGATGATATTTATGATGTCGGTGGAGAGTTTGGCGTCTTGCGAGAATGTCAGCCTTATAATATCACCCGCGGAGATTTCATCTGGATTAATCAAGCCCGCATAGCCGGAGTCCTGTCCGTTGCCTGACCATAGCAGATTCATGTCGGGTTTTGATTCGAGATAGGGACCGAAGCGCACGTTGTCGATGTAGAACGAGCCTTTTTCTTTACCAAACTGGATGACCAGTGCATCAGCTTCTTCTCCTTCTGAGATTTCAAATTCGGCTTCAATCTTGCTCCAGTCAGTGCCGGCAGTCACATTGTGAAATTTGACTCCGAAATAATTGGTTGAATTAGAGAGCACAACTAACAGGCTGCCACCGGTGTCAATATCTGATTTGACGTTAAATTCAAGCTTGTATTTTCCGGGGGCAAGAGTCTCGGGGAATATATATCTGAATTGGTTTTCCCATATTTCACCTTCGCTTGTGTTTACAAGCTTCATGGCTGTGTCGCTATTATATCCGTTGCCGTAATCAACAGCTTGTATGGCGTCAAAGTGTGCTCCCCATGTATCCCAGCCGCTTTGCGGTGCTTCAAATCCGGAGTTTTCACCCCATATCATGTCGTGGATATATCTGGGACGCTCACTGAAGTCTACAGTGACTTTGGTGAGATAATAGTTGCATCCATGGATAATCACGCCGGTAGAGTTTACTGCAGCTGTTTGTTCGGGAGTCAACGGGACCGATAATTTGCCGGATCGAGAACCGGTCAGGACATTGTAGAAGCTGAATATCTCTATTGCTTTCCAGTTGCCGTCGCTCAACTGTATTGTCGCATCAAACTCCCCGTTATAAAATAGGTCGTCATAGTAAAGGTTAATGGTAGTGAAACCTTGATGTTGCTGAAAAACGGAGGCATCGATAATCTCGTAGTGGTTCCAGTCCGGTGTAAATTCCGCTTTAGATTCCCAGATAGTGGATTCTTGTGAGTGAATTGCCGAAGCAGTCAGCAAAAGACATAAAGATAAAAGTAGTTTTTTGATCATAAGCACTTCTTGATGATTGGTTTAAATCACAAAGATATGCGTGGATGCTTTGATTTGATAATACTTTTTTGTCTTTTTATGATGCTTTTGTGTGATTTTGTTATAATCAGGATTTGCCGGTTATTATGGCGCGGATGTCGTTGAGCTTGTTGAGGGCAGCCATGGGAGTGAGGTTGTTGATGTCGATATTGAGGATTTCATCGCGAATCTGGGTGAGCACGGGGTCGTCGAGCTGGAAAAACGAGAGCTGCACTCCGGCGCGGTCGTCGGCTACAGATGAAAGGTCTTTGGCGATGCTCTCCTGACGGTTGCCGGTCTCAAGGCGTGTCAATACCTCGTCGGCGCGCTTTACAATCGAGGGGGGCATGCCGGCAAGTTTGGCGACATGTATACCGAAGCTGTGCTCGCTGCCACCGCGGGCGAGTTTGCGCAGAAACACTACCTTGCCGTTGATTTCCTTGACCGAGACGTTGAAGTTCACAACCCTTCCGAAGCTTGACTCCATCTCGTTAAGTTCATGGTAATGGGTTGCAAAGAGCGTCTTTGGGTGCATTGAGCCATGTTCGTGGATATGCTCCACGATAGCCCAGGCTATAGATATGCCGTCGTAGGTTGAGGTGCCTCTGCCGAGCTCGTCAAAGAGTATCAGGCTGCGCTCGCTCATGTTGTTGAGTATTGACGCCGCCTCGTTCATCTCGACCATGAATGTCGACTCTCCGAGCGATATATTGTCGCTTGCGCCTACTCGGGTAAACACCTTGTCGACCACTCCTATGCGTGCGCTGTCGGCAGCCACGAAGCATCCTATCTGGGCGAGAATCACGTTGAGGGCGGTCTGTCGGAGAAGCGCCGACTTACCCGACATGTTGGGACCCGTGATCATCATTATCTGAGTGCCCGAATTGCTGAGGCGCACACTGTTGGTGATATATGGCTCACCCGGGGGAAGCTGTCGCTCGATTACCGGATGGCGTCCCTCCTCGATGTCAATGTCAAGTGAATCGTCGACCACGGGGCGGTTGTAATGGTTTTCCATCGCCACGCGCGTAAATGCGGCAAGCACGTCAAGCCGTGCTATGAGGTTGGCGTCAAGCTGAATCACGGGTATGTATTCGGCAAGACGTGTTATCAGTTCGGTGTACAGCCGGGTCTCGATGATTGCTATTTTTTCTTGTGCGCCGAGTATTTTCTCCTCATATTCCTTCAGCTCCTGGGTGATATATCGCTCGGCGTTGACAAGAGTCTGCTTGCGAATCCAGTCGGCAGGCACTTTTGACTTGTGGGTGTTGGTCACCTCGATATAGTAGCCAAACACATTGTTGTATCCGATCTTGAGGCTTGATATTCCTGTCGCCTCGACCTCCCGCTGCTGCACTTTAAGCAGGTAGTCCTTGCCCTGGAAGGCGATTTCGCGGAGCTCGTCAAGCTCGGCGTCGACCCCGGGGCGTATTACGGTGCCGCGGTTCACGGCTATCGGGGCGTCGTCGACAATCTCGGCGGCTATGCGGTCGCGGATGAGGGTGCATGGATTGAGCTGTTCGCCTATGGCGCGCAGAGCCTCAAGCTCGCTGTCGCAGCATAGATTCTTGATTGGCTCGATGGCAGTCAGCGCATTTTTCAGCTGCACGACTTCGCGCGGGGTCACGCGGCCTACCGCCACTTTGGATATTATGCGCTCAAGGTCGCCTATCTGTTCAAGCAGGCTTTTCAGTTCCTCCCGCTGTTCCGGATGGCGGAAGAAGTATTCCACAACGTCAAGACGCCTGTTGATTGCGGCTACATCCTTGAGGGGGAACAGGAGCCAGCGGCGCAACATTCGTGCCCCCATAGGGCTTATAGTGCGGTCTATCACGCCAAGCAGGCTTTTGCCCTCTTCACCCATGCTGTCGATAAGCTCGAGGTTGCGCACCGTAAACTTGTCGAGCCTCACGTAAGAGTCTTCCTCGATGCGCTGCAGCTTGGTTATGTGGCTTATGCGGCTGTGCTTGGTGATGTCAAGATAGTGAAGCACCGCGCCTGAGGCTATAATCGCGGAGTGCAGGGTGTGTACGCCGAATCCTTTCAGATTGCGGGTCTCAAACTGCTTCAGCAAGCGGTCGCGTGCCGCCTCTTCGGTAAATATCCAGTCGTCAAGCTCAAAGGCGAGATAGCGGTTGTTGAACGTCTCGTCGAGCAGCTTGCGGTTGCCGCGCTCTACGAGCACTTCTTTTGGCGCGAAGTTGTTAAGGAGCTTGTCGATATAGTCGGCATTGCCCTCTGCCGTAAGGAACTCTCCTGTGGAGATGTCGAGAAACGCCACTCCTATCATTCCCCCGCGGGCAAAATGGAGCGCCGAGAGGAAATTGTTTTCGCGGTGGTTGAGCACAGTGTCGTTGATTGACACTCCCGGGGTCACCAGCTCCGTGATGCCGCGCTTCACCAGCTTTTTGGTGAGCTTCGGGTCTTCAAGCTGCTCGCATATCGCCACGCGCTTTCCCGCCCTTACGAGTTTGGGCAGGTAAGAGTCGAGCGCATGGTGGGGAAATCCGGCAAGCTCGACATACTGCGCCACTCCGTTGGCGCGTCGGGTCAGCGTGATGCCGAGAATCTCTGACGTGACTATGGCGTCTTCGGAAAAGGTCTCGTAAAAATCGCCGACACGAAACAGGAGTATTGCGTCGGGATGTTTTCCTTTCATCTCGACATACTGTTTCATCAATGGGGTCTCCGCGATTTTTTTTGCCATTTCCTTTTCTTTTATTTTCAGTCAAAGTTACAACTTCTGCGGCTTTTCAGCAAATCACGATAGTTAATTTGATATGCAAGGAGGGGTGTCGCATGTCGCGACACCCCTCCTCAAATGTACTTCATAGTTATTAGCGAACGATAATCTTGCTGTGTTCTGTGGTTGTCACGCCGTCGCTGACAGTGACAACATACATTCCCGAGGGGAGGGAGCCTGTGGCGATTTCAGCCGATGAAACGCCCGGGGCGAGCTGACGGCGCAGGTGACACACTCCGTCGGTGCCTGTCACGGCAAGCGTCATCGGCTTCCCGTTGCTCTCGCCGAGTGTCACGGTTACAGGTATCGACCGGTCGACTACCGACGGGCTTACCGAAATCTTAGCCGGCTGACATGCCATCTGCAGACTTCCGGTTGACTTGTCGATGCGGTAGACCGCCGTCATGTCGCTATCCGATTCACGATAATTTATTGACATGTATTTGATGTCACCGATTTCAAACAGCCTGATGCTGCCGGGATAGTAATACTCGGCAAAATTGATTGTGGCTACTGTCGCGCCGTTATCTGACTTCACGCAGAGTGATGTGGGCATGTATGTATCCTTTATATCATAAAACATCGCATAATCCGATTGTCCGTTTTCTTCTACTACTGTATAGGGGGTGTATACAGGCACGATATATTCAACGGCATCGTCGGCGTTGAAAAAGGCTGTGGTGACCGCAACGCGGGTCTCGCTGCCGGTGTCAGTGACATAGACGGGGGTGTCGAGCATTGACAGCCGGACAGTCGAGCCGTAGGGCTCGCCATAAGGGATACGCTCGGTCTCAAAATTGCCTGTGGGGTAATACGAGGTTTCATATGTGACGCGCAGCTCGCCTTCGGAGGTGAGGCAGGCATAGCGCGTGGGATATCTTTTGCCGAATATATCATAGATAAAGAAATAGTCATTGGTAGCGTCGACGAATAGATAGTTGCCATCCTGCTTCCTGATTTCATAGGTCGACTCATCATAGCCAAGTGACAGGAGCACTTCTTTTGCTCCTTCAAGAGAGAAAGTCATTCCTTCTGTCCCCGGGAAAGGTCGTGAATAGTCTCCCCGCTGCTCAAGGATTGCGGGTCTTATCTCGCGCTTTTCGGTTATTGACTTATTGACGACTGAAGTTACAGAGAAGCCCGACGTGCGTCTGAAATTTTTATCGTAGAAAGAAAATTCTGTCTCGTTGTCGTTTTGCTGCGCGATGTAAGGCATTGCGATGTGATCTGACGACAGCGCCGCCGGCATAATGCTGACGCCAGTTGCTGAATTGAACGCTGTTACCTGTTCTGCCGATGTCTGCGCCGATGATGCCATTGTGCCAATCATCGCCGCCATTGTGATTAGTGAGATTTTCGATTCCATTGCTTTTGTAATGATGTTGTGAGATTTTTTACCGTTAAAAGCGGGTCGCCGTTTATGGACTTATGCAATGGATATCGTCACCGGATTCAGACACGAACAAAGGTCGTGTGGAAATTGGCTATACTATGAGGTAACTGAATTGTCCGGACTGAAAAAGGGGGGATTAGTGAGGATATCAATACATGCGTGTCACAAATGGCTTCTTTCCCCGGCATTGCGGAAGAAGAAGCTGTTACTGACGACCCGATGTTAAATCTACGATACTTTTAAGTAAGTTATCTTAAATTTAAGTTACACGTATATGATAATCCTCAGCGAGCTGTGTCGCCTACGATGACTGTCTGACAGGAAGTGGATGTCTCCCGGTGTCGGATTGACCTATGTTGTTGCCGTTGTGCTGTCGACCAGGCTATTCCCTTCTCAATGGCAAGCGCCATCTTCCACACTCCGGCGGTCAAAACATCCCGTTTGGACGAAACATCCATGAGAATAACCACTTCCGGCAATTGTTTGCCATAGCGGTGGTTTCGTCTGCAAATATAAACGATATGATTGAATTGTGCAAAAAAATGTTGTCCCGGCAGGCGGGCAGAACAAAGTGGACGGGGAAATCGTTTCAACATAAAACTTTATTACATATGGAAAATCCGATGTTTAAGATCCCTTACGGGCTTTATGTCGTAACGGCTAATGTGGACGGTCGTGACAACGGCTGTATATCAAATACTTTCGGACAGGTGACTGTCGAGCCTAATCAGGTCTCGCTGTGTATCAACAAGCTTAATCTTACATGTGAGATGATTATGAAATCGAAGGTCTATACTGCCTCGATTATCAGTGAGAAAGCCGATTTTTCGCTTTTCAAGCGTTTTGGATTCCAGACAGGAAGAAAGGTCGACAAGTTCAAGGATTTCACTGCCTGCCGTCGTCTTGACAACGGTACAATGGCAATCACCGAGGGGACAAACTCCTATATCAGCGTCAAGGTCACTGACTCGCTTGACCTCGGCACCCACATGATGTTTATCGGCACGGTGACCGGCATGGAATCGTTGTCCGACGTGCCCTCTGCCACATATTCCTATTATCAGGAGCATATCAAGCCGAAACCTCAGCCGAGCGAGGCTGCCCAAAAGGGTCACACAGTGTGGCGCTGCAAGGTGTGCGGCTATGAATATGTGGGCGATGAGCTTCCGTCTGATTTTGTTTGCCCTGTGTGCAAGCATCCCGCCTCTGATTTCGAGAAGGTCGAGATTACCGACAATGTTGCCGACCAGCCTGCCAACCAATACTCCGGGACAAAAACCGAGCAAAATCTCCGTGACGCATTTGCCGGAGAGAGCATGGCGCGTAACAAATACACTTATTTCGCATCGGTGGCGCGTAAGAACGGCTTTGAGCAGATTGCGGCCCTTTTCCTGAAGACCGCCGACAATGAGAAAGAACACGCCGAGTTGTGGTGCAAGGCTTTAGGCGGCATAAGCCAGGACACTGCGGTCAACCTGCTTCATGCCGCAGAGGGCGAGAATTACGAGTGGACCGACATGTATGACCGTTTTGCCCGCGATGCCGATGAGGAAGGTTTCCACGAGCTTGCGGAGCAGTTCCGCGGAGTCGCCGCAATCGAGAAGCATCATGAAGAGCGTTACCGTGCGCTGTTGCGCAATGTGGAGGCCCACGAAGTGTTCCGCAAGAGCGGAGTGACGGTGTGGGAATGTCGCAATTGCGGTCACATCTGTATAGGCACCGAAGCGCCCGAGGTATGTCCCGTATGTTTCCATGCTCAAAGCTATTTTGAGGTTCATGCCGAAAATTACTGATAAGGTTACTATTGAAAAAGACACTATAGATTGAAAATGAGAGAGCCGTTCCGCCTGCATGTCATGTAAGCGGAACGGTTTTTTTATTCAGCAAGTCATATAGGCGTTTGTGCGGATTGCGTAGTATGCAGAGATGTGTTAAGGCATGTACATGCAGTGTAGGGGCGAGTGGAAGCTCGCCCGCGATACGGGCATGGGGATATGCAATCTATCCCCGGGAGGGGATAATCTTTGTTTAGCCGTGGGTTGAGCGCAGCGATACCCACGGTTTGGTTGGCATTTTAATTATGTTTCCGTAGGAATCATCAATGTACACATTAATTTCGCAGGTTCTTCGTTTGCATGCCGTTTTCCTTCATCCATATTTCAATTTCTTCGATGAAAGACACTCTCTTATGATGCTCCTTCTGCCCTTTGATGTAATTTATAATCTTATCAGCCTCATTGCGAGAATAGGTGAACGCACCATAACCCTCTTGCCAGCCATCCCATTTCGGTAAAATCGAATCTCTATTTATGGCAAGACTTGATTCACGTTTTAATTTCTGGATAAATTCTGATACAGCAAAAGTCGGTGGGATGGATATGAATAGATGAATATGGTCGGGCATGCCCCCAATCCTTAATGTTTCAGCACCATATTTCTTTAATATTGCAAACAGCAACCCGTACACCCTTCGCTCGTTTTTTATTAAAATTAATGGTCGTCGATTGCGGGTAGAAAATATTATGTGGTAAAGGAGATGGGTGTAGCTCATGTTTAATTAACTTTTTGCTAATTAATACAAATAAATTCAAAGATGCAAATAGTTTGTGATTATTTTGATGATTCCTGTCGGAAACATCATTTGTGATGACGCTTGTCCGTGGGTATCGCTTCGCTCAACCCACGGCTACAAGTAGGATTATCCCCTGGCGGGGAAACCATGAGCCCGCGATACGGTCATTGCGTTTGCGTGAACTTGGGCGACCGGGAGCTTGTCTGCGATACGGTCATTGCGGTTGCGAGAACTTGGGGCGACCGGGAGGTCGTCAGCGATACGGGCATTGGGATATGCAACCTATCCCCGGGAGGGGATAATCTTTGTTTAGCCGTGGGTTGAGCGCAGCGATACCCACGGCTTGTTTGGCATTTTAATTATGTTTCCGTAGGAATCATCAACGTTCACATTAGTTTCGCAAGTTCTTCGTTTGCATGCCGTTTTCTTTCATCCATATTTCAATTTCTTCGATGAAAGACACTCTCTTATGATGCTCCTTCTGCCCTTTGATGTAATTTATAATCTTATCAGCCTCATTGCGAGAATAGGTGAACGCACCATAACCCTCTTGCCAGCCATCCCATTTCGGTAAAATCGAATCTCTATTTATGGCAAGACTTGATTCACGTTTTAATTTCTGGATAAATTCTGATACAGCAAAAGTCGGTGGGATGGATATTTCTGATGATTCCTGTCGGAAACATTATTTGTGATGACGCTTGTCCGTGGGTATCGCTTCGCTCAACCCACGGCTACAAGTAGGATTATCCCCTGGCGGGGAAACCGTGAGTCAGCGATACGGGCATTGCGGTTGCGTGAACTTGGGGCGACCGGATGGGGATTGGCGCCGGTGTTTGTTAAATTTGATTTAAAGCTAATGTTATGATTAAACTATGTAATTTCAGCGATGTTGTCATTTTATAGACAGTAGAAATTGTCATTGATTAATAACAAACATAAATAATAGATATTATGAACAATGCACCATTGCAAGGAATCAAGGTGATAGACTTTACCGAGGTTCAGTCAGGACCGTCATGTACACAGATGCTCGCGTGGCTCGGCGCCGAAGTGATAAAGATTGAGCGTCCCGGTGTGGGCGACGCCACCCGTAAGGAATTGCAGTTTGACCCTGACCTTCCAAGCTATTATTTCCTTCAGCTTAACTCCGACAAAAAGTCGCTTGCTCTTGACGCCAAGACTCCCGACGGCAAGGCTATACTCACCAAGCTGATAAAGGAGGCTGACGTGTTCATCGAGAATCTTCATCCGGGAGCTATGGACAAGCTCGGTTTCAGTTGGGAAGAGGTCCACAAGCTCAACCCGAAATGTATCTATGGCACAATAAAGGGATTTCCGCTCTCTTCCAGATTCAAGGACCTGAAGGCTTACGAGCCTATAGCCCAGGTGACAGCCGCAGCAGCCTCGACCACAGGATGGTATGAGGGCGAGTATAACATCCCGACACAGTCGGGTGCGGCGCTCGGTGACTCCAATACGGGCATGCACCTAACCATCGGCATACTTGCCGCACTGATGCAGCGTGAACACACCGGCGAGGGCAGCTATGTCTATCAGTCAATGCACAACGCATGTCTTAACCTCTGTCGTATCAAGACACGCGACCAACTTACCCTTGACAGGATAGGCTATCTGACCCAATTCCCGCAGTATCCCGACCAGAAGTTTGGCGACTTTGTGCCGCGTGCCGGCAACATGGAGGGCAGCGGAGTGCTTGGCTGGACTTACAAATGCAAAGGATGGGAGACCGATCCCAATGCCTACGTGTATGTGATCCTGCAGCGCGGGGCAAAAGATTTCGAGCTTGCCTGCAAGGGTCTCGGCTTCGAGGACTGGCTCACCAATCCGGATTTCAACACCGCCGATGCCCGTGACCGCCACAAACAGGAAATCTACAAGCGCATCGAGTCGTTTACTATTGACAAGGACAAGATGGAGGTAGTCAAACTGCTGTCGCCTTACGGCATACCTTGCGGTCCGGTGCTGTCGACCAAGGAGATTATGAGCGATGAATCGCTTTATGACGGCAACACTCTTGTAAAGATAAACCAGGGCGGCAAAATCGGCGAGTTTGTGACTGTGGGATGCCCGTTCACCATCTCCAATTATCAGCCCGTCTACGGTCCGTGTCCGGAACTTGGAGGAAATACCGAAGAGGTGCTTACCTCGCTGGGATATACGGCTGAAGAGCAGGCTCAGTTCAAGGCTAACGGCACAACAGCCCCGCTTCCAAAGGAGGCTGAGAAATAACAAGGCTTTATAATTACCTGACATAAAACACTACTATTATGTATATAGATAAAATTCCCCATACCGACCCTTCCACTGCAAATGAAGTGACAGGAATGTGGATTCTTGCCCAGGCTCTGAAGAAGGTGGGAATCGACACCATGTACGGGCTTGTGGGAATACCGGTGACTGAATTTGCCTACATCGCCCAAGGTGAGGGCATACGGTTTGTCGGATTCCGCCATGAGCAGCAGGCGGGCATGGCAGCCGCTACCCACGGCTATCTGACCAAGACACCCGGTGTATTGCTTACTGTGTCGTCGCTCGGCTTCCTGAACGGACTGACGGCGACTGCAAATGCCACTGTCAACTGCTATCCTATGATTCAGATTTCAGGGTCAAGCGACAGGGTGCCTATCGACCTTGAACAGGGCACATATGAGGGTCTCGACCAGTTGAATATCGCCAAGCCTCTTGTCAAGGCGGCTTACAGGATAAACCGTCCCGAGGATATCATGACAGGTGTGGTGCGCGCCTATCGCGCCGCCGTCTCAGGGCGTCCCGGAGGTGTCTATCTTGACGTGACCACCCCGTGTCTCGGCGCGGTAATGGAGAGGAGCGCCGCCGAGGCTACGCTATACACCCCTGTCGACCTCTGTCCGGCTATGGTCCCCTCGCCGCAGTCGGTGACCCGCGCCCTCGAGCTGCTTGCCTCGGCTAAGAAGCCGGCGATACTGATAGGCAAGGGTGCGGCATATGCCGGGGTGGAAGACAAGGTAAAGAAACTTGTCGAGTCAACCGGCATTCCGTTTTATCCGATGTCGATGGCTAAGGGCGTGCTGCCCGACGATCATCCGCTCTCGGCATTGTCGTCAAGGAGC
Source organism: Barnesiella sp. WM24 (assembly GCF_004570975.1). Classification (GTDB taxonomy): domain Bacteria; phylum Bacteroidota; class Bacteroidia; order Bacteroidales; family Muribaculaceae; genus Muribaculum. The sequence goes on from NZ_SPPC01000007.1 coordinate 160,386, forward strand.
CTTGTCATGGAACAGGCCGATGTGGTGATGCTCGTAGGCGCCCGTCTTAACTGGCTGCTTTCGCGCGGACACGGCAAGTGGAATCCTGCCGGCAAGTTCATCCAGCTTGACATAGACCCGGAGGAGATTGACATAAACCGCGCCATTGCGGCTCCGGTGGTCGGTGACTTGGCGTCGTCGCTTGACGCCCTGTTGACAGCGCTGCCACAGTATAAGATGTCGGTCGACCCGGATTGGGTCAAGACGATACAGACCGAGGGCAAGGCTAAGGATGCGAAATTTGCCGAGCGTCTTGTCCCGCAGACTGTGCCGATGACCCACTGGAGCGCGTTGAGCGCCATAAAGAAAGTGTTTGAGAAAAATCCCGACGTGATACTTGTCAATGAGGGCGCCAACACGCTTGATGACACCCGCGACACTCTGCTGATGAAGCTGCCGCGCCACCGCATAGACTGCGCGACATGGGCTATCATGGGCATGGGTATGGGCTCGACCGTTGGTGCGGCGATTGCCACCGGCAAGTCGGTAGTGGCTATCGAGGGTGACAGCGCTTTCGGCTTCAGCGGAATGGATTTCAGCACCATATGCCGTTTTGACCTCCCCGCTACTGTCGTAGTCTTCAATAACGGCGGTATATACAACGGTGTAGGTGAGAACCTCAGCGGCAACGGTGACCCTGCTCCGACAACTCTTGACGTCAAGGCCCGTTACGACAAACTTGGCGAGGCGTTTGGCGCTACTACCTATTATGTCGCAACCCCTGCCGAGCTTGAGACCGCGCTGACCGAGGCAATTGCGTCGCGCAAGCCATGTCTTATCGACGTCCAGCTTGCTGCCGACTCCGGCAAGGAGAGCGGTCATATAGGCTATCTGAATCCCGAGGCGCTTATACCTATCAAGGTGTAAGCCCCGGGCTTCACCCGAAATTATGTGCAATCTTTTAAACGCGATGACTTATGGGACATATTATACTTTACGCCATAGTCCCGATATTTGTGATAATGGCACTGGGATATATCTCGGGAAAGAAAGGGGCATTTTCAGGCGCTGATGCCAAGATATTGAACAAGGTGGTGCTTAACTATGCGTTGCCCGCCGCCCTGTTTGTCTCCATCATCAAGGCTAACCGCGAGATGCTGAGTGTCGACCTGAAGCTGACGGTGATAAGTTTCACTGTGCTGATAGCCTGCTTCTTCCTTGTCTATTTTGTGTTCAAGTATCTTTACAAGGACACAACGGCTGAATCGGCGGTGTCGGCTCTTATCAGCGGTTCGCCGACAATCGGATTTCTCGGTTTTGCCGTGTTGCAGCCTATATTCGGCTCGTCGGCATCGGTGGGTCTTGTAATCGCGATAGTGGCAATTGAGGTCAATGCTGTCGGTATACCTATCGGACTGTCGCTCCTTAACGCCGGAAATGAAGCTGCGGCGGCAAAAAACGGCGGCAAGAAGCCTAATCCGTGGAAGCCGGTGATTCACGCCCTCGAGCAGCCTGTCGCCTGGGCGCCGATACTGGCGGTGATTCTCGTGTTGTGTGGCGTGAAGTGGCCCGCCTGCCTTGACCCGTCGTTCAACCTTATCGCCGGAGCCAATGCCTCTGTGGCTGTGTTTGCCGCCGGCATCACGCTTTCATCGGTGAAGATAGTGCTCAACGGTCAGGTGTTCATGGGCTCGTTCCTGAAACTGATTGTCATGCCTCTCGCCATACTGATTGTGGGTCTCCTCTTCCACATGGAGCCGTTCAATCTGAAGATGCTTGTAGTCTGTGCGGCACTCCCGCCGGCATTCTCCGGAATCATCATCGCGAGCCGTTACAACACTTACGTTGCGACCGGAACATCATCGCTTGCGGTAAGTACACTGCTATTCATGGGCGCGTGTCCGTTGTGGATATGGCTTACCGACCTTGCCCTGAAGTGGTGGGCATAACCGAGGCTATCGCCAAGTCTATATAAATCCAGCGGATGGAAAGGTTTCATCGCCTTTCCACCCGCTTTCTTTGTGTGTGTCTCTCTCGCTGTGATTGCTTGTCAGCGGATTATGATCTTGCAGTTTTCAACCATCTTGTCGCCCTCGCTGACCAATACGATATAGGTGCCTGACCTGAATCGTGATGTATTGATTGTGGCTGATGTCGAGCCTGCCGGTATCTTGGTTGTGGTCATTATGCTGCCGTTGGCAGAGATTACCTTTATTGTGCGGTCGCTGTCGCTTTCTGTTGCTGTAATGTTGACCGGTGTCGAGTTCTGCGCCACGCGTGGAGAAATGCTTACTCCCGAGGGCATGCTTACTTCGGCAAGGGTGCTGCTGCCCGATTTGTTTACACGGTAATATTTTTCACTATCCGGAGTGAAATATATATTCTCCCCGAGAATAAATGCATACATGCGATGCCAAGAAGAGTTAAATGTCTGCAAGGTTTCGCCTTTGTCATTCATAATCTTGAATCCGGTCACAAAGTCACCAACTTCTGCGGTTTTATATTCATACATTCCATTAATGCACGCTCCTTCATAGTATTCTGCTGTCTTGTAGGTGAATATGGGAACAATATATTCATATGCGTCATCATCGTTGAACAGCTTTTGTGTAGCAGTAAGCGATCCATCGATTTCTCTTCCATTGATGTTAAGATATGTATTCCCGGGGTAGGAAGTGTATTCGTATACGGTTGGCTCATGGATTTGTATCCACTTGTCGGAGTATGCTGTAATTTCCTTATACAATATATATGTATACCAAAGTGAACCGTCGCTCTTTAATGAATAGTAAACCCTGGGGAAATTTTCTTCATATCTCCATGAATCATAATATTCACATACAAACCATGTCTCCGTTCCATGTTCCTCGACTTTTATATTATTATTAAGATTTTCTTGAATATATGAAAGTGCGGTACCTACGGTGAATTTAGTCCCTTCCGCCACAGGATATTCTTCTTTGTCGGTTGCAAATATTGGCAAAGCACGATAATCCGTTTCTACCGGTTTCACTTCCTGTGTCTCGAAAGAGAAACGCTTTATTTCCTTGAAGTTGTCATCAAGTACAACAATCTCGTTTTCATTAGTATATACTATTTGCGGTAGATTGCCGTCACATATCTCGGGTGGAGCTACGTCAAGGGTACATCGTGTTTCGTGCTCGAATACGGGTGTGTCTGATACCTGTGCGACAACTGTTGACGCAACGACCATAGCCACGCCTGAAAGGAGTAGTTTTTTCATCATAGTCAAAATTTGTTTTGTGATAATGAGGTTTTATAATATGATAAGTGAGTGCAAGTTACCATATAGATTCCGTGTGTGCCCCCCCATTTCAGGAATGTTTAACACTTGGCTGGCTAAATGTTAATAAGTGTGTTTGTCGCAACGTCCTGCCGTGTAGTGGATAAAAAAGAAAGGCGCGCCGTTGAGGGCGCGCCTTGTATCTAAAAGGTGACGGTAATGATTAGCCGTTAACTTTCTTCATGTGAGCGATGAGGTCAAGCACCTTGTTAGAGTAACCGATCTCGTTGTCATACCAAGATACAACCTTAACGAAAGTCGGAGTCAACTGGATACCTGCCTTCTTGTCGAAGATAGAAGTGCGGGGATCGCCGAGGAAGTCGCTTGATACTACATCGTCCTCAGTGTAGCCGAGCACACCCTTGAGTTCGCCTTCAGAAGCTTCCTTCATTGCAGCGCAGATTTCATCATAGGTAGCGGGCTTAGCGAGGTTAACGGTAAGGTCAACAACAGATACGTCAAGAGTGGGGACACGCATTGACATACCGGTCAACTTGCCGTTGAGCTCGGGGATAACTTTACCTACAGCCTTAGCAGCACCGGTTGAAGAGGGGATGATGTTGCCGGCAGCGGCACGACCACCACGCCAGTCCTTCATAGAGGGACCGTCAACAGTCTTCTGAGTTGCAGTAGTAGAGTGAACAGTAGTCATAAGACCTTCAACAACGCCAAACTTGTCGTTAAGCACCTTGGTGATAGGAGCAAGACAGTTGGTGGTGCAAGATGCGTTAGATACGAACTGAGTACCCTTTACATACTTGTCAAGGTTAACACCGCATACGAACATGGGGGTGTCATCCTTAGAAGGAGCTGACATAACTACATACTTAGCGCCTGCCTCGATGTGAGCCTGAGCTTTTTCCTTGGTAAGGAAAAGACCGGTTGACTCAACAACATATTCAGCGTTTACAGCGCCCCAGTTGATTTCTTTCGGGTCACGGCATGCAGTAACGCGGATTTCCTTGCCGTTTACGATAAGGAGGCTCTTTTCAAGGTTGTAGTCAACAGTGCCGTCAAACTGACCGTGCATTGTGTCATACTTCAGCATGTAAGCCATGTAGTCAACGGGAAGAAGGTCGTTGATTGCGACAACTTCGATGTCATCTCTCTTGGTGGAAGCACGGAATACGAAACGTCCGATGCGACCAAAACCATTAATACCTACTTTAGTCATAATTTTTGTTAATATTGGGTTTAATGTAAATCTTCTACCTTGTTTTAATTGTACTCGTATCACAAATCGGAAATATATGATACTTGAATTTGCGTCACAAAATTACTAATTTTTTTCCAATAAAATTATTCTGCATATAAAATAAAGGAAAAAAATCTTTAATTTTGCGTGAAAATGTAGGAATGAGCAATTTATGAACTAATAAAATATTGATTATGGGAAAATTTCTCACTGAATTCAAGGAGTTTGCCATGAAGGGAAATGTCGTTGACATGGCGGTCGGTGTAATAATCGGTGGCGCATTTGGAAAAATCGTGTCTTCGCTGGTCAATGATGTGGTGATGCCTGTCGTGGGGCTTGCCACAGGCGGACTTGATTTCAAAGAGCATAAGCTCATATTAAAGGAGGCGGTGATGAACGGTGAGGAGATTGTGACTCCCGAAGTGGCGATGACCTGGGGCGTCTTTGTCCAAAACATCGTCGATTTCCTTATCGTGGCAATCTGTATCTTTGTGGCAATCCGTTTCATGAACCGCTTCAAGAAGAAGGTGGAGGAAGCTCCCGCCGCTCCTGCGGAGCCTACCAAGGAGGAGGTGCTGCTTACCGAGATACGCGACTTGCTGAAGCAGCAGGCTGCCGATAAAAAATGATATTACTTACCTAAATAATATAATAATGGCAAAAGTCATAATAATAGGAGCCGGCGGCGTAGGTACGGTCGTGGCTCACAAGTGTGCGCAGAATCCCGATGTATTCACCGAGATCGTGCTTGCATCACGCACTCAGAGCAAGTGTGACGCCATCGCAAAGGCGATTGGTGCCAAAAACATAACCACCGACCACGTCGATGCCGACAGCGTTGAGGAGCTTGTGGCTCTTTTCCGCCGTCATAATCCCGACCTGGTTATTAATGTGGCTCTCCCTTATCAGGACCTTACGATTATGGACGCGTGTCTGGAGTGTGGGGTGAATTATCTCGACACGGCAAATTATGAACCCAAGGATGAGGCTCATTTCGAGTATTCATGGCAGTGGGCTTACCGCGAGCGCTTCGAGAAAGCCGGTCTGACGGCGATACTCGGCTGCGGATTTGACCCCGGAGTGTCAGGTGTGTTCACCGCCTATGCGGCAAAGCACTATTTCTCGGAGATGGAGTATCTTGACATCGTTGACTGTAACGCCGGCGACCACGGAAAGGCGTTTGCGACAAACTTCAACCCTGAAATCAATATCCGCGAGATCACCCAGAACGGACGCTACTATCAGGAAGGAAAATGGGTCGTGACAAAGCCGCTCGAAATACACGCTCCGCTCACATATCCCAATATCGGCGCACGCGATTCTTATCTTCTCTATCATGAAGAGCTTGAATCGCTTGTCGAAAACTTCCCGACAATCAAGAGGGCGCGTTTCTGGATGACATTCGGACAGGAATATCTGACCCACCTGCGTGTGATACAGAACATAGGCATGGCGCGCATCGACGAGGTAGACTACAACGGCACCAAGATCATTCCGCTGCAATTCCTGAAAGCCGTGTTGCCCAATCCTCAGGATCTCGGCGAGAACTATCACGGCGAGACCTCAATCGGCTGCCGTATATCAGGTAAGGATAAAGAGGGCAAGGAGCTGACATATTATATATATAATAACTGTAGCCACGAGGCTGCTTACAAGGAGACAGGCATGCAGGCTGTCAGCTATACGACCGGAGTGCCGGCGATGGCGGGCGCCATGATGTTTCTTACCGGAAAATGGGTGAAGCCCGGCGTACATAACGTTGAGGAGTTTGATCCCGATCCGTTCCTTGAGGTTATCGCGGCACAGGGACTGCCCTGGCACGAAGTGTTTAACGGCGACCTTGAGGTCGACAAGATCTAAGAGGTTATCATAATAAAGAAGGAGGGTCTGCACCCTCCTTTTTTTATTATCTGTAGCTGAAACTACTTTTAATCGTCAAGCTTGTCGGCGAGATTGTGAAGCGCGTCGCCTCCTGAGTCAAGCAGGTCTGACGCCTTGTCTTTCAGTTTGTCTATAAGCGAGCCGCCTTTTTCTTTTGCAGAGGCGAGCATATCGGCGGCCTGGTCCTTGATGTCACCGAGCTTGTCGGCGGCTGCATCCTTGATGTCGCCTAATTTGTCGGCAGCCTGGTCCTTGATGTCACCGAGCTTGTCGGCAGCGGCTTCTTTAGCCGTCGCAGCGCTTTGTTTCAGGTTTTCAATCTGCTGTTTGGTCTCGTCCTTTACAGCTGTCTTTGCGGCATCGACGCTTACCTTTGCGGCGTCGGCGCTTATTTTAGCCGCGGCCTCCGAGGTCTGAGCGGCAATTTTAGCATTGGTATCCATAATAAGTTGAATTTTGGTGTTCTTAGATTCAACATCCGCGGTGCATCCAAGGTTGACGCTGTTAACTCCTTTTAGTAGAATTGCCGCGGCTTTCTGTGGATTCCCGCTCATGGCGCCGGCTCATAAATGAAAATATGTCGGTTATTGTAGGCTGATAAGGAATAATTGACTAATTTTGTAATGTAAGGAAAAACATTTTGAACATGAAATATCTTATAGCATCCATTCTTGCCGGCGCGCTTGCCTTTGACGCGGCCGCCGATGATAAAGTGATTGTCCCGGACAGCACCGGCTTCAAGTTTACCGACGTAAAGGTGGTTAAGACCACTCCTGTCCGTGACCAGAACCAGTCAGGCACATGTTGGTGTTTCTCTACCAATTCGTTTCTTGAGGGAGAGATGATGCGTCAGGGCGCAAAGCCTGTCGACCTTAGCGAGATGTACACTGTGCGTCACTGCTATCTTGACAAGGCGCGCAAATATGTCAGGATGGACGGCAAGGTCAACTTCTCCGAGGGCGGTGCGGCTCACGACGTGCCCTATGTCATCGAGATGTACGGCGCCCTGCCTGAAGAGGCTTATCCCGGACTTAACTATGGCGAGGACAAGCATGTCCACGGCGAGCTGTCGTCAGTGCTGAAGGCTTACCTCGACGCCGTGATACGCGTTCCCGACCGCAGGCTCTCGACAGCGTGGGAAAAGGGATTCAACGCTATCCTTGACGCTTATTTCGGCGAGGTGCCGGAGACATTTGAGTATGAAGGCAGGACCTATACCCCCAAGTCATTTGCCGAGTCTCTGAGCATAAAGCCCGAGGACTATATCGAAGTCACTTCATTTACCCATCATCCGTTCTATAAGCCTTTCGCTCTGGAAGTGGCCGACAACTGGCTCTGGGGCACGATGCAGAATGTCCCGCTTGAAGAGATGAAGGCAATCGTTGACAACGCCATTGACAACGGCTATCCCGTAGCGTGGGGTGCCGATGTGAGCGAAGGCGGCTTCAAGTGGCGTAAGGGCTATGCCGTGATACCTGTGGAGAAGGGAGAGAAGGACCTCACCGGAACCGAATTGTCGCGTTGGGTGCAGCTCAGCGACAAAGACCGTCAGGATGAACGCTATGACATTAACGGTCCTGTCGAAGAAATCACTGTCACCCAGGAGTCACGTCAGGCGATGTTTGACCGAAAGGAGACTACCGACGACCACGGAATGGTGATTGTAGGAAAGGCAGTCGACCAGAATGGCAACAAGTATTATAAGGTGCAGAACTCATGGGACACCAACCAGCTATATGGCGGATATTTCTATGTGTCGGAGCCTTATTTCCTTGCCAAGACTATGGATGTGATGGTACACAAGGATGCAGTTCCATCTGCCATTGCCGCTAAGTTCAAGAACTAAAAGAGACCGACTAAATAATCAGGATTATGCAACTCACCCCGTTTCACGAGCGCACAGCGTTGCTTCTCGGCGACAAGGCGATTGAGCGCCTTGCCGGCAGTCATGTCATGGTTGTCGGCACAGGGGGTGTAGGCGCATATGCCGTCGAGATGCTCGCGCGTGCAGGCGTGGGGCATCTGACGCTGATTGACGGTGACACAGTGTCGCCCACCAATCTTAACCGTCAGCTTCCGGCGCTTAACTCCACCATAGGCGAGCCCAAGGTCGAGGTCATGCGCCGCCGGGTGCTTGACATTAATCCGGAGTGTGACGTGGTCGCCGAGATGCGTTTTATCACGCCCGACGACATCGCTCCCTTGCTGGAGCGGCGTCCCGATTTCGTGATTGACGCCATAGATGCCCTGTCACCCAAAGTGGCGTTGCTCGCCTGCTGCTACCGTAACCGTGTAAAGGTAATCTCTTCAATGGGAGCCGGGGGCAGGGTTGACCCTACAAAGGTGAGATATGCCGACATACGTGACACATTTCATGACGGGCTTGCCCGCGAGGTGCGTCGCCGGCTCAAAAAGGAGGGTATCACTTCCGGCATAAAGACCGTGTTTTCGGAAGAGGCACCGCGCAAAAACGCGCTGGTGATGACCGATGAAATTGAGTATAAACGCTCGTCCTACGGCACAGTGGCATGGCTGCCCGCAATTTTTGGCATGATGCTTGCTTCCTATGCTGTAGAACGGCTTATAGCTGACACAAGATGATAAAGGTAAGAGACATATCAAAGAGCTACGATAATCTGAAGGTGCTTGACGGGATAAACCTTGACATCAACCGTGGTGAGGTGGTGTCGATTGTGGGTCCGAGCGGTGCCGGAAAGACCACTCTGCTCCAGATAATAGGCACGCTTGACCGTCCCGACTCCGGCACGGTGACCTATGAAGGCGAGGATGTGCTGTCGATGAAAGACCGGTCTCTTGCACGCTTCCGCAATAGCAATATCGGCTTTGTGTTTCAGTTTCATCACCTGCTCCCGGAGTTCACGATGCTTGAAAACGTGGCGCTCCCCGCGATGATAGGCGGCAAGAAAAGAGACGAGGCTTTTGCTATGGCAAGAAAGCTGATAGATTACCTCGGACTCGCCGACCGCCGGTCACATAAGCCGGGAGAGCTTTCGGGCGGAGAGCGGCAGCGCGCGGCGGTGGCAAGGGCTCTTGTCAACAATCCGCGTGTCGTGCTTGCCGATGAACCGTCGGGTAGCCTTGACTCCCATAACCGCCACGAGCTTCACCGGCTCTTTTTCGACCTGCGCCGCGACATGGGACAGACATTTGTCATCGTGACCCACGATGAAAGCCTTGCCGAAGAGTGTGACCGCGTGATACACATGCGCGACGGTCGTATAACCGATATAACAGGACGCCGATGATGTCACGATTACATTACATCTTGCCTTTAGCCGCATTGTCGTTCCTGGCTTCATGCTCTGACGACGCTGATTATAACGACAGCGCCTTCTTCAGCGACATCGTTACGGTGGAAAGCACCGGTGACACAGGGTCGCGCTTCACTTTCCGCCGCTACGGCGACTCTCCGCTTGTCACGCTTACCGACCCGGCTCTGACGCTTGACGACGAGCTGACCGGGAAGCGCGTCTTGCTCAGGTATTACGCCGAGTCGGGAGAGCCTTATACCGACGGACTGATACGCACAATCGGTCTAAGCCGGGTAAACTGCGACACGACGGTCATACGTCCCGTCGAGCGCTATGACTGGGATGCCGACGCTGTGTTCCTTAACTCGATATGGCGCAGCGGCAATTACATAAACCTTCATCTCCGGGCGGTGTATTCCGACAAGCCGCGCTATTTCAGCCTTATGGTGGACTCGCTGACGCTCACCGATCCGGTGCCGCAGGTGTATCTGGTGCATAATACGCTGGGCGCTCCCGACAATTATATGAGCGAGGTATATGCATCGTTTGACATTACCAACGTGTGGGACCTCCCCGGCTGCGACGGAATAGAGATTCATGTCAATGACAGCAATTTAAAGAAAGATATATACACATTTAATAAATAACATCATTAAAAATTGAAAGATATGGAAAATAACAACAAGAAAAATGAGATAAAAATCGAGCTTACTCCTGAAGTAGCCCACGGTCACTATGCCAACCTCGCCATGATTGCTCATTCACCGACAGAATTTTTTATCGATTTTATCGCAATGGCTCCCAATATGCCTCAGGCAAAGGTGCAGAGCCGCATCATCATGTCGCCTGAAAACGCCAAGCAGCTTCTCTTCGCGCTCCGCGAGAATGTAGAACGCTATGAAAACACTTTCGGCGTCATCGAGCGCAAGGTGCCCAAAAACGCCGGCAACAACGGTGACATGAACCCTTTCAAGGCATAACCACCCCGATTCATAAAGTCAATCATGATTAAAGAAAACGATTTTACAATTTATAACTCACTGACACGCTGCAAGGAGCGATTTGTGCCTATCCATGAGGGAAAGGTGGGAATGTACGTCTGCGGACCGACAGTGTATGGCGAGGGTCATCTCGGTCATGCGCGTCCGGCGATTACATTTGACGTGCTTTTCCGCTACCTTACCCATCTCGGTTACAAGGTGCGCTATGTGCGCAATATCACCGATGTCGGTCATCTCGAACATGACGCCGACGATGGTGAAGACAAGATTGCAAAGAAAGCGCGTCTTGAGCAGCTTGAGCCGATGGAGGTGGTGCAGCACTATCTCAACAGCTACCACAAGTCGATGGAGGCGCTCAATGTGCTTTCTCCGTCGATAGAGCCTCATGCGTCGGGTCATATCATCGAGCAGATAGAGTATGTAAAGAAAATACTTGAGAGCGGATATGCCTACGAGAGCAACGGATCGGTATATTTTGATGTCCCCAAGTATAACCGCGACCACCGCTATGGCAAGCTTTCAGGCAGAAATATCGATGAGCTGCTTGCCACTACGCGTGCGCTCGACGGACAGGAAGAGAAGCGCAATCCCGCTGATTTCGCCCTATGGAAAAAGGCTTCGCCCGAGCATATCATGCGCTGGCCTTCTCCCTGGAGCGACGGTTTCCCGGGATGGCACCTCGAATGTTCGACGATGGGAGAGAAATATCTCGGCACACCCTTCGACATCCACGGAGGCGGCATGGACCTGATGTTTCCTCATCATGAATGTGAGATTGCCCAGTCGGTGGCTCACAACGGAAAGGATTCAGTACATTACTGGATGCACAATAACATGATTACCATCGCCGGAAAGAAGATGGGCAAGAGTCTCGGCAATTTTATCACGCTCAATGAGTTTTTCAACGGAAGTCATCCGTTGCTGACTCAGGCTTACTCGCCGATGACGATACGCTTCTTCATCCTGCAGGCTCAGTACAGAAGCACACTCGATTTCTCAAACGAGGCTCTGCAGGGCGCGGAAAAGGCTCTTGCAAGAATGCTTGACGGATGGCGACGCCTCAACGAGCTTACTCCTTCGGAGAAGTCGACGATTGATGTGAGCGACCTGCGCCGCAAGTGTTACGAGGCTCTTGACGATGACCTGAACACGCCCGTTGTCATAGCTCATCTCTTTGAAGCGTGCCGCCTCATCAATCAGGTGAATGACGGTAACGCCACAGCTACCGAGGCCGACATCAACGAGCTGAAGGAGCTGTTTGGCATATTCCTTGTCGACATCCTCGGAGTGCGCACCGACCTCGTGGGCGCCGACGGTGACGGAGCGGCTCTGAAGCCATTTGAAGATGCCGTGGCGTTGCTGCTTGAAATGCGTGCCAAGGCAAAGGCTGACAAGGACTGGGCTACCAGCGACCTTATAAGAAACCGTCTTGCTGAAATCGGATTTGATGTCAAAGACACCAAAGACGGCTTCGAGTGGAGCCTTAAAAAGTAGTGGATCTACTCCAGTTTGCACAACTTGTACTCGATAATCTGCCCTATGAGCCCACCTCCCAGCAGGTGGAGCTCATAGCGGCGTTGTCGAGATTCTGTTCGGCGCGTACGGCGTCGGACTCCGTGTTTCTGCTCAACGGCTATGCCGGCACGGGCAAGACCTCGCTCTGCGCCGCGCTGGTAAAGGCTCTAAACATGGCAGGGATAGGGACAGTGTTGCTTGCCCCTACAGGTCGTGCGGCAAAGGTGTTCAGCCGTTTTGCCGGTCACCCCGCCTACACCATACACCGCCGCATCTATTCCGTGGGCGGCAACGGGGTCACGTCACCGCGAGACATACGTCCTGCCGCCAACCGCTCGGTAAATACAATCTTCATTGTCGACGAGGCGTCGATGATAGGCGCCGATTCCGGTTCCGGAAACCTCCTGGAACATCTGATTCATTATGTCTATTCCGGGGTAAACTGTAAGCTTATACTGCTTGGCGACACCGCCCAGCTGCCTCCTGTGGGCTGTGACGAGAGTCCGGCGATGAGCGCGAAGACCCTTCATGCCGAGGGATTGCGTGTGACCCGCGCCGTGCTCACAGCGACTGTGAGGCAAGCGTCAGATTCCGGGATACTGTACAATGCCACGTGGCTGCGTCGTGCCATGAGGCTCGAAGAACTTCCCGCGCCGGTGTTGCGCGCCGCGCCTTTCAATGATGTACATGTCACCGACGGAGAGGAGCTGGAAGATGCGCTCAACGCGTCCTACAATGTCGATGGAGTGGGGGAGACCATATTGGTGACACGCTCCAATATGCGCGCCACACGCTTTAATCTCGCAATCAGGTCGCGAATACTCGGCTATGAGGAAGAGTTGTGTAATGATGACCGCCTGCTTGTCGGGAAAAACAATTATTACTGGACCAGGGAGGTAAAAGGAGTCGACTTTATCGCCAACGGCGACTCGGCTGTGGTCGAGCGGGTCATAGCCACTGAGTCGCGCTATGGGTTCCGTTTTGCCGATGTCGTGATGCGCCTTCCTGACCGTGACGTGTCGATAGAGTGCAAGATAATACTTGACACTCTTGTCAATGACGCCGCCACGCTGTCGCGGGCTGAGATGACCGAGCTGTATGAACATATCGTGGCTGACGGTGATCCCTCGCTGTCGGCTTCAACCCGGGCGGCTGAAGCTATGAAAAGCCCCTATTTCAACGCGCTGCAGGTTAAATACGGCTATGCTGTCACCTGCCATAAGGCACAGGGCGGTCAGTGGCGCAATGTATATGTCGACCTCGGCTACATTCCGCCTGAGTCAATCGGCATGGAGTTTTACCGGTGGCTATATACAGCTGTGACACGTGCCACATCACAGTTATATCTTGTAAATCCTTCGATTGAAATCAAATAGGATTACAAAAATGTTACCATTCTGTGTAAATTCTGTACTGAAAAAGTTTTTATATGTAGAATAGTGGTAGCTTTGCAATCTAATCTAACTCACCTATCAGCTAACATAAACATAAAAAATACCATTTAACGACGTGTTAAGAATTTATTGGACGTTATTATTAATTGCCGTATATGGATTCTGCGGTGCGACTCCTCGGCTAAATATGCAAGAGACCCGCGACTCTTTATTCCGCACTCTTGCCCACAAGACAACTCCTAAAGACAGTATTGCCACGCTGTATGATCTATATGACCTGTCGGAGCGCGGGATGCGGGCTGAAACCGGCATGATTATATATGACGTGGCATCGCGCTCCGGTGACACCGCCGTGCAGCTTGACATACTTCGCAACAATACCAATCTTTATCTTGGCTCCGACTCGATAATGGAGCATTACCAGAATCTCGCCGAGTCGTTGCCCGACAGTGATGATAAAGAAGAGACGCTTACGTTTATCTTGGTCAACCGATTGTCTTACAAGTATCGCCGCGCCGGTGAAAGTGAGCGTCAGGAGATAATGAAAAAGCTTATAAAGCAATATGACCGTGGCGGTGACGATAACGATAACATACATGCCGGTATACGCCGTCTGTATGAATTGTGTGTCTGTCTCAGCATAAGCTCACAGGGCGATTTATACAGCAAATACATGAAGAAGCTCGGTGAACTTATCGACACTCTCCCGAAAGACAGGAGCAATGCAGTGCGCAACATGTATCTTACTCAACGCGCTATTATCGAGTCATATAAACAGAACTATCCTGAAGCTGTCGCAGCCGACAAGGAGCTGCTGAAAGAAATCTGGCGCTTGAAAAAGATGTACAGGGAGAAAGGCCGGAATTACCGTAACTATGACGTGAACGAGTATCTGTGCTTTACCAGGCTGCTCGGTAATTTCCCAGAGCTTAAACCCGAGGAGGTTGAGCGCTATTATAAGAGTGTGAACAGTATCGCCTCGCGTAATGAGGATGTAGCGCGCGACCTGGAATCCAATAAGCGTGCTACCATATATTACCTTATGGCCAACCGCCGCTATGCCGAAGCGTTGCCTTTGCTTAAAGAGCAGGTACTCAATGATAAAAACCGTCAGTACCGCCGACAGTTTTTCCGGTTCATGACAGAGGCGGCTGAAGCGGTCGGTGACAAGGAGACACAGCTCTATGCGGTAAAGTCATATAACATCGAGCTTGAGGCATTTCTGCAGAATGAGGCGATAGACCGATATAATGAGTTGCAGATTTTGTATGATGTTTCCGACCTGAAGGCGGAGAAGGCGCGTCTGCAGATTGAGAAACAGACCGCTGAAACATCATGGCATCACAAGGCATTGATACTCTCGGCGATTGCGTTGGTGTTGCTGATTTCACTCATCATCGTGCTTGCCATTATGTACACCCGCACCCGTCGTCTTGCCGTCAGCCTTGAACAGTCGAAGGTCAGCCTGCAAAATGAGAAGAAAAATCTTCTTGAGATGCAAGAGGAGCTTGTACAGGCACGTGACCAGGCGGAGCAAGCCAGCATGACCCAGACGCAATTTATCCAGAACATGCGCCATGAGATACTCACGCCGCTTAACGCCATAACCGGATTTTCGCAGCTTATCGTCGATTCTGTGCCCGACAATATGAAGGGCGGCATTGACAGATATTCCCAGATAATAAGCGAAAACAGCGAGTTGCTGCGCACTCTTGTCAACGACGTGCTTGACATCTCGATGATGGAGTGTGGCGAAATAAGGCTGTCGCGCCAGCCTGTGTCATTGCGTAAGCTTTGCACGCTCTGCGTGACAAATATGTCACGGAAGACACGTGAGGGAGTCGAGATGGAGTTTGCCGGAGCTGCTGACAAGGCTGACTTCACCCTGTTTATCGATCCGGTAAGAGTCGAGCAGGTGCTTAATAATTTCTTGTCAAATGCGGTGAAATACACTGACAGCGGGAAAATAACACTTGACTATGAAGTGGACGAAAAACGCAATGAAGTGGTATTTTCGGTCACTGATACGGGCATAGGTGTCCCTGACGGTAAGGAAGAAGTGATATTTGAGCGCTTTGTCAAGCTGAGCCGCTATCAGACCGGCACAGGACTCGGGCTGCACATTTGCCGTTTTATTGCGGAAATGCTCGGAGGAAGGGTCATGGTCGACACTTCCTACAGCGACGGGGCTCGCTTCCTGTTTATTCTTCCTATTGATGGAAATCAGGGCACTGACGGCACCTTGTAGTGGCGCAGGTCGCGACGCTTACACCATTTCTCTATTATCACTGCGATGAAATAGTAGGCGATAGTGAGAGCCCAGAGCATGAGATAGGGCGTCGACATCTCACCGAGGGTGGCGCCATTGGAGTTGATGCCTATGAAGCCTTCTATACCCCATGTCGCAGGCACGAGGCTTGACAGCATGAACCATACATCGCTCATTGCCGGTCGCGGCCATGTAAGACCCGACAGGAAGAGAAACAGCACCGAAGTAAACACAAATACCAAAAATGAGCTCTCTCGCTCCACCACAAGCGGGCGCAGCATCTGTCCGAGGAATGTCGAGGCAAGAAGCATCGGCAGTATAAAGGTCAGATAGTCGAGCGGATTGCCGATATGCGGCAGGCTGAACATCACCGGTATATAGTGCAGGATATAGATTGTCAGCGGTGCATATATCGTGAGGTAGCAGAGGCTCTTGCCAAGAATGCTCGCCGACATCGGTCCGTCGGTCTCCTCCGGGTCAATGCCGCGGTTTTTGCGGCGACGCTCGCTGCTGCCTCCGCCAAGCATAAGCACTCCGAGCACAAGGCTCTGCTGCAGGATGAGCACCACGATTCCAATCATGACAAACGAGGCAAATCCCTGGGTGACATCGCCAAGGAAGAATGACTCCGTGCTGACGGTGCTTCCTACGGCTGTGGAGAGCAGTGCTACCGGCGAGTAATCGATTTTCTTTGTGCGTATGTCTGACCCGAGCTGGAGCGACACGTCGGTCGTGGCAAGCAATATGCTCTTGTAGCGCAGCAGCAGGCTCATGTCGCAATATATCGGCACTACCGCCTGTTCGTTTCTGCCTATTTTGCGTGAATAATCGTGGGGCAGCTCCATTATACCGTAGACTTTGCGCTCTTTCATCCATGTCTTGGCTTCTTCAAGGTCGGAGGCATATCCTGCAACCTTCGTGTAAGGGGAGGCGTCAATCATGCGGGCAAACTGACGGCTGTCGGCTGTGCGGCAGTTGTCGACCACTGCCACAGGCACGTCATACACTATCTCGGGGTTATATATGAGAGTGTAGACGATAGGATAGGCAAGCGGCAGGGCTATGAAGAAAAGCAGCACTCCGAGGTCGGAAAATACGAGACGGTACTCTTTTATCCACACCTGAAACAGAGTGTGCCACCATCTTTTTATGTTGTCGATAATCTTTTTCATAATCATGAATCATCAGGGGATATACACCGGGTTGAGGCTGTAACGCTTGAGTTTCCACAACATTCCCATAGGGGCGAGCGGGAACAGAATCAGCGCTATGTAGTCCCAGCGGCAATAGAATATCTCATATCCGTTAAGCGCTGTGTTGGCGTAAATCAGGAAGTAATAGCGCGCCGGGATTATGTAAGAGAAGATGCCGATGGCGGGATACATGTCTTCCACGGGGAAGGAGAAGCCTCCTACGGAGAATGACAGGATGCCAAGCAGCGAGAGCACCGACAGCGCGAAACGCAGATTGGGGATGATGCAGGATATGAGCAGGGCAAACGCCTGGCTTGCGGCTACCATAAGCAGCATCGCCGCAATCATGTTGAGAGGATTGCTGTTGAGCGGGAAATCCCAGAACCCATACATCATCGCCTGCATGGCAAGCCCCGTAATCGAGAAGATTACAAATTGAGGCAGCAGTTTTCCGGCACATGCGATTGTGACAGAGCCTCCGGCGTCTTTAATCCACTGAATGGAAGTGCCTCGCTTGATTTCCTGTAGTATCGAGAATGCCGTGACCTGGAAGATTATCAGCTGGAGCAGGCATGGCAGAAACGAGTTACTGAGGTAAATCGAGTAGTTGAGCCAGGGGTTGCCGATGACATGAGCCTGGGTTACGACCGGCTGCATAAGGTTGCTTACAAGCCCTTCGTTGACACCGACTCCCACGAGCGTAGTCATCACGATGGAGCCTGAGGTGGTCACTGCCGTCTGCTTGAAGGTCTTGAACGACAGTGTTCCCGGGATGAAGTATGCCATATTGCAGTAATATGTGATGGCTGTCTCCCTGCCTGCCTCGGCATCGGCCTCGAAGTCGCGCGGAATCATGAAGAAGCCATAGATCTTGGCGCTTTTCAACAACTCCATTGCGTCGGCGTAGCTTGTGGGGTGATACTTTATGTCGACCAGTTCGGAGGCTCCGAGATTGCGTGTCACATTGCGCGATACAGGCGTATTGTCGAGGTCAACAACAGCAGCGGGGGTCTTCAGCGGGAGTCCTTCGTTCATGAAATCGAGGAAGAAGAAGGTGCAGAAGAGCGGTACGCCTACCATTGTGAGCAGGTATATGGGGCGGCTTGCGAGCTGCCTCACTCCATCGACAATGGCGTTTTTTAGTGCTGACCAGTTGAAATGCATGGTTGTTTGGGTCTTATTGTTGGACTATGGTTTATTTGCCGGGGGCGTCGTAGATTACTGACATTCCGGGGCGAAGGTCGGGTAGGTCTTCTGTCGGGCGTGCCTTGATCTGGAACGTGCGGCTGTCCCATTCACCTGTCGCCTTGGTTGAACGCCAAATGGCATATGTGCCCATGTCACGGATATAGTAAACCTTTGCCTTTACAATCTTCTTGTCAAGGGCGGGAATCATCACCTCTATTTCTTTGCCCATGGGGAGGTCGTTAAGCAGCTCTTCACGCACATTGAATGTCACCCACTTGTCGGAAATCTTGACAAGGTTCATGATAGGGGTGCCGAGTGACACGAGTTCGCCTTCATGAGGATAGATGATGTCGATTTCACCGTCGGCGGGAGCAGTAAGATACTGGTCCTGGAGAAGAGCCTCTACCTCCATCACGCTTCCCTGCGCGGCATTTACAAGCGCTTTAGAGCTAACCTTGTCTTCTGACTGCGCACCCTCTTTTGCCATCATGTACTGGCTCTTGGCAGCGCTTTCGCCCGACACGGCCGCTGTATAGGCGGCATATGCCTCGTCACGTTTCTGAGCCGACACAACATCCTGCTTGAAGAGTGACTCCATGCGGTTGTAGGTCTTTTCAGTGATATTTTTGGCGGCGATAGCCTGCTGCCAGAGGTCGTAGGCGCTCTGGACTATCTGCTTGCGGGTACCGGCATCAATCTTCTTGTTTTGTGCGGCGGCAGCTTCTTTCATCGCTTCAGCCTGATATAGCTTGGCGTCGGCTACAGAGGAGTGGATGTGGACAAGGGTGTCGCCGGCTTTCACTTTCTGTCCTTCGGTTACGTAAAACTCCACGACACGTCCCGGGAGCTTGCCTGATATGCGTACTGAGGTCGCTTCGGCCTGTCCTTCGATGATTTGTGACTTGGGCTTCAGAAAGAGAAACCCGATGAGCGCGAGCAGTGCAACTGCGATTACCACGATTACAAGAGTGCCTACGAGGGCGTTTTCTTTCTTGGTGGTGACTTGTCCTGATGATTGATCTATGTTTGCCATATCCAAATGCTATTTTTCTGTATCGTAATAAGTTTCGTAATCCATTGTGCCGATCACCTTTGACAGGTAGACGCGACACAGGTTCACGTCGATTTCGGCATCGATGTTTTCAGAGTTGGCTTTGAGCCAGGCGGTCTGGGCTTCCATCACATTGTCGGTCGTGGAGACTCCTTCTTTAAAGCCGAGTTGTGCCTGGCGCAGATTCTCATCGGCTTTGGTGAGATTGGCCTGAGTCATGGCGTAGGTCTTCATCGCCTCGCGTGCCTTGAATGCCGCCTGGCTTACCTGTAGCTCGATTTTTTCTTTAGCGTCTTCAAGCTGAAGCTTCATGATGTTGACATCGGTCTTGGAGGCGCGGTATTTGTTGTAGTTTCCGCCCCAGTGCCAGATGGGTATTGTGAGCATTGCTCCTACCGAAAACGCCCCGTTGAAGCGCTTCTTGAATCCGTCATACATGTTGGGGTTGGAGAAAGAGTAGGCTCCTACAAGTGCAAGGTTGGGGAGCATTGACGAGAGCGCCACCTTGCTTTTCTCGCCGGCGATTTTCACGCCGAGTTCAAGCGCGTGCAGGTCGGGTCGGCGGGAATATACGTCGGTCATGTTGTATTCTGTGGCTATCGGCGCCTGGTCGGGTCGGTCGGCATTTTCATCGACAAGGTGCATGTCGGAGTTTACGGGAAGTCCGCAGAGCTGGGCGAGCGCCATGCGTGACAGGGTAAGCCCGTTTTCCACTTTCACGAGGTCGACGTTTGCCGAGTTGAGTTTCACGTCTACGGTAAGCAGGTCGCTGCGTGTTGCCACTCCTTCGTTGATCATCGCCTGCACATTGTTGTGGAGGGTGTCAAGAAGGGCGACATAGCTTGTGGCAAGCTCATGCTTCGCGTTGAGCGACACTACCTGCCAGTAGGCTGCATCGACGGCATATATTATATCTTCTGCGCTGTTGTCCTGCAGAGAGCGAGCCAGTTCCTCGGCATATTTCGTGATTTTGTTCATCGCCACGATCTTTCCGCCCATGAAGATGGGCTGGGTGAGAG
This sequence comes from Barnesiella sp. WM24, assembly GCF_004570975.1. Lineage (GTDB taxonomy): Bacteria > Bacteroidota > Bacteroidia > Bacteroidales > Muribaculaceae > Muribaculum. Next base: position 180,647 of record NZ_SPPC01000007.1, read on the forward strand.
TCACGGCTCCGAAAAATACATTGTGGATGTCGTAGGTCATGGCATCCTTGGGCAGATATGCCACATTCTTGGGGATATACTCTCCGTTAGGCCCTTTCACCGGCATGCCGTCGGGTCCCGTTACAAGGTCGAAGCTGTAGCCCTTGCCGTCAAAGGTCTGTATAGGCAGGTGCTGGTCGGAGTCAAATATTGACAGCTTCTTCTGGTTATAGGTATATCCTCCGGCAAAGTCGATTGCCGGGAGATAGGCTGCAAAGGCTTCTTTCTTCTGGTAGCCGGCGGCTTTTACCTGCTCGGCTTTTATACGCATCTGCTTGTTGTTGGCGATTGCCATCGCGCGGCAAGAGTCAAGCGAGTAAGTGCCCGGTGCTTCGGCCGCGGTCTGTGCCCCGGCAAATGTGGCTCCAAGCATCACGCAACACAGTAGTGATCTGAATCTGGATAATCGCATAATATATACCCTCGTTTTTTTGATTTTCTTTATAAATCTCCTCAATGATTTTTCAGGATGCAAATATAACTTAAAATGAGCAAAAATAGTTCGTTGCAAATTGATGAAAAGACATCCGGTTTTACTAAAAATTGGTCAGTTTTTCCGGAGAAAAGTCGTGATGGCGCGAAATAGGGCTAAAAATCAACTTTTACGAGATATTTTTTGCAATTTTAGCATTATTAAATGCTACGAAGAGTCAATGAATTGAAAACATGATGATATATCAATGATTTTTTCTAATTTTGCCGCCGGAAAGTTGAGACGACAGAGTTTCCGCGATTCAAGATTTCTGCCGGCGTGGTTTTTTGAACCGACAAAGCTACAATTGCCAATTATTATGAACCTTCATCTACGGCTGTCGTTATTAAAATGAGGGTGTGTGGCAAAGAGGCTTCTGACTCTTGCCATTCGGTTAATGACATTTTATAGCTTAAATTGCATTAATAAAATTATAACTAAAATTCTAAACTTGAAATTTAAATGCCGAATATTTCAGAAAAGCGCATCAGCATGTTGCATGGTATACTGCTGATTGCATTGTTCGCGTGTGCCGCGTTTTACATTGGAGAAGCGCAATTTTTAAAAGACATCTCGTTCAGCCCGATGATTATTGGTATAATCCTGGGTATGTTATATGCCAACTCGCTGCGCAATAACCTGCCGGAGACATGGGTGCCCGGCATTCAGTTCTGTTCAAAGAAGATATTGCGTCTCGGTATTATCCTTTATGGATTCAGGCTTACATTTCAGGATATAGTAAATGTCGGCGTGGCTGGTATAGTGGTCGACGCGATTATTGTGGTGGTCACTATATTGGGAGGTATATGGATAGGGCGCATGCTCAAGATGGACCGCGACACGGCGTTGCTCACCTCGATAGGCAGCGGTATATGCGGTGCTGCCGCAGTGCTTGGCGCGGAGTCAACCATACGCACCCAGCCTTACAAGACGGCTGTCGCTGTAGCCACAGTGGTGATATTCGGAACTATATCCATGTTCCTTTATCCGGTCGCCTATCGCTCGGGATGGCTTGACCTGAACGCGCAGGAGATGGGTATTTACTGCGGCTCCACTCTTCATGAAGTGGCTCATGCCGTGGGTGCCGGCAACGCTATGGGTACCGATGTTTCCAATGTCTCCATCATTGTCAAGATGATACGTGTGATGCTGCTTGTGCCGGTATTGCTTGTGCTCGGTTTCTGGGTTGCTCGCCGCAACGCCAAAAACGGTACATCGGCAGAGAAGGGTAAGGTCAATATACCCTGGTTTGCCGTAGGCTTCCTTGCTGTGATCGGTTTTAACTCGTTCAACCTTCTTCCTCCTGTATTTGTAGAGGCAATCAATTATTTCGACACATTCCTTCTTACTATGGCTATGGCCGCGCTTGGTGCGGAGACAAGCATTGACAAGTTCAAGAAAGCCGGTGCAAAACCGTTTGTCCTTGCCTTCTGTCTTGATGTGTGGCTGATAGGCGGCGGTTATATACTTTCCAAGTATCTCGCGCCGATATGGCTCTAAACTGTCAAAATCTGGGAAAAAGCGGAAAATGACGATTTTTCAGTCCGCATAGGCTGTAATGTGCTCTAAGACAATATGATACATTCCTCAAATATCGCCATGCCCGATATTTGGGGAATTGTTGTAATTTAGCCGTCGTAAAAAAAAGTAAATATGGAACAATCAAATAACATGCAGCCTTCTTTCGACATGACGCCCTACATGAAAGATGATTTCATAAACTGGTGTGTCGAAAAAAGAGGAAAGAAGCCCGATAAGGCAAAGGAATATGTGCGCAGTCTGCGTAAAATTGCTAAAACATGCTGGAACGAATCTGTGCTGGGTTGGTTCAGTGATGTCAGGGAGGCCTTTGAGACACCGACGGAAAATTTTTCGGAGTTTATCGGATGTCAGATTGCCGCACGGATACAACTGGAGAATCAGCTTGATGTCATATCATGGTATGCTTCATTTGCCGATGAGGCGGCAGCCGAAGCGAAAACCGGAGTCACTGACGGGAAAAAGGTTGAGGAGACGATATGCTCGGCGACTTTTCGGAAATGGCATACGGCACTCAAGGAATATTGTAAGTTTCTGGAATACACCACGTGTAAAGCTCTTGAGAATGGAGGGTTCGGAGGGGATAAGGATGGTAACGTCATGCCCGGTGATGACGACTTCGTGAAGATGGAACGCGATGCAAAGAGGGCTGCTCTCCGATGGTGGTATTCGCCCTTTGGAAGTAGTGGCGCGTTGACCGATGAACGGGTTGACAAAGTGCCGATCGAGCCATTTGTGACGATGAGGAGTCACGCAGAAAATACCGGCGGTTAAAGCTCTATGACACTCGATATGACTGGCGTCCGCGAAAGACAGGGGATAATGGTTTGGTTGGCTTGGTTTCTCCGACCGGTGAACGGTTGTTGCCCGAATGTTTTGGCGATGTGTTCACGCAATTTGATGCCATAAACAGTAATCCCTGCATCATTCCGGTATCAGATGGAGAGGCATGGGCTTTGGCGTCATTGTCCGGTCAGCCGATATTGCTGACCGAATTTCGCTACAACGCCATAATCCCGGAGCGGCATGAACGACGGCTGTTCTTTATTCAGGACAAGGAGACTATGAAATGGGGCGCGATGTCAGTTACTGCTCCAATCATAAAATGCCGCGGAAGATATGGGGTTGGATTGGTCGGTTTGAAGACAGTGATGCCGCCGGTCGCTGATGAAATCTACGAAGATGAACTGATGACCGAGTGTGAGCCGATGATTTTCTTTATGACCCGCAGAGGGGACAAAATCGGTATATTGACTGACTTCGGTTACTCTGATATAGCATATGACTCTTATGAGGTTGACAATACAAAATGCTCATTCCGACTGATAAGAAGTGACAGAAAAAGAGCTCGGAGGGCTGATTACTGGCATCCCGACGGAAAAGGCTTATATGTAAACATGATGCGCACTCAAAGAGCGAAAAAGTAGATTATGTGGTCATGGGATGTGTCTCCACGAGAGTCGGTCGTAATAAAGAGGCAGGCATTGCTTCGGCAACTGCAACATTCGCTCTCGAGGCGCATTGCATCGCTTTTCATCGCTCTGCTCCGCCAAAGTATGGATTACCTGCAAGTTCCCTCACTTGTCGTATCTATATAACGAATATATGGGATATTAAGATATATGGCATGAGTTAAGATTCCTTATTTACAACCCATTCTCCATTCTTATTAGCACCCTTTCTTGAAATAGCGCCAGATTGCTGTAGACGGTTTGTAATTTTCTGCACACCTCTCTTTGTCATATTCAGATACTCTGCTATTTTATCTAAGGTGAGTCTGCTATCATGGTTCAATAACATCAAGACTTTCTGGTCTGATGAACTGTTATTGAATTCCGGTGAACTTATAATGGTTTCCAGTGAACTTTCTGGTGAACTGATATTGGTTTTCTGGTGAACTTGATTCATCTCTGGTGAACTCTGAATCTGACCATTTATTGATGGTTGAGCGGTGGTTGAGCGGTGGTTGAGCGGTGGTTGAGCGGTTCATCATCTTGCTTGGACTGTACTTGTGCGATATTTGAACCGTGCTTAGCCGGTCGTTTGAAGGTGACATAAACGGAGCCGCCGTCCCAACGCCATGTCGGGTCTTCGACGCCTTGCTCGCGGCAGGCTTCGATGATGCGGTGGATGCCGCTGCCCCAGCTTTCAAGGAAGGTTGAGCGGTATAGAGCATGTGCCATATTGCGGTTGTAGGGAAATGACTCATCTGAAGCAATCAAGCCTTTATATCCATAATCGTCATAATTTCTCAGGGTTTAAATAATGATTCTCCTTTTCCCGTAAGCTTATAAGCCTGCTTTGCACTTGTGGGCTTGTCAGGATTCGTCATTGTAATATATTTGAGCTTTATCAAAGGTGAGATTATTTTCCTTTTGAGATCTTTTGTGGATGTATAATCAAGCCTAATTGAAAGTTCATTAGCAGAAAGCTGGCTTTCATGCAACATACATAGAAGATCAATTGTGGCTGATATCATTTCAGTAGCATTATCTTTTATCTTAGAACTATTCCATGCTTGGACAAATAGTTGCTCAAGTATTTGTCCAAGTTGAATTTTATCCGTAATAACACGCTGATTAATAGATTCTTGAACTTGGACAGCATTTTGTCCAAGTATCTGTCCAAGTCCATCGCCAATATAATTTTCAACACTATTGATGGTATTTACAACTTCATTTGAAAAAACCTCTCTACAAGGTATTGTCATAAGAAAATATGTTCTGTCATCATCTGTGTCAATAACTGCAGGTGATGATCCATTTTCTCTCAATGCCTTTTGGATTGTAGGTATCCCCGTGGCTCGACCTTCGGTTAAATCCAGCTCCTTTAGGAAGTCTCCCAATCTTCTGTTTCTGTATCTCCGTGCCTTTAACTTTCGAGCTGATTTTATCGCTTCTGAGCTGATCGAACGGTCAGGCCCTGCGTAACTTAAAATGTCAATATGTGTAGGCTCAATTGTAATTTCAACTGGTTCTCTTTCTTGATAGTCACGATGATAAAGAGCATTAACAACAGCCTCTTCAAAAGCTTGATAAGGATAATTGTAAATTTTATCCGATTTTTCATCATTTGACGGCTTTGTAATCTGTTTTTTAATAACGTTAGTGCGTAAGTATGACAAAGTCTCCTTTATCATCCGAGGGACAGGCCCTGTAATCTTTGGAACTTCAATCATTAAATCCGGATTTTCAACACTTCCTTCCGGAAAAATAACCATATCAACTTGCGTCACTGGGAAAAATTTCTCAGGATGTTCAGAAAACATCATTGCAGCCACATTCTTTATGGATTGGTTTTCTGTAGGGCAGACCAACAAATCCATTTCATCCAGAATATCCATTAGCGGTCGACCAATAAAATTGTCAGCCAATTTGCTTTTTACAGCCTTAAGATGCTCATATACCAGAATTCCTGAGATATCTTGAATCTTAATTGCCTCATTCCCTCGTTCATCAAAAGGAGTGCGGTCTGCCAAATTACGAACCTCATCCAAGGCTTCTCCTCGTGCTTCTATGGTTGAGGCCTTGCTGCGTATGTAATATTTGAGAGGAGACTTACCCTTGGTAACGATGCTTTCCGGAACACAATATGGACGATTAGCGCCAGTAGGCACCCAGATCACGAGAATGCTCTGACCATCAACTTCTTCCTTTGAAACTCTGCTATTATAAGCTACGGATCTTAGGTTTGATGACGTGATTTTGGCATCATATCCTACCATGTCCTGCAGTATTCCATCGATCGTTTCTATCGGCAACCCTTTAACCGGGCGTTTAGCAATTCCATTCTCATCCTGTTCTACCCCAACAAGTATATATCCGCTTCCCGTATTATCAAGGTCGGTAGCAAAGGCTCATATTGTATGGTAGATCTTATCCGGATTCCATCCGCGCTTAAACTCAATACGGTTGGATTCTATCTTTTGTTTATTCAGCAGGTCTTCTATATTTACAGGTCTTCTATATTTATAGGTAGAGCCATATCTATATAAAAAATTTAATGGTTAAATAGCGGTCATACTTAACGTTCCTATTATTGATACATCCCGTATTCAGAAACGCGCACGCCGCATGCATACCGTCCTTCAATTCGCCGGTAGTCTTCTTCAGCTCCAGAGTCCGCGACTCATCCGAAGCAATCAATGTCTTTATATCGTCAATCGTCATGGCTGATAGGGATTGTCTAATTTATTTGCCTGTTATAAGCTGTCGAGGATCAACTTCTAATAAAGCCGCTATTTTGTATAATGTCTGCAAATCCGGCTGACTTACATTGGTACACCATTTAGAAACAGTGGAAGGATTCTTACCGAGTTCCTCTGCAAGCCATTTACTCGTTTTTCTTTTATGCCAATACAACTTAACGCCGGTTTAAGTCTTCGATCATTCAATAATTATTATTCAGTCGTAAAGTTAATGAAAAAACACGATGTGGATATTATTTCAAATCTATGTTATAAAACACGCCTGACAAAAGGAATCAGCTAATTGTGATTGCTTAAAGCATTATTATGGCGTGTTGATTATATGACTTTGCGCCCGATTGCCTCTATTTTTATAATCTTATTAGTGGAGCCATCGACTTCCATATACAGGATGTCGGTCACGTTATCATCGTTAGGGTTCGGTTTGAACTTTACCTCGAATGAATACTTTTCCAGCGGAAGTCCTGTAAAGCCGTCTTGAGGTTCTATATGAATTGTCTTATAAGCGTGCCGAAAGTCGGTATCATCCAAAACAATCGGAAAAGCACCGGCTGATAGTTCTTCGGCAAGCTCTTTGGTGCAATACTGTCCATACAGTCTTTTCAAGTCTGCCGATGACGCGCCTACGGCTCTTTCGTTCAGATACAGAGCCATGAAGTCAGCCACTACATAAAAGCCATCAACGCCCATATATACATCAATGACAATGATATTTGATGTACCGTCGGGTAGAATCTGATACAGCATATTCCAGCCATCGTCCGTGTCGGGAAGAACGCAACCAAACGACAAGTAAATAGCGGAGTCAGAGTCCCAAAAGACTTCGCCACCCCACTGCATCATATATTCACCCTCGTTGCCGACCAAATCTTTCGTGCGAATTTCCTTGTCGGAGTACACGATATTTCTGTCATACGACAGGGTAAGAAATACGGATGAATCTCTTACAGCCCAATCGTGTCGTCCAACAATTACATCATTGGAGTCTTTTAATGCTTTTATTGTCCAGTGGCCGATAACGGTATCTTCGACAATCCTGCCTCTGACAACCTGAGGAACCGTTGCAATTACGGTGTCCTCTGCCGTTTGCCGTGGCGCGACACTTTCGGATTTACGACCTCCGCCACATCCAACGACCACGACAGATAGAATGGATGCAAGAAGTATTATACGAATTAGATTTATCATAACCGGTTATTGTTGTTCGTCAGCTATTAAATTAAAAGGAATATCATCAATAACAAGAGTCTTGGTCTCTATCTTTATTGGCAAAACAAACAGCTGTGGAGCAGGCAAAGTGTCTGTTACTAATGTGCCCTCGTCAAGTATTGACCATTGGTTGTTTGCCGGCAAAAACTGATCCCGGCAAATAGCGGTATGTGAAACCCGTTTTATATACTGTATCCGTATACTAATTGAATCACGGTCTATCGTATATGTTCCACCAAAAGACCTTATGGGATTTAATCCGTCGTATTCATTCACTGAATACCAGATTGAATCGGCATTTATGGTGTATCTTGCCAAAAATGCTGAATTAACTACTATATGTGTCTTTTCCTGCCAGACTCCATCAACATTACGACATCCGAATTCGCGGCTTTGCGCCCATAGGTTACAGGAAAGAGCAAAGCCAACACACAAAACCAATATTTTAGAGAGAGTAGCCATACGCAAAATTACAACAAAATTTTCGTAACTCAGTGATAATAGGGCAAGAAAAATCCGCACCTCCACGGTAGCTACCATATTTTTTCTTTTCCTCAGCCACTGACGTTTCTAACGACACAAAGGCTAAACTTATTTGGTTTGGGCTTTATATATGCCCGGATAAACCTATATATGGAGACTAAGCAAAAGAAAAAGCAGCTACGATTCGTTTCGTAACTGCTTGATTTTCAAGAAGTGGTCCCACTAGGGCTTGAACCTAGGACTCCCTGATTATGAGTCAGGTGCTCTAACCAACTGAGCTATGGGACCTGAATTGTGAGTGCAAAGATAGTGTTTTTTTTAATTGCGTGCAAGTAAGTGGGGAAATTTTTCTAATTTTGTGATTGTAGATTGTTGTTTTTATTGATAAACAACTAATTTTTAGCCGATGAAGAGACTAATAGTAAAGTATGCTGCGGTGATAAGCCGTTTGATGGTTCCGGTTGCTGTCTTGGCTGCAGTGGTAGGCGGGCCAGCCGTTAGTGCTGCCGGTGATGGTGACAGGGAGCTGGCTTTGCCTGTTGTGCCCGATTCGCTGCGTGAGCCGGCAGAGCGTGCCGATTATGTGTTGATGCACTTCTGGGATGCGATGGAGTGGGGCGACACAACATTGGCGGGCGAAGAGAAGTGGATGGAGCAGACGTTTGTTAATTTTGCGAGCGTCATGCCTTATGCCTCGTCGCTGTTTGCTGTCGAGGAGGCGTTTGACAATATGTTTGGACGCGCCCGGGACAATCAAGCCGCCTACCGGCTCTTGCTGAACTTTGCCGACCGCTATCTCTATGAGCCGGAGTCGCCTATGTATGACGAGACGCTTTATCTCTGTGCGCTTGATGTTGTGCTCAGGGATGCCTTTCTTGACCCGGTGTTGCTCTCGCGTTATAGTTATCAGCATGACGAAGCTATGAAAAACCGTCCGGGGCAGCCTGCCGCCGACTTTCCGCTTGTGGATGTGACGTCAGGCGAGAGGTCAACGCTGATGGCGGCTGTTAACGGCAATGGGGAGACGCTTGTGGTGTTTTATGACCCTGAGTGTGACCATTGCATTGATGTCATCAAGTCGCTTGACCGGTCTTCGTCGGTGAGGTCGCGCATAGAGAGCGGCAGCCTGAAGGTCGTGGCTGTGTACTTTGAGGGCGAGGAGGCTATGCTTGATGATGTCAAGGGGCTCGTGCCCGCCGGATGGACTTCTGTCTACACTCCCGGCAATCCTGTGGAAGAGGAGGAGCTCTATGCCATCAGACGGCTGCCTACGCTTTATCTTTTAAGCTCCGACGCTACGGTGAAAGCGAAGGATATAAGCCTTGAAAAACTCTTGGATGATTTGTCAGACTGACTCGTAGGTGGTCGTGTCGGTGATTCCCGCTTCGGCGAGGGCCTCGCGGCGTTCGACACATGTGCCACATTTTCCACAATGTTTCTCGCCGCCTTTGTAGCAGGAGTAGGTGGTCGAATAGTCTATGCCGAGGCGTTTGCCTATTGCCGCAATCTCGCCCTTGGAGAGATGGGTGTAGGGCGACCTCAGCTCTATGTGCTCGTAGGTCCCCTCGCTTATGGCTTTGCCAAAGGCATTGACAAACCCGGGACGGCAATCGGGATATATGGCATGGTCACCGGCATGGTTGGCAATCATCACAGCTTTCAGATTGCGGCTTTCGGCGAGTCCCGCCGCTATTGCGAGCATTATGCCGTTGCGGAACGGGACGACGGTCGATTTCATGTTTTCATCAGTGTAGTGACCTTCCGGGATGGCGTCGGCGCCGCTGAGAAGCGAACTTTCAAAGTATTGTGACATGAAAGCGAGATTTATCTCAATCAGCTCGATGCCGAGCATCGAGCAGTGGAGGCGCGCACACGCCGCCTCGCGTTCATTGTGGTTGGAGCCATAGTGAAATGTCACGGCGGCGGCTATTGAACCTGCATAGTCATGGAGCATGGTGGTGGAGTCCATGCCTCCTGAAAGCACCATAATCGCGTCTTTGGTTTTCGTCATAATAGCTTTTTCGTTTAGAAATCGTTACGGAAAGAGGCGAGCATGCGGGCTTTTACGAGGTCCTGGTGCTCGCTGTCGCCATAGTTGGCAAATGGATATATGGATATGCCGCCGCGCGGAGTGAAAAGCCCGATTACTTCAAGGTAGCGCGGATCTATCAGTGCCACGAGATCCTTCATTATGATGTTGATGCAGTCTTCATGAAAGTCACCGTGATTCCTGAAACTGAAAAGATACAGCTTCAGGCTCTTGCTCTCCACCATCTTCTCGCGGGGAATGTAGTTGATGATAATACGGGCAAAGTCGGGCTGTCCGGTCTTGGGGCAGAGAGATGTAAATTCCGGACAGGTAAAGGTGACAAGATATTCATTGTCGGGATGCTTGTTGACAAAAGTCTCAAGTATTCCGGGTGCATATTCGGTAGGATATTTTGTGCCTTGGCTGCCGAGCAGCGTTACTTCAGGCATCTCTTCATCAGTGCGTGACATATATCGGATGATTATCGTGAAAATGTAGGTTGTTTTACTTTCAGGCGCTCGCCGGCGTCATTGACGACAGAGCGGAAATATTCGTCGGAATATCCGCCAAATTCCGGGTAGGCGCATTGACCTTCCGGTGTGCGCATAAATACCCCCGGTTCCGTCTCCTTCTTGATGTTTCCGTCAAGAAATTTTACAAAAAGATAGTCACCGAGCTTCTTGAACTCGCGGGTAGAGTGATTGGCCCAGTAGTCGGTGAGAGCCCGGAGGCGTTTTACCTGTTGCTTTTCAGGCAGGGCGGCTATTTCAGCCTCTGTCGAAGCGACAGCCGCCGCTATGGAGTCTTCAAGCGCGTTCTGCACCCGGCGTATGTCGGGTATCATCTGCGAATATCGGTTATATGCCTGGTTTGCCACATAGTTGTGTACCCAGAATGCCGCGTCCCAGGAAAGGGTGAGCATGTCACCGTTGCCGGGGGCATAGCAGTAGGGGACTTCTGTCACACAGCTGTAGACCGGCACGTAGACGCAGGTGTTGGTGTCGTCGACGCCAAACCACAGCACGCCTTTCATCGGCTGTGGCACACTGTCGCGGAGCTGGGCGACAAAGGTGAATCCTGTCTGCTGTGTCGCGATAGCGCGTTCATGGGTGTATTCCACGCTGTCGACAGTGAATGTCATCGGACGCCAGCGATAAGGCACCTTGTAGGGACCGGCGCCTACATCTTTGGTCATGTCAAACGGCGTGTCCTCAAAGTGGTCGCGCATAGCCCATTGCATGTCGCGCACTGACAGGGTGCTGTCGGGCTTTACCCAAAGGGGCATCACCTCTTCCTCGCCGTTCATAATCCAGGGAAGGTACTTGTCCATGCCTGAAGCGTGATTGTTGAAAAATGACCATACGCGGGCATCGCAGCCTCTCAACGCACCGAAATCGGTGATCGCATAGGTGCGGGAGAAGTCAAAATCCTCATCTTTGCCCTCATAATATCCCTGGCTGCGGGCAAAGTCAATGACATCGGGCGAATACAGTGTCTCCGGGTCGTTGAGCGGAAATTTATGGATGCGAGGATGATTGGCGTGTCCTGAAATCATTCCGTCGGGGATGCGGCGCGCCACCCACACGGCGCCCTTCTCCTTGCCGCCTTTCCCGATGAGGTCCATTATCCATGCTTCCTTGCCGTCGGCGATTGAAAATGACTCGCCTTCGCTTGCATAGCCATAGTCATTTACCAGCGAAGTCATCACCTTTATAGCCTCGCGGGCTGTCTTTGCACGCTCAAGCGTGATGTATATCAGTGACCCGTAGTCGATTATTCCGGTCGTGTCGACCAGTTCCTCGCGTCCGCCCCATGTGCTCTCGCTTATTGCGAGCCCGTGTTCGTTCATGTTGCCGATAGTCGCGTAGGTGTGGCTCACTTGTGGTATCTCGCCGAGATATTTGCCTGTATCCCAGTCGTGGACTTTGCGCATCGCTCCTTTAGGATGGTCTTTAGCCGGCGATGAATAAAGCTCGCCGTAGAGATTGTGGGAGTCGGCGGCATATGTGATCATTACACTGTTGTCATCGGTAGCACCGGGGGTGGCTATGAGGCTTGTACAGGCAAGCGCCGCACCGCCTATGCCGAGCAGGGCTGCCGCTAAGGTTGAAAATCGTTTATTCATATTGAGGAAATGTAATTCTAAAAAAATATAACTTTGCACTGCCGGGAGTGCTCATGCCACATTGCTGCGGCTTGCCGAGAGTCACCCCTGTTATGCAAAGTTAATCATTCCGCCGCTAATTACCAACACGTCGCCAATGTGTCATCGATATAATATCCCTCCGGTGGATGACTGGAAAATATCGACGGCTGTCGACCATGTGTCGGTCGGCAGCCGTCGGGTTATTGTCGGTCAGCCCTCGAGTGGGCGTAATTTAGGTTTAACTGTCAGAGCATTATTTTCTTGCCGGCTACGATGTAGAATCCGTGGGGCAGGGTGTCAATCAGGTTGACGCCTGCCGAGATGTTAATCGTGCGGGCGATTCCGTCGGCGGAATAAATTTTCACGCAGGTGTCGGCGGGCGATTCGATTACGAGGCAAGAACCTGACACATATACCTTGAGCAAGCCGTCGCGGGCGATTGTGCCGATTGAGGCGGTGCCGTCGGTATTGTAGACGGCGTTGTTGACAAGCGTAAGGTCGGCTGTCTGGCTTCCGCTGCCATTGTTGAAGATAATCATCGGGCGTTTAAGCGAGCCGGTAAACGTGATAGCCCAGAGGTCGTCGCCGTTGAGGCGTGTCATAGACATCGCCGTGCCGGGCCATGCACCGAGATATTGCCTGTCGCCGTCGCCTGCGTCCCATACATAGGCATACACGCTGTTCCATCCGTTGCCTGTGCGGAAGTAGACGGTCCATCGTGTGTCGACAGGTTCGGGGTTTTCAGGCTGCTCGGGCAGCTCTCCGGCACCCTCGATTGTGCGGTCATAGCCTTCGGCGGTGTAAAGTCCGCCATTGGTCCAGGTGAAATCGGCAGTCTGGCTTCCGCCACCGTTGTTGAATATCAGTCCGGCTCCCTCAGGTATGCGCTTGTCGCCGTCGTAGTGCCATTTCCAGATATTGTTGCCGAGATATGTGCAGCTTTCGCCGGGCCATGCATTGGTGATTGTGCCGTTGTCGGTCCACACGTAGGCGTTTATTGTGCCGCCCCAGTTGCTGCTGTTCTCGAAGAACACAGCCTGCTCGCCCTTCTCCATTGAGGGGTCGACGGGAGTTTCCGGTTCGGGGTCGGGGGTAGAGCCGTCGCGCTGTGTGGTTGTGTCAAGCGGCTCCTCATTGCCGTCGTAGCTGCTCTGCTGAGTGGCGGCGGGAGTGCTTGCGTATAGATATGAGCCGTCGGCACCTATTTTGCCCGGCGCCTTTGTCTTTGCTGTCGACAGCACGTAGGCGCGCAGGTTGCCTTTGCCGGAACATGAAACAGAGAGGCGCCCGTCGGTTACAGTCTTGGTGTCGCCGGTCACGACATCGGTGTATGAGCCGTTGGGAATGTCGGTGAATGTAGCGTTGCCGCTGATGGTTACAAGCACATAGGAGTCGGTTGCGGAGTCGGTGTAACGGCGCTTGAATGACATCTTTCCGCTGCAGCCTGAGGTGCTGTACTGTCCTTTTCTGAGCGCGGGGACAGCGGCGCGTATCTTGTTGAGGCGCTGGATGTGCATGGCGAGCGGATGGCTGAGCGTAGCGGCAAGATTGCCTGTTGCTCCGGAGTATTCGGCAAAGTCGCTGACATTGACGGCGCCTTCGACATATCCTCCGAAATATGCCCTGCCTGACTCGTTAAGCGCAAGCACGGCACCCTTGTCAATCGGGCATCCCTTGCGGAACTCTATCTCCGAGCCGTAGTAGATACAGGGAATGCCGCGGAAGGTGAACATGAGCGACAGATTTTCAGCCCAGGTGGCGCGGTCGCCGATGAAGCGCTGTCCGTCGGCACCGTTTGGCGCATAATCATGGGAATCGACGTAGACCACATTATAGGTGGCGTCGTTGTACAGATTGTCTTCGCCGCGCGCTCCGAATGCGTTTTCAGCATTGCTGAAGCGCCAGTGCATCGGGAAGTCGATTACATTGAGCCCGGAATGAGCGGAGTGGTCGGGGGCGTGATAGTCGTTGCCGTCGAGCCACGCATTGTCCGACTTTCTCAGTATCGCCTCCGAGTGACCGAGGTCGTCGTCGGCCTGACGGTTGACGGAGTTGGCATTAGTGTGGTCGCCTTTTTCGCCCTCTTTCACATAGATGTTGTCCCATGAGTGCTCGTCCATATCCCAGGCATAGTCGCGGTTTTCTTTCCATGTATAGTAACAGGGTGAGCAGTTGTAGTTTTCGCCGCGGTAGATTACCTCTTCAGAGCGCGCGCAGACTTCGCCATACATGAAAAACGGCGTGCCTCCGCGCTTGTCCTTATGCTTCTCTGCGGCAGCCGAGAGCTGCGGGATAAACATCTTGTTGAATGTCAGTCGGGAGATGTGACCGGCGGTGTCTATGCGGAATCCGTCGACTCCCATTTCAATGAACTTGGAGTAACAGTCGACAAGATAGTTGGTCACATAGGCATTTTCGGTGTTCAGGTCCACGCAGTCGCCGGCTATCTGTCCCCACCATCGTGAGGGGTCGTCCCATCCGAAGTGGGCATAATGGTGCCAGTAGTTGTTGACATCATGATTCTTGCCGTCAGTATTTTTCATCAGCGCGAGGCGTGTGCCATACTGCTGATTGGCAGGCAATGAGTTGTAATTAGCCGGCAGACGGGTGTTTTCATGAAGTTTCATCGACTTGTTGATATTGTCGAGCGGCTGCGTGTAGTCGCGGGTGAACATCGGGCAGAGTTTTTCCTCCCCGAAATTGCCTGTGTGCTGTAACACGATGTCGAGTATCAGCTTCATTCCGCGCGCATGCACGGCGTCAATCAGGTCCTGAAACTTGCAGTCGTCGCTCTCGTAGCGCGGGTCGACTTTGCTGAAATTCACTGCGTGATAGCCGTGATAGTCGAGTCCCGAGGCATTTTCAACCACCGGGGTAATCCACACGGCGGTAAAGCCGAGCGCCTTGATGTAGTCAAGTTTTTCGATAAGGCCTTTGAAGTCACCGCGCCATTCCGGGTCATTGACATTCAGCACTCCGTCCCAGCAGTAGGTGTTGTTGCTGTGGTCACCGTCGTAGAAACGTGTTGTCATGGCGAAGTAAATGGTTTCATCGCGGAAATCAGTGCGGTCGCCGATAAAAGTGGCTCCGTGCAAAGACACCGCTTCCGTGAGCATAAGCGCGCCCACGGCGAGGTTTCTTAAATGTTTCATTACTTTAAATCACTGTGTTAATTAAAAAAATAGAATCACGAGATATTAGAATCGACAGCAAATTTAATAAAATTTTTAAAATATGCAAAAAAAAGGAAACGGGAGCGTCACCAAGACGCCCCCGAACATTATAAGAATTAAAGATGATTAGGATTATCGGATAATAAATTTCTTTCCGTCGCGGATGTAGATGCCGGGAGTAAGCGGTTCGTATACCTCTACACCCATCATGTTGTAAATCTTTCCGTCGGCGGGTCGGTCGGCGTTGATGTTGTCGATTCCGGCGATTGCCTCGTCGGTCATGTCCACATCATTCATCATCACGCCACCTTCGTTCTGGGCTTCGGTGATGTGAGCCACAAGGCTGTTGAGGTAATTCTCAAGATTAGTGTAGCCATCCTCGCCCATGATTTTGCCATCCTCGGGATTGTTGGGGTCAAGACCGTTTTCAGTCTCCCACTCGTCGGGCATTCCGTCGCCGTCAGTGTCGACAGGAGCCTCGGTCGAGTTAAGCACGGGCCATCCCGATGTGCCGTCGATATACATCGCCTCATCCTGGTTGTTGATAAGGCCGGTCGCACGGCTTGTCGTAGTCACCACGCCTTCGCGTGCATCGTGAACCATCGTCTCGTCGTGGATGTCGCGGCTGAGGCTTGCGCCCGCATACTCGAGCACTCGCTCAAACGCCTCCTCGGCAGAGTGGGTCGTGGTGTAAACGAATGGGATGGGGGTGAATGCGCGCGAATCCTCGGCAGTCATGTTATGATTGTCGACTTTTGTGCCTTTGTCGACCTGGTTGAACAGACCTATCGTCCAGTTATCGGCGGTAACATCGTCATAAGCAGTGTTGATATTGCCGTTGATATGGAATGTACCCCACTTCTGGAGCATCTTCTTCCAGCTGTTCCAGGCAACCTTTATAGTCTTGCCGTCGATTTCTATGGTATTGTTTTCCATGTCGATGGCAATTTTCTGAGTCTTGTTGTCGTAGCGGAACGTCACGAAGTTATCCTTGCCGTCGCTTGAGCCTGACACTCCACTCTTGGACAATGACGTGCCGAGAGCCTTGTTGATGTTATTTGCAGTCGTTTCCTTGTCAAGGCAATAGTCGACTGTACGTATGCCCGGTTTTGCCATGCGCTTTCCCTTGGCTCCGGTAGGAGTCGCGGGCCCCGGCTTATAGTAATTGTTGACAATATTCACGTTCATGCCCTCGCCGCCGTAGCAGCCTTCGCCGCCCCAGTTGTAGATGACATTGTTACGCAGGTCCATGCGCTCGTCGGCCTGTGTCGTGGGACGCGGGCCGAGGCGCGGTGCGCGTGACCCGTGGTGGGCGAGCAGATTGTGGTGATATGACGCGCCTGAGCCGCCCCAGTTGCCGCCATAGCCGTGGCTACCTTTGCTGTGACCGCTGTTGACAAGGCTCTGTGACACAACACACCACTGCACGGTGATGTTTTTGCTGCCATATACTGAAAGACACTCATCAATCGACCAGCTCACCGAGCAGTGGTCGATCATGATACGCTGTCCGTCCATGCCGCCGAGTCCGTCACCCTCATGGTGAGCCACATTCTCGTTGCCGAGACGGAAACGCATGTAGCGGATGATGATGTTGGGACACGAGATGACAAACGGGTATCCGGCAACACATATTCCGTCGCCGGGGGCAGTCTGTCCGGCGATGGTCACATTGCCGTTTCTGATTTTAAGCTCGCTGGTGAGATTGATGGTACCTGACACGTCAAACACGATTGTTCTTGCGCCCGACTTGTTACACGCCCAGCGGAATGTTCCCTCCTGGGTGCCGTCCTCAAGCGTGGTGACGTGATACACGTCTCCGCCACGGCCGCCGGTGGTGATTCTGCCATATCCCTCCGCTCCGGGAAAGGATATCGCCTCCTGCACCTCCACTTCCTGAGCTGTCGCTGCCACAGGAAGCATGAAAGCTGCGATTAATGCTGATAATACACTTTTTTTCATGATAATTATAATGTCTTATTTGATTACCTTGTCTGCTGTCACGCTGCCGTCCTTATGGATTATGCGGCGTATGCTGATTCCCTCGGCGGGCTCGTTGAGCCTGATGCCGTCGAGGCTGTAATATTCGATGGCTGCAATGCCGTTTTCCACGGTGACATTTCCGATTCCGGCGACTACGGTGTCGCTGAGGTCGGCGTCGATGCTCTGCGGATAATACTCATCCACGCCCTCGATGCCGTCTGACTGACCGGCGAGCATGATGTCGGCTACCAGAGAGTTGAGATACACCTCAAGGTTGGTATACCAGCCTCGCTCTGTGTCGATAGTATAAAGAGCGCCATCCTCCGGGTCGTTGGGGTCAAGACCGTTGGCTTTTTCCCATGCATCCGGCATTCCGTCGCCGTCGGTGTCAAAGTTGTCGGTGCGCTTCACCTGTGAAAGCACCGGGAAGCTTGCCGTCTTAGGCTCTTCAGTGCCGTTGGGGTCATTGATGAAGTCAAGTATGCCCTTTGTGCCTGATGTGGCATATTTCTTGCCGTTGGCATCTACATATGCCACGTCACCGTTGTAAGTCGTTGTACCGGTGCGTGCCTCCTCCATGTAACGGGTGTCTACGGCATCACGCACAAGGCTTGCGCCGGCATAGGCAAGCACCTTTTCATATGCAGTCGTGGCGTTGTGGGTAGTCACCTCTCCCGCTGCTATCGGGGAGTCAAGACGCAGTCTCACACAGTCCTGGTCCTTGTTGTTTTTCTTATACTCCACCTCGCTGCCGTAATAGTGGTTTTCATCTATGATATAGCGCTCTCCGTCGATCAGCGACAGCCCGCCGTCATAGATTACGCCCGACCAGTCATAGTTTTCAGGCTCGCTTGCCGCGCTCACGTAGTTGCCGTCGATGTAATAGCGGCTCGCATAGCCCGGGAACGGGTTGTCGCCGCCGTTGGAGCTGTCAGATACCGACACTTGTGTCACGCGGGTCTTGTTCTTGGTGCCGGGACCTGCCTGGAAATAGTTGTTGACCATGTTGATATATCCGCCGCCGGGACCTCCGTAGCAGCCGTTGCCGTTGCCCCAGTTGTAGACCACGCAGTTGCGGAAGTCTACCTGCTCCGCCTGGATGGAGTTTTCGAATCGGGTTTTGTCATATCCGCTCCAGTTATATCGCGCACCGTTGAAGCGTGGCGCACGATTCTGTATGTGGGTCAGATAGTTATGGTGAAATGACGCGCCCTTGCCGCCCCATATGCCGCCGTAGCTGTGGGAGCCTTTCGAGTGACCGGGATTGGCGAGACCTTCGCCGAGCGAACACCACTGCATCGTGAAGTCGCGGTTGTCGTAAAATGACGCCACCTCGTCGATACTCCATGAAAATGAGCAGTGGTCGATGATTATGTCATGGCGGCGGCGTCCCCATGTCGCGTCGGCGCCGTCGTTCACGTCCTTCACCTGCGAGCGGCGGCTGCGTATGAATCTCACGACCACATTGTCGCAGTTGCCGAAGTAAAGCGTGTAATATCTGAGGGTTATGCCGTCACCGGGAGCGGTCTGTCCGGCTATGGTAGTGTTGGAGCTTACGTTAAGCTGTGATTTCAGGTCGATATATCCGCCTACGTCAAACACGATTGTTTTCGCGCCCGACTGACTCAGCGCCCAGCGGAGCGACCCCTCGCCGCTGTCGTTAAGATTTGTCACATGTATTACTTTGCCGCCTCTGCCGCCTTGGGTGTATCTTCCGAATCCCTCGGCGCCGGGAAACGCGGGAGCTGTCTCCTGTGCGGTCATACCTCCTGCAATAAGCAGGCACATTCCTGTCGCAAGTAGTGATTTTTTCATGCTTTTACCGGTATTTTTGATTTAAATGTTTCAACTGGTTTATAACGCAAAGATATGAAATATCAACGTCATACTCGCGAATATCGTACAAAATCAGTGCATTTTTTAGCGTCCCGCACGCCGTTCGCCACTACTTCTCCACTCCACGGTGAAAAAAATAGCGGCGCCGGAATGCCTCAACGGCAGCCCGGCGCCTGATCAACCTTAATTTATCAACCTTTATGTCAATCTATGAAATTTTACTTACTCAATTATATTCTGTTTCGTCTATTACTTCTTTCCGTTGATGCTTACGTTAAGCAGGCGTATGTCATCAGTCTTTCCGGTGATTGAGTTGCCGCCCGACGTCACTCCGTCAAAGTCGCAGTCCTTCACCTCTATATTATATACGTTACACTCGTCGTCAAGAGCCTCGATCATCACGCCATACTTGCTCTTCTTGCAGTTCACGTTATCAAGATACACATTGCGCACCGTAGGGTTGAATCCGCGCTGACACACCTCCTTCGGCTCATACACCAGGTTGATTTTCAGCACCGATTCGGCACATTGACCCACCTCGACATTTCTCACGAAGATATTCTCGATCACGCCGCCGCGGCAGCTGTTGGTCTTGATTCTCACCACGCGGTCAAGGTCGGGGGAGTCCATCACGCAGTTCTCCACAAAGAGATTGCGGTAGCCGCCCGATATTTCCGAGCCCACGACCACGCCGCCGTGACCGTTCTTCATGCGGCAGTTTCTGACGATGATATTCTCGCTCGGTATGTTCCATGTCCTGCCGTCGCGGTTACGTCCGCTCTTAATGGCTATGCAGTCGTCGCCGGTGTCAAAGTAGCAGTCCTCGATAAGCACGTTCTTGCACGATTCCGGGTCACAGCCGTCGCCGTTTGGGCCGTCATTCTCGATATGCACGCCCTTCACGGTGACATTCTCACACAGCAGCGGATGTATCACCCAGAACGGCGAGCGGAGCAGTGTCACCCCCTCGATAAGCACATTCTTGCACTTCACCGGATTGACAAGCTGCGGACGCATGCCGTAGCCGTCGCCGAGCACTCGCTGCTCAACCGGTGTGGCATTCTCGTTCCACTCCTGAAGCAGCGGGCGGCCTATCTTCTGGGAGATGATGCCGTCGACATAGCCGTAGTGGGGCTTGCCACACATCTTCCACCAGTTGTCGTTATGGGCGCCGCCGTCAACGGTGCCTTTGCCCGTAAGACCTATGTTTTCCTGCTCGCAGGCATATATCATCGGCTGGTAATTATAGCAGTCCATGCCTTCCCAGCGGGTCAGCACAAGAGGATATTCCTTCACGTCGTCGGTGAAAAGCAGTGTCGCGCCCTCTTCAAGATGCAGGTTGACCCCGCTCAGCAGCGTGACAGGCCCGGTGAGCCATTCGCCCGCAGGCACAATGACGCGTCCGCCGCCCTCTTCCGAGCACTTCTTGATTACATTATTAATAAGCTCCGTGTAGAGGTAGCCCTTGGTGTCGCTTCTCTTGCCGTAGTCAAGGATGTTGTAGTCCTTGTCACGGAATGTCGGAGCCTTGATCTGCGACTCCACGGAGGGATACAATTCAGCCCACGCCTCGGCAGGGGTAGGGGCGTTTTCGTGCCCGCTCGCGACACAAATGTTAAATAGCAATGCAGTGATAAAAATTGATGCTTTTTTCATGGATTTTCAATTTTTTATTATATTTGCAGCAAATATAGTGCAACTCCCCAAAAAGAACCTTAAATAAATATCAAATAAGCGTCACTTTTTGCCGAGCCATGGAAAATGACTTAAAATCAGCATGTAAAACTTAAAAATCCATTAATAACAACAAATATTTACCCGACAAGAATAATCCCAATTATTATATTTGCATGAAAATTTTTAATTATTAACAATTCACATGAAAGACATTATTCACCAATCATCAGGAGCGGCGTCTTGTGGCGCTTCAACTCCAAGTCGCAAGCAATGGCTGCGCTTCTCCCCTGCAGGGATGTGGAAAGCGTTGTTGCTTCTTCTCGTGCTATGTATTGAATTGCCTGTCTTTGCTCAGAACATCCAGGTAACAGGAAATGTTCATGACGAAGCCGGCGAACCGATCATTGGCGCGTCTGTGATCGTCGTTGGTGCAACCACCGGTGTTGCCACCGATTTCGACGGAAACTTTGTCCTTAATAATGTACCGTCAAACGGAAAACTGAAAGTGACCTACATCGGCTACAACCCCGCCGAAGTAAAAATCAACGGTCAGTCAAGCCTTGACATCACCCTCGTCGAAGACTCTCAGGTGCTCGATGAAGTCGTTGTCGTTGGTTACGGTACAATGAAGAAATCTGACCTTACCGGTTCAGTCTCTTCTGTAGGTACTGAAAAACTTAACGCAAAGGGTGCCCCCTCAGTGCTTGAAGCCCTCCAGGGCTCGACCCCCGGTGTGAACATCACCAAGTCTACCGGCCGTACTAACGGTGGTCTCAGTATTGAAATCCGTGGTAAATCTTCATTGAACTCATCTACGACTCCGCTTTTTGTCGTTGACGGTGTGATTTGTGGAGATATCGACTTCCTTAACCCGCAGGATATCGAGCGTATCGACGTGCTGAAGGATGCTTCTTCTACCGCGATTTATGGTTCTCGTGCATCTGCCGGTGTGGTTATGGTTACCACTAAAGGCGGTGCAAATGTTAATAAGTCTCAGAAAGCGACTATTACTTATGATGGCTATTATGGTTTTAACCATGCCGCGCGTCTTCCCGAGTTCTCTGATGGCGCACAGTATTACCGTCAGCGTGTAATGAAGCTTCAGGAAAAAGAGGTTTATGGTGGAGCTCAGCCTTATTATGGTTTTGCTAACCGTACCGTTTTCGGACAAGCGTTTCTCCAGCAGACGGCTGCCGACTATGATTCTCCGATGTTGTTGAAGGAAATGCTTGCTAACGGCGAGACTTACGACTGGCCCGGACTTGTTATAAAAGATGGACATCAACAGAACCATTATCTTGCGATTTCAGGCTCGTCAGATACCGCAAACTATCATTTCGGTATAGGTATCAATGAGGAAGAGGGTATCTATCGTGGCGATGATAGCAAAACATATACTTTCAAGGGTTCAGTTGATGCACGTGTTAATAAAGTGATTTCCGGCGGTTTCAATTTCAACCTCGCCTATATGGAAAATTCATATGCAGATGACGGTGGTATCGCCGATGCTTATCGTGCCAACCCATTTAATATCCCTTATGACGAGGATGGACGTATAATCGAAAAACCGGGTGCTTCTTCTGCTTTGGGCTCTGATGCCAACCAGTTTACTGACCAGGTTTCTCCTTTGCTAAAACTTAACAACTCAAATCAGCGTCGCAAAACTTATCGCGCATTGGGTAACATTTATCTTCAGTTTGACATAATAAAGGGTCTTAACATTAAGACTACATTCTCGCCTTCATATTCAAGTTATCGTCATGGCTATTTTGCAGGTTATGAAAATCCTGATAAGCCTGGTTACACTTATGCCGGTACTGATATGACCACAGTGGGTCATAACTCTGCGGATGTTGAGAATAAGACTTCGTTGGCGTGGACTTGGGACAATACGGTTAATTTCAACCGTACGTTTAATGAGATTCATTCAGTGAATTTCCTTGGCCTTATTTCATTGGAAAAAGGAAATACTGAAAACTCTAAAATCACTGCAATTGATGTAATGGAAAATACTGACTGGTGGAATCTTGGTAATTCAGGTACTATTCAGCAGGTAGATGGCAACAATAAAGTAGTCACCTACACCGGTTACTCCGAATCGTCAATGCTGTCATATGCCCTCCGTGGTAATTATGCTTTCAAGGACAGGTATATGGTTACTGCGACTGTTCGTTGGGACGGTTCTTCAAAATTCCAGAAAGGTTATCGTTGGGGTACCTTCCCGTCGGTTGCTCTTGCATGGCGTCTTAGCGAAGAAAGCTTCCTCCAAAAAGAATGGCTGAATAATTTGAAGCTCCGTCTTTCTTATGGTGTATCGGGTAACAATACCGGTATCAGTAATTATGAAACTATCGTTGGTATCGGGTCTCCTATCTATTATCCTTTCGGACCTGACTATTGGACCGGTCAATTCCCCGGCAGCATAGTAGATGCCAATCTTCACTGGGAGAAATCTTACGAGTATAATGCCGGTATTGATTTCGGATTCTTGCAGAACCGCATCAACGGTAGCATCGATATCTATCAGAAGAATTCAAAAGAACTTCTCTATGGTGTAAATCTTCCTCTTGAGGCCGGTGGCGGCAGTCTTAAAACCAATATCGGTCGTGTGCAGAACCGCGGTATTGAAATTGCGCTCACTACAGTTAACATTACCAATCGTGATTGGGAGTGGACTACAACCTTTGCTTTCTCCCACAATAGCAATAAGGTGAAAGAGATAAATGGTGTTTCTGATGAACTTATCAATGGAGCTACAGGCTCATTGTTTGTCGGAAAGTCGATTTCAACTCTTTATGGTCATGAGTGGGGTGGTGTAGTTACCGACCAGATGATGACTGTTCCTGATCATGAAATCGCTATAGCGAAAGGTTATACTCCCGGTCAGCAGATTCGTATGTGTGATTACTACTATGACGTATATGGTCTTCAGGAAGGTAACGTCTACATTGTAGACCAGAATGGTGACGGTTCTATTGGTGATGAGGACAAAATCACTTATAACGGAGAGCCCAAGTGGACAGGTAGTGTCACCTCAAACCTTTCTTATCGTTTGCCCAAGAATGGAGGTATGCTTGATTTCTCTTTCAATATCTATGCAAAGCAGGGCTTCAAGGTTTATTCTGCATTCATGAATAATGACCTTTTCCGTCATGACCAGCGTGCACGTAACTCTATCGCTTGTGACTTCTACATTCCAAAGGGTGCGCTCGTTGATGCAGATGGTATGCGCGAGGACGGTACTTATATTAATCCTGTCTACATGACGCAAACTCATTATGGCGACTGGGCTACTATGGGTGGTCAGTCCAACATGGGTGCCGGTAATCAGATGACTCAGTGGAATGAAGCTCGTAAATTTGTTGACGGCTCATTTGTAAAGGTTAAGAATATAACTCTTGGTTATACATTCTCGAAGAACATTCTCAAGCATATTGCTTGTCAGAATCTCCGTCTGTATTTCACTGTTACCAACCCGTTCGTTTGGACTAAATACAAAGGTTTCGATCCGGAGTGGGCTGATGCGGCAGGTAAGAATGACGGTCCGAGCACTATATCTTACCAGGTTGGTGCAAGTATTAAGTTCTAAACCTTAACTCTAACTTTATTAATACAATGAAATATATTAAGTCATTTCTAATAGCTGCACTTAGCTTATTGCCACTGAGCTCCTGCAGTGATTTTCTTGATGCTGAAAACAAGTCTTCGGGTGGCAATAATGCAGAAGACTTCTTTTCAAGTGATCCGGAGGCAATACTTCCTGTTGCTTATAACTCCCTCCGCTCGTTTGGTGTGAATGTATCAATACACGAGCATGGCAGTGACTTGTTCTACTCTCCTAAGTCTCAGGATTGTGATTATGCCAAGTTTATTCATAATGCTGAGGATGGTGGCGCAAAGAGTTATTATACTAATGGCTATTCCGCTATACAAAAGGCAAATGCACTTATCCACTATGGTGGTGAAGGCTCTTCATATGCCGATGAAGGTAGATTTGTTCGTGGATTAGTGTACTACTTGCTTACCCAGCAGTTTGGCGGAGTGCCTTACATCACTCATTATGTTCAGGATGCAAACCGTGATTACCCGCGTACTCCGTTGGATGAATTGTATGCAAATTTGATTTCTGATTTGGAAGATTTGTATGCTAATTCTTCTCTTCCTGATCAAGATCATAATGGTCGTGCTTCAAAGCAGGCCGTTGCTGCTCTGCTCGCAAAGGTATATCTTGCCGCTGCTTGGGATATAGACACTGACCTTGTAGATGCTAAGGAGGGTACTTATAATGTTAAGACTACCGACCGCTTCAAAAAGGCTGCTGAGTGGGCTGAAAAGGCTATTAACGGGATTCAGCTGACTATGTCGTTTGCTGATAAGTGGAGCCCTTACAACGAACGTAATGCTGAGGAAATTTTCTCTATTCAGTATGAACGCGCAGGGCTTCCTTCTGACCCGAACTCCTCCGGTCATAATCTCCAGAACCAGTACACCGCTTATTATGGTGACTGCAAAACTGTGTCTCTTAAACCTACAAAGGGAGGTGGCGACCAGAATTCGCCCAAATCGCTTCTTTTGTTTGAGAAAGGTGACCAGCGATTTGAAGCTACCTTTATGACTACGTTCTATTCTGCTGAGCGAATCGACAAAACTACTTCTAAATGGGGTGACCAAGGCTATTATGCATACTATAATGCTATACCTGAGGATCTTGCAAAAATGCCTATCACTTTGAAGTTCTTCCCGTATTATTATACAGACGCAGAGATTGAACAATGGCTTAATGACCATAAGGACCAGTGTTTCCTTCCGGCTGTTGATGCTTACAACTACAATACTCCTTTTGCTGCTCGTCTTGAGCCTGAGACTGTAACTAAATGGACATTTGGTGCTAATGGAACCTTTACAAAGACTACAGTACGTGGCGAAGACTTCTATGCTGCAGGTGCCGGTATGCAAGGATTCTGCGTGAAGAAGTTTGATGATCCTGCTACAACGCAGATGGTTGCTGACAATGGATACCGTGATATTGTACTTTTCCATGTTTCTCAGATGTATCTTGTTTGCGCGGAAGCCAATTATATGGCAGGAAATGAGTCGGCTGCTTTGTCTAAAATAAATGATGTGCGTAGACGTGCTGGTCTTGCTAATCTCGGCTCATTTGGTGCATATCAGCCTCAATATGTTGTATCATCCGCGTTTGCAGAGAAACCTCTCGACTTGATTTTGGATGAGTATGCTCGCGAGTGCTATGCTGAACAGACCCGCTATGCTGACCTCCGTCGTACAAAGCAGTTGATTCGCTATAATCTTGAATTTAACCGCAACATCAACTCTCTTGCTGACATGCAGAGCCCGAAAGGTGAGTTCAAGTGGCTTAGACCTATCCCGTCTGCTGAGTTTGACTTTAATACTGCATTGACTGCAGAAGATCAGAACCCTGGTTACTAATATTAATCAATTAAGATTTATTTGAAATGAAAAAAATATTTTTTGGACTGCTTGCCATGTTTGCGATGACTTTCGTCTCTTGTAAAGATGAGGCCGGCAATCCTGACCCCGGTACTCCCGTCAATGTCGCCGGCGCAGTTGAAGGCACATATACAGGTACGTGGACCCGTACTGATGCAGCTAACGCTGATAATGTCAAGAGTGGAACCGGTACTTTGACCTTTACTCAATATAATGATGAGAATTATGTTGTGACCGTAAATGCCAAGTGTGCTGACCTTGAAGTTGATATTACGGCTAACGCGAATATTAACCCGGCATTCGTATTTTTCAATGCGCTTCCCACTGATTTCGGCAACTCTTTCTCAGGTCGTGTGACAGAAGAGAAAGATGCTTCGATTTCTTTCGCAAAAACAATAAGGGATGGTCGTAAGCAATATACTTATTATTACGAGTTTTCAGGATCTAAGCAATAACAAAATTTTGGTGTCCCCACAATTGTGGGGACACCAAAAACTAAACTATTCTAAATATTAACTCTTAAATCATTAAAACAATGAAGAAGAATTTACTCCTTGCCGCTGCACTTTGTGCTGCATTCACCGCTTCTGCTGCTGTAGAGGTATGTTTCACAGTAAACCGCGATGAAATTGTTCCCAACCTCTCTGAGAAGCCCGTACTCGCTGAAGGAACAGTACTCGCTGAGTCTGAAAACGTTAAAATGATTTGGGCAAACGAAACTCAAATTAATGCACAGAATTGCGATTTCAACGGTATCAAGTCTATCCTCGTAAACGGCGAGCAGGTTGACCTCGTTCCCGGTGTAGGTGGTGAAACTAATCCCTCCGGTGTTGATATTTTCTCAGGACCTTCTCAGGGTGGTGTTCAGTATTGCTTCGAGGTAAAGA
This sequence comes from Barnesiella sp. WM24, assembly GCF_004570975.1. Taxonomy (GTDB): domain Bacteria; phylum Bacteroidota; class Bacteroidia; order Bacteroidales; family Muribaculaceae; genus Muribaculum. The sequence continues at coordinate 207,796 of NZ_SPPC01000007.1, forward strand.
AAGATGGTTGGTTGATCATTCCTTCTAAGATCTCTTCTAACAAGAACTTCTATGCTTATGAAGGTTCTTTCGCAGGTGAGATGACCCTTATGGCTTACACTCTCGGTATGGCCCTTTATAGCTCTGATTATGCTGACTTGACTAATGGTGTATTCACTCTTCCCGCTGACGAGCTTGGTTATTGCGACCTTAACTCTCCCGAGCTTGACAAGTACACTCTTGGTGGTACAGCAATCGCTTGGCCTATCCGTATCTTCACTCAGAATGCTGAAGCTGCATCTGCAGGAAACGGTACCGGTGTAATCATGTTCCCCGTATTCGCTGACGCTGCTACTTACTATGTATTTGCTACCGGTTCAAAGATGAATACTTGTGGTGCTATCTTTGTAGAAGGTGAGGCTCAGCCCGAGGTTTCTCTTTATGGACCTGCTACTGAGGGTGACAATCCCCGTGCAGAGCAGAACTTTGTTATTACCGGCAAGGCACAGACTCCTCCTACCGGTGGTATCGACAACATCGCATCTGATGTTAAGGCTGCTGAGCTTGACTGGAATGCTCCCGTTTACAACGTAATGGGTCAGAAGGTATCTAAGAACTTCAAGGGTATCGCTATCCAGAACGGCGCTAAGTTCGTTGTTAAGTAATTGACGCAACCCCGCAATATAAGGGCGACCCATCCGGGCCGCCCTTTTTTATTCCCCCTCCAAACCCCGCAAGCACCCTCACACGCAATGTAGGGGCGAGTGGAAGCTCGCCCGCCCATCCGCAATGCGCCCTCACAAGCCCCCCACAAATGCAACCCCACACATGCAATGTAGGGGCGAGTGGAAGCTCGCTCGAAACACACGCAATGCCTCCATTTCCCTGCCTGGGGCACAACATTACCACCGCGTGACGCAACGCGGGCGAGCTTCCACTCGCCCCTACACTGCATGTATATCACTGCATGTATATCACTGCATGTACATGCCACGCCACATCACCGCACGTTCCCGCCATCCCGCACGCCCCTACACTGCAGGTATATCACTGCATGTACATGCCACGCCACATCACCGCATGCAACCCACCGCAACCCGCAAACACCCCTACACTGCATGTACATCCCCGCATGTACATGGCATGCACCATCGCCGCACGTCCCTGCCATGCGACGCTGCGGCTGCGCGATGGCACGCCATCCGGGGGCGGCTGCGCGGGGGCGTTTTATGTCAAAAAATCCAATGTGGATAAATTGTTGTGTATTTTTTGCCGTATAATTTATGGTGGAAAAATTAAAAATAGCTACATTTGTGGTCGATGCCTAAATCAATGACGATGAAACTCGGACATAAACTGACCATTCTGACACTTGCTATGTTGATTGTGCCATGTCTTGTCTCGGCGGCGATACGTGTGGAGCACTACGCCAAAAAAGACGGTCTTGCCGGCACTGTCGTGTCAGATATTCTGCATGACAGCCGCGGCTACATGTGGATAGGTACATGGGAGGGGCTGTCGCGTTTCGACGGAAAAGAATTTGTCAACTACAGCGAGGGCGACGCCACGTCGATCCCTTATCTCCATAACCGCGTGATGCGTGTCTACGAGGACGGTCTCGGCAATGTGTGGGTCATGATGTATGACGACCGCCTGTTCAGGCTCAACCGACGCACCGACACTTTTGACCGCATGGCGGAGGTGTTTCCCGATTTCCAGAACGTGAGGATGTACAATCCGCTCTTCACCGCGCGCGGCGACGTGTGGGCCGAGGTGCGCGGGACCGGGGCGATACATTTCATCGCCGACTCGGTCACCAACGCGCTCTCGGCGGAGATGGTGCCGCTCGTAGGGCAGGCAATCAACTTCCTGCATGAGGACAGCCGGGGCACTGTGTGGGCGGCGACCGACAAGCGGCTGTCGGTGCTGCGTTCCGACTCGCTACATTTCAACACCCTTGCCGACCATCACGACATACGCGCCGTGGCGGAGACCGGCTCGAAGGTGATATGGGGCACCGCCGACGGCTCGATTATCGAGTATGACTACAAGACGGGGCGAAACAAGATAATACCCCTGCTTCATAATGTCCCGGTGACGGCACTTTCTGTGTCGCCCGACGGGAAGACACTCTATATCGCCACATCTCGCTCCGGGCTCTACCGCTACGACATGCCCGACGGGCATCTGTCGCAGATTTTTGCGACTCCGGCGTCGGTCGACCGCCTGTTTACCGACAGCCACGGTCTGCTGTGGATAATCTCGCGCCAGCCGGGAGTGATGAAATATGACCCCGTGACCCGCGAGGTGACCTCGTTTGCCCAGGCTGTCACACCGTCGAGCTACGAGCCGACACCCGACATCGTGGAGTGTAACGGCGACGTGTGGGTAGCGATGACCGGAGGCGGATTCGGACGCTACGACCGCAGCACCGGGCGCCTCGACTATTTCCATAACGACCCGGAGAAGCCCGGCGACATGTCAAATGTCGTGCTTCAGTTTGACGTCTCCTCGCCCGACGTCGTGTGGCTGTCGACCCATCAGCGCGGACTCGACCGCGTGACTTCGGTCGACAACAAGGTGAGCCACACCTGGATCAAGGACCGCCCGCAGAGTCTTGTGGACAACGAAGTGAAATCCTTTTTCCTCGACACCGACACAACCTTGCTCATCGGCACAAAGGCGGGTGAGCTCTACCGCTACACCATTTCCGCCCGTCTGTTCTCCACGCTCACCACCGACTCCCGCGGGGAGCCGATAGGAAGGGTCTACTCCATATGCCGCGACGGTGACGGCGACATATGGCTCGGCACCCGTGGCAACGGACTGCTCCGCATGACCTCCGACGCCTCCGGCATGCACATCGCGAGCCGGTATGCCCATGACCCCGCCGACAAATACAGCATATCTTCCGACGAGATACAGAGCATCGTGACCGACCGCATGGGCAGGATGTGGATAGGGACCTACGGCGGAGGCGTCAACATCGCCGTGCGCGACGGCTCGTCGGGTATCATGCGGTTTATCTCGCCTGCCAACACGATGAAGGGCTATCCTCTGGCGTCGTGTGGAAAAGTGCGCTCCCTTGCAGCGCAGAGCGACGGCACAGTGTGGGCGGGTACCACCGAGGGGCTTGTGGCGCTGGTCTATGACGAAGCCTCTAAGGATGTCAAGGCGCGAGTGTGCCGCAAGGACGGCGACAACCCCGAGTCGCTTTCTACCGATGACATAGTGACCGTGTTTGTCGACAGCCGCGATGTGCTGTGGGTCGGCACAATGACCGGAGGGCTCAACCGCTATGAGGGCATGGAGGCGGGAAAGCCGCGTTTCACCGTGTTCTCTACCGCCAACGGACTGCCGTCAAACCATATAAAGAGCATCACCGAAGACCGTGACGGCAATCTCTGGATCGCGACCGATGAAAATATCGTCATGTTCAACAACGAGACTCAGGCGTTCAGCGTCTATCTTGAAGATGCCGACTCGGCAAATACGATATTCTGCGAAAACGCCGTCACGGTGCTGCCCGACGGCGACCCGCTCTTCGGAGCCAACAACGGCTGCTACCGCGTCGACAATCTGCGCATGTCGTCGGAAGCGTCGGGACGCCTGTCGCTTGTGATGACCTCGGTCTCTATCGACGGCGTGGACACCTCGCCCCGAGTAAACCCCGAGATGTCGGAATATGTGCCCGAAAGCGGAGTGGTGACGCTACGGTCGCGCAAGTCGACGCTCACGATAAAGGTGATGTCGCTTAACTACTCGCTGCAGAGCCGTGTGCGCTACAGCTATAAAATCGAGGGCAGGGGCGAAGACAAGTGGATTAACTGTGGTACCGAAAACACAATAACCCTCTCCGACCTTCCGTCGGGGTGCAACACGCTTGTCATCCGCGCCATGCTCTCCGACGACCCCTCCAAGTGGGAGGAGTGCAGGCTGCATATCGTGGTCCCCTCGGCGTGGTGGGCTACGTGGTGGTTCTGGCTCATCGTCGTCGCCCTGACAGCCGGAGGCGTGATGCTCTTCCGCTATGTCAGGACAAGGCGCGCCGAGCCTGCGGCGGCTGATGACTCGCAGCAGCAGGGCGCGCCGCGGCGCACATTTGTGATGGAGCCGGGCAAGATAGCCCTCGATGACGACGAAGACGAGAAATTTGTCAACAATCTTCTCGCCTGGATGGAAGAAAACTACTCCAATCCCGACATGAAGATCGACAACATGGTCACTTCGTCGGGACTCGGGCGCACGTCGTTTTACAACAAGCTCAAGACGCTCGCCAACACGTCGCCTGTCGAGTTTGTCATCGACTTCAGGATGAAAAAGGCGAAGATGTTTATCGAAAACACCAACAAGACCATCGCCGAAATCGCCTACCTCACCGGCTATATCGACCCCCATTACTTCACCCGCGCTTTCAAGACCCGCTACGGCGAGACCCCGACACAATACCGCAAGCGGTATAACGCGTCGGCTGCCGACAAAAGCGCCGACAGCGCCGACAAGCAGTAAAACTCGGGGTTTTTACTCCCCCTGGCAGGGCTTTTGATAAAAAGTCTCATTCTTTTGGCAGGAAATGCAGTTGAAGATTGCCGGAGATTTAGTAATTTTACAAAACTTAAATCAACTTAACCTGTCATCATCAAGCGGAGGCGTCTGGTAGCCTTGCACGTTACCTGCCCGGATCTTACCATGAAGCTGCCCCGAAGTAGTGTTGACCATAAACTAATTATCAAGACACAGTTATGTTTATAGGAAAAAAATCCGTTTTTGCGGCAATGCTCGCATCGTGTGCGCTTGTGTCAACGGCGCAGATTTCCAATGTCTGGTCGCCCGACCTTGGCAACGGTGAATACAAGAACCCGATTATAAATGCCGATTATTCCGACCCCGACGTGGTGCGTGTGGGCGATGACTACTATATGACAGCGTCAAGTTTCTGCGACATCCCCGGACTGCCCGTGCTCCATTCACGCGACCTTGTCAACTGGACGCTTGTCGGTCATGCTATCGCCGAGATGCCCGAGTATGCACAGGCGGCTCCCGACCCCTCCCACGGTAACGCCGTGTGGGCGCCCGCCATCCGCTATCACAACGGAGAGTATTATATCTACTACGGCGACCCCGACCTCGGTATCTTCATGACAAAGACCAGAAATCCCGCCGGTCCCTGGGAACCGCTCGTGTGGGTCCACAAGGCAAAGGGCATCATCGACACCTGCCCCTTCTGGGATGAAGACGGCAAGGCTTACATAGCCCACGGATATGCCGGAAGCCGCGCAGGCGTGAAGAGCATACTCGGCATGATCGAGATGACCCCCGACGGAAAAAGCACCATCGGACAAGACCGCATGATTTATGACGGACATGTCGAAAACCCCACCATCGAAGGTGCCAAGATGTATAAGCGCGGCGACTGGTACTACATATTCTCACCTTCCGGCGGTGTCGCTACCGGCTGGCAGGAAGTGCTGCGCTCAAAGAGCCCCTGGGGTCCCTATGAGGTGCGCAACGTGATGGACCAAGGCACAACCGACATCAACGGTCCTCACCAGGGAGCGTGGATTGACACCCCCGACGGCAAGGAAGACTGGTTTATCCATTTTCAGGACAAAGGCCCTTACGGACGTGTCGTACATCTGCAGCCTATGAAGTGGAATGAAGACGGCTGGCCCGTGATAGGTGTCGATCCCGACGGCGATGGCCGCGGAGAGCCTGTCTTGAAATATCGCAAGCCCAATGTAGGAAAGACTTACAAGGCGGTAAATCCTGCCGAATCCGACGAGTTTGACTCCAATACCCTCGGACTGCAGTGGCAGTGGAAGGGCAACCCTTCAGCGCTATGGTATTTTGCCGATGCCAATGAGTCAAAGCTCCGCCTCTTCTCCCACAACACCCCCGGCGCAGAGCGTCTTTACGACATGCCCAATCTGCTGTTGCAGAAATTTCCCGCCCACAACTTCACCGCTACCGCAAAAGTCAAGTTCTGTCCCCGTGTCAACAACGGAAAGGTGCAGGCAGGCGAGCTCGCCGGACTTATCGTGATGGGCTATAACTACGGCACCATCGCCCTCGAAAGCCGCGAAGACGGCATATATCTTGTCAACATCGACTGCGAGAAAGCCAACAAGGGCGGCAAGGAGACAAGAGGCGAGTCAATCAAGATTGACGGCGACAAAGAGCTTTACCTCCGCGTCCAGGTGAAATATACCGGAGCCAAAAAGCCGACAGAGAAAGCCGACTACACTGCCGAGGCAACATTCTATTACAGCCTTGACGGAAAGAAATACACCCGTTTCGGCAAGCCGCTGAATGTAAGGGAAGGCCACTGGATAGGCGCCAAGTTCGGTATGTTCTGCGTACGCCCCTGGCATAGCAATGACTCCGGCTGGCTCGATATCGACTGGTTCCGTGTAACCAAGTAGCCGCTTCACGATGATGACGATGTTACGTAACTTATCATTAATATCACTACTGTTCCTCGCCCTGACGGTCTCGACACCGCTCGGGGCGGTGGAGTATAAACGCCATATTACCGTCGCGCAGGATGGCTCCGGCGACTACCTGACCCTCACCGAGGCAATGGAAGGCATACGCGCCTTCATGGACTACACGGTGACAGTCGACATCAAAAACGGCGTTTACCGCGAAAAGCTCGTGATTCCGTCCTGGCTTGAGAATGTAGAGTTTATAGGTGAGTCGGCCGACAGCACCATAATCACTTTCAGCGATCATGCCAACATAAACAAGATGGGCACATTCCGCACCTACACCGTGAAAGTGGAGGGCTGCGACATGACATTCCGCAACCTGACAATCGAAAACAACGCCGAGCAGCTCGGTCAGGCTGTCGCGCTTCACACCGAGGGCGACCGCCTGTCGTTTATCAACTGCCGTTTCCTCGGCAACCAGGACACCATTTTCACCGGCGGAAGGAAAGCGCGCCTCTACTTCGGCGGCTGCTATATTGAAGGCACCACCGACTTTATATTCGGTCCGGCGACGGCACTCTTTGAAGACTGTACTATCTATTCCAAGCGCGATTCCTATATCACCGCCGCGTCGACCCCTGCCGATGTGGAGGTCGGTTATGTGTTCAACCGCTGCAAGATAAAGGCGGCGCCCGGAGTAGGGAAGGTGTATCTCGGTCGTCCCTGGCGTCCTCATGCCTTCACGATGTTTATAGACTGCGAGATGGACGGTCACATAACTCCGGCCGGATGGGACAACTGGCGTAACCCCGAAAATGAAAAGACCGCCCGCTATGGCGAGTATGGCTCCACCGGCGCCGGCGCGTCGCCCGACACCCGCGTGACATGGGCGCTGACCCCCGATGCTGAGACTGCGCGCCGCTATGTCGACGCCTCCGGTATTTTTACTATGACTGACAATTGGAAACCAAACAAACAATAAACTATTAAAACATATCTTTTATGAAAGTATTGAATAAACTTACAGCCCCTAAGGCTGTGGCTCCCGAAAAGATCATTCAGTTCGGTGAAGGTAATTTCCTCCGCGCGTTTGTTGACTGGATTGTTAAGAACATGAACGACACTACCGATTTCAATGCATCGGTCGTAGTGCTTCAGGGTACCCGCAACGCGTTCCCGATGACTCTTCTCCAGGGTCAGGACTGCATGTATCATGTCAATCTTCAGGGTCGTCTTAACGGAGAGGTTGTAAACTCGCTCACCCGTATCGACTGCCTCAGCCGCGGTCTTAACCCTTACGAGCAGTTTGACGCTTACATGGGTCTCGCTGACCAGCCCGAAATCCGCTTCGTGATTTCCAACACTACCGAGGCAGGTATCACTTTCAGCGCCGAAAGCAAGTTTACCGACGCTCCCTGCGAGAACTATCCCGCCCGTCTTACCCAGCTTCTCTACCGTCGTTTCAAGACCTTCAACGGAGCTGCCGACAAGGGTCTTATCATAATGCCCTGCGAGCTTATATTTGAAAACGGCCACCACCTCAAGGACTGCATCAACAAGACTATCGACCTCTGGAAAGAAGACCTCGGCGCCGACTACGAGACATTCAAGAACTGGTTCAACACATATAATTATGTATGTGCCACTCTCGTTGACCGTATCGTTCCCGGATTCCCCCGCAAGGAAATCAACCAGATTCAGGAAAAGCTCGGCTACAAGGACAATGTTGTGGTACAGGGCGAGGCATTCCACCTCTGGGTTATCGAGCGTCCCGACAACATGTCGATCGAAGAGCTCCGCGCCGAGTTCCCGGCAGAGAAGGCTGGCCTGAATGTCATCATCACCGACTCCGAGGCTCCTTATCATGAAAGAAAGGTGACCCTGCTCAACGGTCCCCACACAGTGCTTTCACCCGTCAGCTACCTTTCAGGTGTAGACATCGTGCGTGATGCCTGCAACCATCCCGTGCTTGGCGAGTACATCCGCAAGGTGCAGTTTGACGAGCTTATGCAGACCCTCAATCTCCCGATGGACGAGCTGAAGAAGTATGGCGAAAGCGTGCTTGAGCGTTTCGACAATCCTTATGTAGACCATCAGGTGACTTCAATCATGCTCAACTCATTCCCGAAGTTCCAGACCCGTGACCTCCCCGGACTGAAGACCTATCTTGAGCGTAAGGGCGAGCTTCCCAAGGGCATTGTGCTCGGTCTTGCCGCAATCATCACTTACTACAAGGGTGGCAAGCGTGCCGACGGCGCCGACATCGTGCCTAACGACGACCAGCAGATCATGCAGCTTCTCACCGACCTCTGGGCTACCGGCGACACCCGCAAGGTGGCAGAGGGAGTTCTCGCTGCCGACGAGCTTATCTGGAAAGACCACGGTAATCTCAACAACATCCCCGGTCTTACCGACCTCGTTGTCGAGTATCTCGATTCAATCCGTGACAAGGGCATGCTTGAAACCGTCAAGACTATCCTCTGATTATGAAGGAATATATCAAAATCAATCCCGCCGACAACGTAGCAGTGGCGATAACACCCCTCTCCAAGGGCACGGCTATCGAAATCGACGGCAAGACAATAACCCTCGTGACCGATATACCTGCAGGACATAAAGTGGCCCTGCAGGATATCGCTGCGGGCGAAAATGTGATTAAATACGGATTCCCTATCGGACACGTGCTCCACGATGTAAAGGAGGGAAGCTATCTTGACCATAACGACATAAAGACCAATCTTGCCGGTCAGCTCGACTACTCCGACATTAAGATAAAGGGTGTCACCGCCGAAAAGGAAAGTGCCCCCGAGCTTACATTTGAAGGCTATGAGCGCAAAGACGGTCAGGTTGGCATCCGTAACGAGATATGGGTGATTCCTACCGTAGGCTGTGTCAATGGCATCGTGAAGCAGATTGTTGACCGCTTGAACGAAGAGACAGGCGCGGAAGGCGTCGACGGCATCTTCGGATTTCCCCATAATTACGGTTGCTCTCAGCTTGGCGACGACCACGAAAACACAAAGAAGATACTCCGCGACATGGTGCATCACCCCAATGCCGGAGGTATACTTGTCGTGGGTCTCGGTTGCGAAAACAATCAGCCCAAGGTGTTTGAGGAATTCTGCGGCGACTACGACCGTGACCGCGTGAAGTTCATGGTGTGTCAGGAAGTGGAAGGCGACGAAGTGGAGGCAGGTCTCGAGATATTGCGCGGGCTTTATGACAACGCCAAAGGATTGAAGCGCACGACCGTGCCTGCATCCAAGCTCCGCATCGGACTCAAATGCGGCGGTTCCGACGGATTTTCAGGCATCACGGCTAATCCGCTTCTTGGCGCGTTTTCCGACTTCCTCTGCGGTACGCAAGGCGGTACTACAGTGCTTACCGAGGTGCCTGAGATGTTTGGTGCCGAGACCATCCTCATGGAGCGTTGTGCCGATGACAAGCTGCTGAATCAGACGATTGACCTGATCAACAACTTCAAGCAATACTTCCTCAGCCACGGCGAGCCTGTAGGCGAGAATCCCTCACCCGGCAACAAGGCGGGAGGTATCTCGACCCTTGAGGAGAAAGCTCTCGGATGCACCCAGAAGTCGGGCAAGAGTCCTGTATACGGTGTGCTTGAATACGGTGAGCGCATCCACAACCACGGGCTGAATCTTCTTTCGGCTCCCGGCAATGACCTTGTAGCCTCGACCGCACTCGCTGCCGCAGGCTGCCAGATGGTATTGTTTACGACCGGACGCGGCACCCCCTTCGGCACCTTTGTGCCCACGATGAAAGTGTCGACCAATTCCGGACTCGCCGAGCGCAAGCCGGCTTGGATTGACTTCAACGCCGGAGTGCTTGTCGAAGACGAGTCAATGGATGAAGTGCTTGCGCGCTTTGTGAAATATGTAATCGAGGTGGCAAGCGGACGCTTTGTCAACTCCGAGAAGAGCGGTATCCATGAGATATCAATTTTCAAAAATGGTGTAACCCTTTAACCTTAGTAAAAAACAATGAAACCCTTTATGGATGAAAACTTTCTGCTGCAGACAGAGACCGCGCAGAAACTGTACCATGAGCATGCAGCTAAAATGCCCATCATAGACTACCACTGTCACCTTATCCCCAAGATGGTGGCTGATGACCATAAATTCAAGTCGATTACTGAAATATGGCTTGGCGGCGATCATTACAAGTGGCGTGCCATGCGCTCCAACGGTGTTGACGAGCGTTTCTGCACCGGAACCGACACTTCTGACTGGGAAAAGTTTGAGAAGTGGGCGGAGACAGTGCCTTACACTTTCCGTAATCCGCTCTATCACTGGACTCACCTTGAGCTGAAGACCGCGTTTGGCATAGACAAGCTTCTTAACCCCACCACCGCACGCGAGATTTTCGACGAGTGTAACGACAAGCTCCTTAACGACCCGACGATGACCGCACGCGGCTTCATGCGCCGTTACAACGTGGAGACTGTCTGCACCACCGACGACCCTGTTGACTCGCTTGAATATCACAAGCAGGTGCGCGACAGCGGCTTTGAGGTGAAGATGCTCCCGACATGGCGTCCTGACAAGGCTATGGCAGTCGAGAATCCCGCCGAGTTCCGTGCTTATGTGGAGAAGCTTGCCGAGGTGTCGGGCGTGACAATCAGCAAGTTCAGCGACATGGTTGACGCGCTGCAGAAGCGTCACGACTTCTTCGAGGAGATGGGCTGCCGCCTTTCTGACCACGGTATCGAGGAGTTCTATGCCGCCGACTATACCGATGGCGAGATTGACGCCATCTTCGACAAGGTATATGGTGGAAAGGAACTTACCCACGAGGAAATCGACAAGTTCAAGAGCGCGATGATGATTGTGTTTGGAGAGATGGACTACGCTTCAGGATGGACACAGCAGTTCCACTACGGAGCTATCCGCAACAACAACTCCAAGATGTTCAAGCTGCTCGGCCCCGACACCGGTTTTGACTCAATCGGCGAGTTCAATACCGCCAAGTCATGTGCGAAGTATCTTGATAAACTCAACAGCCGTGGCAAGCTTACAAAGACCATCCTTTACAACCTCAATCCCTGTGCCAACGAAGTGATCGCCACTATGCTCGGTAACTTCCAGGACGGTTCAATACCCGGAAAAATCCAGTTTGGTTCAGGATGGTGGTTCCTTGACCAGAAAGACGGCATGCAGAAGCAGATGAACGCTCTGTCACTTCTCGGACTTCTCAGCCGCTTCGTAGGTATGCTTACCGACTCTCGCTCCTTCCTGTCTTATCCGCGTCACGAATATTTCCGCCGCACACTCTGTAACCTCGTCGGTACTGATGTGGAAAACGGAGAGATTCCTTACACCGGCTATGAGGCTGAGCGCGTGAACAAGATGATTGAGGACATCTGCTACAACAACGCTAAAAACTACTTTAAGTTCTGATTATGGCTACGACAACACCTTTATCCGCAGCCAATAAGAAGATGACCAGCTTCCGCTGGACTATCTGTCTGTTGCTATTTCTTGCAACAACTGTCAACTATATGGACCGCCAGGTGCTCTCGCTTACCTGGAAAGAGTTCATCTCTCCTGAATTTCACTGGACCGATGCCAACTATGGTCTTATAACCGCCGTGTTCTCCATCGTCTACGCGGTAGCCAACCTTCTCGCCGGACGCTTCATCGACTGGATGGGAACCAAGAAAGGCTATCTGTGGGCTATCGGCGTGTGGTCGGCAGGTGCATGCCTCCATGCGGCTTGCGGTATCGCTACCGAAAGCTATCTCGGACTGCATGACGCTGCCGAGCTGCTCGGCGCCACCGGCGACGTGGCTGTGATGATAGCCACTGTATCGGTTTATTTCTTCCTCATGGCGCGCACAATCCTTGCTCTCGGCGAGGCGGGCAACTTCCCTGCCGCAATCAAGGTGACTGCCGAATACTTCCCCAAGCGTGACCGTGCGTTCGCTACCGCTATCTTCAATGCCGGATCGGCTGTAGGCGCGCTCGTGGCTCCGTTTACCATCGGCCCGCTTGCAAAGTATTTCCAGAGCATCGGCTGGGGTAACGGTTGGGAAATGGCGTTTATCATCATCGGTGCGCTCGGTTTCGTCTGGATGGGATTCTGGATTTTCCTTTATAAGAAACCCGCTGAAAATCCCCGTGTCAACGAGGCTGAGCTTGCTTACATCGAGCAGGATGACGACGCCCCCGCTGAGACTGCTAAGGAAAAGGCTGAGATTGAAGACAGCGAGACTGCTACCATCCCCTTCCTGAAGTGTTTCAAGTACCCCCAGACATGGGCTGTGTTCTTTGGCAAATTCCTGACCGACGGTGTGTGGTGGTTCTTCCTCTTCTGGACTCCGGCCTACATCACCGACGTGTTCAAGCTCTCAACTTCTTCAGGTGAGGGTATGATGATGATTTTTGTACTCTATCTTATCACCATGTTATCAATCTATGGCGGTAAGTTGCCTACAGTCTTTATCGACAATGCAGCGCGTCGCGGCGTGAAGGTTGACGCCTATTCAGCACGTATGAAGGCAATGCTTATCTTTGCCGTGTTCCCCTTGCTCGCGCTTGCGGCACAGCCCCTCAGCTCTGTATCGCCCTGGATGCCTATTATCATCATCGGTATCGCCGGTGCGGCTCACCAGTCATGGAGTGCCAACATCTACTCTGTAGTTGGTGACATGTTCCCCAAGAGCACCATCGCCACTATCATCGGTATCGGCGGTATGGCGGGAGGTATCGGTTCATTCCTGATTAACCTTGGCTCAGGCGTACTCTTTGACTATGCCGAGCAGACCCGCATGGCATTCATGAGCTATGAAGGCAAGCCTGCCGGCTACTTCGTGGTATTCTGTATATGTGGTGTTGCCTACCTTGTAGGCTGGGCTATCATGAAGCTCCTCGTTCCGCGCTACAAGAAAATCGAAGTCAACGCTTAATCTCCGCTGACTATATTGACAAAGAGAGGGTGTTCAGAATTCTGGACACCCTCTCTTTGTATCTGTATATCCGGGCGACCTCCCGCCCTGCGCCATGCCACAAACATCTGTACAGGCAAAGTAGGGGCGAGTGGAAGCTCGCCCGCCGTCCACCCAATGCAAAGAAGGTTTTTCCACGTTGGGGATGGGGGCTCCGTCTCGACAATGCCCGCGCGGTTATAGCTTGTAGGTGAGCATGAGGCGTAGGGCGAAGGAGTTGGAGGTCATGTGGGGATAGTCGCGGTAGTGGGTGGAGCGGAGATAGTTGGAAAACGAGAATGTGGCGTATAGCTTTTTCCAGACACGCAGGTCGGCGCGGAGTTCGGTGACGTTAAACAGCGCCACAGAGCGGTCGCCCTGTGCATCGAGGGTCTTGTAGTCCACGTTGTCAAGATTGGTACCCCGCCGGTAGCCTTTCCAAGTAAAAAGGCGGTAATATTCATTGGATAGCGACAGCGAAAACCGGCTCTTGTCAAAGACCAAATTCACTCCGCCCTTGATTGAAAATCCGCTTGCGAGATTATAGTTGCGCTCGTCGACGTCATAGTGGTCTGACAGAACGGAGCCGAGTATGACGGCATTGGCGTGGGCGTAGGCATCGAGCACAAAGCGGTGACGCTCTATGTCGCGGAACATGATTCCGCAGCCGAGGCTCGCAGGGATACCGAGCTTATAAGGCACCTTTGCCGACACGCTCGATATCGTGTCGGAATCATAGAAGTCGAAGTGCTGGTATAGTCCGATGCTCATGTGCTGGCGTTCCTTTTCAAGAAGCTCGCGGGCGAGCAGCCTGCCTTTTATTTCCATCTGTCCGAGCAGGGGCTGGGAGTTGACTATGTTGACACATCCGCGAAACGTGAAATAGTCATAGGGCTTGGTGCTCTTGACCTCGAATCGGTCACCGTATTCGATATTGATTTCAGCCGCCGCGCCTATGCTCGCGTCATATCTTTCATGGCGGAACTCAAGCATGCGCGCGCCGAGCGAAAACTCCATCGCGAAGTTTGGGGTCCCGAAAAGCCGCCCCGAGGTGGGGCGCACACGCCACGCGTCGCTTGTCAGCACACGTGTAAGCCCTCTCATCGGGGAGATGAGAAATGCCGCAAACTCCCTTCCGAAACGTGCGGCTCCGGTAAGGCGGTCGTCAAGCACTGCATCGGAGGCGCGGAAGCAGACCTCGCCTATCGCCGCTCCGCCTATGGGGGTGGCGATGATGTCGTTGGTCGACGGGTATTCACATTCCATGAACAGTTCCCACATCGCGCTGCCTCCTATCGCAAACAGTTCTGATTTCCAGAAATTGTAACCATTGGAGCGGGCGGCATTGAAAAAGAGGTTGCCGTTGTAAGGATGGGCAAACATGTTTGTGCCGAGCTTGTCGTTGTCCCACTTGAATCCGTGGCGGAAGTTTTCCTTGATAGTGTGCCATGAGATGTAGGCGAAGTCGCCTTTCTGTATATAGCGGTCAAATGCCCACAGCCCGAGGTTGAAGCCGACGACTTCTCCTGTGGCACGCCAGAAATGCTCTTTCCCGTAATAGGCTATGTCGGTGGAGTCGGGCTTCACCTGCGGGGCGACATACAGCTTGATAGGCATCTGTGCCCATGCTCCCGGGAAGGAGATGAGCGACAAAATTACAGTTGCCAGTATCAAGAGACTCCGTTTCATAAACAAATAGCCGAATCATTTTGAGGTAATAACAAATATCGGTGGTTAAACTGTTCTGTGAGGCATGTAAAAAAACGTGGACGGCAGCCCTGTGCCATCCACGTTGAGATAAACCTAAACAAATTCCCACCTTAAATTATCGCGGGGGTCGCTTTATTGTACCGTTTGATTTATTCGTGATGTTCCTGAAGGTGAATCTTGGAGACATTTACCACGGTTGAGGGGGCGCATCCTCCGAAGTCGAGCACGAGGCTCACCTTGTCCATGTCGATACCCGGCATGTTGACCCACTTGAACTCGCAGTCGTCGTAGGCTGTGAGCTTCACCCTGTCAGCCATGTAAAATACATTGTCGTTGTCACCTCCGCCGGCGAGCACGAGTTTTACCGTGACACCGGGATGGTCGGTTGTCGAGTTCATCACGATGCGGAAGTCATACTGCTTGTCGGCTGCTGTAGAGATGTCGGAATGCAGTTTTACCTGAGCCTGCCACTGGTCAGAGGTGGCTTCGGGAAGCGTCACAGTGAAATCCTTGCCGTTTTCTTCAAATCCCGGGTCGGCTATCTGCGCCCATCCCGGAGCGTAGAAAAACTCGGTGGTGTAAGTCGCGGCAGTCCATAGGTTGGCTTCATCCACCCAGGTCACGGGAGCTTCGGGCTCTTCAGGCTTTTCGGCGGGCAGCACAGTGCCGTCATCGTCGGCGTGGTTCTTGAGCACGATATTGCTTATCGAGATTTCAGTGTTTTCAGCGTTTCCACCGAAGTCAAGCACGAGCTTGAGTGTCGGTGCGTCTATGCCGGGGAGGTCTGACTTATAGAATACGAAGTCTTCGTAAGCCTTCAGCGCCACTCTCTCCTCAAAGAGGAAGTTGCCGTCGTCGCCATCCTGGGTCAGCTTGACTGTCACTCCGGGGTGGTCGGTAGAAGAGTTGAGCACTATGGAGAAGTCATAGTTGGTAGCTGAATTGGCTGAAATGTCGGTTATAAGCGGCATCTGAGCCTGCCACTGGTCGGAAGTGGCGGCGGGGAGAGTAAGAGTGTAGCCGTTGGCGGTCACTTCATAGGCAGGGTCGGCAATTTGCGCCCATCCGGGTGCATAGTAGAATCCGCCTACAGTGACATTTGCGTTGCGCCACATGTTGAACTCGCTGTCATACTTGAAGCCTGTGAAAGGCGCCTCGCCTTCGAGTCCGAGTATATAGTGCCATGCGATGCTTCCGTTGTCGATTGACAGCTCGATATTATCGTTGGTGATGGAGTGTACCTTGAACTTCGGGTTGTCATATGCCTCGTTAAACGGCAGGTAGCCTAACAGAGTGCCTTCCGGGAATACAAGATACATGTCGGTGCCTTCGGTCGTGAGCTTGAAGGTAGACTCTGCAAGCTGCGCGGGGGCGGAGTAGTCGACGCCGTCGCCGGGGTTGCTGTCGGAGTAGGGAGGCAGCGAAGTGATGCCGGTGTTGACATAGATTGTACCGCTTGTGCCGGGATCATAGGTGTATTTTCCCGAGTCGGTCCCGCCGTTGTCGGCAAAGATGAAGCGGTTTTCATACATTCCTACACCGTCTTTGTCGTGGGGCGCTGCGCTCCACCAATCAAGACCGTCGGAACCCGATTTTCCACAGCCGAGGTGACCGCTCTTATCAGCTGCAAACATCCATGTCTTGCTGTCGCCGTTAGTGAGGCGGCGCATGTAGGGAGTGTAGTCGACGAGGGTGTTCTCGATATTGATTTCAACGACCTTAGAGCCTGTCGACACTCCGTTGCGGTTGCCCATCCTCACCTCCACGGGGTAGGTGCCTGCCACGGTGATGATGCCTTTATAGACGGGGCGTGTGGAGATTTCCTCTTTAGTGGGGCTGGTGTGGATAGTCCACACCGGATAGTAGCCCGGATTGTTTAGCGTAAGCGTGTACTCGTTGGTCTCCTGGTCGACTGTTACGGTGACGTTGATGTCGCTTGCTTCCGGAATCGCGTCAGGATTCACTGTGTCAAACTCATCAGGCGAGCAGGCTGTGAATAGTCCTGTGCCGAGCAGCAGGGCGAGCGAGGCTATGCTGTTAAATATCTTTTTCATCTTGATGTGATTTTCTGGATATTGATTTTAGTAATTGTTTTGTTTGAGAGTGCCCTGTGACTTGTCGATTTCACTCTGCGGGATGGGCAGATATTTCTTCGACTCGCTCCAGGTGTTGGTGCGGTAACCGTATTGGTCGGGAACAAGCACTGTGGCTGCCTTGCCTGTGCGTACAAGGTCCCAGTAGCGTTTGCCTTCACCTACAAACTCAAGATGGCGCTCTTCGATCACGTTGTCGATAGTGGCGGGTATGGAAGCTACATTGGCGCGTGAACGTACCTGGTCAAGATAGCTCTGTGCGCTGCCGGAGCCTGCTCCGCGGAGTATCAGCTCGGCTGCGTTGAGGAGTGTCTCGGAGTAGCGGTAGATACGCAGATTGTTGTTCCAGTTGAGCTCTGATGATGCCTTCTGGTCGGCGTTGTTGCCGGTGATGGCTGCATATTTTTCAAGGAACAGTCCGGTGTCCTGATAGCGCTTCACGTAGTCGGCTCCTACCGCGCCTGCGTTCCAGCAGGTAGCGTCGCGACGGGTGTCGGCTGCGTCATATCGGTCGTAGGTCTCCTGACGCACGGGGCAGAATCCCCATCCTCCGTCATGACCGTCGGTGCCACCGGGCCAGTTGTTGGGGCTGATAAGCGTGGGAAGCACTGTGCCGCCTGCGGCGAGAGGTGAGCCCCAGTCACGGATGGCGTTGTCATCCTTGTAGTTGATTTCAAAGATGGATTCTGACGTCCATTCGCCCTCTTCCTTGAAGATATTGGTGTAGTCGGGGTTAAGATCATAGCCGGGCTCGTTGATGATTTCGGTCATGTAGCGGAGCGCGGTCGGGTAGCGCTGTTCATCGTTCTGATACATCACTATTTCGGCATAGAGCATGTAGGCCATCGCCTTTGTGACGCGTCCGAGATTGGCGTCGGTCTCTTTCATGGGGAGTGCGTCAAGCGCTATCGCTGCCTCAAGGTCGGCGATCATGAAGCCATATACCTCGTCGGCGGTGTATTGGGTGCCGAGATAGGGCGAACCCTCGAAATTAGTCTCGAAATACACGATGTTGCCCCAGAATTTCCATAGCCAGTTGTAGTAGAACACGCGCAGTGTCCTTACCTGTGCCTCGTAATAGTCGCGGTGTTCCTGCGACATGTCAGGTATTTCCTTAGCCATGTAGGCGATCACGTCGTTGCATCGCTTCACTCCGCTGTAGGCGTCGGTCCAAAGTCCGGAAATCACGGCATTGGGGCGAGCCTCGAAGTTCATCATGTAGTGCCAGGGGGCGTTGTCGGTCTTGTCGGCTCCGCCTACCCACATGTCATCAGCCATGATGTCGCTCATGATGTTGACGGGATTGTACTCGTTCATCGCCCAGTCGGGCCAGTGCAGAGGGTCATATGCCGCCACCACCGCCTCGGCGATGTGGGCGTCGGAATTGAAATACTCGTCGATTGTAGTCTGTGTCGGCGAGGTCACTTCAAGGAATGAATCGGAGCAACCGGTAAGAGACAGGGCTGCTGCAAGCATTCCTGCGGCTATATATTTACAGTTTTTCATTTTAGTCATGATTATTAGCTGTGATTAGAATTGGATGTTGAAGCCTACAGTCCATATGCGTGGCTGCGGATAAACGCCGTAGTCGATTCCGAGCGAAGTGCCGCCGGAAGAGATTTCGGGGTCAAATCCATGATATTTTGTCCATGTGAAAAGGTTTTCTGCCGATACATAGACGCGGAAGTTCTGCACTGACACCTTGCGGGTGATCTGCTGCGGCAGTGTATAGCTGAGCATGATGTTTTTAAGGCGCATGTAGTCTCCGTCATAGACGAGGAGGTCAGATGACGCCCAGTTGCGGTTGTCGCCTCTCACATAGCGCGGTATGCGGTTGGAGGTGCCTTCGCCGGTCCAGCGTCCGAGCATCCATGAGGGGAGGTTGGAGGCTACGGCGTCGGTGCGTCGTGTTGCGTCAAAGATGTCGTTGCCTGCCGTTCCCTGGAACATTGCGCTCAGCGCGATGCCTTTCCATTGCACATTCAGGTTGAAGCCATAGGTCCAGTCGGGCATTCCCTTGCCGATTTTTGTACGGTCGTTTTCTGTGAGCTGACCGTCGCCGTCGACATCCACGAAGCGCACGTCGCCCGGCACGGCGTCGGCGAAGTAGCCGCCTGAGTATTTGGCGTTATAAGCGTCAGCCTCAGCCTGGTTCTGGATTACGCCGTCGGTCTTGAATCCATAGAAGAAGGGGAAGGGGAGTCCGTTTTGAGCGCGGGTTATGGCGCCTGTGCCCTGGAAGGAGTCAAGGTTGGCCCATCCCTCTGCGTTACCGTAGTCGATAAGCTTGTTTTTGAGATAGGTGAGGTTGCCGCCGACACCGAATGTCCAGTCGCCTACGGAGAGGTTGTAGTTAAGCTCCATTTCCACACCTGAGTTTTCCATCTTGCCGACATTGCCCACAGGCACTGACTCGCCGACATAGGCGGGTACCTGCATGTTCATCAGCATGCCGTCGGTGCGCTTGTTGTAGTAGTCTACGCTGAAAGTGAGTGCATTGTTGAGGAATGCGAGGTCGAGACCTACGTCGGTCTGAGTGGATTCCTCCCAGCGGAGATTCTTGTTGGGAAGGATTGATGCCTTTACACCGTTGATTACGATTTCGTCGCGTCCGAAGATGGCGTTGTTGCCTGAGCTTGCAAGAGCCACGTAGAGGAAGTCGCCGATGTTCTCGTTACCGTTCTTACCCCAAGAGAAGCGCACTTTCGCGTTGTTCCACCACTCGGGGAACACTTTTTTGAGGTAAGGCTCGTTGTGGAGGTTCCATCCGAGAGAGAAAGAGGGGAATGTGGCCCAGTGGTTGTTGGAACCGAAACGGCTTGAACCGTCGCGGCGTATTGTTGCCTGAATCATGTAGCGGGCGTCGTAGTCGTAGCTTACACGGGCAAATGTAGAGGCGAGTTTTGCTTTTACATTGGGGGCGCCTGAAGAGGTCTGGTCGCCTTCGGCAGCCTGTCCGGTTGACGCGTCGATGTAGGGGCGGTTGTAGTCGATAATGTGGTTGCGTGCTCCTGAGAGATATGAGCCGCTGCTCTGTTTTGCCGACTGTCCGAGAAGTATCGAGAAGTTGTGGTCGCCTATGCGCTTGTCGTAGCTGAGGGTGTTTTCAAGCTGCCACACAGTGCCCTGACTCTTGGATGAGTAGGCTGAAGAGAATGTCTGGCTTGCGCCTGAGCGGAGGTAGTATTCGCGTGTGTAGCCGTCATTGCCCCAGAAAGAGAGGTCGGCTCCGTAGCTGATGCGATATTTCAGGTTGTCCCAGATCTGGAGTTCACCGATGAAGTTGCCTACAAACTTGTGGCTCCATCCCTGGTCGCCGGGAAGCGACATGTTGGCGATGGGGTTTGACATCTCCTGATAGCTGCCGAATACCTCGGGGTTGGTGAGAAGAAGTCCGTTGGCTCCGTAGAGAGGCACGTAGTTGGCGTTGCCGGCATAATAGTCGATCTGCTGCTGTGCTTTCTCGCCTTCAAGATAGGGAGTGAGCATAGGGGAGATGGCGAGGGCAGAGCCGAGAGGAGAACCCCAGGTGGAGTTGGTCTCGATGCCGCGGCTCTTTATGCGGGCGTAAGAGGCGTTTACCGTCACTTTGAAGTTGTTGAGGAAGTTACGGTTTTTAGACTCGTCAAATACGGTATAGGTGTTGTTGCTGCGCAGAGTTAGGCGCTGATAGTTGGAGCGGTTGAAGTTACCGCCTATTATACCCTCCTGGGTGTAGTAGCCGAGCGAGAGGAAATAGTTGACTTTTTCGCTTGCTCCGCTGATGCTTACCTGATGGTTCATCACGGGGGCGTTGTCGTTGAACACGGCGTCCTGCCAGTCGAAGCCTTCACCGTAGGAATAGGGGTCGGAGTAGGGGGCTGCGATGCCGGCGTTTAGAGAACCTTCGTTCATCATTACGGCATATTCCGTAGCGTTGAGCACGTCACGGTGTTTCCATGCCGTCTGCCATCCGTAAGAGAAGTCGTAGGTGACCGAGGTCTTGCCTTTGCTTCCGCTCTTGGTGGTGACGAGGATTACGCCGTTTGCCGCACGGGCACCGTAGACTGCACCTGAGGCGGCGTCCTTCAGCACCTCGATTGACTGGATGTCGTTGGGGTTGAGGTAGTCAAGTCCCCCCTCGATAGGCATTCCGTCGACGATATAGAGAGGGTCGGAGTTATTGATAGTACCGATACCGCGCACTCTTACACGTGCCGCTGCGCCGGGCTGTCCGGAAGATGAGGTGACGGTGACACCTGAGGTGAGACCTTTCAGGGCGTTGTCCATGCGGACCGGTGCGGTGAGCGACAGCTTTTCATCATCAATCTTGGAGATTGCCGCTGTCACGACGCTCTTGCGCTGGGTTCCGTAGCCTACAGCCACAACCTCGTCAAGCATAGTCGCGTCTTCCTGAAGCACAACCTGAAGCGGGCTCATCGGGTCGGTTACTTTTACCGAGTGAGGCTTGTAGCCTACATACTTGAACTCTACAGTAGAGCCTTCGGGGGCTGTCAGTGTAAAACCGCCGTCAATGTCGGTTGAGACACCGTTGGTGGTGCCTTTGACCATTACGGTCGCGCCGATAAGCGGCTCGCCGTCAGATGCGGCTGTTACTGTACCCGTGACATTGACATCCTTTGCGCTCGCGCAGATGACTGTCAATATCGAAATCAGAAATAATGACAATTTTTTCATTGCATCATGGTTTTAGGTAATTAATGGTTTGTTAGTTTAATCAGGTTTGAGGTCAGTCTGTGACCGAGAATGGGGTTGAAAGTCCGCAGTCGCTGTCACCGCCTATCCAGAGGGTGAAATCGCCCGCTTCGACATTCTTTTTCATGTCGGCTCCGTAGAAGGCAAGTTCGCTTACGGGCAGGCGGAATGTCACGGTGGTTGATTCTCCCGGTGACAGCGTCACGCGCTCGAAGCCTTTCAGCTCTTTTACGGGGCGTGTCACAGAGCCGGCATGGTCGCGGATGTAGAGCTGTGCGACTTCGGTAGCCTTGTGCTTGCCGCTGTTGGTGAGCTTCGCGGTTGCGGTTATACAGTCATCTTTTGAGTAAGATGTTTTGTCAAGGGCGATGTCGGCGTAGTCAAATTTTCCGTAGGATAGACCGTAGCCGAAGGGGAAGAGCGGACCAAATCCGGCGTCAAGCCAGTAGGAGGTGTTGCCGAGCGATGTCTGACCGCCTTCCTGGGGTATGTCGTTGATAAGGGTTTCTGTGCCGTGGGCCGGGCGGCTTCCGGCGTTTTTGCTGTAATATATAGGTATCTGACCTACACGGGCGGGGAAAGTGACAGGGGTCTTTCCGCTCGGGCTCTCTTTGCCGAAGATAAGGTCGGCAAGGGCGGGACCGCCCATTGTGCCGGGATGGAAGGAGTATAGCACGGCGTCAGACTCGTCGATCTGCTTCTTTATTGTGAGCGGGCGACCTGCCATAACCACGGTTACAAGCGGCTTGCCTGTGCGGGAAAGGGCTTCGATTAACTTGCCCTGTGCTCCCACGAGGTCAAGGTCGGCAAGACAGTGGGCTTCGCCTGACAGGATTGATTCCTCGCCTACTACGGCGATTACTGCGTCGACACCGCGGGCGGCATTGACTGCGCGGGCAATGCCGGCTTCGTTCTTGTCACGGCTATAACCGAGTGCCGGCTCATAGATGACGGTGATGTCGTTGCCATACTCTTTGCGGAGTGCGTCAAGCAGGGTGACAGTCTTGTCTTTTTCACCGTCAAAGACCCATGTGCCCATCTGGTCGTGGCGGGCGTCGGCAAGAGGTCCGGTGAGCAGTATGCGCTTCACGCCCTGTGAGAGCGGCAACACGTCATTGTCGTTTTTCAGCAGAATGGCGCTCTTCATCGCAGCCTCTTTTGCCGCTGCGAGATGAGGCTCGCTGTACTTGACTTCCTGGGGAGTGGCGATATAGGGCTTCTCGAATAGTCCGAGCATGAATTTCACGCGCAGGATATTAGCCACTGACTTGTCAATGTCATCTATTTTGACCTTTCCTTCGTCGAGGAGCTCTTTCATGTGGGTGATGTAGGTGCAGCTTTCCATCTCCATGTCGACACCTGCGTTAAGACCTTTCATCGCGGCCTCCTTGTTGTCGGCACAGAAGCCGTGGTTGACCATCTCGCCTACGCTTGCCCAGTCAGACACGACAAAGCCGTTGAATCCCCACTCGCCGCGAAGTATGTCGGTGAGTACAAATTTGTTGCCCGATGCCGGCACACCGTCGTTGTCATTGAATGATGACATATAGGTGAGACAGCCCGCTTTGCATGCTTCCTCAAAGGGGGGAAGATATATGTTGCGCAGCAGACGCTCGGGGATAAACGTGGAGTTATAGTCGCGGCCTGACTCGCTCGCGCCGTAGCCTACGAAATGCTTGGCACACGCCGCCATTGATGTGGGGTCGGTCAGGTCATCGCCCTGAAATCCTTTTACCATCGCCCTCGACATGAGTCGGGTGAGGTAGACATCCTCTCCGCAGCCTTCGGCGATGCGTCCCCAGCGAGGGTCGCGGGCTATGTCAATCATTGGGGCGAAGGTCCAGCGTATGCCGTCGCTTGAAGCCTCTACGGCTGCGATTCTCGCGCCTTTCTCGACGATTAGCGTATCGAAGGTCGCCGCCTGTCCGAGTGGAATCGGAAATATGGTCTTGTAGCCGTGAATCACATCGCGGGATATGAGCAGGGGTATGCCGAGTCGCGATTGCTCCATAGCCACGCGCTGCATGCTGTCGGCATGGAAGGGTGAGGGTACATTGAGCAGCGAGCCGATATTGCCTGAGGCTATCTCGCCGGAGAAATAGGAGAGGGCGTTGTCGCCGTCCCACATGCTGCGCTGATTGAGCTGTCCGAGTTTTTCGTCGAGCGTCATCTGCGACAGCAGGCTCTCGACTCTTTTCTCTACCGGCTGGGATGAGTCTTTATAGAGGTCGGGCGAGCCCGAGGCTCCGCATCCTGTCAGCAGAGTGGTGATGCCGATTATACCGGCTCCTGTAAGAAGAAGTCTGGTGATGCTGTTCATGATGTCAAATTATTGTGGTTAATCTTTTTGGAATACTCTCACATAGTCAATCTCATAGGTGGCGGGAAGAGCGCTTTCATCCACTCCTTTCATGCCGCCCCAGTCGCCTCCCCATGCAAGGTTGAGCTTCAGACCGAAGTTTTTGTTGAAGGGCCATGTCTTCGGGTCGCCGGCATGGTCATTGGGGAAATTTAGCAGGAGCTTGCCGTCGACATAGGTCTTGATGTAGTCCTCGGTCCATTCGAGGGCGTAGACGTGGAACTCGTCTTCCGCTCCGGGGGTAAGCACTTCCTTGGTCTTCTGAGTGCCGATTGTGTGGTTATAGGCGGAGCAGTGGATTGACGATGAGGTATAGTTGGGGTTTACTCCGACTTCTTCCATGATGTCGATTTCACCGCATGCGGGCCAGTTCTCGCCACCGGTCTGAGGCATCATCCAGAATGCCGGCCATGTGCCCTTGCCTTTGGGGAGCTTGAGGCGTGCCTCAAAGTAGCCGTAGGTCCAGTAGGTGGAGGTGTTGACGCGTGCCGACCACACTTCGTTGCCTACCTTTTTAGCGTGAATCTTCAGGATGCCGTCGCTTATCTCTGCTGTCACAACACCGTCGCGCTTGCCTTTGATATAGCGTTGCAACTCATTGTTGACGCGTCCCGGATCCCACACTTCATACCACCATTTTGACTCGTCGGGCATAGTTACAGCAGGGTCGTTGAACTCATCGGCCCACACGAGCGAGTAGCCTTCGGGCGTGATAATCTCGTCGCTCATCTGCGATACTTCTATTGTTGAGCTTTCACCGCTGTAGCTGATGGTGACGGTGGCGTTGCGGGTTTCGGCGCTTTCATTTTTATCGCAGCTTACAGTGAGCGAGGTCTCCCCGTCAGTGCCTGTGGCGGGAGTCACTTTACACCATGCCGCCGATGACTGTGCGCTCCAGTCCACATTGCAGTTGACTGTAATATTGGACGAAGATGGCTGGGCTCCAAATGTGATTGATGACTTGGAGAGGCGTATGGCAGCTTTTGCTGCCTGGGTGAGGATGAAACTCTTTGTCGCGCGGTCAGTGGCTGTCACCACAAGATTTGCCGTGCGTGCCTCCATTCCGGTGTTGGAGTTTACTGACACCTTTATTTCAGTGGCTTCATTTTTTACGCCTCCCGTAGGAAAGAGGGTGCACCAGTCGGCGGTAGTTGCGATTTTCCAGTCAGAGTCCGACTTTATATTAATAATTATTTCCTGACCGTCGGCATTTATGCTCATGTCGGCGGGGCTGATAGTGATTGTCGCCCCGTCGCCTGACCCGCCCGAGGGTTTGGGCTCGTCGTTTCCGGAGCTTCCGCAGCTGAAGAGCGATGCGGTCAAAAACATTGTTAAGAGAATACAACTTTTTGTAATTTTCATGATAATATCGGGTTTAAATTTTCCGCAAATGTATCTTGTGGAAATATCCAATTTAAGGTTTTTGACTATTCAAGATTACGTCAAAGGCTTATTTAAAATACGTCAAATATACGTCAGTTTAATGTAATCAGCAGTAATACAGGGTATTGAAAATATTGAGTGTTACGTCTACACTTAATTGTTTTTTGCTAAAAATTCCTGAAGGCTCTCTTCGCGCTCAAGATTGAATTTTTTTCTGATACGGTAGCGCATGGTCTCCATTCCGCGCACAGAGATATTCATGAGCGGAGCAATTTCCTTGGTGGAAAGGTCCATTTTTATGTAAGCGCAGAGGAGCACTTCATTATTGGAAAGGTCGGGGTAGCGCGACCGCAGTTTTTTCATGAAATCATTATGCACAAGATCAAATTCATCTTCAAATCTCTTCATGACATCATCAGACTGCAACGACACATCAATGGAATTTTGCAGTGCAAGAATCGACTTGCGCTGTTCCGACCCCGCGTTTAGCCGCGAATAAATATTTCGCAATTCCTGCTTGATATTGATGAGGGTCTCGTTTTTGCGGGCTATGCTTGCCATGGCGTTTGCCATCTCCTGCGATTTGTGTTGCAGTTCAAAGTGCAGTTTCTCTTTTTCGAGTTCCATGATTTTGCGGTCCTTCATCTGCGCCTCCTTGTCGAAGTCGGCCTGGCGTTTGGCAAGTTCGCTGTCTTTTTCCCTCACGACCCTGCGCTCTTTTACGGCGAGCAGATGACGTTCAAGCACTATGAGCGCGATAACGGCTATAATGGCGAGGATGATGTAGACGGCAATCGCCCCTTTGCTCTTGTACCAGGGCGGCAGTATTGTAAACTCGATGCTGTCGGTGTCAATGGTTCCGTCGACGGCGGTAGCCTCGATTTCAAATCGGTAGCAACCATCTTTAAGATTGGTGTATTCCTTTAGGGTCGACGCGGTGGGTGCGCTCCAGTCCTCCACGCTGAGCCTGTAGCGGTAGGTCACGAGCCCGCTGCGGGCGTCGTCGTTGATGCCATATTTTATGCGCAGCGAGTTTTGATGATAGCCGATAGTGATTTTTTCGCGTCGGCCGAGGAAATTGTTGGCGTAAAGGAGCGAATCGGCGGGCGACGTGATGCTGACCTCATTGATGCGGGCGAGGCGCAGCCCCTTGTCGTGGTCGGCTGTCGCGCGGGAAAAGTCAAAGAAAGTATATCCGTTGTATCCCGGAAATATCACTATGGAGTCATTGATAGAGTAGAGCAGGTCGCCTTCATGCATCGGGGCGGGGAAATATCCGAAAAGCGGCATGCGTGTCACCGAGCTGCTGTCGCTGCCTGATCTCATTATCTCTTTGGATGTCAAGGCATATAAGTTTCCCCCCCTATCTTTTTTAATCCTGCGGAAATGCTTTTTCCCGCCAAATAGTGAGTTTAGCCTTTCGTCAGGCTCGATTGTGCCGGACGCCGGATTGTAGACATAGATTCCTTCTGATGTCGCAAAATGCACCTTGCCGTCAAAAAGGCTCAGGTTGACATCCTTTGTCAAGGGCACGCTGTCGCATGTTGACGTAAAGTGAGTCTCGTCTATGACCGCGAGGGTGTTAAGGTCAAATTTGAGCCGGGTTACACCGTCGGTTCCCGCCGAGGCCCATATCTCATCAGGCGAGGTCATCACGAAATTGTTGGGGCATCCGTCATATCCTTGCAGCTTTGCAGTCATGACCCATTGCTGCCGGCGCTTTTCCATGATGTAGAATCCGTCATATGTGCCGACGATGACGCGTCCGTCGGTCAGCGGCATGCAATCCCATGAGCCACATATCCCGTTTACAGGGGTCATCGTAGTACCGTCGATTACGAAAACGCCCCGGTCGTGGGTGCAGATGATTTCACCGCCGATATTGCGCAGTCCCCACACCTGTCCGGTGGTCCCGGCGACAGGGGTGAATGAAAGCCGCCCGTTTTCCGGCACCGGGGGATAGTCGACAGTGTATAGCCCGCGATTTGTCCCGAGATACATCTTGCCGCCTATGATTTCTGTGACATATCCTGAGCCTATAGGCAGATTTCCGTTGCTCAGGGTGGTTGCGGGCATTTCAAGCAATATCTTTTCAATGCCGCGGTCAAGCCCTGCCCAGAGGTCGCCACGCTCGTCAAAGGCGAGCGAAAGCACTGTGTTGTTTAGCAGACCGTTGTTTTCGTTATAAAGCTGTGCCGTCGTGCTGTCGAGGTCAATGACCATCACTCCGTTGTGGATGCTTCCGAGGGCAAGACGGTTGCCGTTTACAGCCGCGCAGAATATCTCTCCGATGCGTCTTGTCTCGTTTTCGATTTCGTCCATGCGTCGGAGCGACTTGCGGTCGTAGAAAAATATGCCGTCGCTCGCGGTCGCGATAATTATTCCCCTGGAATAGGGGAGAATGGAGCGTATGCGTTTGCCTTTCAGCCGCTCGGTCTCCGGAGCGGTGAATATGTTGTCGCCCGCCATAAATTTGAGCCCGCGGTCAGTGCCGAGATAGAGTGTTCCGTCAATCATTGCCGAACAGTCAAACTTGCAGCTGTCGGAGACAATTACATTGCGGTTGCCGTCGGGGATATACTTCATTATATTGCGGTCGCCCTGCGCATATATTATATGGTCTTTCTCGTATATGCCCCAGATATTTCCGAGTTCACGACGTCCGGCAACACTGTCGCTCAGGCAGGTGTAGACGAGATTGCCGTCATCGCCGGGCTCGAAGTAGCCGAATTCATTGATGGCGCCGACATACACTCTTCCTTCATTGCGCGACACGTAGACCGAGCGGAGGTCGGTACCGTTGTTGATTTGAAACGATTTCCAGTCGTTGCCGTCGTAGGCAAACAGCGCTTGCTGAGTGGCAAAAAACACATAGTCGCCGCCGGCGGTGGATATGCCCCATGTCTTTGCATTGTGGGACGAGGCATCGTTGAACTCCTTGGCAAAGTGTACGCCGATTGCATTCATCGGCAATGAGGCGCAGAGTATTAGTATTATAAGGTTGCAGAATTTAAGCATAACCGAGTGTCAGATGATTTTTGCAGGCAACCGATATAGGTCGCTAATGCAAAAATAACTTAAATAACACTATGTAGGAAATGTAAACATGTATTTAACATTTGCGGGCACCCCCGTTTAGGAGTGCCCGCAGTAATAGTGCTGTCAGCCGCCGGTTATCGGGCGGTGATGGTTGTCGTAGCGTCGGAGAGTCCGGGCGATGAGGCTTTGACTGTTATGTCGCCTTTCTTGCCGTTGTTGCGCACAATGAGCATTGCTTTTCCTGCCATAGCTTTCCGGCTGTCGGCTTTAAAGCGCTCAAGCGATATGGGGCTGCCGTTGTCGACACCTTCGTTTCTGCCGGCTCCTTCCACGGAGAATGTCACTTCATTGTCGGCGAGAGGACACAGATTGCCTTCGCTGTCAAGAATCTCGACGGTGACAAAGCTGAGGTCATTTCCGTCGGCGGCGATTGCCTGCCTGTCGGGGGTAAGGCGTATTGCCGCCGGCTCTCCCGCGGTGTTGATGACAGTCTCGGCGACAGTCTTGCCGTCTTTACGGCTTACAGCCTTGACTGTGCCCGGCTCGAAGGTCACGCGCCATGCCACATGATAGTCATCGTCGCCCTTTGTGCGTACGCCCTGTGATTTCCCGTTGACAAAGAGTTCCACTTCGTCGGCGTTGTTATAGTAGGCCCACATGTCGACCTCCTGTCCCGGGGTCCAGTTCCAGTGGGGGAACAGGTGCAGCACGGTCTTGTCGGGACGCCATTCGCTCTGATACATGTAGTAGACATCTTTCGGGAAACCGGCAAGGTCCACGATGCCGAAATAAGAGCTGCGTGCTGGCCATCCGTAGGGTGTCGGTTCGCCGATGTAGTCAAATCCGGTCCAGATGAACTGTCCCATCACGTGGTCGTCTTTCATGCGGCGGAGCGAGTTTTCGTGGGTTGTACCCCAGGGCACATGCTCGTTGTCATAGGCCGAGCAGGCAAACGAGGGATCCTCATAGGGTATGTCCCAGCGCTTGGGGGCTATGATGATTGAGTCGGAGGGCATCTTGTAATATCCGCGAGTCATGAGAGCCGACACTGTCTCCGAGCCGAGAAACGGCTTGCCGGGATAGTTTTTCTTCGCGTCCTTGTACCACTCGTCATGATAGTTTATGCCGATGATGTCGAGTGCGCCCGACTTTATAAGGTGGTTGCCGGGGTTGGGTTCCTGCATGCCTGCGGTGACTGGGCGTGTCGGGTCAAGAGAGTTGACGATTCCTGCGAGTTTTCGGGTCAGCAGAGAGTTGACCGACATCTCGTCGCCATCCTTGGCAAGCTTGTCGGCTCCGTGTCCGAAGTTCAGGATGAGGTTGGCTTCCTCCAGCGAGAGGGTGTCGGCGGCGGCGTCGCTCCACTGTTCGAGCACTTCATTGCCGATGCTCCACATTATTATCGAGGGGTGGTTGCGGTCGCGTGTCACGAGGTCGGAGAGGTCACGCTCATGCCACTCGTCGAAAAATCTCGCGTAGTCGCGCTCTGTCTTGCGCTTGCGCCACATGTCAAACGCCTCGTCCATCACGAGTATTCCCATGCTGTCGCAGAGCGCGAGCACCTCGGGGGCAGGAGGATTGTGGGAGGCGCGGTAGGCGTTTACGCCCATTTCGCGGAGTATTTCAAGCTGGCGGCGTATGGCGCGTGTGTTGACAGCCGCTCCGAGGGCGCCGAGATCATGGTGCATGCAGACACCCTGTATTTTTACCGGCTCGCCGTTAAGGAAGAAACCCTTGTCAGCGTTAAACTCGATTGTGCGTATACCGGTCGTGGTCTCGTAGGTGTCCACTTTTTTCCCGTCGACCTCCACATCGGTCACTACCGAATAGAGCGAGGGTGATGACAGCGACCAGAGCTGTGGCGACGCCACTTTTGCCGACTGCTTTACCGTTGCCGATTTTCCGGCGGCGATTGTGTCGGTCGCCGTGTCGGTTGCCGCCACGTTGCCCTGCGGGTCTATAATGCGGGTGACAAGGGTCACTGCGGCAGCGTTGTCAGACGTGTTGTCGACGGTGGTCTCCACGTTCAGTGTGGCGCTTTCGGGACTTATGTCGGTCGCAGTCACGTAGGTGCCCCACTGAGCCACATGGATGGCGTTGAGATGTCGCAGCCACACGTGGCGGTATATGCCGCAGCCTGAATACCAGCGCGAGTTGGGCTGGTCAGAGTTGTCGACTTTCACGGCAATCACATTTTCCCCCTTTTTCAGCCAGGGGGTTATGTCGTAGCTGAATGAGGCATATCCGTAAGGGCGTGTGCCGAGTTCATGCCCGTTGATGTAGACAGTGGTGTTCATGTAGGCTCCGTCAAAGTCGATGTAGACTTTTTCGCCGTCGTTATATCCCGGCACAGTGAAAGTCTTTCTGTACCAGCCGATGCCTCCGGGAAGCGCTCCGCCTCCTGTGCCTGAGGGATTGTCTTTGCTGAAATCGCCTTCAATCGCCCAGTCGTGGGGCAGGTCGAGCGAGCGCCATGAACTGTCGTCAAACTCCGGCCCTGAATATACCGCCGAGTCGCCGAGATTGAATTTCCATCCGTCGTCAAAATTAGCCGAACGTGATGATGATGCACCGGCATTTGCACACGCGCTTAGTGTCAGCGACAATGCCACGGCATAAATCAGATTCAAGATTTTAGTCATAATAGTCAAGAGTATAGTATTTTTTTTGATAGTGCAAATATATACAGATAAGTGCAAATTCATGGGTGCCTTTTGTTCAATAATGGGTGATGTATTGTTAATCCGCGAAATGTTATGATGTGGCATTGTGAAAGGGAAAATAACTAAATATTTTACAAAATGCAGCAAAATATTTGCAAAATAAAATATTGTGCTTATCTTTGCGGTGATTTAACTACATAATGACAAAACTATGGCGCTTATCATTCCTCCACGATACAAGCAGAAGCTGCTTCCGGAGACAACAGAGATAGCAATCAAGGTTATTAAAGAGGGTTTTCAGACCGAACTTGCTTCGGCTCTTAACCTGCGACGTGTCACCGCGCCGCTTTTTGTGCTTGCGGGCACCGGTCTTAACGATGACCTTAACGGAGTCGAGCACGCTGTGTCGTTCAATATAGACGCGATGGGGGGCAAGCGTGCCGAGGTCGTACATTCGCTTGCCAAGTGGAAGCGCGCCAAGCTTGGCGCCTACGGTATCGCCCCGGGCTACGGACTTTATACCGACATGAACGCGATACGCACCTTTGAGGATCTTGACAACCTGCACTCGCTTTATGTCGACCAGTGGGACTGGGAGAAGACCATTAACGAAGAAGACCGCAACCTTGACTATCTCAAGGCTACGGCTGAAAAGATATACAATGTGGTGCGTGAGATTGAGCGACGCATCTACAAGCAGTTTCCCCATATCACACCAGTGCTTCCGGAAAAGCTCACATTCATCCATGCAGAGCAGTTGCTGAAAGAATACCCCGGTCTTACCTCACGCGAGAGGGAGGCTAAAGCCGCCAAGAAGTATGGAGCCATATTCCTTATCGGCATCGGAAATCCGCTCAGTGACGGCGAGCCTCATGACGGCAGGGCTCCCGACTATGATGACTGGATTACGCCAAACTCTGACGGATATACCGGGCTGAACGGTGACCTGATATTCTGGGACAATGTGCTCGACACTCCGTTTGAACTGTCGTCAATGGGTATACGTGTAAGCCCTGAATCGCTTAAAAAGCAGCTTGAGCAGCGTGGCTGCAGCGACCGTTGCTCGCTTACATTCCACAAGGCGCTGCTTAACGGCGAGCTTCCCTATTCGATAGGCGGCGGTATCGGTCAGAGCCGTCTCTGCATGTTCCTCCTGCAGAAGGCTCACATAGGCGAGGTGCAGGCTTCAATCTGGCCCGAAGACCAGATTGAAGAGTGCAGGAAGGCAGGAATCACCCTTTTATAATATTTCTGACAACGAGAAGACACAGAAGTGTCCCGGCGATTATAGCGGGGAGGCGCCAGGAAGGGGCGTCTCCCTTCGTCTTTTCAGGCGGCATGGTGATTCTCACGGTGTCGGTGCGTGACGTGACTACCGTGTCGGTGAGGGTGACGGTGCGGTAGATGGTGCGGTAGCGTTGCTCTTTCACCGAGTCGCCTCTCACTTCCACCCTTACGCTGTCAAGCATGTAGAGGGTGTCATGGCGTGCTGTAGCCGTGTAGACGGAGTCGGTTGACGCCGATGTGACGGGTGTATATATTGTGCGTGTGCAGGCGGCGGAGGTCATAAGCAGTGCCGCGATGACAGATACATGGGCTTTCATGAGGAGTATGACGATAGTTTGCGGTCGCGCATGGCGACAAATGAGTC
The DNA here is from genome assembly GCF_004570975.1 of Barnesiella sp. WM24. GTDB lineage: Bacteria > Bacteroidota > Bacteroidia > Bacteroidales > Muribaculaceae > Muribaculum. Next base: position 240,739 of record NZ_SPPC01000007.1, read on the forward strand.
AAACGAGTCAAAGATGTCTGCAAGAGCCACAAGCGCGCTTTCCTGACGCTGCCGGTAGAGCTGTGCCGAGCCGTCGCCTGTCGAGGTGAATCCGCGCAGCACTCCTGTCACCCCCGATACCTCCGAGAGCAGCTTTAGCTGCTGGTCGACCATCGCGCTTACTCCGAGATTGCCGGGCGAGGCATAGAGCTGTTGCGGTCCCGGCATTCCGGGTATGCCGTGATACATGACAAAGCCGTCGGGCTGCGCCCAGTTGTCAGCCACCTGGTTGACCGACATGCTGCGCGACTCCTGATTGTCGGGAAATAGTAGCACTCCCTTTGCCGCCGTGGCGAGTATGCGGTCATTAAGAGTGAGAAGCCGGTTGATGTTGCGCTGCTGCTCCACGACATCCTCTACAAAGGAGTGGATCTCCCCGTCGATAAACGGGTAAAAGCGGAATATGTAAGGATGGTCGGGCGCGGTGTACTCGTCGATAAGCTCGCCGGTGGAGGCGTAGAAGCGGCAATGCCACTGCGGCATGAGCTCCCACCTGATGTTAAGCGGCGCCTTGCCGCTCTTCTTTCGCCGTGACTGCTCCCGCAGGAGCGATGCATGACGTGACACCGGGGCAAAGAAAAAGCTGCCTGTCGTCGCGTCGTGACATCTCAGCCGCTCGGCTGTGTCGAGCGACCACACTTCTATAAGGCGGCATAGTCCCGCCTCGGCGTGGTAGAAATCGAGGTTGTCATTGCGCGACTGTCCGGTCATGTGGATGGGGCGCGACATGTTGCGCATGTAGTCGGAACTGTATATCTCCTTGATTTTCATGGCGCGGCTGCGGTCGCCGTGGGAGTGGCGCATCAGCAGTTGCTTCAGCGACAGGTCATGAAGTTCGCCTATTATCTCCACTTCATTGCCCCCGTAGCCTGTAAGGCTTCCGGTAAAGAAGCGTGCCGGACTGACGGGGAGCGCCATCTCTCCTGAGCCTGTGCAGCTCCGCTCCGCGATGACTCTCTGTATGGCGCAGCCTGATATGAGATACTCTTCAAAGGTGCGTGCGTCGGTCTCAAGTATTCCGCTCTCGGTTCCGGCGGCTTTTCTCGCCGACCGATAGCACCCGACGACTGTCTTTACAAGCTGGCGTATGATATTGTTGGTCACCGGATTCTCGCCCTTTGCCATCCTCAGCTGTCGCTCGGTGACATTTTCACCGTTTTCACCGGCGGTAATGTCGCCCCACTGGTCGCCGAATGTGTATCGTTTGAGTCTTAGCCTGCGTTCCCTCAGGTCGTCGCAGCGCTTCCAGGCTATGTAGGCTTTTTGCATGTGTGTCCGGGTGTTCATGGTGTGATTTCTTGATAAAAAGACTTGATTGTAGATAGCGCGGCGGAGTCGAGATGATACTCTCCCGGGTCATCGACTATCGCCGTCACTGAAATCCGCGCAGAGGCGGAGGGTGGGGTGTAGAGGCGCATCGTTCTTCCGTCGATGACTGCTACGGGCGAGTCGGTCCCGGCGCGTGAATAGGGCGACCGCTGCCTTGCGGCGATGCGCGACAGGGGGTCACGGGTGATTGTCGCCGGTGATTTCCATCCCTCCATGTCGACAGTGACCACCCTTATCACATTTTCGGGCAGGATTATGGTTCCCGTTCCGTCGTGACCGGTAGTCATTGACAGGCGGTCGCCTATCTCGACCGGGGCGAGCATCGACATGTCGCCCGCAGCAAGAAGGGAGGCATACCAGTCATGCATGCGTGCCGACAGGATGGCGTCCATGTCGTAGCCGCTTGCGAGGTTTACGGTGCATCCGGCGTTGATCATCGGGGGGAGATGGCGCAATTGCCACTCCTGTAGCAATTGCGCCTCTGAAAGGTGTAGTTTCATAGTAAAAGTGTCGTGTGGCGGTGGGGTGTGTCAGGTTTATTCTCCCTCAAAGTCATCTCCGCCCGGAGTGTCGGGTTCTTCCGGCTCTACCGGCAAGGCAGGTGTGTCGGGCATCGTCGGTTCGTCGCTTTCGGCTATAATCCTTACATGTGCCGTGGGGTAACGCAATACAAGACATGACGCTTCGGTGAGCACGGTAGCCCTGGTGTTGCGCTGTCCGCTCTTGCTCAGGTCGATGGGGAGTGTGCGGAACGGAATGTGGACATATTTCTGGAGATATTCCGGGTCGATGATCATGCCGTCGTCGGGATGGTCACATGCGTCAAATGTCTCGCTTAACACTACGTAAAGTCTGCCGAATTTGGTGTGGATTTCGGTAAAGTCTATGCCCCAGCGTGTCACGGTCTGTGTAGCCCCTACCATTTTCACTGTTTCCATTGACGACAGCGCCTCGATGAGTCCCGACCCGGCTATCAACACCTTGCGTGATGACGAGCCACATCCGGTGAATGCCATTCTTGACAGGCTGACGAGTGACTGTGGGGTCAGGCGTCCCTTTGTGTAGCGGAAGTCGTTGTTGGTCTGATGCCATATGCCTTCGGTCATGAACACCTCTCCGTAGCCGGCGCCCTTGTCAAAGCGGTAGCCCTTTCCGAAGAGGAAACTCTTCTCCATGCCCTGACGCATGTCGATTATGGCAAGTTCCTCCTGGTCGGAGAGAGTCCAACCTACTTCCTTTGCCGCCAGGCGCTGCATGTTTCCGAGCTCGACCTGAGCCTTGAATATCTGGCAGAAATTTTTGTGCTTCACCGGGATTGCCTGTGCCTGGGTTGTCTGCACGTCGAGTTCTGCCGCAGCCCTGCCCATTCTTATCACTTTCGCGCCCACCGGGATGTCGGGAATCTTTGTCATTTCTTCGTCACGTCCTATGCTGCGTATCGTTATTGTCTCGTTTTCGACCGAGGAGACGTAAAACACGCCGTCGAGCTTTTCCTCGCCAATCGAGAGCCCCGGAATATAGACTGTCTCGGTAGCGCTGAATATCGCCGGGTTGACGACATAGAGGGAGCATGTGTTCTTGCCCGGTGCTGTTTTGAACTCCTTGCTTACTGTAGTCATTGTCGGCACAGTGTCGACCGAATAATATTCAGCGATCATGCTTTTACACTTGCGCGGGGTGCCTATGCGTGATATCTGGTCGACGGGCGTAGCCATCGGGCGCACTTTGACTATGCGGCTGTCGATGTCGTTGACAAGAAGGTCGGGGGCGGTCTCGCGGGTCAATGCCGAGGTGAGGGGTGAGCCGATTACGTGGGTTCCTCCCGCGGCTCCGTTTGCGATTTTTGGTTCCATGTTTTTCAGTTTTTTAGGTTTAGAAGATGTGTGCGTGTTAAGTTTCAGTCCCATATGCTTCGTCGCGGGGCAGAGAAGAAGTCGATGTCAAGGTCGGTGACTGTGGAGTCGGTGTCGCCTGTGGCAGGCATGGCTCCAGGAGCCGGAATGGTCTCGAAAGGTGCCGGTTCTTCCATGCGTGATGACGCGGCTTCGTTAAGTCCGCGCAGATAGCCTCTTTGCTCGGCTTCCTCGATGGCGGTTCTCAGAGCGTCGTCGGTGGTTGGGGTGGTGTTTTCGTCGTGTTCCATAGTAATTGATTGGTTAATGATTACAATGCAAAGTTAACACCGTCCGCACGCGTCGCGATGTAGAAATGGGAAAATATCATTACCGATAGCAACGCGGCAAGTATTATTAATGATAGCGCATACAGGCGCATACATGCAGTGTAGGGGCGAGTGGAAGCTCGCCCGCGTTGCGCCCGCCGATGACGTATATGGGTGGCATCCCCGGAGGGGATGATCTGTGTTTTCGCATGGTTTGTGTTGCGGGCGACCTTCCAGTCGCCCCTACAGCTACGCGGTGGAACGTTGGGGCGATTTTCAACGTATTATCAATGGCTGTCCATGCATGCAATGTAGGGGCGAGTGGAAGCTCGCCTGCGTGGCGCCCGCTGATGGCGTATATGTGGGGTCATCCCCTTGCGGGGATATGCTGTGTTTCCGCAGTGCATGTGTTGCGGGCGACCTTCCAGTCGCCCCTACAGCTACGCGGTGGAGCGTTGGTATGATTTTCAACGTATTATCAATGGCTGTCCATGCATGCAATGTAGGGGCGAGTGGAAGCTCGCCCGCGTTGCGACCACCGATGACGTATCTGTGGCGGCATCCCCTCCAGGGATAGATTGCATGTCGGCATGGTTTGTGTTTCGGGCGACCTTCCAGTCGCCCCTACAGCTACGCGGTGGGCTGCGCGGTGATTTGCAATGCATTATCAATGATTGTCCATGCATGCAATGTAGTGGCGAGTGGAAGCTCGCCCGCGTTGCGTCCGCCGATGCGTGTACATGTTGGTTGGCACCTCTAAAGGGGATAGATCGCGTTTCCGCAGTACATGTGTTGCGGGCGACCTTCCAGTCGCCCCTACAGCTACGCGGTGGAGCGTTTGGGTGATTTGCAATGCATTATCAATGACCGTCCATGCAGGCAGTGTAGGGGCGAGTGGAAGCTCGCCCGCGTTGCGCCCGCCGGTGACGTATATGGGCGGCATCCCCGGAGGGGATGATCTGACTTGTAGCCGTGGGTTGAGCGTAGCGATACCCACGGACAGGTGTCGCCGAGCATGATGTTTCCGACAGGAATCATCAAAATACGGCATGGAAACGATGAATATATGCGATGATGATTCCTGCGGAAACATCCTTGAAAGGTCCTGCAAACCGTGGGTATAGCTGCGCTCAACCCACGGCTAAACATGGATTATCCCCTTGCGGGGATAGACCGCGTTTCCGCAGTGCATGTGTTGCGGGCGACCTTCCAGTCGCCCCTACAGCTACGCGGTGGAGCGTTGCGGCGATTTGCAATGCATTATCAATAATTATCCATACAGGCAATGTAGGGGCGAGTGGAAGCTCACCAGGATTTATAAGTGATACTTAATTATCTGATTATAATGTCATAATGACAAATAATACATCTTTATTTGCATATTTGCGATATTTTGCTGTATTTTACGATTAATCGATTTCACATTTCAAATAAAATCAATGGATGAATAAAAAGTTATTGTTTTCACTTACCGGCTCACTATTATTGGGCGTGACCTCATGCGAGGTTTCGGATTTTATTAGTGACACCTTTGGCAGTGAGGAAAAGAAATTGCCGGAGGAGATTGCCGATGCAAAGACGTATTTTGACCAATACGCGTCTTTGGAGATTGACTATGAACTAATTGGCATGCATCCGGGGGTAATCGTTCCCCAATGGGATGATGCAATCGCAGTGCAAAATGGCGAGATGGTGAGTATAAATGTGCCGTTGTTTACCGAAGCTACCTACAGCGGGGCGTTTTACATAGACCGCGCCAATCCTGACGAGACCTTTTCGACGTCGCTCCTGCAACGTCTGGTCATCGTAAAATATCTAGGAGAGAGTAATTACAATTGTTATGTGTCCACTATAATCCCGGACAGAGATTGCGCGTCTAAAAATCGCGCGATGATTTCCCGGCGGTTTTTATCGGGCGATACTGCAACGACTTTTTCCGGCACGGTTATCTATTCGACGGTTACAACCAACTATACTGTTGCCGTTGAGCGTTATTCCGGTGGTGAGTGTATTGAAAGTATCTCAATACTCAATCCCGAAGATGCGGTTATTGGTATGTATGAGTCTATGGAGCAGATAATCGGGGCAAAGGAGGTGACGCGTGAGATCTCTCTGATGTCAAGAAGCGGTGGCGAATTTGGCGGCATCCAACTTCCGGGGGTGACAATAATCGGAACACCCGGCGGAAGCGGGGGAGGCACTCCTTCTGTCCCGTCACTCCCGCCACCACCTGATCCTCCGTTTCCCAATAATCCGACTCCTCCCGGCAGCAATCCTCCTGTTGTGCCGCCACCTCATAGCGGCGGTAGTTCCGGTGGCGGCTCAGGAAGCAGCTCCGGCAGCTCATCAAGTAATGATCCACAGGAGTATAAGTATTCTAAGACAGATAAACTCGTTACGAAGAAGAAGAGTATACCAATTCCAAAACAAACTGGGCAGAATTGTGTGACAAACATTTTGGACTATCTTTCTGAGTCATATTTTGAATTTGATGCGTCGAAAGGTCCATTTGATTTTTATGCTCTTCTTCTTGAAGGTAAGTTACCAGGAGAGGCAGGTGTCAGTATTGAAAATCTACCGAAGCTTATAAATCATTTTTTTGTTGCGGAACAAAATGTAAGTAATTTTAAACAAGCCATTGACTTAGGATATACACTGGTGTCTTTAAGGCGTATTGCTAGTTCTAAAGACTACCATTGTGTACTTATCGTTGGATATACGCAGGGTGGAAGATATATATATGTTGATACATCTACTGCAAAAACCTATACTGCACCCGCGTCTTCATTCAATAAATATTATACATTCATTATAAAAGGAATGCTTTAAAACAATGAAAAAGAATATCATTATAATTCTGATTACAATTTTTTGTACATCGATTAGCCTCTATGCACAAAGTAATTACTCTTCAACTATGCTCGAAGGTAAAGACTGGTATCTATTGATGCCTAACGAGTATCCGATAAAAAGACCTCCGCAAGGAGTAAAGTATGTAAATGGAACAAAAGTTTCATTTATCTATGATGGGGCTAAGCGAGTCGAAGCAACTGCACCATACTATCTGTCATCAACCCCGGATAAGACTTTTGATCAATCCAAAGTAGGTAAAAGTACGACCGGAAAATACATAATAATATTGTATAATGATGGCATAGCATGTTCTGAAATCCTGCGCTTGACATCAACCGAGCTTAGAGTCAAAAACCATTGGAATAATTGGGTAGTGGGATTCTCTACAACCTGTCCTGACAAATGAAATATTATACCTGTTGCATAATATTTTCCCTTATCAGTGTGGCAAGTGTCTCTTGTTCAAGGGATACTTGTCATGCCGACATGGAAGAGGTATTGTCGCTTTCCGGCAAGAATCGCGACGAACTTGAAAAAGTCCTTGATTATTACAATGGTAGTCAAGATGACAGCCTTAAGCTTAGGGCTGCAAAATATCTGATAAAAAATATGCCGGGCAAATATTCTCTGGTATATGATGTGCCGTGGGAAAATCACAGCGCGGCACTTTATCGGTATTTTGATTGCGAGAACAAGGAATCGCTTTTTTCTGAATATGGCATACCGGAGCCTGAAAAGAGATATGACCTTGAATGTATATCGGCTGACTATCTTATCAACAATATTGAACTCGCCTTTGAGGCTTGGGAGTCGCATCCGTGGGGTAAGACCATTGATTTCGCTTCGTTTTGTGAAGAGATTCTGCCCTACAGGATTGGCAATGAGCCGCTTGAGGATTGGCGTGGAAAAGTGCTTGCCTCATATCGGGAGATTGACAACCGGTTACGTGCCGACAGCTGCATGACTGCCGGACAAGCCTGCGCGATTGTAAACCGCCTGCTGCCGGAATACTCGTGGGTCACATATCCGGTGCCACCGATGAACTATAGTATGCTGACCGCGACACCGCGAGGCACATGTGATGAGATGTGTGCTCTTGCAATGTTTACTATGCGTGCTCTTGGCATCCCTGTCGTGATGGATTTTACTCCAAGTTGGCCCAACAGGACAAGCGGACACGCGTGGAATTCCGTCAACATCGGCGATGGTATGTATGTATCGTTTATGGGTACAGAATATAATCCAGGAGAGGAACACCTCGGCACACGATTAAGGAAGTGCAAGGTGTTTCGCCGTACATTTGCGCGACAGGATATTGACACTGTGGAGATTCCGAGTATACTGAATGATCCCTATATAATTGATGTCTCTGACAAATACCGTGACACGGATAATACTGCAACTGTAAGAATTGATTTTCCACAAGACGAGAAGGCGCTATATCTATATACGTTTGAAAAACCATTTCCCGAAATTATTGACCGAGGCATTGTAAATGGCTCATTTGCAACGTTTGAACACGTAGGTGGAGAGATCATGTATCTTCCTGTCTACATTGATGGTGGAGAGATTTTACCGGCATCATTCCCATTCATGATAAATCGCGGCAAAACGGTAAGTTTTGACGGTGATCTTGAAAATAAGGTTAAAGTTGAAATTGATAATCTTGGATTGAACCAATCAATGCTTTTCAGAATGCAGGAAGGTAGCTTTGAGGCTTCGAATGACTCTGTATTCGGAAGAAAGGTTGTATTGCATGAGATTGAGGACATACCGGGTGACTCGACCTATACGGAAATTCCGATTGCTTCAAAAGCGGCATATAAATATGTAAGGTATATGTCGCCCAAGGGAAGTAGCTGTAACGTGGCGGAAATTGAGTTTTATAATGCTGACGGAGGGCAGTTAACAGGGAACGTGATTGGTACAGCAGGCTCTTGGTACTCATCGGGAATGACTAAGGAAAAAGTGTTTGATGGTGACATATACACATATTTTGATGCTCCGTTCGGTTTCCAAGATTATTCATGGGTAGGATTAAAATTTGATGTTCCACAGGTAATCGGGTCGATAAGATATTTCCCCCGTATAGAGGATAACCGCCTTGTTAATGACCACAGATATGAAGTATTTTATTGGACCGGCGATGACTGGCAGGTGATACTTAATCAAAAGCCAGTCAATGGAAAGATAGTGGCTGATTTACCGGAAAAAGGCATTTATTATATAAGGGACGCTAAAAATAATAAGGAGAGCTACCAATATTTCATAATAGATAATTCTCGGCAAAAATGGCTATGATTCATGAAAACTGAGATTGCAGACATATTAATCGTTTCACTGGCTGTTATATTGTTGCCATTAATGTATACATGTGCCGGATTTATTTTTTCAAGGGAGATTCTCGGGTCAGCAGTTATTGTAATATTGGGCATATATCTGTTATTAAGAATTTTCATCTCCAACTCTTTTCATAGCACCCTTAACATAGGCTATACTGATATAATAGTTGCTATTGTTTTTATTATCGGGTGTATTTATAAGCTAAGCGACGGAAAGGGTGCCGGGATAGACACCATGGCTTTACTGATCCTTTATATGGTAATCCGAAGACTAAGGGTCACTCACTGGATGTACATCGCATTCTCAATTTCCGGGACTGTGCAAGGGGCTGTTGTAATATTTCAGGCAATAGGTATGGTGGGAAGCATTAACAACATACATGAAGCTTGTGGAACATTTTACAATCCGGGACAGGCAGGATGCTTTATTGCGATATGCAGTGTCGTGACCGTTGGGTATATGCTGGCTTCGCGCAGCAGGACAGCAATAGTTTTCCTTGTCGTTCAATTGGCAGGGTTAATCGTTTGCGATTCAAGGACAGCATGGGTCGCTGTTGTTGCCGCAGTCTTGTATTTATTGATCCGACAATATAATCTCAAGATCAATGCATTTAAAATATTTCTTACATTAATAGTTTTTGCTCTATTTTTCCTTTTATTGGTTTGTTACCGCTACGAATCTGTTGCCGGGAGATTTTTAGTTTGGAAGATTTCCGCGCAAATGTTTTCTGCGTCACCTATACTTGGTCTTGGTGCTGGCTCATTCAGTGATAATTATATGCTTTATCAAGCATTGTATTTTAAAGAAAATCCCTCTTCACAATTGTCAGGATATGCCGATGATGTTATGATGCCTTTTAATGAATATGTATGTATTGGTGTGCAATACGGGATATTTGGTGTCCTGATTTTAATGGCATTGATCTACTCTGTTTTTAAATTGCCGAATAAATGTTCAACAATATGGCGTGGGGCTGTCATAGCCTTATTGGTTATTGGACTATTTTCTTATCCTACTGAAATATACCCTATTTTGTCATTGGCAACAATAATAGTGGCTTTTGCGGCATGTCATAATTTAAGGATTACAATACAATTTAACTTTTCATACAGATTGAAGTTGGCTTGTGCGTTAATCGTTGGAGTCTTAATTATGGGGTCTGGGGGCTATTTTTGCAGATATTTGCGGATATCTAACAATACATACTCGCTTTATGTCACAGGTAAAGATTTAAGCAATGATGACTATAACCGAGTTAAAAATAACGGTTTCTTTAACGAGTATTATATAGGATGGCTTTTGTCTGACCCTCGTGCAACTCATTCCGAACGGTTATGTGATGCAAAGCCTTCTTATCAGGTATATCTCTACCTTGGCGAGTACCATTATATGAGGCGTGATTATGAAGATGCGATAAAATATCTGATGACAGCTTCAGATATGATACCTTGTCGATTGAGAGCTAATTATTATCTGTGGAAAATTTACAAAGAGAAGAAAAATTTCACAATGGCATTGGAAATAGCACAGAAAGTGTTGTCGCAGGAGGTAAAGATTGAAAGTACAACCACGCTTGCAATAAAACGTCAAATGAGAGATTTTATCAATAGCGGCGTTGGCAACTTCAACAAGGAGAAGCTGGAGTATCACCCAAAATCTCAGCTTCTCAGGCAATATACAGCCTACCAAAAACTGGAATTTCGGATTCAGCGCAAGTTACAATTTTGACACCCACAAGCTCGCCTACATGAACTGCAATGTGTCGCGCGACCTGCATTGCTTCACGATGACAGCAAGCTTTGTCCCGGTAGGTCCCTACAAAAGCTACAATTTCCACATAGCCGTCAAGTCGTCGCTTCTCCAGGATCTCAAGTACGACAAGCGCTCATCTTATTCCAACGGCATCACCTGGTATTAACCCGGGCAGCCATTGGCGCATTACAGTGATTTACAGGGCACCATCATGGATTATCCATGCAGCTACGCGATGGAGCGTTGCGGTGATTTTCAATGCATCATCATGGATTGTCCATGCAGGCAGTGTAGGGGCGAGTGGAAGCTCGCCCCTACACTGCCTGCATGGACAATCCATGATGCATTGCAAGTATCCCTTGAACAAGAGACACTTGTCACGCTGATAAGGAAAAATATCATGCAACAGGTATAATATTTCATTTGTCAGGACAGGTTGTAGAGAATCCTACCTTCTAATTATTCCTATGGTTTTTGACCATGAGCTCGGTTGATGTCAATCGCAGGATTTCAAAATACGCTATGTCATCATTATATCGTACGCATTTTCAATCAGGCCGTTTGGTAGTGAATGTAAATTGCTTATTGTTCCAAAGGGAACGCATAACAAGAACAGACGACGTTAAATTCACTATCTGAGAACATTTTATTTTCCCATTTTTCATAAGGAATATTATATATCGCCCTTTTATGCTCTTCCCGACTTTCTCCCATTTAAATTCAGAATCGGGAGTTTCAGACAAGTAATATGGCAAACCAACCTCGTTCTTCACGCCATCGATATACATAAATGATACTTGCTCACCCTTTGTATATCGCATGCCCTGACATTTTATTTTGCAGTATTCTCCGGCAGGAAATGAAAGATACCAGTCCCTATTTTCCAACAAATTAGCTTGATAATTATAACTATTTTGTCCTGAAATTTCAAGATTAAATAAAAGCACAAATGTGCATATTGACATTAAAATTTTATATTTCATAATTACTTATTATTAACCATTCCTTTTATTATATATACATATGTTTTAGGAAACGATGAAACAGGAGCTGTATATATTCCTATGGTTTTTGACTCTGAGTTTGGTTGATGTCAAGCGCAGGATTTCAAAATACGCTATGTCATCATTATATCGCACGCATTTTCAATCGGGTCGTTTGGTTGTGAATGATAGTTGAGTGTTTGTCCAATCGCAATGTAGAAGCATCTCCGTTTTTGTCACAGCTATTATCTTGGCACACATGAATCCTGATGGATCATTAATTATAAGATATTTACCGCTTTTATTCTTCCCTATTTTTGATGGTACGAATGTTTTGTCAAGTGTATTAGAGATATAATATGGTGCTTTCAATTCTTTTCTTTTGCCATCAAAATAAGCAAAAGAAATAAGCATATTATTTTCCATTTTAATTCCTTGAGCCGGACGTTTATTATGATCAGCATCAACAAACTTAATAAACCAGTCCCTATTTTCAAGCATCTCAAGGGGAAATTTTTCAGATGTCTGAGCGCAAAGGTTATTTTTCACAATTACAATTTGAAAAATCATCAATATTAATATTAACTTCCTCATAACTATTTAATATTTTTAATTCCCGTTATTATATACATATAATAATTTGAAAAATGATCTTTGGAAGCCACACAAAGCCCTCCTACCGCTGTATCAGCATATATGTACTTTTTGTCTACAGTATATCCAACAATTAATACATTATGGTAATCATTAGAACCATTTATTGTTGTGGCAATCATTACGGTAAATCCCGAATCAATTGCACCAATAATATCATTACTTTTGTGTCAGGATTGGCGCGGTCTATGTAAAACGCCCCGCTGTAGGTAGCTTCGGTAAACAGCGGCACATTTATACTCACCATCTCGCCATTTTGCACTGCGATTGCATCATCCCATTGGGGAACGATTACCCCCGGATGCATGCCAATCAGTTCATAGTCAATCTACAAAGACGCGTATTGGTCAAAATACGTCTTTGCATCGGCAATCTCCTCCGGCAATTTCTTTTCCTCACTGCCGAAGGTGTCACTAATAAAATCCGAAATCTCGCATGAGGTCACGCCCAATAATAGTGAGGCTGGAAGTGAAAACAATAACTTTTTATTCATCCATTGATTTTATTTGAAATATGAAATCGATTAACCGTAAAATACAGCAAAATATCGCAAATGTGCAAATAAAAATGTATTATTTGACATTATGACATTATAATCAGATAATTAAGTATCACTTATAAATCCTGGCGAGCTTCCACTCGCCCCTACACTGCCTGCATGGTTAGTCATTGGTAATGCGTTGCAAATCACCGCAACGCTTCACTGCGTAGCTGTAGGGGCGACTGGAAGGTCGCCCGCAACACATGCACAGCGGAAACGCGGTCTATCCCCGGAGGGGATAATCCATGTTTAGCCGTGGGTTGAGCGCAGCGATACCCACGGTTTGCATGCCCTTTAAGGGATGTTTCCGCAGGAATCATCATCGCATATATTCATCATTTCCATGCCGTATTTTGATGATTCCTGTCGGAAACATCATGCCGGGCAACACCTGTCCGTGGGTATCGCTACGCTCAACCCACGGCTACAAGTCAGATCATCCCCTCCGGGGATGCCGCCACATATACGTCATCGGCGCCCGCAACGCATGCACTGCGGAAACGCGGTCCATCCCCTCCGGGGATGCCACCACATATACGTCATCGGCGTGCTCAACGCGGGCGAGCTTCCACTCGCCCCTACACTGCCTGCATGGACAATCATTGGTAATGCATTGCAAATCATGTCAACGCTCCACCGCGTAGCTGTATGGACAATCCATGATGCATAGCAAGTATCTCTTGAACAAGAGACACTTGCCACGCTGATAAGGAAAAATATCATGCAACAGGTATAATATTTCATTTGTCAGGACAGGTTGTAGAGAATCCTACCTTCTAATTATTCCTATGGTTTTTGACCATGAGCTCGGTTGATGTCAATCGCA
>NZ_SPPC01000008.1 GCF_004570975.1 Barnesiella sp. WM24
GGGGCTCCACCTCTTCCCATTCCGAACAGAGAAGTTAAACCCCGCCACGCCGATGGTACTGCGAAAGTGGGAGAGTAGGTAACCGCCCCCTTCGAGGCTGCAAGCAACCCTTGCAGCCTCTTTTTTTACCCATACCCCAACCGATTATTGTGAATTCAGCATAGCGCTGCAGCGCCACACCCGCATTAAAGAAAAGGAGCTACACCGGGAAGTGCAGCTCCATGTTTAAAACTATTTAATTCTTGACTATTTCTGTGCAAGCAATTTGCCGTCAGTGCTGATGTAGAGCTCGTTTAGATTTGCTCCATCTGTAAGGTCTATGTCAAATCCGCGCTTCTCGCGGTCAATTTTTTCTATTTTGTCAGTTACTCCGAGTTCTGCCAGCTTTTTGTAGACATCGCGTGGCACTATCTTTTTTACTGCATCGGCAGATATGACCGAATTGTCGGGAGCCTCAATCTCCATTACCTTGCCCTGATAGTCAAATTCGATTTCAGTGCCGTCGGTCATTGTGAGGTCATAGTTTTCGGTGTTATAGTCCTTTTCGCAGCTTTTGGCATAGTGGTTTCCGTAGTAGTCCCTGACAAATTTTAATGCGCGTTCAGGCAGATTGTTCGGGTTGTAGCTTCCTGCGATTGCAGGACCTACACCGGTATTCAGTACCGGCATCTGTGCGTTTGCAATAAAACACCCGGCTGCAATAGCTGTAAGGGTGACAGATAGACATTTAGTAATACTTTTCATAACAGCTAAATTTTAGTTTTATCTCTCTAAGTGAATCATAATTATAACATGCGGCAGCGGAAAAATGTTTTATAACATGTTTTTTGAAGATAAAAGCGCGGGAAGAAGCATCCAATCTTCTTCCCGCGCCGGTATAGGATAAATTTTTATTCTGTAATTATTCCATCAGCTTTCTATAACGCTTGCGTGGCAGCTCTTTGCCACCGTTGCGAGCTTTCTTGTATTCCTCGTAGTCGGAGTAAGAGCCTTCATAGAACACAACATTTCCATCTCCTTCAAAAGAGAGGATATGAGTGCATATGCGGTCAAGGAACCAGCGGTCGTGGCTGACAACCACCGCGCAGCCCGCAAAGTCGTCAAGACCTTCTTCAAGCGCACGGAGCGTGTTTACGTCAATGTCGTTGGTCGGTTCGTCGAGAAGCAATACGTTGCCCTCCTCTTTAAGCGCCATTGCAAGGTGCAGGCGGTTTCTTTCTCCACCTGAGAGCACACCGATTTTCTTTTCCTGGTCAGCACCGGTAAAATTGAACTTAGAGAGGTAGGCGCGTGCGTTTATGTCTTTGCCGCCCATGCGGAATGTGTCAGTGCCTTGCGATATAACCTCATATACCGACTTGTCAGGAAGAAGGTCGTGGTGGGTCTGGTCTACATAAGCTATCTTTACAGTCTCTCCTACGTCGAAAGTTCCGTTATCGGGAGTTTCCTGTCCCATAATTAGGCGGAAGAGTGTTGTCTTTCCCGCTCCGTTAGGACCGATGACACCTACGATTCCATTTGGCGGAAGAGCGAAGCTGAGGTCGTTGAACAGTTGCTTCTTGCCGAATGCCTTGGCAAGATTTGTCGCTTCAATTACCTTGTTGCCGAGGCGCGGTCCATTGGGTATGAATATCTCAAGACGTTCTTCACGCGCTTTCTGGTCTTCGTTAAGCAGTCGGTCATAAGAGTTAAGTCGCGCTTTTCCTTTTGCCTGGCGTGCCTTTGGAGCCATGCGCACCCATTCAAGCTCACGTTCAAGAGTCTTGCGGCGTTTGCTTGCCTGCTTCTCTTCCTGGGCCATGCGTTTCGTCTTCTGGTCAAGCCATGATGTGTAATTTCCTTTCCAGGGAATGCCTTCGCCACGGTCAAGCTCGAGAATCCATCCTGCCACGTGGTCGAGGAAGTAGCGGTCGTGGGTGATGGCGATTACTGTGCCGGGATATTGCTGCAGATGCTGCTCAAGCCAGTCGATGGACTCTGCGTCAAGGTGGTTGGTAGGCTCGTCAAGGAGCAGCACGTCGGGCTGTTGCAGCAGAAGGCGGCAGAGGGCCACGCGTCGGCGCTCTCCTCCCGACAGGGTGGATATTACCTGGTCGTCGGGCGGACATTGCAGCGCGTCCATTGCGCGTTCGAGCTTGCTGTCGATATTCCATGCGTCGGCGGCATCGAGTTTGTCCTGAAGCTCAGCCTGGCGCGCTATGAGCGCATCCATCTTGTCGGGGTCTTCAAGCACGTCGGGGTCGGCAAATGCCTCGTTTACTTTGTCAAATTCGGCAAGAAGGTCCATTATCGGCTGCACGCCCTCGCGCACCACTTCGATTACCGTCTTGTCAGGATCGAGTTTAGGCTCCTGCTCAAGATAGCCCACTGAGTAACCGGGTGAAAACACCACTTCTCCTTGATATTGCTTGTCAATGCCGGCGATAATTTTCAGTAGAGAAGACTTACCCGAGCCGTTAAGACCGATTATACCTATTTTTGCACCGTAGAAGAAAGATAGGTATATGTCTTTCAACACTTGCTTCTGAGGTGGATATATCTTGCTGACACCCACCATTGAAAATATGATTTTCTTGTCGTCTGCCATAGATTGTTATTTCTTTTTGGGGGCGTAGCGCACCGGATAGTCGACGCGTTTTTTGCCCGAGATTATATTGTTGAGTTTACTTCTGATAAGCTGTCGGCGAATGGGGGAGATATGGTCGATATAGAGTTTTGCCTCAAGGTGGTCACACTCGTGTTGCACTATTCTGGCAAGAAATCCTGAAATCTCCTCTTCGTGAGGTTCAAAATTCTCGTCAACCCATTTCAGGCGGATATGTTCTACACGTGGCACAGCCTCGCTTAGGTCGGGCAGGCTGAGGCAACCCTCGTCACGTGTCACCGTCTCTCCGTCGAGCACCTCGACCACGGGATTTATAAGCGTGAATTTCTTACCCTCACATTCCGGAAAGTGTTCAGACACAGGCGAGGCGTCAATCACGACAATGCGGTCGTTTTTCCCGATTTGCGGGGCGGCGAGTCCTACACCTTCCGAATAATACATTGTTTCCCACATGTCGGCGACAAGGGTCTTCAGGTCCGGATAGTCAGGAGTGATATCCTTAGATTCTTTGCGGAGCACAGGGTGTCCGTACAGGTATATCGGTAATTTCATTGGTTATATGTTTTACTTTGTATATAGTCATTAAGTATTATTGTCGCTGCCATTTCATCGACTGCCGCCTTGTCCCGGCGTCTGCTTTTACGCATACCGCTGTCAATCATCGCCCGGTGAGCTATTGCCGAAGTGAATCGCTCGTCAAAAAACTCAATCCTGATATTTTCAGGCAGTGCAGCCCGCAATTTACGTATCCCGGGCTCGATGTAGCGCATCGATTCCGAGGGAGCGCCCTGCATTGTGGTCGGTTTGCCGACGACGATTATGTCTACCGGTTCGCGCGCCACGTAAGCTGTGACATACTCTGTCAGCTTATGGGTGGGCACTGTGTCGAGTCCGGTGGCGACAATACGCAGCGTGTCGGTCACGGCGATGCCGCAACGCTTCCTTCCATAGTCAATAGACATAAGTCTTCCCATACCACAAAGTTACTCAATCTCCGCGTCCTGTGCAAATATCAGTTGTCGTGTGTCATGAAATCTGAGCCGGGGCGGCAGTTGCGGATGGTGATTCCTGCTTCTCCCGAGCCCTTGTAAATCACCATAGTAATATATTTTAACACAAAAACATGAAGAAATATTTGGATAGTTCAAATAAACTCCATAACTTTGCACTCACAAAAATAACATCGCGGGATGGAGCAGTGGTAGCTCGTTGGGCTCATAACCCAAAGGTCGCAGGTTCGAGTCCTGCTCCCGCCACTCAATGAGGATTGACTTTCGGGTCAATCCTCTTATTTTTTGTCAAATTTGTCTACTTTCGATATTCTTTACTTTGAGTTTCCGCTTTTTTAGCTATCTTTGTGGAGCAACTTTACATTCAGTTAACCTATTAATGTTAGAAAAGATGAAACCTTATGTAGTAGGTATCGACATAGGTGGTACCAACACAGTATTCGGGATAGTTGACGCGAGGGGCAATGTCATTGCCAGCAATTCGATAAAGACCGGCAAGCATGCCGATGTCAACGACTACATTGCGGAGCTGAAAGACGCTCTTAATTCCTTGATCGAGGCACATGATGCAAAAGATAAGATAGCAGGTATCGGTGTCGGTGCGCCTAATGCCAATTATTTTACCGGCATGATTGAGGATGCTCCCAATTTGCCATGGAAAGGCAAAGTGCCTTTGGCTCACTTGCTTCACGAAGCTTTTGGAGTGCCTGTGGCGATAACCAATGATGCAAACGCTGCAGCGATAGGCGAGATGACCTATGGAGTGGCGCGCGGCATGAAAGACTTTATCATGATAACACTTGGCACAGGAGTCGGCAGCGGAATCGTGGTAAACGGTCAGCTTGTATATGGACATGACGGATTTGCCGGAGAGCTTGGTCATGTCATCGTGAAACCTTCCAACGGACGCATGTGTGGATGTGGCAGGACCGGATGTCTTGAGGCATATTGCTCTGCGACAGGCGTGGCGCGTACAGCCCGCGAGTTCCTTGAAATCCGTACCGAGCCGTCAAAACTGCGTGATTTTCCTATCGAAGAGATTACATCAAAGGATGTATATGACGCCGCCATGTCGGGCGACAAGCTTGCAAAAGATGTGTTCCAGTACACCGGCGACATCATGGGACGTGCGTTTGCCGATTTTATCGCATTCTCAAGCCCTGAGGCAATTGTGCTGTTTGGCGGTCTTGCCCGTTCGGGAGAATTGCTTATGAAGCCTATAAAGGAATCTCTTGACCGCAACATCCTGCCGATATTCAAGGGAAAGACAAAGCTGTTGCTTTCTGAACTGAAGGAGAGTGATGCGGCAGTGCTTGGCGCGAGCGCCCTCGGCTGGGAGGCTCGTCAGACTCCGTCGCCTTCGTCAGCGCAACCCGTTTTATGATAAAATTTGACAAATAATTGTTATATGAGAGACGGGGTGTTAATCTCCGTCTCTCAATTTATTATAGGTTGACTATGGAAAGACAGGATGATAAGCATGATTTTTTACCGAGCAGGCAGGTGCTGCTGAAGTTTGACAAATGGTATTCGCGCACAAAGTTATTTGACAAGATAAGCCGTGTGGCAAAAAAGGCGGGAGTAAAGGGAGTCTATGCGGCACTTTTGCTCTATTACGCGCTTGCCGACGGGAAGGTGCCTCTTCGTGACAAGATTATTGTGGTAGGGGCTCTCGGTTATTTTATCTGTCCTACTGACTTTATTCCCGATATTCTGGGACCGCTGGGCTATACGGACGACATCAGTGCGCTCATGTGGGCACTGTCACGCATATGGAACAATATTACCCCGTCGACCCATGAAAGGGCGAAGTCGCGCCTGCGCCAATGGTTTCCTTCTATAGATGAGTCTGACCTCACTCTGTTTTAATAATGTGTAATGAAACGCGGAGACTGTTAAAATCCGGATTAAATATTTGCCCATTTCTACATTCTGGACGGGAAAATATTATAGATATTACTGTAAAATGCTGATAAATATAAACTTATATAAATTAATAAAGGGATGTCTCACGACATCCCTTTACGTTTAAACCTTTATCTTAATCTAATACTATGAAAAACACACTCACAAATGTAGGCATTTTTTCCGAAACCGCACAAATTTTTCACGCTATATTAACATCTTTTTTGATAAAATTAGTTGAAAATATCTTATTGAATACCTGTTGTTAACATTTGTAAACGATTTATTGTCGTCGGTACAATAACATGCTTCTAAATTTGCTCATTTCTCATGATTGATTATCTTTGTAGACAGGTAAACCGAAAAAGTAGGTTGGCGTGAATATTTAAAGAAGTGTCATCCTGCAGTGTTTACCTCATGTAAAATAAATATTAATGATTGATTAAATATGAAACAATCCGTAATACTTGAAAATATTTCCTCGCGTCTCGGCATTGCCGAGTTGAATCCGATGCAGCGGGAGCTGATGTCATCGCAGGCTCATGATGTGGTGCTTTTATCGCCCACCGGCTCCGGCAAGACCGTTGCATTTACAATCTCAATGCTTCAGGCTCTCGGAAAGCCTAAGGGAGAGGTGCAGGCTGTAGTCATAGCCCCTTCCCGCGAGCTTGTAATGCAGATTTACCGCGTTGTGCGTGAAGTCGCCACCGGCTATAAGACTGTGGCGCTTTATGGCGGACATTCGATGACTGATGAAAAAAACTCCCTGACCCCCGTACCCGACATTGTAATCGCTACGCCGGGACGTCTTCTCGACCATCTAAACCGAAAACTTCTCGACTTGTATAATACAAAGGTGCTTGTACTTGATGAATATGACAAGTCGCTTGAACTTGGCTTTCACGACGAGATGAGGAAAATACTGCGGCTTATGCCAAATCTTAGCCGCACGGTGCTCACTTCGGCTACTCCGCTTTCCGACAGGCTGCCTGAGTTCATGAAGGTTAAAAATCCCGTGGTCATGGATTTCCTGTCATCTGTGGCAAAACCGCGCACACGCATGTCGGTCGTCAGGGTAGAGAGTCCGGCTAAGGATAAAGTCGATACGCTTGTAGATCTTTTAAAGTCGCTTCCTAATGGCAGGGTGATTGTTTTTGTAAACCATCGCGAGAGTGCCACGCGACTATATGACCACTTGAAAAAAGCCGGTTTGCCTGTAGGCATCTATCATGGCGCGCTTGACCAGAATGACCGTGAGAAGGCTGTGGACCTGCTTAATAACGGCACGACCCCTGTGCTTGTGTCGACCGATCTTGGGGCAAGAGGTCTTGACATCGAAGAGGTGAAATCGATAATACATTACCACATGCCCCTGACAAAGGAGACCTGGACTCACCGTAACGGCCGCACGGCACGAGTCGATGCGACTGGTACGATATATGTCATCACGTCGGAGTCCGATAATATTCCTGACTACGTTACGTTTGACCGCTCTTATGTGCCTACCGGCACATCTGCCGACCCGATACATGCCGACTGTGCGACGCTTTATTTCAGCGCCGGCAGAAAAGAGCGTATCTCGCGAGGTGACATAGCCGGATTTCTAATGAAGACAGGCGGTCTTGCCGCTGACGAGGTGGGGCGTATCATAGTGCGTGACCACTCGGCTATAGTCGCAGTCCCTGCCGGCAAGGCTGACTCGGTCCTGCGCACAGTCGCTACTGAAAAAATCAAGGGCAAGAGAGTGAAGATTTCTAAATTGTAAAGATATATACATATGATTAATATAGAGCCGCTGTGTGACACCCGCAGCCTGAAATCGCTTATTACCTGTGTTGACAGTGATTATGTCATGGTGTCATTGTCAGTTGCCGGAGAAAATGTGATTCCTATGCCTGATGCCGGGCATCGCATGGAGCAGGTTGCCCGCATGACAGGCGCAGCCATGGTTTATGCTGATTTCTATGATGTCAATGTTGACGGCAGCCTGTCGCTTCATCAGCTTATCGACTGTCAGGAAGGGGCACTGCGCGATGACTTTGATTTCGGCAAACTGTTGTTGATTGATTCCCGCGCTTTAGTCAATGCGTCGGGGGCGATTGTCAGGGATTACCGTTATGCCGCGTTCTATGCGCTGCGTCTTGCTTTGTCACGGCAAGGTCCGGTCACACATCTTTCAGAGCCTGTCTACAAAGTAGAATCGGCATCGGGAGCGGTGTCACAATTTGATTATGTCGACCCCCGTAACCGGGAAGTCCAGATTGAGATGGAGCATGCCTGTTCCGACCACTTGAAGGCTGTAGGCGCATATCTTAATCCGGTCAATGATGATGTGGATTTTACGGGCGACTATCCCGTCGAGGCTTCCGTTGTTATACCTGTAAGAAACCGTCGGTCGACAATCATGGATGCCGTGGAGAGTGCCTTGTCGCAGGAAACGTCGTTCACTTACAATGTCATAGTTGTTGACAATCATTCTACCGACGGCACTACTGAGGTGCTGCAGGATTTGGCTAAGAGAGACAGCCGCCTGTGTCATATCGTGCCTGAGATTACCGGACTCGGTATAGGAGGCTGCTGGAATCTTGCTGTCAATTCGCCCTGTTGCGGGCGTTTTGCGGTGCAGCTTGACAGTGACGACATCTACTCGTCGGCATCCACGCTACAGCGCATTGTAGATAAATTCCATGCCGAGCGTTGTGCGTTGGTGGTCGGGGCTTATACGCTTACTGACTTTGATCGCAACGTCTTGGCTCCCGGATTGATTTCCCATGATGAATGGAGCGATGAAAACGGTCGTAACAACGCGTTGCGTATAAACGGCTTCGGTGCGCCACGCGCCTTTTTTACCGGACTGGCAAGGAAAATACTATTTCCTGACACGAGCTATGGGGAAGACTATGGCATGTGTCTTGCCATGTCGCGATGTCATAAGGTTGGCAGGATTTATGATTCTCTGTATCTCTGCCGCCGCTGGTCGGGCAATTCCGATGCGGCTCTCTCACTTGAAGCGGTTAACCGTAACAATATGTATAAAGACCGATTGCGCACATGGGAACTTATGGAGCGTAAGAGATTAAACCTTCAGCGTGATGAAGAGAAGTGACATAGACCTGTTTATATCAAGGCAGCTTGACTCATGGAGAGAGGCTGCCATTCGTCATGAGGCGTTATGTTCAGTCAAGACAAAAAGCGTGTGTGTCGGCGATACAGAGTGGAAAGTCATGTTTAATCCTGCAAGAAGTGTCAGCACTAATGCTAAGGTCGACGAGGAGTCGATAAAGGCGCGCCGGTGTTTTCTGTGTGCGGAAAATCGTCCGGAAATGCAGTCTTCGGTCAGATGGAGAGACTATGACATACTTGTCAATCCGTTTCCGGTTTTTCCCGGTCATCTGACAATCGTGTTGAGGGCTCATGAAAGGCAGCTGCTGTCGGGGAGGGTTGACGATTTTGTCGACCTCGCCGCTGAGCTTGCGGGATATACCGTGTTTTATAATGGTGCGGGATGTGGTGCGTCTGCACCCGATCACTGTCATTTTCAGGCAGTGCCTGAAGAATACCTTCCGTTGAATAGGGAATATCCCTTCCGCAGGATTTATTTTACCGGTGACTTGGACATGGTGAAGAAGCAGATGGGGCAAGCTATAGCGTCATTGCCGCTTGCCGGCTATGAAGAGCCGCAGTTTAATGCCGCGGTACATCACCGAGGTGACGGGACTTATGAGGCTGTGATAGTGCCTCGGGTCGCCCACCGTCCTTCATGTTATGATAAAGTGAAGATAAGTCCGGGGGCGATAGACATGCTCGGCACCGTTATCACTACCTCCGCAGCCGATTATGATGCTGTCAACGGGGAGTTGCTTGCTTCCGTGTTTTCAGAAGTGGCTGTAGTGGATGAGACGCCTGTATTGCGGGTAGGCATCATGAGCGCAAAGGAAGTGAATTATTCTCTTCACGGTGAATACATAAGGGAGGGCGACACATTTTTTCCGTCATCTCCCGATTGCTGGTTTGAGCTTGACGATGTGACAATCGGTGTGGATTTTCATTGGGAACGCAAGGAGTGTCAGCGTTTTCACGGAGCCTTGCAGCTTATGAAGGGAGATGACGGGATGGAGACTGCGGTCAACATAATTTCGGTAGAAGAGTATCTGATGAGTGTAATCTCTTCCGAGATGAGTGCGGAGGCATCACCGGCACTGCTACGCGCCCATGCAGTGATTTCACGGAGCTGGGTGCTCGCCCAGTTGGGCGCGAAGAAGCTTCCGTCGTCAAACACCTGCACGGTCAGTGACGCAGAGACTGTAAAATGGTATGATCATGACGACCATGCCGGATTTGATGTGTGTGCCGATGACCATTGTCAGCGTTATCAGGGTATTACTAGGGTTACACGTTCGGAGGCACGCGATGCGGTCATGGAGACACGCGGGGAGGTGATGATTGCCGGAGGCAGGTTGTGTGACACCCGTTTCTCAAAATGTTGCGGAGGCGCTTTTGAGGAATTTGAGAATTGCTGGGAACCGGTAAGACATAGCTATCTTGTTGGGGCGAGGGATCTTTTGCCTGCCGGTTCACTGCCTGACTTGCGCATCGAGGCGGCGGCATGTGACTGGATAATGTCGCGCCCTGACGCGTTTTGCTCGCGTGCCACTCCCGGCATATTGCGTCAGGTATTGAATGACTATGACCGTGCGACAACTGATTTTTATCGTTGGAAGGTCGATTATAGTGTTGAGGAACTGTCGGCGATTGTCCGTGAACGGTCTGGTATTGATTTCGGTGATATAGTCGAGCTGCGTCCGCTTGCGCGCGGCACATCGGGCAGGATATACCGTCTTGAGATTGTCGGGACAAAGCATACCCACATCGTGGGAAAGGAGCTTGAGATACGCCGCTGGCTCTCCCGCAGCCATCTTTACAGCTCGGCATTTGTGCCGGTCAGGACCGATGCCGGGTTTACGCTCTACGGCGCGGGATGGGGACATGGTGTCGGTTTGTGCCAGATTGGTGCTGCAGTGATGGGAGCTGAGGGTTATGATTATCGTGAAATACTACTACATTATTTTAAGGATGCTGAAATCAAGAAACTCTACTGACCGTCGTGTCTCGCCCTGGAGTTGGGTGTCGACGCTCTATTTTGCGCAGGGGCTGCCTTATGTGGCGGTGATGACTATCTCGGTGATAATGTATAAGCGTCTTGGTATATCCAACACTGATATAGCGCTCTATACCTCGTGGTTGTATCTGCCGTGGGTGATAAAGCCATTCTGGAGTCCGGTGGTCGATCTGTTCCGGACAAAGCGATGGTGGATTATAATGATGGAATTGCTTATCGCAATCGGGTTTGCCGGAGTTGCGTTTACTATACCGGCTACATTTTTCTTCCAGTCCACGCTTGCCGTGTTCTGGGCTATCGCTTTTGTAAGTGCTACCCATGACATAGCTGCCGACGGCTATTATATGATTGCATTGTCGGAGCATGACCAGTCGTTTTATGTCGGTATACGCAGTACGTTTTATCGCATATCCACCATCGTCGGTCAAGGACTGCTGGTTATGCTTGCCGGATACATAGAGAGCCGCAATGACGCGGTTTTGCCGGGAGAAAGCATGGATTATACACCTCTTGCATGGATGGTGGTCATGGCTGTGCTGTCGGTATTTTTTCTTCTGGTCTCGCTTTACCACCGGCTCGTCTTGCCGCGCTCTGCCTCCGATCATCCGGTGCCCGGAGTGACATTGCGTAATGTCGGGAAGGAATTCCTTTCGACATTCATTTCATTTTTTAAGAAACCTAATGTAGGCGTGGCTGTCGCTTTTATGCTGCTTTACCGCTTCCCGGAGGCACAGCTTGTAAAGATGATAAATCCGTTTTTGCTTGACGGCAGGGATGTGGGCGGTCTTGGGCTTTCTACGGCTCAGGTAGGTTTTGTATATGGCACGATAGGTATCATCGGGCTTACACTCGGGGGTATCGTCGGAGGTATAGTGGCTGCCCGCGGCGGATTGAAGAAGTGGCTTATGCCTATGGCCTGGAGCATTTCGCTGACTTGCGGGACATTCTTGTATCTTGCCATTGTGCAGCCCGACGACATGCTGTCGGTCAACATATGTGTGTTTGTTGAGCAGTTTGGCTATGGTTTCGGATTCACTGCTTACATGCTGTATCTCATTTATTTCAGTGAAGGACCGTTCCGCACGGCACATTACGCCATATGCACCGGTTTTATGGCCCTTGGCATGATGTTGCCCGGCATGATGGCGGGATGGTTGCAGGAGATGATGGGGTATTGTGGATTTTTCTGGTGGATTATTGGCTGCTGTGTGGCTACAATAGCCGTGACATCGCTGATAAAGGTCCCGGCATCTTTCGGCAAAAAATAAGAGCCGGTTTTTTAACCGGCTCTGTTATCTGCTGTAGGATTGTCGACAGGGCGTGTTACTGACGCTCGACATCCACTTTTTTCAACACCAGTACGGGGGTGTTGTTCTTGTCCATCATTACAACCGTGCCGGTTCTGCCTTTCTTGGCATATTCAACACTTTCGAGCGCGACAAGAAGGGCTGTCTCTCCCTTCATGATTTCCTCCGGACATGCCATGCGTGTTGTTCCGAGATTCTGGAATTGAATGGAGTTGGACTTGTCAGGGTCAATCATTAGTGAGCCGTTGACAATATTGCATCCGGTGTTGCCATGAAGTTTCTGTTCCTGAATGTCGATGACCATCTGCATGTCGGGGTTGTCATATGCCTTGCCGTTTATTTCCGATACTTCCCATGTGCCGTTCAGGAAGTCCATGTTGTGTTTGCGGAGAGTCATCAGATTTGCTCCCTTGCTGTCGCGTAGCTCAAGATAATACTCGTGACCTTTTTTTGTTATGTCAAATGACTGTACTGCCGCAAGCGCCAGATTGATAGCCTGTTCATAAGGAGCGTCGTGACACATCATCATTGTCGAGATGACATTGCCTATCTTTAACTTTGAGCCTCCTGAAAGTTCAAAATCGCCATTTATGATATTACAGCCGTTTGAGCCATATATTCTGTGGTCATCCATGTTGAAGTTGATGTAGGGGCGTGTCTCTCCTGTCACCTTGTTGCCGCCTACGGTGTAGACAGTCCATTCACCGGCGAGAGCGTCTGACGAAATCTTTGAGTGGTTGGGTTGCGTTACAACCGGTTGTTGTGTCGTTGTCTGAGATTGGGTACCGGTACTTTTTTTAGTCACTCCACAAGATGTGACGAGCGATGCAATGATTGTCATGCCGGCTATAAGTCTGAATTTATTCATGTCAATTTAATTTAGTGATTGTATAATATAGTGACGTTTTACCACTGATAAAGTTTAATGGAAGGCTGAAAATCTTATTACGGAATTTCAATTGTCAGATTGTCATATGCCATATGTATGCCCGGCGGTAGTGTCGGCTCTATTTCAGCCTGCCGGCCTATCGCATCGGCAAAATGAGTGAGATAGGTGACTCTCGGCCTGATGCGGGTAATTGCCGCTATCGCTTCGTCAAGAGTCATGTGGGATAGATGCTCTTTTTTTCGCAGGGCATTGATTACAAGTGTGTCAATGCCTTCCATCAGTCGGAATGTTTCGTCGGGGATGGTCTTGGCATCGGTGATATAGGCAAAATTGTCTATGCGGAAGCCTACTATCGGGAGCTTGTGGTGCATTACAGGCAGGGGCGTTATCTTGATGTCACCGACGGCAAACGGCTTGTCGCTTATCTCATGGATGTCAAATGTAGGCACTCCGGGATAGAGATGTTTACGGAAGCAGTAGGGGACACGGTTGCGTAAATCCTCGGCTACGTCAGGCTTGCAGTAAAGGGGAAATCCATTGTCGGTTGAGTAGCAATAGGGGCGGAGGTCGTCAATCCCTCCTACATGGTCATAGTGGCTGTGGGTGAGCAGGGCGGCTTCAAGTCGGGGCGCTCCGGCGTTTATGATTTGCTGTCTGAAATCGGGACCGCAGTCGATAAGCAGATTTTTGTCGCCGACAGTTACGATGGCCGAAGCACGAAGGCGCTTGTCATGCTGATCGGTTGAAATGCATGTCGGGCATGTGCAGCCTATCTGTGGCACACCGGTGGATGTGCCGGTGCCGAGAAATCTCAGTTTCATAGCTTCCCTATTATGTTTACCTCGGGCGAAAGCGTTATGCCGAATTTTGCAGCGACTTTTTCCCTGATTTCACCGAAGAGAGCCACCACATCGGCAGCCGTGGCGTCACCATTGTTTACTATCACGAGACATTGGCGTGGATATACCTGTGCGCCTCCTGTTGATTTTCCTTTCATTCCGGTGTTTTCAATCAGCCATGCTGCGGGAATTTTCACTCCGTCAGGTGTAGGGTAGGAGGGTGTTTCCGGATATTCGGCTTTCAGCTCGTTGTACTTCTCAATTGTTACAACCGGATTTTTAAAGAATGAGCCTGCGCTACCGAGCCGGTCAGGCTCCGGAAGTTTTGACCGGCGTATCTCTATCACACGGTTTCTTACATCGCGCAGCGTCAGCCCGTCAACCGAGGCAAGCTCTTTCAATGGACCGTAATCAAGGGTGAAGTGCTTTTCTCGCGACAACCGGTACACAACATCGGTGACAATATATCTTCCGGCAAAATCCTTGGTCTTGAAGATGCTGTGGCGGTAACCGTAGTCACACTCTTCCGCCTGAAATATCATTTCGTCGCCTGTTGCGGTGTCGATTGTAAAAACTTCGCTGATGAGGTCTTTTGCCTCTACTCCGTAGGCTCCTACATTCTGTACTGCCGACGCGCCGGCTTCTCCCGGGATGTAGGATAGGTTTTCGGCTCCATAGAGATTATGCTCGATACAATACTCTACGAAGCTGTCCAAATTCACACCTGCCGACACTTTCAGATATACATCGCTTCCCGTTTCCCGGGCTATTGCTATCTGCCGTATGGCGGAGTGCATTACAAGCCCGTCATAGTCTTCTGTGAACAGCAGATTGCTGCCGCCTCCTATGTGCAGGCGCGACATGCCGGCATATGCCGGTGCAGTGAGCAGGCTCCGCAGTTCGTCGATACTTTCATATTCGGCATATATGCGGGCTTTTACGGGTATATGAAATGTCGTTACCCCTGTAAGGTCAAAGTCATGGGATATTTTCATCGGTCAGTGTTAGTTTCTGAAACTTTGGAGTATTCCGTCGTCAAATATCAGATAGATTCCGTTTTCGTAGGTCCATAGTTCCCTCATTGTGCTTATGCCCGGTCTACGGTCAATTGAGGCCGGTGAGCCGAGAGCGAGCCTGCACTCCTCACGGGTCATGTATAGGGCTACTTTTCCGCGTATGATATTATTCCAGGTCTCGTCAGTGATATTTGGATAGCGCTTGTGGGGATCGTCAAAATAGAATAGCGAGGCAAAGTCGCGCGCTCCTTTGGCGGCATCGCCCGCTGACATGTAGAGGTAGGCGGGATGCAGATTTTCTGATGCCGGCGTAAATTGCAGTTTTACGGGATAGACTGTATTGCCAGGCAGCACATCGGTAATTTTTACCGGTATAAATTTGTTGCCGCGCAGAGCCGCGCCATTGTCGTCAAACCATGTCGAGGTGCGTATGTAATAAGTGTTTCCGAGCAAAGCCTTTTTTACATCATCCACGATAGATGTCTCCACGGTAAACGGAATCTCAATTTTTCTGCGCTTGTCAAGCTCGTCGGAGGGTGCTTGTATGCGGTATCTCACTTCGTCGCCTGCCTGATTGAGAAAGATGAGCTCTGTGTCAGGTTTCCCTGTCATCGAGGGCAATTCATGAGATGACTGAAATTCTATATATTCAGTGGCTTTCGGATAGGATTTGCTCCCGGGTTCGAGAGCAAGGCTTATCTTGTCGTCGGTAACATAAAAAAGTTTGCCTTTTTCCCAGTCCGACAGTTGCTGAGGAGCGATGTCTTTTAGGAAACGCTCTTCATCGCTTGCGACAGCCTGCTGACGCTTAACGTCGTCGGCAGTGATTTTAGGAGTGCTCTCGATGCCGGTGAAACAACCCGACATCGAGAGCATCATGATTATTGAGATCAGAAGAGAGCAGCCTTTCATCATTCAGCAGTGGGGTCGATGCCCAGATTGTAGAAGATGAATGAATAGATGTCGGCATACTCGTCGATTACCTTTGACACGGGTTTTCCGGCGCCATGTCCTGCCTTGGAGTCGATTCTGATTATTTTAGGCTGTGACCCGGTGTCGCTTGCCTGCAGTGTAGCCGCATACTTGAATGAGTGGGCGGGCACTACACGGTCGTCATGGTCGGCGGTGGTGACCATGATTGCGGGGTAGGGTGTACCGTCATTCTTTATGTTGTGTACAGGTGAATAGTCGAGCAGATACTTTGCCATCTCGGGCGAGTCGGCGCTGGTGCCGTAGTCAGAAGCCCAGTTCCAGCCGATAGTGAAGAGATGATAGCGCATCATGTCCATTACGCCTACACGCGGGATTGCCACTTTGAAAAGGTCGGGGCGCATGTTGACAGTGGCTCCTACAAGAAGTCCGCCGTTAGAACCTCCCTCGATTGTAAGTAATTCAGGATTGGTCCAGCCTTCTTTTATCATGTATTCGGCAGCCGCGATAAAGTCGTTGAACACGTTAAGCTTCTGCTGCTTTGTACCGGCAAGATGCCACGGCTCTCCATATTCGCCTCCTCCGCGGAGGTTTGCCTGGGCGTAGATGCCTCCGTTTTCAAGCCATAATATACGCTGAGCCGAGAATCCGGGATTGAGCGAGACATTGAAGCCTCCGTAGCCGTAAAGATAAACCGGATTCTTGCCGTCGCGTTTCAATCCTTTCTTGTAGGTGATGAACATAGGTATCTTGGTGCCGTCGGCAGAAGGGTAGAATACCTGTTCTGTCACGTAATCATCGCTTTTGAAGCCTTCGATTTCTGTAGCCTTGTAGAGTTCTGACTTTCCTGTCGACAAGTCGTAACGGTAAATCTCTGAAGGATAGATGAAAGAGGTGAAGGTGTAGAACACCTCGTCATGCTTTTTGCTTGACGAGAATCCTGCCGAGCCTACGCTCGGAAAATGAATTTCGTTAAGCAGTTTGCCGTCACGTGAGTAGAGATATGACTTGCTTGCCGCGTCGATGTCATAAGAGAGGATGAGTTTGTCATCGGCAAAATCTACACCTGTCAAGACTCCTTTTTGCTCAGCCACGAGCTCTTTCCAGTTTTCGCGTTGAGGTGCATTTACAGGAGCTGTCATCAAGCGATAGCGCGGCGCTCCGTAGTTGGTGTAGATAATCAGGGTGTCGTTGATTACGTCAAGCACCGATATTTCATAATCCTGCGACGGTTCAATGGTGACCCATCCGGCATTTTTCTCTTTTAGATTTTTCATCATCACTGATTCACCGAGACCTTCGCCTCCGCCGTAGATGAAGATTACCGATTCATCTTCAGGCACGTAGGCTGAATGGAAGTGAAGTGGATGAGCCTTGTCTTCAAACACAAGGATGTCTTCGCTCTGCGGGGTGCCGAGCTTGTGATAGTACACCCTGTGGTTTTCATTGGCGTTGGAAAATTCTTTTCCTCCTGTCGGACGGTCATATGCGCTGTAATAGAATCCGTTGCCGTCCCAGTTGGCTCCGGTGAACTTCGCCCATTCAATATGGTCGGGCAAGAGTTGGCGGGTCTCTGTGTCCATTACATAGATTTCGGTCCAGTCAGAGCCGCTGCGGGAGATGGTGTAGGCGGTATATTTCCCGTCATTGGAGATGCTTACTCCGGTAAGCGCCACTGTGCCGTCATCGCTTAGCTTGTTGGGGTCGAGAAACACTTCCGCTTTCTCTCCGAGTTTGCGGGTGCGGTATAATACCGACTGATTCTGCAGCCCGTCATTTTCATAGAAGTAATACCATCCGTCGCGTTTTGACGGCATGCCCGACTTATGGTAGTCAAACAGTGAGGTAAGACGCTTGCGCAGTGTCTCGCGGAACGGTATTTTAGACAGGTAGTCCTCGGTGACGCCACGCTCGGCTTCCACCCATTTAAGGGTGGTTGCCGATGTGTCGTTTTCCAGCGGGCGATAGGGGTCTTTAACCTCCATGCCAAAATAATTGTCGGTCGTGTCAGATTTTGGAGCTTCCGGATAATTCAGCTCCCCGGCTGTCACGCCTGTTGCTATCAATGCCATTACCGGAAGTATTATGGATTGTTTCATTGTTGTCTGATGTTTATATGTTGTCAGGCATTCTTGCCGTGACAGTTTTTGTATTTTTTACCTGAGCCACAGGGACAAGGATCGTTTCTTCCTACTCTTGGCGCGTTGACAATCGGCTGAGTGCGGCGCTGTTCTCCTTGTGGTGCCGATGCGGCATTGCGCTGTGCTTCCGAGCCGGGATATTGCTCCTTGCTTGCCTTATAGCGGCTATAATCGTTGGGTCGCTCGGGCATAGCCTCCTTCATCTGCGGCTGCTGGCGTGGCTGCTCTTTTTCCGAGCTTAGCTGAGCGTCGCTTGCACGCGGAGCCTGGGGCTGCGGAATGAATATCTGACCGCGCAGGAGCGATGACGCCGCCTTTGTGTTGAGGGTGTTCATAGCCGCCTCAAAGAGGTGGAATGACTCTACCTTGTAGATTACAAGCGGGTCTTTCTGCTCGTATGATGCATTCTGCACTGACTGGCGCAGCTGGTCAAGTTCGCGGAGATGCTCTTTCCACACTTCGTCGATTGTCACGAGAAGTATTGCCTTGTGCCACTCCTTGAGTATTGATTTGCACTCGGTCCTGTATGCCTCGTTGATGTCACAGGGAATGTTGAACACCCTTTTGCCGTCGGTGATGGGGACAAGGATTCTGCCGCCTTTCTCACCGGCGCCCTTATTCTCCACCCAGTCCTTTATTACCGGCATCGCAATCTCGATTATGCGCTCGCCCTTGCGCTGGAACGCTTCGTTGACAGTTGCAAACACACGGTCAAATGCTTCTTTCTTCGGCATGCCGCGGTATTCCTCTTCCGTAAACGGAGTCTCGATGGCAAATACCTTGAGAAGCTCCATTGAGAGGTCGGCATAGTCGGCAGGCGAGTCATAGGTGTTGAGGATGTTTTCTACGGTGTCATAGAGCATGTTGTTGATGTCTATTCCGACACGTTCACCCATCAGTGCATGGTGGCGGCGTCCGTATATGTACTGACGCTGCTTGTTCATCACGTCGTCATATTCCAGAAGGCGCTTACGTATACCGAAGTTGTTTTCCTCAACTCGTTTCTGAGCGTTCTCGATAGCGCGGTTCACCATCTTTGACTCAATCATCTCTCCTTCTTTTACGCCGAGAGTGTCAAGCATCTTGGTTACGCGGTCGCCTGCAAACAGACGCATCAGCTGGTCTTCAAACGACAGATAGAATACAGATGAACCCGGGTCTCCCTGACGACCTGCACGACCACGCAACTGACGGTCGACGCGGCGTGATTCATGGCGCTCGGTACCGATGATGGCAAGACCTCCGGCATCCTTCACTTCTGAAGGAAGCTTGATGTCGGTACCACGACCCGCCATATTGGTGGCTATGGTCACGGTGCCTTTCTTTCCTGCCTGAGCCACAATGTCGGCTTCTTTCTGGTGAAGCTTTGCATTCAGCACATTGTGGGGTATGTGGCGTAAAGTCAACATTCGTGACAGCAATTCTGAAATCTCGACTGAAGTAGTGCCGACAAGGACAGGACGTCCCTGCTTTACAAGCTCTACAATCTCTTCGATTACAGCTGCATATTTTTCTTTCTTTGTGCGATATACTCGGTCGTTCATGTCGATACGTGCCACCGGCTTATTGGTCGGGATAGTCACGACATCGAGCTTGTAGATGTCCCAGAACTCGCCTGCCTCGGTCTCTGCCGTACCGGTCATACCGGCAAGCTTGTGATACATGCGGAAGTAATTCTGGAGGGTGATTGTCGCAAAGGTCTGGGTCGCAGCCTCGACTTTTACACCTTCTTTTGCTTCGATAGCCTGGTGTAGACCGTCGGAATAGCGGCGTCCTTCCATGATACGACCGGTCTGCTCGTCTACAATCTTGATTTTGTTGTCGTCAATCACATACTCGACATCTTTCTCAAATAGAGCGTAAGCCTTGAGCAGCTGGTTGACTGTGTGGACACGCTCGGCCTTGACAGCATAGTTCTGCATGAGGTCATCTTTTTTCTGCTGACGGTCGGCGGGGGCAAGCGACTGGTCACCTTCCACCTCAGAGAGTTGTGCGGCTATGTCAGGAAGCACGAAGAACTGGGGGTCCTGGCTTCTGCCTGTAAGCTCGTCGATACCCTTGTCGGTCAGTTCGACAGAGCGGTTTTTTTCATCAATCACAAAGTACAGGGGCTCGACAGCCTTTGGCATCTCCCTGCCGTTGTCCTGCATGTAGTAGCCCTCGGTCTCAAGCAGCAGCGGCTTGATTCCCTCGGTTGACAGATACTTGATGAGGGCACCGTACTTGGGCAGACCCTTGTAGGCGCGGAAGAGCTGGAGGGCTCCCTCTTTTCTTGTCTCTTTGTCGTCGCTGGCTATTTTTTCTTTTGCCTCGACAAGAAGTTTGGCAACAAGTTTGCGCTGTGCCTCAAATACCTTTTCTACATTATATTTATACTCGTTGAAGAGCTGGTCTTCGCCTTTGGGTACTGGTCCCGAGATGATAAGCGGTGTACGGGCATCGTCAATAAGCACGGAGTCTACCTCGTCGACAATTGCATAATAGTGTTTGCGCTGCACCATGTCCTGAGGCGACATAGCCATGTTGTCACGAAGATAGTCAAATCCGAATTCATTGTTGGTACCGAATGTTATGTCACAGGCATAAGCTTTGCGGCGCGCTTCCGAGTTTGGCTGGTGCTTGTCGATGCAGTCCACTGTCTGTCCGTGGAACATGTACAGCGGTCCCATCCATTCCGAGTCACGCTTTGACAGGTAGTCGTTGACTGTTACCACGTGTACGCCGCGTCCGGTGAGCGAGCGGAGGAAGACAGGGAGAGTGGCGACGAGAGTTTTACCTTCACCGGTCGCCATCTCGGCGATTTTGCCCTGGTGAAGCACGATACCACCGATGAGCTGCACATCGTAATGTACCATGTCCCACTTGATTTCATTACCGCCGGCAATCCAGTGGTTTTTGTATATCGCCTTGTCGCCTTCGATGCTTACGAAGTCTTTGCCTGCGGCGGCAAGGTCGCGGTCCATCTGGGTCGCTGTGACCTCGATAGTCTCGTTGGCGGCAAAACGTGCCGCAGTCTCGCGCATGGCGGCAAATACCGTGGGAAGCACCCTGTCGAGCTCGGTTTCATAAGTCTCAAGGATATTCTTTTCACGGGCATCGATGTCGTCCCATAGCGGCTGGCGCTCGTCAAAGGGAAGCTCGTCAATCTTTGCCTTTATTTCGGCAATGGCTGTGGTGTCAGCCTCTGTCGCTTTGGCAAACTCTTTCTTGATGTTTGTTATGGTGTCACGCAACTCGTCGTTGGTGAGCTCTTTCATTTTCGGACCCAGAGCGTTTATCTGGTCGACAATAGGCTGGATTTCCTTTAGATCGCGCTGCGATTTGTTTCCAAACAGCTTGCTGAGAATTGATGTAAATGACATGTATTGTAATGTTTAAATTAGCAAAATTGATTGTATTGACGGAGAAGAGGGAAATGCCTTGGCTGGATATAACGGCGATGCCTGATTACTTCTTTTCAAGGCGTAACGGAGGAAATTCAGCCGCATTGGGCGACCTTATGCGCAGCAGTCGCGCCACAGTCGGGGCGATAGAGCGTGCGTCAGTCTCTGTCGATATGTGTTGTGGCTTCAGGTCGGGCGACAACAGGAATACCGGTGCGGTCATGGTGCCTGTGCGCATAGTCGACCTGCGTTCTTTCTTGTTTACAGGGTCGGTCTCCACTATCTCCCAGCCGGGGTTTACCTCGATAAGCACATCACCGGCATAGTCGACATGGGTGTTGCGTTTTATGGCGTCGGCATTTACGCCGGCTCTCCCCGCGAGAATGTCGTCAATGGTCCATACACGGCTTACCGCGCTCATCCTCACAAGGAAGTCGGCAGCCTCGGCACGTACGGTCTTTACATCGAGGTCATGCTCTTTTATGAGCTTGTGGTTGAGATACATCTGTCCGTTATAGTATCCCGATACCCACTCCCCGTTGCCATATTTTGCCATCAGATACACGTTGAGCAGCGAGATTGCCTGACGGGGAGAAAATTCACCGTCGGGGATTCCCCATTTTTCATCGTCGCGCTTGTTGTTCTGTACAGGCGGCGTGCCTGCAATCATTATGAAAGTATTGGCGAGCCCAACGTTGGAGTCTATTGTCTTAAACAGCCTTGCAAGCTCTGAGTCAAGCCTTATATAGCTGTCCATTGTCTCGATGCGGCTGTCGGCGTCTTTTGCCGCCGCGAAGGGGGCAAGCGTGTAGCCGATGCTCAGCATGTCCATTGCATTGCCGTTGCCAAGGCGAAGACCTTTTATGTAATCTGACGCTATGTCGGTAAGCTCTGTGTTTACCGGTCCCGATGTCTTGTAATTGCGGAACCGGTCTATGTCGTTGCGCTGGAAAAGATAGCGAAACGGGTAATACTTCTTATAGGCAGGCAGGTCGGGATATTTCTCCGGCTCCATGAGCGGACGCCATGTAAGCGTGTCAAGGCGCGTCGCGAGCGGCTTTGAATAGTTGCGTGACTGCATTGGCGACGGCACGTCTTTATAATAGGTGGTTGTCGCCCATCGCCCTGTCACGTCATTTATCCAGAAGGCGCTGTTGCCGGCGTGACCTGCGAGAATGATTGATTGAGGCGCCGACGGAGCAATCGAATATACGTTGCCGAGACCACCGCCGTCGATGCGCACCTCGTCGGAGAGTGTGCTTACCTTTATGGCTTTAGGTGAATATGTCTCGTCAGTGTAATTGCCTATTTTCGACGGGTCGTGAACCACGGGATAGCTTATGCGCTTTTCCGTGTCGTAGACCATTGCCGCCGGGATTCCGTTGATTGCCGGAGAACTGCCGGTATAAATCATTGCAGTAGCCGCCGCGACATCAACGGCTGTGCCGTAGTTGACATCGTCAAACATCACTCCCTCGCGCATTATGCGCTTGAAACCGTCTTCTCCGAAATAGCCTTTCAGAAGATCGAGGTAATCCTCCCTCAATCCGTCAATCATTATGCCCACTACAAGACGCGGACGCGGTGACGGAGCCTGTGCGGCAACGGTAAGTGTCACCATTGACGCGACAAGAGCCGTGATTAGACGGGAGGTTATAAAGAATTCGTTTTTTCGGCGCATAGTGTAATGTATAAATATCGTACTGTCAAAATAATATCGGCGGCAATCAGAGGGATAAACGCGGGATTTCCCGACTGACCCGTAAAGCCCCACATGACAATTAACAATATTAACGCTGCAAAGTTAATAAATCCGTATAATTTTACCAACCTGCCACACTTTTTTATATAAATGAATATCGGCACGATGAGGCATAACGGATTGAGCCACAGGAGAAGCCAGTTGGGTGAGGTGGCTTCATGGACTGATATAAATACAAGAAAGGAGAGCAACAGCCCGCATAGACCGAAGATAAAAAACATGATTGCATCTACCCAGCGGGTCACTTTTCTCTTCCTGAAGTCGTGTATTGCCACCACGATTACAAGGGCAAGCACGATGCAGCCTACAGCCAGTGGTGTCATATACGGGGGAGTCGCCGGGAGCGGCCCGCCGCCTTCGCGGGCATTCAAGATTACGCGTGACTCCTTGACGACCGGTCGCCCGTTGATTGTGGCGCTGTCCATCATCTCTTTGAGTATCAACGGGGCAAATGCCTTTTCGCGGATACTTACAGGGTAGTCGATACCGCTTCCGAGCGCGAGGTCGATGCCAAACTGATACCAGGGATAGGCTGCATGGTAATGGCGCATTATGTCGCGGAATGTCGTCAGTGTGTCGCTTCCGGAGGTGGCATGCAGGTCTATTGTGTCGCCCAGCGCTTTCTCAATCATGGCGAGCGGTCGCGTCGAGCAGTTGTCTTTTACGTAGTTGTATCGGTAGGTGCGGTTTTCCGGCAAAGTGTTTTCCTGTAGCATTGACAGCAGCTTTGCGGCTTCTTCCTGCGAAAGGTTAAGCGGTTGCTCAATGACGCTCCTTCCGCTTCGGCTATATTCTTCCATAAAATACCGGAACGGGTAGGCGGTCACCATATAATCGGTCTCGCCTTTGACAAAGCGGTACACGAAATTTGGCGTATTGAAGTCAAAAGTCCCGTAATTTACGGCTATGTCCATAGGCTCTTGTTTTATACGGAGAGCCGTGTGTCCGCAAAGCTCATATATTTCTGCGCCCGGGGAGCATGTTATGAGGCTTATCTCAAGCTCCGGCAGAGAGTCGGCTGTAGTGTCGGCATGGACCGATAACCGGTTACACAACAATGCGGCAAGAAACAGCGATATTGTAATAAATCTTACCATGTTAATCTTAATAATGCTTACAAAGATAGCTAAACTATGATGAATTTTATTACCTGAGGCAGTTAATTTTTGAAGTTAGGATTATAATGCGTAAATTTGAACTTGTTTTTTGACATATTTTGACCATATGTGGAATAAAAATTTAAAATCATATTTTTCTGCCGTTTTGCTGTCGGTCGCGATTGGCGGCTCGGCCGTTACGCTTGATGAGGCAAAGGAGATGTATCGTGCCGGTGATTTTACCGGGGCGCTTCCTGTGTTTCTTGACGCTTACAAGACAAAGCCGCGGGATGCGTCGCTCAATCAGTGGATAGGTGTTTGCCTTATCCAGGAAGGGCGTCCCGACGAGGCTGTGAAATATCTTAGATTTGCCCATGACAAGGGTGTTGCCGAGGCTCCGAGATACCTTGCCGAGCTGGCGTTTTATGACTATGACTTTGACAAGGCTGAGGAATATATAGAGCGTTATGAGAAGAGCCTGAAGAAGTCGCGCAAGCCGCTGCCCGAAGATATGGAGGCGTTGCAGGCGCGTATCGATATTGCCCGCAACATGCTTGACCGTGTTGAGAAAATAGTCATAATCGACAGCGTTGCCGTGAATCGTGACGAGTTTTTCAAGGCTTACAGGCTGTCGCCTGAAAGCGGCTCGGTAAATGATGCCGATGTGCTCCCTCAGGGCTATGAGGCTGCATCCATGACTGCGGTCTATATGCCTGAGACCCGCTCTTTTATGGCATGGGCGGCTCCTGACTCAATGGAAAATTATGTACTTGTCGGGGCAAATCAGCTTTTCGACGGTTCATGGGAGGCTCCAAGGGTGCTTGGAGAGTCGCTTGCGATGAACGGTGACAGCAATTATCCGTTCATGATGTCAGACGGTGTGACGCTGTACTATGCCAACGATGGCGATGAGTCGCTCGGCGGTTATGACATATTCATCAGTCGTAAAGACGAGGATGACTTTTTGCAGCCTCAGAACATAGGCATGCCATACAATTCGCCCTACGATGACTATCTGCTTGCCATTGATGAAGTGACAGGAGTGGGATGGTGGGCGACTGACCGCAATCAGCTTGGTGACTATATTACCATATATAAGTTTATCCCGTCAGATTTGCGTAACAATTATCCTGTCGATACTCCCGACCTTGCTGCAAAGGCGCGTGTCACGTCTTATCGGTCGACATGGGCTGAGGGGGATGATTATTCCGGTCTTCTTGCTGAAATCGAGGCTATTGATCCTGACCGCAAGGTAAAGAAAGAGGATTTCCGCTTTGCGCTTCCCGGAGGCAGGGTCTATACGACATGGGATGATTTCAAGAAGCCTCGTGCGCGTCATCAGATGGAGGAATATGTCAGGAGTAAGGACGCCCTTGACAAGGATCTTGATGAACTTGCCGCCCTGCGTGTGCGTTACCATGACGGCGACCGCAGCGTGAAGGACGCTGTGTTGCGTCTTGAGAAGCGTGTTATTGCCGCGCGTGAGGAGCTCAAGGCAAAAGCCAATGAGGTAGTAAAAGCGGAACGATGACCGGAACCTTTATTCACTTAATTAGATAATAGCTGTTTATGACCACATTTCTTGTAGCAGTGGTGGTGCTTGTCGCCGGCTACTTTGTTTACGGCATGCTTGTTGAGCGGGTCATAGGATGTGACCCGAAACGTCAGATGCCATGCTACACCAGGCAGGACGGGGTGGACTATATGCCTCTTCCCGTGTGGAAAGTATTTTTGATTCAATTTCTTAATATAGCAGGGCTGGGACCTATATTCGGTGCGATAATGGGTATCATGTTTGGTCCGGCTGCCTTCCTTTGGATTGTGCTCGGGACCGTGTTTGCCGGTGCCGTGCATGATTTTTTGTCGGGCGTGATTTCCGTGCGCCGCGACGGTGCGTCTCTGCCGGAGATTGTCGGAAATGAACTCGGCGGCGGAGTCAAGCAGCTGATGAGAGTGTTCTCGCTGCTTCTTATGGTGCTTGTCGGTGCCGTGTTTGTGCTCACCCCGGCGGGCCTTATCGCCGGCATGACACCGGAATGGATGGATACCCGCTTCTGGATATTTGCGATATTCCTGTATTATATGCTTGCTACGGTATTGCCTATCGACAAGCTTATCGGCAATATATATCCTGTCTTTGGCTTTGCGCTGTTATTCATGGCCGCAGGCATAATGTGTGTGCTGATATTTGGTGATGTGACCATTCCTGACGGGTTGTCGGAAGGATTGTACAACCGCAGGGCTGATGCAGGGTCAATGCCTCTGTTCCCCATGATGTTTGTCTCTATCGCTTGCGGTGCTATCTCGGGATTTCATGCCACGCAGTCGCCGATGATGGCGCGGTGTCTTAAAAACGAGAGGCTTGCGCGCCCGGTGTTTTATGGCGCGATGGTGGCTGAGGGGCTTGTGGCGCTCATATGGGCTGCCGCCGCGATAGCATTTACCGGAGGATATGGTCAGCTTGGCGAATATCTGTCGGCAGGCGGTGGAGCGGGCGCTCTTGTCCACGACATCTCTATCAGCTGGCTGGGCGCTTTCGGAGGAGTGTTGGCGATACTTGGCGTAATCGCCGCCCCGATCACTACCGGCGACACCGCTTTGAGAAGCGCGCGCCTGATTGCTGCTGATTTTATGCGTTACGACCAGCGCACCATCGTGCGTCGTCTTATTGTCTCTATCCCGATTTTTGCAATCACATTTTTTATCATGCAGATGGATTTTGAAATCCTCTGGCGATATTTCGCGTGGTGCAATCAGGCTCTTTCCGTGTTTACCCTTTGGGCGATAACCGTTTATCTCGCACGACATGGAAAGATTTACTGGATAACCATGATTCCGGCGATGTTCATGACATGTGTATGCATGACCTATATATTGTTTGCTCCTGAAGGATTCCATCTCGACTACTCGTTGTCGGTCGGCGCAGGGCTCGTTTCAGCATTGCTTGTCTGCGTGTGGTTTATGCGCAAGGTAGTTTATTCCAAATCGTTTAATATAGTTGAGGACTGATTCATGACTGATACTGACATTATTGCCATATACGGCTCTACCGACAAATATAATTTTCATAGTCACACTCAGTTTTGCGACGGACGTGTCGACATGGAGGTGATGACTCGTGCGGCGATTGACGCCGGCATGCAGCACTGGGGATTTTCGCCTCACTCGCCGGTGCCGTTTGAGTCGCCGTGCAACATGTATGCCGGGGATGTCGAGACCTACCTCTCGGAGGTGGAGAGGCTGAAGGGGATATATGGTGACCGAATCAGTCTTTATGCTTCGATGGAAATCGACTATCTCGGTGACAACTGGGGGGCGGCGACTCCTTATTTCAGGAATTTGCCGCTGGATTATCGCATAGGGTCAGTGCATTTTGTCCCGTCAGACAAGGGATATGTAGATGTCGACGGCAGTTTTGAGTCGTTCAAGGTGAAGATGGCTGAATATTTCAGTAATGACATACGCCATGTCGTCAACCTGTTTTACCACCAGTCAATGGCGATGGTCGAAGCCGGAGGATTTGACATAATCGGTCATCTTGACAAGATAGGTCACAATGCCTCTTTGTTCCGGCCGGGCATAGAGGATGAAGACTGGTATTGCCGCCTGGTAAACGACCTTATTGACCTCGTGATAGAGAAGGATATTATTGCCGAGATTAATACAAAGACTTACGTGTCGGCAGGTCGCTTTTTCCCGTCGCTCCGCTACTGGCAGAGGCTTGCCGATGCCGGAGTGAAGATGGTGGTCAACAGTGACGCCCATTATCCGGAGAGAGTCAATCTTGGCAGAGATGCCGCTTTTGCTTTATTAAAAACCGACAATTCATTATAATTATGCCAGTAAGAGTCCCTGTGTCACTGCCAGCAGTCGAGACACTCCGCGAAGAAAACATATTTGTCATTGACGAGCAACGCGCCTCGTCACAGGACATCCGTCCGCTTCGTATCGGTATCTTAAATCTCATGCCGCTGAAGATAATGACGGAGACCGATCTGTTGAGGCTTATATCCAATACGCCGCTGCAGATTGAGCTTGACCTTATCGACACGGCATCACATGTGTCGCGTAATACTCCACGCGAGCATGTCGAAGAGTTTTACAAGACCTTTGAGGATATACGCGGACAAAACTATGACGGATTCATAA
The DNA here is from genome assembly GCF_004570975.1 of Barnesiella sp. WM24. Classification (GTDB taxonomy): domain Bacteria; phylum Bacteroidota; class Bacteroidia; order Bacteroidales; family Muribaculaceae; genus Muribaculum. Next base: position 28,153 of record NZ_SPPC01000008.1, read on the forward strand.
TAACAGGCGCTCCGGTGGAAAAAGTGGATTTTGAAGAGGTCGACTACTGGGAAGAGCTATGTGGCATATTTGACTGGGCGCGTACCCATGTCACCTCTACATTATATATATGCTGGGCTGCGTTTGCCGGGCTGTATCACCACTACGGTGTGCCGAAACATGTCATCGACCATAAAATCTCCGGAGTGTTTCCTCATTATGTCAGTGATCCGCGCAATCCCATATTCCGTGGGTTTGACGATGAGTTTTATGTGCCCCACAGCCGCTTCAGTGAGTTGAGGCGTGAAGAGGTGGAGGCTGTGAATGGGCTTGACATAATTGCTGAAAGCCCTGAAAGCGGGGTATACATGGTGATGGCACGAAACGGCAGGGAGTTTTTTATTACCGGACATTCTGAATACTCGCCCGGGACCCTTGATTTCGAGTATCGCCGTGATCTTGAAAAGGGCATGAACCCGTCAGTGCCGGCACATTACTATGTTGACGATGACCCTGCGAAAGGTCCTATCGTGCGTTGGCGTTCCCATGCCAACCTGCTGTTCAGCAACTGGCTGAACTATTTCGTATATCAGGAGACTCCTTACGACATCCGCGACATCCACGTGTAGACGCTGATGTCGCGGATGTAAGCCTGACCGGGCGAAGCCGGGAGATGTTAGGAGAACTTCTGCTCGCCGTTGCTTGTAAGATGGGGATATTTTGAGAGAGTCTTTACAGTTTATTTACAGTTGTGTCATGTTTTTGTCGGGAATAGGATTTTTTATTAAATTTGCGCTTTCATTTTCCAATCTATAAAAATTGTTAAACTTTATCATCGTTTGAGATGAATCTTTCAGGTACAATTGACTTTCGTCCGAAATTGGTTTCGGCGTTGCGTCACTATTCATTGAGTCGTTTTAAAGACGACCTTATCGCGGGTATAGTAGTCGGTATCGTGGCACTCCCGCTTGCTATCGCATTTGGTATCGCTTCAGGTGTAAGCCCGACTGTGGGATTGATTACCGCTATCATAGGTGGTTTTCTTGTGTCGGCTTGTGGAGGTAACTCTGTCCAGATCGGCGGCCCTACAGGCGCGTTTATCGTAATAGTCTACAGCATCATCCAGAATTTCGGATTGCAGGGGCTCGCAATCGCGACTCTGATGGCAGGACTTATACTGATTCTTTTAGGGCTGTTTCATCTTGGCACTGTCATCAAGTTTATCCCTTATCCGATTGTCGTTGGGTTTACGAGCGGTATCGCGCTTACAATCTTCTCTACGCAGATTAACGACTTTTTCGGGCTTGGACTGAAAGATGTGCCGAGCGATTTCTTCTCAAAGTGGGGGGTGTTTATCTCTAACTTCGGTAACATCGACCTGCCTACGCTTGGAGTCGGCATCGTGTCGCTGTTGATAATCGTGTTTACTCCGAAGTTGTCAAAGAAACTTCCCGGTTCGCTTATCGCTATTGTGATAGTAACGGCGCTTGTATATTTTATGGAGGGCTTGATTCCCGGCATGGAAGTGGAGACTATCGGCGACCGCTTCGGCAGTCTTCCTACCGACATCCCTCAGCCACAAGGCTTTGAACTGTCGATGAACACTATAAACATGCTTATGCCCTCGGCATTTACAATCGCTATATTATGTGCCATCGAGTCGTTGCTTTCCGCGACTGTCGCCGATGGTGTGACAGGCTCGCGCACTAACAGCAACACGGAGCTTATAGGTCAGGGTATAGCAAATGTTGTCGTGCCGTTTTTCGGCGGCATACCCGTGACGGGCGCTATCGCGCGTACAATGACCAATATCACCAACGGCGGTCGTACACCGGTTGCCGGAATCATACACACAGTCGTGCTTCTGTTGATATTCCTCTTCCTTATGCCTCTTATCAACCTGGTGCCGATGAGCTGCCTTGCCGCCGTGCTTATTGTCGTGTCATATAATATGAGCGGATGGCGTACAGTGGTAGGAATCTTCAAGGCTCCGAAGAGTGACGTGTCAGTGCTTGTGGTGACATTCCTCCTTACTGTTATATTTGACCTTACGATAGCCATAGAGATCGGTCTGCTGCTGGCGGTCATATTGTTTTTGCGCCGAGTCATGGAAAATACCGAAATCAAGGTGTATTCCGAGCAGCTCGATGTTGCTGAGGGGACAGAGCTGACGCAGCATGAAGTGCTTGATGTGGCGCAGGGTGTGAGTGTATATGAAATCGACGGACCGTTTTTCTTTGGCGTAGCTACCAAGTTTGACGAGACGATGAGGTCGACCCTCGGCACCAAACCGGTTGTGCGCATAATCCGCATGCGTAAGGTGCCGTTTATCGATGCCACTGCCGTGCATAACCTTGAACTTCTTATCAAGTCGTCGCAGAGCGAGGGTATACACGTTGTGTTGTCGGGAGTAAACCAGCAGGTGCGCCAGACTCTTGTCAAGTCGGGTATCGACAGTCTTGTCGGAAACGACCATATCTGCGACCATATAACGAAGGCTGTAGTGATGGCTAATAAGATTGCTGATGCACGCAGGGCTGAGGTCAACCACAAGGTAAACGCGTAAATTATTAAAAATCAAGTTAAAATAATGCACAATTTTGCGCTGTTTAATAAAAACGCATTTTGCTGCAAAAAAATATTCTAAAAAATGTTGTAGTATTCCAATTTTGTATTAACTTTGCAACGTTTTTGAAGCTAAAAATTGTTTTATTATTAATTCACAAAGAAATGAAAAAGTTAGTTTTATTACTTGCTGTTATGTTCAGCGTATCAATGTTCGCTTGCAAGTCATCTGAGGCTACTGACGCTGCTGCTGATTCTGCAGTTGTTGTAGAGGAAGAAGTTGTAGCTGTTGAAGAAGTAGCTCCTGCTGATTCAGTAGTTGCTGACTCTGCTGCTGTTGTAGCTGACTCTGCAGTTGTTGCTGAATAATTATTATTCAAACAGCATGAAATAAGCTGACCACTAAGTGATCAGCTTTTTTTGTGTCTTTACGTGAGCGTTTTTATCTTTTGTGACTGCTCCGGCCGCCTTATTCCGATACTGTGAAACTATTAAGTGATTTAATTTGTTTTTAATAAAAGTAAAGTTTACTTTTGTTAAAAGCAAATATATCATGAACCCTATACAAGAGTCCGTGAAGGGCAATATATTTATGCGGATTTACCGTTTCTATCGCGATGGTTTCCGTTCAATGACCGTAGGTCGCTATCTGTGGCTTATGATTATCCTTAAATTATTTATACTGTTTTTTGTGTTTAAGCTCTTTTTCTTCCCCGATATACTTAAAAGAGACTATGATGATGACCGTGAGCGTGCCCAGGCTGTAAGAAGTGCGCTTATTGATGAGGATAGAAATCAATATCAACAAAAATAATAACAATCGCTTATGGATGACTTAATTAGTGTAGTAGAGTGGTCGCGATGGCAATTTGCGCTTACCGCGATGTATCACTGGCTATTTGTGCCTCTTACAATCGGTCTGGCTCTCATCGTGGCAGTTATGGAAAGCATTTATGTGAGAACCAAGGAGATGAAGTGGCTTGCCATGACAAAATTCTGGATGCTTCTCTTTGGCATAAACTTTGCCATCGGAGTGGCTACCGGCATCATTCTTGAATTTGAGTTTGGTACAAACTGGTCCAATTACAGTTGGTTTGTCGGCGACATATTCGGCGCCCCGCTTGCAATAGAAGGTATAGTGGCGTTTTTCATGGAGTCGACATTCATTGCCGTTATGTTTTTCGGATGGAAGAGGGTGAGTCCCGCTTTTCATCTGACGGCTACGTGGCTCACCGCTGCCGGCACAGCCTTGTCGGCGATGTGGATTCTTATAGCCAATGCATGGATGCAGCAGCCTGCCGGCATGGAGTTTGACCCCGCTCAGATGCGCAATGTGATGGACGATTTCTGGGCTCTTGTCTTCTCTGATACGGCAGTGGCCAAGTTTACCCATACGGTTTCGAGCGCCTGGGTTGTAGCCGGAGTGTTTGTGATTGGCGTAAGCTCATGGTTCTTGTTGAAGAGGCGTCATGTAGAGATGGCTATGGATTCGATAAAGGTTGCAGGATGGATCGGGGGTGCCGGCATACTTGTCACGCTCGCGACCGGCGACCTCTCGGCTGTCAACGTGGCAAAGCATCAGCCTATGAAACTTGCCGCGATGGAGGGCCTTTACAATGGTAGCCGCGGACAGGAACTTGTGGCTTTAGGGGTGCTTAACCCGTCAAAGGAGGTCGGCAACGATGAAAATCCTTACCTGTTCCATGTCAGCATCCCTTATGGGTTGTCATTTCTTGCGACTCATGACCCCCATGCGTTTGTGCCCGGTATCAATGACCTTATCGAGGGTATAGAGATTGATGAAAACGGCGACACTATAAAGACTGTAGGATACGGCGAGCGTATAACACTTGGCAGGGAGGCCCATGAGGCTCTGCGTGCCTATGACAAGGCGATGGCTGCCGGCGACGTCGAGGCGATGGCTGAAGCTGAAAAGGAATTGAAGTCAAAATATGAGTATTTCGGCTATGGCTATTTTGACTCGCCGGAAGAAGCGGTGCCGCCTGTGGCGATGACATTTTATGCTTTCAGAATCATGGTGATTGCCGGCGGTTATCTGCTGCTCTTTTTCGCAGTTGCCCTGTTTGCCGCCTATAGAAAGCCGTCGTGGCTTAAAAACAGACTTGTCAATTGGGTTGGCATGCTGTCGATAATCGTTGTATGGGTCTGCTCTCAGAGCGGATGGATTACCGCCGAGGTGGGCCGTCAGCCTTGGGTGATTCAGAATCTTATGCCTACGCGCGCGGCAATCAGCCAGATAAGCGAGTCGTCGGTAATAGTGACCTTCTGGATGTTTGCAGCGGTGTTTACGATTCTGCTTGCCGCCGAGGTGAGCATAATGCTTACTCAGATAAACAAACATTCAAAGGAAGATTTATCAATAATATCTAAAGAATAACAGCTATGGGACTTGAACATTTACAGATATATTGGTGGCTGCTCATCTCAGTGTTGGGCGCACTGCTTGTATTTCTTCTGTTTGTCCAGGGAGGACAGTCGATGATACTTTGCACACGCAACCCGATGGAGCGTAATCTTATAATAAACTCGATAGGAAAAAAGTGGGAGCTGACATTTACTACGCTTGTCGTGTTTGGCGGGGCGTTTTTTGCATCTTTTCCACTGTTTTACAGCACCAGTTTCGGTGGAGCCTACTGGCTGTGGATGCTGATTCTGTTTACTTTTGTAGGGCAGGCTGTGAGCTTCCAGTACAGGCGTAAGGCAGGAAATCTTTACGGCACGTCGTTCTACGACTGGCTGCTGATGATTAACGGGGTGCTTGGCTGCTTCCTGCTTGGAGTGGCTGTGTCGATGTTTTTCTTCGGTGCAGAGTTCTCGGTCAAGATGGGTAATATTCTTGATTCAGGCTCGCCTGTGATTTCAAGGTGGGCGCCGACTCATGGATTTGAGGCTATCTTCTGCTGGAAAAACTGGATTCTTGGCATAGCAGTGGTGTTTCTGGCGCGTATGCAGGCTGCATTATACTTCATGAACAATGTAGGTGACGATGACCATTTCTTTAGACTAAACAAGCGCAGGGTGCTTGTCAACGGAGTTATCTTCGTCGTGTTTTTCCTCGTTTTTGTAGGGATGTTGCTTATGGCTGACGGTTACCGCACTACCGGTGCCCACAGTTTCTTGCAGGAGTCTAACCGCTATCTGCTTAACTTTATCGAGATGTGGTGGTGTCTTGTCTTGTTTCTTGTAGGAGTAGTGATGGTTTTGTATGCCGTGTTCAGGTCAAGTGTGTCTGACCATTATACAAAGGGTATATGGTGGTCGGGCATCGGCACATTTATTGTCGTGCTTTCTCTCTTCTTTGTCGCCGGATATAATGACACTCCTTATTATCCGTCGCTTACCGATCCGTCAAGCTCGCTGACGATACAGAACAGTTCGTCGACTTACTTCACATTGAAGGTGATGAGTTTTGTGTCGATACTGATTCCTGTCGTTGTCGCATACATCGCTTATGTGTGGTACAAGATGGACCGCGGACAGTTCACGCCCGAAGAGATGGAAAGTGACAGCCACTCTTATTGACCGGTCATAGATGCCGGGGTAATCACGGCCGGTTAAGCCCCGGCTTGACAATAAATTTCAGATTGTCACCCATAATCCTTACCTTTGCAGGAAACTAAAGGATTATGGGTGACACATTTTATACACTTGAGGCTCCCGCAGAGGGATGGTATAAGGAGAAGATGAGCAAGTTTCTCGCATTTGCCGTCCCGGTCGATAGCGCCGCGGAGGCAAAAGAGGTTATATCATCCTTTCAGAAGAAGTATCATGACGCGCGTCACGTGTGCTGGGCATACATGATAGGGGCGGCGCGCACTGAATTTCTATCCAATGACAACGGCGAGCCGTCGGGCACTGCCGGAAAGCCTATTCTCGGTCAGATAAATTCTTTTAATCTCACTAACATAGTCATCGTGGTCGTGAGATATTTCGGCGGTATAAAGCTCGGTACGAGCGGACTTATCGTGGCTTATCGCGAGGCGGCGAGAGAGGCTATAGCGGCAGGCACTGTCATAGAGTGTCACGAGCAGGCGACAATCGGCTTCACGTTCCCGTATCTTGTGATGAATGACGTGATGAAAGCTGTAAAAGACCCGGAGGTAAAGATTGTCGACCAGATATTTGACAATGCCTGCGAGATGACGATAAAAATACGCGCTGACCTTGCCGGGGCAATGACAGCGCGTCTATGCGGTATAGATGGAGTGAGTCTTCGGGATTAGTCGATGATGAGCATCGCGTCTCCGTAGGCTCCGAAGCGGTATTTTTCTTTCACCGCGACTTCATAGGCTTTCATCACAAGGTCATAGCCGCCAAATGCGGTGACCATCATGAGCATGGTGGAGTAGGGCATGTGAAATCCGCTCACCATTGCGTTTGCGACGGTAAAGTCGTAGGGAGGGAAGATAAACTTGTTGGTCCAGCCGGTAAAAGTCTTCATGTGTCCGCCCATGCTTACCGCACTCTCGATTCCACGCAGCACTGAAGTGCCGACGGCACATACGCGCTTACCGGCATCTTTTGTCTCGTTTACCCGGTCAACAAGAGTATCGCTTACTTCCATTTCCTCCGAGTCCATGCGGTGTTTAGTAAGGTCTTCCACGTCGATTTCCCTGTAATTGCCAAGACCGGAGTGTACGGTCAGAAATCCTGACTCGATACCTTTTATCTCCATGCGTTTAAGTAGCTCGCGGCTGAAATGCATGCCTGCCGATGGAGCCACTACCGCGCCTTCTTTCTTAGCGAAGATACACTGATAGCGTTCGGCATCCTCAGGCACCGGCTCGCGCTTAATGTAGGGGGGAAGCGGTGTCTGTCCGAGCTTGTAAAGCGCTTCCTTAAATTCTTCGTGGCTTCCGTCATAGAGAAAGCGCAGTGTCCTTCCGCGTGAGGTCGTGTTGTCGATGACTTCTGCCACCATTGACTCGTCGTCGCCGAAATACAGCTTGTTTCCGATACGTATCTTGCGGGCAGGCTCTACGAGTACATCCCACAATTTATTCTCTTCATTAAGTTCGCGCAACAGGAATACCTCGATTTTTGCGCCTGTCTTCTCCTTGTTGCCATAGAGGAGCGCGGGAAATACTTTTGTGTCGTTGAAGATGAACATGTCACCTTCGTCAAAATAGTTGATGATTTCCTTGAATTGGCGATGTTCAATCTCGCCGGTAGAGCGGTGCACTACCATAAGTCGTGACTCGTCACGAACGTCACATGGTTCCGTGGCTATAAGCTCATCGGGAAGTTTGAATTTAAATTGAGAAAGTTTCATAAACGTATATACGGTAATGTTGTTAATTTCCGATTTGTCAGTTACTTTGTTCTTCCGGCATTTCGATGGGGGTCTCGCCTATGAGTTTTATTGCGTTGTCAACCGACAGGCAGTTGTCGACATGCACGGTGCCCACCCTTGTGCGCCGCAGCGCAGTGAGATGTCCGCCTGACCCGAGAGCTTCTCCGATGTCACGTGCGAGAGCTCTGATATATGTGCCTTTGCTGCACACTACCCTGATTTCAATGCTTTCGGGAGTGAATGTCAGTAATTCGATAGCGTCGATTACAAGCATCTTGGGCTTTATCACGACCTCTTTGCCTTTGCGTGCCCGTTCATAAGCCCTTACGCCATTTACCTTGCATGCGGAGAATGCCGGCGGTATCTGTGATATGGGGCCGGTGAACTTTTTTAGCGTTTCCTCGACAAGTTCGCGTGTAATGTGTGACGTAGGATATGTCGCGTCAATCTCTGTCTCGAGATCAAATGACGGCGTGGTCGCCCCGAGGGCTATCGTAGCCACATACTCTTTGACATGAGCCTGCAGGGTGTCTATCTGCTTGGTGGCTTTGCCGGTGCATATCATCATTACGCCGGTGGCAAGGGGGTCGAGAGTGCCCGCATGTCCTACCTTGAGCTTCTTGATTTTCATGCGCCGCAGCAGCGCGCCTCTTACGCGCTTTACAGCGTCAAACGATGTCCAGCCGAGTGGCTTGTCGATATATAATATTTCTCCGTCAATAAAATTCATCGCGATATTACCAGATTAGACAGACGATACCGGCGATGACACAATACACGGCAAACCATACAAGCTTGCCCTTCTTGATGATGTCGAGCATCCATTTGCACGCTATGCAGCCTACGATGAACGAGGCGAGGAAGCCTACGACAAGGGGAAGTGTGCCTATCGAAGGTGCGGCTGAGGCGGCAGCGTCGGGGAAAATCATGTCTTTGAGGTCAAGAAGTCCTTTGCCAAGGATGGGGATGATGACCATGAGGAAAGAAAATTGTGCTACCTTCTCTCTGTTGTCGCCAAGGATTATACCGGTCGCGATTGTGGTGCCTGAGCGTGAAAGCCCCGGGAGAACTGCTATCGCCTGCGCGCAACCGATGATGAATGCGTCAAGCCAGGTTATGTCTCTGCCCTGAGGACTTCCGGGATTTTTGATGGCGGCGCGGGTGCGGGTGAAGTAGGCGAAGCAAAGTAGTGCGGCAGTGACGATAAGGCAGATGCCCACTACTGTAAGATTGCCCTTGAAAAACTCTTCTACATCTTTTTGGAAAAATGCGCCTACAATCCCCACCGGAATACATGAAAGCAGAATCTTGCACACGGTGTAGAAGCGGTCGTCGCGCTTTACTGTGAAAAATGACACTACCAGGGGATAGAACTCATGCCACAAGATTACAATCGTACTTAATACTGTGGCTACATGAAGCATGATGCTGAACTCAAGCGATGCGTCGGGGTCGAGATGCACGCCGAGTATCTGCTTGAATATTTCAAGATGTCCGCTGCTGCTTATCGGCAGATATTCCGAAAGCCCTTGTATTATGCCCAGTATAAGGGCGTCAATCCAGTCCATGTCTTATATATTATATATTGTAGATTATAATAATGTCTGTTATTTTTTGCGCGGGCGGAAGACTATAGCCACACCCATGAAAATGAATCCGAGAAATGCGATTGTCGGGCCGACCACTATGCGCCTGGTCGAGAAAATGTCGGGGTTGAACGACTCGACAGTGGTGCTTCCGCCAAGCATCAGCAGGAAGCCGGTCAGGATAACAAAGCCGGCTATCGCCATAAGGATGAAGTTAATCTTTGTAAGGGCAAAGCGGCTGCGCGGCTCTGTCTCTATTATGTCGCCGGAGTTTTTGTCGGCTCTTGTTTTGTTGTTTGTTGCCATATGTCGGGGTGTATTATTTTGTCGTTGTCATTTAAACATGTCGTCGTAGTCGGAGCGCAGGTACTTGTTTGTGGCAAACAATGAGGCGACAGCGCATATTGCGATGCCGATGACTATAATGCCTCCAAACACCCATGCCGCCTGGTCCCACGGTATTGCCGAGGCGATTACTTTGTCGGCTGAATGTAGGTAGAACAGCGCGCCTGCAAGCAGCAGGTCGGCTATGATTGCAGCGAGAAATCCGCCAAGGATATTGCTGTTTATTATCGGGCGGCGGATGAAGCTTCCGGTGGCGCCTACGAGTTTCATCGTGTGTATAAGGAATCTGCGGGAATACACTGTGAGCCTTACTGTATTGTTAATCAGGGCAAAGGATATGAATAGCAATGCCGCCGCCACAATTGTCAGAATAAGGGCTACTGACTTGATGTTGTGGTTGATGGCATCGACCATGTCGGAGTGTACGCTGATTTCGCTTATATAGGGCAGCTTCTTTAGCGGGGCGATGAGGGTTTCTATCGAGTCGGTGGAGGCGTAAGCGGCTTTTACTTTTATTTCAAGCTCTCCCGGCAGCGGGTTGACTCCAAGCACCTTTATGAGGTCTTCGCCCGTCTCTTCCTGCCATTTTTGCAAGGCGTCTTCCGGTGAAAAGTACCTGATGCCTGACACTCCCTGCGTTGAAGAAAAGTGTTTCTTCAGGTAATTGACATTGGTTACTGTGGCTGTGTCGGAAAGAATCACGCTGAATCCCATGTTTTCGCGTATTTCTGTGGTTATTGACCTTGCCGCTATGCCGAGCATTGAGATTATGCCGAGCAGCAAGAGTACAAGCGCGACACTGACTGTCGATGTTATCTGAGCTGAAAATGTAGATATGCCTTTTTTACCTTTTTTCTCCATATATGGTGTCACGGGGCGATAATTGCCTAATGACGTGCAAATTTACAACATAATTGACGGCTTGTCAAGTATTTGGTTGTAAAAAAAATACTTCCGGTCGGTGATTTAAATCGCTGACCGGAAGTATGATATTGAAAATTAGCTGATTATGCAAATTTTGACCAGTCGGTCTTGCGCATGTCGCCTTCAGCTGCAAAAGTAGTGTGGAAGGCGAGGGCTGCATTGAGTGAGTGAGGAGTGTGACCGCCCTTCGTAAGCTTCAGGTAGTCCCAGAGAAGCTGTTTGTACTCGGGGTTGACACAATTTTCGATTACAGTTTGAGCTTTCTGTATCGGTGATTTGCCGCGAAGGTCGGCGATACCCTGGTCGGTGATTATTACATCTACGGAGTGCTCGCTGTGGTCGAGGTGTGACACCATCGGTACAATAGTGGAGATGAGGCCTCCCTTTGCTATTGACGGACAGCTGAAAATGGAGATGTAGGCGTTGCGGGTGAAGTCGCCTGAGCCGCCGATTCCGTTCATCATCTTTGTTCCGGTCACGTGGGTCGAGTTTATGTTACCGAATATGTCGGCTTCGAGCGCGGTGTTCATGGTTATGACACCGAGTCGGCGCACGACCTCAGGGCTGTTGGATATTTCGCCCGGACGGATGAGAATCTTGTCGCGGAAGAAGTCTATGTTGTTGAACACCTCAGCCATTTTGGCATCGGAGAATGTCATCGAGCAGGTGGATGCAAATTTACATTTGCCGTTTTCCATAAGGTCGACTACAGCGTCCTGGATAACTTCGGTGTACATCTCGAACGCCGGGATTTCGGGTGAGTCGCCAAGACCGAACAATACGGCGTTTGCCACGTTGCCCACACCGCTCTGCAGGGGGAGGAATGTGGCGGGGATGGCTCCGCGGCGGAGTTCGTTGATGAGGAAGTTGCATACGTTGGCTCCGATCTGTTCGGTTACCTGGTCGAGCGGAGAGAAGCCGTGTACACCGTCGGTGCTGTTAGTGCGGACAATTCCTACTATTTTTGACGGGTCGACTTTCAGCAAGGTGTCGCCTATGCGGTCGCTCGGCTTGTAGATGGGGATTTCGCGGCGGTAGGGGGGATCCAGCGGGAGATAGAGGTCATGAAGCCCTTCGACTGATTCGGGGATGGCGTCGTTGAGCTCGATGATGATTTTTTTTGCCATTTTTGCAACGGTAGGTGTCATGCCTACACCGGTGCCGAGAAGTATCTCACCGTTGTCGCTGACGCGCGCAGCCTCGATTATTGCCACGTCGATGTCGCCGAATGTGCCATAACGGAGCTTCTGTGCAAGCTCTGACAGGTGAAGGTCAAAGTAGTTTGCCTCATGAGCGTTGATGCGCTTGCGGAGGTCGGCTGAACTTTGATAGGGGGTGCGCTTGTCTATGGCGTTGGCGCGGGCGAGGGCTCCGTCGATATGGTCGTTGGTTGACGCGCCTGAAAATATGTTCACTTTAAAGGGCCTGCCTTCGGCGTGCTCTTTTTCCGCTTTTTGAGCCAGTGCCTCGGTTACTGCTTTGGGGGTACCGGCAGCGGTAAATCCTGAGATGCCGAGGTTGTCACCGTTCTTAATGATGTCGGCAGCTTCTTGAGCTGTAAGGATCGGGAATGCCATTGTCGTGATAATTATAAAGTCGTTTAAGGAAAAATTCGTAATTTTGCACAAAAGTAAATAAAAGTGCGCAACAAACAAAATTTTTCAATCTGAGGATTGGTTATTTTGATAAGCGATACTTGCAATAATTGGAGATTAAGTAATCCGGAAAAGGCGCGGTGCATGGCGGTGGCGTGATTGAAATGTATTTTGCACTGATTATGGACACGTGGAAAGGATTGCTTGACATGATATATAAATAATGATAAAATAGTTGATTATGACTGATAAGATGAATGGCGCCGTCGCTGAGAGACGGTTGTATATAGAGACATATGGCTGCCAGATGAATGTGGCAGACAGTGAGGTCGTGGCAGCCGTGATGTCGACTGCCGGCTATGACATGACCGATGACATTAATCTTGCCGACGCTGTGCTGCTTAACACATGCTCCATCCGCGACAATGCCGAGCAGAAGATTCATTCGCGCTTGCAGTATCTTGCGTCGTTGAAGCGTAAGCGTCAGGGCGGACTTATTGTAGGCGTGATCGGCTGCATGGCGGAGCGTGTCAAGGATGACCTTATCGCCAATCATGGTGTGGACATGGTTGCCGGTCCTGACTCCTATCTTGACTTGCCTGCGCTGATAGGCGCGGTCGAGGCGGGTGAAAAGGCTATAAACGTTGATTTGTCGACTACTGAGACTTACCGTGATATAATCCCGATGAAGATAACCGGCAACAGGGTGTCGGGATTCATAAGCATAATGCGCGGATGTAATAATTTCTGCTCTTATTGCATTGTGCCTTATACAAGAGGCAGGGAGCGTAGCCGGGAGGCTGAAAGTATATTGAGGGAACTCGCCGACCTGCGTGAGCGTGGGTTCAAGGAGGTGACCCTGCTCGGGCAGAATGTGAACTCTTATAATTATGTGTCGCCCGATGGTGACACTGTGGATTTCGCCCGCCTGCTGTCGATGGTGGCGGAGGCTGCGCCTGACATGAGGGTGAGGTTTACGACAAGCCATCCTAAGGATATGAGCGACGACATCATTGACGCGATAGCTTCCCATGACAATATATGCAATCACATTCACCTGCCTGTGCAGTCGGGCTCTGACTCTGTGCTGAAGGCGATGAATCGTAAATACACGCGTGAATGGTATCTCGGGCGCATAGCGGCAATTCGTCGCGCTATCCCTGACTGTGGAATCTCCACCGATATGTTCACGGGCTTCCACGGTGAGACCGAGGATGACTTTGAAGAGACGCTGAGCCTGATGCGTGAGGTGGGATTTGATTCCGCGTTTATGTTCAAGTATTCGGAGCGCCCTGGTACGCTTGCTGCGCGCACTATGCCCGACAATGTGCCTGAGGAGGTCAAGATTGATCGCCTTAACCGGATGATTGCACTTCAGAACGAGCTGTCGGCTGAGTCTAACCGCCGAGACATAGGCAAGACTTTTGATGTGCTTGTCGAGGGTGTGTCAAAGCGTTCAAAGGAGCAGATGGTAGGGCGCAATCAGCAAAACAAGACATGTGTATTTCCGCGCGGTGATTTCCGTATCGGTGATGTCGCGCGTGTGCGTGTCACCGGCTCGTCGTCGGCGACATTAATCTGTGAACTTTGCTGATGGTTAGACCCCGTTCCCCGGCGTTAACAAATATTGGGGAACGGGGTCTTAGTCGGCTGTCGTGTGTAGGATGTCGAGCAGTGCCTGACGGGAGATAATGCGTATCTCGTTGGTGTCATACTCGATTATCCCGCGCTCTTTAAGGCTTTCAAGAGTGGATATAAAGGATGTGCGCTGCACGCCAAACATTGAATATAAGTCTCTCTGTTTGCACGTAAGCGCTATGTCAGTGCCGCCGGGCTGTGTAAGCGAGATTATCCAGAATGCGATACGCTCCTCAAGGCTTCCCGCTGTTATCGACAGGATGCCGTCAACCGCCTTTTGTGCGTTGCGCGACAGTATGTTGAGGAAGTTGAACAGAAATATTTCGTCTGTGTTAAGTATCTTTGTATAGTCGGCTTTTGAAATCTGTAGGATGCTTGTGGGCTCTATAGCCACTGCCGAGCATGGATAAAACGGAGCTTTGCCGAATAAAAATTCGGGGGAGAGCACATTTGGAGCTTCAAGTGTCTGCGAGACCTTGAGACGGTTGTTGGCATTGGCGATTGTTACTCTCAATTTGCCTGAGATTATGAACACTATATGTGTACACGGGTCGCCTGCATTTACCACAGTCTCATCTGAAAGATATTTCAGAAAATGAAATTTGGTAGTGCCAACGACTTCCGATAGCTTGTAGCGGCTTACTCCTTTAAACAGCGGGAGCTCCATCAGTATTTCATACATGCTGTTCATGACTCTGGTATTATAATGTATTATATTAAACGCTGATGTTTTATAAAAGTTTTTAAAATTAACCAAATAAGGGTTAATCCTGTCGGGTTTTCTCCTGTCTTGTCTTGAAAAACAGCTGAAGGGAATTAATTGTATTCTGCCATGCTACATATGCCGCCGGTCCTACCGATGCTATGGGATTCAGGTAAGTGAGTGCCATCCATATTGCCAGTACGGTGTTTTTTTGTCCTAATCCTTGTGCGCCTGAAATCTTGTCGCCGAGGCGCGAACCTATTTTTCTCCCGATATAGAATTGCAGCATACAGGCGGCAAGCGATGCGAGAGCGATAAGGATCATTTCAGGGATGCGGTCGGCAGGTTCTTTCATGACAAAGCTCACAGCGTTGCCTACCACAATTATCAGGGCGACCGCCCATATATAGAACGAAAGTGACTGGCGATTGGCGATTTCGTGATGTATTCTCGGTGCGAACACCTGGAATAGAAGCGCAAGAGCAAGCGGTGACAGTATAAGTGGAAGCACCTTGACGCATATCGTTGTCGCTGACTCGATAAATCCTATTTCTGCCTCCGTGCCCATCAAGGAGAAGAGCAGAGGGGCGAGCAGGGCTACCGCAATGTTGCTGAAAATAGAGTAGGTGACGACTCGCGAGACAGATCCTCCGAGCATGCCTGTTATTACCGGCGCAGCTGTGGCTGTGGGGCAGAATATGCAGATAAACGCTCCCTGCGCTATGTCGGCGTTAAATGGCAGGATGGCGATGTAGGCGGCGATGGAGCCTATAATCTGGACTGCAAGCATCGCCCAGATAAAGCGTGTTATTTTGAAGACTTTGGGCGACACGCGGCAGAAAGTAATCAGAAGCATGATAAATATAAGACATGGTGACAGAAATGCAACCATGCCGATGTAGTCATGCAATATGATTCCGATGACCATTGCTATCGGCAGTATCCACGGTTTGAGCTGCTGCCTGAAGTTTGATGTTTTCATGGTGCAAAGGTAATCCCAAATCTTAAAAATAGCAAATGCTTCTTGACCGGATTTGTTCTTGTGGATTTTGTCGCTGAAATAGGTGGACTTTTTGTTTGAAATCGTAAATCAAAATAAGATAATGGGATTAATTGAGTTTCAATCATAATCTATATTATTACATGGATATACTCTGATTATCAGTATTAAATATTTATATTTGTATCTAATATTTTTGTATCTATATCGTATATAGTAGGCATGTAATGAACAATTGATTAATTTTGTAATGCTGAAAGAACGATATAAATCGAACTGTCAGTTTTTCCAACAATGTGACGAATGTAAATAGTGCATAATAGTAAATGTGTTTTATGTTAGGTTTGAAAGCCTTTGAAAGAAGGCACAAAAATGGCCACTTCGTGAGAAGCGGCCATTTTTGTTTGTTTCAATGACCGCTTTTTATGTTGCTAAATTAAGAAACTTGAATCGCATTATTGATTTCGTTTGAGTGAAAAAGTGTTAATGCGATTGGAGCGTCGGAATTTTGATGTATATTTGTAAGTGAAAACCTTGGATTACTAATTGTTTACCAAAAGACCTAATGCGATACCGTTTCATTATATCAATATTTGTTTTGTTGATAAGTGCTTATTCTGTGACTTGTCGGGCCGATGCACAGTTCCCGCCTACGCTTGACCGGGCGTTGAAGTCACTTGACAAGGCGTTGGAAAACAGGCAGGACAAGATTGATGAAGTCAATGGATTGATAGACTCTTTGCGCCGGGAACTTTCAGCGCCCGGCATAGGGTATAATGACGAGATATTACTACTGGAGCAGATTGCAGGGGCATTCCGGCATATCCAAGTGGATTCGGCATATGCGTATTCGGAAAGGGCGATTGCTCTTTCACGGGAGAATGGAGATTCTGCGCGCGCTATGAGGCTGTATCTTAACCAGATTGACATTTTGCCTCTGCGAGGGTATGTACATGAAGCGTTGATGAGGATAGACTCGGTGAACGCCATGTCTCTTGACAGTGACTTGAAACGCTCATTCTTTAAAAATGCGCGCAGTGCGCTGCTGTGTATCACGTCTTTATATTCTCCCCACGCTTTGAATGACAGCTATTTTGAGCGGTATGTCGCTTATAATGATTCTTTGCTTTCGGTTACTCCGGAGGATGTGCCTGAGCATAAGCTTTATCTTGGCTGTCATTATCTCGGTTCCAATCAGTTGTCGCTTGCAATGGCTACCCTTAGCGATTATCTTGAGTCGATAGATATGAGTAATGCGTGTTTCGGTGATGCGGCTGCTAATCTTGCGATTGCCCAGTTTATCCGGGGACGAATGGATCTATGGCTTTATTTCTTGACGCTGAATGCTCATTTTGAGGTGGTGAATGGATATACTGACGGTGAGGCGCTTCGTCAGATTAGTCCGCGCTTGTATGAACGCGGTGACGTCAATCGCGCTTATAGTTACCTGTTTACCTCTCAGGAGGACATCGCTTCGAGCGGCGCACTAATCCGTAGTATGCATGTCGCGGGGGCTTTCCCTATGGTTGAGGGCGCTTACCGGCTTCAGCAGGAGCGGTACACATATATATTATGGACGGTGCTGGCTTGCCTTTTGCTGATATGTTTTCTGGTGTTTATGATTATGCGTAATAAGATGCGCGACTTAAAGCGGCTTAGCGATTTAAAGGTGAAGCTTGCAAAGGCTAATGCCGTAAAGGAAACTTATATAGCGGAATTCCTTTCGCTGTGTTCGGTGTATATGGATAAGCTTGAGGAGTTTAACCGCACCGTCAGCCGCAAGATTACTGCCGGACAGATTGAGGATTTGTATGGCATGGTGAAGTCGGGGCGTTTTATTGATGAGCAGACGAAGCTGTTTTATGATGTATTTGACAATGCGTTCATAAATATATATCCTGATTTTATTCATGACGTGAATCTTCTGCTTCTTGACGACAAGAAGTTTGTGCTGGCTGACACTAAGAAGCTTACTCCAGAGCTGAGGATTCTTGCGTTTATGCGTCTCGGGCTTGAGGACAGCGCAAAGATGGCGCGTTTTCTCGGGCTTTCGTTGAATACAGTTTACACCTATCGTAACCGCCTGAAAAGCAGGGCGAAGAACAGGGATACTTTTGAGCGGGATATTCTTAATATTGGCGGTGTCGGCTGATGTCTTTTTTGAAACTGTTTATATGGTCTTGTGATGGCTTGTGTTGATTTTGGTTGATTCTCAGGCTGTTGCTCACTTGATTTCTTATATTGTGTTATATTGACATGAGATAGTGTTGACAATCCCATGTCTCAATTATTATTTTTGTGCCGTGATTGATGTCCAAGGACGATTTTTCACGCCACTTATTGTCTTTATTGCTTTCTCTTGAGCGAATAAATAAAGCTATAGTGGAGTTATATCGGCTATTATTGACTTGCTGACATATATATTGAAAAAACAGAACTCAATAGGTATTATTTTTGAATAGGAAAGATTGATGTTAGTTAGTAAAGGTTGAATGCCCGCAAGGGCGTAAAATCGGGAGCGACATCGGGAGATGCTGCTCCCGATTTTGTGTAGAAGTTTTTAAGTTAAAAGTGGGTTGGGTGTCTCTTTTCGATGATTCATTTCTTGTTTCTTGGTGGAAAAATTATCAAAACGATGTAATAATGGTGGTTTTTAACAAAAAAATACATTATGTAATTATTTAAAATAGATAATTGTAATATAGTGTATGACAAATTGTTATCTGTTATATAGAGAAATTTAGTTTTATATTGAATTATGATAGATGTGTTTTATGTAAATTCATGATATATCTTTGCAATGTGTAAAATAAATTACTCAGTCTAAGATTAGAAAAGTTATTAAAAAGGGTTAGTATTTTTGATGTGAAGAATTAGGATAGTTAGTTTATACAATGATGAAAAGTGTTTTTGATTAATTAATGTTTTAGGTTGATTACTTGGCGAAAGCCAAAACGAATAAAGCCACTCGTGAGAGTGGCTTTTTTGATGTCATATGGTTTCGTAGATCTCCAGGTAGGAGCTTGCCGGATCTGCCGGGCCTATTATATATCCGGGATGAGGATCAGTCAGTTCGTGACATGTCATCTCTCTGTTTTCAAAAGCTATGTGGAGCAGTTCCCAGTCTGAGAGTATTTTGTTAAAGAGTTTGCGGTTGTAGGATTCTCTTTTTATGAGGGCTTTTCTTGTCTGGTAGATGTCGGCGGGATTGGAAAGCGTCAAGAGGGTAGGTATCTTATATCTCATCAGTACATAGGCGAGCATCGGCAGGTTGAGATAGTCTCCGTCAAGGGTGTAAATATGTATAATGTCGGGACGTACTTCTGCAATACGGTCAAGGAGGGTAGACGTGGCTCTTATCGAATGGAGGTGATACGAGTCGCTGATGTAGCCGAGGGTTCTATGAATTAACCTGTCGGCTTTGGACCCTATCTTTATTGCCGGTGGTGGAGCGGTTATTTCCTGCTTTTCCGCTGCTGCCACAATTATTTCGTGATGTGATGCGTTTGCCTTTTTTATGATTTCGGCAATTCCTTTTCCCGTGTTGTATGTTATGATCAGAATTTTCACCGTCTTTTTGATTTCTCTTTTTGCAAATATAGCTAACTTTACTCTTAATAATGAAATTATATCTTTTTAATCCGGAGAATGACATCGCGCTCGCTTATGGCAGGCGGAGGTTCACGATGTCACAGAATGTCGCCCGCCTGCATGATGACGGCGCGTTACTGCCTATGTGGTACGCTTCTGATTGTGACGCTGTTTTAGGTGTTTGTCATGATGGGGAGTGGCTTGACTTTGTGAGGGCTTCGTTTGGCATCGGGGCTGACGTGACCAAGTCTTGCCGTCATGGGGTATACAATGGTTCTCCTTGGGGGTGGTCGTTTGATGCGTCGCGCAGGCTTTCGTCAGCCGGGGCTGCTGTAATTAGTGACGAAAAAATCGACGCTATTGCCTCGTTGAGTCATAGAAGGGTGACCGTAAGAATCATGCAACGGTTGCATGAGAATCTGGACTTCCCTCTTCCTCGTGTGCCGGTTGAGATTTCCGATACAGGGAGTCTGCTGCGGCGTGTTTCAGAATCTCCCGTCTATGTCAAGGCGCCGTGGTCAAGCAGCGGCAGGGGTGTGTTTAGGGTAGATACTGTTGATGAGCGTGTGCTTGCCCGTGTTGAAGGCGTGTTGCGTCGTCAAGGAAGCGTGCTTGTCGAGGATGCTCTTGAAAAGAAATGTGATTTCGCCATGCTGTTTAATATATCCGGCGGTATAGTCAGTTGGGTGGGGTATTCGTTTTTTTTCAATGCTGTCGGCGATGCTTATGGCGGAAATATGCTTGCCGATGACAGCCGGATTGAAGATCTGCTGGTTGCAAATGGAGCTGCGCGTGAGCGGCTGCATGCGATACGCGATCTCCTTGTCGATGTATTTGCTGATATAATCGGTGACGCCTACGAAGGTTACTTCGGAGTTGATATGCTGATTACGGAGAGTGGCATGATAGCTCCATGCATAGAGCTTAATCTTCGCATGACAATGGGGGTTGTAGCCCATATCTTGAAATCGCGCTATCTTCCTGATGGGGTTACGGGTGTCTACCGTGTATTGTCAGGCGTTCCTTCATCGGTGACCGCTCCGGTGATTGAAAATGGGAAATTACTGAAAGGTAGCGTGTTTCTTACCCCACCTTCAGCCGGCGGGTTCAACTTTATTATGGAAGCCGGCGGTCAGCTTATTTCCGACAGATGCTTGTAAAGCTTGTGTACAGGCAGCCCCATGACATTGTAGAAACTTCCGTCGATTCCTTTTATGCCAACAGCGCCTATCCATTCCTGGATTCCATATGCCCCGGCTTTGTCATAGGGACGGTATTTATTGATGTAATAATCGATTTCTTCATCGGTGAGATTGTCAAATGTGACTTTTGTCTCGGCTGAAAATGACGCGCTTTTGACCGATGTAGACACGGTCACACCTGTTACGACTTTATGGCTTTTCCCTGATAGCATTTTCAGCATTTCCTTTGCCCTCTCTTCCGATGACGGCTTGCCTAAAATCATGCCGTCAACAATCACTACCGTGTCGGCGGTTATTATAATTGTGTCAGGTGTTATTGTCGGCAGATAGGCTTTGCCTTTTTTTGCTGAAAGATATTCTGCCACTGATTCTGCCGGCATGTCATCGGGATAGCTCTCATCGACCTCAATTATGTCAGCTATGTCAAAGTCTATGCCGAGCATCCCGAGCAACTCGCGGCGTCGGGGAGAGTGGCTTGCAAGGAGAATCTTTTTCCCGTCAAGATTTCGTAGCGGCATTTGGAAAGTATTTTGGGGTTAACGTATAGGGTTGATTACCATCCGAATGCCTTTTCTGATGACATCCAGCAGTCTTGTGCTTTCATTATTTCTTCAATCAGGTCGCGTGCCACACCGTAGCCGCCGTTTACCGGCGAGATATATCGTGCCGCTTCTCTGATTTCTGTGGCAGCGTCGGCGGGGGCGACAGGGAGTCCTACGTGACACATCGACTCATAGTCGGGAATGTCGTCGCCGACAAATGCTACCTCCTCCGGCTTGAGCCCGTAACATTCCATCCACTCCTTGAGTATATTTATTTTGACTCCCGCCTTCATGTATATATCCTTGATGCCGAGGGCGGCAAATCTTGTTCTTATCGCCTCGCTGTCGGCTCCTGTTATTATGGATAGTATATAGCCGTGTTTTACCGCGAGCTGTAACGCGTAGCCATCTTTGATATTTACCATTCTCGATGGGACGCCGTTTTCGCCAAGCGGAATCGTGGAGGGTGACAACACTCCGTCTACATCAAAGGCTATCGCGCGAATTTTGCCAAGGTCATAATTAATCTTGCTCATGAGGATAGTATTGTTTTATAATGCTTTCTGAAAGAATGGAATATAGCTCTTTATTCTCTCCGTCAAGCATTTCAAGGTGCTTGTTGATGATTTTCCTGTCGTTTCTTCGAGCCGGTCCTGTCTGTCCTTCCCGGGGAGTCACCTCGCAGGCTTTTGCGAGCATTGCTTCTACAAGCGGGCGCATTGTCTCGAATCCAAGTCCAAGTTCTTTAAGCAGCGATGCAGAGATGTCCCATAGCCTGTTGGTGAAATTGCAGGCAAATACCGCGGCGATATGCAGCTTTGCCCTGTGTTCACTGTCGGCATAATAGACCTTTTCTGAGATAAGTGATGCATATTGCTTGAGAAGTCTCGCTGTCTCAGGGTTGTTGCCCTCTATGAATATCGGCACCTCGTGCATATTGACATCGACATCCTTGGAAAATGTCTGCATCGGGTAAAATACGCCATAGTCGCATGAAATTGCGGCAAGTGCTTCCATCCCTACAGAGCCTGAGGTGTGTGCCCACAAGCCACCCACGCCTTTGAGCTTTTGTGCTATCTCGGCTATGGCGTCATCTTTTACCGATATGATATATAACCCCGCGTCAGTGCATAGCGAATCAAGACTGTCAATAGCCTGTGCCCCTACTTTTGCGGCAAGGACTTCTGCTCCTGACAGATTATGGTTGTATATTTGCCTGACGTGAGTGTGTCGCGCAAGATTTATCGCAAGATGTGTCGCGACATTGCCGGCACCGAGTATTACAACTCCACCTTCAATCCCGTTCAGCGTTCTTTCCATGTGCCTATATGCACTTTTTCCCAAAGGAGCTTATCGGTTGCCTGAGGCTTGCGCTCTTCTGCCTTGTGTCCGAGAGTTATTATGCACACAGGCAGTATTATATCGGGCATTTCAAGCAGATTTTGCACGTATGTCTCCGACTCCATGTCGTTTGCCGTGTATCTTCCGCGGAGCTGTATCCAGCAGCTTCCGAGTCCGAGGTCCTGAGCCTGTAGCTGAATATAGGTAGCGGCTATTGCTGCGTCTTCAATCCAGGGGTCGGTGGCCTCTACATCCACAGCCACCACGATTGCGAGTGAGCACCCGGCTACAGGTCCTGCTCCGTGTTCCTTGCACTTGCTTAAAGCTTCAAGCACAGCGGAGTCCTCCACTACTACGAAATGCCAGGGGCGTGTGCTTTTTGATGACGGAGCCATGAGTGCGGCTTCAAGGATTGTCTTTACGTCCTCGGGATTAATCTCTTCTTCTGTATATCGGCGTATGCTGCGTCGATTGACAATAAGGTTATGAAAATCGCTCATAAGATATTGTGCTGGTAAATATATGAGAAAATTGATGTCGGGATTAACGACGGCACACCCATGCGTTAGGGTATCTTATCGCATATTGGTCAATAGTTACCGGTTGGCGCGCCATGTCAATGGTGCTGCCGGTTGCGATATATACACGGAATCTTCCGTCGGCTTCAGTAATTTCCATTCTGTCGCCATGATTTTGAGAGGCGATATATTCCTTTGCTTTCTCCAGCGTGGGGAGTGACGCTACTATAAGGTAATATCTGTCAGACGGGTCAAGATGCAATGTTGCGGCAGGTACGGTGTTTTGTGTGATTTCAGCGACTGCAACGCTTTTGATGATACTGCTTTCTTCCTTTGCGGGAAGAGCGATACGCAAGTCAAGGTCGGGCTGTGACACAGGCTCAAACATCGGTTCTTCAATATGAGACGTGGATGTGATGCCGCTTGCGATACCGGCAAATGCCGCCTTGTTTTCAATAATCGGGGTGGTCATTGTCACGCCCAGGCATAAGAGTAGGGCGATTGATGCCGCTATGTTAAGAACACGACGGCGCACAGAAGATGTGTTTGCCTGTTCTGAAGCAGTGGCTTCAGCCTCGTTTCTGACAGTTTCCGATATCGGGGTCATGGCTATTGCCCGTAATCCGGCAAGGCGAGGGGTGATGGCTGTCTTTGAAAAAGGCTCAAAGGTTATGGCGCCATTGTCGCTGCGGCTGAATATGCCTAAGCGTCCGAGAGCAAATTCACCTGAGTTTTCAAGTTGAAGCTTTAATGCCGCCACTTCTTTCGACAGCATTGCCATAGCATTATCAAAGGTTGTCTCTGTCCCTCTTGCTATTGATGATGCGAGCAGTCCGTCATTGTGGGTGATGTCGGGATTGAATCCAAGGGTGCGTGACGGCGGAAACATGCAACCAAGCTCACGGTCAATATACGCCGGACGGTAATGGGCTATGATAGCTCCAAAACCGGGTATTGCCACACATTCGTGTCGCAGCATCAAGTACTCAATATGACGTATCATCAAATTCACAATACAAAGTTACGGAGTTGCCGTCAGATTTCAAAATGTTAATTTAATTTATTTGTTCGGCAGTTATCAACAAAGTTATCAACACAGTTATTTACACTGTTGTCAACACCGCGCGGATATTCAAGGAAAAGGTCACCGGTTTTTCCGGTGACCTTTTGTATAAATCCTATTGAGAAGAATGTATTGAAGCGTATTGTTTTATCTTACTTTCAAGGGTTTGCCGGCTGTAAGGGTTGTTGTGCGGCTTATGCCGTTGAGCTTGCACAGCTTGTCGACTGTAGTGCCGTTGGCTTTTGCTATTTTAGAAAGCGTGTCGCCCTTCTTTATTCTGACAGTTGACGAATTTCCCGATTTGCTTGAAGAGGCAACTGCTTTTGTGGATTTCTTCTTTGGCGAGTAGTCGCGAGAGTTCTGGTAGGTACTCTTGTTGAATGTAAACTCGTCAGTATGAGTTGTCTGGTTGGCAAAGTCGAAAATTGCTGCGGGATTTATCGCATATCCCATATAGCGTGTCTCGAAGTGGAGATGGGGTCCGGTCGAACGTCCGGTGTTGCCGCCGAGTGCGATAGGATCACCTGCCTTTACATATTCATCGGGCTTTACAAGGAATTTTGACAAGTGACCGTACACGGTCTCAAGCCCGTTTTCGTGGCGAACGATTACATAATATCCGTAACCTTTGCGCTCAAATTTGGTGAGTCTCACCTTTCCGTCAAATGCAGCACGTATCGTGTCGCCTATCTGCACTTTGAGGTCGATTCCTTTGTGCATACGGCGGAACCTCGGACGATATCCGTAGGGTGATGTCACGTAGCCGTTGGTAGGCATGGCAAAATTACTTACATCTATCTTTTTTGTCTCCGGAACATCTGAGCTGCGGTAGGGATTGACGGTTCCGCTGTCCCATCCTTCGGTGTAGATGTCCATTTCGGGCTCTTCTTCTTCATTGAAGATATTGTCCATGTAATCAAGCGTTTCTTTCAGCTTGATCTGTTCGTCGATGTTTGTCTGGTACGCGAGCAAATCCTGGTGCTCGGCGTTGTGCTGTGCGGGTCGGCGGTTGAAATTGGTTTGTGCCGATACCGAAAGTACAGTTGCTAAAGCTAATGCCGTCGCGGCGGTAAATTTTTTGATATTAAATTGCATCGGTCTGTTTTTTCAATTAATTGGCGTCAGGCGAGTAGAAAAAGCTCAAATCAGATGGAGTGTAATCAAATATTTCTTCCGGCTTGAAGAATCTGTTTAATTCGATTTTAGCACTCTCAACGCTGTCGGAGGCATGCACGATATTCTCTTGCCCGCTCATGGAGAAGTCTCCTCTGATTGTGCCGGGGAGAGCTTTCCTTCCGTTTGTGGCTCCGGTCATTAGTCTTACGGTCTCTACGGCATCGATGCCTTTAAGACACATTACAATGACGGGAGTCGCCATCATGGAGTCCAGGATAAATGGGAAAAAAGGTTTTTCTACCAAGTGAGCATAATGCTCGCGAAGTATTGTCTCGTCAAGTTGCATCATCTTCATTCCTGTGATGATGAGTCCCTTGTCCTGAAATCTACCGATGATTTTACCGGTCAGTCCACGATGTATGGCAGAGGGCTTGAGTATTACTAAAGTTTGCTCCATGTCAGTTTTGATATTTTAACCTTTTCTTACGTCTGTACTTCAAATATAAGAAATTTTCCGCTTGGGTTGAATACATTGTCAAGACAAAAAGTGCAAAAAATATCAACAGAAATTAAAATGTCGAGATAAAACACTGTTAATCAGATGTTTTATAGAAATATGTTTTACAACATGTTTTCAAACTTCCTTGTTGTCGTGCCTGTTTCTCGACCTGTAATAATGTTAAAATATGTTGTGTGAGGCTGTTAGCTTATGCGCGACCAGTCAACACGGTTGTTGCCCGACATGGCGAGTTCGTTGCGTAAAACTGTGTTTTCAGGTGCTTTCAGCTCCGGGTCGGTGTCAAGAACCTCGATGGCGGTGTCACGCGCGAGCTGTACAATCTGACCGTCGGTGGCAAGATTTGCAATATTCAGTTCGATAGGCATTCCGCTTTGCATTGTGCCCTCAATGTCGCCCGGGCCTCTCATTTTGAGGTCGGCTTCAGCTATGACAAATCCGTCGGTCGTCGATGTCATTATCTCGAGGCGCCGTCGCGTTTCTTTGGCTATTTTATGATGAGACATCAGTATACAGTAGCTTTTGTCGGCTCCTCTGCCAACACGTCCTCTGAGCTGATGGAGCTGCGAAAGCCCGAAACGCTCAGCATTCTCGATAAGCATCACTGTGGCGTTTGGCACATTTACCCCGACTTCTATTACAGTCGTGGCTACCATTATATGGGCTTGTCCTGATGCAAACAGTGTCATCTGGTGGTCTTTTTCCGCCGGTTTCATCTTTCCGTGTACATAACATACCTTGTATTGCGGAAAAGTTTCCCTGACAAGTTCGTAACCTTCTTCAAGACAGCGCAGGTCAAGTTTCTCGTTCTCCTTGATAAGCGGATATACGATGTATGCCTGCCGTCCTTCTTTAAGTTGCCTGCCGATTGCCTGATAGACGCTCATGCGGTTGTCGTCATACCGTAATAATGTAGTGACCGGTTTTCTTCCGGGAGGAAGCTCGTCGATGACCGATACGCTCAAGTCGCCGTAGATGGTCATGGCGAGAGTGCGGGGGATAGGGGTCGCTGTCATGACAAGGACATGAGGGGCTATGCGGTTTTTTGACCATAGTCTCGCGCGTTGGGCGACACCGAAGCGGTGTTGCTCGTCAATCACTACAAATCCGAGATTTTTGAACTGCACATTGTCCTCAATCACAGCATGGGTGCCGATTAATATGTGCAGTGACCCGTCATGGAGCTGTCGGTGAATAATGTCGCGCTCGGCTTTGCCGGTCGACCCGGTAAGCAGTTTGATGTTGATTCCGAGAGGTGCGGCAAGCTTGTATATAGTCTCGAAATGCTGAGTGGCAAGGATTTCAGTAGGCGCCATCAGGCATGCCTGGGTGTCGTTGTCAAGTGCAATCAGCATGCAGAGTAGTGCCACAAGCGTTTTGCCGCTGCCGACATCTCCCTGTAGAAGGCGGTTCATCTGCCTCCCTGTGGCAATATCGGCGCGAATCTCCTTTATCACGCGTTTTTGGGCGCCTGTAAGCTCAAAGGGCAGGCGCTCAAAATAGAACCGGTTGAAGTAATCGCCGATCCTTGAAAAGCGGAATCCGGCAAGCGCCATGTTGCGTTGGCGTGAATAGCGCTGGATGTTGAGCTGAAGATAAAACAGCTCTTCAAATTTAAGCCTGAGCTTTGCCGCGTTCAGCGCGTCGATTGACTTCGGATTATGTATGTTGACCAGGGCGTCACGCAGTGGCATGAGTCTCAGCTTCCTTATGATGTGGTCGGGCAGCGTTTCCGTCATGTGGGGCGCTGCGGCAAGGGCAGTCTGTACCCATGTGAAAATCTGCCTTGTGGCTATGCCCTGGTTGCGGAGTGTGTCGGTGAGAGGGTATATCCCGCGCAATCCCTGGGCGGCACCCGCTGAGTCGGGCATGTCTACTTCAGGATGCACCATGCTCCATTTGCCGTTAAAGCTTTCCGGTTTACCGAAAAGTATGTACTGGTTGCCGGTGTGATAGCTGTCTTTTAGCTGTTTTACCTTGCGGAACCACACGACTTCCATCGTGGTCGTCCCGTCGGTAAACACCCCTACAAGCCTTGTTTTGGCACCCTCGCCGTGAATAGCAAATGCAAGGAATCTCCCTTTGACCTGTATTGCCGGCATGTCGCCTTCAAACTGAGAGATTTTATAAAAGGTGGAGCGGTCGACATACCGGTGAGGGAAATGGTAGAGAAGGTCGCGATATGACGATATGCCAAGCTGCTTGTTCAGCAGTTCGGCACGTTTCGGACCGATTCCACGCAGAAATTTTATGTCAAGACTACGCAGGCGGTTCATTTCTCGATATAAAGCGACGCGATTTTAATGTCGTCGGGGAGCGTGATTTTTATATTGTGGGGGTCTCCGTCTACGAGTGTTATGTCGTCATGACCGGCTGCTGCCATGACCGATGCGTCGTCAGTAAAGTCGTGACGGTAGGGCAGGCTGTAGGCGTCAAGCAGCAATTTGCCGTCAAATGCCTGCGGGGTCTGGACTGCGCGAAATTCGCTGCGGTCAACCGGAGTCGAGCTTCCGTCGGGACTGAGGTGTCTCAGCGAATCACTCACCGGGACTACCGGGATTACCCCGGTCGATTGTCTTGCCGCTTCGATAATGCGTGCTACAAGTTGGCTGTCCACGACCGGACGGGCTCCGTCATGTACCATTATTATGCTTTTGCCGCTTTCCGGAATCGTGATTGTGGAAAGCGCGTTTTTGACTGATTCCCAACGTGTGCCGCCTCCGGTGACTTCAGTCGGTGAAATGAAATCATGACCGGCACACAGTTCGTGCCAGAAGTCAATATGCGCCTTGTTTAAGACTAATACTATTTTAACATTTCTGCATGCTTTTCTTAATCCGTCGATTGTGTGCATGAGAACCGGTTTGCCGTTCATGTCGCAGAACTGCTTGGGAAGGTCGGAGCCAAACCGTGTACCGGTTCCGGCTGCGACTATTATGCAATATATCGTTGTCTCAGTCATGTTTACAAAATTACTCAATACTCGCGGTTTAAGCAAAAATAAAAAGGAGCTTAATCACTTAAGCTCCTTTTTATGGGTTTCCAATAGGTACAATTTCTAAGGTAAAAAAGATTGTTTTAGGTTTGTGGTACAAAGGTCACCCTTTTTTTTGAGTTAACCAAGCAAAAAAACATGTTTAGCAACATGCTTTTGGCGAATAGCATTGCCGGTTATTCGGCTTTGATGGTGTAAATATCTGTATCATAATGGTTTGTTACTAATGTTAACAGATATTTAAATCTTTGAAATTTTCTAAATATGTACTATTTTATTAAATTCTTGTACATATCTGTATATCTCCATGGACTCTCCGTTAAATCGTGCAAACGAGAAGTGGTGAATCCAGTCGCCCAATATGATAACGTGACAATGATTTGAAATATTGTAGTCAAGCAGTACATGACGGTGACCGAATACAAAATAATCAATGTCACTGTGTACTGCGGCATATTCCCTGGCAAACCTGACGAGCGACTCTTCGTCAGGATCCTTTACGACCGGTATCTCGGCTGAGAAGTTGCGGCTTGAGCATGACCACCGGAGTGCAAACGGTATGGTCCAGCGGGGATGGATTGCGCTGTACAGCTTCTGACATGTCCTGTTGCGGAAAATTGAGCGCATTAAGCGGAACGATGGTTTTAGCTTCCCTACGCCGTCACCGTGGGACAGGAAGAATTTTTTGCCTTCAACCTCCTTTACAAGATATCCGTCGATTACAGTCACCCCTATCTCGTCGCGGAGATAGTCAAAGAGCCATATGTCATGGTTGCCGATAAACCAATAGATTTTTACTCCGGCGTCGGCAAGCGATGCAAGAGCGCCGAAAAACCTTACATATCCGCGCGGGACCACAGTCTTGTACTCAAACCAATAGTCAAGTATGTCACCGAGCATGTAAAGTTCCTTGGCATCGTCTTTTATGGATTTGAGCCATTCCACGACGCGTTTTTCGTAGTCGTGAGGGTGATCCAGATAAGTGGCTCCAAGATGCAGGTCGGAAATAAAGTATGTATATTTGCGGCTGCTCATGGGAGTGTCATAGAAATCCAAGATCCAGTTTCGCTTCTTCACTCATCATGTCTTTGTTCCATTCCGGTTCAAAGACTATGTTTATGGTCACGCTCTTCACTCCTTCTATGCTTTCCAGCTTTATGCGCGAGTCTTCTACAAGAAAGTCGGCGGCCGGACAGTTAGGCGCAGTCAGGGTCATGTCGACTGTAAGGTTGCCTTCATCATCGAGGTCAATCTTGTAAATAAGTCCGAGATTATATATGTCTACGGGTATTTCGGGGTCATATACTGTCTTGAGCAGCGTTACAGCCCGTTCTTCTATCTTGAGTCTTTCTTCAGGTGTCATAATTTTTTAGAGTGTCTAAAGTTGGTGTCTGGGATGATTTATTGATTAATCATTTTTAGAAATTCTTCTTCATTGATGATAGGAATGCCGAGGGTGCGTGCTTTTTCAAGCTTGGACGGACCCATGTTTTCTCCGGCAAATACAAAATCGGTCTTCTTTGAGATGCCGCTTACGTTTTTGCCGCCGTTTCGTTCGATTATCTCTTTATATTCATCCCGGGAATGATGGGAGAATGTTCCGCTTATTACGATTGACTTTCCTTTGAGCAGGTCGGTGCGCGATGACTCATCTTCTTCGGGAAGTGACATCTGCACTCCGGCAGCACGCAGCTGCTCTACCATTTCGCGGTTGTCGGGATTGCTGAAATAAGTGATTATGCTTTCAGCTATGCGGGGCCCGATGTCATCAATCAAGGTCAGCGATTCGGTATCGGCATTCATGAGCGAGTCAATGTCGCGCACCGCGCGTGCCAATTTTTTTGCCACGGTCTCTCCTACATAGGGTATTGAAAGGGCATATACAACGCGCTCAAACGGCACTGACTTCGACGCCTCGATGCCGTCGAGTATTCGTTCGACAGTGCGTGGTCCCATTCCCGGAAGCAGCATCATGTCTCTTGAGTGTCGGCTCAGGGTGTACAGGTCGGCGGGTGTCTTCACCCATCCGTTGCGGTAAAGGATTACAGCCATCTCTTCACCGATACCTTCGATATTCATCATGCGGCGCCCTACGAAATGCTCCAGGCGTCCACATATCTGAGGCGCGCATCCCTCCTTGTCGGGACACATCCACGCCGCTTCTCCTTCGATTCTTACAAGCGGGGTGTCACACACCGGGCAGCGGGTGACAAACTGTATCGGGTTTGCATCGGGCTGTCGTGCCGATACATCGATTCCTGTCACCTTGGGGATGATTTCGCCACCCTTTTCGACATACAGCATGTCATGGTCATGAATGTCAAGCGACCTTATGATACCCTCGTTGTGAAGTGACGCGCGTTTTACGATTGTCCCTGATAGAAGCACCGGATCCAGATTGGCTACGGGGGTGACTATGCCCATTCTGCCTACCTCAAATGACACTGATTGCAATCGGGTGAGCGCTCGTTCAGCCTGAAATTTGTAGGCTATCGCCCATCTGGGCGACTTTGCCGTGTAACCGAGGTTAAGCTGCTGGCGCAGGTCGTTGACCTTGAACACGAGACCGTCGGTGGCAACCGGCAATTCTTTTCGTGCCGTGTCCCAATGGTTGATAAATCGGTCCACCTCGTCGATGCCGTGAAGCTTGGACATGACAGGCGCGACCTTGAATCCCCATTCTTTCGCCGCAATCATGTTGTCATAATGATTGTCGGCAGGCAGGTTGTCGCCAAGCAGATAGTAGAACACGGCGTCAAGTCCGCGGCGAGCCACCTCGGCTGAATTCTGCATCTTTAATGTGCCTGACGCGGCGTTGCGCGGATTGGCAAAAAGAGGCTCTTCATTAAACTCGCGTTCTGCGTTCAGCCTGTCAAATTCTTTCCAGGGCAACACAATCTCGCCGCGTATCTCAAATTCCTCAGGCCATCCTGACCCCTGAAGCGTGAGGGGCACGCTTTTTATTGTCTTTACATTGTCGGTCACTACATCCCCGCGTTCACCGTCGCCGCGTGTTACAGCTCTTACGAGCCTGCCATGCTCATAGGTGAGCGAGATGGACGTGCCGTCATATTTCATCTCGCCTACTATTGTGAAATCCTGTCCCATGAGCGCGTCACGTGTACGCGTCACAAATTCATCGACCTCTTCGATAGAGTAAGTGTTGCCGAGCGACAGCATGGGGCGTTGGTGAAGATGCTGTGTAAACGCCTTGTTGATGTCGCTTCCGACACGTTGGGTCGGAGACAGAGGGTCGGCATATTCGGGATGCTCTTTCTCAAGTTGTTCGAGCTCCTTCATCATCATGTCAAAGTCGCGGTCGGAAATCTCGGGCGAGTTAAGCACATAATAATTATAGTTGTGGCGATTCAGCTCGTCACGCAGCCGCTCAATCTGCTGTTTGGGTTGTAGGTCCATGTCGTAGTGAAAATGAATTACTATTGCAAAGATAGCTATAAAAAAGAAGAAAAGGTCATTTCTTGATTCAGAAATGACCTTCTCATTTATGTTAAGCAGTGTCGGCTTACATCATGCCGCCCATGCCTCCCATACCCGGAGCGGGCATTGCGGGAGCGGGATTGTCTTCTTTCTTGTCGGCGATCACACACTCTGTGGTGAGGAACATTCCGGCAATTGAAGCTGCGTTTTCAAGTGCTACACGGGTTACCTTTGCCGGGTCGATGACGCCTGTCTGGAACAGGTGCTCATATTCGCCGGTGCGTGCGTTATATCCGTAGTCGCCTGAGCCATCCTTGATTTTTTGTATCACGACAGCGCCTTCAAGACCTGCGTTAGCTACAATCTGGCGAAGCGGCTCTTCGATTGCACGCTTGATGATTGCGACACCGGTGCATTCGTCGTCATTGTCACCGCATAGGCCATCAAGGCTTGCGATTGCGCGGATGTAGGCTACACCGCCTCCGGGCACGATACCCTCGGCGATAGCCGCACGGGTTGCGCTGAGAGCGTCGTCGACGCGGTCCTTCTTTTCTTTCATCTCTACTTCAGAGGGAGCGCCGATGTGAAGCACGGCAACTCCGCCTGCGAGCTTGGCAAGACGCTCATGAAGCTTTTCTTTGTCGTAGTCGCTGGTTGAGGTCTCGATCTGAGCCTTAATCTGAGCCACACGCTGTGCGATAGCCTCTTTTGAGCCGGCACCGTTGACGATAGTGGTATTTTCTTTGTTGACAGTGATTTTTTCTGCCTGACCGAGCATGTCGATTGATGCGGTCTCAAGGTTCATGCCCTTCTCCTGAGAGATGACAACGCCGCCGGTAAGCACTGCGATGTCTTCAAGCATTTCTTTGCGGCGGTCGCCAAATCCGGGAGCCTTAACCGCACAGATTTTCAGTGAGCCGCGCAGACGGTTGACAACAAGGGTGGCAAGTGCTTCCTGGTCAACGTCTTCAGCGATGATAAGCAGCGGACGTCCGCTCTGGGCTGTTGCCTCAAGGATGGGGAGCATCTCTTTGAGTGATGAAATCTTCTTATCGTAGATGAGTACGTAAGGATGATCCATCTCACACTCCATCTTCTCGGTGTTTGTAACGAAATAGGGAGAGATATAACCGCGGTCAAACTGCATGCCTTCCACGATGTCCACTGTGGTCTCTGTGCCCTTAGCCTCGTCAACCGTGATTACACCTTCTTTCTTTACCTTGCGCATTGCCTCAGCGATGAGCTTGCCGATTTCGGCATCGTTGTTGGCCGATACACGTGCCACGTCCTCGATTTTCTTGAGGTCGTCGCCTACTTCCTCAGCCTGCGACTTGATGCTCTCTACGACAGCAGCGACAGCCTTGTCTATGCCTCGCTTGATATCCATGGGGTTGGCACCTGCAGCAACGTTTTTAAGACCGACGTTGACAATTGCCTGTGCAAGCACGGTAGCTGTAGTAGTACCGTCGCCGGCATCGTCACCGGTCTTGGAGGCTACTTCCTTCACGAGCTGTGCGCCCATGTTCTGGAAGGGGTCTTCAAGCTCAACTTCGCGTGCTACCGACACACCGTCTTTTGTGATATGGGGTGCGCCGAATTTCTTCTCGATAATCACGTTGCGGCCTTTCGGACCAAGAGTGACTTTCACGGCGTCAGCGAGAGCGTCAACGCCTTTTTTCAGCTCTTCACGAGCCTTGATGTCAAATTTAATTTCTTTTGCCATGGTTATGTTATGCTTTTAATTATTCAGTAACGATTGCCAAAATGTCAGATTGACGCATGATGAGAAGTTTCTCGCCGTCAAGTTCAATCTCTGTTCCGGCGTATTTGCCAAACATCACTACATCATTTACCTTTACTACCATCTCTTCATCTTTGGTGCCGTTGCCTACGGCGATTGCTGTGCCGCGAAGCGGTTTCTCCTTGGCTGAATCGGGGATTATGATACCTGAAAGGGTCTTTTCCTCTGCTGGAGTGGGCTTGATGAGCACTCGGTCGGCAAGTGGTTTGATATTCATGACTGTTGTTATTTAAAGTTTGATTATGTTATTTAGTTTTATTTTCTGTTATACGATATAGCATATTTTGTGCCAAATCCTTTTTCTGACATGACGGTTGACAAAATGTCACCCTGCCGCTTTGCACTATATATCTCAACAATAGTGACTGCGCGCAGGTTCATCGGCTATAATATAATAATGTGAAATAAATGTTGTGATGTCATGTGAGGGCGCGTAAATGTCAGTTTGTCATTTTTTGTAAGCCTGCCGGTTAAAAAGACAGTCTCATGTCAATGGTTTTGACATGAGACTGCGTTATATCGGTTTCCGTGTCGGATGCTTACATGTGTAGGTCGTGCAGGTCGTGACCCATACGCTCTTTTTTTGTGCGCATGTAGCGGAGGTTATATTCGTTAGGTTTCACCTCGATGGGCACATTGTCAGTGATTTCAAGCCCGTAGGCCTCAAGCCCTACACGCTTTACGGGATTGTTGGTCATGAGCCTCATCTTGCGTATGCCTATTTCACGCAATATCTGGGCTCCGACTCCATAGTCGCGTTCGTCGGCGAGGTGTCCGAGGCAGATGTTGGCGTCTACAGTGTCCATGCCGCCTTCCTGAAGCTTGTAGGCCTTCATCTTCTCCATCAGTCCTATGCCTCTGCCTTCCTGGTTCAGATAGATTACTGCGCCTCGTCCTTCTTTTTCAATCATCTGCAAGGCGCGGTGGAGCTGCTCGCCGCAGTCGCAGCGTTGCGAGCCGAATATGTCGCCTGTCGCACATGATGAGTGTACTCTTACGAGCACCGGCTCGTCGCTTGAAGTGATGTCGCCTTTGATGATAGCGATATGTTCAAGCCCGTTGCTTTTCTGACGGAACGGAATCAGACGGAAATGCCCGTATTCCGTGGGCATGTCGACTTCGACACCCTTCTCGACAAGCGACTCCTGCTTGAGCCTGTAGGCAATCAGGTCTTTTATTGATATGAGTTTCATGCCCCATTCGTCGGCGAGCTTTCTCAGCTCGGGCAGGCGTGCCATTGTTCCGTCGTCGCTCATTATCTCCATAAGCGCGGCTGCAGGGTATAGACCTGCGAGGCGTGACAGGTCGACGGCGGCTTCAGTGTGTCCGGCGCGTCTTAACACTCCTTTATCCTGGGCATAGAGTGGATTGATGTGACCCGGTCTGCCGAATGTCTCCGGCTTGGAAGCGGGGTCGGCAAGGGCGCGTATCGTCGCAGCGCGGTCTTCGATGCTGACACCGGTGGAGCATCCTTCGAGCTTGTCGACGGTGACTGTAAACGGAGTCCCGAGCATTGATGTATTGTTGTCGACCTGATGGGGCAGCTCAAGCTCTTCGCAGCGTGAGATGGTGAGCGGCACACAGAGCACACCTCTGGCATGTTTCAGCATGAAGTTCACTTGCTCGGGAGTGATTTTTTCGGCGGCTACAATCAGGTCGCCCTCGTTTTCCCTGTCTTCGTCATCAACCACGATTACAAATTTTCCTTCACGAAAATCCTTTAATGCGTCTTCGATTGAGTCAAGTCTTATTTTGTCCATATGTGATTTAGGTGTTAATGTCATTAGTGTTAACCTCCAAGAGGGCTATAAGTTCGTTGTCGGTAGTGATAATATGCTCAAGTTCCTCTTTCAGCTTGCGCTGGCAACGGGTGCCCCAGAGGTAGATGGGGATTCCTACGGGGAATATTGCGATGAAAGACCATCCGATCGCTTTATAGTCGGTGGGGTGATAAAACCACAGGCTTCTCATTACGGGGAGTTCCATCAGCTTCAATATGACGACGCGGTTTCGCGAGTTTGCCATGTAGTCGACTGTCTGTTCAAGCATCGCGTTTATGGAGTGTATCTCGCGTCGGTCATAGCCGTTCAGCCAATAATTGACATAAGATTCTCTTCCCGGATAACGGTCTATGAACTCGCGGCACATCTTTGACAGCGCCGTGATTTTTTCCTTGGCGGTGGTGATGTCGACTTCATCGATTACGACTTCTTTTACTGTCAGGTTGCGGGTCTCGCCTTTGCCAAACAGTTTTCTGAAGAAGTTGACGTAAGCGTCCTTGTTGAACACTGCAGAGTCGTTAACCGCCTTGTAGGTGAGAAATATACCCAACGGTAGCAATACGAATGTCGACAGCCATATTCCTTCCCACACTTCGACATGTCCGTCGCGTGCAAGCTTGTAGCCGGAGTTGTCAATAATGTAATATATGATAAACAGTATTACCGAGATTACGAGAGGCATGCCGAGACCTCCTTTGCGGATGATGGCTCCAAGCGGGGCGCCAATGAAGAAAAACACAAGACACGCCACTGACAGGGTGAATTTTTTCATCATCTCGATTCCGTGGCGGCGTATTGTGGTGCGGTCATCGTTCATCGCAAATGATTTGAACTCGTAGTCCTGCTTTGCGCGTCGCGCTTTTGATAGCGCCTGGTTTATGTAGGATTTTGCAAATGCAGGATTGGTCCCGCGGAATATTGAATCGATGTCTACGGGGCGGTCAAGCGAGACTTCGGTCTGCTGACGTCGTTCCATGCCATTGGGGGTGCGGACGGTAGTGTAGTAGCTTATCCCGAGGTATGGTATTTCACGCAAGGCCTTTCCATAGATGTCGCCCACACTGTCGACACGCGCGTTTACGGAGTCGATAGTAGCCTGCAGCTCCTTGATATTTTTCCCGACATACTGGTTACGCATGCCGCTTTCATCCATGCGGTTAAAGTTGGCGTCAAATGTGATTAACACCTCTTTGTCGTCAAATGACTCGCGGCGATAAGGCACATTGTTTGACGATATGCCGCTTTGCTCGCGCAGGTTCTCAAACTGTTCCCCTTGCCAGAGCTTTAGGAAAAGGTGAGACTTGTCGTCGGTCATTGACATCTTACCTGAGTCGGCATATATTATGGTGGCATTGTCGGAACCCTTGCTTACGTTGTATATAAGCAGGTTATGCAATACTCCTGTTTCCTGGTCTTTTTTCTCCACAAAAAGGTTAAAACCCGGTATCTGGTCGTAAAACACGCCTTCCGGTATGTCAAGTTCAGGCGATTTCTGTCTCATGGAGTAGAGCAGGGTCCACATCTTTGTCTGCGCGATAGGCAGCACATTGTTCTGGAAGAAAAACGCGCCGATTGCCACAAATACCATAAGGACTATGAGCGGGCGCATGGAGCGGATGAGCGACACACCGGACGCTTTCATAGCGGTAAGCTCAAATTGCTCGCCAAGATTGCCGAATGTCATGAGCGATGCAAGAAGTATGGCGAGAGGTAGCGCAAGCGGCACCATTGTCAATGCCGCATAGAAAAACAGTTCTCCGATTACGCTCATTTCAAGCCCCTTGCCTACGAGGTCGTCGATGTAGCGCCATAGAAATTGCATCAACACGATGAAGAGGCATATAAAGAATGTCATCATGAACAGAGGCAGGAAGCTCTGGAGCATGAACAGATATAGTCGCTTTATTCTAAACATCGGGTTAATTGATTTTCAGCCGGCAAAGTTACAATAATTAATGTATTCATGCAATTAATTGCTATGTTGCTGATGCGCCGGCGCGGAAAGCGCGGGGCGACATTCCTGTCAGATGCTTGAAATATTTGCCGAAAAATGACTGGTTGGGGAAGTTCAGTTTGGTGCTTACTTCCTGGATGGTGAGTCCGGTGTTCTGTAATAACAGCTTTGCCTCAAGAATCACGTAAGAGTCTATCCATTCGCCGGCGGTCCTTCCGCTGGCATCTTTTACTGTGGCTGACAGGTGTTTGGGCGACACACACAACTTTCCCGCATAATAGGCTACCGAGCGTTCTTTGGTGCAGTTAGCCTCTACCTCTTGCAGGAATTTGTAAAACAGCGCGTCTCTTCTGCGTGTCATCGCTGCCGCGTCGATACTGTGGTAAGAGCTGTAAAGCCCCAGCGTCTCGTAAAACATGGCCTCGATTACCGAGCGAATGACTTTGTCGCGATATTGGTGTCCGGCGCTGTAAGCCTTGCGCCTGAGCAGGGCGCGAAGCTCTATCTGGCTTGCCGCGTCTTCAGCAGAAAGAGTGATTACGGGATTGTCGCGAAACAGGGTGAAACAAGGAAGCATCTTGGAGAATGTCGATATTGAGTCACCGAAAAATTTAGTGCTTACGACAATGAAATGCCCCTTGAAGTTTTCGGAGGCTTTGTAGCTGCGCAATACGTGTCCGGGCTTGAGTATCATAAGCATGCGCCCGGTCAATTGCCGGCTCGTGGAGTCGTAATCTATGGAAAGAGAGCCGTCTTCACATAATATTGACAGGATAAAGTCAATTTTTGCCGGCAGTTTCATCCCCTTGATGTCATCAAGGGAGTCAATCACGGCTATGTCATCGATATAAGCCGCAATTTCCGAAGAGGGTGGTATGTGGTCTATCGTTGTTATGCTCATGGTGTGAATTACGCAGTGTTACGGTTACTTCTATTACAAAGATAAGGAGAGTTGCCAACATAAGAATGGATTTAGACAGAAAAATGTTGACAAGTATCCTTGATGGCAATACTTAGATTATTAAGTCGCGCTCTCAGTCTTGATAGTTTACGCCACTTCTGTCAAGCGCACCACGGATACTCATTGCCACATGATAGGCAAGGTTTATCGGCACGGCATTGCCTATCATCTTATATCCCATGTTGACGTCAGTATAGAGGAATATGTGGTCGTCAGGGAATGTCTGTATCCTGGCTACCTCACGTACTGACATTCGTCGATACAGATGTTCCTTACCCGGGACAAAGATTTGTTCATTTTTTTCAACTTTAATCATTTTTGGTGCCTGAGGATGAAGCTGACACTGGCGACCGCTCGCCTGGACGGTAAAACCAGGCTCATCCCAACTCCTCACTCTATTGCGTGACATGAATATCGGAGAGTAAGAACCTATGAAATATTCATGGTTGGGAACAGCACATCTGTTCCCGTTTGTCCGATTCTTTTCAAGGGCGGGAATAGCATTATCTTTTAAGTCCCATATGCATTCACGTAGTGTCGGTTTGTGTGTGCATGGAACTGGATACTCGAAGTTGTGAATATTTAGATCTTTACGGAATCCGATATAGAAAACGCGGTCGCGGTCTTCAGGTACATCAAAGTCATTGGCATTAAGCATCTTGAGGTTGACGTCATATCCCGCTTCGTCAAAAAGTTGCAAAAAGCCTATGACGGCTTCGGAATGACGTTTAGCCAACATACCCGAGACATTCTCTGCGACAAAGAATAATGGTTGAACAGTTTTCAAGATCCTGATATACTCGTAAAACAGCTGTCCACGCGCATCCTTTATCCCTTTAAGGCTGCCTGCCTCGCTCCATGACTGGCAAGGAGGTCCCCCTATAATACCTGTAACATGTTTGGGAAACTCGTTATCTCTTACGTTTCTGATGTCACCTTCGATTAGATGCGTATCAGGGAAATTGACCCTGAATGTCGGGCAGATTTTAGGGTCAAACTCGTTTGCTACAATCGTGCGGAAGCCTGCATTGTGAAAACCTTTGTCAAGACCGCCGGCTCCGGAAAATAAACTAATTAGGTTCATTAATAATAATATACAATAAGCTTGGAGTTTATGTATTTGGCTGGATTCTTCGGATCTGCTATCTTTTGATCAGATATTGATACCCTATTCTTCATGCAGAATTTTTCAAACTCATCAGTGTTTTCAAATTCATCGTACTTGTACTTGGGAATCAATGCGGTCAGTTTGAACGTGTAGCCTTTTATTTCTTTTGTCAAATCTTTAAAAAGTTGAAATGGAGTATCAATTAGCCACATGCCACGTACCCTAAGATCTGATATCCCAAGGTGGTCGACCTTGTTGATTCTTGCAAGTTCACCGGTTTCTGCAACTGTCACTTCTTCAATCAATTTGATGCCATCCTTTATTGCATTCTCTACTTTTTCATAGATTTCATGGGTGTCGCAATACAAGTCACCATATACAAAGAATATGTCTTGTAATTCTTCGTTCTCTACTGCTCCAACAACGTAAAGCATGTCTTTCTCTTCCCAGTCTTCTTCGCAATCGCGGCATGCTTTACATATCTTTGGATTGTCACGGCGAAGCTTGTTTTTGGGATAGCTGCTGTTCAATTGGAGTTGAGCGGCGCCAATGGTTTTTATTTTCTTTATTTCAATAGCATCACTGTTGGTAAGAATTGCATCCGGTGGATTTGTATTGTTGCCGATATAGGAAAATGTTTCATTGTGAGCCTGCCGAATAGATTGATAGTCTTGTCCTAAGCAGTTTGCAAAGGCATCCTTTACATAATCCTCAAGGGCAGCCCCCATCTGGTTCGCTCTATTCTGGATATTTTCCTGCCGATTTTCAGCCACTTTGAGTGAAGACCTGTTTACAATTGCCTGTATGGCTGTCAGTATATTGCCGCCCATATTTTCTTTTGCTGTTATTTAAAATCTTAAACTGTTTTGGATTTGGTGTAAAAGTAATAAATTTCTACAATATAGCACGATTTTTATATGGGGAAAGTTACAACATCCCTTTGTATTTTTTGAGAATCCATTAAATAATGCATTGGTTGGTGCCTGTAACTATCTGTCTGTAAGTATTGCTTTGGGGGAAAAGCATGTTTTGGACTGTCTGTATTGTCATGTTTGAGTTAAGCTTGCTAATGTAATAGAGCTGGTCGCGGAGATGAACAAAGAAGATGGCAAAGCAAAAAAAATAGAGCTTCTTTGGCAATATTCCGTGAAAAATGGCTATATTTACAACCAATAAATGATAAACCGGTGAAATTGTGAAAAAGTGTGTTGCTATCCTTTTGCTGTCGATATTGTCAGTGTCAGGCCTCAGGCTTGGTGCTGCGCTTGATGTTAATGCGCCGGATGTGGAGAGTGAGCTTGAGCGGGTAGACAATGAGCTTGTCCGTCGTCATATATATCTGAAACGCCGCAGTTCTATGATTGATTCGCTCAATCGTCTTATCGTGGAGCTCCCTCGTCGCGATGTGCGCCGCCTTGACTTGATAATGCAGCTTGGCGACTGCTATACCGGTTATCTTACAGACTCTGCGATAGTAAACTATGAGCGAGGCGAAATGCTGTCCAACAGGCTCGGCGAGCGTGACATGGCAATGAACTTCAGGCTCAAGCGTATTGCCGTGCTGCCGGTTGCCGGTCTTGGCGCAATGGCGGTGGAGATGTTTGAGTCTATTCCTATCGACTCGTTGAATCCCGAGTTGCGTCTTGTGGCTCTTGAATCAGGCCGACAGATGTACAGCTATCAGGCTTCCTTTTTTGTCAATTACCGTGACGAGTATGACAGCTGGCTTGACAAGTCGATTGAGATACAGCGTCAGCTTGTCGACGAGCTGCCGGCCGGGTCGGAAAAATTTCTGCTTAACCAGGGTGAATACTTTTTCCTGACCGGAAAGCCTTCGGAGGCAAGGGCGGTGTTGCTTGATCTTCTTGACTCAATTCCGGGAAATACAAATATAGCCGCTCGCGCTTCCCACATAATAAGCCGTATATCAAAAAATCGCGGAGACACTGACTCTCATCTCTTTTATCTCGCAAAGTCGGCTGTCGCCGATATTCAGAGCGCCACGCGCGAGATGGTGTCGCTGCAGGAGCTTGGCATCGCTCTTTATGACCGGGAAGAGATAGGGCGGTTCTATGATTACCTGTCGGTCGCGCTCGCTTATGCTGTCGAGTGTAATGCGTCGATGCGTATGTTGCAGACATCGGAGGCGCTGCCTGTGATTGCCGCGGCTTACCGGGATTCTTTGACGCTTAGCCGGCGAAGGCTTTACTTCGCGATAGTGGCGATGTCGCTTCTGCTTGTCGCGGTAATAGCTATTCTTGTCAAATTGCGCAAGGAAATGTCTCATATGGAGAAGCTCCAGATGGTGCTTGCCAATGCCAACCGCGTGAAGGAGATGTATATGAGCCAGTTTCTGAACCTGTGTACGATATACATGAACAAGCTGAACCAGTTTTGTAAGATTGCGGAGCGCAAGATCTCGACCGGCCATGCCGACGACCTTTACAAGATGACCAAGTCAGGGCGTTTTGTCGAAGAGCAGAGCCAGGAGTTTTACGATACATTTGACAGGGCCTTTCTTCATATTTATCCTACATTTGTCGCCGATGTCAATTCGCTTCTGAAGCCCGATGAAATAATCGTGCTGAAAGATGGCGAGCTGCTTAACACCGACCTGCGTATACTGGCGTTTATGAGGCTCGGGGTGGAGGAAAGCATCAGGATAGCGCAAGTGCTTAACTATTCGGTACATACAATCTATGCTTATCGCAACCGACTGAAGAACCGGGCAATCGACCGGGAGAATTTTGAATCGGATATAATGAAAATCGGGTCTCTCGGGTGAACAAATTAAGTGGTAGGGATGTTAATTAACAGAATCGATTAATTCACATCGCTACATGAAAGATATAAAGTCAACATTACTTGAACG
This sequence comes from Barnesiella sp. WM24, assembly GCF_004570975.1. Lineage (GTDB taxonomy): Bacteria > Bacteroidota > Bacteroidia > Bacteroidales > Muribaculaceae > Muribaculum. The sequence continues at coordinate 70,602 of NZ_SPPC01000008.1, forward strand.
ACGCAGCATCCGTCGCTACGAGAGAGAGGATATTCCCGCCGAGTCTTTGGATTTTATCTATGAGGCTATCCGTAACACGCCTACAAGCTACAACGGACAGCAGTTTTCTGTGATTGATGTGGATGACCAGTCGGTTAAAGAGAAAATTTATGAACTTACCGGACAGAAACAGGTTAAGACTTGTCGTCATTTCTTTCTGTTTTGTGCCGATTATAATAAGATTACCGAGATTGCCGAAGCCAAGTCGATTGAATTGCCGGGCTTTCCGCTTACCGCCGACGGGGTGATTGTCGGGGTGGTGGATGCTACTCTTGCGATGATGAATGCACTTACAGCTGCCGAGGCATGCGGTCTCGGAACATGCCCTATCGGATATGCCAGAACGGCTGCGCCTGACGCTATCGCAAGATTGATGAAGCTTCCGCCGAAGGTGTTTGTCGTGTGTGGTCTTGCAATAGGAGTGCCCAGGGAAATGCCTGATATAAAGCCCAAGCAGCCTAAAGAACTGATGATTTTTAAGAATCGTTACAGGGAAGACAGTATGTTGCCTGACTTGATGGCATATGATAAAGAAATAACGAAATATAACGCCACGCGTTCCGGCACAAAGACCGATAATGACTGGGCGGAACACATTATATCTTACTATCGGGAGGCGATGTCATACAATACGCTTGACGCATTGCGCCGTAGGGGATTTGATGTGAGGTTCTGACAAGCAAATGATGTTGCCGGAGTCTGCACATGCGCCGGCATCGGGTCTTTCACCCAAGGAGATAACGCTCTCTTTTTAACCAAAAAGTGTTAATTAACAAAAATAATCAAATACACAAGCCGCTTTTTGTAAAATTAATACTAATTTTGCGCATCATTGTTATCCTATGCGTAAAAATTGGCGAATTAGATTGTTTGGTTGCAAGATTGCGCTACAGCACTTGTTATTGTCGTTGCTATTAGTATTATTGCCCTTTGGAGCCAATGCCGGACAAGGCAAAGGCGTACTTGTCATTACTTCTTATAATCCGGATACTCAATCCATGGCGTCTACATTGTCAGCATTTGTGGATGCTTTTGAACGCTTAGGCTCTGACCCTGACAAGATTGTCGTCGAGAGTCTGAACTGTCTTGCCTATTCTGAGGCAAAGACGTGGAAAGAGCGTATGGCGGCGATATTGGTAAAGCATACAGGCGACAATGAGCCCGGAGTGGTGGTAGTGCTCGGTCAAGAGGCATGGAGCGCGTTTCTCTCACAGGAAAATCCTGAATATAAGAAGATGCCGGTAATCTGTGGCATGGTGAGCCGCAATACTATACTGACTCCTCCCGATTCCGTCGATTTGGACAGGTGGATGCCGGAGTCAAAAGATATACTAAAGGATTTTCCCGATTTTAACATAGTAGGCGGCTATGCTTACCAATATCGCCTATATGAGAATATCGGACTTGTTAAAAAACTGTTCCCGTTTACCCGTGAGCTTGTATTTCTGTCCGACAACAGTTTCGGAGGAGTGAACATGCAGGCGTTTGTGAAGTCGGAGATGGCAGAATATCCTGAATATTCATTTTCTTTCCTTGACGGCAGGGTGCAGTCGCTTGTTGAGGTGAGCGGACGCCTTGCCGGGCTGTCGCCTCATTGTGTGTTGTTGTGTGGCACCTGGCGTGTGGGGCCTTCGGATGATTTCGTGTTGAAAAGCACTACTTATGTGTTGCGCGATGCCAATATCGACTTGCCGGCATTCACGATTTCTTCAATCGGTCTCGGTCACTGGGTGCTTGGCGGCTATGTGCCCGATTACCACAATCTCGGTGCTGAGCTTGCACAGGAGTGTCTTGATTATCTGCAGTCGGGAGGTAAGACTGTAATGGGGGTGCGTCTTGTCGACGGCAAATATCTTTTTGACGGTACTCGACTTGAACAGCTTGAAATCGATGAGACTCTTCTGCCAGCAGGATCGGAGATAATTAATGTGCCGGAGACTTTCTGGAGCGAGTATAAGAAGGTGATTATAGCCACCGGCATAGTGATTTTGTTCTTAATCGGAGGTCTTACGGTAGCGGTGATACACATACGCCGCATAAGGAAATATCGCAGGTTGCTTGAAGCCAAGAGCCAAGAGCTTGCCAAGGCTAAGGATGTGGCAGAAAAAGCGAGTGAGATGAAGACGACTTTTATCCAGAATATAAATCACGAGATACGCACTCCGTTGAATGCCATTGTCGGTTTTGCCCAGGTATTCGCCAATGCCAACGTCGGTCCTATGAAAAAATACGCCTCGATAATCGAGCGTAACAGCAATGACCTTTTGAAACTGATAGGAGATGTGGTCGAACTTTCCAACCTTGATTCGGGAGAGACCGACGACACGCCTCAGCCTGTGGTGATGTCGGAGCTTTGCAGCACCGCCTTGCGGCAGGTGGAGTCTAAAATCAATGACGACGTGGAGTTTGTGATGATACCTCTGGCCGATGACCGTCCGCGTATGATGTATCGCCACTTGGTGGAGCTTGTCATTGTCAATCTTCTTCATAACGCGTTTAAATTCACAATCAGCGGTACGGTCACGCTGCAGTGTGACATCCTGCCCGGAGGCAAGAAGATGAGGGTCACCGTCACCGACACGGGTTATGGCATACCTGCCGACAAGCGTGACATTATATTTGAACGTTTCACCAAGCTTGACGAATTTAAGCAGGGCGGCGGACTCGGATTGGCGATATGCCGCACGGTCGCCAACCGTCTTGGCGGTGTGGTCACGATTGATCCCGACTATACCACCGGTAGTAAATTTATATTTGTATTTCCTCTGCTTGACTGACATATACCGCTTCCCTAAAGGTGAAATGATGCTAAAATGACGCTGATTTGAGAATTTTGGTGGCATCGTGACAGTCAATACCGAAATAATTACTAACTTTGCACGGTTTTCACGATAGAAAGCCTGTGAATTGTTATAATTATTATTCCACCATCATATTTTCTATCGTATGCGCGAGATAAAAAAAGCAAGACTTATACTTGAGGACGGCACAGTCTTTGAAGGAAAGTCATTCGGCTATGATTCATCGACAGCAGGTGAGGTAGTGTTTAACACAGCGATGACCGGATATCCGGAAAGCCTTACCGACCCTTCTTATGAGGGACAGATTCTTGTCACCACTTACCCCATACTTGGTAATTACGGAGTCCCGCCTTGCCGGGAAAAGGATGATGTAAGCGAGTATTACGAAAGCGAACACATCCATTGCAAGGCTATAGTGGCACAGGATTATTCCTGGGACCATAGCCACTGGCAGGCTGACCGTTCGCTTGCCGACTGGCTTAAAGAAGAGAAAATCGCGGGTATATACGGGGTTGACACCCGTGCCCTCACAAAGCATCTTCGCGAGCATGGGTCTATGCTTGGCAAAATCATTGTAGATGGTGCTGACGATGTGCCGTTTTACGACCCTAACGCTGAAAATCTTGTCGCCAAGGTGAGCTGTAAGCGTGTTGAGGTTCACGGTGAAGGTCCCAAGACCGTAGTGCTGGTCGACTGTGGCGTGAAACACAATATCATACGCTGTCTCACGCGTCGTGGGGTAAAGGTGATACGCGTGCCCTGGGATTATGATTTCACGTCGATTCCTTACGACGGATTGTTTATCTCCAATGGTCCCGGAAATCCCGATATGGCGGAAAAGACTGTTGAAAATATAAGAAAGGCTATCGAGATAGGTAAGCCCATATGCGGTATCTGCATGGGAAATCAGCTTCTGTCAAAAGCAGCCGGGGCTAAGACCTATAAACTCTCTTACGGTCATCGCAGTCATAATCAGCCTGTGCGCCGCGTCGGTACTGATAAATGCTATATCACCTCTCAGAATCATGGATTTGCTGTCGACAGCGCGACTCTTCCTGATGAGTGGGAACCGTTGTTTGTCAATATGAATGACGGTACTAACGAGGGTATACGGCATAAGACAAAACCATTCTTCTCCGCGCAGTTTCATCCAGAGGCTTCTTCCGGGCCGAAAGACACGGAATTTCTCTTCGATGAGTTCATTAATATGTTATAACATCAGGCAAAACAGCAAGATATGAATCAAGATTCAATAAAGAAAGTGTTGCTCCTCGGTAGCGGAGCTTTGAAAATTGGCGAGGCCGGTGAGTTTGACTACTCCGGCTCTCAGGCTCTCAAGGCGATGAAAGAGGAGGGCATAGAGACTGTGCTTATCAACCCCAATATCGCTACGGTACAGACATCTGAAGGTTTTGCCGACAAGATTTACTTCCTTCCGGTGACACCTTATTTCGTAGAGAAGGTGATTGAGAAGGAGCGTCCCGAAGGAATCATGCTCGCATTTGGCGGACAGACGGCGCTTAACTGTGGTGTGGCGCTGTATGAAAGCGGAGTGCTTGAAAAGTATGACGTAAAGGTGCTCGGTACTCCCGTGAGGGCAATTATGGATACCGAGGATCGCGAACTGTTTGTAAAGAAGCTTGACCAGATAAATGTAAAGACAATTAAAAGCGAGGCTGTGAGCAACGTTCACGATGCGATTGCCGCCGCCAATAATCTCGGTTATCCTGTCATTGTCCGTGCGGCTTATGCGCTTGGTGGACTTGGCAGCGGTTTCTGTGATGACGAGCAGCAGCTTGTCGCTCTGGTGGAGAAAGCTCTTGCTTTTTCTCCGCAGGTGCTTGTGGAGAAGTCGCTTAAAGGCTGGAAAGAGGTGGAGTATGAAGTGGTGCGCGACAGATTTGACAATTGCATCACTGTATGTAACATGGAAAATTTTGACCCGCTCGGCATCCACACCGGTGAGTCAATCGTCGTCGCTCCGTCGCAGACTCTCTCTAATGAGGATTACCACTATCTGCGTAAGCTTGCCATAAAGATTATACGCCACATCGGAATTGTCGGTGAGTGTAATGTGCAGTATGCTTTTGACCCCGCATCAATGGATTACCGCGTCATAGAGGTCAACGCCCGATTGTCGCGTTCTTCAGCGCTTGCGTCGAAGGCTACAGGCTATCCGCTTGCTTTTGTCGCCGCAAAGCTCGGTCTGGGATACGGACTGTTTGACCTTAAAAATTCTGTGACAAAGGAGACTTCAGCTTTCTTTGAACCGGCACTTGATTATATCGTTGTCAAGATTCCGCGCTGGGACCTCGGTAAGTTTCACGGTGTGAAGCGTGAAATCGGCTCTTCGATGAAGTCGGTAGGTGAGGTGATGTCAATCGGAAGGACTTTTGAGGAGGCTATCCAGAAGGGCCTGCGCATGATAGGGCAGGGCATGCATGGCTTCGTTGAAAATAAGGAGCTGAAGATTGCTGATATTGACCATGCCTTGACTGATCCTACTGACAAGCGCATATTTGTAATATCCAAGGCCATGCGTGGCGGATATTCGGTTGAGCGTATCCATGAACTTACAAAGATTGACAGGTGGTTTCTCCACAAGCTGTATAATATAGTGATGACTGCCGACGAGATGGAGACCTATAGTGAGCCGTCTCAGTTGCCCGTGTCATTATTGCGTCAGGCAAAGGAACAGGGATTCAGTGACTTCCAGATTGCGCGAGCTTTATATAAAGAGTCGCTGACCGATGTGGAGGGTGCGGTGGCTGAGATACGCTCTATGCGTAAATCACTCGGTATTGTGCCTGTTGTCAAGCAGATTGACACTCTTGGCGCTGAATATCCCGCGATGACCAATTATCTGTATCTTACTTACAATGGAGCCGCCAACGATGTGGAGTATCTTCACGACCATCGTTCGATAGTGGTGCTTGGCTCGGGTGCTTACCGCATCGGTAGCTCTGTGGAGTTTGACTGGTGTTCGGTCAACGCTCTCATGACCGTAAAGCGTGAGGGATGGCGCTCGGTGATGATTAACTATAACCCGGAGACGGTCTCTACTGACTATGACATGTGTGACCGCCTCTATTTTGATGAGCTTACTTATGAGCGCGTCATGGACATTCTCGACCTTGAGCAGCCTCACGGCGTGATTCTGTCGGTAGGAGGTCAGATACCTAACAACCTTGCGACTCGTCTTGACGACGCCGGTGTCCCGATACTCGGCACTTCGGCTAAATCGATTGACAACGCCGAGGACCGTCACAAATTTTCTGCGATGCTTGACCGTATAGGCGTCGACCAGCCGAGATGGCGCGAGCTGACCTCGTTTGACGACATCAACAAGTTTATCGATGAGGTGGGATTTCCTGTGCTTGTGCGTCCGAGCTACGTGCTTTCGGGAGCGGCGATGAATGTGTGCAGCAATAATGAAGAGCTTGAACGCTTCCTGCGTCTTGCCGCCAATGTCTCCAAGCAGCATCCTGTCGTCGTTACTGAGTTTATTCAGAACGCCAAGGAGATTGAGATGGATGCCGTGGCTCAGAATGGCGAGATTAAGGTGTATGCTATATCGGAGCATATCGAGTTTGCCGGAGTTCATTCCGGTGACGCCACCATCCAGTTCCCGCCGCAGAAACTTTATGTGGAGACTATACGCCGCATAAAGAAAGTGAGCCAGAAGATAGCCAAGGCTCTCGACATTTCAGGCCCGTTTAATATTCAGTTCCTTGCCAAAAACAATGACATCAAGGTAATTGAATGTAACCTGAGGGCTTCGCGTTCATTCCCGTTTGTCAGCAAGGTGCTGAAGCTTAACTTTATTGATATCGCCACTCGCGTGATGCTCGGTCATGATGTGGAGAAACCTCATAAAAATGCCTTTGACCTTGATTATGTCGGCATAAAGGCATCGCAGTTCTCATTCTCGCGTCTGCAGGGCGCCGATCCTGTGCTTGGTGTCGATATGTCGTCGACCGGCGAGGTGGGATGTATCGGTGCTGACACTGACGAGGCTATCCTCAAGGCGATGCTTTCTGTAGGAATGCGTATTCCTTCAAAGGGAAAGGGCGTATTGCTCTCTACCGGTACGGCTAAACAGAAAGCGGCAATGCTTGACGCCGCCCACGAGCTTCACAATTCAGGCTATAGCCTGTATGCTACCGGAGGAACCCACCAGTTCCTTACCGACAATGGAATACCGGCGATAAAGGTCTACTGGCCGAGCCAGCCTGACATGGAGCCTCAGGCGCTTACCTTGCTCCATAATAAGGAAGTGGATCTGGTAGTGAATATCCCCAAGAATCTGTCGGAGACTGAGCTTACAAACGGTTATCGCATACGTCGTGCGGCTATTGACCTCAATGTGCCGTTGTTGACCAATGCCCGTCTTGCCTCGGCGTTTATCAACGCCTTTACCCGGCTCACTCTTGATGATATCGAAATTCGTAGCTGGGATGAATATTAATCTGCGATAATTTGCAGGTTAAGAAAAAATGTGCTAACTTTGCCCTCGCTTTTAGCAATCGGGGCGTAGCGCAGTCCGGTTAGCGCACCTGCTTTGGGAGCAGGGGGTCGCGAGTTCGAATCCCGCCACCCCGACTTAAATAAAAGGTTGAATTTTAGATTAAATTCTAAGATTCAACCTTTTGTTATACTATAACCTTTAAATATGATTTAATTATGTTATAAAATACTATTGTTAGGTTTGGATTATTAGCTTTTACTTACTTTTGTGTTGATAATTTAAACCGTGGAATGGAACGAGGAGATTGCAGAATCACATTATGCCGATTGAAAAGACTGTGTGTCATTTTGGTTATTATGACAGTTGGCAGTTGGACGTCGGTAGAGGCGCTTGCAGGTGAGACGCGCACCATAGTCATCGACTCTATATCGGGCGAACCTCTTGGCGGTGCATCGGTATTTGACAGAAAAGGCGGGATGCTTGGCACATGTTCGCCGAAAGGGGCATTGCCATTTGTGCCGGCAGGAGCCTATCCCGTCACGGTAAGATGCCTGGGCTATGCCGAGAGGGTGATTGACAGCGGGGCGGAGGCGGAGGTCAGATTAAAGGAACTGTCGCGTGAGTTGCCGGAAGTGGTTGTTGACGCTCGCAGAAATGAAGTGTTGCACATGCTTGCTTATGTTAGGGAATACTCTACGCTGTCCACCTATACTGACACCGTAATTTTATATCGTGACAAGTGGGTTGACTTCATGTTGCCGCAAAGGGGTAAGAAAAAGTTTAAGGGATGGCGTATGCCTCGTGTATTATCGTCGAAGTCTTATTACCGTTTCACCAACGGCAGTGGCATGGACAGCGTAAGCGACCGTTTCAACCAGCATTTTTCATGGTCTGACTGGGTAGGCGTGGTTGACCGGGTGCCGGTTCCGCCGCGGTTGATTGATTCCTGCAATGCTGTCGACACAGTGTTTGGCAAGTACAGCCCTACTGAGACTTGGCGTAAGAAAGGCAATGATGTGTCGCTGGATGTGAATGTGCTTGCCGATACTGTAAGTCGGCACTGGATGCCCGATATGTCGCTTTTCTTCAGAAACAATATTGATTTTGAGTGTGTAAAGGTCAGATACCGGTTTACTGACGCTCTGGTGTCAGATTACTTGTCGGCAAGTGGCCTGACAGGAATTTCGGTCAATATAGAGTCAAACGGCAGGGGACGCGATATGTTTCAGTTCAACCGCCGTGACGAACCGTTTTTTGTGTCTACATATGCCGAGATTTATTTTGCCGACAAAGAATATGTAAGTCTGAAAGAAGCTAAAGAGTGGGAAAAATTCAGTTTCAATCAGATTGATTTCGGTCTGTTGCCGCTCCCCGATGAAGTGCCGGAATTACAACCCGATATAGCCGGTCTGATTGCCAGGGTTGGCAATATAGATCATGACGGTCTGCGTATAGCTACCGAGCCCGACCGTCGGCTTGCAGGCTTGGACCTCACTCCGCTTACTCTTAAACAGCGGATATTGAAGCGTCTGAAAGGACTTGCTGCCAGAGTAGGCTCTGGTGGAGGTACTTATAACAACAGTTATAATAGCCGGTGATTTTCTCGCGTGGCTTTTTATGGATGCCTTTTGTGAATTGACTGTTAATTATTATCTTTGTGTAATAATATTTTAGTTAAAAACAGAGGTAACCATGACACATTTTCACATGAAGTCATTGCAAGCGTTTTTCCTGCTTGTAATGACCGGAATTTCAGGCTTTGCGGCAAAACCGGCATTGCCCGGAACAATGAATAATTATTTCGGACAAACGGTTGCCGAGGATTCGGTGCCTGACAAAGAGGGGTTTATCAGAAGATGGCTTCTACTGGAGCCGATTGAAAAGCCCAATCGTAGTAATACAGTGTTTACTGACAGCTATTTGAGAGAAGTATTCACGACTCCTTATTTCAAAGGGCAATTTACCGATGTGCCTGATGATGGAGCTTCCGTAAAAGTAGACGGAAAGCGACTGAGGTGGCACTCGCTTGACAGCAAGCTGTTTAATGTGAAACTCTTCCGCTTTGCATCCAATCTTGACAAACCTGTCTATGGGGTGCTTTTCTGGGCCGTCACTGTCATCGACTGTAAGGAGGAGATAAAGGATGTGCGTCTTGCCGTCGGCTCCAACTCTGCGTCAATGTGGTGGATTGACGGTGAGGAGGTGCTCTTGTTGTCGGGTGACAGGCGCATGGTTGCAGATGACGCCATGTCAAAGAGAATCACCCTTAAAAAGGGACGTAATGTTATAAGGGGTGCAATAATAAATGGTCCCGGTATGAGTGATTTCTGTGTGCGCTTTGTCGATGGCAACGGTGTGCCTGTGACTGATTATACAATTGAAAAACTATGATTGAGATGAATATCAAAACTATACTCAGGATGTCAAGCGTGGCGGCAATGCTTTCAGGTGCTTTGGCTGTGACCGCGCAGATTGGTGAACCATATATACATGACCCTTCGACGGTGATGGAATGTGATGGAAAGTATTATACGTTTGGTACAGGTGGCGGCGGACTTATTTCTGACGACGGCTGGTCGTGGCATGGCGGCGCGGTGCGTCCGGGCAGAGGTGCCGCACCCGACGCTGTGAAAATAGGCGACCGCTATCTTGTTGCTTATAGCGCTACAGGCGGCGGTCTTGGCGGTTCTCACAAAGGTTCTGTACTGACGATGTGGAATAAGACTCTTGACCCGGAGTCGCCCGACTTTGCCTATTCCGAACCTGTAGAAGTGGCGTGGTCGGAAGATGGCGATGACTGTGACGCAATTGACGCCGGGCTTCTTCTTGACCCTGTTGACGGGAGACTATGGCTTTCCTATGGCACATATTTCGGGTTTATACGTCTTGTGGAGCTTGATCCTGTTACAGGCGGAAGGATTGAGGGAAACGAGCCGGTAGATATCGCCATCGACTGTGAGGCTACCGACCTTATGTATCGTGACGGATGGTATTATCTGCTGGGAACTCACGGCACTTGTTGCGACGGTCCCAACTCGACTTATAATATAGTAGTGGGCAGGTCACGTAATGTGACGGGACCATATCTTGACAAGCTCGGCAGGGATATGCTGAAAGGGGGCGGCAAGATGGTAATCGCGGCTCGCGACAACATGACCGGCGCAGGACACTTCGGCCGTTACATAGAAGATGAGGGCGTTGAGAAAATGTCATGTCATTTTGAGGCCGATTTCAACCGTGGAGGCATGAGTGTGCTTGCATTTTATCCGTTGCTATGGAATGACGGATGGCCTGTTGCAGGTGAGCGGTTTGTTGACGGAACTTACGAGATAGAGTCGGAGCGCAGAGGCTATGCGCTTGAGCTTTGTGTTGACTTTCAGCGCATGGAGGGCGGTAAACACCGGTTCTGGGAGCCTGTTTCAGAGCCGCTGCTTCCTCTAACGCCGCTGACTCTTGATGATGTGAAAGGCTCATGGAGCGACGGGGATATAAATGTGCGTATAGGTGACTACATGTTTCGTCCTCATCAGAAATGGACTATTACTGCCGTGCCTGAGGCCGGAGGCTATCTCACATCGCCATATTATAAGATTACTATAGAAGGTACTGACAGGGCTCTTGCCGCGACTTCTGACGCCGAGGTGATTACCGTACCGCATTTTACGGGTAGTCCTGAACAGCTATGGCGCATCGAGCAGCTTGTCGACGGAACATTCCGCATAATGCCTAAAGAGGTGCCGGGATGTGATCGGGTACTGGTGCTCACATCAATTGCCGACAGCACTCCTACGCTTGAAGAGTATGACTTCAATTCCGACAATTGTAAGTGGCGTTTCCGCAAGCCGTGACGTGAACTGACAGGTGAATATGTAACACCCTGCAACAAAGTGAAGTTGCGGGGTGTTATATTTTGGTAAAAACACTCTACTTATGATTACTAAATCTTTAAAACGGATTATTGCCGTGATTGGCGGTGTCACATTGTTGGCCGCCTCTCAGCACGTGAACGCGCAGTATTATGAAATCGCCAATCAGCTTCCGGGAATCATCTCTCCGGCTATTTCAGGCTCTATGAATTACAAAGGATTTATCGAGCTGTCGGGAGTGGCGGGACTTGGCGACAACCGCGCCAATATCATCGGGGTCACTACTTCTCAAGGATTTCAGTATTCATCCTGGTTTTTCATGGGAGCGGGTGTCGGAGTGGAGGTTGCCATGACTAATACCGATGTCCCTTCTGATGACAGTGACCGTCCGGTCTATTGGCGTCATTCAAGTGCCGATACAAAGGTGATGATTCCTGTATTTTCCGATTTCCGCTTTAATTTTGGTAATTCGGGAGGGGTCTCATTCTTCGCCGATGTAAAACTTGGCGCGCTGTGGCTTATGGGCAACAGCTATCTTAGGTTGCAACATGGATGCATGACGGGCGACGCGCAGTTTTATTGTAAGCCGGCGATAGGAGTGAGGGTACCGGTCAGCACTGTAAATCCACGTCAGGCTGTGAACATCGGAGTCGTATATGAGCTTATTACGTCAAACAATAATTACAATTACTGGAGTGACAATACTGTGACTCTTAACGGTCTTGGCGTGTCACTTTCTTTTGAATGGTAAGAGAAGGCGTTTGAGTTTATATTTCCTTTCACGCCTGCGCTCAAATCGGCTCAGCATCTCTAACACTTTTGTTTCGGTCTCCCGAGTGTCCCATCCCCGCAATAAGGCATATTCCCGTGCAATAAATCCGAGCAGGTCACGCCTGTGGGTAAGGCGCATGATGTTTGCCATACATTCTTTCTTGGAAACGGGTGTGCCGAATTTCGTGCGGTTGGTGTCAATGAGAGTAAACCGCTGACTTGCGCCGTCTGCGTGATATAATATATTGGTGAGGTTAGGGTCTCCATGTAGCACTCCTTTCTCATGAAGCGAGGCAATAAACTGGGCTACTTCACGAGCAAGAGTCCTGTCAAAGTCTTGTGTCTCTACGAGCAGGGGGAATAACGGCAGGTCGTAGGTGCGCTCCGAAATAAAGTAACTGTCGCTTAGCAATCCTGACTTTTTGATTTCGATATATGCTATGGGCGCCGGAGTTGATATTCCCATCTCAAGCATGCGCATGGCAAAGCTATAGGCGCGCATAGCCTTTCCGCTACAGAAAGTGCTGTATGCTACACGTTGAATGAGGTTGGGGCGCTTATAGCGTTTGACGACAAGGTCGGTTTCGTTGTGACGCAATATCTTTACGATATTGCGTTTATGGTATATCTCGATGCCGCTTTCTCCAAACACATCCGGTATCGACGATATATAATCGTTCAACCTGTCATAAGCCTTGTTTACTATAACTTTCATGCTTGTATAATGAAAGAGGGAAGTTGTGTCGGCAGTGACTCAACTTCCCCGGGATTGTACCTGAAGCGGGACTCGAACCCGCACAGCCGTAATGGCCAAGGGATTTTAAGTCCCTCGTGTCTACCATTCCACCATTCAGGCAGCTCTACGCCGCAGGGCCTTTAGGCGTGACAAAGTTAGCAAGTAATTTCGGATTGTGCAAGAGTGACACGATGATTTTAGGACGCAGAAGGCAATATTGGAGAACGTGTGGACTAAAATACGATATTATAGCCGCCGGTCACAGCGGGCAGTACCCTGTAACGCCGGAGCCCGTATTTTCTGTCGTAAGCTACACCTGAAACGGCACTCCCTTGATATTCACATACATTGTAGACCGAGCCACATTCCGGACAGCGTGCTTCAAGGTTGTCCGGGTTAAATCGGACTCTTACGGTTGGACTTACCTCTACCGGGCAGGCAAGGTCGTAGGCGAGAGGGGAGTTGGAAAGGTCGGTTACAAGCAATATGCCGCCAAAGCCTGTAAAGGTCATTGCCGTGAAGGGGAAATCGGCGGGTATGCGGTCGTTTTTGATGAATATACGAGACTGTCCGAGTCCGTGTACACCGTAAATATCCCAATAACCTGGATTGCTGAGCTCTACATTTACACTCACGGCCGGAATACGCTCGTCATTGACCTCTCCGCAGGCAGCGGCTCCAATCAAGAGTGCAGCCGCCATCATTATATTGGCAATAAAGCGCGTCATGTGTTTAGGATTGTGTTGATTGCCTCTTTTTCATCATTGCTGAAGCGGGTGTCGCTTACAGCAGGGAGAAGAGTGGACAATTGTTCCATTGTGCGCGGACCGATAATAACAGAAGCCGTCATCGGCTCGTCAAGAAGCCAAGCCACAGCCATCTGGGCGAGCGATTGATTGCGGTCGGCCGCTATCGCGTCAAGCTTTTTCAGCTTAGCAACGAGTTCAGGCGTTATATCAGTGTGGCTCAGGTGCTTGCCGTTTGCCGCGCGTGAATAGTCGGGAATCCCGTTCAGATACTTGTCGGTCAGCAATCCTTGCTGCAGCGGACTGAAAGCTGTGTAGCCTACGCCGTATGATTCAAGGAGTACACGCCGCTCGTCGGTGAGATTATTGACAAGCATGTTGGACTTGTCTTGATAGACGATACATGGAGTTCTTGCCTCTCTCAGATAGGAGAGAGCCTCGGCGAGTTTATCAGCGGGATATTTCGACAGTCCTACGTAAAGAGCCTTGCCGGCTCTTACGATGTCAACGAGCGCCTGCATTGTTTCCTCGACAGGTGTCACTCCGTCGTAGCGGTGGGAATAAAATATGTCGACATAATCTATGCCCATGCGGGTCAGCGAGTCGTCTATTGAGGTCATGAGCATCTTGCGCGACGAGCCGTCGCCGCAGGGACCTTCCCACATGTCATGTCCTGCTTTGCTGGTGATAACCATTTCCCGGCGGTGGGTGTGCATGGAGCGGGAAATGATGCGCCCCATCATCTCCTCGGCGGCGCCAAACGGCGGCCCATAATTATTGGCGAGGTCAAAGGTTGTTATGCCGTGGTCGAAGGCATATGTGACACGCTCGTGACATGATGCAAATGTCTCGTCCTCGCCAAAATTCCACCAGAATCCGAGCGAAAGCGCTGAAAGGCAAAGCCCGGAGCGCCCACACCGGCGGTAAGGCATCCTTCCGTCATATCGTGACGGGTCGGCTACATATTGTTTACGGGGTTCCGGCTTTAACTGCATGGCTCACTTTTTATCAAGCAGCATCGCGAAGGCGCGGTGATATGTGTCGAAGTTAAATCCGGCAAGCGTCTTGTCATATAACGCTCTTATCTTGTCATTGCAGAGATTGCCGATTGATCCTTCGTGGGTGTGGTGTACTTCCTTTGCCACATCAAATTTGCCGGCTTCTATCTCCAGACCCACCTTCTTGTATGCGTCGCGAAACGGCATGCCCTCCAGGGTAAGGCGATTCACTTCCTCTACCGAAAACATCAGCCTGTAACGGTCATCGTCCACGATTGACCGGTTTACGGTTATCTGAGATACCATGGCGGTGACCATGTCCAGAATCGAGATTATGTCGTCAAAAGCGGGCAGGAAATTTTCTTTTACAAGTTGCAGGTCACGGAAATATCCCGAGGGCAAGTTGTTGGTTATGAGTGTAATCTCATATGGCAATGCCTGTAGCTTGTTGCACTTGGCGCGTGTCAGTTCAAACACATCGGGATTCTTCTTGTGGGGCATTATCGACGACCCGGTTGTAAACTCGTCGGGAAGCTTGATGAATCCGAAGTTTTGTGAATTGAAAAGACATGCGTCATAGGCAAGTTTGCCTACAGTTGCCGCCACACTTGCAAGAGCCTGAGCCACTATGCGCTCTGTCTTGCCACGTCCCATCTGCGCATACACGACATTATAGTCCATGCTGTCAAAACCGAGCAGGTTGGTTGTCATGGTGCGGTTGAGGGGAAATGACGAGCCGTAGCCTGCCGCCGAGCCGAGAGGATTGCGGTTGGTTATCCCGTAGGCTGCGAGCAACACAGTCAAGTCATCGGCGAGCGACTCTGCATAAGCCCCAAACCATAGTCCGAAAGAAGAAGGCATCGCGACCTGAAGATGGGTATATCCGGGCAGAATCACGTCCTTATAGCGGTCGCTCTGTTCAAGCAGGGCGTTAAAGAGGCGTGTCATCGCTTCGGTCACATCTTCTATTCTCGACCTGATAAACAGTTTCAGGTCGACCAGCACCTGGTCGTTACGGGAGCGGCCGGAATGAATTTTCTTGCCGGTGTCACCAAGGCGGCGGGTAAGCATCAGCTCAACCTGAGAGTGTACATCCTCGATGTCATCCTCTATAGTGAACTCGTTTCTGCTGATTATGTCATAAATCTTGCGGAGCTCGGCTGTAAGTGAGCCGAGTTCATCGGCTGTGAGCAGTCCGATTGATTCAAGCATTTTTATGTGGGCAAGCGAGCCGAGCACATCATAGGGTGCAAGATAGAGGTCCATCTCGCGGTCACGTCCTACAGTATAGGATTCTACGTTGTGATCCACAGTAGTGGATTTCTCCCAGAGTTTTGAAGCCATGAAGTCAGTCTTTTGGTTCTTTTGCTTAGGCGGTGTCTGCTATTTGACGAAGGCGAGATTTTTAATCATGTCGCCAAATTTTTCAGCTGCCTCCTGTAGCTTGGGCCCTACCATAGGACGCAGCATCGCGGGCATTTCCACGTCGATTGACGTGATAACCTCGGTAGTGTCGGCATCCTTTTCATTTAGATTTACTGACAGGACGATAGGTACCGGCGCATTCTCGGCAGTAAGGGCAAGCCGCTTTGCCGGAACGCGTTCAGTCACTCTCAATGTCATGTCGCCCATAGGCGCTGCATTGATTACTATAGTGTCTTCGGTGAATGTCACCGATCCTATCTTGGCCTTTACTTCCTCGGGAAGCTGGTTGATGCGCTCCTGAAATGTGTCAAGGCTGCTTATGCGGTCAAATACTGTTGATGCGGGCATTGCCACATCAACAGGCTTGCTTGAATATGTCGTCATAGATGATTTCGCGTGTATTAGTCTGCATTAGTAGCGTTGGGTACCCAGTTGGCGGGGTCTTTGCGCCATTCGCGGAGAGTGTCAAGGTCCTGCTCTTTGATATAGTTGGTCTCAAGAGCCGCTTCGAGCATTGAGTTGTAGTTGCTGAGTGTGATCAGCTTTACTCCTGCCTCGCTGAAGCGCTTTACGGCCACGGGGAATCCATAAGTGAATATGGCAGCCATGCCGACCACTTCGCAGCCCGCGTTACGGATTGCCTCCACTGCCTTGAGGCTGCTGCCTCCGGTAGAGATGAGGTCTTCAATCACTACTACTTTCTGTCCGGGCTTGAGGTTACCCTCTATAAGGTTTTCAAGACCGTGGTCTTTGGGGGTCGAGCGTACATATACATAGGGAAGTCCGAGAGTGTCGGCTACAAGCGCGCCTTGCGCGATTGCTCCTGTGGCGACTCCGGCGATTGCGTCGGGTGCCTCAAAGTTTTCCATAATTACGCGGCAGAGCTCCACTTTGATAAAGTTGCGCAGCTCGGGATATGACAGTGTCTTGCGGTTGTCAGTGTATATAGGTGAGTTCCAGCCTGAAGCCCAAACGAAAGGAATATCGGGTTGCAATTTGATTGCTGAGATTTTTAATAATTTTTCGGCAACGAGACTTTCTAACTTTTTCATCTTGAATTGTATTTGGAATTAATCGCTGCAAAGATAGTGTATGTGAGACAAATTACCAATAAAAACATGGTAAATTATAAAGAATAATTGCTACTTTTGCAATGTAAATTGAATGAAATATGTCTGAAGAAATTCTTGCATTGAGTGACATATACAGGGCGGCGCATGTATTGAAAGGCGTTGTCCGTCACACAGAGCTTATAAGCGCCCCTAAGATTAATCCCGAGAGCGAGGTGTATCTTAAACCTGAGTGTCTGCAACATACCGGCTCGTTTAAGCTGCGCGGTGCCTATTATAAGATTTCGCAGCTTTCTCCCGAGGAAAAGTCTCACGGTGTAATAGCCTGTTCGGCAGGTAACCACGCCCAGGGAGTGGCTCTCGGAGCAAAAGCTAATGGAATCAAGTCGATAATATGTCTGCCTGAAGGCGCCCCTATCTCCAAGGTGGAGGCGACAAAGAAGTATGGTGCCGAGGTGTGCCTCGTGCCGGGAGTGTATGATGATGCTTATAAGCGCGCTCTTGAGATGCGTGACGAGCATGGCTATACTTTCGTGCATCCCTTTAATGACCCCTTGGTGATTGCAGGGCAGGGCACTATCGGGCTTGAGATTCTTGACGAGATGCCTGATGTCGAGGCGGTGATAGTGCCGGTCGGCGGCGGCGGTCTCATATCAGGAGTGGCGTTTGCGATAAAGGCAGTGCGCCCCGATGTGAAAATCTACGGAGTTCAGTCTGCCGGCGCGCCAAGTATGGTGGAGTCGCTTAAAAATGACCGTATCGAGTGTCTTGCAAATGTGTCGACCGTAGCCGACGGTATTTCGGTAAAGGAGCCCGGAAATAACACCTTTGAACTGTGTCGCAAATATGTCGATGAGATTGTGACCGTCAGCGATGATGAGATTTCAGCCGCGATTCTTGCCATGATGGAGCAGGAAAAGCTTGTCGCCGAGGGTGCGGGTGCGGTTGCCGTTGCCGCTGCGATGTTCAATAAGGTGCCCATAAAGGGTAAGCGCACTGTGTGTCTTGTCTCGGGCGGCAACATCGATGTCACTATTTTGAGTCGTGTCATCAACCGTGGTCTCATAAAGAGCGGACGAAACTATGCGGTCAATATCGACCTCTTTGACAAGCCAGGTGTGCTTGCCGATGTGAGCCGTGTAATCGGTGAGCTTGGCGGTAATATTATCTCCGTGACTCATGAACGTATCAGTGTAGATACCCCGATTACGAGTTGCTCGTTGAGGCTCGTTATGGAAACCCGTAATCATGAGCATATTGATATTATACGCAAGGGTCTCCTTGATGCGGGTTATAAGATACTGAAATAGTATAAAATCTGGATTTTAGAAGAATTTATATTCCAAAAAGGATAATCTGTTGTCCTTTTTGGGATATTGTTTATATATGATTTGCACAGAGAGGATATAAATCGTAAGTTTGTTTCAATATTATCACAAAATACATCACATGAAATATCGTATTGTTGTTTCCGGTTTGTCGGTTCTTGGATTGTGCTTTGGTTCGCTTGCAATGGCTCAGGACTTACCTGCTGACACTCTTACATTGTCGCTTGACCAATGTATAGCGGTCGCGCTGTCGGAAAATCCGTCGGTAAAGGTCGCTGACATGGAGGTCACCCGCGTGGATTATGCCAAGAAGGAGACTATCGGTCAGCTGTTGCCGACAATAAATTTCGGCGGCAATTATAACCGCATGATTGCCAAGCAGGTTGCATATATGAATATGGACGGCTTCGGCTCTATGATGGGCGGCGGTTCGGAAAATCCGGGCGGCGACGGGGAAGAGTCCGGTGCCGGGTCCTCGTCAAGAGCTTCAGACGGAGCGTCGGGAGGCGGTAAAAACAGTGGCATAAAGATGGGACTTGACAATAGCTATCAGGTCGGTTTCAGCGCATCGCTTCCGTTGATTGCTCCTCAGTTGTGGGCGTCGCTAAAATTGAGCGACAGCCAGATTTTGCAGAATGTCGAGGCTGCAAGAGCGTCGCGACTTTCTCTCGTCAATCAAGTAAAATCGGCTTATTATACTCTTCTTCTTGCCGAGGACAGCCACCGGGTGATTCAGGAGAATTACGACAACGCAGTATTTAATCATAAGATATATGAGAAGAAATTTCAGGTAGGAACGGCTTCTGAATATGAAGTGCTGCGCTCGTCGGTACAGGTGAAAAATGTCGAGCCGGAACTGCTCCAGGCTGAAATCGCTATCAAGCAGGCACGCCTGCAGCTGGCGATTCTCATGGGCGTGGATGCCGCTAATGTAATCGAGGCTTCTACCTCGTTGTCTGATTATGAGGGTGACATGTATGAGAAGACACTGTCGCTTGAGACCGGCTCTATCGAGGGGAATACCGACCTCCGCAGCCTTGACCTTCAGACTCGCACACTGCGCAATGCGCTGTCAATACAGAAGATGTCATGGTATCCGACCCTTGCGCTTACTGCAAGCTATAACTGGACATCCTCTTCCAATGGTAATCCTCTCCGTAATTTCCGCTGGGATCCCTATTCGGTAGTGGGCTTGTCGTTGAACTTCCCGATTTTTGAGGGCGGTCAGCGTTATCACAAGATTAAGCAGGCGCGTATCCAGGTCGACGAGATGGCGTGGCAGCGTGAAAACCTTGAGCGTTCTATAAGGATGCAGGTTGAGCTTGCCGTTGACAATATCCAGAAAAATGTAAGGCAGATTGCAAGCAACTCTGAAAGCGTAGCCCAGGCTGTGAAAGCTCATGAAATAATGGAAAAATCATTTGAAATCGGTGCGGCGAGCTACCTTGACCTGCGTGATTCCGAGCTCGCGCTTACTCAGGCGAGGCTCGTATATTACCAGGCGATATATAATTACCTTGTCGCAAACAGCGAGCTTGAGCTTCTGCTTGGAAATGCCGACCTTGAAAAATATAAGAATTTAGCAGAATAATAACACCAATCCATACACTTAGATTATGTCAGTCAGAATATTCAGCACCGCCGGAGCAACTGTTATGCTCGGTGCGTTGATGGTTGCCACGCTTTCTTCTTGTGGCGGAAAAAGTGATAAAGATGCCGTTGCCGAGGATGTCGATGAGCGTCCCAACGTAGAGATATTAAAGGTTCATGAGCAGGAGGTGGGGCAGATTGTTTCATATACTGCGACAGTCGAGGCATATAAGACCAACAATATAACCACTTCTACTCCTAACCGCATAAAGTCGATACTTGTCGATGTCGGGTCAAAAGTGGCAAAAGGGCAGAGGCTTGTCGTGCTTGATGATGTTAATATCGACCAGTTGAAGGTCAGGCTCGACAATACGGAGCGTGACTACAACCGTGCGCTCGAGCTGTATAACATAGGCGGTGGCACAAAGCAGGCTGTCGACCAGATGAAGACCGAGCTTGACGCGGCGCGCCGTCAATATGACAACCAGCTTGAAAACACATTCCTCGTCTCTCCGATTGCCGGTGTGGTGACTGCCCGTAATTATGACCCGGGCGACATGACCGCACAGCTTCCTATCCTTACCGTGGAGCAGCTGCAGCCGGTGAAAATACTGATAAATGTGAGCGAGAGTGAGTTCACGAAAGTACATAAAGGCATGAAGGTCGATGTATACCTCGACGTGTATGGCGACGAACGCTTTGAAGGGGTGGTGGAGCTTATACATCCTACGATTGACCCTGCTACACGCACTTTTACCGTCGAGGTAAATATTGCCAACAGAGATGAGCGCATACGTCCGGGCATGTTTGCAAGGGTGGTGATGAATTTCGGAACAGAAAACCGTGTAGTGGTGCCTGACCGCGCAATCGTGAAGCAGACCGGGTCGGGCGAGAAATTCGTATATGTCTACAAAGACGGCAAGGTTTCGTTCAACAATGTGAAAGTGGGTCAGCGCCTTGGCGACACCTATGAGCTTCTGTCAGGCGTGGAAAATGGTTCGGAGGTTGTTATCTCCGGTCAGTCGCGTCTTGCCAACGGCATGGAAGTGAATGTGATAAATGAAAAGTAATAAATCAATCATACTGTAACAATGAGTTTATATGCAAATGCGGTAAAGCGCCCTATCATGACCACGCTCTGTTTTGTAGCCGTGGTCATCCTGGGTCTGTTCTCGCTTTCAACATTGCCGATTGACCTTTATCCCGATGTCGAGACCAATACCATCATGGTGATGACCTCTTATGCGGGTGCGAGTGCTCCGGACATAGAGCAGAATGTGACGCGTCCGCTGGAAAACAGTCTTAATGCGGTCAACGACCTGAAGCACATCACTTCAAAATCACGTGAAAACATATCGGTGATAACTCTTGAATTTGAATATGGAGAGGATATTGATGTGCTGACCAATGATGTCCGTGACAAGCTTGACATGGTGAAGAGCCAGCTCCCCGATGCCGCTGAAAATCCTATAATATTCAAGTTCAGCTCCGACATGATTCCTATCGTGATGCTTTCGGTTCAGGCAAAGGAGAGCATGCCGGGTCTTTACAAGATTCTGGATGAAAATGTGGCAAACCCGCTTGCGCGAATCAGCGGTGTCGGTTCTGTCTCGATTTCAGGTGCGCCTAAACGTGAGGTACACATTTATGTCGACCCGCAGCGTCTCGAGGCTTATAATCTTTCGGTAGAGACTATCTCTGCGCTGATTGCCGCTGAAAACCGAAATATTCCGGGTGGCTCGTTTGACATCGGTAGTGATACTTATTCCCTGCGTGTCCAGGGTGAGTTCTCGTCTACCGACCATCTGAAGGACCTTGTTGTGGCTTCACAAGGTGGAAAAAATATCTATCTGCGTGATGTGGCGCGTATCGAGGATACTTTGGAGGAGCGCGCACAGGAGACATTCAACAATGGAGAGCAGGGTGCGATGATTATCGTGCAAAAGCAGTCGGGAGCCAATTCAGTGCAGATTTCGGAAGAAGTGATGAAGATGCTTCCGTCGTTGCAACGTCGATTGCCCTCCGACGTAAAGCTTGGCGTTATTGTCGACACTTCCGACAATATCCGTAACACAATCGCCTCGCTTGTCGAGACTGTGCTTTATGCTCTCTTGTTTGTGATAATAGTCGTGTTTGCGTTCCTCGGGCGATGGAGGGCCACACTCATCATCACGATTACTATACCTATTTCGCTTATAGCCTCGTTTATCTATCTTGCTGTCACGGGCAATTCGCTTAATATCGTGTCGCTGTCGGCGCTCTCGATTTCAATCGGTATGGTGGTCGACGACGCGATTGTGGTGCTTGAAAATGTCACCACCCACATCGAGCGCGGTTCTGACCCGCGTCAGGCTGCCGTTCATGGCACTAACGAGGTCGCTGTGTCGGTTATAGCCTCAACGCTTACACTTATAGCCGTGTTTTTCCCGCTTACGCTTGTTACGGGAATGACAGGAGTCCTCTTCCGTCAGCTCGGATGGATGGTGACAATAATGATGATTATTTCGACCGTGTGTGCGCTTTCTCTCACACCGATGCTCTGCTCGCAGCTTTTACGCAAGGATGTCAAGCATGGAAAGATGTTTATCCTGCTTTATACGCCGGTGCGTAAGGCGCTCGATGCGTTTGACAGCGGTTATGCGTGGCTGCTTTCCAAGGTGGTCGGGCACAAGACTGTCACCATCGTGATATGTCTTGCCACTTTTGTCGGCTCGCTGTTTTTGATGAAGAGCGTGGGCACAGAGTTTTTCCCTGTAGCTGACGATGCGCGCCTGTCGGTCAACCTTGAACTCCCTATCGGTACACGCGTGGAGATTGCCAAAGATGCGATGACGCGCCTTTATGCCGAGTGGAGAGAGAAGTATCCGGAGATTATGGTGATGAACTATACTACCGGTTCGGCTTCGAGTGACAATACGTTCGCTTCACTACGCGATAACGGCACACATATCATCTCCGCCAATATACGCCTCCTTGACCCGGGTGACCGTGAAAGAGGCATTACAGAGATTGCCGCGCTGATGCGTAAGGACCTGCTGCACTATCCGGAGTTCCGCAAGGCGCAGGTCACTGTGGGTGGCGGAATGGGTATGGGCGGTCAGTCACAGCTTGATTATGAAGTCTACGGCTATGACTTTACCGAGACCGATACCGTTGCACAGAGACTTGTAAGGCTGTTGTCGGGTATAAAGGGAACTGCCGACGTGCGCGTCTCCCGCTCTGATTACCAGCCTGAATACCAAGTGGATTTTGACCGAGAGAAACTTGCCTTGTACGGGCTTAATCTACAGACAGCCGCGACTTATCTGCGTAACCGCATCAACGGTTCTCTCGCCTCTCTCTATCGTGAGGACGGAGAGGAATATGACATAAAAGTAATGTATGCTCCCGAAAAGCGTACCTCTCTTCAGGATATTGAGAACATCCTTATATATTCACCGACCGGACAGGCTGTGAGGATAAAGGATGTGGGAGAAGTCGTCGAGCGCTTCACACCGCCTACAATCGAGCGTAAGGACCGCCAGCGTATCATCACCGTCAGTGCGGTGGTTGCCGATGTGCCTATGAGCGAAATTGTGGAGAAGGCACAGGTCGAGATTGACAAGATGGAGCTTCCGTCGGGTATCAGTATAAACATAGCCGGTAGCTATGAGGACCAGCAGGATTCATTCCGTGACCTGCTGATGCTTGCGGCGCTTATTGTGATTCTTGTCTACATCGTGATGGCGGCTCAGTTTGAGAGCTATACTTATCCGGGCATCATCATGACCTCGCTCCTCTTTGCATTTGCGGGTGTGTTCATAATCCTTTGGCTGTCGGGTCACACATTGAATATAATGTCAATGATCGGTGCGATTATGCTTATCGGTATAGTCGTGAAAAACGGTATCGTGCTTATCGACTACATCTCGCTCAACCGTGAACGAGGCATGTCGATTACCAAGGCGGTTATCACGGGTGGTAAGTCGCGTCTTCGTCCTGTGGTGATGACTACGCTCACCACCATCCTCGGTATGGTCCCGATGGCGTGTGGCACAGGTCAGGGAGCAGAGATGTGGCGTCCTATGGGTACTGCGGTCATCGGCGGTCTTACATTCTCCACGATACTCACCCTATTGTTTGTTCCGGCTCTTTATTGTATCTTTGCCTACAATGGTGTAAGACGCAACCGCAAGAAGATGCGGAAAATTGTGGTTGACGACAACCGTATTGTTAAATCTTAGACAAACTGAGACATGCAAGCTATATTGATAACTTTTGACCAGGCATATTATGAACGTATAATAGATATGCTGCAGCGCAACAACTGCCGTGGATTCACGTCATGGCAGGAGGTGCAGGGCAGAGGGACATCGGACGGGGAGCCGCATTTCGGCTCCCACGCCTGGCCCTCTCTCGCTTCGGCGATTATTACTATTGTCGAGGATTCGCGCGTGGACATCATTCTTGACACACTGCATGAATGGGATCTTGCTACGCCAAAGCTCGGACTGAGAGCGTTTACATGGCGAATAGACAGGACAATATAATTATTATAAGTATATTAAAGTTACAGAAAAAGCATTACTATTATGATTACGGATTCAAAAAAGTTTATTTTGCAGGAGCGTGACATCCCCGAGGCATGGTACAATGTGCTGGCGGAGATGCCTGTAAAGCCTCGTCCGCTGCTTAATCCTGCCACCAAGGAACCGTTGAAAGCTGAAGACCTGTTTCCGCTTTTTACGGAGGAGGCGTCACGTCAGGAGTTTAACGACACGGATAAGTGGATAAGTATCCCGGAAGAAGTCAGGGATATGTACCGTATCTGGCGACCGACTCCGCTTGTACGTGCGAGAGGGCTTGAAAAGCTGCTTGACACTCCTGCCCACATATATTTTAAAAATGAGAGTGTAAGCCCTGTGGGCTCCCATAAACTGAATTCCGCGATACCTCAGGCTTATTACGCAAAGAAGCAGGGGGTGACCAATATCACTACCGAGACAGGCGCGGGACAATGGGGCGCGGCGCTGTCGCTTGCGGCAAGTCACTTCGGGCTTGACCTTGCGGTCTATATGGTAAAGGTGTCTTATCATCAGAAGCCTTACCGACGCTCGATTATGCAGACTTACGGCGCCGAGGTGATAGCCTCGCCGAGTATGTCGACTAAGGCAGGTCGAAAAATCATAACCGAGAATCCTCACTATCAGGGTTCGCTCGGCACTGCTATCTCCGAGGCTGTGGAGCTTGCAATGTCCACCCCGAATTGCAAATACACGCTTGGGTCTGTGCTTAACCACGTTGCATTGCATCAGACAGTGATAGGGCTTGAGGCAGAAAAGCAGATGGAGATGGCGGGAGAGTATCCTGACGTGGTTATCGGCTGCTTCGGTGGCGGAAGTAACTTTTCAGGTATAACATTCCCGTTTATGCGTCATAATTTTTCGGGCGACCGTTCAACCCGCTTTATTGCAGCGGAACCGTCGTCATGTCCCAAGCTTACTCGCGGAGTGATGCAATATGATTTCGGTGACGAGGCAGGCTACACGCCATTGATTCCGATGTACACGCTCGGTCATAATTTCGCCCCGGCAAATATCCATGCTGGTGGTCTCAGATACCATGGCGCGGGCGCTATCGTCAGCCAGCTTAAAGAGGATGGCTACATAGAGGCGGTGGATATACCGCAGCTTGAGACATTTGCCGCCGCAACACTTTTTGCCCAGTCGGAGGGCATTATCCCGGCGCCGGAAAGCTCCCATGCCATAGCGACTGCCATCCGAGAGGCAAAGAGGGCTAAGGAGGAAGGAACATCGCCGGTCATCCTTTTCAATCTTTCAGGTCATGGATTGATTGACATGGCGGCTTATGACTCTTACATCTCCGGCGACCTCCAGAATTACTTTGTGACTGATGAGGAAGTGAATGCCAATGTGGCTTCACTTGACAAAATAATCTGATTACGTAGAATAATTTAAGCAGGCAGGAGTGGGGCTACTCTCTCCTCCTGCTTTATTAATTGATAGATATGGAAAGAAAGTTGAGAGTGACACCGGGAAAAAGTCTGTTCTTGTTTGTGTGCTGGTGGGTTCTTGCCACGATACTGGGTTCATTGCTGATAAGCGTTATTGGCACAGCGACGCTTCCGAGACTGCGCTGTGCGATTGTCGTGCAGGATATATTTCTGTTTATTCTGCCTGTACTGCTTACGATGGTAATTGTGGCGGTAGCGCCACGCAGGCTTATGGGGATTGATGTCAGGATAAACCTGAAAATGATTGTTCTTATCACTCTTGCCGCTGTAGTCTCTGTCCCGGCAATGAACAACATAGTCTCCTGGAACGAGTCGATTCATCTGCCTCAGGCATGGAGCGGGCTTGAAAGTATCCTGCGTAACAGCGAGGACTCCGCAAAAGCTACGGTCGAGAGCATAATGGGTGGTTCTTCTGTGGGCGACCTCATCTTGTCGATTCTCATAATGGGTGTGCTTACCGGATTTGCCGAGGAGCTTTTCTTCCGTGGCGGCTTGCAGCCCCTTCTCGCTGCGGTGATGCGTAACCGTCATGCGGCAGTGTGGGCGGCGGCTTTCATTTTCAGTGCGGTACACCTGCAGTTTTTCGGTTTTTTCCCGCGCCTGCTGATGGGAGCCTTTTTCGGATACCTTGTCTTATGGAGCGGTTCGATATGGGCATCTGTTTTTGCCCACGCGCTTAACAACTCGCTTGTGGTGATTAATTTCTGGCTTGTCAACCGGGGCTCGGTCAGTGCCGATGTCAATACATTCGGCACCGGAGGCGGGGTCGGCGACGTGACAATCGCCATATTAAGCGCTGTGGCTACAGCTGCTGTGATATGGCTTA
Source organism: Barnesiella sp. WM24 (assembly GCF_004570975.1). Taxonomy (GTDB): domain Bacteria; phylum Bacteroidota; class Bacteroidia; order Bacteroidales; family Muribaculaceae; genus Muribaculum. The sequence goes on from NZ_SPPC01000008.1 coordinate 97,279, forward strand.
TCAGTCGAACTTCTTGCGATAGAACATAAAGTCCCTGCCAAGATATTTCTCGCGCACAGTAGGGTTTTCGGCAAGTTCTTCCGAAGTGCCGTGAAATAGAATCTTGCCCTCAAAGAGGAGATAGGCGCGGTCGGTGATACGCAGCGTCTCCTGTGCGTTGTGGTCAGTGATAAGGATACCGATGTTTTTCTCTTTCAGGTGATACACCACCGACTGGATGTCTTCTACGGCGATAGGGTCGACTCCTGCAAATGGCTCGTCAAGCATTATGAACTTGGGGTTGATTGCAAGGCATCGTGCTATCTCTGTGCGGCGGCGTTCGCCACCCGACAACTGGTCGCCGAGGTTTTTGCGCACTTTCTGAAGTCGGAATTCCGAAATGAGGCTTTCAAGTTTGTCACGCTGATACTCCTTTGACGTATTTGTCATTTCCAGCACCGCCCTTATATTGTTTTCAACGCTGAGCTTGCGGAACACTGACGGCTCTTGCGCAAGATAGCCGATGCCGTTTTGCGCACGCTTGTATACAGGATATTTGGTGATATTGAGGTCGTTAAGATAAATCTCGCCTTCATTTGGGGTGATAAGCCCTACTGTCATGTAAAACGTGGTGGTCTTGCCCGCTCCGTTGGGACCGAGCAGCCCTACGATTTCACCCTGGGTCACATTGATGGACACGTGGTTGGCAACGGTGCGCTTGCCATATTTTTTGACAAGATTTTCAGTGCGGAGCACCATATTTCCCTCATGCAGGTTGCCTGAATCGGGATTATTGCCGTTGTCGAGTGTTTCCTCGCCCATGTTTTCCGGTAGCTCTCCCGGCTGCCGGTTATTCATTGTTTCTTCCATAAGTGAATCATTTTATAAGAGGATGCCAGTTTCCTGCAAGACTGAGACGGCTGGCGATGTAGTCTGTGAGGAGGTTGATTGCCACTTTATTGTTTCCTCCCTGAGGAATGATTAGGTCGGCGTGACGTTTTGACGGCTCGATATACTGTTGGTGCATGGGCTTCAGCACCCCCTCATAGCGGTCTATTACCATCTGCGGTGTCCTTCCGCGCTCGATGCAGTCGCGGGCTATCACGCGGATGAGGCGGTCGTCGGCATCGGCGTCGACAAATACTTTTATGTCCATTGCCTCGCGTAGTGCCGGCTGGGTGAGCACAAGGATGCCTTCCACGATTACCACATCGCGCGGCTCTATATGCACCGTCTCTTTCTGGCGCGTGCAGGTCAGATAGCTGTAAGTTGGCATCTCGATCGCTTCTCCCTTGCGGAGCATGTCAAGATGCTTTTCGAGGAGCTGCCATTCGATTGATGCCGGCTCGTCAAAGTTTATGTTGCATCGCAGCTCGGGCGGTATGTGGCTTGAGTCCTTGTAGTAGGAATCCTGCGGTATTACAGCCACTTCCCCTGCAGGAAGGCTGCTGATAATCTTGTTGACTACGGTTGTCTTACCGGAACCTGTGCCTCCGGCGATACCAATTACAAGCATTTTCGACAATGGTTTAAGAGTTTTATGACACACAAAGTAAATAAAAAATCCCTTACAACACAAGAAAAATCCTTAACTTTGCACCGATACAGATGTTACATTATTCCGGGGCGCTTTGTCGCGACGGTGTGACTTTAACGCAATATCGAGTATATGTTTATTGAATCATCATTAGAAACCTTCGGCAAATATTGCATATTCATGCACAGGGTATTTTCCCTTCCGCAGAAATGGCGCGTGTTCGGGCGCAAGTTTATACAGGAAATCGGCAAGCTTGGCATCGATTCGATACCTCTCACTATTGTCATCTCGATTTTTATCGGTGCGGTGATATGTATCCAGATGCAGATTAACATGACATCGCCGATTATGCCGGCTTACTCTACCGGTCTCGCGACGCGCGACATCCTTCTTCTTGAATTCAGCTCTGCTGTGTTGTGTCTTATCCTTTCGGGTAAGGTAGGGTCCAATATAGCCTCCGAGATAGGTACAATGCGTGTCACGGAGCAGATTGACGCCCTTGAGATTATGGGTATTAACTCGGCTCAGTTTCTTGTGCTGCCGAAGATTCTCGCGTTTATGGCGTTTATACCTGTACTCGTCATTTTTTCAATAGCCACAGGCCTGTTTGGCGGATGGATTATCGCGGCGTTCACCGACATGATTCCGGTGTCGCGCTATATATATGGTATACAGACGATGTTTATCGAGTGGTATGTGTGGTACACGATTATCAAGGCTCTTGTATTTTCGGTCATCATCACTTCTGTCGCGTCTTATTACGGTTATTACGTGAAGGGTGGCGCGCTTGATGTCGGCAAGGCATCGACCAATGCCGTAGTGGCAAGCTCGATTCTTATTCTGCTTTTTGACGTGATACTTACTAAACTCCTTTTGCAATGATTGAAGTCAAGGATATTGAGAAGTCGTTTGACGGAGTAAAGGTGCTCAAGGGTGTCTCCGCGACTTTTGAAACAGGGAAAACTAATCTTATAATCGGTCAGTCGGGATCGGGAAAGACTGTCATGATGAAGTCGCTTGTGGGACTTGTGCGTCCCGAAAAGGGGCAGATTTTATATGACGGTCGTGACTTGCTGTCAATGAATCGTGACGAGGTGCAGCATCTGCGCACAGAGATAGGCATGCTTTTCCAGGGGTCGGCTCTGTTTGACTCCGAGACTGTGCTTGGCAATGTCGAGTTTCCGCTTATGATGTACACTAAAATGTCATGGGCTGAACGCAGGGAGCGTGCGCGGTTCTGCCTTGAGCGTGTGGGGCTCAAAGGAGCCGATGATAAATATCCGAGCGAAATTTCAGGCGGTATGCAGAAGCGAGTGGCTATCGCACGTGCGATAGCGCTTAATCCGAAATATCTTTTCTGCGACGAGCCTAACTCAGGACTTGACCCCAAGACTTCTATTCTTATCGACGAATTGCTGAGTGACATTACCCATGAATATCAGATAACCACTGTCATAAACACCCATGACATGAACTCTGTGCTTGGCATAGGGGAGAATATCATATTTATTAATAAGGGTCATCGCGAGTGGGTAGGCAACAAGGATCTGATTTATCAGACTACAAACGAGGCGCTGAGTCACTTCGTGTTTGCAACCGACCTGTTCCAGAAAGTGAAAGAATACGTAATCAGCAACGAACATCCTGTGAAATAGAAAATGGTGCATCAAGTATTTTTAATCTGATGCACCATCTTGTTATGTCTATTGACGATCTGCTGTATTTTACTGTTAGGAGTATGGTCAGATTACTTCCATGTCGGCATTAAGGCGCTGGCGTACAACTTCATACATGATTACGCCTGCGGCTACTGACACGTTGAGTGAACCGATGTGTCCGAACTGCGGTATTGACACAAATGTGTCGCAAAGTTTCAATACCTCAGGTGAGATGCCTACATCTTCCGCTCCCATCACTATTGCGACAGGCACGGTGTAGTCGGCCTGAGTGTAATTGATGTCGACTTTCTCTGAGGCGGCTACTATGCGGTAACCGTTGTCTTTAAGAAATCTTACAGCTCCGGCTGTGTTGCGTTCGCGACACACCGGCAGATGATGAAGCGCTCCTGCCGATGTCTTGATTGCGTCGCCGCCCACTGACACACTTCCATGCTCAGGGATTACAATGGCGTCGACTCCGGCACACTCGCAGGTACGGGCTATCGCGCCAAAATTACGCACGTCGGTAATGCCGTCAAGCACTACGATAAAGGGTAACACGCCTTCTTCATATAGAGCCGGCACCAGATGGTCGAGGCGGTGGTAGGTGACAGCCGAGAGGATGGCTATTACGCCTTGATGGTTTTTACGCGTGATTTTATTCAGCTTTTCTACCGGGACACGCTGAGAAAGCAATTTATTGGCGCGAATCATGCCGAAAAGCTCCGATGCGAGTTCTCCGTTCAGGTCTTTTTTGATAAGAATCTTGTCTATGTCCTTGCCGGCTTCGATAGCCTCCATGACGGCACGTATGCCAAATATATAGTCGCTTGAATCCATATTGGTTATATTAGTAAATTGTTATTTTAATCTTGTTGCATGTTAAGCAGCGAACGGGCATTGGCTCTTGCCGCTTCATCTACGGTCGACCCGCTTAGCATCAGGGCAAGCTCGTCAACGCGGTCGGTCGCAGAGAGTTCGCGCAGGCGGGTGTGGGTGGCGTCGTCGTCATCCTCCTTGTAGACTTTGAAGTGGGCGTTGCCTTTAGCCGCTACCTGCGGCAGGTGGGTTATGGTTATCACCTGTATATTTCTTGAGATGTCTTTCATCATTACTCCCATGCGGTTTGCCACGTCGCCCGACACTCCTGTGTCAACTTCGTCAAAGATTATCGACGGCAGTTGCATCTTTGTGGCAATGATTGCTTTTATCGACAGCATGAGTCGGGATATTTCACCGCCTGAGGCTGTACCGCTTACAGGCATGAGCGGCTGATTTTTATTGAATGCAAATAAAAATTCAATCTTGTCCATGCCCGTCGGAGTCAGTTCGCCCGGAGTCACTTTTACCTGAGTGCGCAAGTTTTTCATTCCGAGAGGCATAGCCTGCTGCCTCAGTGTCTCCTCAAATCGAGCCGCCTCCTCGACGCGTCGTTGAGATAGCTCTGCCGCGAGCTGTTTTGCCGCGTTTTTTGCCCGTCGCGCCTCCTTTTCAAGCTCCTCGATTGTAAACGAGCTGTTTTCAAGCCGGTCAAGCTTTTCCCGCAGTTCCTCACGCAGGGCTATAAGCTCCGCCACGGTCGACACGCGGTGTTTCTGCTGTAGCGAATATATGGTGTTCAGGCGTGACTCGATAGCCTCAAGCTCTTCCGGGTCGGCTTGAAATTCCTGATCGTAGGCTGTGAGGGTCTCGGCGATGTCGCGCAGTTCGATGCGCACTGTCTCAAGCCTCTCTCCGATATTGTCGGAATCCTCCAGATAGCGGGTCAGTTCCTCGCAGTAGTCGCTTGTCTCGGCAAGTGATGCGAGAGCATTGTGTGTGCCCTCGGAGAGGGCGTCGAGGGCTCCGCTTATAGTGGTCTTTATGTCGGTTATGTTTGACAATATGTCGCGGTCATGCTCAAGCTGCTCTTGTTCACCGTCGGTAAGTCCGAGTTCGTCAAGCTGTTCAAGCTGGAAGCGCGTGAAATCCTCGTCGTTGCGGTTTTGCTCAAGCAATTTCTTTGTGTCGTGGAGGCGTTTGAGCGCATTGCGGTAAGACGCGTAGCGCCTGTGATATTCCGACAGCAGCTCCCCGTTGCCGGCAAGATTGTCGATTACCCTCAGCTGAAAGTCACCCGATGTGAGCAGTTGGTTCTGGTGTTGAGAATGTATGTCGACAAGCTGCATCGCCACGTGTGACAGAAGGTCAAGTGTCACGGGGGAGTCATTGATAAATGCACGTGACCTTCCCGCAGGAGCAATCTCGCGTCGCAATATGCAGAGCGTGTCGTCCCACTCGATGTCATTGTCAAGGCAATACTCTTTCAGCTTCGGATATTTGTTGACTTCAAACGATGCCTCGATTACCGACTTCTTGCCTGAATCTCTTACAGCTTTCAGGTCGGCCCTGCCGCCAAGAATCAGTGACAAAGCACCGAGCATTATTGACTTTCCGGCACCTGTCTCACCGGTGATGATATTGAACCCGTGGTGAAAGCTGATGTCGACAGTGTCGATAAGCGCGTAGTTGGATATGTGTAGTGACTTGAGCATTGCTTGAATTGTTAGTTATTTGTTGACTCCACGTTTTATCATGTCAAGGCGCTGCGTCTCCGTAGGATAAATCGAGTATAACAGCTCATAAACACGCTTGCGCTCCTCTTCGGGGGCTTTGGTATATATGTTGACGAGCTCATCGAGCTTCGCGTCCTTGAACATGGACACCCCGACAGCCATCGGCTGAGTCTCATAGACAGCCTTCACATAGTCAAGCGTCGACGTGATTTTGGCTCTCCCTTTGTCAGGGCTCATCGACATCTCGTCAAGTCCTGTGCGATGATATTCGTAAAGGAGACTGCGGAGTCCCGCTGTAGGCTGTTCGGTAAATGTGCCGAGCACAGCGTTACGGTTGCGGTTGTCCTCAAATGCTTTCCATCCGCTCTCGCCGGTTGACTGTGCCATCTGCACCACATTGCGGGCGAGCTGAAAGTAAGGGTCGCCGCCTTTGGGTGAAAAGGTGTCAAAGTCGATGCCAAGTATCAGGTAGACATAAAAGTTTATGATTGCGGTGAGGTTGCTTTCCATCGAGTTTTCTGAAAAGATGAGCGGCTCACCTTCCTGATATTCAAATTCGATTTTATTGTCTTTGAAATTCAGGAGCGTAGTAGTGTAGGAAGAGTTGTACACCGGACGTGACGACTGCACCTGCAGGTCGCCGCTCATTGCCGGCTCCTCGTAGCTCTTGATGGTGAAAAACATCTTGCACTCAATCTTCTCTGCCGGAGAAAACTGGGCATTTGTCCACTTGCGTGTGTTTACATAGTCGGCAATCGCGCTTTCGAGGGTCTTGAATATCGATGTATTGGTGCCCTGTACCTGCGAGTAGTCTACCGTCACCTGGCAGTTGAGCTCCTGGGCTGATAGCCCGGGCATCACGGCAGATGACAGCAAAAGCAATATGCCGGTTGTTAATGTGTGTAATCTCATAGGTTGATAATCGAGTCGATTATGTCGGCGGCTACCTCGCGCTTGCTTTTCAGGGCGAAGGCTGTCTCTTTGCCGTCGGCGGTGAAAATGGTGATTTTATTGGTGTCGGTGCCAAATCCGGCTCCTTTGTCGCGAAGCGAGTTTAGCACAATCATGTCAAGATTTTTGGACCGTAGCTTTTTCATGGCGTTGTCAAACTCGTGGTCGGTCTCCAGCGCAAAGCCTATGAGTTTCTGTCCGTCACGCTTTTTCTGTCCGAGCGCTTTTGCTATGTCGGGGTTCTTGACAAGATGGATGACAGGCGGCTCGCTATCTTCCCGCTTTATTTTGGACTCGGCACATTCTGCCGGCGCATAGTCAGCTACCGCCGCACACATCACCGCGCAGTCGACCGAAGGAAATTCTTCCTCACATGCCGCGAGCATCTCGCGCGCCGATTCCACTTTGACGACCTTTACCGACGGATGGCTCGGGGCTATGTCCACCGGACCGCTTACAATCACAACCTCGGCTCCACGGCTCGCCGCCTCATCGGCAATGGCATAGCCCATCTTCCCGGTGCTGTAGTTTCCGATAAATCTTACCGGATCGATTTTCTCGTAGGTAGGGCCAGCGGTAACAAGCAGGTTTTTGCCTTTCAGCTCGTCGCGCCGGCTGAAAAAGTCGTCAAGCACCTTGAAAATGTTTTCAGGCTCTTCCATTCTGCCTTTCCCGACGAGATGACTTGCAAGTTCGCCTGAGGCGGGCTCGATAATTGTGTTGCCGTAAGAGCGCAGCAGATTGAGATTGCGTGTGGTGGTCGGGTGGGCAAACATGTCAAGGTCCATTGCCGGGGCCACAAACACGGGCGCTTTTGCCGAGAGGTAAGTTGTGATGAGCATGTTGTCGGCGACGCCGTTTGCCATCTTGGCGATGGTCGATGCGGTTGCCGGCGCTATGACCATTGCATCGGCCCATAGCCCGAGGTCTACGTGACTGTGCCACTCGCCTGTATTGGCTGTGAAAAATTCACTTACCACAGGCTTGCCGCTCAGTGCCGACAGAGTGACCGGCGTTATGAACTCTTTGCCGGAAGGGGTCATCACAACCTGCACCTCCGCTCCCGCCTTGATGAAAAGGCGTAGCAGAGATGCTGATTTGTAAGCGGCTATTCCGCCTGATATTCCGAGTATGATATGTTTGCCTTTTAGCATTGTTGTCAGGTATTGTTGCTATTATCTTAAACGCATTCTGATGCGGGTTATTACCTTCTTTGTGTTTTCAGCAAACTCACCCTGCATCATCCAGCTGTAATATCCCGGGTCGGTGCGGAATACCTTTTCCACTTCCTCGCCTTTGTATTTGCCGAAGTTGAACACTTCTTTTCCCGCCTCGTTGAAGATGATGCGCCCCATCAGGTCGGCATTCTTGTTCATTGACGAAAATTCCGACAGGAAAGCTACATCATTTTTCAGTGTAGGGTAGCGGTCAAGCTGGGCTTTCAGCACCTCGTAAGTGGCACGGGTATCAGCGTTGGCTGAATGTGCCTCGGTGAGGTCCTTGCCGCAATAAAACTTGTAGGCTGCCACAAGTGTGCGCTGTTCCATCTTGTGAAATATATTTTGCACGTCGACAAATTTGTGACGGGCAAGGTCGATGGTGACTCCGGCGTGGGAAAATTCCTGAACCAGAAGCGGCACATCGAAGCGGTTGGAGTTGAATCCGGCTATGTCGCAGCCAAGAAATACCTGGGCAAGTTCCTTTGCCACCTGCTTGAATGTCGGGCAATCTTTCACATCCTCGTCAGTGATATGATGGATTGCTGTCGACTCCGGCGGTATCGGCATCCCGGGGTTTATGCGGAGTGTGCGTTCGATTTCCTCTCCTGAAGGCATAACCTTGATGTAGGAAATTTCTACAATCTTGTCGCGTAGCACGTTTGTGCCCGTGGTCTCAAGGTCAAAAAACACTATAGGGTTTCTGAGTGCAAGTTCCATTCTGAAGTGTGGATTTTAGAAGTCGGTAACAGTCATGGGCATGAGGAGCATCAGAAGCTCGTCGCCTTCTTTTTCATCGGAGGGAAGGAACACGCCCGGACGGCTCGGATCCGACAGCTTGATTACAAGGTCGTCGGTCGAGATTGTGCTTGAGATTTCAATAAGGTAGGGGGCGCTGAATCCGATTACCATCTCATTGCCGGTGAAGTCGCAGGCTACTTCCTCGCGTGCCGACGTGCAGAAGTTGTTGTCGGTGGCGCGGAGTGTCATCTTGTCGCTTTCAATCTTGAACTTGACAAGTCCGTGGCCCTGGTCTACAAATACGCCTACGCGACGCACCGCATTAAGGAACGAGTGACGGTCAACTGTGATGACATAAGGATTGTTTGCCGGAATAACACGGTTGTAGTCAGGAAACGAGCCCTTGATGAAGCGGCAGTTGAACTTGTAGGCGGCGCTCTCGAAAGTCACGCTCTTAGGCGCTACAGTCACCTTGATTTCGCTTTCCTTGGCAAATACATTCTTGATTACTGTCGCCGGCTTTACGGGGAGTATGAACGAGCCTTCAAATCCCGGCTCTCCTACTGAGTTGCGGTAACGCACGAGCTTGCGGGTGTCGGTGGCTACAAAAGTGATCGAGTCGGGCTTGATGTCCCATAGGATACCCATCATCTGCGGACGCAAGTCGTCGTTGCCTACGGCAAAGAGGGTATTGTCGATGCCTTTAAGTAACTGGTCGGCAGGGTAGGTGAACGTGAATACGCCTTCGGTTGCGTCAGTGTCCTCGTTTGCCGGATATTCGTTGCCGTTCAAGGCTATGAAAGAGTAATTACCGTTGCTGTATTTTATCTCCACCGACAGGTTGTCGTCGTTGATGATAAATTCCATGCCCTGGTCAGGCATCTCCTTCAGCAGGTCGACTATGCGGCGGGCATCTACACAAAACTTGCCTTCACCGTCGGCATCCATAACCTCAAGGCTTGCCACAAGCGTGTTCTCAAGGTCGGAGGCAGTGATTGTAAGGGTGTTGTCGTTTAGCTCAAACAGGAAGTTGTTGAGCACCGTCAAGGCGTTCTTGGAGTTAATTACTTTGCTGACAGCCGAAACGTAGCTGTATAGCGTCTTGCTGGAGACATTAAATTTCATGATTGCGTGATTTGGTTTTTCTTTTAACTTACAAAAATAGCAATTTATTCTCACTTATCACCAAAATTTGCCAATTAACTTCCCCGCTTTCGTCGGGAAACTCAAAATGGAAGTCAAAATCGGTCCGGCATCGAGTCGTAATTTTTGAGCGGCACGTGTTAAAAAAATGTCCGGGGTTTGTCTTTTGTCGGGAAAATGTTATAATTTTGTGATTTAATTGAAAGCATTTATATTTTGACAAAAAGAAAACCATATAAGCTTGGTGTTGCGTTAAGCGGAGGCGGAGCGCGTGGGTTTGCCCACGTAGGGGCCTTATATGCAATGGAAGAGCTTGGTGTAAAACCTGATATAATAGCCGGAGTGAGCGCCGGCTCTATCGCAGCGTCGCTTTACTGCTCCGGACTTTCTCCGCTTGACATAATGAAGCTGTTTTTCACCCAGAAGTTTTCTGATTTTGCCGAGATAAGTGTGCCTAAGGACGGCTTTTTCAAGATGAACGGCTTTAAGGCGTTTCTCAAGAAAAACCTTAAAGTCGACATGATGGAGCAGTGTCCTATCCCGCTTGTAATCTGTGCCACCGACCTTGACAATTGTGTCCCTGTCCAGTGGAGAGAGGGGCTTATAACCGAGAGAGTGATGGCGTCGTGTGCGATGCCTATCATCTTCAAGCCGGTCAAGATTGACGGGCGTCATTATGTCGACGGGGGAGTGTTACACAATCTGCCGTCGTGGGCGCTCAGGGATGAATGTGATTACCTGATAGGTGTTAATGTAAGCCCTGTTTCAAAGCAGAAGACTTACAGCGGTACAATAATGGATGTGGCTCTGCGCACCTATCATCTGATGGCGCGTACTAATGCTGTCGGTGACATGAACATGTGTGACCTTGTCGTGTCGACCGACTCGATTGCCGACCTGAGGGTGTTTAACATGAAAGAGAAGGAGCGTATGTTCAAGAGCGGCTACAAATCTGCAAAAGAGGCGCTCCTTAACAGTGGGATTGTGAAAAAGTAAGTGAATCTAAAATCAACATGATGAACAATGATAAGACAGTAATCTACCAGATGCTGCCGCGTCTGTTTGCCAACATGAACGACCATTGTGTGCCAAACGGGACAATACAGCAGAACGGCTCCGGTAAGATGAATGACATAACCTCGACTGTGTTGAGGAAGATAAAGGACATGGGCATAACCCATGTGTGGTATACAGGTATAATCGAACATTCCAATCAGACTGACTATTCACGTTATGGAATACGCCGCGACAATCCCTATGTGGTCAAAGGCAAGGCGGGCTCGCCCTATGCCATAAAGGACTATTATGACGTTGACCCTGACATCGCGGTGAATGTCAATGAGCGTATCGATGAATTTGAAGCTCTTGTCGACAGGACTCATGACAACGGCATGGGGGTGATAATCGACTTTGTGCCAAATCATGTGTCGCGGCAGTATCTTTCCGATGCCAAGCCCCGCGGGGTTGAAGACTTTGGAGTGGGTGACGACCGTAACCGCTTTTTTGAGCGCAACAATAACTTCTATTATATACCTCACCAGCTTTTTGCTCCCGGGATTGACCTTGGAGAGGGGAAGGATGCTTATGTGGAGTTTCCGGCAAAAGCGTCGGGCAACGACTGCTTTACCGCTTTCCCGTCGAAAAATGACTGGTATGAGACAGTAAAGCTGAATTATGGCGTGGACTACGGCGACGGCTCCCGTCATTTTTATCCGATACCGCGCACGTGGTTTCAGATGCTCGATATTTTGCTGTACTGGGCGGAGAAGGGCATAGACGGTTTCCGCTGCGACATGGCCCATATGGTGCCGGTAGAGTTCTGGCAGTGGGCGGTGACTAACGTGAAAGAGCGTTATCCCCATGTGATTTTCATCGCCGAGATTTATGATGTGGCTCTTTACCGCGATTTCATAACATACGGAAAATTTGATTACCTTTATGATAAGGTGAATCTGTATGACACGCTGCGCGGTATTCAATGTCACAATGTATCGGCGGCGCAGCTCACCAATTGCTGGCAGACGGTTGACGGCATAGGCGACAAAATGCTTAATTTCCTTGAAAATCATGACGAGCAAAGATTTGGGTCAAAGTATTATGCCGGCGATCCGTCGCTCGTGATACCGTCGCTCGTGATCAGTGCTTTTTTCAGTACCGGCCCAATGATGATATATGCAGGTCAGGAACTTGGCGAACAGGCTCTCGATGCTGAGGGCTTCAGCGGATATGATGGACGCACCACAATATTTGATTACTGGAGCATCCCTACTGTGAGGCGATGGTTTAACGGCGGGAAGTGTAATGACGACCTGCTCACCGGCAATGAACGCTGGCTGCGTGACAAGTATCGCACGATTCTGCGAATGTGTAACACGGAAAAGGCTATCTCGGCGGGAAGATTTTTTGACCTGATGTATGTCAACTACGACAATCCTACACTTAATCCTCACCGTCAGTATGTGTTCCTGCGCAGTTATGCCGATGAGACACTCGTTGTTGCTGTCAATTTCAGCGGCGAGCCGTGTAATCTGCACATCAACATTCCAGGTCATGCATTTGATGTGCTCAGCCTTCCGAAAGGTGACTGTGTGGCTACAGAGCTGCTGTCCAAGGATATGATGAGGAAAACGCTTTCTCCCGACAGCCCGTTTGTGACTGAAGTCGGTCCGAATGATGCAGTCGTGTGGAAGATAAAGCATAAAAATGTGCTTCCTCAAGATAAAAAATCGCTTCCCGATAGGCGGAATAATGCTAAAAAGCGATAACTTTGCACAAAATTTCAAAAACTAAAATTTCTTGCTTAATGTTACCTCCATTTAAGGTCTTTGCCGGAACAAAGTCACAGTATATGGCAGAAGAGATTTGTAAGGATCTCGGTGTCGAACTTGGCAAAATGAATATACAGCATTTTGCCGATGGTGAGTTTGAAGTCTCTTTTGAAGAGTCTATTCGCGGTTGCGAGGTGTATCTTGTACAGTCTACCTTCCCCAACAGCGATAATCTTATGGAGCTTCTTCTCATGATTGATGCAGCAAAACGTGCATCGGCTGCGTCGATAATCGCAGTGATGCCTTATTTCGGCTGGGCTCGCCAGGACCGAAAGGATAAGCCGCGTGTGTCAATCGCTGCAAAGCTTGTCGCCGATCTTCTTAGCGCAGCGGGAGTCGACCGTGTGATCGCCATGGATCTTCATGCCGACCAGATTCAGGGCTTCTTTAATGTGCCTGTCGACCACCTTTACGCATCATCGGTGTTTATCCCCTATATCGAGTCGCTCCATCTTGATGACATGGTGATTGCGACACCCGACGTGGGCGGTGCGAAGCGTGCCAACAACTACGCCAAGTATTTTGATGTGCCTCTGGTATTGTGCCACAAGCAGAGAGCAAAGGCTAATGTCGTTGCCTCGATGACTCTTATCGGCGATGTGAAAGACAAGAATGTAATCCTTATCGATGACATGGTTGATACAGCCGGTACAATCACCAAGGCTGCCGACCTTATGATAGAGAAGGGCGCAAAGAGCGTAAGGGCACTTTGCTCTCATGCGATAATGAGCGATCCTGCAAGCGACCGCGTTAATGAAAGCGGCATTGTGGAGATGATGTTTACCAACAGCATTCCCTACAAGGGCAACTGCAAGAAATGTACTATCCTTTCCGTGGCGCGTCTGTTTGCCGACACTATACGCCGTGTCCACGAAAATCAGTCAATCTCTTCGCAGTATCTGATTTAGAATCATTCTTCAACAAACTATATTAACGGCGTTCCGTCATTGAATAATGAACGGGACGCCTGTTTGTTTTAACTAATTTCACATATTTATTGTCAATTTCACTTAATAATCAGGGGTCTAATATTAAATAGATTTAAGTCGGGCTTTTTTATGATACACCGATTAAAATAATGCGTTATTTTTGCGTCATAGAGTAGAAGAGTTAAAATTTAACAGTGGAAATTTAAAAATTTAACAATTAACTTACCAATCTTCATATTATGAATTTGTATAGCAAAATCGCATTAATGGCTTGTGGAGTGGCTATGGTGAGCTCCGCCATGACGGTTGTAGCCGTCAACACTTTTTCTGACAAGCACGATTCTTCAGCCGTTTTGGCGACAAGTGGGACCCTCGACAGTGGAGGCCGGCTTTATACTGTGGCTCATGGGGTGACGCCGCCTACCGATTTCACCCATGCGGCTGAAAGCACCATCAACGGAGTGGTGAGTATAAAGAGTTATGCCACTCCGCGTGGCGGATATGGCAACGGCTACCAGTCTTCGCCGTTTGACATGTTTGATTTTTTCTTCGGCTCACCCGGAGGGCGTCGTCAGCAGCAGCCGGAGCAGAAAGGGAAGTCAGAGCAGCAGCTGGGACTCGGCTCCGGTGTGATAATCAGCAAGGACGGATATATCGTCACTAACAATCACGTGATTGACGGCGCGGAACGTCTTGAGATAACCCTGAACGATAACCGCACATTCAATGCCAAAGTAATAGGCACCGACCCGTCGACCGACGTGGCTCTTATAAAAATAGAGGCAGAAGACCTTCCGGTCATTCCTATCGGCGACAGCGATGCGCTGAAGGTAGGGGAGTGGGTGCTCGCGGTAGGCAATCCTTTCGGATTCACCTCGACTGTGACCACCGGCATTGTAAGCGCAAAGGCACGAAGCATATCAAGCGCCACCAACGGGCGTGCGATGGGCATCGAGAGCTATATCCAGACTGATGCAGCCGTAAATCCCGGCAACTCGGGCGGCGCGCTGGTAAACATCAACGGTGAGCTCATCGGTATAAATACCGCCATTTATTCACAGACAGGAAACTATGCCGGCTATTCATTCGCGATTCCGACATCTATCGTGACAAAAATCGTGACTGACATTAAACAGTATGGTGCCGTGCAAAGGGCAGTCCTCGGAGTGATGTTCCAAGAGCTTACCCCGCAGCTCGTCAAGGAGAAAGGCATTACGGCTGTAAATGACGGTATACTTGTCATGGAGCTGGTTGAACGTGGCGCCGCAATGGAAGCGGGTATACAGGTCGATGACGTAATTGTGGGTATCGGTGACAATCAGGTTCACAACTCCGCGCAGATGCAGGAGGCTATCAACAAGTATCGTCCCGGTGACAAGATTAAGGTGAAATACATACGTGACAACAAGGCATACACAACTGAGGTGACGCTGCGCAACAGCCAGGGCGACACTAAGGTGACGAAGGCCAAGGACGTGACTTCGCTTGGATGTGCGTTCAAGTCGCTTACAAAGGAGCAGTTGAAAGAGCATCGGTTGACTGCCGGAGTGCAGGTTAGCGGTCTGCGCGACGGTAAGTTCAAGGAAGCCGGCATTAAAGACGGATTTATAATCCTTGACATCAACAATGCCCGCGTGAAGAGCCAGGATGACGTTGAAAAGATATATGAGGCTATCATGAAGAGTAATGACAGCGACAAGGTGATGTTTATCACAGGTATATATCCTACCGGTCGTAAAGTATATTATGCAGTTGATCTCTCTGACTGATCAGCTCTGTAAGGATTGATAAAACCGGGCGTCCCGTCACTTGTTGACAGGGATGCCCGATTTGTTTAATGGAGTATATTTAATCTTGAAAAAGCATAATGTGGCAATTATTTGACATGTAAATACGTTGTATTATCATAATATCATATAAAAAACATGGCTGCGAAGATGCAGGGTTTGAATAAAATTTTGTACCTTTGTATGTTTAAAATCTTGTGTAATAACAGATGAGACAATTAAAAATTACAAAGTCAATCACCAATCGAGAGAGTGCATCGCTCGATAAATATCTGCAAGAGATTGGTCGTGAGGATCTTATCACTGTGGAAGAGGAGGTAGAGCTTGCCCAGCGTATAAGGCAGGGCGACCAGGTGGCTCTTGAAAAACTGACTCGCGCCAATTTGCGTTTTGTCGTTTCTGTGGCAAAACAGTACCAGAATCAGGGTCTTTCACTCCCTGACCTGATTAATGAAGGTAACCTTGGACTTATCAAGGCGGCGCAGAAGTTTGACGAGACACGTGGTTTCAAGTTCATTTCTTATGCCGTGTGGTGGATTCGCCAGTCTATTCTTCAGGCTCTTGCAGAGCAGTCACGTATTGTGCGCCTCCCGTTGAATCAGGTAGGCTCGCTCAATAAGATAGGAAAGGCTCTGTCCAAGTTTGAGCAGGAAAATGAGCGTCGCCCGTCGGCCGAGGAGCTTGCCGATGCACTTGATGTGCCGGTTGAAAAGATTGCCGACACATTGAAGGTGCAGGGACGTCACATTTCTGTCGACGCTCCTTTTGTCGAGGGAGAGGACAACAGTCTTCTTGACGTGCTTACCAACGATGACTCTCCAATGGCTGATGCCACTCTTACCCAGGAGTCGCTCTCAAAAGAGGTTGAGCGCGCGCTTCGTCAGCTTCATGAGCGCGAGCGCGAGATTTTGAAGATGTTCTTCGGCATAGGTTGCCAAGAGATGACTCTGGAAGAGATTGGTGCTAAATTTGACTTGACCCGAGAGCGTGTACGCCAGATTAAGGAAAAGGCGATACGTCGGCTTAAAGGGCAAAAGAGCAAATTGCTCAAGACATATCTGGGTTGATTTTATTTCCCGGTTTATTTTACCGCGGGGCTGCTTGCAGTCTCGCGGCTTTTTTTTATCGGTGGCAGTTGATTTCTATAATGTCGCTCATGCGTTGAGTGTACAGGCGTGAGACCCGTTCATGTCGAGTACATGACGAGATGTCGGGCGATGAGGCGAGGTGTATGCGTTCTACGCCGCCACCGTTTATGCTGTCGATTGTCGCCATCAGTTTTGCCCGTCGCTCTTTTTCTTCGCGGTCTTCAAAGAGGGTGGGCTGTAGATGTTCGCGATCGACTATCCGCGTGGCTGTCACGCCTGCGCGCTTATATCCGTAGCCGGGGCGGAATATAGCTTTCAGTGCCGCTTTTGCTTCCTTGCATATGCTTATCGAGTCATCTGTAGCTTCCTGCAGTGTCCGTTGCGCGCAGTTGGAGTATTGCGGATGGTCAGTGCGGTGGCGGTTTGTGGCGATGAACACAGTCAGTTCGTCACAGAAAAGACCCTTTCGTCGCAGGCGTTCACCGACATTGGCGGCAAAGCGGGTCACCGCATCCTCCAGGTCGCGGTATTCGTAGAAGTCGGTGGCAAATGTGCGTGATATGGTAAGGGTCTTTTGTGCCGGACGCTCAGTGTCGGTCTCAATGCATCTGTTTCCGTTTAGCTCGCTCCATGTGCGCTGAAGCATTATATTGTAGCGCGATGTCACAGTCTCTTCAGGCATTTCGGCAAACTGCAGGGCATTGACTATCCCTGCTTCTCCAAGACGCCTGGCAATGCGTGGTCCGATTCCCCACACATCTCCTATAGCCGTCATGGACAGCGCTTTCCGCGCCTTTTCTTCTGTGTCTATGACACATGCACCCTTATAGCCCGGATATTTCTTTGCAAACCGTGCGGCGACTTTGGCGAGGGTGCGGTTGGGCGCGATGCCTACCGATACGGGGATACCTATATCGCGTTTTACTTTCTTTACGAGCGTTCTGCCATATTCCGCCAGATTTTCTTCAATGCTGTCAAGGCTTATGAAAGCTTCGTCGACTGATGATATCTCGATGTCGTCGGCTATGGAATTAAGCGTTGCCATCACCCGTCGTGACATGTCGCCGTAAAGGCGGTGGTTGCCGGAAAATGACACTATGTCGTTGGCTTGCACGATGTCGCGTATCTTGAACAGGGGCACACCGCGTTTAATCCCGAGCGCTTTTGCCTCGTTGGACATCGCCACTACACATCCGTCATTGTTGCTGAGGACAATGACCGGACGCGAACGCAGCTCGGGACGGAAAACGCGCTCACACGATACGAAGAAATTATTGCAGTCTACGAGTCCGATCATCGCGGCGGCTATCTCCTTCTCCTGTTTTTCTTGATGGTGTGGGTGACTATGCCCCACACAGTGAAATCATCATCTTCTTTTACCTCGATAGGGCGGTAGTGGCGGTTGGACGGCATGAGAAGTATGCGGTGACGCTCCACTTTCAGGCGTTTTACGGTAAATTCACCGTCTATGCAACACACCGCGAGGTCGCCGTTGAGCGGTTCAAGCGAGCGGTCGATGACAAGAATGTCACCGTCATCGATACCTTCCTCTATCATGGAGTCGCCGGCTACACGCCCATAGAAAGTTGAGGCGGGATGACTTACTATCTCGCTGTTGAGGTCAATGGACTCGTTAAGACGGTCTTGTGCCGGCGATGGAAATCCGGCTTTGATTCCACCGTCGGCATATGGCAGTCTTAATGTCGAGCCTGTGTCGATTTTATATATGTGTAGGTCACAGTTCTGCTGACTGTCGGTCATCAGATTTTTCTCCTTGTTGTGTATTGTTTCTGTTACTGTTTCAGTCGGTTTACAAGTCCTTCGATGTCGAGTGTCTCCTGTTCACCTGAGGTCATGTCTTTAAGGGTCACTTTGTTTTCGGCAAGCTCGGTCTCTCCGATGATGGCGACAAATGGTATGGCAAGGGCGTTGGCATATGCCATCTGCTTCTTCATTTTGCTGCAATCGGGATATATCTCGGCTGTGATGCCGTTGGCTCTCAGTTGCTTGATGACCTTCATTGAGGCGATGGTCTCCTGCTCGCCGAAGTTTGTGAAGATGACCGTAGTTGCCGCCGAGGCGTTTTCGGGATAGAGGTCAAGAGCGTTGAGCACGTCATAGATGCGGTCGGCGCCAAATGATATGCCGACGCCTGAAACTCCCGGCAGGCCGAATACTCCGGTAAGGTTGTCGTAGCGGCCTCCGCCGGTGATTGACCCTATCTGTACATCTTTTGCCTTCACCTCGATTATTGTTCCGGTGTAGTAGTTTAGTCCGCGGGCAAGCGATACGTCGAGGTCAAGCTCTGCATTAAGTCCGAGTTTCATAGTCTCGTTTACGACATAGCGCAATTCCTCGACACCCTTTTTGCCTGTCTCGGAAGAGGCAAGTATCTCGTCAAGTTTGGCAAGGCGCTCTTCGAGCGTGCCGTCGATGGCAAGTATCGGCTGCAGCGACTCGATTGCCGCTTCGTCCAGCCCGCGTTCGCGTAGCTCTGCGTTTACGTTTTCAATGCCGATTTTGTCAATCTTGTCTATTGCCACCGTGATGTCTACGATTTTTTCAGGCGCACCGATAAGCTCTGCTATCCCGGCAAGCACCTTGCGGTTGTTGAGCTTTATGGCGATGTTGATTTTCAGGCGGCTGAACACCTCGTCGATAAGCTGCAGAAGCTCGACCTCGTTGATGAGCGAGTCGGAGCCTACTATGTCGGCGTCACACTGGTAAAATTCGCGGTATCTGCCTTTCTGCGGACGGTCAGCACGCCACACAGGCTGTATCTGGAAGCGCTTGAAAGGAAATTGCAAGTCGGCGCGGTGCTGCACTACGTAACGGGCAAATGGCACAGTCAGGTCGTAGCGCAACCCTTTTTCTGAAAGCTGAGAAGTGAGTTTGCCCGATGCCTCGCCTTCAAGAAGCGAGCGGTCGACGCCGCGAAGGTAGTCGCCGG
The DNA here is from genome assembly GCF_004570975.1 of Barnesiella sp. WM24. GTDB lineage: Bacteria > Bacteroidota > Bacteroidia > Bacteroidales > Muribaculaceae > Muribaculum. The sequence continues at coordinate 116,642 of NZ_SPPC01000008.1, forward strand.
AGTTGAGAATCTTGAAAAGCAGTTTGTCGCCCTCTTCGCCATATTTTCCCATCAGGGTCGACAGGTTTTCCATAGAGGGTGTCTCTATCTGCTTGAAGCCAAATAGATGAAACACTTCACGGATAGTATCAAATATATAGTTGCGGCGAGCCATCTCGACAGGAGAGAAGTCGCGCGTGCCTTTTGGAATCGACGGTTTCTGTGCCATAATTATTGCAAGTAAATTTTTCTTTTGCAAAGATACAACAAAGAAACGAAAGAGGCGGCAGAAACGTCAAATAATGTAGCACAGAGTGCCTGTGAAGATTTGTGTGAAGATTAGCTTCCCCGCTGTCAGATTGGACGGCGGGGAAGTATTTGGTTGTGATGGTTGATATTGGTGGGGTCAGATGCGGTCGAGGACTGTCCGGATGAGGTCACGCACGGCGGTCTTGTAGTTGGGTGACGCGGTGGTGTTGACCCTGTTGGCGATGATGGAGCATACGGTCATCGCACGGTGACCCATAAGCAGGGCGAGTCCTTGAAGGGGGGCGCTCTCCATCTCGTAGTTGGTGACGGGGTGTCCTTCGTAGCGGAAAGCCTCGATCATCTTGTTGAGGTCGGGGTTGGCAAGCGGGAGACGCAGCTCACGGCCTTGCGGACCGTAAAATCCTACGGCGCTGATGGTGCATCCGCGCACCATGTCGTCGCGTCCTATCTGCTCGACAAGCTCATGGTTGGATTTCACTACATAAGGAGCCGCAAGCAGGCTGCTCCAGTTGACAGCCTCGCAGAATGCGCGTTCAAAGTTGAGGTCGGCGACATCGTTACGGCCGGCGTAGTAGTTGAGCACTCCGTCAAATCCGATTGATCGCTCGGCAATCACCGGTGTGCCGAGTATTAGCTCGGGCTGCAGGGCTCCGGAGGTTCCTATTCTTACAAGTGTGAGTGTGCGGTGTTCCGGCTTTACCTCGCGTGTCTCGAAGTCCACGTTGGCAAGCGCGTCAAGCTCGTTCATCACGATGTCGATATTGTCGGGCCCTATTCCGTGGCTCAGACACATTATGGGTTTCCCTTTGTATGTGCCTCCGATTGTGTGAAATTCCCGTGATGATACTTCAAAAGTCTTGGTGTCAAAGAATGACGCCACCATGTCAACACGTCCGGGATCGCCTACAAGGATTATGCGGTCACAGAGCTGTGAGGGGTGCAGGTGCAAGTGAAAGATGGTGCCGTCGGGATTTATAATCATCTCTGATGATTCGATATGTCGTTTATCCATGTCGTTATAGTTTATAAAAGTTAAGTCGCTTGTTATTTAAACGTTGAAACACGGTGGCGTGTTGGCAAAATGTTAAAATTTTTATTTGTTCTACTTTTGCGAATTTACTAAATTTGTGAAACAGATTTGTACAGATTTTAATAAATAAGGTTAAATGGAAATTTTTAAGAACATGAAAAAACAGTTAATCACGCTATTTATGTTGGCGTTTGTCTCCTTTGGGGTGTCTGCCGCCGCTTTTGTCAGGACTCCCGGCGGGATAAAGGCTACGATTGACTCTATTGACGTCGAGGTTGAGTATTACACGCCTTCGGCAGTGAGGATCCTGAAGCATGACCGCAATTCCCGTCAGGATGACGGAAGCTATTCTGTAATAGCGAAGCCTGCCGCGGTTGAATTCACGGTGAAGGAGAGCGGAAAGATTGTGAGATTGCAGTCGTCGCGCCTGCGGGTGGATGTCAATACATCTACCGGCGACGTGGCTTTTTATGCTCCCGGTTCGGGATGTCTTCTGAAAGAGGCGGGGATGGCTGTTTCCGGCATAGATGATTGTGGCGATAAGGCTTATAAGGTCAGGCAGTCATTCATGCTTGAAAAAGATGAGCCGGTCTACGGTCTTGGAAATCTTGAGAATGGCAAACTTTCACAGAGAGGAGTCAACAGAAAGCTGATGCCGGGCAACGTGGAGGATGGAGTGCCGGTGTTTGTGTCGGTCAAAGGCTATGGTGTGATATGGGACAATTATTCGCCTGTCGACTTTATTGACCGCGACGGAGTGACTGCATTTGAGTCGGAGGTGGCGCAGGCAATAGACTATTATTTTATATATGGTGGCGACATGGATGGCGTGATTGCCGGAATAAGGAATCTTACCGGCGATGTCCCCATGTTTCCTCTGTGGACTTATGGATTCTGGCAGAGCAGGGAACGATATAAGTCGCAGGATGAGATTGCCGGTGTCGTGAAGAAATATCGAGAAATAGGCGTCCCGCTCGATGGTATAATTCAGGACTGGCAATACTGGGGCAACAATTACCTTTGGAACGCGATGGAGTTCATGAGTCCGGATTTTGCCAACCCGCAGAAGATGGTTGATGACATACACGGGATGAACGCCCGGATGATTATATCCATATGGTCATCTTTCGGACCGCAGACAAAACCTTACCGCGAGCTTGCGGAAAAGGGGCTGCTGTTTAATATCGAGACGTGGCCTCAGTCGGGCATATCCCACATATGGCCTCCGCGCATGGATTATCCGTCGGGTGTGAGGGTGTATGATGCCTATAGCCCGGAGGCTCGTGACATTTATTGGAAAAATCTGAGCCGCCTGCATGATTTCGGAATCGACGGCTGGTGGATGGACTCTACCGAACCTGACCATTTTAATCCCACGAAGGAAGACTTTGACACACCCACATATCTCGGGTCGTTCAGAAAAGTAAGGAACGCTTATCCGCTTATGACGGTCGGCGGGGTGTATGACCATCAGCGCGCGGTTGACTCGACCAAGAGAGTGTTTATCCTGACGCGTTCGGGCTATACGGGTCAGCAGCGCTACGGATGTAATGTGTGGACGGGTGACGTCACTTCAAGCTGGCAGAACCTGCGCAATCAGATTCCCGCCATGCTTAATTTCTCGTTGACAGGTAACCCGAATGTCAACAGTGACCTCGGCGGCTTCTTCTGCAGCGCCTATAACAACGCCGGTCCCGAGTCGGCTGTAAAAAATCCGCTTTTTCGTGAATTGTTTGTAAGATGGATGCAGATGGGTGTGTTCACGCCCATGATGAGAAGCCACGGTGCCGACATAAAGCGTGAGATATATTATTTCGGCGAGAAAGGCGACCCGGTGTTTGATGCGGTTGCCGATGCCATACGTCTGCGCTACTCGCTGTTGCCTTACATATACTCGACTTCTTGGAATGTCACGGCTCATGGCGGTTCGATGATGAAGGCTCTGCCGATGGACTTCCCGGGAGATAAGAAAGTGTGGAATATGGCTGACGAGTATATGTTTGGCGACAATCTGCTTATCGCTCCTATTGTCAAGGCTTGCTACACTCCTGAACTGATTACGACTACCGATGAGAATACGGGCTGGGACCGGAAGGAGCACTTTGATACAAATGCGGCTGATGTCGATGTGGATTTCATGAAGCCTGTGACGGTTCAGGTGTATCTGCCTGCAGGGACTGCCTGGTGGGATTTTGCCACCGGTGAAAGGCATCGCGGAGGAAAGACTGTTGAAAAGGTTTCTGACATAGGCACAATCCCGGTATATGTGAAGGCGGGGTCGATTATTCCTGTCGGTCCCGACGTTCAGTATGCTACTGAAAAGCCGTGGGATGATCTTGAGATACATGTATATCCTGGTGCCGATGGCACGTTTACTCTTTATGAGGATGAATTTGACAATTATAATTACGAGAAAGGCGCCTATAGCGAGATAAAGTTTAAATGGGATGACAAGAGCGGTCAGCTGACCGTAGGCGACCGCAATGGGTCTTATCCCGGGATGATAGGCGACCGCATATTCCGCGTGAAGATTGCCGGAAGCGATAAGACGGCGACTATACGCTATTCAGGCAAGGAGGTGACTCAAAAATTCTGACTATGGAATTAGCCTTATAGATAGTTTTTGCGGGAGCGGGTCTTGGGTGACCTGCTCCCGCTTTATTTCTTAGGCGTGATTCTTTGCTGAACATGCCGGGCAGGTGCCTTTGATGATGTATTCGGCATGACGTGCCATGAATCCTTTAGGGGTGCTTACCGGAGGGATGTGGGACCGGTCAAGACAGAATGTCTTTTTGCATGTCTCGCAGTAGAAATGGCAGTGCAGCTCTTCCACGCTGCACTCGTGGTCATTGTGACACAGACAATATTTTTTCGAGCCGCTGCCATCCTCGATTTCATGAAGGAGGTGATGGTCGGCGAAAAGGGTCAGTGTGCGGAATATGGTTGATTTGTCAATGGTGTCAGTGGCAATTTCTACGTCGTTCATGCTGAAGGTGTCGTGAAATTGCATTAGCGCCTTGTAAATCAGTATTCTTACAGCCGTAGGTCTTACTCCGTGGTGAGTTAGTGTGGCTTCAATCGTGTCCATGCTGTCAAAATCTTAACACAAGTTCAATAAGAGCCTTGTCGCCAGAGTCGGGCGTGGTGGCTACGTTGCCGCTATAGAAGTATTTTTCGTAGTTGGCACGCAGATGCAGGAAAAGGTTCTTGCTTTTTATATAGCTGATAGTGGCTCCTACGGTGACGCGGTTTCGTGACGGGTCGGTTGTCGTAAGATTGCCGTTTTCATCGCGCAGGGCGTTGCTGTGGTCGGTCATGCCGTCGAAGCGTCCTTGAAACGAAAGCTGGTTGAATACGCCTGCCTTGATTGGCATCCGGTAGTCGGCAAAGATGTTGTAGGCGTGGCAGGGCTTGTGGCTGTCGGAGGTGTAGTGTTTGTACATATATTCTCCTTCCACAGTCCATCGTCCGGCGCTCCAGGTGACAGCCGCGTCTATAAGGTTGGTGCGTATTGAGTCAGGGATTATTGATTGGAATCCGGTGGCGAGTTTTACGTTGTCAATGGAGTAGGTGAGCTTTGCAGCAAATGCGAGACTTGAATTCCATCCCGCATGGTTGCCTATGGTTGTGGGGCTGAACACTCCTGCCTCTGCTGACAGGGGAATGCCTGGCAACGTGTACATCGCTTTCGCTCCGACTGCCCTTACATTGCACACCTGCTTGCCGATGAAGGAACGGTTGGCGAAAAAGTATGTGTTTGGTCCGCGAAACGGGTCAACTCCAAAGGGCATCCTGAATTGTCCTGCCTGAAACCCTAACTCTTTGGTGGCATATATGCGTGCCCATACATCAAGTATCTTCATCGAGCCCCGGTCGCAGAGGTCGGTGTTTATATAATAATCGATAGAGGGAGCTATCTTTCCGTCAAGGCTTACACGGGCGTTACGCACTTGAAAGCGGTATTTGCCTGACTCTGTGGCGACCTCAAATCGGGTTCTGACTGTTCCATGAATGTGGGGAGTGTAATCGGTCTTCTCTTCTGCATTTGATCTTATAGCCGGCAGCACTGCGAGGAGCAACACGATAAAAACTCGAATTTCAGTAAATCTCATAATACGATATAAATGTGTGGATAATCGGTTGTAATGATATTTTGCGGCACAAAAATAGCAACAAATATCAAATGCGTTAATCTATCCGATGTTAAATTTTTGATAAATTTTTTGCTAACAATGGCAGAGTTATTTGTTAAAGTCAATAAAAACTCGTAACTTTGCGCTCTCATTAAGGTCGGTCCGGTAGCTCAGCTGGATAGAGCATCTGCCTTCTAAGCAGACGGTCATGCGTTCGAGTCGCATCCGGATCACATAAAGGGACACAGAACATTCTTGTTTCAGTGTCCCTTTTTGTGTCCGCAAGCGACTGTAAAAGTCGGCTCCTAAACGAGTCTAAAGATGATAAAAAAATCAGAATGTTTAAATACAGAAACGGCAAGCAATCCGCGATGATATGCTGTGTCTTTACGCATAAACCGACTTCAGTTAACGTTACTTACTGTTTTTTGTGATACCTATTGTTAATTAGCAATATATTTTTTAATTTTGCATTTGACAGGGGAAGCCTTGTCGTGACATTAGTAAAAAAAGAAGCGTTATGTCTTCATCTTGTAAGTGAAAAGCCTAGGAAACTTTGACCACGAGAACAAGAGTTGGCAGACGGTTCCCGCGCATAGCGTGGGGCTGTTATCCCATATCTGTTCTCAAAGGTTTTCCTAGCACCTTCACTTTAGGATGTGGCATACAGTTCCACGCTTCTGCATCTAAAAAAGGTTTTTAGGAACTGGAGACCGTGCAAACCAATTATGAAGAAAATTTTATTTTTTCTGTCGCTTCTCTTGTCAGTAACGACAATGTATGGAAAAGGATTTGGGAAAACTCTTGAACTACCCAACTTCAATTCGGGAAAAGCAGTATGGATTCTACGAGCCGGCATCGGATTTAACGGTGTGGTTGGTAATGCAAAAGGGACACAGGAGGCAATATGGGATGATGGTGATTGGAGCGGGAGTTTCAAAAATACTTCAGGCTATGTTGTTTCTTTTGGCTTTAACAAGTCTTTTGGTTCTCATCCTCTTTATTGGGGCATGAGTCTTGACTTAGGGAAGAGAGGTTACCAGACAAATGCTGAATGGGTGCGTTCTGGTAAGAGTCAGGTTTCCGGAGGCTCTGACTATCATAAGAAAACTGCACAAGGGACGCTTTCATGCTACAATGTACAACTTTCGCCTATCACTATAGGGTATAAGTACACATTCCTCCAACGCATGGCTTTAGATGTCCATCTCGGAGCTTATGCAAGTTACGATTTTTCAGGAAATTATAAAACGTATACGTCTGATCATATCGTGTCTACTTCTAAATATGGCAATCGCAATGACTTCAAAGAAAATGAAGCCGAGGTCAAAATCGGAGATATTGACAACATGCGCAAATATGATGTCGGAATAAATGTTGGTGCCGGATATTGGTTTGGTCATTTCAATATTGATTTCACATGGCAACGTGGTTTCATCCCTATTTTTGAAGGAGGGGACAAGAAAGTTTCAATTGGTAAGGGTGATAAACGAGAGCAAGGAAACTTTTTTTCAAATAATTTCCAACTACGTTTAGGCTACGCTTTCTAAGGATTTGGAAAATAGCCAAATGAGCCTAATATATTGGGGCTCTGTGCTACTGATATTATACTCCCGGTAAAGTGGTTTGCCATTGTGCCGGGAGTAGTATTGTCGGATGGTAAGATTTGCGATTCTTGTGGGCGGCAGGGGTGGGGCGATGTTTACCAGTCTTCTTCGTCGCGGTATGTGTCGTCATATAGTCCGAGATCCTGATAGTCGAAATCGTCTATTTCGTCATCCTGCAAGTCATCCCATTCGTCCAACTCGTCGTCAAGTTCATCGTCATAAATATTCCGGAGATCTTCGATTTCATCGAGTTGGTCCTGAAGCATGTCAATCTCGTCCTGAATGTGGTCGTAGTATTCCGACTCGTAGTCGCAGTCATCGAGTTGACTTTCAAGGTCGTTTATGCGGTCTTGCAAGTCGCAGGCGTCGTAATCCTGTAAATCATCAGTATCATTTAGAGGTATATATTCAGTTGTCTCGTAACGCCCGGCAGCGGGTTTTGAGGCGATGACGTATTCATTGTCCAATTGTTCCATGCGGGCTTCACGCATCGGGTCATGGTCGGGGACTTTGCTGTGAGGGTAGGGTAGTGACTGCTGTTTCTTCTTTTGGGAGAGCAGGTTGCGGATCATGTTAAAGATGGCAAGTTCGCCCAGGATATTCCAGAATGACATGGCGGAATGTTTTTTTATCGGTTAAACTTTTCGAGGATTTTGGCGGAGATGTAATATACAAGGATTCCTACGGGCAATGCTACACAGAAAAAGAATGTGAGAAAGCCCGGACACGAGCATATGACTATAAACAATATTATAATCACCCATAAAACTATACCAAACATAATCAGGTCAATTTAAGGTTAACTGATGTCGGCACCATCGTAGAGAGCCTGCCCAAGCCAGGCGATAGCACAAAAAATAACAAAAATAAATCCCATAAGCGACTGTATTAAAATGTTGCAAGGAAAGCCATTACGACCTTCATCGGCAAATTTATGTCTTTAGTGGGCGGGATTTAAGCACACTAATGTTAAATAATGCTTATGCCGTTCTTTTTTTGCGCAGTGAATGTTTCAGCTTGTCAACGAGATTGCGAGGTATGCGCCTCATGACCGGATGAGCTATAGAGGCAACAATCATCGCAGCTTTATATTTCAGGGCAAAAGAGAAGGAGTTGATTGTATCCAAGGTCATGACAAGCATTTCCGACATGCGCGCCTCTGTGTCGGGAGTGCTGTCGCTGTCAAGGTCGGCATTCTTGGTTATTATGCCGACGATGTGACCGTTGGCGGCTACACTGCACCTGACTGTGGCTATCCCCGACAGCATTTCGTTGATGTCATAGCGGTTGTCGTTGTTCCATATCACAAGCTTGTCGCCGTCGATGTCGACATTGTATTGGTGGAAGCCGCGATAGTTTTCGCGCAGGGCTTCATTGTGATGGTGGTTGAGATACAGTATGCCGCCGACGCGAAGACATTTCAAACATTCCATGATGCCAAGTGTCGGGTTGGCGCTGTGATCCAATGCGTTGCGCACATGAATCAGATCCACGCTTCCTTCCTTATAGGCAACCGAGACGCTTTCAAGCATTCCGAACCGTATACGTGGTTTTTCAGGGGCGTGACGCTCAAGGATGCGATTGTAAAAAGAAGCGAGAGGGTCGACCCGGTCTACGCGCACCGGGATGCCGCGAAATTCTGTCCCGAAAGTGTAGCTGAGCGCACATCCGAGGTCAATGAAGAGCGGGGTGGAGGAGCATGACGCGGCAAACTCGATAATATCAAAGTCGTCAAGCCTACATTCCTTTCCGTAATCGCTCCATGAGTCGAGGGCTTTAAGGCTGCGACGGTGACTATAGTAGCTTTTCCAGAATGAGATTTCGTAGGGTATTCCTTTTAGCCATTTCTTAAAAGAATTGCGTTCGTCGGGTGTCATTGGGAATTGAGTGTTTGGTGCCTCGCATGAGAGGGAGGCAGTGCGGTTATAATGAGTTTGTTTTACAAATTTAAGGAAAATAGTGTGACCGTCAAACTATAACCGCACATATCGTCAGTCGGCGGAGTCAACCGGCTGCTTCATGAGCCGCTTCCATTTGGCATAACCAAACAATGCGATTACCGTATAGCAGGCATACAGAATTGCGTAAAACGGGCGGTCCTTATAAAGGTATAGCCCGACACACACGGCGTCAACCAGTATCCACGCGATCCACTGCTCTATATATTTGCGCGCGAGCATCCACATCGCCACTATGCTGAGCGAGGTGGTGAACGCGTCACAATAAGGCACGGTGCTGTCAGTGTATCTTGCAAGCCAGAAGGCTATTATGACATAAGTCACTGCAAAGGCGGCAACGCATCCCGCAAGCCGTCTGCCGTTGATGTGGCTTATGGGAAGCTCCTTTTTACGGGTATTTCCGCCTCTGCCTCTGTGCATGGTCCACGCGATGTAGCCATATATGGCTATCACGAAGTAGTAGATGTTCATGGCGAAGTCGGCATACAGTCCTGCGCGGTAATAGACCCAGAAAGATATTGTGGGCATGGCAATGTTGGCAAACCACATCTTAGGGTCGGCATGATACTCCCAGTAAAGATATAGCAGTCCTATCAGGAACCCCGCTATCTCAAGGCAGCGGTCGAGCGTGAAAAAGTCGGTGACAGCTTCCATCGTCATTTCTTTAGAATCTTACAGTGACCGATGCAAGCACGTTGACCGGAGCCTGGGCGGCATATCCGCTGTAGCGGTAGATGACTTTCTCTCCATTTTCATCGACATAATATCCAGCCCCGGCATATCCGTTGCTTTCATATTTTTCATTAAACAGGTTGTAGATGGAGAAGCCTGCGCGTAATTCTTTAAGACCGGCAATCTTTCCGAAATTGTAGCCCAGATGCAGGTTGCTTACAAAATAAGCGTCGAGCATCTGCTCGCGCGAATGGGCGTTGCTTAGATACTGGCTGCTTACGTAGTGGCTCTGAAGCGTGGCTTCAATGCGGCGATAGTGGAAGTTAAAAGCATTGTTAAGGGTGAATGACGGAGAAAAGGCTATCGGGGTAGAGCCGATGTAAACTCCTATAGGGTTGGTCCACTCATCCTCATAGATATATTCGGTAAAGTCTTTTATCCTGTTGCGTGACAGCGTGGCGTTTATCTGCCAGTCAAACCATCGGCACGGCATAAGCCCTCCCTGCAGCTCGATGCCGGCCCGGTAGCTGCGTGGCGCGTTTACGCTCAGTGGGTTGCCTGTGTCGGAGAGCTGTCCGGTCAGTACAAGCTGGTCTTTGTAGTCCATGTAATACAGGTTGACTCCAAGGGTGAACATCCGGTGAGAGTAAGTGTATCCTATTTCATAGTCAAACATGCGCTCCGCTTTGGGGTCATGGTTGCGGTCGCCGTCGGTGAAGTTGTCGCGCACGGGTTCGCGATGAGCCACGCTCCAGGATGCAAATGCTCTGTTATGGCGCCCGTCGTTGAAACTTAATCCAAGCTTGGGGTTAAAGAAGTCATATTTCTTATGAATGTCAAGCGCTGCCATAGAGCCGGTGGTGTAGTCGAAGTTGTCGCTTACGCCGGAGAGCTTGTAGTCAAGATGACGATACTGTAAGTCGGCAAATGCCGACAGGAGGTCGGTGACGGCAACGTTGGCGCGCACATATATATTTGCGTCAAATTTATCGCCGGTGTTGCGGTAATACTCCTGAAGCGGATTAATCGGGCCGATATAATTGCGCACCCATTTGATGCGTCCGAAGTGGTCGCCGTTGAACAGGCTTGCCGAGCCGCCGAGAGTGACATCTATATTGCCGTGGTTATAGTTGGCGGTCGCGGTCATTCCGCCAAAGTCATTGTCATTGAATTTCAGCCTGATAAGGTCGCTCTTTTTTATCTCTTCTCCATCGGCGTTTATATATGGGGACAAGCCATATTCAATCAATGTGCGTCCGGTTTTCAGCTGGTCGTAGTGTCCGTCGCCTTTTGTGTAAAACAGCGCAGCGTTCAGGCGCCATCGTTCATTTATCGTCTGCCAGAAGTGGAGTTGGAAGTGATGTTGGGTGAAATGGTCTTTTTGGTCGGGGTAATATGCCGTGTTGCCGTCGCTGTCGGTGTATTTTCCACATGGATTGTAGCGTCTGCCATACTTTTCCATATCTTCTTTGGAGGCATAGTCCCACGCCATATAGGTCTCTTCGTTGCCTCCAAACGCGATGAGCCTCAAAGTCGTGTTGCCGTTGACGTAGCCCACCTGTCCGAAGTAGCTCCACAGCTTGGACGAAGCACGGTCGATATATCCGTCTGACCCGATATTGCTTATCCTGGCGTCGATTGTCCAGTGACCGCCAAGTAATCCTGACCCCGCACGCAAAGTGGCTTTATGGGTGTTGTACATGCCGTAGGCCCCGGAAAATTCACCGTAGGCATCGCTTGAGGGCGAGTCGGTGACCATGTTGATAGATGCCCCGAATGCGCCTGCTCCGTTTACGCTTGTGCCGGCGCCCCGCTGTATCTGGATGTCCTGCACTGACGATGCGAAGTCGGGCATGTTGACCCAGTAGACATTATGGCTCTCGGCATCGTTGACGGGGATTCCGTTGGTCATGACATTTATGCGGGAGGCGTCGGTGCCGCGTACCCTGATGCCGCTGTAGCCAACACCGGCTCCTGCATCTGACGTTGATATTACCGACGGGGTCATCGAAAGAAGAAAGGGCAGGTCACGCCCGTCATTGTTTTTCTCGATTTCTTTCTTGCGTATCACATTGTATGCGACAGGAGTATTCTCATTGGCACGGTTTGCCGAAATCTCAATCTCGGGAAGCGTGACACCTAAAAGTGAATCGATTGCCGCCTCGCTCTCAGAGACGGCATGTATGTGGAATGTGCATGACGATACGCCACACATTGCCATGAAAAGCAGCTGCTTGTTCATATTGATGTTTTCTCTACGCCGGTATTACCCGGATCAGGTTCAAAGGGTATAATCTCAGCCGTAAGTGGCAACGCCACCTGTAGCACCCCTAAAATCTATTACTTAACTCGCCGCGAAATTACATAAAAATATCGTCAGATGCAAAAAATGTGTACTAACATAAAAAAGCGTTGAAGAAAAATGCGAAAATGTTTGGCGGTTTAAATATAAATGCATAACTTTGCACTCGCAAAACGGTAATGGCGGGATAGCTCAGTTGGTTAGAGCGTCGGATTCATAACCCGGAGGTCTCGAGTTCAATTCTCGATCCCGCTACCAGCAACAAAAGATGCAACAGGTTGCCTGTTGCATCTTTTTTGTTTTAGGTCGATATTTTATGTGAAAATTCTTGACCACATTCAAAACAATTATTAATTTTGCATCCGCAAATCGACATGAGGAAAGATGCCGGAGTGGTCGATCGGGACGGTCTCGAAAACCGTTGTACCCTTACGGGTACCCAGGGTTCGAATCCCTGTCTTTCCGCGAATGTACCCCACGTACATCACCAGAAAAGGCCTGTAACTATCAAGTTTGCAGGCTTTTATTTTGCTCGCTCCCTTATTTATAGCTGTTAGTTGTGGCGGTAAGACGACTCGGCTAAATATTTGCTTCTTCTGCTGGTAATCGGCATCATCTTCTTCACTTCTTCGATACTTTTCAATTCATTGCGCCAGCCTTTCGCAATAATCTTCATGATTCCGGTCTCCTTTATAGGAGTGTTCCTTATATTCTATCTCCTACATCTTAATTTTGACCAAGGGGGATTTGCTTCTTTCATTCTCCTTTCCGGCATAACAGTCAACGCCGCCATCTACATACTCAATGAATTCAATACCTTACGGAGGCAATATACGAAGGTGTCGCCTCGTAAGCTTTATGTCAATGCCTTACGCATAAAGATCGTGCCAATACTACTGACGGTGCTGTCTACCATCCTCGGTTTCCTGCCTTTTATCGTCGGAGAGTCGAAGGAGTCATTTTGGTATCCTCTCGCCATCGGCACAATGGGAGGTCTTGTCATGTCCCTTGTCGCAGTATTTTTAATACTTCCTATCGCCGTTATTTCTAAGAAAAACAAATAGTCATGTAATATAAATGATTAGAGATACGTCCGGTTTTGACACTGTCCGGCAAAATCCTGCTTCGCGCTTTGTGTTTCAGTAAAACTTGAGGCTGTGTCTATGATTTAAAGGGGGCGTTTTGCTATCTTTTCTCCGTATTTTCGCTCGAAAATATCGAAGTGCTCCTCGCCCCATTTAAGCATCAGGTCGATGATTGGTAGCAGTGATAGTCCGAGCTCGGTTATTTTATATTCTGAGCGGGGAGGGAGTTCCGGGTAGATTGTCTTCGTTACGAGTCCGTCTTCAACCATCTCTTTTAGCTGAATGTCAAGCACGCGGGGTGCCGCCTCGGGCAGACATTTGTGAATTTCGCTTGGTCGCTGTGGCTCACCGTCTCTCAGTTCATCAAGGATACATGACTTCCATTTCGACTCGATAAGACTCATTGTGAGCCTTAACGGACAGTCCAGATCCACGGGTATTTTCTTTTCGTATGCCATCGTTTCAGTTTTTATTTTCTTTCCGAATGTAAAGTTAGTCAATAACTGCCTAATTTCCAAGTACCGAAAAATTATTCGGTATATGAATAATTTTTCGGTACTTGATTTAGAGGTATTACCATTGTAACTTTGCATTCAGTTATCGCCTTGGCGCTTTGCCTTGGCAAAGAAAATCAAATAAATACATATAGATATGCGAAACGAAATCAAGGAATATGAAGCAGTGGCTCGTGCAGCCGAGAAGTTTGTAAAGAGTGTCGCCGAGGGCAACAGCGAGTATGCAAAGACTCTGTTCACCGACGATGCCGTGCTGTTCGGCATACTGAACGGCACCGTTGAGCGCGGCTCTATAGATCAGTTCTACCACAATGTCGATACTGTCGGTGCCGGAGCGGAGTTCAAAGCCCGAATCGACGTTCTTGCCGTTGAGGAGACCGTGGCGGTCGTACGCGTCCTCGAAGAGGGGTGGGGCGGATCCATCGACTTCACCGACTTCCTCCTGATGCTCAAACTCGACGGCGAATGGAAGTGCGTGGCAAAAGCCTACAACCAGAACTCTGACACAATTAAAGAGTGACACTGTAAAATCCGAAATCCAGTCTCTTATGATGCTTTGAAATTGAAGATTGGGCGGATTATGGTGTTGATGTTGACGGTGTCGCCTATGTTGGCAATGATTTCCTCTGCCGGTTTATAGACCATAGGCGACTCGTCACGCGTAAACTCGTTGACCGATTCCGAGTAGATTCCCTTCATGGATGCCGCGAAGTCTTCCATCGTGATTTTCGCGTATGCCTGGCTTCGGCTCAATACACGTCCTGCCCCGTGGGGCGCTGAGCAGTTCCAGTCGGGATTACCCTTCCCGGTACAAAGCAACGACCCGTCGCGCATGTTCAGAGGGATTATGCAACGTTCGCCCCCGGCTGCCGAGATTGCACCTTTGCGGATTATATTTTCATCGCTTATGTAGTTGTGGATTGATTCAAATTCCTCTTTTACTTCCACGCCCTCAAAAAAGCGCAAAAGCAGGAGAGATATAAGCTTACGGTTTAGCACTGCCCATCGCTGGCAAAGCCGCATGTCATGAAGATAATGCTCTCGGGCGTCACCCTCGACATAGCATAGTGCGGAAGGTAGCGATGGTTCAGCCTCGGTGTATTCCTTGCGCATTTTCTTGATGACGCTCTGTAGCTCGGAGCGGCGTCCTGCCGCCTTGTATTCCTCGATAATGTGCTTGATTCTCTCTTCAAACTCGTCGGCGCCGGCAGTAAGATGCTTCACGGCTTTTGCCTGATATATGTCGGCAACCTGCTTGCCAAGGTTGCGAGAACCGGTGTGAACCACAAGGTACACATTACCTTCTTCATCCTTGTCAAGTTCGATGAAATGGTTGCCGCCTCCAAGCGAGCCGATTGCCTTGTTGATGCGCCCGGAGTCTTTAATATCACGGTAGCAGTAAAGTTCAGTCACAAGCTGCTTGGCCTCGCGGTAGATTTCCATCTCCTCGCCGACAAGCGGCTTGAAACCGCGTTTCTCTTCACGTACCCACATGCCGGAAGGCACGTTGCCAAGTATATGCTCGTGGAATGTGTGATAATCAATTTCATTGAGTTTGCCGAGGTTAAGAACGCGCATGCCGCAGCCGATGTCGACGCCGACAATGTTGGGGATAACCTTGTCGCCGAGGTCGCCTGTGAACCCGATTACACATCCGGCGCCGGCGTGTACGTCGGGCATGATGCGTATTTTCTTGTCGGAAAACACGTCAATCGACAGCAGTTGCTTGATCTGTTCCAGAGCGCTTTCTTCAACATTATCTGTGAATATCTTCACGTCATGTCCTTCTAAGGTCTTCATAATTCTGTAATTTTTATAATTCTGATGCAATGACGGAGTCCTCGCGAGTCAGCCGAGAGCGTGGTCGGCCTCAGGTCGGTAAGCGGTGGCTTGTCACTCGGATTGACCGCAAAGTTAGATAGCCGCTGCGCAACCATTCTGCGCACTAAAAACAAAACATAAAATTTTATCAAGACCGCAAAGTTTCACCAGGGTGAAGCATATTGCAGTACAGTATAAATATTGTAACTATTCAGCCAAAGGATTTTCCCGGAGGCAATAGTTATGTTATATAATCGAAGAAGGATATACTATTGGGATGCATTCGATGATTTTGACCAATTAAAATATATTGAATTCTGAAGTCGAGCAAAAGAATATATCGGCATTGACACATGAAGGATATTTGGCATAAAAAAGCAGCTATTACTTCACATCATTATAACGGCGGGCTGCTATCTTTACGCTCTCGGCAATTCGGTCTCGGAACTCTGGCGGGGCTATGACTTCGGCATGACCTCCGTAACCGAGGATGAGACGTTCAAGCTCGTTATTAATCACTACTTTTAGCGATAGCTGGATGCTGCCGTCGCGAAAACGTTGCTCTACCTTCTGCGATTTATGGAATGGTTTTGACTCAACGTAGGGAGCCTGATTGCGGTCAATTTTAATTACTACCCGCCGAGCTCTGTCATGGATTCCTTTGGTTACTCCGATTGTATCATCAAAGAAATGCTCCGGGTCAAAGTCAACACATTTTCTGAAAGGGTGTTTCTTGTCTATGTCGACTGAATGAATGCGGTCGAGGGCGAATATATTGACTTGCGGAGCGCGGTTGGTAGCCTTCTCGCAGATAAGAAACCAGCGGTTGCGATACTCTTTCAGCAGGTAGGGATATACCACCCATGTCTCCGGCTGACGTGCCTTGAAGGACTGGTATTCTATGGTTATGGTCTGCTGCTTGCGCACTGCGTCATAGATTACCCCAATGAATTGCGCGCCTTTGTAGCCTGCGACATGCTCCATGTCCATTGCGGGGACGGATGACCCGGTGTGGCGCGAAATCTGCTCGTTAAGTTTGCTGATGGTGTCGATTGACGATGCAAGCTGCGGAAATCCTTGAAGTTGCCGTAGGATGTCGAGCGCCGAGTTAAGGGCGTCAAGCCCTTCATCGTTAAGCGGCAGGTGGGTTATGCTGTAATCGGGGTCTTCATACTCATAGTACTTGTTATCGCGCACTACGATAGGCGCGTTATAGCCGAGGCGGTCACTGCGCATCAGGGCAAGGTCGTTCTGAAATGTGCGGCGGCTGACCGGGTTGCTCCGTCCCTCATATTCTGCAAGTGCATCGGTGCAGGCATCAATCAGGTCATTGATGGTCCATCGGCGATAATGGTTTTGAAGACACTTGTCGATTGTGGAAATGCGTATAAGAGTGGAGCGATTCAGTGGCATAATCAGATTTTTTTACGAAAATAGTAAAATTTTCTTCTGTGCGCAAATCAATTGCGCACCTGCGCTCCAACTTTACAGCAAAAATATAACCACACATGATTATAAAAGGAAAAACGACCACGGCCGAAATCTTTACCTATAATATAGAAGAGTCAGCTCTCGCATGGCTCGGAGAGCTGTGCGATCATCCGGCGATGGAGGGCATCGCGATAGTGCAGATGCCCGACGTTCACGCCGGTAGTTCATGCAATGTCGGCACAGCCTATCCGATAGGAATGTATGTCAATCCCGACCATGTCGGTGTCGACATTGGTTGCACAGTCTCCATGCATCGTCTTTCATGTAATGTCGATGCCGATGACTTTGCGCTGCTTGATCATCGTATACGTGAGGTAATCCCTACGGGCAATGAGATTTGCTCAAAAAACTCTCTCAATGAAAAGGAGTTGTTTCGCTCCCTCAATTCACAGTATCTGAAATCCCGTTCCGCCGCCCCCGACCTTATAAACGAAGCGCCTCGTATAGATGCACGTTTCATCACAGACTTCTGCCGCCGCGTCAAACTTCAGGAGGGCGTCTTCTACAAGAGCCTCGGCTCTCTCGGCGGCGGCAACCATTTCATCGAATATGGCGAGGATGCCGTATCAGGTGACGGTTGGCTGACGATTCATTGCGGTTCCCGTAATCTCGGAGTCAAAGTGGCAAACTATTGGCATAATGTCGCGCAGAATCCCAAGCGAGCCAAATACATCGGTTATCTTTGGGGTGACGCTTTGCGCGGCTATCTCTCCGATATGATTATAACTCAGGCATATGCACTCTACAATCATCAGGTAATACGTGACCGCATCTTCACTATACTGAAAAAGCTCTGCAAGGCAAAATGTGTTGAATCAATATTCACCACCCACAATTACATATCGCTTATTGATGACCAACCGATATTGCGCAAGGGCGCAATCGATGCCTCCGAGGACAAGAAAATCGCCATTCCGTTTAACATGCGCGATGGCATAGCCATCTGCCGAGGCAAAGGTAATGAGCGCTGGCTCAACACTGCACCCCACGGTGCCGGGCGTATAATGAGCCGTGCTCAGGCAAAAAAGCAAATATCCATGAGCGATTATGAGAGCGCAATGACCGGCATATATTCATCATCGGTAGGGAAGGGGACTCTTGACGAATCGCCTATGGCTTATAAGCCTGCGGAAGAAATACTCGAGCTTATCCGACCGACAGCCGAGATTATTTCAATGATTAAACCTAAACTCAACATTAAAGACAACGGAGAATGAAAAAATATATACAGATAACAGCCGGGCGGGGCCCTGTCGAGTGTGCGAGGGCTGTCGCGCTCGTGGCGCGTGAGCTTATCAACGCGATTCCGGTGTTGCAGCTCGCCGATTGTGAGCCTCACAATCAAGAAGATGGATGCTTCATGTCGATGACGTTAGTAGCCGAAGAAGTGATTCCTCATTCTTTTAAACAAGAGTGGGAGGGTACCATACTCTGGCGGTCGACAACTAACCCATATCGTCCGGGACACAAGCGGAGTAACTGGTTTGTCGGCATACACTTCTTTGATGATGTGGAACTGCCACGGATTAATGAATCAGACATCGTTTATGAAACGTGCCGTTCAGGAGGTAAAGGCGGTCAGAATGTCAACAAAGTAGAGACCTCAGTCCGTGCGATCCATACTCCATCGGGCTTGTCGGTGAAATGCTCTGATGAGCGCTCGCAATCGCAAAACAAGACGCTTGCCCGTGAAAGACTCTTGCTGAAACTGCGCCGGCAAAATGACAAAGCTATTGCAGAATCGCAGTCACGGCAATGGAGCAACCACGACCGTCTCGAACGAGGCAACCCCGTAAAAAAGTTTTCCGGGCCATTATGATTTCTAATACTTTAATACACACCTGACCCTGGGTGCCTGCGTGGTGGCTTGGCAGTGTGGCGCGCACTGAATGTATGTATGAACCCTCTGTTCTGCGTATGTGTTTTGGATATTGACATTGTGTCATTAATCTTTATTTAATATACAAGGTTATGAAATTAGCTGAAGCATTAAGCCGGCGGGCGGCGCTTATGGACAAGGTGCGCCAATTGAAGGTGCGCCTTGACGACTGTATCAAGATTCAGGAGGGTGACACTCCCATAGAGACCCCTGAAGAAGTGATTGCCGAACTTGACAAAACGCTTGATTCGCTGCGCCGCCTCATATATTGTATAAACATCACCAACACCCGCACGGAAGTGGATGGCAGAAATATTACATCATTGCTTGCCGAACGCGATACGCTAAAATTGCGTGTCACGACTCTTGCTGACAGCCTTAAACATCTTACAGAGCGGGAGGACAGGTATAACAGGAGCGAGATCAGATATGTCAGGACCGTAGATGCCGGAGAGTTCCGTAAACTCTATGACAGGTGCGCGTCACAGCTGCGCCAGCTGGATCTCAAAATCCAGTCTATTGGCTGGATGACTGATTTGATAGAAGAGATGTAACACTACAATCGGGTTTTGCAACCGACCCGATATAAGATGATAATCCGGCGACTGTGGCGGAAGATGTCTGTGGCGATGCAAAATTTTTTAATCATGAGCCGCAGGGCAGCGGTATTTTTTTTGCAAAATGCACTGCCGGCATAGAGTACACGTGTATGGGGCATATGTTCAAGCATGAACATTCACTACGCATTACCACGCATCGGCAGGCGTCTTGCCTACTGTCGCCGGATTTTTTTACAGCCGCTGACACGCGCGTTGATTAAACGAAAAATCCCAAGTATTTGATTTCAAATACTTGGGATTTTCAGGGTGTCCGAGATGAGATTCGAACTCACACAGCCCAACGGCCACTACCCCCTCAAAGTAGCGTGTCTACCAATTCCACCACCCGGACGAAAATTCAAGCTTACTGAATTTGAGCGAAAAACGGGACTCGAACCCGCGACCCCAACCTTGGCAAGGTTGTGCTCTACCAACTGAGCTATTTTCGCATTGATGAAAATTAAACTTCAGCGTAGCTTGAAAGTATTTTAATGTACTTGAGCGAAAAACGGGACTCGAACCCGCGACCCCAACCTTGGCAAGGTTGTGCTCTACCAACTGAGCTATTTTCGCGTTGGGCAACCGTGTTTTCTCGTTTGCGATGCAAAGGTAGGCATTATTTTTATACTGACAAAATTTTTCCAAAGAAATTTTCAAAAAAAATGTTTTGTGCAAATTTTTCACTTTTTTCTTGCGTATATAAAATAGAATGTCTAACTTTGCAACCGCAAACAACAAATAACGGCTCCTTAGCTCAACTGAATAGAGCATCTGACTACGGATCAGAAGGTTACAGGTTTGAATCCTGTAGGAGTCACAGATTTTATGAAATAGAGAGTTTTTATTGGCTCCTTAGCTCAACTGAATAGAGCATCTGACTACGGATCAGAAGGTTACAGGTTTGAATCCTGTAGGAGTCACAAATAAGTCGGCTGATGTCTCAGTCGACTTATTTGTTTATCCACCCCGGCTGTATCTGTCGTTTTCTTTATAATTCCAAAACTTACGATAGCAGTTGCCTTTCTGATCGTAGTATTTCCATTCGCCGAATGGGTTGCTGAAATCATCTTCCGGGTCATCAAAGTATGCAACCCAACCCTCGCATCGAATACTGCCATCTTTGTATAGATAACTAATATATGCGATAGAATCGGGCTGTCCGGTATAATCGCCAATCGGACATATCCGAGACTGATTAAAGGATATGCTGTCTATCAATGGAGGGACATTGTAATCCTGTTCAAATTTTGAAATTCTGTTTATTGCAGCTATCGTGTCCGCGTTTACAGGCATTTCTATCAGGCAAATATCTGGTTCTTCAGTCCAGCAGTGATCATGGTACTGCGTGAGAACACCATCCTCAGAGATATATTCGACAACGTATTCTTTGTTGTTTAACTTGATATAGTCAAATATAATTCCTTTGTAATAATATCCTCCACCGCCTGTCTGCTTGAAGCCCACTTCCGACATCGATTCGGGCAAATGTCCGTTTGCCGCACGGAAAGAGTCTATGCGCTCGATTATATTATCTCTGTACTTAAGCTGTTGATCTCTTGTCGCCACACTATATCCCATCAGATAAGTGGCAACAATAATCAATCCGACAACGAGAACGAAGCCTATACTCATGAGTAGAAAAACAAGCAATGCAATCCCGGTCTTTTTATGTTTGTTCATAAACGCAAACACCACATTTGCCGTCTGTGCGAATATCAGCAATATATTTGCGACCAACAGACACCAGTTAATCTTGGTAGTCCCTCCCGCAAAAAGAACAGCGAAAGAAAAGAAGAACGTAATCGCAAACAATGCTACAATTACCCATTTCGCCCGATAAATCAGTTTCATTGCTTGCCTCCTTTCTTCCACAAGTAAACGAACAGTCCGAGTGCCACAAGGTAGTTTATCCACATGGCGCTTGAAAGACTGCTTATGCAACTATACCAAGGAGTGTCTTCCCAGTCGGTAATTGCAAAAGTCCATAAGAGCAATTCTATGACTGCTCCTAATCCGAAGATTACACAACCTGATATTTTCTGCCACCGCTTCATGGATTCTTGATTTCAAGTTTTTGCCTGCATATTGTATGCATGAATTGATTGTAGAAATACAGATAGCCGTTGTGAATACAGTATGCCCGGATATTGGATTCGTTTATACACTGCGTATTCCATGTTTTTCCGGCGTCAAAGCTGTAAAGGATGTAGCTGTCGGTGTTCGGGCGTTTCGTCACAAGACTATATAAGACGCCGCCTTCGCCCCGTAATGCCTCCATCATGCCGAAATCAAATTGTCCGGTTTTTGTCATGATTCCGGTCGCACAGTCAAGTAAATATGATTCTAATTCTCCTCCGGTTTGGGTCAGTATGACACAGGTATTGTCCGATGATTTGATAAGGCTGACATCACCCTTGCAACTGAAATCAGCGATATATGAATCGGCTGTGAAATCATATAGACGATAACCGCCGGAAGATTGGTAAAGCGTGAAACCGAAGATGTGGTTTTGCACTACGGCAAGTCCCTTGTTCGCAGGTTGTAACGAATAGCATCCAATCGAGTCTGTTTCCTTGAGATACCTGTCCGTCCTATAAAATATTCCGTTTGCAGCGAAACAAAGGCTGTCATTATTCGCAAAAAGGATGGGTAGCTTTGCAAACTTATAATCAGACCACCAGTTGGAGCCTTCATGGTTTATCCTTTCTATCTCGTAAGCTGAATTATGTTGAATAGCGCAATATACATCATCATTAATCCTGACTGTATTGAAGGCTTTGCCATAGCCGGGCAATTCGATAAACAGATCCCATTTGCGTCCACCGTTTTCAGTGAGATAAACTGTCGCCGTATCGGGATGATCCATGTAACGCAATGAGCTTATAGCAATGCCTTTGCCATCATCGTAGATGTATAGGTTCGACACATCCCCCACAAGCCCCTTTGCCTTCCATTCATTTGATTGATCCGGTGAAAACAATCCGAATAGGGTGCACGAAAGAATGAATAGCCCTGCCACCATAAAGGGGAAAATCTGCCTTAGTCCATAGAGATAATCATTACCGGAAAGCGAAACTTGATTCGTCTTGCGATCTCGCCATGCTTCATATTTTGCCTTACGAAGTTTCCATCTATCCACCGGGCTTTTGCCTTGGATGTCTTTTAGCGATTTAAGGAAAAGCACACATCCGACGATAGCTAACCCGATGAAAATGACAAACGGTATTACATTCTTTCCGATATTGATATTGGCGGCAGCCCCGATTGCGCCTATTATCGACAGTAATGCTGTAGAGATGACCTTGAACGCAGTTCGCTTGTATGTCTGGCTCATGATAATCCAACCGGCAAAACACAATACCCCGCTGAAAAGAATGAAACTTGGCAAGAGATATATTTGGACTACAATCAACGGATATGGCTCATGTATTGTCATATTGAATATAACCATCAAGGTAACATCTACAAGATAGGCTCCAATAGCTGCACCCCAAACCAAAAGCCATGTGTATAAAACGCCAATATTCTTAGACCAATGCAACCCTATAGCCACAGCCAGAGCGTTTGACAGCAATATCAATAAAATGCAGAATATACTATCGGAATAGAACGTGAGAGAGAAAGCCGACAGGCATAGCGCAGTGGCAATCTCATAAATCCAAAATCGTTTATCGGTCAGTTTCATTGCTTTCCTCCTTCCAATATGAATCCGTTATTAACTGCCCACATGAAAATAAAAACGCAACAGATGCTGAAAATGCCGCCAATGAGGAATACAGCCGCATAAAACTTGTCAGTTCTTGAAATTTCAATAGACAGCGTTTCGTTTAATCTGTCGCCGCGAAGATACTTTAGATAAAATATAGTTCCCGTCAAGCAACATAACATGATATTGAATAGTGTCAGGCTTTTTAGCCCGAACAATACAGATGAGCCTATAATATTACCAAATGAGAATAAAACAACTGTTGTAATACTGAATAAATAAAGATACAATGCGAATAACATCATGCCCATAGAAATGAATACGGGCATATCACCATTTCCGATACGCTCCTGAAAACGGTAATAACACACAAATATCTTCTGCCACCTATTCATAGTCATAACGTGAAGTGTATGATTGGTATTGGATGTTGTTCATATTCAGATATTCCTCAAAGTTTTTATAACGACGGAGACTTTGGAGATAATCTTTGTATGCCGGATAGAATCTGCGGCAATCGTTGATCAGAGTTTCACAAAGTGGCATGTCTAATCTTTTTGATAGACACTCAAATTCATCTATATCTTTCAGCATTGCCGGAATATCCGTTATACCTGCTCCATTCATGCCATTTAATATGCCCGTCGGCATTTCATGGATGGAAAACTCAAGAAAATACTTGAGTGCATGATATTTGTATCTGAGCGCATCAACATTATCCTCATCATGTTCAAGCAGCATATCTGCAAGTTGAAACGGCTCGTATTTATATTTACAAAACTTACAGAACAGTTCAAGCGGACTATTGGTGTTCAGATAAGAATCCTCATGACCGCAAAAGCAATGGAACAAGAATTTTAGCCCCTCAAAACCGCCATTCTCCAAATCTATGGCAATTTGAGGACATATAACCTTGTTGATAAACTGATTGTTCCAACAAATTTTACTATGCTTAGTCCAAAAATCTTGAATTTCTCCTATGGCAGTATGCTCATTGTCATACTCCTTTTTATTCCATTCAGATAGCATTGCATACCGTTGTTTCCTTTCCGGCTTGCTTAGCCCTTCAGTCCGGAATTTACTGCAAATTGCAAGATAATCAGATAATATCCGGTTCATTGCTTACCTCCTTTCTTCCATTGTGCTATTAGTCTTTTGGTGCGCGAGACAATCACAGGATTGTCGCAGTTTTCGACTAACCTAATTGCCGCATCATGAGTCTCAGCGGGAAGTACGTCGCTAAACAGCCGTGCCGCCCAATACATAGTTTCTTCATAAATCATCCCCATAAGTAGGTCAATCATTGTTTCCTTTTCATCATGAATTATGAGAAATTTGGCGGCGTTTTCAATGTCCCATCGGCTATTGGTCTGTTCTTTCTTGTCGCCATTGGCTACCGCAGCGAAATACATCAGCGATGCCTGTTCAAAGAAAGAATATGCGTCGTCTTTGTCGTTATATTCAAGCCGTTCACGCCAAAGCGCGAAAAACTTCTTGGCTGAAATCAACGAGTATGTACCCTCGGTCCAATCGACACCGCGCTCAATGAAATAATGGGCTTCTTCCGATTGAAATCCGCAATCGTTGTCAATATAATATTCTTCTCTCGGCTCAGTCCTTATAGCACGGATTATGACATTTCCGGCGTTGCCTTCAAAAAAGATTATACCCAACTCTCCGTGATACTCGGCATAATATTCACCCTGATAGTTCATGCCGTCAAGTTCGTGGAACGCGTCGCGGAACGCTGCCTGTTTGTCGCTGTTCATTGATCTGTATTTGGTTTCAGCAACTATATCGGCGTAGATACATCCGGGGATGTGTGTCAGAGCGCAGTTGGCTTTAATGCCACGCCTTGCCAATATCGCCTCAAACGTATCCAATCGTGCGGAAGCATCTTTATCGACGTCCGACGGGTTGAGCCACACTCTCGCCTGTCCGTCAAAAATGCCGTCAGCGGTTCGCAGTCCATACTGGGCATTGGTGGCATAGTCAAATGTCTGGAAATACTTTTCTCGTATCTTCCAGTCACCGTGGTGTATTTTGTCTTTTGGCATAAATGTCTTTAGAAACTTCACCCACCGTCTGCGCCAACGGCTGATATACCATGAAATACCGAATGCCACGGATGCGATACCCAATAGCATGATTCCCTGCCAATCTCCCTCCGTCGCCACTTTGTATGTAACAAAAATGAACATAGCTACGAGGTAGGCTATGCCGACCGCCACCAATATGAAAGCACCTATTTTCTTCAATACCTTGCCAAGACGCTCGCTAATCCTTAATCTCCCGGTCTCGAAAAGCCATATAACCAACGCGACAAGGGCAATTGCGCCGACAGCAATCAGCACATCCGTAAAGGAATTAGCCATTCTACCGATTGAAGAAATCAGGACGCACGCCACACAAATTTTGAGCCAGATTGGTTTCATGCAGGTTTATTATCAGTAATATCGCAATTTACAAAAAATAATCGATTTCTGAAGTGTCAAATGAATTATATTTGAATAATGCCAGCGCCATTATAATCTGTGGGATTGTGGCAAATATACAATTTTTAACATTTGTGCGCAGGCTAGAAAAGAAGAAAGAGCTAAATCTTAGCGACTTAGCTCTTTCTTTGTGTTGCCTTGGAAGGGCAACTTTTATGATATTTCGTGAAACTCCAATTTTCTAATTATCGAGATACTAAGCGGTTATATATTTTAACAATTTCAGAAAGTCGCAAAAAGTGCCATAGACTGCCAAAGAAAAGTATCAAATAAGTATCAACTCAGCAACAATGCGCATTACCTTTGCGTTTGAATAATAAACTTAGACACACGAGTTTATAATGGCAAAGAACGCATATACCAAATTTTTTCTTCGCACAAAGGCCGCTTCCGGCAATGCCTTTCTATATACCCGTCGCCAAAGCGACGGGGAAAATCTGCTTTTGAAATCGTTTGTAGAGGTTGACATCAAGCAATGGAGCGATGCGGTTTCCTCTACTTCAAAGTGGAATAAGTTTCGCTCCGGTGAAGGTAAGTATCTTTGCGATAAACTGGATGAAATCACCGCAACCATTGACTTGGTTTTATCCCAGCCTAATCCGACAAAGAAAAAGCTGGAGAAAGCAATTGTCTCGGTCGCACAGCGTGAGCAGATTCAAGAACAGGCAGCTTTGAAAAAGGCACAGGAAGAAGCACAGGAACGGAAGAGAGCTCAACGTGAGGCTGAACAGCGGCGCAAAAAAGAAGAACTTGAAGCAATGCTCCGTCAGCGTGAAGAATCCTTCATTGTGGCTCTTGATGTCTTTATTGATGCTGCTCCAGCCCGAACATGGCATGGCAAACCAATCGGACTAAAAACCATACAGCACTACAAGCATCTCCGCCGCTATATCCGCGACTTTATGAATAAGAAGCATATCACCGATATTCGATTTGATGAACTCAATAAGTCGTTCTATTCCGAGTATCTTACATTTGCATATGGCGAGGGATTGAAACTGAATACTATCGGTGACCATATCAAGGTTATAAAGACTGTCATCCGTGACCAGCCTATGCGCATACAGTGTATGGCAGAGGAGTTTTTACGCTGTGAGAAACTGAAAGAAGAATCAGAGAGTATTGCCCTGCTTGAAAGTGAAATCGCATTGATAGCAAAACAGGAGTTGCCGACTGAACATCTGCAGACCGTGCGCAATATGTTTGTGCTGATGTGCTGGACCGGTGTGCGCCATTCAGACCTCGAACAGCTCAACTACAATTCTATTCAAGTGACTGAAGATGGTGAGCGTTATTTTCAATTCAAGGCTAACAAGACTGATAAGACATCGGTCGTCAAAATACTGCCGGAGGCTCAATCGATTCTCGACCTTTACAATGACGGTAAAGAAATGCCGCGTGTAATAAGCAACCAGAAGTTCAATGACGCACTGAAGGATATTATGAAGGCGGTTTATGAGGCGAACCCGGAAAGCACATTGGCTGGATATGTCACCAAAGCCTACACCGCAGATGTAGGTAACGGAAGAGCCGGACGCAAGAAAGACATTTATCAGCGTTGGCAGATGGTAAGCTGCCATACAGCTCGACGTTCTTTCGCTACCAATATGCGACTACGAGGAAACGACCGCGATGTAATCTGCGCCGCCACCGGTCACACCACGGAAGCATCACTTAGCCGCTATATCAAAGAAGACCGCCTCACCCGCGCATCACGATTGAAATGATAGCTGTGCAAAAGAAGAAGTTTTCTTTTCACCAGCCACACTATATATATTGGTTTGGTTTAACTTGGGTATATATAGCCCGAATTAAACCAAACTTAATTGTGAAATCACAGTTTGTTTTATTGTTATATGTAAGATTATAAATACCACGATGTAATTACTTGTATAATTGGAAATAAAACACTAACTTTGTGCTGCATAAAAAGGATAATAAAGCGTTTATTATCCTTCTGTAATCCGCAAAAATGAAACAGGCCATAATATCAAAAGTCAATCGTAGCAGGAAGGGGACAATCTTCTTGCCGGATAGTTTTTTGCCCATTGATACCCATTACGCCTCCAATATTTTATCGGAACTGTGTAATGCCGGAAAACTCGTCAGAGTCGCAACCGGGATATATGTCAAGCCAAAGATGTCAAGGTTTGGACCTGTGATGCCTACAATCGGCGAAATTGCGCAAACCATAGCAAAACGTGATGATGCACAATTATTGCCAACAGGAGCTACTGCCGAGAACTATCTCGGCTTTTCAACACAGGTTCCAATGAACGCCGTATATCTTACATCAGGTACTCCTCGAAAAATAAAGATTGGCCGAAGGACTTTGACGCTTAAACATAGTGTGCCGTCAACATTTGCCTATAAGGGTAAAATTATGCCTATATTAGTGCTTGCACTAAAATCCATCAAGCAGTATAACATTGACAATGAAACTCTTGATATTGCTTATGGAGTATTGAAGGACAATCCAGAGGACGACACTTGGCTTGAGGATATAGCCCATGCTCCACGCTGGATCAGAAAAATAGTAATCGAAACAAAAGAAAAAATCAAACGAAATGAGCAGATGGATTGACGCTTCGGATGCAGACCGCCAACAGTCGGCTTACATCATAGCAACCGAAAAGAATATCAGCGAAGGTGCAGTTGAAAAAGACTGGTGGGTAACTGCCATTCTGAAAGTGCTGTTTTCTCTTTCGCCGTCTAAATATATGTTCTTTAAGGGAGGTACAAGCCTCAGTAAAGGATGGAACTTGATAGACCGCTTTTCGGAAGATATCGACATCGCACTATATCGTGACTTCTATCTCGATGTTTTGGGTAAAGAATGTGCCAAAGCATCCACGAACAATCAGGTCAAGAATCTGCGTATTGCCAATCGCGATTATATCCTTGGTGAATTTACAGAGGAATTGACAACGAAACTCAATGAAGCCGGATTGAGCGAATGTCGGGTTGTACCGATAACGACAAAAAAGGATGGCTCACCAATCGACCACGATAGCGACCCGGTAATCATTGAAATTCATTACCCGGTTAAGGTTAGCTCCGATGCCTATGTTCGCCCCGTTGTCAAGATTGAGATAAGTTGTCTTTCGATGAAAGAGCCTTACGAAGTCAAGCGCATATCTTCTCTTGTTGGAGAGGCGTTTCCTCAAATTGACGATGAGACCATTGCCGACATTCCGACTATAATGCCAACGCGCACATTTCTTGAAAAAGCGTTTCTGCTAAACGAAGAATATCAGCGAAAGAATCCCCGCACCGAGCGCATGAGCCGACACCTATACGATTTGGAACGGCTAATGGATACACAATTTGCGGAAGCCGCACTGTCAGACATGGATCTATATCACGAAATCATTGCACACCGTCAGCGATTCTATCATGTCGGTGGTGTCAATTATGAACTCAACCACCCGTCAACAATCACATTTTGCCCCACAGGAGATTTGCGAGAAAAGATGCGACTGGACTACGAAGCAATGAAAACCTCGATGATCTACGGCGAAAAGCTGGACTTTGAATCACTAATCACCAGACTGGAACAACTGCAAAAGCATTTCAAGTCAACCAGATAACATGATATTGATATCTCTATGAATAACATTAAAGATATAGAACAACGTACAAAAGTTGCAGATGCTGTTAGGAAGTATAATGACAATCCTACGCTGGAAAACTCATCCAAATTTTTGGTGGAATTGGCAAAACTGGATATCGTTTGGTCAAATAATACCGAAGAAGAGAAAGAAGTCGCCAAGGATTGGGCCGATTTGAGCTATGAGTTGTTCGTATCCAAAGATTACGACAAAGCGAAAACAATCCTTAGCAAATTGATGTTGGATATAAACCAGCTCTCTGACAAGGCTACGAGATAAGTTTCTTTTGCCCAGCCTCCATATATAGGTTTAGGTTTGTCTGGGCATATATGAAGCCCGAATCAAACCTATGAAATCTGACTATTGTTCATCTAACCAATCATCGTCACGGTCTATTTCCGCATTGTCCAAATCTTCATAGAGGTCATCTAATTCATCTTGCAGGTCACCATACATATCCTGTCTGTCCTCCATATCGTTGAGTCGGTCTTGAAGCGGGTCTATTCGTCTTGTATGCGGTCATAGCAGTCGGACACCACGTCATAACTGTCAAATTGCTCCTTTAATCTAATATGGTAATCCTATATCATTGGTTATTGACTATATTGTATAAATCTTGGTAACTCTTTACGACATCATATTTAACGGTAGAATTTGATAGTGACGCAAAGTGGCGGCGAGCGCAGGCGATTTTTGACTTCTCGGTTTCGCGCAGATCAACCTCGCGCATTGAGCCTTTGGTTTCGGCAATGAAATAGACGTGTTTCACGCTGCCCTCTCGAAAGACGATAGCCCAGTCAGGATTATATTGCCCCATAGGGGTGTTAATATAAAACCCGCGAGGGAGTTTGGTATAAACTTCGACATCACTATTGCTTTCAAGCTGTTTGGCAAAATCCATTTCGGTGCCCTTGCTGTCGATAACGACAAGGTCGTAGAGCGACTTTTCGCTTTCCATTGCATTATCCCCGACAACGCCTCTGACTTCATCAACCGTGAACAGGTCGGTATCGAAAGTCTGGTCGGTGGGAGAATATGTTATTTTCTTAATAACAGCAATAGCCTTGCAGTCATTTATTATCGAAGCGACCTTGATAATAAATTCTTCAGGATTAACTCGGAAAAGCAAGAATTTTCCCGGAGATATACCTTTTAATATCCGAATGATAGTGTTTCGGGTAAGTCCTGTTTCGCGTACTAAGTCGCCAACGAGATCATATTTTACCGACTTGCTTACAGCTTCGTGAACCGATTTGCGAATAGTCTTGCCTTGTGTCATTGCTGATGCGGATTCCAACGCTTCACGGTCCCGAATATTCTCCATCGCGCCGGTTGTAACTTGAATGTGAATTTCAGTTACATTAAGATGTAAGTCAATTTGCTCAATGCTCTTTTCAATCAGTTCATCAGAACTGAAATCAACCGTATAGACCGAGCGGACGTTTATCTGCTCCCACAGTCCCTTGAACCGGGAATTAGCGAATTTGTCAGCGTCAAAATTGCCGATGCGGCGTTTACGCCCATTAGAGGGAGCTGCAGCTTTCGGGTCGAATACACTGTCAAGAACCTTAGCAATAGCAACTGACATATTTGCTAAATCATCTCCGAAATCAAGTGTACCGTTACGCTTGTCATCATGATATTTGGGAGTAAGTGCACCCTTTTTGACATATCCTTGACTGATAAGTTCTTCGTGTATATCCCGCGCAAGTTCAGATGTAATCTTAACTGAGTTTCCGTTTGCATCAGATAAAATGCGACCCTCAAATAATGCTGCAGTTACAACCGTTGGGCGATAAGCCACTGCTTCTGCAATTTCTTGTTGAAGTTGCTTTGCAAACTTCTCGTAACTCTCGGAGGCAATGACAGTAAGGATATTGGTGTCGAAAACATGCTCGCCGAGAACATCTTGGTCTTGACGCTCTCCGTTTTTATTTACGCACAAACGCATACCGCGACCAACTTCCTGACGTTTTTTTGTCAGATTATCGCTGTCTTTCAGCGTACAAATTTGAAAAACATTCGGATTATCCCACCCCTCTTTCAGAGCGGAGTGTGAGAAGATGAAACGCACTGGCTCGTCGAATGACAGCAGCCGCTCCTTATTTCTCATAATCAGGTCGTAGGCGCGCAGGGCTTCATCGCGCCCTTTTTCAGTTGTCTCTTTTGTATCGGTCATTTTCCCCTTTTTATCCTGAGAGAAATAACCTGCGTGTACGGTCGAGGCCGGATGGCTTTGCAGATAGAGAGTATATTCGGGCGAGAATATATCAATATTCTCATTCAGCACGTTAATATACTCTTGCTCGAAGATTTCGGCAAACCTGCCGAGCGAGACAGAATTGCCGGAGCCATAAACGCGGTAATTTTCCACCTTATCAATGAAGAAAAGCGAAAGCACTTTTATTCCTTTTGAGAACAGCATACGCTCGCGCTCGAAATGGCTGCGGATAGTTTCTCGTATCTGCTCACGGCGAATTGCATCTTCATGAACATTACCTGTCATAGTACCCTCTGAAAGGATGGTGCCGTTGAGCAGTTCAACAGTTCCGGCGCGCCCGTCAATTCGTTTCACAATACAGCGGTCGCGGTACTCAGCAAGACCACCGCTCTGTTCAAACAGATCATAACCTTCACCGACAAGTCGCGTAACCTGTTTTGTTCCGGAAGCAGTTTTGCTGTCAAAAGAAATACGAGCCTGAGGATTGCCTTTACCAATAACGATTTCTTCAAGACAAAGGAAGCCATTGGTGGCAGTAGAGCCGACCTGCGAAATACCCTTAACCTCTATCTTCTTGACGAGTTTACGGTTATAAGCGTCGATTGCGTCAAGCCGGAACACCATATTGTAGATGTCGCCCTCTCGGTGAGTCGCTGAATAAAGCAATAGCATAAGAGGGTCAAACAGGCGCAAGCCTTGACGTGTGCGGTTATTCTTATTTGCACCGAGAACACTCTGCGGCTCGTCGATTATCATAATCGGGTGAGTCTTGGCAATTACATCAATGGGGCGACGAGACCCAAATTCATCGCGCCGGTCAAAGATAATTCTTGACGCTGCGTTATTGGCGGTATCATCGAAAGAACTGTTGAACGCCTGAGTGTTGATAATCATGCAGTGCATTCCGCTGTCGGTGGCGAAGGCGTCAATCTTGGAAAGTTGCTTTGAGTTGTAAACGAAATATTGCATGCGTTTCCCATACTCGTCGCCAAAGTGGTCGTCCATTGTCTGGAACGATTTAAGGACGCCCTCGCGGATAGCAACCGAGGGCACAACGATAATGAACTTAGTCCAGCCATATAGCTTGTTAAGTTCATACATCGTTTTAATGTAAGTGTAGGTCTTGCCTGTTCCGGTTTCCATCTCGACAGTGAGCGTAACATCGTCACCCTCGAAATATTCAATCGGGTTCAACCCTTGTGCTAGTTGCACTGCGCGTACATTTTCAGTCAATTGTGTGCGGTCAATCAAAAGCGGCGCATTGGCAAAGCCATGTTCTCCGTAGTTGATTCGTCCTTGTCCTACATCATGCAGAAACTCCGCCGGGTCAATGAAAGGCTGACCCTTAAAAGAGTTGGTTACAGCACGCGCCGCTTCAGTCTGAAAACGTTGATGTTTATATCTCAGTTTCATATCACACGAATATTTTTCATCGCTTCTTCATCACTCCAGCCTAAGCGTTGCTTAAACTGTTCAAAGATGTTGATTTTATCAGCATCAGTTTTGAAGCAACTGTCGCGGAAAAGGACTCGAAGCGGAGATTGATCAGCAATATGGGCTATTACGTTTTCAGTGATATTTTCAGCGAAGCAAGCCACAAGGTCGCCCTCATTGACGGTATAGACGTTGCAGCCGTCAATGGTGGTTTTCGACATCGGGAGAGACAACTGAACGCCCCAGTCAAGCATTGCTCCAAACAGCAGGTCGAGGTCAGTGCGGTCATGTTTTACGTTGTCTAACAGCAAGTCGAGTTTATCCTGACTGAGAGCGGATGGTTGGAAATAAACGTCTTCCATATTGCTTTCATCAACGCGGAATACACGGAAGCCGGTGTCAAGGTTTTGCCCTTGCAGTCTCGCTTCTTCCTTTATCTTACGCCCGGCACGACGGATACGTTCTTTCGCAACCTCGGTGATGTAGCAAGGCATTTTATTTTCATTGCATAAGTCAATAGCATTTTGTATTATTTCTTTTTCGCTTGGAGTATTAGCTGATACTAATGACTTTTGTAAATCTTCTTGAAGTTGAACGAGAATGTATTTAACAGGTTTATTAGTTATCTCTAAAGATAACTGCATTACAGCTTCCGCAGTAGTACCTGAACCTGAGAAAAAATCCATGACGATAATTTCATCATCATTGGATATATCTCTAAACCCTAAAAGGTATTTTACTAAACTAACTGGTTTCGGGTAATTGAATACTTTTTTACCAAAAAGTTCTACTTGATAATTACCCGCAACCTCATTGGTGTCAACATTTACTTTAGAATTGATAAGATTTGAAGGGACTTCCGCATCATACTCTGTCTTTTCATAGGAAGGACTGAATTTGAGCGTCGGAATCTTTATGATAGTTCCGTTCCGCATTTCTTCTTCAAGATATTCCTGTTGCCATTTGAATTTGGCACGAAGTGAAACGGGTTTAACAAATAAGCCATCTTTTACCTCGGTTTCTTCAAGAAGCTCAACGTCATATGAATCAGTTCCGTACATTCCAGCCGGAATAACTTGATTAGGAATAGATGTAAGTACTTTATTAGCTGGAAATACTAATGTTTTTACTCCATTGGGTTGATTTAACAAGCCATTTGAACTAACAGATGTTTTCTTTATCCCTGAAAATTTGACGGAGTCTTTGTTTTTTTGATAACAAAGAACGTACTCTATGATTTGTTTAGCCTTCTTTGAGAGATTTTCAGGTGTTTCAGTCTTAGCCCAATTAAAAATCTCGATAAAATTACGTTCTCCGAAAATTTGGTCACAAATTTTCTTCAAATTGATTAACTCGTGACTATCAATAGAGATGAAAATTACACCATCATCTGCCAAAAGAGTATGAGCAATAGTAAGTCGGGAGAAAATCATCGAACACCATTCGGAATGAAAGCGTCCGTTAGAGTCAGTATTTCTACGATAGCGATTGCCAAGTTCATCAGTATTACCTTCTGCGAGGTCGTGATCGGCGGAAGTAGTGGCAAAGTCATCGTGATAAACGAAGTCTTTGCCAGTATTATATGGAGGGTCAATGTAAATCATTTTGACCTTACCCATATAAGACTTTTGAAGAAGTTTCAGGACTTCGAGGTTATCACCCTCAATATAGAGATTTTGGGTAGTGTCCCAATCTACACTATCTTCGGGAATAGGTCGGAGGGTTTTGCGGATTGAGCGGGCTGCTTCACGTCGGGCTTCGGCTTTGCCGGGCCAAGTGAATTGATAAAATTCTTCGCCTGTGTCGGCGGCAGCATCACCGAGTAACTGGCGCAATACGTCGAAATTGACGACTCGACGCACTTTGCCGTCGGATCCGCGAGCCTCGGTAAAGCACGAGGGAGCAATCTGATATAACTTATCAAGATTAATCTGCGCTCCATCGGCACTTTGCAGTGGCAATTTTTCAGGATTCATATATTGGTGTTAAATTATTTCCTATTGTTTGAGAGTTGGGATTCCAACTCAGCAATTTGACGTTTAAGAGCGCGAGCCTGCGAGTTAAGTTCAATCTGGCGGTTGAACTGCTTCTCGTTTCTCACTCTTTTTTGTATGTTCTCGGCTTTACGCCTCATCTTTGCGAGGCGTGTTTCAAGTTCTTTAACCTCTGTAATAGCAGCTGAATTGTCAATCTTGTAGCCTGACATTTGACTAAAGAAGTTGAAATAAACGCGGTCGAGATTTTGCCCCTCGATTTGCAGAGGTCGAGAGGCGAGGTCGATGTCACAAAGAAATTTGCTAACTTCGCGAGACCATTTTACGGTTCCGGCAACAACTGAACGCCGTTTATGCTGCATAAGCAAGTCGGTATGGTTGCCGTATTCTATTATGTATATCGTATGGCGAGGTATAAGGTCGTCTATGCCGCAGAAAGGATTGATAGAGTAATGGTCGGTCTTGCACCGAAACAAGAACACATCAATCTCCTTTACTTCGCTGCCATCAGCAACGTTGACTGTATCAGGTCGAAGGACATAGAGTAAACGAATCTGCTCAAACTCCTCAGCAAGGAGAGTCCGAATAGCCGTAGGCGTACTACTCGCCTTGACAAACTGCGCCTTAGGTATCAGCCTGTCAACGATTGTGGATGTCGGGAATTGGAGCGGATTGTTCATCACTTTTTCTTTTGTGCAGGTTGAACTTGCTTGACAACTATCGTGTCGTTAGTTATAATTTCAATAGGCTCTGAAATGTGATTGGACTTAATCGCAGTTTCAATTCTTTCAAGGTCCAGCCTATCTATTGTTGTCGGCTTGTTATCCGTTGCAAGTGTGTAAATTAATGCTCCAAGAGCTGCAATAGCAGATACCCCTCCTAAAATTGCAGCCCATAAAGCAGTATAGAATTGTTTTTTTAATAGACGCTGTTCTAATGTTTGGAAATTATGATTGACATAGTCCACGGCTAAAGGCAAGGGATAAATAATGCCCAAACCGTATTTTTCCAAATCATTAGCAAAATCAAGATTTATCTCATGTCTATCAACCTGCAATAAAGTATAGACACCGGGGGACACTTCTTCAAAAGGAGGTGTATCACCTTTAATAAAATCTGAAGTATCAATAGGATGCTCATTTATAGGAATGAACTCATTTTTGTTGTCATCATATTTATACTTATTGCGGTCATAAAGTAAACTATATTCACGTTCCTGTTTTTTTGTAATAGTCTGAATAGCAATAAATCCAAAGGATTCTAATTCTTTTAGAAAATATATAAAGTCAGCAACTTTGAAATATAATTTACTATATTCTTCTATTTTTGAGCTATCCTCAGTATGGCGAGTATAAATTGAAATAGATGGTGCTCTTCCAACGGTCCATTTTAGCGCAAAAAAATCAAATTGTTTTCTTAGAATTTTCGCAGCCTGTAAATGTTGAATAGC
Organism: Barnesiella sp. WM24; assembly: GCF_004570975.1. Lineage (GTDB taxonomy): Bacteria > Bacteroidota > Bacteroidia > Bacteroidales > Muribaculaceae > Muribaculum. The sequence goes on from NZ_SPPC01000008.1 coordinate 152,894, forward strand.
ATCAATGCCTCTTGATTTGGCATCGACCAATTCCTTTATGATTTTATTTTCAGGCTCTGAAAAAAGTCTCATTTTTACCTCACGATTAAAAAGGTTATCAACTCAAAATCATCAAGACCGACAATTTCATTGCGTAGAAATGAAGATTCGCCATCGGAAAACAGTGAAGCGATATCGCTTTCTTCTTTGACAGAAACAATACTCTCAATAGCGAGATGCAAGAGTTCGGTGTAAGCCGACATATCGCGTCCATCGTCAGTTTCTGCATTTAACTGACGACAAAGTTCCGCAAGTGGTTCTGTCTTGCCTTTGCAAGCCATTCGGAGAGTGTCAAGCAATCGCTTCGGAGCGAGATGTTCTACAATAACTTCTCCGTCGGTTGATATGTAAACCATATAGAATGGATGAAGCTGATTGGTCTTTCCGATATTGACCTCTTGGCGACGATTTTTCAGTATGAAAATAACACCGGGAGGAAGCTCCTCGAAAGCGGCAACAACGGCACTCATACCGTTAGGGGTCCGCTTGATTTCGGGATGTTCTTTAATGTATGTCAACAAGTCAAGGCGGAACTCGTTCAAGCCTAAATCCATAATGTTGATGCCGGTGTCCATATCTTCAATATCGACAACTTCGGTCTGCAACTTTTTGAGTTGCTGACGACGATATTCAAGGTCGCCTTTTTCTTCAGGAGAGAGCAGGTTACCGTCGCCGGTAGATGTAAGGACTGTGGCTTTCATTCGACTTTCAACTCGCCCTTTGAGCTTGATGTATTCGTCAAGGTCAACATTGGGCCAATAGTTGACAAGTTGGATTTCGGAGTTTTGTGAGCCGATACGATCGATACGTCCGAAACGCTGAATTATGCGGACAGGATTCCAATGAATATCGTAGTTAACGAGGTAATCGCAATCCTGAAGGTTCTGACCCTCGGAAATGCAGTCGGTGGCTATAAGTACATCAATAGTATCAGTACAACCGGGATAAAGAACATCGCGGTCTTTCGAGCGCGGAGAGAAGAAAGTCAGCACATTATTGAAGCTGACATCGCGGCGAGAAAGTGTCCATCGTCCATCGGTATTTCCGGTAACGAGTGCAACATTAAGTCCGAAGTCTTCTTTGATGCGCGGTGCGAGTTCACGATAAAGATATTCGGCGGTGTCGGCAAACGCTGTGAAAATCAGAGCTTTCTTATTGCCAGAATTTAGTGGATTTGCAAACTTATCGGATAGGTCGGAAAATAATTGCTGAAGTTTGCTATCGTGAGCTGGAGTTATTGGCTCAAGCATTGCGAGAAGCAATGATAACTTTTCGTGGTCGTCTTTAAGACAACGTCGCCACGAAACATAATCCATATCGACAATGTCTATGCGCGACTTCCGGCCAACAAAGGGGTCGTTCTCTGAGTCTTCGTTGTCAAAATCATCGCTAAATTCGGTTATGTCAATAAGACCTGAGCCGGAATTACGGTCGAAGTTATCAATGGCTGCAATAGAGTTGGCGATAAAGTTGTTAATTCGCTCAATCGTAAGACGAAAAGAATTAACCGAACTTTCAAGACGTTTGAGCATATTTATCGCCATCAGTTTACGCAAGCCTTTTTCGCGTCCGTCAACTGAGATTTTACCATTGCCCTCGAATTTGAGCGTGTACTTATCCTTTGCGCTCGGCTGAATGAACAACGATGGTGTATAAATAGCGAGGTTCAAATCGTCAAGTAGTTGAGCAATCTCCTTAAATGTCACCGTCTTATTCTTGTCAAGGTCGGTAAGCGGAGGTCGGCGAGAAATCGGTGATAATCTATCAGGGAATGTACCTATATCCGTTGTGTCGTAATATTTTACTATATGTTTGCGGCTCCGTGCAATAGTTACTGCATCAAGAACTTTGAAGAAGTCGAAACTCAAATCAGAAAGCAGTCGCTCAGTGGTTCGTTCATCCAGGTCAAGTTTAGCCCATTTATTATAAACAGCTTGAGCCATACGGAAAATATCTTCAATGGTATTGTCGGTGTCGAGCAGTCCATTGATATTTTCACTATCTCCCTCGTATGCTAATGATAGCTGATTTTTGAGGTCGTTGAAACGATTGTTTACAGGAGTAGCCGAAAGCATAAGCACTTTGGTTTTTACTCCAGGCTTAATAACACGGTTCATAAGGCGGAGGAAGCGGTTCTCGCGTTCTTCTCCTGTATCTTCGTTAGTAGAGATTTTTCCACCATTACGGAAATTATGGCTTTCGTCGATAACGACAAGATCATAGTTACCCCAATTTATATAATTGAGATCAAGTCCTCCAGCACTCTTACCCTTGTCTCTTGATAAGTCGGAGTGAAAAAGTATATCATAACGCAAACGGTCAGCGGCAATAGGATTGTTTCGATAGTTGGCTCGGAAAGCGACCCAGTTCTCATACAATTTTTTCGGGCATAAAACGAGAACAGACTTGTTTCGGTTCTCGTAATACTTAATGACCGAAAGAGCGGTAAAAGTCTTGCCGAGACCCACGGCGTCGGCAAGGATACAGCCGTTATATTTTTCCAACTTATTGATGATGGCAAGAGCCGCATCACGTTGGAAATTGTAGAGTTTATTCCAAATGACACTCGACTTGAAGCCGGTGGCTTCGTTAGGCAATACGTCCTCAGAAATATCTTCAAGAAACTCGTTGAAGATATTGTAGAGTGTAACAAAGTAGATAAATTCAGGGGAGTTTTCTTTGTAAGCGTTCGTGATGTTGTCGAGCACCTCCTCCGTCACAATCTGCAGCTTTTCATTGTCGTTCCAGACTTGGTCGAAAAGATTGAGGTAGAATTGCGATAAAGGCGCTTCGGTACGCTGTACGAACTGATAGGCATTATTGCCTCTTTCACAACCAAGGTCAACTGTCGTGAAGCCGGTTATCGGCATATAATTGGTTTCATCAACGTTGATGAAGCCCATCATGTTCTCGTTGGTACGGTTGGATTTGAAGCAGGCTTTTCGCCTTATCCACTCGGCGCACTCTTTGGCGACTGCTTTGAGCGAAAGTTCGTTGCGGAGTTTTATCTCAAATTCCGAACCGAACAGGTCTCGCTCTCGGTTAAGGCGAGGAATATAAAATTCCCGTCGCTGTTTGTCGGCTTTTTCAGTAATAAAAGAGGGCGATGTGAATATAAAACGCAACTCATCGACATCTTTCAGCTGCTCACGAAGCTCCTGAAAGGCGTAGATTGAAAAACTCGCGGCGGCAATAGACATACGGCACCCCGATTTGATAGTAGTTATCAAATCATCGCGCAGTGTCTGATTTACATTATCAATGAGTTGAGGTTGCACTGTGGGTCAATCGCTCTCGCAGCCACTGACTCCAAATGGCAAAATATTTGGTTAATAATAACGAAAAACGGGGAGCCACACCCTGCTCATCCCGCTCTAAGAGGCCTACCACAGCCCATCATAGTAGAACGAGCAATGGTAGAATCACCCCGCGAAGTATGTATATGCAATTATTCCACCCCATTTCAGATTGAAATGAGTTGGAAGTACATAAACGTACCCAAGGGGCGTCCACTATTGCTTCATCCTTGACTATGATTTTGAAAGTGGTAGTTTCTTAGAGCCAAGAAATAAAGCGTCAGGTAAACGCCTTTCGTATGTAACGAACCTCCCAATTCTTGCAGCGCAAGCGGCAAGCCGATTTCCCGGTGTTAATCCTCCTCTGAGGCACCACACATCGCGGGGTTCTATACGGCAAAATTAGCGAAAAATATTGAGATGGCAATCGAATATGCTGAGAAACATAAGGCTGTGAGCTGATTAAAAGAGAAAATGCCACTGACGGCTGCGGAAGTTGTCAGTGGCATTGATCTAGATTAGGGATTGGAGGGATAATAGTTTACAAATGTGGTGTCGGCTTGGGTTCTCTGCTCGTGATGGCGGATTAGCGATTTCATGCTGTCAACTTCGTGTGGGTTGCCGTGGAGCATTAGGCGTTCACGGTGTATCACCACATTCATGTCGCGGTTAAGTCCACGCTCGTAGCGGTAGAGCCATTCTACATTCTCCAGTTTGGAGTTTTTGTTGAGCATGTAGAAGAATCCGTAGCCGAATCCTCCGGCGGCGAGGACTGCGATTATGAATATGATGTATGACCACTTGGGGATTGCCGCCCAAACTGCGCCGTTCACAAGATTGTAGATGCGGTGCATCGCGGTATCTGCGGTTGCATCTAATTTCTCGTAACGCTTGTTGACTGCTTTGTCGGCTGCTTTCTGTGCAATTTTTTCTATCTGTTCATCTGATATTTCCGAGGCAGGATTAGGCGATTTTTGAGGTGGATTTTCTGTATATAGTTTTGTCACAACCTCTGCCACATAGTCAGTCATAAGATGTAGAGCCTTGTTTACCACTCCGACGATATTCTCCTTTGTTGCGATATTGTCCGGAAGCACAACCTTGACCTCAGACGGCATCGCCTGTGCTTGTGGCGGCGTTGCCTTCGCCTTGGTTTCGAGGGTCTCGATGCGTGTGCTGTGGTTGGTAACTGTCTTTTGCAGGTCGTCAATCTGCTCACCTTGTTTCTTGACGTCATCATATAGCTTTGACATATTCAGATTCTTCTTGATTTGCGTTTACGTTTGGCTTCTTCTTTCTTGATGGCGTTTTGAAACGCCTGTTCCTCCGGGTCGAAGCCGGGGCCGAGAGTGAACAGATTTCCGATTGCCCCTACGGTGGCTTCAATCACATCTTCCACAAGTGAGGACTTTTGCGTCGGGGTATATTCGACGGTTACCTTGGGGCACGTCGGAGCGTAATCAGACTGTTGTTGCCCCTGCCTGCGGTTGAACTCAAAGAGGTTGTTCAGGCGACGATATGTGAACGCACGGTCGATTTTAGACCCGTTGACCGTTATATCGCCGTCTGTAAATTTCACGCCGATGTGTTTGCCTGTGTTGTGATCGTCATGAAATTTTACCTCAATTCCGGCACAGGCGAGGCGGCGCGAGAACTCATCCCATGACTTACAGCAATAAATCGCCTGACTGATCCGCTCCTTGAATACCGGAATTCTGTCCTCGTATTTCTGTTTCAGCGGCGAGTATGTGAGTCTGTATTTGTCCTTGATGGCCTTTACAACACGGTCGCTGCGCCTGAAATTGTTGCGCTCGTTGACTGCCTTGCCTGACATATCCACACGGTTATAGACGATATGGAAATGCGGATGTTCGGTTTCCAGATGGCGCACGACAAGATACTGGGTGTTATTGATTCCCATGCCTTCCATGTACTCTTTTGCGAGCTGAGCCATGAATTCATCGGTCAGTTTTTGCGCATCGGCGTTGTCAAAACTGATGGAAATATGTCCTGCCGGATTCTCCTTGCCGGGCATAAATCCATGTATCGCTTCAAACGACTGCACCATTTTCGCATAGTCGGAGGTGAAGATATTATCGCTTCCGATGATGCGCCATGTGTCTGGCGTATATTCTTCGGGGTTGTGGAACTGGCGCGTCACATACCCCACGACATCGTGAAACGTGCCGCTTTTAAGTATTCTTGCAAACATAATCAGTCTCTTTATTGGGTCTTAATTTTTTGAGAATGTCAAACATCTTATCGACGACAGCGGCTAATTTATTTGCAGCCCTGCGGAGTTTGAGCTGATGAAAACAGGTCATTGCCTGATTGAAATCGGAACTGAGATTTAGTATTCCTTTGGCGATTTCCTTTTCAATCTCGCTCAGGCGACTGACGATAGTGAGCCGGAACGCGCTGTGTCTGACATACTCCGCCATCTTTACTCCGGCGGCTTTTGACCGCTCCAGAAGGTCGGAGTATTCTGCATCGTTCAGTTTGATTGTCACCACATGGGTGCGCTTCTCATCGGTCGGTTTAGAGGGACGACCACCCTTTCTGACAGTTGGTTTATTCATAGTAGACATTGTTGTGGTTTAGGTGAATTGGGGTGGCAAAGAGCGGCTTATGCTGCGCAGTTTTGGGAGTCGTTTTCGGAGAAAAAGAAATCCCGAAACATATCCTTGCCTTCCCAATTCACTACCGGGAAGCTGCCCCACGGTGTACCGGGTGCAGTGGTATCCCGACATTATCATCTCAGAGCTTGCGCCATATTTCGATGTCGTCGGCATAGAGATTCAGATGCTCCAAGAGGACGGCGTTGATGTAGCTGCCTACGGTGGTGTCACGGTCGCCGAGGATACGGGCGATGCGTTCAAGCTTCGCCCATACGCTGTCCTCGATGTTGACAGGGTGACGCTTCTCCAGCTTTGCCGGCGTGAGATAGGCTGCCTTGAAATCGGCGTAATCCGATTTGCGCTGCTGCTTGCTGATGCGCTGTTGCTTAGGTGGCTCGGTAGTGTCTGTTGCCGTCTGCTCGTTGTCGAACAGATTGTCTGTATTGGCAGGAGTGGTGCTGTTAACAGAATTGACAGCGGTAGTTGAGTTGATGGAATTATCTGGTTGCATAATAATTTGTGGTTTGATGGTTGATACTTTAGATTCGGATACATCGGGGGCATTGGTCAACTCGGTTGACTTGGATGCGGTTGTTGACGGAGATTTTTTTGCTGTCATGATTTATCAGTTTTTGAGGGTTTGTGAATAGTATCAGTATCCGGGTTGTACCGTTCAACTGACACAAGAGTGAGTTGCAGATCATCTATGAGTTTCTGCAAAATCGGATTACAGCGTATCATTGATTGCAGTATCGCTTGGTCAGGCTCGATTTGCAGCAGATAATCTGCTATGTCGAGTCCGGCTGTTCGCTCGTCATCGGTGGCAACTTCTTCAAGGAAGTTGAAGATGCTTGCCTCGATACCGAGACTACGTAGCAATCTCAGTTTCTGCCGCCACTGGTCTGTCGCGCCAATATCGGGATACAGGATAACCTGACAGCCACGGAGAACACGAAGTGCGTCGGCATTGAAGCAACCGTTTTTACCACCTGTCGCCAGCCACACATATTCCGGCAGATAATACGCCGCCACAAGAGCGGTCTTCTCGCTCTCGACAATGGCAACCGGTTTGTCTCGGTTCATCGGCAAGAGGTGTTCGCCGAAAAAGCACTGACGCAGATTGAAGTCGGGCAACCGTAGCAACGAGTGAACCCATGTCACATGATTGAAAGGCTTTTTGACACGCTTGCCGCTGTCGGCATTATAGAGCATGACCTTTCCTGTGCGGGTGTCTCCATTGGCATCGGTCTGCCAGAACACGCATGACCCCGGCCAGTGTTTCGATGTGCCTACGCGATAATCCTTCATTAGTCGGAGCGCGTCCTCTGCTCCGAACTTGGAGCGGAGGAACAGATAGAGATTGTTCTTCTCATATCCGTGCAGAGTCTGTGAAACAGTCTCTGCCGCAATAAAGGATGTCAGCTTTCGCTGCTCGGTCGGCTTGGCTCGCCATGCTGACGGAGTTGCAAAATCGCAGTGCAAGGGCTTCGCCTGTGGATTACGCTCGAAATATTCCTTCGGCGTAAGATGATAGCCGCAGCTCAGTTCGTGGTCACACCTGCCGACATCATCAGGAAACGAAATTTGTTTATCGGTGTCGATATACCGGCTGAAACAACGTTTCTTGTGACAGGCGGGGCAGGTGTGCCGTGTAGCCACTCCTTTGTATGGCTGGAGAATGAATCGGTGTGTATTATTCATAGATTCTCAAAAAATCGGTTCGCACTATCTGCATTATCCGCATTTTGGAGGCAGAAAAAGCCGAAAGTGCAGAAAATGCAGGTTTACAGTCATATCTTGCCATAAATTCCATGACGTATTTTCTGAAAGTGAATCCCGGTGAAACGCCTGATAAAATCCTTGAAAGTGCGCTCCGGCATAGAATTGTCGGCGGCGATTTCCACACCCTGCTCAGTTGTGAACTCATCGGGTAGAGCCGACATCACGGCTCTTTGCAGCTCCGACAGCGACAGCTCGCGGATAATGCCCTGTACTCTTGTGGCGGTTGTCTTGAAATAATCCACAAGTGATATGGCATTTTCAACCGATACAAGATCTATTTCCGATTTGTCAGCTTCACCACAGGCCCAGCGCGCCATTTGCATTATTAGACAAAAGCGTATGGCATGGAAATCAAACTTGTTATAGACACCTTTCAGAGCGTCACTTTCCTCCCGGTTACATTCCTCAGTGTTCTGACGTTGCCATTCGTAAAGTCGCGATTTTGCCTCAGGTGAGAAAGACAGAATACCGGCGACGATATTGCCGTCATCATCGGTTTCGTAGGGCATCGCCACAAGTCTGCCGATGATGTCAGCCCATGCCGCTTCGATGTCGAACGACGGTTCTCGGTCGCTCCACGGCTGCTTGTCCTGATTGCCGGGCATAACGAACAGCAGACGGTCAATGAAACCATTTGAGGTGCGACTTCCCTGAGCCAGCTCATTCAATATGCCGTTCTGTATAGTGCCTACAACCGAGATAAAAGGACGGCTGATATAAACCGAGTTTTTCACGCCCTTGCGGTCGGAGAACGACGGATTGGCATTGAACAGTTTGAGCCAATATTCCTCGTCGGAGCCTTTGTTGTAGCGGTTGAAGTTCTTGAACCATCCTGCAAGCTCGTCATTCCACATAAGTATGCCACGCAGATTCTGCGAGTGAATAAGCAGCATGGCTTCCGGAGTGGCGTCAGAAATAAGAAAACGTTTGCATACCGGGGCCACAGGGTGCGGGTCTGTACGCTCCTTCATCGGCAGTTCGCGCTGACGCTCAAATTCCTCGCACTCCTTGACGTATGCGCGTGTTGCCTTACCGTCCAGCTCCGTGAACGGACGTATGGCGAAATTCAGCGGATGCGACTTACAGGCACCGGGTCTGCCGACAAGAGCCATGAAAAGAATCGCGCTCTCATCCCATTTCCCTTTGAGCCGGGCGAAATGGGTATTGCCGATACCCAGCCCGACAGCCACAAGCATAGCTCCTGCCAGATAATCCACCGGGTAACCATAGCACTCGTTCGCCTCCCGCACGATACGCTGAATCTTCATAGGCATGGCACCCAAAGGGAAATCGCCGCCTTTAATCTTCACGCTCATGTCAACAGCCTTGCCGAGCACGAGCATCGGGTCGATACCTTTTCTGTCAGATACGCTCTTTTCCATACTCATTAAGGACTTTGTTAACAGCCGACGTGCGGTAATACACTTTCGCGCCCACAAGCACGGCTTCAAGATATTTGCTCCTACGCCAGTTTCTAAGGGTGTTGGCGCATACACCAAGCATCCGCATCACTTCCAAACGGGGAATAAGCGGATCTGTGTCCGCCGCCTTCAACGTAGGCAGCAGTTCCTCCTTGGTCTTTGCTACTATATAGTCGGCAAATTCCTTGAGGTCGCACAGAGGGATGGCCAGTGTAAGCCCAGCCACTCCTTCCTGCAAAAGTTCGGATAAACCTGTCATGTTGATTTTATTCGCGTCGTCTGGGTTAAGACATTGACCGCACCGACAACAGTTAAATGCAGTCAAAGGCTGTTCAGCCTGACGCATCGGCAATCGTATTGAGGCGTTGGGGGCGACCGGTCTATTTTTCCCCGTTGAGCCTCGTTACCACTATGCGTTTTCAGCGTTACAGCGGTGCAAAGAAAGCACAAATCTCGTGTCCTTGCAAATGTATAACGCTGATAGATAGTGGGTTAAATTCGTTTTGGTTCGTAACGAAATAAAACGAAGAAATTTGTCTGAAATAGGGGTAAACCAAACTGCCAAAAACGACAAAAGCCACCCGACAAAATTGTCAGATGGCTTCTGCATTATGGTTTTGGTCGAGCGCTTATGTCAGTCGGCAAACATATAATCGGCTACACTCAGCTTCTCCCGGATGTCATTATATTCGGAAATATACTCCGGCCGCTCGAACATTCGGATTTTGTTGCCCTTGTACTCGGTAAGCTCCATATAGCTCTTGTGACCCTCCTGTATGCTGCGCGGGGTTGGGATTGGTATTCCGGGATTATCCTTGTATCTTTCGGAGAGAGCGGAATGAAACTCGACGATATTGGTTCTCGCCAACGCCTGCCCCTCGTTAAGCACGATAAATAGCATGGCGAAATCCTTGCCGCTATTGCGTATCTTCACATGGTTGTCGATGCAGTCAAAGAGATAATTGTCGCCATTGGGCAAAAGCTCGGTTAACGGGCGACGACGGGCGGCTCTGCCCGGAGCACCTTTCTTTCCTGCGGGTTTTACAAATTCCCGTATTTCTTCCGAAGCTGTCTTCAACTTGGCGATGGTCTTGGCTGTAACGTTAGGTTCGCTGCCCATCTCGCGCTGTTCCTCGACAAAGTTAGCCCAGTCCTCTTCTGTTCGGCCTTTCAATGCTATGCTGCTCTTGATTATCCACTTGATATGGTGTTTCGCTCCCAAGCGTATAAGAAAATTAGTCTTGGGATTTCTGATAAGGTCTTCTCCGTACTCCACCATACACTCGAAGCTGCGCCCGTAGAACATCCATGCCAACATCGGCAGGAAAATGTTGCCGGGTATATGGGGAGTATTCAGCCCAGCCAGCAGATGGTTCTCCATGCCTCCCTCGACAAGCATCTTTTCCAGATGGCCCACATCATTCGAGCTGTCATCTTTAAGATGCAGCAGCACGGCTGTCTCAAATTGCGGCATGAAAGCCTTGGCATGGTTGAATACCGCGATGAATCCGGGGCCTTCGCGGTCATGCATCCAGTCGGTGAAGTTGCAGTATTCCTCGTGGTGTGTGGCTTTCCATTCGCGGAGAAGCCCTTTTGCGTGTTCAATTTTTTCCTCGTTGTTCATAAATGGGGGATAGTTGTTGCAGCACGAAAAATTCGCACCGAAATACAAAACAAGCACCCCGGCCATAATGTTTGAGAAAATTTAACACTCAACATCGAAAAATTTTTGTCCACATCAGCGCAGCTCTTCATTTGGTGGACAATTTGTGGACAATCTTCAAAAATAAGAAAACCCAAACATCTGATATATAGATGTTTGGGTTTAATTTCAAGTGATCCGCCTGGGGCTCGAACCCAGGACCCCAACATTAAAAGTGTTGTGCTCTACCAGCTGAGCTAGCGAATCATCCTATTTTGAGGTTCCTAGCAGATTCGAACTGCTGTAAACGGTTTTGCAGACCGGTGCCTAACCACTCGGCCAAGGAACCTTGTTTTGGTTAGCGAGTGCAAAGTTAGTAGCAATATTTTTATTTTGCAAATATTTAGTAAAGTTTTTGCATTGAAAAATTGTATTATGCTGTGGGTTAGGGTGTTGGGTTGTGCGGTTTTTATGAATTACTGCGAATATATTCAATCGCTTTTATTATCGCTGTCATTGATGCGCGTTCAATTACGCGTTCTCTTGAGCCTGCAAAGTGGTAGGTTTGGCTATATGTACCGGCAGGAGTTTTGATTCCGATGCATACTGTCCCTACGGGCTTGCCGGGAGTCGCTCCTCCCGGACCTGCGATTCCGGAAGTCGCTATCGCACAATCTGTGCCTATGGCCTTGCAGGCGCCTTCGACCATTTCCGAGACTACTTCTTCGCTTACAGCTCCGCATTTTTCAATTGTGGCGCGAGACACTCCGAGCAGGTGTTCTTTGACTTGATTGCTATAAGCGACGACACTGCCGTTGAATGAATCGGAGCATCCGGCAACTGACGTGATCAGATGAGCTATGTTGCCTCCGGTGCAGCTCTCTGCCGTGGCGATGGTAAGATTGCGGGAGCGGAGTTCTTCGATAAGTAGCGCTTCAATTGGGGTGTCGCTTTTGCACAGCACATGGTCGCCAAGCATGTCGCATAGTTCAGCATGTCGCTTGTCAATTTCTTCTTTAAGGAAGTTTTTGTCGTGGTGCATGCCATCAATGCGTAGTCTCACCAATCCCGGCTTTGGTAAATAGGCAAGATGCAGATAGGGAGGGAGTGAGTCTTCCCAGTCTGATATGGTCATGGCGAGAAGTGACTCGGTGTAGCCGGTGACGAGTACGCAGCGGTGTTCAATGTTTATTTCGCTTTTGTAGCTGTCGAGTAATGCCGGCAGGACTGCCGAATCGAGCATCTCGCGAGTCTCAAAGGGCACACCCGGCATTGACACAAGCACTTTCCCGTCTTTCTCAAACCACATTATCGGCGCTGTGCCGACTGTGTTTTGTATGACTTTGCATGAAGTCGGGACAACTGCCTGTAGAGATGTGAGCGCATTAAGCGTAAGTCCTCTGCCGGCAAATACACGTTTGATGTTTTCAAGTACCGACGGGTCTTCGCGCATTTCTCCGCCGAAGTAGCCGCATAATGTCGTTTTGGTTATATCGTCTTTTGTGGGTCCAAGTCCACCTGTGGTAATCACTACGTCGCTTGATTCAAACGCGCGATCTATTGCGCGCGTTATCTGGTAGGCATCGTCATCGACTACCTGCACATCGTTGACTCTCCATCCATGAGGAGCGAATCGGCGTGCTATATCACCCGAATTAGTGTCTATTACCTGACCGATAAGGAGCTCTGTCCCGATTGCTATAATTGAGATATTCATAATCTATAGTTTGAAACCATCATACCTGCACTCTTGCGTAAGGCGCAGCATCATATTCACAGAATTGGTTGTCAAGATACTTGAAATATCCTGCGATTGCGACCATTGCCGCATTGTCAGTGGTAAATGCGCGTTCAGGAATGAATGCTGTAAGTCCCTTCTGCTTGCAATAATCAGCCACGGCATTTCTGACACCGGAATTGGCCGATACGCCGCCGCCGATTGCAACTGTGCGCACACCTGTCTGTTCCACCGCCTTTTTCAGCTTTGTGAGCAGGATGTCTATTATTGTGGCTTGTAGAGAAGCTGCAAGGTCAGCTTTGTTTTTCTCTATAAAATCGGGGTCAGAGGCTATATTGTCGCGCAAAGTGTATAAAAATGAGGTCTTGAGCCCACTGAAACTGTAATCCAGCCCTGATATACGTGGCTTTGAAAATTTAAATCTGTGAGGGTCTCCTTCCGATGCCAGGCGGTCAATGTGGGGGCCGCCGGGGTAGGGAAGTCCCATCACTTTAGCACACTTGTCGAAGGCTTCTCCTGCCGCATCGTCAATTGTCTGTCCAAGCACTTCCATGTCAGAAGGGCTTTTCACAAGGATTATCTGAGAGTTGCCGCCCGATACAAGCAGGCATATGTAAGGGAATTCCGGGACGACATCATTTGCCTCCTTTCGTATAAAGTGTGACAATATGTGGCCATGCAGGTGATTGACATCTATGATGGGGATGTCAAGTCCGAGCGAAAGCCCCTTGGCAAAAGATGTCCCCACGAGGAGAGAGCCTAACAGCCCCGGGCCTCTTGTGAATGCTATAGCCGACAAGTCGGATTTATTGACTCCCGCACGTTTAAGCGCGGCATCTACAACCGGCACGATGTTTTGCTGATGGGCGCGGGATGCGAGTTCCGGAACGACGCCGCCATATTCTTCATGTACTTTCTGCCCGGCTATTACATTGCTGGCAAGAATGCCGTCACGGATTACAGCGGCAGAAGTGTCGTCGCAGGATGATTCGATTCCAAGTATTATTACACTCATAGATTACTTAGGGGTAAGATTATACGACATGATTAAGAGTAAAACTATTGAATAAAAAACTTGTTTTTACGTTCATTAATTTTAACCTCTTGATTATATTAATTATTATGCAAAATTACATATTTCCGTAGATTTATGGTAAATTTGCAAATAATTTCAGAGCCATAAATGACCAGAGTCTACAATATACTACGTGCATTAACAGTATCCATTCTTGCAATAGCCGTTTTTATACCGGTTGTCTTGTATGTGGTATTGTCGATAGGTGCTGTACAGCGAGAGGTGGGTAAAGTGGCTGAACATGAATTGGCTAAGTTGCTGGGTGCCGATGTAGCAATAGGCGAATTGACAGTCAGCCCGTTCAACAAGGTGCTTCTAAAAGATGTGTCTGTAACAGTCTCTCCTGAAGACACTGTATTGCGTGTTGACAGGCTTGGTGCAGGCGTCGTGTTAAGCAAGCTGATTTTTGAGCGTAGGGTAGTGTTCTCGTATGCTGAAATCATAGGCCTTGACGCGCGTCTCTATCGTGATTCGGCAGGCGCCCCATTAAATATTCAGCCGATTATCGACCGTCTATCTCCTAAGGATAAAAACAAGCCTCCTACGACTTATGATCTCCGAATCAATAATATTGTCATCCGCCAGAGCGCGCTTAGATATGACGTAGGAAATCAACCGGAACTCAGCGGGCGGTTTGACCCAAATCACATTTCGTTGTCAGGCTTGCGTGCCGACCTATTGTTGCCACGGATTAAAAATGATGATTATGTAGTCAAGCTTCACCGGCTTGCCTTGCGAGAGAAAGCCGGCTTGTCGCTTGATGCGTTAGGCGGTGTATTCATGGTTTCCGATTCGATGCTTGCCATTCGGGATTTCAGTCTTGAACTGCCTCAGTCACGTCTGCTTTTGGGTGATGTCGAGTTAAAATATGATGGTTGGGATGACCTGTCGTCAAATCTGATGACGTTACCTATAGACTTGAGAGTCCTCGACGGCACAGTGATCACGCCGTCTGATTTCAAGTCAATGGAGCCGCTTTTGGCTAAATTTGACCAGCACATAGACACCCGCATTGATATAGCAGGCAGCATAAATAATTTCAATATAGTCAAGTGTATGCTGCGCTCATCCGACGGACTTTTCAATCTGGAAGTGAAAGGTCATGTAAAGGGCTTGCCGTCAATCAAGGAGGCCGATGCCGAAATTGAATCACTGACGCTCGATGTCGAAGGGAAGCAGGCAAGTGGTTTTATCACGGCTTTCACGTCAGTCCCGCCTCATGTTGTCAAGATGCTTGAGAATCTCGGCAAAGTAAGAATGGCGGGGGAAGCTGCAGGTAATATGGGTACTGCATTTTATAATGGCACGATACTTACATCGGCAGGCAATATTGACATGAACGCCACGTATTCAAGCACCGGCGACCATTCGCCACGTCACCTTGATGGAGAGGTCGTTGTGGAAAATCTTCAGCTTGGACATATTACAGGCGACAACAGGCTCGGGGTTCTTACCGCCCACATAAACGCCGACACAGAGATTGTCGGGAAGTCGCTGAGTGGAGCAATAAATGCCGTAATCGACGAATTTGACTATAAAAATTACAACTATAACAATATCAAGGCAGAAGTTGATGTCGACGGTAAAAGGCTTTCAGGGAAGGTGGCTGTTGACGATGACAATGTAAGGCTCCTGATTGAAGGTAATGCCGACCTTGCTTCTCAGGATAAGGTTTTTGACATAAATGCCACGCTGCGCGATTTCAGCCCATATGCGCTCAACCTTACTGACAAATATGAGGAATATCGCATGTCGGCTGATATATCGGTTGACATGAGGGGCGGTCATCCGGAGAATATGGATGGCAGGGCGGAAATAAATCGTTTCAAGTTTGTTAACAAAGACGATAAAGGGATAGAGCTGCCTCATTTTGTAATTATGTCATCGGGAAGTACAACCCCACAATACATTCTTGTGCATTCCGATATTTTTGATGCGCAGCTTAAAGGCTCCTATAAGTTTAAAGACATTGTGCCGGCGGCGAAAGAGATGTTTGCTGAAGTAATGCCTGTGATGTTTCCTTCTGACCGATTGTCAAAAAAAGAGCCAGACATAAAGTATTTGGCTGATTTTGACTTTAATCTTGATATAAAGGGCAACGAAGTGACTAATGCCTGGCTTGACTTTTTTAAGTCACCGGCAAAGATACTGCATGATGTCAGCCTTAATGCCGCGATGAATACTGTCGACCGTACTGTGCAGCTTGATATTGACGCGCCTTATCTGTTGCAGAATGATAAGTTTATCGATAACACAAAATTGCAGATTGCTGTTGATGGCGCTGAACATAAAGCCGACCTGTTTGTCACCACTCTATATCCGACAAAAAAAGGTAATGCTACTCTTAATATTTATGGCCATGGAATGGCAGATCGTGTTGACACGCGCATTATGTGGGATATTGATCGAGAAAAGGAATTCAGCGGGACTATTGATCTCTCTTCCTTGCTGTCACGAGCTGCAACCGACGGTGGATACAATGTTGATGTCGACATAAAAGAAAGCCGCATAGTGCTTAACGACACCGCCTGGACTGTCCATCCGGCAAGCGTCATATGGGCTGACAAGCATTTGCTTGTCAACGATATAGACATAAGCCGTCCCGGGCAATTTATACGAATTACGGGTGTGGCGTCGTCCAGTGCGCTTGATGTGTTGTGTCTTGACTTGAATGAGGTAAGTCTTGACTATGTATTTGAGACACTTGATATTAACAATGTAATGTTTGGAGGTGTCGCTACCGGCACATTTTTTGCATCCGACCTGTTTAGCAAAGCGCCACGTCTTTCGACTCCGGGACTTGATGTTAAGAATTTGAGCTACAATCATTCCTTGCTTGGCGATGCCTCGATAAAAAGCGAGTGGGATAATGACACTAAGGCCGTAACAATAGATGCTGTCATAACACAGCCAAACGGAGCCACTTCCTATGTAGACGGAGCGATATATCCTGTCGCACAATCACTTGATTTCCGGTTTAAGGCTGATAAACTTGATGTCGGATTTATGAAGCCTTATATGGAAGCGTTCACATCGGAGATTAGCGGATATGCCTCAGGTGACGCGAGATTGTTTGGCACATTCAAGCTTATCGATATGACCGGTGACATCTATGCGCAGGATTTAAAGATGAAGCTTGATTTCACCAATACTTATTATACGACTTCCGATTCGATACATCTTACGCCGGGTCGTATTGCTTTTGATGACGTGATTCTGCGAGATATGTATGGCAACAAGGCTAAACTTGACGGGTGGGTGACCCACAAATGCTTTAAGGAGCCTGAATTTGAGTTCAATGTCACTGATGCCCGCAATTTCTTGTGTTTCGATATAAATGAAAAACTGAGTCCCGACTGGTATGGCCACATATTCTGCAACGGAGTGGCTCATGTAAAGGGAATCCCCGGCTTCATAGATATTAATGTCGACATGGCGACCGCACCGCAATCGGTATTTACTTTTGTGCTGTCTGACTCAGAGGCTGCCGATGAGTATACGTTCATGACATTCCATGATCGCGAAGAGATGAAAGGCGACCTTCTGCTATCGGTCGAGAATCCTCAGAAAGCGGCAATAAACAGGCTGAAGGAATACTACGCGCGTCTCAAGCAAGAGGAAAGCACCCCGACTCTTTATCGCATTAACCTGCAGGTAAATGCCACGCCTGATGGCGAGCTTGTCTTGGTTATGGATCCTGTAGGCGGTGACCGCATCAAGGCGCGCGGCAACGGCAATCTTCGTATAGAATATAATTCTGCCGATGAAGACATGAGGATGTTTGGAACATATACGCTCACCCACGGCAGTTACAATTTTACACTTCAGGACATAATCCTCAAGGATTTTACGATAAAGCCGGGCAGCTCAATCTCGTTTCATGGCGACCCTCTTGCTGCTATGCTTAATATAGAGGCGGTCTACGCGGTAAATGCCAATCTAAGTGACCTTGATGAGTCATTCCTGCAAGACCGCGAGCTAAACCGCACAAATGTGCCGGTTCATGCGTTATTGAAAGTGACAGGCGACATGCAGCAGCCTGACATAAGTTTTGATTTGGAATTTCCGACCTTGACACAAGACACATATCGAAAAGTAAAGAGTATCGTCAGCACTGATGAGATGATGAACAGGCAGATAATATATCTGCTTGCTCTCAATCGTTTCTACACACCCGATTACATGGCTTCGACGACAAAAGGCAATGAACTTGTGTCAGTGGCGTCGTCAACCATATCGTCTCAGTTAAGCTCGATGCTCGGGCAGTTAAGCGAAAACTGGAGCATCGCCCCCAATATAAGAAGTGACAAAGGCGACTTCAGTGACATGGAAGTGGATCTCGCCCTGTCGAGCTATCTCCTGAACAACCGATTGCTGTTTAACGGTAATTTCGGATATAGGGACAATGCGTTAAACAATAATTCATTTATCGGGGATTTCGATCTTGAATACTTATTAAACAAGTCGGGCAACATCCGGCTTAAAGCATACAACCGTTACAACGACCAGAACTATTATGTAAAGTCAGCTCTTACAACCCAAGGAGTAGGGGTAATGTTCAGGCGTGATTTTGATGATATATTTTCATTCTTGAAGCGTTTGCGCAAGAAAAAAGATAAAAATCCTGTCGACACCACCGCGCCTGCTGACTCAATAAAAGCAGACATTGACAATGACATTTCTAAACACAATCAATGACATTCTTTGGACCTATGTCCTTATTGTCGTATTACTTTTTGCCGCCATTTGGTTTACAATCCGCACTAAAGGTGTACAGTTCCGTATGTTCTGTGAGATGATCAGGCTTCTTTGTTCATCAGGAAAGCGTGAACACACCGGTTCTGAACATTCCGACGCCCGTCACAGCATCAGTTCATTTCAGGCGTTTGCCGTTTCAATCGCCAGTCGTGTCGGCACAGGAAACCTCGCCGGAGTAGCTACTGCTATTGCCATAGGAGGAGCCGGGTCGGTGTTCTGGATGTGGGTAATAGCGTTGTTGGGAGCATCGACGGCTTTTATCGAGTCAACGTTGGCTCAGTTGTATAAGGAGCGCGGCGCCGATTCGTTTCGTGGCGGTCCGGCATACTATATACAGAAAGGTCTTGGCAAACGTTGGTTTGCTGTATTGTTTGCCGTGCTGATA
Organism: Barnesiella sp. WM24; assembly: GCF_004570975.1. Classification (GTDB taxonomy): domain Bacteria; phylum Bacteroidota; class Bacteroidia; order Bacteroidales; family Muribaculaceae; genus Muribaculum. The sequence goes on from NZ_SPPC01000008.1 coordinate 171,648, forward strand.
ACACTTACCTTCGGTCTGGCGTTTAATTCTGTACAATCCAATACCATAGCGGCTGCAGCAAAGATGTCATTCGGTTTCTCCCCGGTATGGGTCGGCATCATATTGACAATCATGACCGTAGTTATCATCTGGGGTGGCATTCAGCGCATATCAAAATTCAGTGAGGTTGTGGTGCCGGTGATGGCAGTATTATATATTTTGCTTGCACTGACGGTCATAATTATAAGTATTGACCGTATTCCGTCAATAATCGCGATGATATTTCACGATGCTTTTCATGGTAGTGCGATGCTTGGCGGAGGTGTCGGTTCTGCTCTTATGATGGGAATAAAGCGAGGACTATTCAGTAATGAGGCAGGAGAGGGATCTGCTCCTAATGTCGCAGCCACCGCGTCGGTTAGTCATCCTGTCAAGCAAGGACTTATACAGGCATTCGCCGTATTTACCGATACAATACTGATATGCACTTGTACTGCATTTATAATACTGTGTAGCGGTATCTTTGACAGTGGGGTGTCGGGAATTCAGCTTACACAGCTTGCGCTTGAAGGAGAGGTGGGTAAGGCAGGGTCGACATTTGTTGCCATAGCAGTGTTTTTCTTCGCCTTTACAAGCATAGTGTCCAATTATTACTATGGTGAGACAAATCTCCGTTTCATATACGATTCACGACCGTTGATTATAATATATCGCCTTGTCGTGGGAGCAATGGTAATGGTCGGGGCTGTGACTTCGCTGGAGTTTGTATGGGGGCTTGCCGATGTGTTCATGGGACTCATGACTCTATGCAATCTCACTGCTTTGGCGTTTCTTGGCAAATATGCCATTATACTGCTCGATGATTACACGTCTCAACGCACCAAAGGCTACAATCCGGTGTATCATAGCACCACAATACCCCGGATTGCCGACAAGACAGAATGTTGGGATTGAATCAAAGTTTCTCACACTCGTCAAGCCATAGGCGCGACGACGCGTCAGATGGCATTCTCCAGTCGCCTCTTGGCGAAAGACACACGCTTCCCACTTTTGGTCCATCGGGCAGGCATGACCTCTTGAACTGCTGGTTGAAGAAACGGCGGAAGAATGTAGTGATCCAGTGTTTGATTGTCTCCCGGTCATACACTCCGTCAAATGCCTTGCAAGCCATTTTAAATATGCGCCGTGGTGAAAATCCATAGCGAAGTGTATAATACAGGAAGAAATCATGCAGTTCGTAGGGACCTACCAGGTCTTCAGTCTTCTGCTTTATGTTGCCTTGTTCGTCAGCCGGAATCAACTCAGGGCTGATGGGGGTGTCAACTATATCAAGAAGTGTATCACGCTCGCTTTCGGTCGCGGAATTCAAGGCAAACCACCTTACAAGGTATTTTACAAGCGTTTTGGGGATTCCGGCATTGACGCCATACATTGACATGTGGTCGCCGTTATAGGTCGCCCATCCGAGGGCAAGCTCGGAAAGATCGCCGGTGCCAAGCACCATTGCGCCTGTCTGGTTAGCAATATCCATAAGGATTTGCGTGCGTTCGCGTGCTTGTGAGTTCTCATATGTCACGTCATGGTTGTTTTTGTCGTGACCTATATCATTGAAATGCTGGATTACCGCATCAGCTATAGGTATTTCCCTCACGGTTATCCCGAGTGCCCGCATAAGTGAGATCGCATTGGTGTAAGTGCGGTCGGTCGTGCCAAATCCCGGCATTGTCACTCCGATGATGCCCTTGCGGTCGATGCCTATACGGTCAAATGTCTTTGCTGCAACAAGCAATGCAAGGGTCGAGTCAAGCCCTCCGGAAATGCCTATTACAAGATGCTTTGTCTTTGTCGCTTCAAGTCGTCGAGCAAGTCCGGCCACCTGGATATTGATAATTTCTTCACACCGTTCATCAATTATCTTGTCGTCGGAGGGGACAAAGGGGTGGGGGTGTATTGTACGGTAGAGTTCGTCATCAGGAGAGGGTGTGACATCAGCATAGATATATTTATATTTGTCAGTGTTATTGGCTCTGCCGCAATCGTTAAATGACATAAGGTGCATACGGTCACGATTGATTGCCGCTATGTCAATGTCGGCGATGACAAAGTTAGGTTCATGTTGCCATCGCTTGTTTATGGCAAGGATAGACCCGTTTTCTGCAATTACCGCTTTGCCGTCAAACACAAGGTCGGTTGACGATTCGCCATATCCCGCTGACGCATATACGTAAGCGCCGACACATGATGCCGACTGACGCTTGATTAAGTCTATAAGATAGTTGTATTTCCCGATTATGTCGTTGGACGCGGAAAGGTTGACAAGTATCTGCGCACCGGCAAGTGCCGCTGACGTAGACGGAGGCATCGGAGTCCAAAGGTCTTCACATATCTCTATGCCGATTTTTACACCGTTTATGTCGAGAATGGTGTCATTGCGCAGGCCGGTGTCATTTCCGGGCGTAAACCATCGTTTTTCGTAAAACTCATTGTAATCGGGGAGATAGGTCTTGGGAGTGACTGCAAGTATCTCGCCACCGCCTATCGCTATGGCGCAGTTGTAGAGCGCTCCGCCATGACGCACGGGAGAGCCGACAATAAATACGAGATTAATCGTAGCGGAAAACTCGCGCAACCGGTCAATAGCGGCATCAGCCGCCTCAAGCAGGCGTTCCTGATGAAATAAGTCTCCACAGGTATAGCCGGTTATTGAAAGCTCCGGAAACACGGCAAGCATCACCCCTTTGCTGTCAAGAAGTCTGCAGGTTTCTATTATGCTCTCTACGTTATGCTCCACGTCGGCGACATTTACGCTCGGCACTGCGGCTGCCACCCTGAAATATCCTGTATTCATTATCACAATCGTTTTTTGCTGTTGTAGTCTGCAAAGGTAACAAATTAAACCGTAACGTAGTTGACCGCGGTCTAAATAATGTGTTTTGCAGACATTTTGCAGACATCGCGATATAATTTGACAGCTTTTTCTATGAAAGTTACGACAGCTCAGCGGGACTACGACAAAGTTAATAAAAAATCCCGCTTATACAAGAGCTTATCGGTCCGGTGACTACTATGCTTGACAAGCGTAAAAACTCCAACCGGAAAGAGCGGACTCGACTGATTGAAAGACTTATTAGGCTGTTCGGCACAGAGTATCTCAACAGCAGATGTATCCGATACTACTTTCGTGTCAGGCAGGATTTTTGGTCGTGTAATCCAAAATCCTCCGAAGATATCATGGCGTGGCATCTGTTTCATGGTCTCAAACTCGGATAGGAGATAAAGTAGATAACCGTGACGGGGATTCTATGAAAATAAGTACCTTTGCAATTAATATGGTTCGTTTCATACATTTGTCATGGATAAGAGATGAATAAACAGGAAATATATGATTGGCTTGAATCGCGAGGCGTAGAATTTGAATCGGTAGAGCACGCCCCGGTATTGGATATGTCGGGATTAAGCTTCCGGGATATGCCGCATGCCGGTTGTGTCGCTAAGAATTTGTTCCTTCATGATGATAGGCGTAGCGCCTATTATATGATTTCAATAAAGGGAAACAAGCGGTTTGACATTAAGGATTTCAGGCGCAGGTTTGGTACTCGCCGGCTCTCTTTTGCCGATGATTGCGAACTGGATGCGATATTATGCGTTAAGCCCGGCTCGGTGAGTCCTTTGTGTCTTCTTGACGACACAAAATGTGTGGTGCGGCTTTTTATTGACCGCGATTTTATGGATAACGGAGCTTATATAGGAGTCCATCCTTGCGATAATACAGCGACTTTATGGCTCAAAGTCAATGACTTGATTGATGTTGTAGCCGAACATGGCAACTATGTGGCGCTGACTGACATTTAATATGTAAATTTTATGAATATGGATTATACTGATAAAATATCATGTAATATACTTGCGGCAATGCTGATGGAGCATGGCGTAAAGGAAGCTGTCATATCTCCGGGTTCCAGAAACGCACCTATGATCGTGGCTCTTGCAAGGAGTGGGGCAATCAGGACGACGGTTGTCATTGACGAGCGTAGTGCGGCATTTATCGCCCTTGGCAAATCAGCCATATCTGACTCGCCGGTGGCGCTGCTGTGTACTTCAGGTACTGCCGTGTTAAATTACGCTCCTGCCGTCGCAGAGGCATATTATCGCCAGATTCCGCTCATTGTAATTTCAGCCGACCGCCCGATGGAGTGGATAGACCAGGACGACAGTCAGACGCTGCGTCAATATGAAGCGCTTGCCCACTATGTCAAGCGCAGCTATAATATACCGGCTGATTGCAGGGAAGACAATATGCAATGGTATGTAAACAGGGTGGTCAATGATGCTCTTCTGTGTGCCGTGTCGGGACGGAAGGCTCCTGTTCATATCAATATTCAGCTTGACGAGCCTCTTGACCGTATGGCTTGTCGGCCGGAAGGGAAATGGATGTCTCGCACGATTACACAACTTTCGTCAGCATCACGGATCTCTGAAGATGACAAAGAGATGCTTGCCCATAAGCTCGCTTCTGCATCAGGGGTGCTTGTCATTGCCGGATTCCATGACCCGGACAGCGGTTTGTCCAAGTCGCTCGCTTCTCTTGTCGGGCGTGGCAATGTGGCAGTCATGACCGAGCGTATCTCTAATCTGACTGCTCCTGAGGGAATGTTTGTTGACACGATTGACTCCACATTAAGCAGCATGAGCGATGAAGAGAAGGTGGCTATGCGCCCTGATATTGTGATAACGCTTGGAGGCGCGATTGTGTCACGCTTTATAAAGCAATATCTACGCGGAGCTTCGGTCGGTGAGCATTGGCATATTGGCAATACAGAGGCGACAATCGATTGTCTTCGCTCTTTGACGATGAATATAAATATGCCGGCTGATTGCTTTTTCAAGGAAATTGTGGAGACGATAAATGATAAGCCGGTGACAGATAGTGATTATGCTTCAAGATGGAGACATTTTGCCCGGCGGGGGATTGAGTTGCACGACAGATATGTTTCGATGCAGCCGTGGTGTGACCTTACGGCAATGCAGCGTGTGTTTGCTTCGATTCCTGAAGGATGGAACGTGCAGCTGTCCAACGGCACAGCAGTGCGTTATGCACAGTTATTCCGTCCGCCTCATGACAATCGGTTTGACTGCAACCGCGGAGTCAGCGGAATTGATGGGTCTTTGTCAACAGCGATAGGGGCAGCATCGGTCTATGACGGCGTGACACTGCTTGTCACGGGCGACATGAGCGCACAATATGATATAGGAGCTCTTGCCACACAAGGCATAACCCCACAATTCAAGATGATTGTACTCTGTAATGGCGGCGGAGGCATATTCCGGTTTGTAAAAAGCACTTCGCGCTTGCCGGAGCTGGAAGAATATTTTGTCGTGAACCGCGATTTCCCGTTGAAAAAGCTTGCTGACGCTTATGGGTTCCGCTATTTTGAGGCAAATGACAACGAAAACTTTGACAACAGTTTTGCCGACTTTGCGGCAGAGGACAAATTGCCTTGCATTTTTGCCCTCATGACCCCCGGGGAGCTTAGCGGTGATGTCCTTAGTCAATATTTTAAGGTAAAACCGTGAAAAATGGCTTGAAAATTTGTGTAAATGAGGAAAAATTAGTTACTTTGCACACTGTTTTTAGGCTCATCCTGTAAAGTCATTGAGAATGATGCACTTAATGATGATATGAGAACTGAGATGGCGGCCTAAGAACGGTAGTGTTAATCAATAACGAACTCAAACGATTAAAAAACAGCCATGTCAAAGATTTGTCAAATCACAGGCAAGAAAGCAATGGTGGGCAACAATGTGTCGCACTCAAAGCGCCGCACCAAGCGTAAATTCAATGTTAACCTCTTTGAAAAGAAGTTTTATTGGGTAGAACAGGATGCATGGATTCGTCTTACCATCTCTGCAGCCGGTCTTCGTACCATCAACAAACTCGGTCTCAACGCAGCACTGCACCATGCAGCCGAAAAGGGTTATTTAACTGGTAAAGATATTAAATTTTTAGATATATAACGCACTATGGCAAAGAAAGCTAAAGGTAATAGAGTCCAAGTGATCCTTGAATGCACCGAGCACAAGGCGAGCGGTATGCCCGGCACTTCTCGTTATATTACTACAAAGAATAGAAAGAATACTACCGACCGCTTGGAGTTGAAGAAGTACAATCCTATCCTCAAGCGAGTTACTGTACATAAAGAAATCAAATAATACTCCTTAAGATATGGCAAAGAAAACCGTAGCATCACTTCAAAAAGGTGAAGGACGTACTTACAGCAAGGTTATCAAGATGGAGAAGTCTCCCAAGACCGGTGCTTACGTATTTAAAGAAGAAATGGTTCCTAACGAACAGGTTAAGAACGCTCTTAAATAAGCATAATCCAAATTTCTTATATATGCAGGTCGTCAAAACTTGACGACCTGCTTTTTTTGTTTTTTCTGTCGGAAATTGAGGTGATGTTGTGTAATGGCTATTGTAAGTATCGCCAATGCTTATAGTCAATATCGACTCAATGAATGGGGAGGCGAATATAATGCCGTGTTTTTTATTTGCGGCACTGCCACGAGTAAAATATTACATGAAAATTCCGATAGCAGCTATCGGAATTTTCCTTGACATTTATCGTCCGGAAGGCTGGTTCATATTGTTACTTTGCAGAAAAATTAAAAGTTACAATTATGGAAATAGAAATGTTTTTCTGGATTCTTATCGTAGGCATCTCCATAATAGGAGTGCTTGGATACTTTATTTACACGGTTGATAAACCTCATAGCAAGAATTTTCATTATATAGATATTGATCACGATGATATCTATTGCGATGATGATGACTGCGAAGAATAAATCACATGTATGCGCGGCTGACGCAAGCCGTTTTTTAGCAAATTACTCTGCCTATCTATGGGGATACGGGGCAACTTGCATAAGGATAACAAAGAATGTCAACCGCATGGCGGAGAGTCTTGGGTATCGTGCCGACATAACGATTCTGCCGAAGCATGTAGCCGTAGCCCTTACTGACGAGACCTCAGGTGAATACGCCCATTACACATGCTCAATCAAGAGCTTGCCGATCAGTTATCTCGCCAATACCGGCATGAGTAAACTCAGCTGGGACGTGGCGGAAGGGAAAGTTGATATAGCCTGCGCGGAAAAGGTGATGGGCAGGATTTTCAGGACTCCACTGATGAGTGTGTGGCATGTCATGTGTCTTGTTGTGCTGGCAAATGCCGCTTTCTGCCGTCTGTTTGGTGGTGACCCGATAGCGATGGCGATAGTCGGGTTTGCAACGTTGCTCGGCTATTCAATAAAAAACATCTGTCTGAAACATGGTGTCGATGTCAGGGCTATGGTACTTCTGTCGTCATTTGTCTCCGCAATTGTAGGAAGTGCGGGATATGTATTCGGCATAACGTCCACCCCTGAAATTGCTTTAGGAACAAGTGTGTTGTATCTCATTCCGGGCATACCGTATATAAATTCTGTAAGCGACATGATTGACGGACATTATCTGTGTTTTTTCAGCCGGACAATGCAGGCGGTAGTGCTTACATGCTGTATAGCCTCAGGTCTTACACTTGCTTTCATGATAATGAACATAAAGATTTTCTGAGTCAATGGAAATATTTGTAAAAATAATTGAGGATGCAGTGTTTGCCGCAATTGCCGCCATCGGATTTTCAGCAATAAGCAATCCTCCAAAAGTCGCGTTCAAGTATTGTGCTCTTATTGCCGCTGTCGGACATGCCTTGCGCTATTGTCTTACTACGTTATGGGGCATGCACCTTGTATGGGGAAGCTTCATCAGCGCATTTGTCATAGGGTGTCTTGCAATTTATTTTGCCCCGAAGGTAAAGTGTCCGCCTGAGACATTTGCCTATCCGTCGCTGCTTCCGATGATTCCTGGTATATATGCCTATAAATCACTTCAGGCATTTCTGATGCTACTCGGAAGAGGAAGTGAAGAAGAATTTACTCATTACGCCTATCTGCTACAGTTTAATGGACTGACATGTGTTCTTGTAGTGTTTGCAATGGTGCTTGGGCAGATGATTCCGATATTCCTGTTCAAACGGAAATCATTTAGTGCCACGCGAGGTTAAGACAGCTAAAATACTTATATTTGCAATTCATCACAAAGAAAAAAAATCCTTATGCTGCCAAATCATGTGTCGATACTGTCAATTGCAGCCATGACATTATTTATGTCATGTGGCAATCGACATAAATGTAATGTTTCCGACTCGTCAGATGTCTGCACGGAGGTGAGGCAGCCACTTTCTGATTCTCTATCCATGCGTGGTGTGTGGGATTATTATCCTCAGTCGGCAAAAACCGTGTCATTGACTTTAAGCGCCGTGACGGAATCGGCATTTGACGATGGCTGTTACAAAATATCGGCAATTGACGACCCCGCGTCGCCGGATGATATGGATGTCACGCCATCATATTCAAAAATCATAGACACGGATGACAGATATGAACAAACTGTGATACTGAATTTAGGCAGTCATCTGCCGGCAGGACGATACCGAGTGGTTAGGCTGGGTACAAGTACAATATGTGACACCCTTTATGCAGATTTCGAGATAGTTGACAAAAAGGGAGTGAAACGTATAAAAGATATTATTTCCGACTATTTTATAAACAAAGATACCGAGCGGAATGATACAGTCTTGTCTAATGTCTATAGCTTTGGAATCATAAATGACACCATTGATGTGGATTTAAGTCATGATTCGCCCTGTCTGCGGGCGATGTTTTATCGAGATGTCGTGAGCTACTCAGCCCTAAAGTTTACCGGACCGACACACCCGGCGGTTTATACCGGACTGGTAGTCACCGATACACTCGGGGTCAGCATGTCGACTGTGTTGCCGGTATATCCCGATACGGTAAACGAGGTTGAGTTTGTAATCCACAACAATAGCGGAAAAGAACTTAATTACGGTACTCCCTATACTATAGCGCGTCTTGTCGATGGCAGATGGACGAAATTATATCAGAATAGTGTATGGGATATGCCGCTTTTCATGATTTCATCCGGAGGCAGTTCAGAGTTAATGACGGCGACGTTGCTGCGCCCTTTGAATGAAATAGTCCCGGGAGAATATTTGATATATAAAGATGTGAATTTTGCAGGCGAGCGAGAGTCAGGATGGACTATCAGCGCCCGCTTTTCAATAAGATAGATTATGGAATTAAGACAATTGAGATATTTCGTAAAGACAGCCGAGACACTGAACTTTTCAGAGGCGGCAAAATCGCTATATGTCACACAGAGCACTTTGTCTCAGCAGATAAGGCAGCTTGAAGCAGAACTTGGAATCGCCCTTTTTGAACGTAACAGCCATAGCGTTATGCTCACAGAGGCAGGTGAGCATCTACTTGCCCAGGCTATTGACGCGATAACGTCGGCCGACACCTGCGTGACTAAGATAAATGACCTGAAACAGATGCAGACGGGTACACTGAACATCGGTGTGACATATTCCTTCAGCCCTATATTGACAGAGCCGCTGATCACATTTATGAAGCATTATCCCAATGTGAAATTGAATATATATTATAAGACCGTTGATGAACTGATGGTGATGCTTGCAAGACATCAGGTAGATTTTGTACTTGCATTCAAGCCGATGGAAGTAGGGGAGGATATTGAGTTTCACACACTGTTTGACAGTCGCCTTTCTGTGATAATGCGCGAAGGACACCGCTTGAGCTGCCACGAGTCTCTGTCGCTTGAAGACATTAAGAACTGTGATTTTGCGTTGCCGATGAGAGGCATGCAGGCGCGTAACAAGTTATCGGCAATCATAGGTGATGATATTTCAAAACTCAATGTCAGGGCTGAGCTTAACGAGGTAAACATATTGCTCCAGCTTATTCAGTCGACTGATATTGTGACAATACTTACTGAAGCTACATTGCACGGGCACAGCGGGATAAAGAACATCCCGCTCAATGTCAGAGGAAGTGACATGGCGGGATGTGTGCATATGCTGAAAAACTCTTACCGCAAGCATTCTGCGAGCGTTTTTCTCCGGATGCTCAGCGAGTCAAATGCGGTGCGTCAACGAGTCAGCGAGTGGCTTTAAAAGCGATTGATTGCCGCGCGTATTTCTGACAGTCTGTCGAGCAGCTCCGGCAGCTGATGCAAAGGAAGCATGTTGGCTCCGTCGCTTTTTGCCTTTGAAGGCTCCGGATGAGTCTCGATAAACAGTCCGTCGACACCGACGGCAATTCCTGCGCGTGCGATGGTCTCAATCAGGTCGGGGCGTCCGCCGGTGACTCCGGCAGGCTGGTTGGGTTGTTGAAGCGAATGTGTGGCATCAAGGATTACCGGCACTCCAAGTTTTTGCATTGTGGGAATACCGCGGTAGTCCACAATAAGGTCGGTATAGCCAAATGTGGTGCCTCTTTCGGTGATTGCTACTTGATTGTTGCCGGCGTCAATAACTTTCTTTACGGCATGCTCCATTGCTTCCGGTGATAAGAACTGTCCTTTCTTTATATTAACCATTTTTCCGGTCTTGGCTGCGGCAACAAGCAGGTCGGTCTGTCGGCAAAGGAACGCTGGAATCTGTAGGATATCTACATAATCGGCGGCGAGTGAGGCTTCCGTTTCTGTGTGTATATCAGTCACGACAGGGATGTTATACGTCTCTTTTACCTTGCGCAGTATTTCAAGCGCCTTTATGTCGCCGATTCCGGTAAATGAGTCAATACGGGAGCGGTTGGCTTTTTTGTAAGAGCCTTTGAATACATAAGGAATGTCGAGCTTTGAAGTTATTTCATTTATGTTGCCGGCTATATCCATAGCCATTTGCTCTCCTTCGATGACACATGGCCCTGCGAGAAGAAAGAAATTGTTTTTGTCAGATGACTTTAAATATTGAATCATTGATGTCGTGATTTTAAGTTAAAGCAATTTATTGTTGTACTGCAGCTGCGCTCAAATGCGACAGCTTATCGGGCTGTCTATTTATGAACCATACTTAATTGGTTGATAATATGAAATGTGTCGCAGGCTACAAGTGCGGCGGTCTCTGTGCGAAGGCGGTTGTCGCCTAATGTCACCGGTATATAGCCGTCATCAAGAACCGCCTTAATCTCATTAAGATCAAAGTCGCCCTCAGGACCAATCAGGATTATCACACTTTTACTTGACACACTATATTCCCCTGCAAGCAGGCGGCGTGGAATAGCCGGGTCACAATAGGCTATAAACCGCTGGTCAGCAGTAAATTTTGATATGAAATCATTTAGAGGAGTCATGGCGACAATCTCCGGCAACCGCGCCTTTAGCGATTGCTTCATGGCAGAAACGGCAATACGTTGCAACCGCTCGATTTTAATCTCCTTGCGTTCGGAGTGCCGACACAAGACAGGAACTATACGGTTGACTCCTATTTCGGTAAGCTTTTCCGTAAGCCACTCCATGCGGTCCATATTTTTAGTGGGGGCTACAGCTACTGTTATGTCAGTCTGCCATGCCTGCTCCACTTGTATCTTGCTCTCGATAGCCACTGAAGCGTGACGGGGATCATCGCTCAGCAAGCGGCAGCTGTATCTGTAGCCCTTACCGTCAATTGCCTCTATCAGCGAGCCGGGGCGTGTACGAAGCACCTTTATGCAATGGCGGGCCTCGTCTTCAGGGAGCATCTGTTTGTCCTCTATGTCAGGCGCATAAAACTGTATCATGGCAATTGTTTATTCTTGATTGACACAAATCCGTCACCGCCGTCGCCGTCAATGTCGGCGGCTGTTTCGCGGTCGACATCAGGATGCTTGTCACGGTCATGAAATATCAGCATAAACAACACGGCAATAACTAACGCGTAAGCGGCAAATATAAGCCACGATGTGTGCCATCCGGAAATTATCGCATCATTCTCGGTCTGGGAATAAACGAAGTGGTCAATTACCTTTTGCGCACACAATGTACCGATAGTCGCACCCACACCGTTGGTCATAAGCATGAATAGTCCCTGGGCGCTGGACCTGAGCTGAGACGAGGTCTTGCTGTTTACATACAGGGAACCTGACACATTGAAAAAATCAAATGCAATACCGTAGACAATCATTGAGAGAATGAACAGCCACACTCCGTCACCCGGGTTGCCTATGCCGAAGAACCCAAAACGCAGCGCCCATGCAAACATAGACATAAGCATGACTACTTTAATGCCGAATCGCTTCAGGAAAAACGGTATGAGAAGTATACACAGTGTCTCGCTCATCTGCGACAAGGATATCAGTGCGTTTGCGTTGTGTACGCCCCAGTCATCGGCATACTCGGGGATTGAGCCGAATGCCTGTATAAACGGGTTGGCAAATCCGTTAGTAATCTGCAATGCCACACCAAGCAACATTGAGAAGATGAAGAATATTGCCATCTGCTTCTGCTTGAAGAGGGTGAATGCACGCAATCCGAATATGTCAATGAATCCGGTTGCCTTCTTATTGCGGTCAACAGGACATGCGGGCATGAGCAACGCGTAAAACACCATTACGAGGCTTAACACGCCGGATGTGATCAGCTGGGCATAAGTGTTCTGATAGCCGGTAAAATTGACAAAGAGCATAGAGATGATAAATCCTACTGTGCCAAGAGTTCGTATCGGTGGAAAGTGTTTTATAGTGTCAAGACCGGCTTTCTCAAGTGCGCTATATGCTACTGAGTTAGTCAACCCTATTGTCGGCATGAAAAATCCGACCGACAGTGCATATAGGGTGAACAGGATTCCGAATTGCGGTGTGTCACCCGCGCTCATTCCGTACAATCCGGCAGAAAGCATGAATCCTCCTGCAAGAAGATGACACAAAGAGAGGGTCTTCTGGGCAGGAATCCATCGGTCGGCGATTATGCCTATCAATGCCGGCATAAATAGCGACACAATACCCTGGATTGCATAAAAGATGCCGATATTGCCGGCAAGACCGACCTTTGACAGATAGCTGCCAAGAGATGTCAGGTATGCACCCCATACGGCAAACTCTATGAACGTAAGCAGTGCAAGTTTGATTTTAATTCCTTTCATTGTTTTTATGATATGAGTTCGGTTATTGCTGCAATCAGTGCGTTTCATTTCGCTTGCGCTTTAATATTTCGCTGACTTTTGCGGCTTCTTCATAGTTCTCTTGTTCAATCAGGCGTTCGAGAGTGCGTTCGAGCTCTTCGATTGCATAATTTTCAAGCTTTGGTTCTTGAGTTGTGTCATCTTCCGCTGCAATGATTCTTGTGGTTGAATCATCGTCGGCATCATCTTCCGGGCTTTCTTCAAGTATAAAACCGGTCTCGTCAAGGATTGCCTTGGTTGTGTAGATAGGCGCCTTGGTGCGTATTGCAATTGCTATGGCGTCGGATGTACGTGCATCAAGCACAATTGTACGGTCCTGATCGGCAAATGTTATCTCCGAAGAAAAAATCCCGTCTTCAAACTTGTAAATGAACACTTCCTTTAGCTTTACTCCAAATGCATGGGCAAAGCTCACAAACAGGTCATGGGTCATCGGCCGCGGTGGTATGATGCTTTCAAGGCGTATAGCTATTGACTGAGCCTCGGACGCTCCTATGATAATGGGTATCCGGTAAGGCCCGTCGACCTGTGCGAGGATAAGGGCATATGCCCCTGTCTGTATCTGGCTATAAGAAATGCCAAGTACACGTAGTCTTATTCGTTCATTTGTCATCTGGATTACAATATTACGTTTTGACCGGTGATAATGCCGCTGCCATAACACAGATGGGCTTTGTCATCGTATATTACAGCAAACTGTCCCGGCGCGATACCTTGTATACGTGATTCCGATTCAACAAGATATTCCGACTCGCCAAGACGCGTTAATGTGCCGGGGATAAACTCGGGCATGTGCCGATTCTTAAAAGTGATATTGACGCGATTACACTCCGCAGCCCAGGGCGAACCGGAGATAAAGTGCATCTCATCAAGATGCAGTGTATTGCCATATTGTTTCTCGGTGTTATATCCCTGACTGACATAGACCACATTGTCGTGTACATTCTTTTTTACGACATACCAGGGACCGCCACTTAGGCCAAGACCTTTTCGCTGTCCTATCGTATGAAACCAGAAACCGTTGTGTTCACCAAGTTTACGCCCGGTCTCAAGCTCTATTATGGCACCCTTTTTCACACCGAGATGACGCTTGATGAAGTCATTGTAATTAATCTTGCCGAGGAAACATATTCCCTGGCTGTCTTTTCTGAACGCATTAGGCATCTTTACATTTACGGCTATCTCCCTGACCTTTGCCTTGGGCATGCTTCCGATAGGAAACATGAGATGAGAGAGTTGCTCATAGCTTATGCGTGCAAGGAAGTCAGTCTGGTCTTTTACCGGATCAACTGCGGTTGCAAGATAGACTTTCCCGTCAATTATGTCGGTAGTCGCATAATGACCTGTCGCTGTCTTGTCAAATTCATGCCCCCAGCGTTGCTCGAAAAATCCGAATTTAATCATCTTGTTACACATTATATCCGGATTGGGGGTGAGTCCTTCTCTCACAGTCCGCAATGCGTATTCCATCACATTTTCCCAGTATTCCTCATGAAGTGACACGACGTCAAAGGGGCAACCGTATTTACGGGCTATAAACCGGCACATCTCAATATCTTCTTCAGCCGAGCAGTCGCCCTCTCCATTGTCAAGCCCGATGCGTATGTAAAAAAGGTGAAGGTCATGTCCTTCCTCCTTCAAACGGTGTACAACAACCGCACTGTCAACACCACCTGATATAAGTACAGCTATTTTCATTACAACATTATATGATTCTAAACTTCTTCAAGTTCCTCGGTTTCAGTCTCGTCTTTGCCTCGCTTAGAAATGATAAACAGTGATATGAAGTAGTCAAGCGATATTTTACCCGGTCCGGCAATCAGGATAAACAGGAATATACCGATAAACATCAGCGGAAGGTATCCGGGCTGGGTGCTTGAAATCGAGTATGCGAAAGTGTTGGGGAGCAGGTCATGCAGAATATGGTATTCCGCGATTATCATTGCGACAACCGGAGGCAGCACTGAAAGCCGTGTCAAAAAGCCTGCCATAATGAAGAGTGAACAGATAAGCTCTATGCAGATCATGATTATCAGTGACACTTCACTGCCAAGACCTAACACTTCAGGAAAAGTGTAACGCAGCGTGGAGAAATTAATCAAATGCCTTATCCCGAACTGCATAAACATCACCCCTACAAACAATCTAAGGAACAGACGCGCAAGATTGCTATATGTATAACCTGTGCTTCGCAGGAATAGGTTTTCAAAAAATTGTTTCATCGCTTTTGTGTCTTATTGTTGCTTTTGTTTTTCTTTATATATGGCAGCCGCCATGGCAAGGAACTGATTGATGTTCATGTCTCTCAATACAATCTTGCGGTCTTTGTCAAGCAGATACATTGCCGGGAGATTGCGGGTGTCAATCAGTTTGCCGATACTGTCGGATGTTCCGGCTTCCCATTCATAGGGATATTTTTCCACTGATTTTTTCCAGCTTTCGTCAGGAGTGCCGGTATATATATCAATTATTTTTAGTGTCCCGTTTTTAGACAACGTGTTTACCGCAAAGTCAGTCTCAAGTCTTAATGAAGTCATTGCACAGTCGGTGCATTCCGGTCCGTGTATATAAAGTAATGTGAATTCTCCCGGTTGGTCATAAAGCTGATGGGTCGCACCGTAGCGGGTGGTGTAGGTGATTGGAGAAACAGTGGCTCCTACCTGTGAGCAATTAAGCATCTTGACCTGCTCAAGAAAATATGCTTTGTCTTTTGCCGAAACTTTTTTATTGGAAAGGGCTGCTTTGGTAAACAGCAGATACTGTTCATCAGCCCAGAAAGGCGCTTCCGGGGAGAAAAGGTTCTTTTCGGCTGCTTTGACTATTTTCAATGTCGACTTAGCGTCATTCTTGTATAGCGATGTAAGATTGGATATGGATTTTTTTACGCTGTCGGCACTGGCATACGGAATGAATGAGACATAATCGGCAAATGCCTCATTGAACGCTGTTGTGTCATTAAGCAGCTTTTTCATGTCAGCCTTGTCCCAAAAACGGAGCAATATATAACTCGTTTTCTCCTGAAGCGTTCCCAGCGAATCAGGTGCCATCGGATACTCGAAGTGAGTCTTTGATTGCGACATTAGCGCTATTGACGATATGACTGCAAATATTGCGGAAATAAATATTTTCTTCATGTGGGGTATATTGGCATAATTTTTGACTAACAAAGTTAACAAATGACCGCGTTAGTACAAAATAATTAATCAACATTATGGCGGTTATAAGTGTTAGAAAAGTAAAGCAAATATTAATTTATATCATATTATGAATTTCAATAACTTCACGATTAAATCGCAGGAGGCGATTCAGAAGGCGGTTGAGATTACAAAGGGTTCGGGTAACCAGGCTATTGAGCCGGTACACATACTCAAAGGATTAATGACCGAGGGCGATTCGCTGATGCAATTTATCTTTCAAAAGGTCGGCGCCAATATAGGTGCGGTTTCAGCTTCGGTTGATCGTGCTATCGCATCAGAGCCGAAAGTGTCAGGAGGTGAGCCTTATCTGAGCCGCACATCTAATGATGTGCTCCAGAAAGCGCTTGACATAGCCAAGAAGCAGGGCGATGAATATGTCACGCTTGAGGCGATTTTGCTTGCGGTATTTGCCGTAAAAAGTCAGGCATCTCAGATACTGAAGGATGCTGGATTGTCGGAGCATGAGCTGTCGGCTGCAATAGACGAGCTTAGAAAAGGGAAGAAAGCAACCGACCAGAGTGCTGAAGACACATATAATGCACTTAGCAAATATGCGATAAACCTTAACGAGCGTGCGCGATCCGGCAAGCTGGATCCTGTAATCGGCAGAGATGACGAGATACGCCGTGTGCTCCAAATCCTTAGCCGACGCACAAAAAACAACCCTATGCTGATTGGTGAGCCGGGAACGGGAAAAACAGCGATAGCCGAAGGTCTTGCCCATCGTATAGTAAGAGGCGATGTGCCTGAAAATCTTAAAGATAAGCAGATATACTCGCTTGATATGGGCGCGCTTGTCGCCGGAGCCAAGTATAAGGGCGAATTTGAAGAGCGGTTGAAAGCGATTGTCAACGAGGTCACTCAGGCTGATGGTGACATAATACTTTTCATTGATGAGATCCACACTCTTGTCGGGGCAGGAAAAGGAGAGGGGGCGATGGACGCCGCCAATATCCTGAAACCGGCGCTTGCAAGAGGTGAGTTGCGCAGCATAGGTGCTACTACTCTTGATGAATATCAGAAATATTTTGAAAAAGATAAGGCTCTTGAACGAAGGTTCCAGAAAGTCATGGTCAATGAGCCTGATGAAATGAGCGCAATCTCAATATTGAGAGGACTGAAGGAGCGTTATGAAAATCATCACCAAGTGCGCATTCGTGACGAGGCGATTATTGCTGCCGTGCAACTGTCAGAACGCTATATAACTGACCGTTTTCTACCGGATAAGGCGATTGACCTGATTGATGAAGCCGCGTCTAAATTGCGTCTTGAACGAGACAGTGTGCCTCAGGCTCTTGATGAGATAACCCGCAAAATCGCTCAGCTTGAGATTGAGCGTGAGGCAATCAAGCGCGAAGGCGACAATGTGAAGATTAAAGACCTTGAAAAAGAGCTTGCCGACCTTCGCGATGTAGAAAAAGACTTTAAGGCAAAGTGGCAGTCGCAGAAGGAGCTGATAAACCGCATACAGCAGAACAAGATTGACATCGAGCAGCTTAACTTCGAGGCTGATAAGGCGGAGCGTGAAGGCGATTACGCAAAAGTAGCTGAGATACGCTATTCTAAAGTCCAGGAAAAGGAGAAAGAAAACGAGCGTATCCAGCAGCAATTGAAAGAGATGCAAGGCGACAAGTCGCTGATTAAGGAAGAGGTTGATGCCGACGATATAGCCGATGTCGTATCGCGCTGGACAGGTATTCCTGTGAACAAGATGGTTCAGAGCGAAAAGGAGAAGCTGCTGCATCTTGAAGAGGAACTGCACAAGCGTGTCGTAGGTCAGGAGGAGGCTATCGCCGCAATTGCCGATGCAGTGCGCCGTAGCCGTGCCGGACTTAATGACCCGAGGAGGCCTATCGGTTCATTTATATTCCTCGGCACTACAGGTGTCGGAAAGACTGAGCTTGCCAAGGCTCTTGCCGAATATCTGTTTGACGATGAAAATATGATGACACGTATTGACATGAGCGAATATCAGGAGAAGCACACGGTAAGCCGTCTCGTAGGAGCGCCTCCAGGATATGTCGGATATGACGAGGGCGGTCAGTTGACTGAGGCAGTGCGTCGCAAACCTTATTCTGTAGTGCTTTTTGATGAGATAGAGAAGGCTCATCCTGATGTGTTCAATATTCTGCTTCAGGTCCTTGATGACGGCAGACTTACTGACAACAAGGGTCGTCTCGTGAATTTCAAGAACACGATAATAATAATGACGTCAAATATGGGGTCGCAGGTTATTCGCGAGAACTTTGCCGGTATAACTGACGATAACCATGCTGAAGTCGTCGAGAAGACCAAGGAGCAGGTTCTTGATATGCTGAAGCAGACCATACGTCCGGAGTTCCTTAACCGTATAGATGAGATAATCATGTTTACTCCGCTTAATGAGCGCGAGATTGAAGAGATTGTAGGTATACAGGTCAATGCTATAAAGAGGATGCTTTCAAAGAATGGCGTCGAACTTGAAGTGACTCCGACTGCTTTGAGCTATCTTGCGAAGGAAGGTTATAATCCGGAATTTGGAGCGCGACCTGTGAAACGCGTGCTGCAAAGAATGGTCCTTAACCGCTTGTCAAAAGACATTCTTGCTCAGAAAGTGGATCGTGAGCACCCGATTATCATAGATGTCAAGGATGACGAACTTGTATTTAGAAATTAATTTATAAACGAGGTGTGTGTCAGGCGCACAAGTCGGGCACACACCTATTTAATCTATTTATTATGAAAAGATTACTTTATTTGTTGTTTGCGTTGCCGCTGTTTTTGGCGTCATGTAGCGATGATGATGACCTGCCCAGCTTCCAGCTTCAGGTAGACATGAAAGGACAGACGGAAATTACTGACAAGGGAGTGATTGTTGTGCCGCAAGGTACTCCTTTCACTATAGAGTCTATTCAGGCTGTCAACCCCTCGGTTAAGGACCTTACAATCGGTGGCGCCACTTATTATTGGGATTACGTATTCCAGGGTAGCACGCTTGTAGCTCCGTTTGGTATGAAGTTTAATACAGAGAATCTGCCGCTCGGCTCTCACTTGTTGCAGATCTATATGCCGATATTTGCTGTAAATTACAGCCCGGCTGAAGCTGTCGCGTCATACACTATAAGAATAGTAGAGCCGCTTGAGGAAGGGGCTCCTGAACCGGATACTCCCGCTTCTCAGACAGTAACACCGAGCATCGGCTCAAAATAATTACGAATAAAAAGGTGCATGTGGCTTTCTCATGCATCTTTTTTTATCGGGGCAACTGAGATTTGATTTCATCAAGTTGCACAAGCTTGCTTACAATCGCGTATATGGTCAAACCCGCGGGCGAGTGAATCTGTAGTTTGGAGGCGATGTTTCGTCTATGGGTCATGACAGTATTGACCGAAACCCCCATCTCGACTGCAATCTCTTTGTTTGACAGTCCCTTTACTATACCTACAACCACATCTTTCTCTCGTTGGCTCAGTATCTTCTCTTCCTCATCTTCTTCCTCCGCTATAATCTGACGCAATGTCGATTCAATAGTGTCGACAGAATCATATATTGAGATAGTAGAGTCGAACACACGCAGAATCTCTGCCGGAAGAGCCGATGAATATAATGCCACAACTCTTAACTTGCCACTCGAACCGGCACGCAACTCATCCACTTTTTCAGCCGAAATAAGAAGCGGGTCGGCGATTATGACCGAGCTGTGATTTTTATCCAGGTCATGAAGGGTTACATGATTTATGGATATATTGACTTCCTTCAGTTGGCTGATAATGGCTGTTATGCCCGCGCTGATGATAGGAGAGTAGTGAAGCAGTGAGATGCTTATACGTTTCATCGCTGTTTATTATTGCTTGTTTCCCTCGTTTGTCAATCTGTAGTTGCGCTCTATCATTGTGATGAGCGGTATCAATATATGATTCTCAATGTCATTGTGAGAATCAAGGTCTTCTTCTGCATTATACAAGTCGACAAGTACGTCATACATTTTATTTGGCATCGAAGTTGTATAAAAGCGAAGTATTATGTTTTTCAATTCAGTCAGTTTCTCTCCGATTTCGTCATGATGACGTTTGAACAGGTCGATGCTATAGCCTGAATCTTCGCCGTTTACAAGCGCCCGGATATAGGGGAACACCCGCTTTTCTTCATAATTGAAGTGCTTTTTCACTTCTTCCATGTAGGAGTCAAAAAATGATATGATTGCCGGATTTATATCGTTATGGGTCTCTTCAAGCGCAGTTATCAGATTTTGGCGTATGTGAGGGAACTTGTATTTTAAGAAATAGTCATGGCTGTTATGCAGGAAGTCGACAATCGCTACCGGCGACACTACCGGCAGTCGCTCCGCATCAATTTTGCCGGTCAGGATAAAATTGATGATGAATAAAAACACATCTGTGTCGATGCCGTTTTCAATACAGACATCTTCGATGCGCTTGTTCTGAAACCCGAGAGGGATATTAAACCTGCTGAGTATCTGAAGGATATTGTAGTCCTCGCGTATGAGGTCAATCACACTGTCTTTACCTGAAAAGCTTCTTGTCAATTTCATAATGTGCGAAATTAATAAATATACTCTGATTTTGCAAGCTAATTTAAAATAAGTCTAAACAACAATCCGTGATTATAAAAAATAAGCCGGACGATATATTGTCATCCGGCTTATTTGTCAGGCGATTATGTAATTATGCTTTCTTGTAAATTTCAAGATTCTCAAGGCTGAAGTTTGCGATGAACTCTGCATGTCTTGCAATTTCCGATTGGATAAAGTTGCAATATACTTCTGCGCTGCCGGCAAACTCGCTGTTACGTTGCGCATCCTGAAGCAGAAGATGTCCCATTATGATGTCAGCAGCCATTTCCACCATGCGGCGTGCCATGAAATCTACATAGGCAGGCTCTTTTACTGAAGTCACCTTCTCCACTGAATCTGCATAAATCTGAGTGAGTTTAGCCAGGCGATCCTTTATTCCCTGGAGCTCAGGCTTAACCTCTACGTTCTCATATTCCTTGATTAAGTTGAGATAAGCACCGGTAGTCACATAACGGATAGCCGCAACTACCTGAAGCTGAGTGGTTCCCTCATAGATGGAAGTGATTCGGGCATCACGGTACAGACGCTCGCAGGCATAGTCTTTCATGAAACCTGAGCCACCATGTATCTGGATGCAGTCATAAGCGTTCTGGTTGCAATATTCACTGCCCATTCCTTTGGCAAGGGGAGTAAGCGCATCGGCAATCTTGCTGTATTGCTTTGACTCCTTCTTTTCTTCAAGGGTGAGGGCACGCTCTTTCGCGATATCGTCATATACCTTGTACAGGTCGACATATCTTGCACACTCATATAGAAGAGAACGTGAAGCGTCAAGCTTTGCCTTCATTACAGATAGCATTTCATATACGGCAGGGAACTCTATGATTGCTTTTCCAAACTGCTTGCGGTCACGAGCATAGGCAAGTGCCTCGCGATAAGCAAGTTCGCTTACACCAACTGACTGAGCGGCAATGCCAAGACGTGCACCATTCATCAACGCCATCACATACTTGATAAGTCCAAGCTTACGTGAACCGACAAGCTCGGCCTTGGCATTTTTGTAGACAAGTTCACATGTCGGCGAACCTTTGATACCCATTTTGTTTTCAATGCGGCGTACATTGACTCCTCCATTGCGCTTGTCGTAGATGAACATAGACAGTCCGCGACCATCCTTGGTGCCATCTTCTGAACGGGCAAGCACGAGGTGTATATCGCTGTCACCGTTAGTGATGAAGCGTTTTACGCCATTAAGCAGCCATGTTCCGTCGGGCTGTTCGGTGGCTTTCAGCATTACTGACTGGAGGTCACTGCCGGCATCCGGCTCGGTAAGGTCCATTGACATGGTCTCGCCATTGCATACACGAGGAATATAGCGGCTCTTCTGATCTTCATCGGCAAACTCATAGATTGTCTCCGCGCAATCCTGAAGCCCCCAAAGGTTTTCAAATCCAGTATCGGCACGGCTTACAATGTCAGCAGCCATGATATAGGGTGTGATAGGGAAGTTAAGACCTCCGTAGCGGCGGGGCATAGCCATACCCATGAGACCGGCCTTGCGGCAGATGTCAAGGTTCTCTTTTGTGCCGTCGGCATATATGACTCTGCCGTTTTCAACATGAGGTCCCTGATGGTCGACATCTTCAGCACGGGCAGCGATGTACTCGCCACAAACCTCGCCGACTACCTCAAGCACTTTGTCATAGCTGTCCATGGCATCAGCGAAATTAAACGGAGCATAGTCAAACTTCTCCGAATCGGTATAGTTGCGCTCTTTTAAGGCTACGATCTTTTCCATCATAGGATGGGTAAGATGATGCTTGAGAGCTGGATTATCTGTATAAAAATTAGACATTGTTGTTGCTACTTAGAGTTTTTCTTGTAATATTTGATGAGCTTAGGCACTATATCTTCAACATTGCCGGTGATCACATAGTCGGCAATTGTGTTGATCGGTGCGTTCGGGTCATTATTTATTGAGATAATGATAGAGCTTTCCTGCATTCCTGCAATATGCTGAATCTGACCTGAGATACCGCAAGCGATATAGAGTTTGGGGCGTACGGTGACGCCGGTTTGTCCAATCTGGCGGTCGTGCTCCACAAATCCTGCATCCACAGCAGCGCGTGATGCTCCTACCTCTCCGCCAAGAGTATTGGCAAGGTCAAACAAGAGGTCAAAGCCTTCCTTGCTGCCTACACCATAGCCACCGGCAACGATAATAGGAGAGTTCTTGATATTGGTCTTTGACTTCTCTATATGGCGGTCGATAATCTCGACTACAAAATCTTCAGGCTTAACATATTTGTCGGCATCAAGATTGATAATCTCGCCTTTATAGTCGGCATCCTTTATCTCTTTTTTCATGACACCCTCGCGCACTGTCGCCATCTGCGGACGGCAATCAGGGTTAACAATGGTAGCAACGATATTACCACCGAATGCGGGTCGTATCTGATAAAGCAAGTCGGTATATTCCTTTCCTGTCTTCGGATCCTTGTGGTCGCCGATTTCAAGCGCTGTGCAGTCAGCGGTGAGACCGCTGTGGAGACATGAAGAAACGCGGGGACCGAGGTCACGTCCGATACAAGTCGCACCCATCAGGCATATCTGAGGCTTAATCTCTTTAAACAGGTTGATAAGCACGGCAGAATGGGGGTTTGATGTATAGGGATAAAGACGTTTGTCTTCTACCTTGTATACAGTGTCTACACCGTAAGGCAGAACCTGTTTTTCAATATCAGCGAGTTTG
This sequence comes from Barnesiella sp. WM24, assembly GCF_004570975.1. Lineage (GTDB taxonomy): Bacteria > Bacteroidota > Bacteroidia > Bacteroidales > Muribaculaceae > Muribaculum. The sequence continues at coordinate 195,171 of NZ_SPPC01000008.1, forward strand.
TCGCCGATGATCACTGCTTCAAGCTTGACGCCGAGGCGGTCAGCGAGCACGCGTCCTTTGGTAAGAAGCTCAAGGCTTACATCGGCTACTTTGCCGTCTTCGTATTCGCAATATACGATTAAGTTATTATTATCGGTCATGTCAGTCAGGGTTTAGCCAATTGTGTGGTTAGCGATGAGTTCTTTTACAAGGTTTTCAAGCTCGGTATCGTTGTTCTCAATGGTGAGATTTTCCTTTGCGGTAAACACTACATTTTCTATAGCCTTCACCTTGGTAGGGGAGCCGGCAAGACCTATCTGCTCAGGGTCGGCGTCAACATATGCCGCGCTCCATTCCTGAAGATTGAGATAGGGGCGTGAATCAACGATAGCTTTCAGCTCGTCAGAGAGTTTTTCTTTTTCTGACGGAGAAACCGCATATTTGTATTTCTGGATGCGACGAGCATTGCGCGGACGACACTCTGCAGCCGATCCGTTGACTGTGACTACACAGGGAAGCGGAGCAACTACTGTCTCGACTCCGGCTTCAAGACGGCGCTTGACTGTTACTTTGCCATCCTTTAAGTCAAGGATTTCTTCTGCATATGTTACCTGCGGCAGTCCGAGTTTCTCTGCAATCTGAGGACCTACCTGCGCGGTGTCTCCATCGATAGCCTGACGTCCACCGAGAATGATGTCAAATTTGCCAAACTTTTTGACAGCCTGGGCAAGGGAGTAAGAGGTTGCAAGTGTATCGGCACCACCGAGAGTGCGGTCAGTAAGGACGATACCGGTGTCGGCACCGCGATAGATTGCTTCACGGATTATTTCAGATGCGCGAGGAAGACCCATTGTAAGAAGGGTGATTGTCGAGCCCGGATTAGCATCTTTCAAGCGGAGAGCCTGCTCAAGCGCATTGAGATCCTCCGGGTTAAAGATAGCCGGCAGGGCGGCACGGTTGATGGTACCGTCTTCCTTCATGGCATCCTTGCCCACATTACGGGTGTCGGGCACCTGCTTTGCGAGCACAATGATGTTTAAACTCATGACTTTTAGATATTAGATAGTTAATATGTAGCTATATTTAGTTTGTTTTTACAAAGATAATGTTTTACTGAATTATGTCCAAGCATTAAATGGCAAATTACATCAGTCAAAACTTGAACCGTCAAAACAGTGGGTGCATATCTTGCATTTCGGCAGTCCGATTGCCTTGACTACAGTCTCGATTGAGTTGAACCGTAATGATGTCAGTCCGAGTTGCTGGCGAATGCGTTCTACCATCGCATTGTATTTGGGAGAGTCGGTGGTCGCATATTCCTCAAGGTCTTTTCCGGCATCGCCTTCAAGCTCCTGGATGACGCGGCGTGTAATCAGCTCCATCTCGCTCTTGGAGGCCGTGAAATTAATGTACTTGCACGGATAGATAAGAGGAGGGCAGCTGATACGTATATGCACTTCTTTTGCACCACATTCAAAGAGGTCCTTTACATTGTCACGAAGCTGTGTGCCACGGACTATAGAGTCATCACAGAATATGACACGCTTGTCATAGAGCAACGCCCGGTTAGGGATAAGCTTCATTTTTGCTACAAGCTCACGGCGCTCCTGTGTGCTTGGGGTGAAGCTTCGGGGCCACGTTGGGGTGTATTTTACAATGCCGCGCTTGTATGGCACATTTTTACCTTCGGCATAGCCCAATGCCATGCCTATACCAGAGTCAGGCACAGCACTTACAAAGTCAACCTCGGTGTCATCATTTTTACCCATTTCCAATCCGGAGTCGTAGCGCATAAGGTCGACGTTGCGGTTTTCATATTCGCAGACCGGATAGCCATAGTAGGTCCAAAGAAACGCGCATATCTGCATCTCTTCTTCCGGAGCTTTTAGCTGCTTTATCGAGTCGGCTTTGATTTCCACGATTTCGGCCGGACCGACATTATAGCACACTTCAAACCCGAGGTTCGGGAAGGCGCAAGTCTCGCTTGTTGCTGCATGAGCCCCGTCCTTTTTGCCTATTATGATTGGTGTTCTGCCAAGCCTGTCGCGTGCCGCGATTATGCTGTCTTCTGTAAGCAACAGCATTGAGCACGAGCCTTTGACGCGCTTGTAGACATTTTCTATGCCCGACACATAGTCGCTGCCCTCGCTTATCAGCGCGGCAATCATTTCGGTAGGGTTGATGATGTCATAGCTGTGTTCACAGAAATGATGTCCCTTGGCAAGCAGCTCCTTTTCAAGAGCCGATATGTTATTGATACGCCCGACGGTAACGATTGCAAACTTGCCGAGATGGCAGTTCACAATAATAGGTTGGGCATCGGTGTCACTAATGACACCGATGCCCACTTTGCCGGCAAAATCTTTCAGGTCGCCTTCAAATTTAGACCTGAAATAAGAGTTTTCGATATTATGGATAGAGCGTGTGAACACACCGTTGTTGCAAGTCGCGATTCCGGCACGTTTTGTGCCCATGTGGGAATTGTAGTCAACGCCATAGAAAAGCTCGTTGATACACTCGTTGTGTTTTGCTATTCCAAAAAATCCGCCCATGTTTATATATGTTTTTACTTTTTATTGATTGTCTTTTCAATCCACTTGCGGGCATTTACAAATGCCTCAATCCACGGAGTCACTTCGTCAGTCTTGTGTGATTCGGGATAGTAGCCACACTGCCACGGGAACAGAGAACGCTCAGGATGGGGCATCATCGCAAGATGGCGACCGTCGGCTGATGCGATACCGGCTATAGAATAGCGCGAACCGTTAGGATTGCCGGGGTAGGAAGCATAATTGTATTTTGCAACTACGTTATACTTGGCAAGTGGTTCCGGAAGATTGAACTTACCTTCACCGTGGGCAACCCAGACTCCTATCTTCGAGCCGGAGAGCGAACCGAGCATTACGGAGTTGTTTTCAGGTATTGACAAGCCAAGGAACTGAGACTCAAACTTGTGAGATACATTGTGTTCCATCGTCGCCTTGCGCTCATGCTCCGGATTGATAAGATTTAGCTCAATCATCAGCTGACATCCGTTGCAAATACCGAGGCTCAGAGTGTCGTCACGCTTGTAAAAGCGCTCAAGGGTGGCTTTCGCGTTTTCATTCCAAAGGAATCCTCCCGCCCAGCCTTTGGCAGAGCCGAGTACATCGGAATTAGAGAATCCGCCACAGAACACTATCATGTTGACATCATCAAGGGTCTCGCGACCTGACATGAGGTCAGTCATGTGGACATCTTTCACGTCAAATCCGGCAACATAAAGCGAATAGGCCATCTCTCGGTCACTGTTCACGCCCTTTTCACGGATGATTGCAGCGCGGATGCCGCTCTTGCCATCACGACGGAGCGACAGCCCCATCGATTTCAGCTTTCCGTCAAAGCCCTTGGGGAAGCGGTATCTGATTGGCTGTTTCTTATAGTTCTCAAAGCGTTCAAGCGCACATTTTTTTCCGCTTTGCACTGAGTCCATAAGATAGGAAGAGTAGAACCATGTATCGCGGAGCTGGTCAACGAATAGCAGACGCTCTGCACCACAGTGGTTGATTTCAATGACTCTTTCTTTAGAAGGCACACCGATTGCACAATAGCGCGCACCTGCCTCTGAAAGCACAGCCTCTACCTTTTCAATCTTAGAGTCGGCAACCTGGATTACAAGAGCCGGGTTTTCAGAGAATAATATCTTCACAAGGTCAGTCTCACCAAGCTTTTCAAACGCATCGGCATTAAATTCAATACCTCCGTTGACATTGGCAAAACACATCTCAAGCAATGTGGTGACAAGACCTCCTGCCGACACGTCATGAGCGGCAAGGAGAGCTTTGCTCTTTACAAGCTTCTGCACGGCGTCAAATGTCTTGACAAACTGAGCCGGATCGCTTACCGAAGGCACTTCTTTTCCAAGACGGTTGAGAGTCTGGGCAAATGCCGAACCTCCGAGTTTAAGTCCCTCGCCGGAGAAGTCTATATAATATAATGTGGATTTCTTTGGCTGCAACACGGGCGAAACTGTCTTTCTGACATCGCTTACCTCGCCTGCGGCGGAAATAATCACTGTGCCTGGGGCAAACACTTTGTCATCGCCATATTTTTGAGTCATCGACAAGCTGTCTTTTCCGGTCGGGATATTTATGCCGAGCGCACATGCGAAATCGCTACAAGCCTCAACCGCGCGATATAGAGCCGCGTCTTCTCCGGGGTTCTTGCACGGCCACATCCAGTTGGCGCTTAGCGATATGCCCTTTATGCCGTCGCTAAGAGGTGCCATTACTATATTGGTAAGCGCTTCGGCGACTGCCATGACCGAACCTTTTGCCGAGTCAACAAGGGCAGTCTGAGGCGCGTGTCCGATTGACGTAGCTATACCTGCCTTACCCTTATAGTCGAGTGCCACGACACCACAGTCGCTTAGCGGGAGCTGGATTTCTCCCTGACATTGCTGACGTGCAATCTTGCCGGTCACAGAACGGTCAACCTTGTTGGTCAGCCAATCTTTACAAGCAACGGCTTCAAGTCCGAGCACATCAACGACATATTCGTTTATCTTTGATTCGTCATACTCTACATCTTTATATGTAGCGACTACAGTAGAGTCTGTCATCACGGTCTTCGGAGAGTTGCCAAACATGTCCGCCATAGCAAGATCAATGGGCTTGACACCGTCAGGCTGCTCGAAAACAAAGCGGTCGTCACCGGTCGTCTCTCCGACCACGTAGAACGGAGCGCGTTCACGTTCAGCAACACGACGTACATATTCGATGTCTTCGGACTTCAGTACCATACCCATGCGCTCTTGGCTCTCGTTTCCTACGATTTCCTTGGCTGAAAGAGTCTTGTCGCCGATTGGCAATGAGCCAATCTCGATTTTTCCGCCGGTAGACTCAACGAGCTCTGACAGCGCATTAAGATGTCCTCCCGCACCGTGGTCATGTATTGATATGATAGGATTATTGTCGCTTTCCGCAAGGGCGCGTATAACGTTGCTGACGCGTTTTTGCATCTCCGGGTTGGCACGCTGTACCGCGTTCAGCTCAATAGAGTTGTCGTATTGTCCGGTTTCCACCGATGACACTGCTCCGCCACCCATTCCGATTCGGTAGTTGTCGCCACCCATTACAACGACTTTCTCTCCGGCCTCAGGCTCGCCCTTGATAGCATCCTTGTTGGCGGCGAAACCCACTCCGCCGGCAAGCATGATCACCTTGTCGTAGGCATATTTCTTTCCATTCTCATCATGCTCAAATGTAAGTAATGAGCCACAGATTAGTGGCTGGCCGAATTTGTTTCCGAAGTCCGATGCTCCGTTTGATGCCTTTATCAATATATCACATGGAGTCTGATAAAGCCATGCTCTCGGATCCATCATCATTTCCCAGCGATGTTCCGGGGTCATTCGGGGGTAGGATGTCATATATACCGCAGTACCAGCGATGGGAAGACTAGCCTTACCTCCACCGAGACGGTCGCGGATTTCACCTCCTGTTCCGGTGGCCGCTCCGTTAAACGGCTCTACGGTGGTGGGGAAATTGTGGGTCTCTGCTTTAAGCGAGATTACAGTGTCGACATCTTTAATGTCGAAATAGTCGGGACGGTCGGGGTTGACAGGGTAGAACTGGTCAACCTTCGGACCTTTGATGAAAGCTACATTATCTTTATATGCCGATACGAGCTTGTTTGGATTGACCTGCGAAGTCTTTTTTATAAGTTTAAAAAGCGATGAAGGCTTTTCTTCTCCGTCAATGATGAAGGTGCCGTTAAATATCTTGTGGCGGCAATGCTCTGAATTGACCTGAGAGAATCCGAACACCTCGCTGTCGGTCAACGGACGTCCGAGCTTCTTTCCAAGGTCACGCAGATATTGCTCTTCGTCAGGGCTGAGCGCAAGGCCTTCTTTCTTATTGTATTCTGAAATGTCCTCTATATACACGATGGGGTCGGGGGTCTTCGCCACTGCAAAAATCTTGCTGTTAAGACCATCGTAGACGCGCTGGAGCATCTTGTCAAATTCCGGTTCCTCTGCATTGGTGCGCCAGAACTCTTCAATCCTGGCAATTCCGGAAAGTCCCATGTTTTGAGTGATTTCCACTGCGTTAGTACTCCAAGGGGTAATCATCTCGCGGCGAGGACCTACGAAGCGACCTTTGAGCGAGGTTGACGACAGGGGGGTGGCACCGCCGAACAGCCATGAAAGCTTCTTTAGCTCATCATCGCTGAATCGCTGAGAAGTCTCGACCGCGATAATGTGATTGGCGCCTTTTTTGAAGAAAACAACCATATGGTGATTCAGTTATTAAGTGATTGATTTATGTTGCAAAATTAGTAAAAAAACACCGTAAAATACCAACAAAACCCATAAAATATACTCGCTGTGCGGTTTCTTTTGTCTGTCTTTTGGCTCTAAGCCTGTGTCAATGGCTTGGCGCCGCATGCCGGCTTATCCGACATGCGGCGGAAATTAGGACGGCACATTATTTGTGAATTTATCATATTATGTATAATTTTGCAATCGCAAAAAAAATGTCAACACTGTCTTTAATGATTTTTGGCACGACTTTTGCAGCATGTTAGACGTTATATAAAGATAATCATACTTTAAATTATGAACATATCACAAGAAAAGACCGGCAATGTAAGCGTTAAGCTTACTGTCGCAATCGAGGAAAACGACTATAAGGACAAAGTCGTAAAAGAGCTTAAAGAAATAGGCAAGAAACACGCTATTCCCGGCTTCCGTCAGGGTCATGTGCCCCTCGGCGAGCTTACTCGCCGCTTTGGCAAGCAAGTGACAAGCGACGTAATCAATAATGAGGTTTACGAAGCGGTCGTAAATTATATCCGCGAGAACAAGCTTGCTGTGCTTGGCGAACCGGTGCCGGTTGAAGTCAAGGAGCTTGACCTGAAGAATGAAAAGGACTTCACTTTCCAGTATGAGCTTGGTCTTGTGCCGGAAATCAATGTGACCCTTGACAAGGAAGAACACCTCCCTTATTACACCATCGCAGTGACCGATGAAATGGTCGACGAGCAGGACAAGCATTTCCGCGAGCGTTTCGGCGCACAGGTACCCGGAGAAGAAGTCGAGCCTAACGCACTCGTAAAGGGTTCTATCATGGAGCTGAACGAAGATGGCACAGTGAAGACTTCTGACGACGCTATCCAGATGCTTAACGGCATTGTTGCGCCCATGTACTTCAAGGATAAGGCAGAGGCTGAGAAATTTGCCGGAAAGAAGGTGAATGACAAGGTAGTGTTTAACCCCTGGAAGACATGCGAGGGCAACGCTGCAGAGCTTTCTTCAATGCTTGGTGTGGACAAGGACAAGGCTGCTGACATCAAGGGTGACTTTGAGCTCTCAATATCAGAAATCATCGTGCTTCGTCCCGCAGAGCCCGGTAAGGAGCTGTATGACAATGTACTCGGCAAAGACAAGGCTCATAACGAAGAGGAATACCGTGCCGGAGTGAAGGAGATGGTCGCCCGCGAGCTTTCACGTAATAGCGAAATGCTCTTCCGTGTTGACACAGAGAAGGCTATGCTTGAGAAGTATGGCAACATGGAACTCCCCGTTGAAGTGCTCAAGAAATGGCTCGTGCGTCGTAACGAAGGTCTTACCGAAGAGAATATCGACGAAGAATATGTAAAGATGGAGCCGGGTCTAAAGTGGCAGCTTATCAAAGAGCGTCTCGGTGCTATCTGCGAAATCAAGATTGACGAGCAGGATCTTATCGACCATGCAAAGGCTATCGCTGCAATGCAGTTTGCACAGTATGGCATGACCAACATGGACGACGAGACTCTTACCGACTACGCAAAGCGCATCCTTGCTGACAAGAATTACCGTCCGCGCATCGTAGAAGAGGTAGGCGACATCAAGCTCTTCAACGCCATAAAGGAGAAGGTGACCGTCGACAATAAGGAAGTTTCGCTTGACGAATTTAAGGAAATCGCTTCCAAGTAACGCGATACACCTATTATATTATGTGACGGGCGGCACTTATGTGGCGTCCGTCACTTTTACATCCATGTAAATATTATATTAAAAAATTTGCATGGACATGATTTTATTTTGTATCTTTGAATAGTAAACAAATAATCGAAAGACAAGCATGAATAACGATTTTAGAAATTATGCCGTCAAGCATTTGGGCATGAACGGGCTCGCGCTTGACCAATATATCGCTGCGACAGGAGCGGCAAATATCACTTCAAGCTATATCTCACCGACCATCATAGAGGAACGTCAGCTTAATATCGCGCAGATGGATGTGTTCTCACGCCTTATGATGGACCGCATCATATTCCTCGGCACGGAAGTCAATGACTATACGGCAAATGTCATCCAGGCGCAGCTGTTGTATCTTGACACCTCCGACCCCGGCAAGGATGTGTCCATATACATCAATTCTCCCGGTGGATCGGTATATGCTGGACTTGGCATATATGACACCATGCAGTACATCTCCAGCGATGTTGCTACCATCTGTACAGGTATTGCCGCGTCTATGGCGGCAGTATTGCTCGTGTCGGGAGAAAAGGGAAAGCGTTTTGCCTTGCAACACTCGCGCGTGATGATTCACCAGCCAATGGGCGGCGCGCAGGGGCAGGCATCTGATATTGAAATCACCGCACGTGAGATACAGAAGCTTAAAAAGGAGCTTTATACCATAATCGCCAATCATTCCGGCCAGCCGTTTGAGAAAGTCGAGCGCGACTCTGACCGCGACTACTGGATGACCGCCGAAGAGGCAAAGCAATACGGAATGATCGATAACGTACTTGTAAAAGCCAACAGATAATCGACAGAAACAGATTATGGCAAAGAAAAAGACAGAGCAGGCAATATGTTCGTTTTGTGGACGTCCCGCCGACATGGTTGATGTACTCGTGCCGTCGGCAGGATTGTCCGGTATCTATATTTGCTCTGAATGTGTGGACACCATATCAGGCATCCTACACGATTATAAAGAGCAGGCGAAGGACGGCGAGCCCACCAGAATGGACTCTGTGCCTAAGCCTAAAGAGATATATGACTACCTCAATCAGTATGTTATAGGGCAGGATGAAGCCAAGAAATATCTTTCCGTGGCTGTCTACAATCACTATAAGCGACTTTCCCAGGATAAAGACGATGATGTCGATATCGAGAAAAGCAATGTGATTCTCGTAGGGCCTACAGGTACGGGAAAGACCCTTCTTGCCAAGACCATCGCGAGGATGCTTGACGTGCCGTTCACCATTGTGGACGCCACCGTCCTGACTCAGGCGGGATATGTAGGGGAAGACATCGAGAGTCTTTTGACCCGACTCCTGCAAGTCGCTGATTATGATGTTGCGAAGGCTGAAAAGGGTATCGTCTTCATTGATGAAATAGACAAGATTGCCCGCAAAGGCGACAATCCGTCGATTACACGCGATGTAAGCGGAGAAGGTGTGCAGCAAGGTTTGCTGAAGCTTCTTGAAGGCTCGGTGGTGAATGTGCCGCCGCAGGGAGGCAGAAAGCATCCGGAACAGCGCATGATTCCTGTCGACACAAAAAACATCCTGTTTATATGTGGCGGTGCTTTTGACGGAATAGAGCAGAAAATAGCCCACAGACTCAATACTCATGTGGTAGGATATTCAACCGACCCCGCAAGGCAGCGTGTGCAACGGGAGAATTATCTTAAATTTGTAGCTCCTCAGGATTTGAAGTCGTTCGGGCTTATTCCGGAGATAATAGGGCGTCTGCCCATACTTACCAATCTTGAGCCGCTTGACCGCGATGCCCTGCGACGAGTGCTTACGGAGCCTAAAAATGCAATTGTGCGTCAATACGAAAAACTCTTTGCAATGGACGGAGTGAAACTCACTTTCGCGCCTGAGGCTCTTGACCTTATTGTTGACAAGGCAATTGAGTATAAACTCGGGGCAAGAGGATTGCGCTCTATAGTGGAGACTATAATGATTGACTCTATGTTTGATGTTCCGTCTTCCGGAGTAGAAACCTTTACGGTCACTCGGGAGTACGCATTGGAAAAATTACAAAAAGCTAATTTTGAGATAAATAAGACAGAATAATTAATATTGCATAAAAGACTTGGATTAAAAACCTTATGACCATGGCAAAGAACCCCGTACTTATCGAGGAGTTGAAAAAGCACTTCGGATTTGATACCTTTAAAGGTAATCAGGAAGCGATTATTTCCAGCCTGCTCGCCGGAAACGACACTTTTGTATTGATGCCTACAGGAGGAGGAAAGTCGCTGTGCTATCAGTTGCCTGCGCTCATGATGGAGGGCACCGCGATTGTCATATCGCCGCTCATTGCGCTGATGAAAAATCAGGTTGATGCCATGCGCAATTTCAGCGAAGATGACAATGTGGCCCATTTTCTCAATTCGTCGCTTAACAAGACGGCGATTGACCAGGTCAAAAGTGATATTCTTGCCAAAAAGACCAAGTTGCTCTATGTCGCGCCCGAGTCACTGACCAAGGAAGAGAATATTGAATTTCTCAAAACCGTGCCTATCTCGTTTTATGCCGTAGACGAAGCTCATTGTATATCGGAGTGGGGACATGATTTCCGCCCGGAATACCGTCGCATACGTCCGATTATAAACGAGATAAGCCGCCGTCCGGTGATTGCGCTTACCGCTACAGCCACCCCCAAGGTGCAGCATGACATACAGAAAAACCTTGGCATGCAGTCGGCTACTGTGTTCAAATCTTCCTTTAACCGTAAGAACCTCTATTATGAGGTGCGTCCAAAAACGGCAAATATCGACCGTGACATCATAAAATTCATTAAGTCGCAGGAAGGAAAGAGCGGCATAATATATTGCCTGAGCCGCAAGAAGGTTGAAGAGCTTGCGGAAATTCTAAAGGTCAATAACATAAGGGCTCTTGCCTATCATGCCGGGATGGATAGCGCCACACGCTCTGAAAATCAGGATGCATTCCTGATGGAAAAGGTGGATGTGATTGTGGCGACAATAGCCTTTGGCATGGGAATAGACAAGCCCGACGTGAGGTTTGTGATTCATTACGATATACCCAAGTCTCTTGAAGGATACTATCAGGAGACGGGACGTGCCGGGCGTGACGGCGGAGAGGGCAGATGCATCGCGTTCTATCAGAACAAAGACTTGGTGAAGATGGAAAAATTCATGCAAGGCAAACCGCTTGCCGAGCAGGAGATTGGCCGTCAGCTTCTGATGGAGACGGCAGCTTATGCCGAGTCTTCGGTGTGTCGCCGCAAGTCGTTGCTGCATTATTTTGGTGAAGAATATCTTGAAGATAACTGTGGAAATTGTGACAATTGTCTAAATCCTAAAAAACAAGTGGAAGCTAAAGATGAATTATGTGCGGTAATCGAGACTGTCACCGCTCTAAAAGAAAAATTCAAGGCTGAGCAAGTGATTGATGTGATGCTTGGCAAAAACACGGCAACAGTGAAATCTTACAACCAGGATGAGCTTGAGGTGTTCGGTTGTCTGCAAGGTTCTGATGCAAGAACCATTAATACCGTAATCCGCCAGGCGATAATTGCCGGCTATCTTGACCGGGATATTGAAAATTTCGGGTTGTTGAAGATTACAAAAAAAGGAAAGGATTATTATAAAAAACCTGTTTCATTTAAGATTGTTGAAGATAACGACTTCAGTGAAGATGAAGAGGAGATGGTTGTAAAAAGCGGGGCTGCCTGTGCTGTTGACCCGGAGCTTTACAATATACTCAAGGATCTTCGCAAGAAGCTTGCTAAAAAGCTGGAGTTGCCGACTTATGTTATCTTTCAGGATCCTTCGCTTGAAGCGATGGCGACGACCTATCCTGTCACGCTGGAAGAACTTCAGAATATTCCAGGTGTCGGAGCCGGAAAGGCAAAGCGTTATGGAGAAGATTTCATAAAGGTCATAAAGACCCATGTTGAAGAAAACGAGATTGAGCGTCCTGAGGATCTGAGAGTAAGAAGCGTTGCTAACAAAAGCAAACTTAAAATCTCTATTATCCAGGGAATTGACCGAAAGATAGCACTTGATGCGCTTGCCGAAAGCAAAGGGCTTGAATTTAGCGAATTGCTTGATGAAATCGAGGCTATTGTATATTCGGGTACCAAAATAAGCATTGACTATTTCCTTGACGAAATTATGGATGAAGACCGTCAGCTCGACCTGTTTGACTATTTCAAAGAGAGCGAGAGCGATGACCTTCAGGAAGCAATCAACGAGCTTGGCAACGAGTTCTCGGAAGAGGAGATAAGGCTTATGCGTATCAAATTCTTGTCAGAAATGGGCAATTGACATTCGTTATAAACCATATCATAACATACACTTTTGCTTGAAAGACAAGGTTCTTCTCAACAAAAGTGTATGTTTTTGTATATAAATGTGTCATTTTATTGCTAAATCACTCGTAAATGAGTATATTTGCAGAACAAACGCAGTTGTTGCAAACATGGAACAAAAACAGAGAAATACAGCCATACTACTCATGCACTGCCCTGATCAGCCAGGTATCATCGCAGTGATAACAGAGTTCATTAATGTCAATGGTGGAAACATTGTCTATCTTGACCAGTATGTAGACCGTGTAAACGGTGTCTTTTACATGAGAGTGGAGTGGGAGCTTGATAATTTTATCATTCCGAAAGAAAAGATAGACGAGTATTTCAAGGTACTTTATGCGCAGCGATACAATCTAAGCTATTCGTTGAAATTTTCTGATAAGAAACAGCGTATGGCGATTTTTGTCAGCAAAATGTCTCACTGTCTTTACGACATACTCGCGAGATATATCTCAGGAGAGTGGGAGGTCGAGATACCTGTGATAATAAGCAACCACCCCGATCTTGCGGTAGTGGCGCAGCAGTTTAACATACCCTTTGAAGTCATTCCGATCACTAAAGACAACAAGTCGGAAATGGAGGCAAAAGAGTTTGAGATTCTTGACTCTTACAATGTCGATTTTATTGTGCTTGCACGTTATATGCAAGTGCTGTCGGAAGACTTTATAAACCGCTACCCACACCACATCATAAATATTCATCACTCCTTCCTGCCGGCATTTGTAGGGGCGAAGCCGTATCACGCTGCCTATGACAGGGGCGTGAAGCTAATAGGGGCGACAAGTCATTATGTGACCCCCGACCTTGATGCCGGTCCAATCATCGAACAGGATATCACACGAGTGACACACAAGGATACGATTGCCGATCTTGTAAAGAAAGGGCGTGACCTTGAGAAGATTGTGCTTTCACGTGCAGTGGAGAAGCACATACAGCGTAAAATCCTTACATACAATAACAAGACTATCGTATTCAGCTAAATAATAATGGGTGTCGCTATCATAAAGTATAATGCCGGCAATAACTTTTCAGTGCTTTGCTCCCTGCGCCGACTCGGAGTGGAAGCGACAGTTACTGATGATGCCGACAAGATAAGACGCGCCGAAAAGGTGATTTTCCCGGGAGTTGGAGAAGCCTCGTCGGCAATGTCTTATCTTAGGGCTACAGGCCTTGACCAGTTGATAAAATCGCTTCAACAGCCGGTACTTGGCATATGTATCGGTCAGCAGCTGCTCTGCCGTCACTCTATGGAGGGCGACACAGAATGTCTTGGCGTGTTTGATGCCGAAGTGCGGCGCTTCCCTGATTTCGAGGGCATGAAAATCCCTCACATGGGGTGGAATACGGTCTCGTCCATGTCGCCTAATGGCGTCATAACTCCTGAGACCGACAATTCATTTGTCTATTACGTTCACAGTTATTATGTGCCTGTATGTGACTTGACCACAGCCGTTACCGACTATATCGTGCCGTTCAGTGCCGCGATGCGTAAGGATAATTTCTATTCCACACAGTTTCATCCTGAAAAGAGTGGCGACACCGGTGAAGCTATAATTAAAACATTCCTTGAATTATGATTCAGATTATCCCGGCTATCGACATAATTGACGGTAAATGTGTCCGGCTGACAAAAGGCGACTATGACAGCTCGCGTGTCTATGATGACAACCCGGTAGAGATTGCAAAGCGATTCTGCGACGCGGGATGTCGCCGGATTCATGTCGTTGATCTTGACGGGGCGAGATCCAGTCACATAGTAAACTACCGCACTCTTGAGAGTATCGCTTCAAAGACATCGCTTGACATTGATTTTGGCGGCGGGTTAAAAAGTGATGAAGATGTAAGAATCGCGTTTGACTGCGGCGCATCGATGATAACAGGCGGCAGTGTCGCTGTAAAGTCTCCTGAATTGTTTTTGGGATGGCTTGGACGATATGGGGCACAGAAAGTCATTCTGGGCGCCGACGTTAACGGTGGTAAGGTTGCTACCGATGGATGGCTCGAACAGTCGGAACATGACTTGTTGGAATTCATAAAGGACTATTATGAAAAAGGTATCCGACAGATAATATCTACTGATATTTCTGTTGACGGCACACTAAGCGGCCCGTCGGTTGAGATGTATCGGTCCATGATGTCGGTCTTGCCTGATGCGCGCATAATAGCCAGTGGCGGCGTAAGTTCGCTTGACGACATTATGCGGCTTGAAAATGCCGGAGTGCCGGCGGTTATCGTCGGAAAGGCGATATATGAGGGGCGCATAACATTAAAGGATTTGGAAAGGATTGCCCTATGTTAGCGAAACGCATAATACCCTGCCTTGATGTAAAGGATGGCAAGACGGTAAAAGGAGTGAATTTTGTTAATTTCCGTGATGCCGGTGATCCTGTCGCGCTCGGAAAGAAATACAGTGACGAAGGTGCCGACGAACTTGTGTATCTTGACATAACGGCATCACATGAGGGCCGACGTACTTTTGTAGACCTGGTGACGAGAGTCGCTGAAAATATAAAAATCCCCTTTACGGTAGGGGGAGGCATCGGATGTGTGGAGGATGTGGAGAGGCTGCTTGACGCAGGTGCCGATAAAGTATCGGTCAATTCTTCAGCCTTACGCAATCCGCATCTTATTGACGACATTGCCTCGCGTTTTGGCTCTCAGGTGTGTGTTCTGGCAATTGATGCCCGGTTTACCGACGGAGATTGGCGATGCTATGTCAACGGAGGACGTGTCCCTACGGAAAGGCATCTGCTTGAATGGGCAAAGGAAGGTGTGATGCGCGGAGCCGGAGAAATACTGTTTACCAGCATGGATCATGACGGCGTGAAAACCGGATTTGCCTGTGATGTGTTATCAAGATTGTCTGATGAGCTGTCAGTGCCGGTAATCGCTTCCGGCGGTGCAGGTGCGTGCTCTCATTTTTATGATGTTTTCACTCGCGGCAAGGCTGATGCTGCGCTTGCCGCAGGCATTTTTCATTTCAATGAAATTGGAATTGCCGGTTTAAAGCAGTATCTTTATGACCGAAATATAAATGTAAGATTATAAATATGGCAAACCTAAACTTTCAGAAACTTGGCGGTCTTATACCGGCTATAATTCAGGACGCGCAGACAAAAAATGTTTTGATGCTTGGTTTCATGAACCAGGAAGCTTATGATAAGACTGTCGCCGACGGTAAGGTTACTTTTTTCAGCCGCACAAAGAACCGTCTTTGGACAAAAGGGGAGGAGAGTGGCAATTTCTTAAACGTAGTATCGATAGAAGAAGATTGCGACAACGATACCCTTCTTATAAAAGTCAGACCTGTCGGCCCGGTATGTCATAATGGCACAGACACCTGTTTCGGCACAGAAAACAAGCGGGGTATAGAATTTCTATCCTACCTTCAGGACTTTATAATAAAGCGTCATGAAGAGATGCCGGAAGATTCTTACACTACGCTCCTTTTTAAGAAAGGGCTTAACCGCATGGCTCAGAAAGTGGGAGAAGAAGCGGTAGAGACCGTTATTGAGGCGACCAATGGCTCCGATACGCGTCTCATATATGAAGCTTCTGACCTTATATATCACCTGATTGTGCTTTTGACCGCAAAGGGACACAGGATCGAAGAACTTTCAGCCGAACTTGCACGCCGACACAAAGTATAACACCCTGAAATGAAAGTCATTGATTATAAGAATGTCGAGATTCTGCGGAAGGAGCATGTAGTCCTTAAAAACGTGAATCTTGAGGTTGAAGAAGGTGAGTTTTTATATATCATCGGCAAGGTGGGCAGTGGAAAAAGCAGCCTGCTGAAGTCAATGTATGCCGAAATCCCGGTAGAGACCGGTGAGGCTCATGTCCTGGACTATGAAATCTCTGCAATCAAGCGCAAGAAGATTCCTATGTTGCGGCGCGAAATTGGAATCGTATTTCAGGACTTCCAGCTGTTGACTGACCGTACTGTATACGAGAATCTGCTATTTGTGCTGCAGGCGACAGGGTGGAAAAACAAGAGCGACATGGACGACCGCATTGAGGAGGTGCTTAAAGAGGTAGGCATGATTACCAAGTCATACAAGATGCCTCATGAACTGTCAGGTGGTGAGCAGCAGCGTATTGTGATTGCGCGGGCTTTGTTGAACCGACCGAGACTTATACTCGCCGATGAGCCTACTGGCAATCTTGACCCCGCTACAGGCGAGCAGATTGTAAGGTATCTGCATCGTATAGCATCGGAAGGCACTGCTGTAATTATGGCAACCCATAACCTTAGCCTTCTTGACACCTTTCCGGGAAAGGTGTTGCGCTGCGATGACAAGCATCTTTCTCCTATGGATGGAATTGCGTGCAATTAATGTCAATGGTTTGACGGTTTTTTATTAATTTTGCAAGAATATTTGTAATTATTAGATATAATCAGAATGAAGGTTTTAAAATTTGGAGGCACTTCTGTAGGTTCAGCCCAGCGTATCAAGGAAGTAGCCGGGCTTGTAACCTCGCGTGGTAAAAACATTGTTGTATTGTCAGCTATGTCCGGTACCACCAATACTCTTGTTGAAATATCGGAATATCTCTACAAAAAGAACATTGACGGGGCAAAAGAGACCGTCAACCAGCTTGAATCGAAATACATGCGTACGATAGATGAGCTGTATGACACTCCTGCAGCTAAGGAAGCTGCCACTAAGGAAGTGAAGGGATGTTTCAATTACATACGTTCATTCACTAAGGATATTTTCACTCTTTTTGAAGAAAAGGAGATTCTTGCGCAGGGTGAGCTCATGTCAACTGCCATGATGAATATATATCTTCAGGAAAAAGGTATCAACTCAGTGTTGTTGCCTGCGCTGGACTTTATGCGCACTGACAAGAATGCCGAGCCTGACACTCAATATATCCGTCAGAAGCTGAATGCTCAGATGGAGAAGCATCAGGACGCCGACATGTATATCACACAGGGCTACATTTGCCGCAATGCATATGGCGAGATTGACAATCTGCAGCGTGGGGGAAGCGATTACACCGCTTCGCTTATAGGCGCGGCAATCAACGCTGATGAAATCGAAATCTGGACCGACATCGACGGTATGCATAACAACGATCCCCGATTTGTAGAGGGAACACAACCTGTTAAGGAACTTCACTTTGAAGAAGCTGCCGAGCTTGCCTATTTTGGCGCGAAGATTCTTCATCCTACATGTATTCTTCCTGCGAAGCTAAATAACATACCTGTAAGATTGCTTAACACCATGCAGCCTGACGCAGCCGGGACTTTGATTCATAATATACAGGATCCGCGAAAGATTAAGGCTGTTGCGGCTAAAGACAATATCACGGCAATAAAAATCAAGTCGGGCAGGATGCTGCTCGCTTACGGTTTCCTGCGCAAGGTATTTGAAGTCTTTGAGACCCACCAGACTCCTATTGACATGATTGCCACCTCGGAGGTAGGAGTGTCGCTTACTATTGATAATGAGCGCAATCTCAATCACATACTTGATGATTTGCGCAAATTTGGCACTGTGACAATTGACCGTGACATGGTTATAATCTGTGTCGTAGGTGATTTGGAATGGCAGAACCGTGGTTTTGAAGCCGAGGCTCTTGATGCGCTTAAAGAAATTCCGGTGCGCATGATTTCTTATGGCGGCAGTAATTATAATATATCTTTCCTTGTAAGAAAGGAAGATAAGGTGAAAGCGCTCAACTTGTTAAGCGACAGATTGTTTAAACATAAGGTTTAACGCTTAATTTAGGATAAGATGAGTAATTTCCCGATTAAAGAATTTGAAGCTGCGGCAACTCCGTTTTATTTCTATGACATGGAGTTGCTCCGGCGTACTCTTGATGCAGTAAAAGACTCGGCGCATGACGATAATTTCCATGTACACTACGCTATAAAAGCCAATGCCAATCCACTTGTAATCAAGAAGATTTCAGAAGCAGGATTAGGTGTGGACTGTGTTAGTGAGGGAGAGATCAGAGCTGCGCTGAAAGCCGGATTCCCAGCGTCAAAGATTGTATTTGCGGGAGTAGGGAAGGGCGACAGCGAAATTGACTATGCCCTTGACAATGATATAGAGTGTTTTAATGTGGAGTCAATCCCTGAACTTCAGCTGATTCAAGAGATGGCTGCGGTAAAATGCAAGGTTGCCAATATTGCCATTCGCGTGAATCCTGATATTGACGCACATACACACCATTATATTACTACCGGCCTCGAAGAAAACAAGTTTGGCGTTGCACTTGACATGTTGCGTAGCGCTGTGGACTACTGTCTGAAGAGTCCTAATCTGCGTCTCGTCGGACTTCATTTTCACATAGGTTCGCAGATTACGGTAATGGAACCGTTTAAACTGTTGTGTGAACGCATTAACGGACTGATTGATACATATAAGAAGCTTGGAGTTGAGTTTCAGTCAATTAATGTAGGCGGTGGTCTTGGTATAGATTATGAAGACCCTGACGGACAGCCGATACCTGACTTTAAGTCATATTTTGAGGTATTTCGCAATAACCTTCGTCTTGATTCTACTCAACAGGTTCATTTTGAATTGGGTAGGTCAATCGTAGGGCAGTGTGGCTCTTTAATTACAAAAGTACGGTATGTTAAAGAAGGGCTTAAAAAGAAATTTGTGATTGTAGATGCCGGAATGACCGACTTGATACGTCCTGCGCTGTATCAGGCTCATCATGTTATTCAGAACATAACATCAACCGATATCGCTACGGAGACATATGATGTCGTGGGACCTATATGCGAATCGTCTGATTGTTTTGGTGTTGAAGAGACTCTTCCTGTAACAAAACGAGGTGACTTGATTGCAATCCGTTCGGCAGGTGCATATGGTGAGATTATGGCGTCTCAGTACAATTGCCGCAATCTTCCCGGATGTGTGACCAATTAAAATGAGCATGATATATTGAAAAGCGGGATGAAAACCTCATCTCGCTTTTTTATTGACTCTATGTTTGAGGGGATACTATATTTTGGAGGGTTGGGGTATTGTTGGGTAATTAGATTGTATTTCCCCGTTCAATCGTATTTAACATAATATTGATTATGGGAAATGATTGATACTTAAAAATAGGGCTCTCTGCAACCCGGTTGCGACACTACTGCTGTAAATTTGCACAAAAATAACTATCTTTACAACGTGAAGTCAATTTGCTATAAAATATTTCCGTTATTACTGAGTGTGTTAGTCTTGCTGACTACTACACTACAGTTTCATCACCATGACTGTCACGGCTCTATTTATTTCACGATTCCGTCGGAAAAGGACGTAGTAGTCAACTTTAACGACGGTCACCTCTCCTTTAACGAGTGTCACCACCACTACATGTCAAATCCGGAACATGAGCCGGATTGCAATGGACACAAATGCTCAATGCATATTGACCAACCCGGGAAATTCAGGCAACAGGCTATGCAAAATATTCTGTTGATTGCTGTTTTTGATATATTCCTTAACTCAAATAAGAAATTAGAATTATCAGAATGGATTACTCAAGTCTATTCGTGTGACGACAGCCACTCTCAACGGTGTTTGTTGCAGATAATCAGGTCATCATCAATATTCAGGGCACCTCCGGTCATGTGGAGATTTTAATCGGCTATTACCCGTTCAATAGTCTGTAAGTCAGTATTTTAATAAAAATAACAATTTAAATTCCACATGAAATATACATCTATATTCTTGCTAATAAGCCTATTAGCTATGTCTTCGTGTAATCATGACAACCATTCCGGTCATAGTCATCACTCTGCAGAGGAAGAGGTGTCGGAACATGAAACTCACGATCATTCACATGACGAAAATAAAAGTAATCCGGATGAAATTGTACTCTCGCCTGAGGCTGCGGAGAAGTATGGCGTAAAAGTACAGACTATATGCCGGCAACCATTCTCCGACGCTATAAAGGTGAGCGGAAGTATCACAGGTACACCTGATGATGTTACTGCAATTGTCGCAAAATCATCAGGAATAGTATCATTTAACAATGGAATCTCCCCCGGAATGAAACTGAGGTCAGGAGCAACTATCGGTGCTGTGACGTCCAAAGGATTTGCCGGAGGTGATGCCGATGAAGTCGCCTCAGTACAATACCAATCGGCTAAAAAGGAATTAGACCGTATCACTCCGCTATATAAGGAAGGGATAGTCTCTGCAAAAGACTATAATGCGGCGCTTGCAGCTTATGAGCAGGCACGGGCCGCATATTCCGGTCGCACTTCTGGCAGCTCTATAGTGTCGCCGGCTAATGGCGTAATTACAGAGTTACTGGTTAATCAGGGCGCATATGTAAATGCCGGAGAGCCTGTGGCTACCCTATCACGCAATTCTCACCTCCTGTTGAAAGCTGATGTCCCTCAGAAATATCATTCCCGATTATCTAAGGTGACTACCGCTAACTTTAGACCGTCATATTCCGATGAAATATATTCTATGGCTGAACTCAATGGCAAACGCACATCCTCAGCCGAGAATATTGCAGTACAACCGGGCTATATACCTGTTTACTTCGCTTTTGACAACAATGGAACGATTGTCCCCGGCTCCTCAGCAGAGGTATATCTTCAAAGTGCTGCTACTGATTCCGCTCTTGTCATTCCATCAAGCGCGCTCACTGAACAGCAGGGCAAACTATTTGCCTATGTCAAGATTGATGACCACGGTTATGAGAAACGCAACGTAACTGTCGGCATTTCCAATGGAAAGGAAGTCGAACTGTTGTCAGGCATCAAAGAGGGCGAGAATGTAGTCACCGAAGGCGTGATTTTTGTAAAACTCGCAGAAACATCAAATGTAGTTCCGGAGGGTCACTCCCACAATCATTAAGATCATGCTTAACAAGATAATAAAGTTTTCGCTTGCCAACCGTGTCACGGTTGTGGTATTGTCGGGGCTTCTTCTTCTCGCCGGCTGTGCGGTGTTGTTAAAGATGGATGTGGACATATTCCCTGACTTGAATGCGCCTACCGTTGTTGTGATGACAGAGGCACCGGGTCTGGCACCGGAAGAAGTTGAGAAGGTGGTCACCTACCCTGTTGAAACAGCAGTAAACGGAGCTACCGACGTGCGCCGTGTTAGATCGTCGTCGGCTACAGGATTTTCTGTTGTATGGATTGAATTTGACTGGGGTACCGATATTTACAAAGCCCGACAGATTGTCGCTGAAAGGCTTAACGAGGTAGCCGAAAAACTTCCTTCCGGTGTCGGGACGCCTGTGATAGGTCCTCAGTCGTCAATTTTGGGCGAGATGCTTATAATCGGACTCACCTCCGACTCGACGTCAATGACAGAATTACGCACTATCGCTGACCGGACTATCGCGCCACATTTGCTCTCCATCGGCGGTGTGTCTCAGGTGTCGGTGCTTGGTGGCGACGTAAAAGAGTATCAGATTCAGATGAATCCTGATAAAATGAAGCATTTTGATGTCACCCTTGACGAAGTGGTTGCTGCCACCGAGTCAATCAATGACAATGCATCAGGAGGTATCACATATGACTATGGCAATGAATACATAATCAAAGGTGACATAAATACATCATCGGTAGATGAACTCGGAAATTCGGTTGTAAGGAGCGATGACCGTGGAATAGTGCTGTTGTCGGATGTCGCTGACATCGTTGTCGGAGGAAAGCTCCCGTTGACAGGAGCGGCGTCAATAAACGGCACTCCTTCTGTATTGCTTACCGTTACAAAGCAACCCTCGACAGGCACCATCGAACTGACGTCGACAATAGAAGAGGAATTATCTCGCCTATCGGCAACAATGCCGTCAGACATACGGATTTCCACTGACATATTCCGGCAAAGTGACTTTATAGACAGCTCTATAAGCAATCTCCAGCAATCATTATTTGAGGGAGCTATATTTGTCATTGTCATCCTGTTTTTCTTCTTGATGAATGTACGCACGACGCTCATCTCGCTTGTGGCGTTGCCTATGTCCATTATAGTTACGATAATAGTGCTCAACATGCTTGGCATGAGCATAAACACCATGAGTCTCGGCGGTATTGCCATCGCTATCGGCTCGCTTGTGGACGACGCGATAGTCGATGTCGAAAATGTTTATAAGCGGTTACGAGAAAACTCCTCGCTGCCCGATGACAAGCGACGCTCTGTGCTGTCAGTGGTATTTGAGGCGTCAAAAGAAGTTCGTATGCCCATATTCAACTCTTCGCTTATAATTATCGCAAGCTTCCTTCCCTTATTCTTTTTACGTGGACTTGAAGGAAGAATGCTTATTCCTCTTGGCATATCTTTTATAGTTGCACTTATCGCATCTACCGTTGTCGCTCTTACTCTTACTCCTGTATTGTGTAGTTATCTGCTAAAAAGCGACAAAGCCGACCGACTTGGTAAAGAATCATGGGTTGCAAGAAATCTAAAATCGCTATATAGGCGTGGACTCGAAGTGGCGTTCAATCACAGGAAGTCCATGATTGCAGGAGTATCGGCTCTGTTTATATTGACACTCGGACTATTCTTTACGCTTGGACGCAGTTTCCTCCCCTCATTTAACGAAGGCTCGTTTACAATAAATGTAAGTGCGTTGCCGGGTATTTCTCTTGAAGAGAGTGATCATATCGGCAGGATTGCAGAAGAGGCAATAATGTCAGTCCCGGAAGTGAAGACTGTAGCAAGAAAGACAGGACGCGCCGAGCTTGACGAGCATTCGCTTGGAGTGAATGTTTCCGAAATAGAGGCTCCTTATGTGCTTTCCGACCGTTCACGGAGCGAAGTCGTCCGTGAACTGCGAGCTAAACTATCCGAGATTCCGGGAGTAAACATAGAGATTGGTCAGCCTATTTCTCACCGCATAGACGCCATGCTGTCAGGAACTGAAGCGCAGATTGCAATTAAGATATTTGGCGATGACCTGCAATCACTCTACTCCGTTGGTTCTGAAATAAAAAATCAGATTTCCGATATACCCGGAATCGTTGATGTTAATATTGAGCAGCAGGTAGGCCGACCGCAGCTTGACATCCGTCCCCGCAGAGAGATGCTTGCACGGTATGGAATACCGGTAAACAAATTTGCCGAGTTCATAAATATTACTCTTGGTGGAAAAACCGTCTCGCAGGTCTATGAAGGCGGACTTCCCTACGACGTGACATTAAGAGTAAGCGATGTAAATCGGGAAACGCTTGCCGCAATCTCGGAGTTGATGATTGACAGCAATGTAGGCAAAATACCTCTCGACAATGTTGCCGATATAGTATCTACAACCGGTCCTAACACCATTAACCGGGAAAATGTGAGTCGTCGTATCGTGGTTTCTGCAAATGTAGATGACAGGGATTTAAGAAGTGCGGTAAATGACATCAGAAAGAAGATTGATGATAATGTAAAGATGCCTGACGGCTATTACCTAAACTATTCAGGACAATTTGAAAGTGAATCGGAGGCATCCCGTACACTTGCATTGACATCATTGGGCGCGCTGATAATAATTATGATGCTGCTCTATTCCGAGTTTCATGACATCAAGCAGACAATGATAATACTGGTGAACATGCCTCTCGCCATGATAGGCGGAATCCTGATACTCCGGTTTACTTCAGGTGAAATAAACATACCGGCCATTATCGGTTTTATCTCGCTGCTTGGCATAACAACACGCAACGGCATGCTGCTCATATCGCGTTACAACCATCTTGCCCAAGAGCATGTGGGGCTAATCGACCGCATAAGAACAGGTTCTGTCGACAGGCTGTTGCCTATCATGATGACGGCGCTTACATCGGCGCTGGCACTGATACCGCTCGCATTGCGTGGCGGAGAGCCGGGAAATGAGATTCAATCACCTATGGCAATAGTGATTTTAGGCGGTTTGATAACATCTACGTTGCTAAACATATTCGTTACGCCCGTGTTATATTATTTAACAAATAGAAAAAAAGTGTAACTTTGCAAGTTGAACTCAAAAAAACTTAGAAACATCTCATGCTGAAATCAAGTACAAGCTTATTGCTTTTCACTGTAGGGATATTCTCTTTTGATGCCCCTGCTCAAAATTTTGACACCTTGCTTAATAAAGTTGTGAGCAACAATACGGAACTCATGTCATCGGTGGCTGCCACGCACAGTGAGTTGCTTTCACTTAAAAGCGAAAACAACCTCCCCGACCCTGAAGTCGAGCTGGAATATCAGTGGGGGCGCCATGAGGTCGGTGATAAATTTGATGTCAACGTGACTCAAGGATTTGACTGGCCAGGGGTATATGCAGCACGTGGCAAGGCAAATAAAATTGCATCAGAAGCGATGAGCTATCTTAACCGCAGCAATTATATTGACAAGCGGCTGGAAATAAAACAGACGCTGATTGACATTGTAAATGTCAAGAAAAACATGGCGGTGGTAAAAGGACGCCTTGCCCTGATGGACACGATGATTGAAAAGTATACGACAGGAGTCAATAACGGCGAACTGACAATACTTGACTTGCGAAAGCTAAAGATTGAGAAAATAAGGCTCAATGAGTCAATGGCGGCGCTTGAATCGGAATTTGCGCTGCTTAAATCAACGCTTGAAGTCCAGAACGGCGGCAAAAATTGTGACGATATAATCGCGTCAATTGACAATTATCCCGACGACGTGATTCTTCCTGCTGAAGAATATGAGAAGATAATTGAAGAAAATGACCCTTCGGTTAAATACAGCTCGTTAATGATGCAGTCACAGGCTCAGCGGGTCAAAGCGGAGCGCCTTACGCGGCTGCCGGGATTTACTCTCGGATACCATCACAGCTGGGAAGACGGGGATGTATTCAATGGCATGATCGTAGGAGTCACGTTACCGTTTTTTTCAACCCATAACAAAGTGCGCGCGGCAAAGGCTCTCAGTCGTTCGCTCGAATATGACGAGATGACTGTAGCTATTAAAAAGCGTGCGACTGCAAAAGCTGACCGCGAAAAAGCGCTTGCATTGTACAAGCAGATGTCGGCATATGAGGCAGTGTTGAAAAACGACAACTCCGTAGATCTTCTCGGTAAGTCACTTGATGGAGGACAAATTTCACTCCTTGACTATCTTGGCGAGATGGATTACTACATGCAGGCGGAGCGCGATTACCTTGCCGCTCAGTATCAATACCACCAGACGCTCGCTAATCTTAACAAATACAAAGTATTGGATTAGTAAGTGTTATAAAGCATTAAAGCGATAAAACGCCCTAAACTTTTAAATGTTTGGGGCGTTTTACTTTCAAAACATACAAAACAATAAGTAATACAATATGGAAACTAACGTATACTCTCAACCCAAACTACCTTATGCGCCCGACGCCCTTGCTCCTGCAATAAGTGCCGAAACAATAAGCTATCATTGGGGCAAGCATGAAAAAGCTTATATCGACAATCTTAATAAGCTCATCAGAGACACTGAATGGGAGGACACTTCGCTTGAAGAGATTATCCGTGAAGCCAATGGCCCGTTGTTTAACAATGCGTCACAGGCATGGAATCATATTTTTTACTTCTTTTCATTCAGTCCTGACGGTGGTGGCGAACCTCATGGAGATTTGGCTGATGCCATAAAGGAGGAGTTCGGATCATTTGAAGAATTCAAAAAACTCTTTGTAGATGCCGGCGTCGGATTGTTTGGCTCCGGTTGGGTCTGGCTTTCTCAAGACAAAGACGGAAAGCTCTTTATCACTCAGGGACCGAATGCCGCCAACCCGTTAACCCAGGGACTGACACCTATACTGACATTTGATGTATGGGAACACGCATACTATCTTGACTACCAAAACCGCCGTGCCGAGGCTCTTGACAAGCTGTGGAGCATAATCGACTGGGATGTAGTCGGGAGTAGATATTCCAAAAAGATGTAATCGTACTTTTTCTCATAATGCGCACTAACGCAAGAAACAGACTATAGCACTTTTAAGCATAATGTGATGAATGAAGGCCGGAGGACTCGTGAGAGCCCTCCGGCTTTTTCGATATAACAGGCAACAAAACAATCCTTTGAATTTCTTGTTTTTAATAATATAAATTCAGCTATTTATGGATAATACTGCGACACCGAATAATCAGTCTAAACCTGCACTAAGAGAGAAGCACACCGGGGCAGGAAGAATAATACTACGCATACTGCACATAATGGTGCTGCTTTGCTCGATAGGACTAATCGTGCTCATATCCTATGACTGCTTCAGAAACATATCATTTCTCGCGAATGACACATACATGAAGATTCAATTCTGGATATGCCTTTTCTTTATATTTGACGTGATTGTGGAGTTTTTTTTCGCTCCTAAAAAGTGGCAATACATAGTGTCACATATCTTTTTCCTGATTGTAAGCATACCGTATCTTAACATAATAGAGTACTATAATATCAGTCTGTCACCCGAATTGCAGTATCTCGTGAGATTTATCCCTATGATACGCGCAGCCTATGTACTGACAATTGTGCTTGGCGTATTGTCAACCGATAAGATATCAAGCCTGTTTACAGCTTATGTCGGACTACTTGTCGCGACAGTATACTTTGCCAGTATGATGTTTTTTATTGAAGAACATTACATCAATCCCGGCGTCACGACTTACTGGTCGGCGCTCTGGTGGGCTTTTATGGATGTCACGACAGTAGGATGCAATATAAATGCGATAACCCCTACAGGAAAGGTGCTTGCAGTGATTCTTGCAGCTGAAGGACTCATATTGTTCCCTATATTTACAGTGTACATAACCAATGCCCTGGCACGTAAGTCGGCGGTGTCGGCAAAAACCGCGCAAACAGCATCTGCAAAAACGGCAAAAACCGCTTGAATTAGTTAAAGGAGTTAACATGTGATTTTTTCTGATTCTCGCATTTTTAAGTTATCTTTGTAGGTCAAAGCGACCTCTATGAAAAGAATACTCACTTCAGCAACCCTACTCGCATTTTATATAAATGCGTTTCCACAGATGGACTTTTCCGGCAACACTCTTGCCGTAATCACCCGGCAGGCACCTGTCTCAACCGGACTGGAGTCAATATATGTGGTAAGCGATGTCACCGGCGTCAGCGCAAGCTATCATTCCCCCGACGGCAACCGGGTCAAGTGGTATCGATTCAGTAATCTTGGCGGAGGTTATGCCGAAGAGCTCCATGATGTAACCTACAATGGCAATGTCTCTACACTACATTCGCTACAAGGCGATATGGGATACATCATTGAGGACGGAAATACACGACACTGTTACTGGGTCGTAAATTATGCCGCTCATAGGCTGAATCTCGGATCGCTTTCGATAAGCCCGGAAAGTGACTGTTCGACGATAATACTCGACTTCACGGGAAATGCAGATGCTATAAATTATTACTCTGTAAACGGACAAAAGCAAGAGCTGTCGCGTGGCATGAAACTCGGATACAGCACATTGAAGTATGATGAAGAGGCAGCTATATATGTCTTTGACGATGTAGCCGACGAACTTTCTCATGTAGCAGGGACGATAAGGGTGGCAGCGCCGTTATGTAACACTGATTTCAGTCTTTCGGGCGACATATTTCTTGACGCATGGGGAGAATCACGGTCTGTCGTTTCGCCTTTTTATGAATCAAAAGCCGTAGAGGCGTCAACGTCGGCTCAGCAGGTGTCACGCGACAACGACAACGAGCAAAAGGTGGAGACCAACGGGCTTGGCGGCTCGGCTCCTGTAGAAATTGATTTTCATGCGGTGGCAACAGATGCTGCGATTTTCAAAGAATGGCAGATTGCTACTGACTCCGAATTTGATTTTATCGATTACCGGGCTAATGAACTTGACATGAATTATGTGTTTAACAACGAAGGCGTGTTCTATGTAAGGTTTATGGCAAGCAATTCAGCCGGTGATTGTGACTTTTACTCCCCTGTCTATGAAGTCTCGATCGGAGATTCCGACATAATATGCCCCAATGCATTCTCTCCGGGTTCAAGCGAAGGCATAAACGACATTTGGAAAGTAAGCTACAAATCAATAATTGATTTTGAGTGTCATATATTTAACCGCTGGGGAATTCAGGTTGCACACTTTTCTGACCCTTCACAGGGATGGGATGGAAAACATAATGGCAAACTGGTGCCTGCGGGAGTATATTTTTACGTGATAAAAGCGCGTGGCGCCGATGGCAAGGAGTATAATCTGCGTGGCGATATAAATATCATAAATTACAAGCGGAATTACTCCGGGTCAGGTAATTTGACAGAATAATCATAAAAAACGATACTGACATGACTTATAAAAAAAATATAGCAAAAATATGTGTGGTCACAATGATTGGCTGCACATCTCTCTCCACCCCCATTCTGATTGACGCGCAACAACGTTCAAGCGTGGTGTTCTCGTCAATTGAAAATCCGGAAATACCGAAGTCAATGGTTTTTGCCGGCAAGACAGTTGACCTGGATCGTGTCGACATGTATGAACGTCTTGACCGTGAGTTGACGGCTATGGCTTACACCCACGGCAACACTCTTCTTGTGTTGAAAAGAGCCAACAAGTATTTCCCTGAGATTATACCGATATTGAAAAAGAATGGAGTGCCTGAAGATCTGGTGTACCTGGCGTGTATCGAGAGCACATTGAATCCGCGAGCTTATTCCGGAGCCAAGGCGGCAGGCCTCTGGCAATTCATGGCTGCGACAGCTAAACAATATGGGCTTGAGGTAAATGAATATGTAGACGAGCGATACAATACAGCAAAGGCTACCGAGGCGGCATGCCGCTATCTGAAAAGTGCCTTTAATAAATATGGCAACTGGGAGTCGGCGGCTGCTTCTTACAATGGCGGCATGGGCAGAATAAGCAACGAGATTGCCGCGCAGGGAGAGGAATCGGCTTATAACCTGTATCTTGTCGATGAGACCGCACGTTACATATACCGACTGCTTGCCATGAAACTCATCATGGAGACACCGGCAAAATATGGCTATCACTTGAAGTCAGACCAACTTTATCAGCCGGTAAAAACCAAAACCGTCATTGTCGATTATCCGGTGGAAGACTGGGCGGCATGGGCAAAAAAACAAGGCATAAGCTATATGCAACTAAGAGATTTCAACCCTTGGATAAGAGCTAAATCACTGCCCAACAAGACCGGCAAAGCTTACTCGGTGGCAATCCCGGAGAAGAGCGACCTTAGCAGGTCGACACAACAAAGAAAGACGTATAACGACTCTTGGACCGTTGATTAACGATAACAATTGATATGGATGAGAATCAAGATAGCCTCTCGGTCATAGGAGCGAGGGTGCATAACCTGAAAAATATTGACGTAACTATCCCTCACAACAAGCTTACCGTAATAACGGGACTAAGTGGCAGCGGCAAGTCTTCTCTTGCGTTTGACACGATTTTTGCCGAGGGACAGCGACGGTATATCGAGACATTCTCTGCTTATGCCAGAAATATGCTCGGCACTCTTGAGCGTCCTGATGTTGACAACATATCAGGGCTCAGTCCGGTAATCGCAATTGAACAGAAGACCATCAACCGCAATCCCCGAAGCACAATCGGCACCACTACCGAGATATATGACTATCTCCGATTGCTGTATGCCAGGATTGGCGAGGCTATAAGCTATATTTCGGGTGAAAAAATGGTGAAATATACCGAAGAAAAGATTGTGTCCATGATTATCAATAAATATGACGGACACAAGATATATCTTCTTGCACCGCTTGTCAAGAACAGGAAAGGTCACTATAAAGAGCTCTTCGAGCAGCTTCGCAAGAAGGGTTTCCTGACAGTCAGAGTAGATGGCGAGCTAAGGGAAATCACGTTCGGCATGAAGCTTGACCGATATAAGAATCACTCGGTGGAGCTTGTGGTCGACAAGCTGAAGGTTAATGCAAAAGATGTGACACGCCTACATGACTCTGTCGACAAATCGCTACAGCAAGGCGGCAAGCAGATGATGGTCTACGACCTTGACGATGACTCCATCGGCTACTATAGCCAGATGTTGATGGACCCGGTAAGCGGTATCTCATACCGTGAACCGGCGCCACATAACTTCTCGTTCAATTCTCCCCAAGGAGCATGTGAAGCATGTAAAGGATTGGGCTATGTGAATATCGTGGATCGCTCCAAACTTATGCCAAATCCGTCATTGTCTATCCATGAAGGAGGAATTGTCGCACTTGGCTCTTACAAGAATTCAATGATATTCTGGCAGATTTCGGCGATATGCGAGAAGTATGGTCACACACTGAAAACCCCGATAAAGGATTTGAGCGAGGACGCAATCAATGACATCCTTAACGGTACTAATGAACGACTTCAGATTAAGACGGAATCGCAGAATACATTTTCTTATTTCCAGACCTACGAGGGGCTTGTCAAGTATCTTGAATTGCAACAGTCAGATGACGCGTCGGCAAAAGCACAGAAATGGAGCGGACAGTATTATTCACGTGCCGTGTGTCCCGAATGTAACGGACAGAGGCTTAACCGCGAAGCGTTGCATTTCTATATAGACGGTAAAAATATTGCCGACCTTGCGGCAATGAATGTATCGGCATTGTATGAATGGGTAAGCGATGTCGAGTGCAAGCTGTCGCCGCAACAGCAGCTAATCGGCAAGGAGATATTGAAGGAGATTCGGTCCAGACTGAAATTTCTTGTAGATGTGGGGCTTGAATACCTGTCGCTTAATCGTAATTCAGCCACGTTGTCAGGCGGAGAAAGCCAGCGTATAAGACTTGCGACGCAGCTTGGCTCGGAACTTGTCAATGTAATGTATATACTTGACGAACCAAGCATAGGGCTGCACCAACGCGACAATAAACGCTTAATCGACTCCTTGAAGCGCCTTCGAGATGCATATAATTCAATTATCGTGGTCGAGCACGACAAGGAAATTATGCTTGAGGCAGATTATGTAATCGACATAGGTCCGAAGGCAGGCAGGAAAGGCGGTAATGTGGTATTTGCCGGCACTCCCAAGGAGATGCTTGCCACCCATACATTGACCGCCGATTATCTTAATGGAGAGAAACAGATCGCCGTTCCGGAAAAGACAAGAGAAGGAAATGGTAAATATATCACTCTTGCCGGATGTCGCGGACATAATCTTAAAAATGTCACATTAAGGCTGCCATTAGGAAAGCTTGTATGTGTGTCAGGGGTGTCAGGAAGCGGCAAATCGAGCCTTATAAACGGCACGTTGCAGCCTATCCTGAGCAAGCATTTCTACCGCTCTCTTCAGGAGCCGTTGCCCTATGAATCGATTGACGGCATAGAGAATATCGACAAGATTGTGACTGTTGACCAGTCGCCGCTGGGCCGTTCTCCAAGATCCAATCCGGCCACATATACCGGTGTATTTTCCGATATCCGCAACCTGTTTGTAAACCTTCCCGAGGCAAAAGTGCGCGGATACAAGCCGGGCAGATTCTCGTTTAACGTTGCCGGTGGCAGATGCGAAGCTTGCAGCGGAAACGGATACAAAGTCATAGAAATGAACTTCCTCCCGGATGTGCTTGTGCCATGCGAGGTATGTGGCGGTAAACGCTATAACAGGGAGACTCTTGAGGTGAGATATAAGGGAAAATCCATTGCCGACGTGCTTGACATGACGATAAACCAAGCTGTAGAGTTTTTCCAGGGCATACCGAATATATTGAAAAAAATACAGGTGCTTCAAGATATAGGCCTTGGATATATAAAGCTTGGTCAGCCCTCAAGTACGCTGTCAGGAGGGGAGAATCAGCGCGTGAAACTCGCTACAGAGCTTGCTAAACGTGATACGGGAAAGACCCTCTTTATTCTTGATGAACCTACGACCGGCTTGCATTTTGAAGACATAAATATACTTCTTGGAGTGTTGAACCGACTTGTCGACAAAGGAAACACCGTACTTGTAATCGAGCATAATCTTGACGTATTAAAGTGTGCTGATTATATAATAGATATGGGACCGGAAGGAGGCAAGAATGGAGGTACAATAGTCGCAGAAGGTACTCCGGTTGAGATTTCATCAAAAAAATCGCCTACAGCGAAATATATAGCAGAAGAAATCGGCTACCAAGGTGCTCGCAAATAAGTCAAAGAAAATATGCTATAAAACATATCATAAAATTTGCATATCTGACAAAAATAGCTGAGTGCTTTAAATATTTGTTAAATATCAGAGAATAAGATGATTACGGTGTTAATTTCCAATAACATCGTAATCATTTCTATTTTCAGCCACGTTATAGATATAGAAGAGCAAAATGATAGAGATGGCATTTAAGAATGCCAATATTGTTTACGATATAAAATTGTATCGGATAATTAAAGTTTGTACATTCTGAAAAGAAAATTAATTCTCACAGCTGCTTAATATTCTAACTTGCAAATGCAAATTACATTTGCAAAATTAGAATGGATTATCATCCGCAAATATCCTTTCCTGTGCTATTCCCAAATATAAATTTTAAGTGTTAACAATAATAAGTAATAGTTATAATGCGCTTATTGCCATATTGGTTACGTTAAAAAATCAAACTACTACTTTAGAAGCTAACACCAAAAGCGCGGTATCGGGCGCAGTATGTGACATCTCTTAGAGTACATACTTAAATATCAGCAACTATTATAGAGTGTTTAAAGTAAGACTTCAATATAATTCCTCTATTTAAGTATGCAAATTGCAATTCCAAACAAAGCCTATTTGTATTATTGAATTAAATATTTCAAAGTGAAAATTTTGAATTTACAATTTAATTAATTACATTTGCACATTGTTAATTGCATAATAGAAACAGTCATGGATATAGCCTCTCGTTTAAAAAGATTCATGGATACCTCCGGGATCCAGTATTCTCAATTTGCTGACACATGCGGCATCCCTCGGCCATCCCTGTCACAGCTACTCAATGGCAGGAATAAAAAGGTCAGCAATGAAGTTATTGAGAAAATCCATCGCGCCTATCCCTCTCTTTCCGTCTCGTGGCTGATGTTTGGCGAAGGAGATATGGGATACAATGCAAATATGCAAATCTCAGAGCCTCAAAATCATGAAAATGACGACGACTCGCTACCCTTACCATCAAGCAATGAGTTATTTAGCGATTTCGATACCCAATTTACAAACGAACACGAAAAAGAGTCAGATAATTTTACTGCGGAAAAAGTACGTAATATTCCCCATCCTCAAGAGCGCGATACTGCAAAATGCGATAATCCGTCGGCTGAATCCATGTCGTTTAATTTGGGCAAGTCGCGAAAAGTTGTTTCTATAATGGTGTTTTACTCTGACAACAGCTTTGACACATTTGTTCCTAAAAGTAATTGACAGCGCTTCCGATTATTTTCCTATATATAAATAAATTTTGTATTTTTGTGGAAAATATTCCAAAATGAAAAAGTACATAATGGATTTTCATGTTGTCGAAAATCGACACATACATGAGCTATATTCCTTGCTAATATTAAAGCCGGCTGAGGGAACTTTGCCGGAGCTGATGCCCGGGCAGTTTGTCCAGGTTTCGATTGACAACTCCAAGACCACATTCTTGCGTAGACCGATTTCCATAAATTATGTCGACCGGCAAAACAATCAGCTGTGGCTGCTTGTAAGGAAGGCAGGAGAAGGCACACGTGCATTATGTGAAAAGAGTGCGCGTGACACCGTCAACCTTCTGCTCCCCCTCGGCAATGCATTTTCAATGCCCGGCCAGGGCGCAAGTGTCTTGCTTGTCGGTGGCGGTGTAGGAGTCGCCCCAATGCTTTTCTGGGGCGCCGAGCTCAAGCGTCTCGGATTCCGTCCTGAATTCTTGTTGGGTGCGCGTTCTGCAAATGACATCCTGGAGCTTGACGAATTTACCGGCATTGGCAAAGTCTATGTCTCCACTGAAGACGGTTCGCTTGGCGAGACCGGACTTATCACTGCAAACACTATTTTGTCGCGGCACACTGACTTCATTTATTGCTGCGGACCGGCACCGATGATGAAAGCAGTGGCAAAGAAAGCACGTGAGGTAGGTGCGACATGTGAGGTGTCGCTTGAAAACATGATGGCTTGTGGGCTCGGCGCCTGTCTGTGCTGTGTCGAGAACACTGTGAAAGGAAATGTGTGTGTATGTACCGAAGGCCCCGTTTTTAATATAAATGAACTGACATGGCAAGATTAGAAGTAAAGATAGGCGATCTCTCATTTAAGAATCCAGTATTGACTGCATCCGGCACCTTTGGTTACGGACTGGAGTTTTCCGATTTCATTGACCTGAACCGCCTCGGAGGCTTCGTTGTAAAAGGAACCACCCTTCATCATCGTGAAGGCAACCCCTATCCGCGTATGGCTGAAACACCGTCGGGAATGTTGAATGCCGTGGGGCTTCAGAACAAAGGCGTGGATTATTTTATAGAGAATATATATCCGGACATAAAGGATATTGACTCCAACATAATAGTAAATGTATCGGGAGCCACGATCAGTGATTATGTAGCCGTATGTGAGAAGCTCAATGAGCTTGACCGCATAAAAGCGATTGAAGTCAATATTTCCTGCCCGAATGTAAAACAGGGGGGCATGGCTTTCGGAACTACATGCGAAGGCGCTGCTGAAGTTGCGAGGGCTGTAAGAAAAGCCTACTCAAAGACTGTGATAGTAAAACTGTCGCCCAATGTGACAGATATCGTATCGATCGCCAAGGCGGTCGAAAATGAGGGCGTGGATTCGCTGTCGCTTATTAATACGCTTCTCGGAATGGCTATAGATGTTGAGCGACGCCGCCCGTGCCTATCCACGATTACCGGAGGGCTCTCAGGCCCGGCAGTGCGTCCTGTGGCGGTGCGTATGGTTTGGCAGGTTGCCCACGCTGTCAATATACCTGTCATCGGTCTTGGCGGCATAATGGACGGCAGAGACGCGCTTGAGTTTATGCTGGCAGGCGCGACTGCAGTGGAAGTAGGCACAGCCAACTTCGTAGACCCCGCTGTGACGATGAAGATAATCGACTACATGGACGATTATTGCAACCGCCATGGCATTGAAGACATAAACGATATAATCGGCATTATTTAAGATATCGCTTGCGGAGAGCATCATATTCCCCGGTAGCTTTTATATCGTTAATCCATAAATTAAGACTGTCGCTAAGCGATGGTCTTTTTTCGCTTACTATCCACGACTGGAACTGAGTAAACGATATGTTGGTGCTGATGTCAATGTCAGGATAGTCCTTTGCCATGTCACGGGCCACACGCTCGCTTATGACGGCATTATTGATTTCTCCTGTTGCAACCAATATGACAAGTTGCTCCGCGCCGTATTCCGGCTCGCATTTCATGTATATCGTGTCCCCTATCTCATGTCCGAGATTTACGATACGGCTTTTCACCGACGAGCCTTCTACTACCCATACAGTGTCGCCCGCAAGGTCGAGCTGCGATTTGACCGGAGCCTCTCCTGTCGAGTCGCGACGCTGTACCAATACCTGGCGGTCAAGCAGCACCGGTTCAAGCAGGTTATAGTTGTCCTTGAAATCGGCGGTCGCCGGCAGGTCGGCGGCGAGGATGTCGTAGGTATTGTCTTCAATATATCCGAGCGATTGCGACAGGCTTACTATCGGATGAAATTTCAATGTCAGCCCGTGGTCGCGCGCTATGATGCGCAGAAGGTCGTAATTGAAACCGCCTAATGTGTCTTCATATCTGTAGAACGACATCGGCGAATACTCTATCGCGACGTCAATCGTGTCGCCTCCGGAAGAGACATGACGAGGCGGGACATCGGAATGGCCGCATCTACGGAGCGAATACATCGCTCCGAGAGCAAGTCCGAGTCCGGCAAGCAACACTATTGTATTGCTTTTCTTTTTTATCGGTTGGTAAGGCATCGTTTTTATCAGTTGGCAAAGTCAATCGACACACCCATCTGGAAGCGTCGGGGATTAAGAGGATAATGAGGCATGGAGAAATAGTTGTCTCCTGTCAGCCCTTGGTTGACATGACTGAACAAAACATAAAAACGCGCTTTGCTCAACTTCATGTTCACATAGGCGTTCATGAAAGGATAATTTCCACATTCGATGTCTTTCTGGTTGTAGAAGCTCATTGTGGCGGGCTGATAATCCACAGCCTTGTACTTTGTATAATAATCGCAGTCCACGCCAAATTGAACATGCAGTACCCTTGCCACCGTAAAGCGAAGATACAGGTTGGAGTAAACCGAAAGACGCGGCAGCGGGATTACATTGGCGTCGGATGTTTCCTGATAGGTGACACGGTTATCCCAATGAAGCGGACCAAACTTGAAGTTCTGATTGATTGACGCGCTGAACACTTGCACGTTGCCACTATGCTGCACCGGCATGCACGACGAGTCGAAATATATAAGATTCTGCGCGTTCTCTACCCCGACATTAATATATGTGCGCGTATGCGGTATGTTCAATATTCCGCCAAGGCGCAGGCTGCGGGTCTTTCCGAAATTATTTTCCCAGATGAAATGGTTTGACACATAATGGTTGAGCAGATACGGAGCCTCAGTGTTGTGAAATTGACCATAACCGGTTATCGTCACCGAGTCCCCGAAAAGTCTGAATCGGGTTGACACATTACCGTCGATGTCAATGTCGCCGATTGACGAGCCGAGAAGCCCGAAGCGGGCAGTGGCTTCATATGTAAGCAGCGAGCCGCGCTGCTTTGTGAGCTGCCCGCCCACCCACAGAAGGTTTTGGACCCCTTTGATTGCAGCAGCCGAGACCGGATATGGTGTCAGACCTTCAGGGCGGTTGTCACCGGTGGGTATTGTGTCGTGGTATTGGCTGTATTTTCTTATCTCATGAGTCAGAAATGCGGTAAGCCCGAATTTTGCAAATTTATTGAACTCTTCAAGCAACGACACCCCTACCGTATTGGTCAGAGACCAGTATTTGGTTTCGTCATTGCTTCCGTCAAGATTGAAGTAGCTGTTTTTCCAAAATTCATTGTCGCTCGAGCCTGTGTCTATAAATTTCCGTCGTCCGGTCTTGTAGTTCAGTGTCCAGCTAAAGCTTGACACCGGAACAAACTCTTCAACCGTTGTGCTGTCATCGACCTCCACATCCTTCCAGAATCCGACCTTGTAGGCATTGTTCATGTAAAGCTCGCCGCCCACCACTCGATTGAATGCACCGGTGAGGCGCGTCGGTATCGACTTTGCTTGAATTGTGGTCTGTCCGCCCTGCAGCTGCGCCGGGTCGGTTATGTATAGGTCGTCGGTGATACCTCCGTTTTCTTTGCCAAGCGAATTCCAATGGTTGTAAAACGCCTGCATTTCATAACGGTCGCCTATGTATGAACCAGAGGCGCCCCATGTAAGTCCTTTGACCGCTTGATAATCGTAGCATCCCTTGGAGTACAGATAGTCAAACATGGCTCCTACTTGTGCCCTCTTGTTTATATTGCCGGAAAATGTCGCGGAAAGGCGGTCTTGCGAATTGTCCCTTGTCCCGGCAGTGTTGTATGACAGGAAGGTCATAGGTATGCGGGAATTGAAGAACTCTTGGGTGTCAAGTGACGGCAGCCACGCGGCAAGCGCGTCTTTAAACATAAATTCGCTTGTGGGCTTCCGGTCAAAGTATATCAGGGTCTCGCCCGGACCACCGAGATTGCCGGTGATTGCATATGCCGGGCCAAGAGATGCCGGGATTGATCTCTGCCCGTAGTTGAACAGTGACGTGTCAACAGGCGCAGGCTCACGAAGGCCGAGCGGGGGAAGGATTCGCCATGCATATATTTCTTGCTTGATATCGGATTCCTTGACCTCACCGGATGATGATTGAGACGGCTGCTGTGCAACCACCCCTATGGTAAACAATGCCGAAAGGCATACAGTTATGACAGTCTTATTCATAATAGTCGCAAAGATACTAAAAATCCAAGATATAGTACACAAATTTAATATGGCACACATAACAGTGGCCTTTGAATATCGAGAATTTGGCGAGAAAAGGACATAAAAAAAGTAGAGGTGAAATAAATACAGAAAAATAGTCCTGGTTATTCTTGCTCACTCCATGCAAAAGTGTTAACTTTGCACCGCTTTTTAGCATCCCCGTGTGATGGGAAATTAAGGAGCATTATTGAAATCACTTAATTTTGAGTAACACAACAATTTAATTAACTAATGAAGACTTATCAATTGACAGCCGAACCGCGTACAGGACTCGGCAAGAAGGCAGCCAAGGCGCTCCGTGAAGAAAACAAGATTCCCGTAGTACTTAACGGAAGCGACATCGTGACACTCCCCTACACCGCAGCTCTCAAGCCGGGTGAAAAGCTCGTTGAAATCGGCAACGGAAAGGGTATCATCACTACCGACCTTACAGTAAAGGCTGAGGATGTGCGCAAGCTTATCTATACTCCCGACATCTTCGCTATCGAGCTCACAGTTAACGGTGAAAAGCGCAACGCTGTGCTCCGTGAAGTTCAGTTCCACCCTGTAAAGGACACCATCCTTCACATGGATCTTCTTGAAGTAAACGACAAGAAGCCCGTGGTTGTTGAGGTTCCTGTTAAGCTTGAAGGTCACGCTGAAGGTGTTAAGGCCGGTGGTAAGCTTACTCTTTCTATGAAGAAGATTAAGGTTAAGGCTACTTACGACCAGATACCTGAGCGCGTTGTCATCAATATCGATAACCTCGGTCTTGGAAAGACTCTCCAGATTGGCGAGCTCCACTTCGACGGTCTTGAACTGATGAATGCAAAGAACGCTGTTGTCTGCGCTGTTCAGCTCACTCGTGCCGCTCGTGGTGCTGCCGCTAAGGCATAATCTTACGGGACATGAAATACTTGATTGTCGGATTGGGTAACATCGGTGACGAATATCGAGGCACCCGCCACAATATAGGTTTTAGAATATTGGATGCCTTTGCCGAGGCATCCAATATTTCTTTTACTACAGAGCGTTACGGAGATGTGGCACACATGAGGGTAAAGAACAAGCAGCTTACGTTGCTTAAACCTTCAACCTACATGAATCTTAGCGGCAACGCCGTGCGCTACTGGAAAGAGAAGGAAGGAATTGACGTGGACCACATTCTTGTGCTTGTAGATGACATAGCTTTGCCCTTTGGCGCTATCCGCATAAAATCGGGAGGAAGCGACGCCGGTCATAACGGACTTAAAAACATAGCGCAGATGCTCGGCACTCAAGCCTACCCCCGGCTTCGTTTCGGAGTAGGCAATGACTTTCCGAGAGGATGTCAGGTCGACTATGTGCTCGGTCAGTTTACGCTCGACCAGCGCCAGCAGCTGCCTGTGCGTGTCGATGTGGCTTGCGAGGCGATAAAGGCATTCTGCCTGTCAGGTATAGGCTTTGCAATGTGTAATTTCAATAATAAGTAGACTATGGCAAAGACTGAAGAGCGTATTGACAAGTGGATGTGGGCGACCAGAATATTCAAGACCCGCACCATTTCGACCGACGCCTGCAAGAAAGGGCGCGTAATGGTCAATGATGTCGAGGTAAAACCCTCTCGCCTCATAAAGGTCGACGACATAATAAAGGTGCGCAAGCCGCCTGTCACCTACTCTTTTAGAGTAAAGGCATTGACTGAAAACCGACTCGGAGCAAAGTTAGTGCCTGATTATCTTGAAAACATCACGCCCAAGTCAGAGCTTGAGTTGCTTGAGGTCGTAAAGATAAGCGGTTTTGTTGACCGCAGAAAGGGTCTCGGACGTCCCACCAAGCGCGAGGGCAGAGAATTGTCGCGTTTCAAGGAAGACGTCTATGATGACGGATGGGATTTTGACTTTGATTTCGATGACGATGACTCTGATGAATAAGCGGCGCCTTTGTTGACACCGGATAAGACAAGCGGGTTTCATATCTTGACGATGTGAAACCCGCTTGCTTTGCGGAGTGAGGGGGATTCGAACCCCCGATACGCTTTTGGCGTATACACGCTTTCCAGGCGTGCGTGGCCTCTCCCGTATCATTCTGTCATTAAATGATTTGCGATTTGTCAATTTTCTGTTTGCGGGTGAGTTGCGCAAGAGCGGTGATTTTAACATTTAGGATATTCTCTCTCGCACTTGCGGCTTCACTTCACATTTGCTATGCAAAACTACACACTTTTAATCATATTTGCAAGTCTTGACCGAATTTATTATGGATTGCAGTCTTGAATCATCCTCAACCATAGAGTCAAGCAGTCTTTCATTAAAGTGCTGGCATGTCAACACGCCTAATTGTTCAGCCAGACGATATACCCGGCTGAACAGCTTGGCTCGTTCTTGCGTAGAGGTTGGGATTGAAGGAGGAACTATTGTTAACAACCTGCAACCCCACCCCTCGCAATCATTCGTAAGACGACACCAGTCAGATCCCGTCCTGAGACGTCGGCAGTCATTTATGTTTGAGCACATCTTTCAAATTTTGAAGGAATATGTTGCGATAGTGCATCTGGATAAATGTCATACTGTTTTTTTCCCTGCCATTCCAAGATCTTCCTCGCGCTGTTCGATGTCAAGCTCTCGAGCATTAAGTGCTGCTTCGCGTTCGTTGAGCTGACGCTCGAATTCGGTAAGGCGCAACGAACGGTCGTTGACCTGATCGAGCATATCGACCACACGATGCAAAAGTCCGCTGATGTCAGAAAGACCTCCGTCAGCAACCGGTTCAATCTGCGGTGGCTGCTCCTCCATTTCTTCTTGGTCTCTATCGATAGTCACACTCCCCTCACCAGTAAAAAGGTAAGATTTATTTATCTGCGGAAACCTTTCGCAGATAAGAGCGGCGATATTCGGGTTGACTTTCTTTGTACGTCCCCGCTGAAGATCGAATATCCTCTGGTAGTTAATGCCAATGGCTTCTGCGAACTTTGGTGCATTAAGGCCGACAGCATCCAATACATTCTTGATGATGTTGCGAGTTATGGGAATGAACTCGTCTTGTCTTACGTTATCCTTCATATTTGCAATTAAATTATTTTTGCTATTGCCTCTAATCATTTCCACAACCAACGCTAATGAAAGTTGCAAAGATGATTAAAAAATGTTAAATCTTAGCTTTTATTGCAAATATGATTATTTTCACTTGGCGAATATTGCGAAAATGATTATCTTTGCATAACTAAAACTACTAAGACTGCCACAAAGGTAGTCATATTCTCGCTTAAATGCAAATAAGTATCACATCAAAAATCAGCAAAAATGAACAGCCTGATTGACATTCATCGTAGAAGTTCCGAGTGTGGTTATCAAATTCCACACTCGGACACTGCCGCACATAAAAGAAAGGAGGCGGTATGGAGCAAGTGACAAAACTTCCAATCTCACCCACGCTTAGGAATCTCAAGCCCGGGGAGAAAGCAGTATTCCCAATCGAGCAAAGCAGCTCAGTAATTGCCATTGTCAGCAAGTTCAGAAAGGACATGGCGAGAATTGGCTGGGAAGTCGAAACAAAAGTCGACACCAAAGCCTACACAGTTACGGTCAGTCGCACACAGTAAATGCAAATAAGGAACGTCTGCCCCTATGCAGACAAAATTAAATATCATTCATAAACTCAATTCAACATGGGACTCATCAAGAAATCCAATGAATTAGTCATCCCACAAACGGTCAAAATGATGATCTACGGCCAAGCCGGTATGGGTAAGACAACCGTTGCGCTCAGCGCGCCAAAACCACTTCTCCTCGACTTTGACAATGGCGTCAAACGAGTTAATCTCGCACACCTTGAGAACGTAGACATTGTTCAGGTCGAAAACTGGAAAGAAATCCAGCAGCTTCTTCAGCAGGACCAAGGAGACCTCGCCCCCTATCAGACAATTGTGGTAGACACAATCGGCAAGATGATGGACTACATCATCACTCACTGTTGTGGCACCCGACAGCCCCAAATTAAGGATTGGGGGCGTATCAACCAGGAGTTCACATGGTTTACACGTGCGCTATCTTCCCTCAACAAGCACATCGTCTTTGTGGCCCACCGCGACAGTCGAAAGGAAGGAGACGAGACGGTGTTCATACCATCGCTCCGCGAAAAGTCTTACAACTCCATCGTTACAGAACTCGATCTGCTCGGCTACCTCGAAATGAAGTCAGAGCGCGGGGTGCAGAGCCGAACAATCACATTCGACCCAACATCACGCAATGACGGCAAGAACACATGTAATCTCCCGTCAGTAATGCAGGTTCCCACTATTCTAAACTCCAAGGCAGAACCTATCGCCTCTAACACGTTCATCACGGACCAGGTTATCGCGCCCTACCTTTCTATGCTCTCCGTTAAGGCGGAGGAGCGTAGAAAGTATGACGAACTCATTGACACTATTGCCGAAGATGTCAGCAACATAACTGACGCTCAGTCGGCGAATGACTTCGCTGCCAGAATCAAGGAATACAAACATATCGGCAGCTCTATGGCAAAGGCCCGTTCTCTGTTCGGTGCAAAGGTAAAAGAACTCGGCCTCGTCTACGACACCGAAAATAAGACCTATACCGATGCAGAGCCGGCAGCATGATGTCAACGTCTCGTATAGATTCTATGCGACGTTGCTCGATGGCTTCCAAGACTATCTGAACAGCGACACTATTTGGGAGAAATACTGGGGGTATTCCGAGAATCCGCCTCACACTCCCGAAGAGTTCAAACAAAAGCAGTTTCAATCATTCATTGACAGAATCAACCGTGTACCCTTTGACAGCGAAGCTGCTGATAAGGGCACGGCGTTCAATGAAATTATCGATTGTATGATTGAACACCGCAAGAGCGATAAGGTCGATGTCAGGTATGCCTACGAAACTATCGTAATGGGCCAGGTCGATAACTGCGACCCCGATGAAAGATGGGCCGAAGTATATCAAACAAATAAGGTAATCGGTCTCAACGCCACCTATAATAATAGACAGTTCTATTTCGACATCAACCTCTGTCGGGAGTTCGCCAACTATTATAAAGGTGCGTTAACTCAGCAATTTGTCAAAGCAATTGTTCCCACTCGATATGGGAACGTAGAGGTCTATGGGTATGTCGACGAACTGATGCCACAAAGTATCCATGACATCAAAACTACCGGAAAATATTCAGTAGGCAAGTTCAAGGAGCATTGGCAACATATAGTTTATCCCTACTGCTATCAGCAAAACGGTATAAACATAAGACTGTTCGAGTACAATATTGCAGAGATTGACAAATACGGACGTTGGGAAACATTCACCGAATCATATATGTATAAGCCGGAGCGCGATATCCCCAGGCTCGTAAACATGTGTGAGGAACTGATACGATTCCTGATGGAGAACCGCCATCTTATCACCGACCGCAAAATCTTCAACCTATCAGCATGAAATGGTAGCAACCGCCATACTGATAAAGAATGCTTCCGAAGGGACACGGATTAACCGCTCTCTTGTGGATATGATAGAGTCTTTACCTGAGGGCAAGTATCGAATCGTCATAGAGCCGCAGAGTGTGCGCCATTCCGTGCCCCAGAGGAAGCTTTTATTTATGTGGATGTCGCTACTGGCACGGGAAACCGGCAATT
The DNA here is from genome assembly GCF_004570975.1 of Barnesiella sp. WM24. GTDB lineage: Bacteria > Bacteroidota > Bacteroidia > Bacteroidales > Muribaculaceae > Muribaculum. The sequence continues at coordinate 238,921 of NZ_SPPC01000008.1, forward strand.
CTAAAGTGAGCATATACAATTACTATTGCTCCAAGTTCCTGCTTGAGGACATGCCAAGTGTATCAGAAATGTCACCGGCACAGTTGACTCATTTCATGCACGAGATAGAGGCCGATGTTGCGCAGACGCTCGGATTCTCATTGCCTATACCTGACGACGGAGAAGATTTTATAGCGTTTCTCAAAGACTTCAAGGATAAATGAAATATACCCTAAGAGATTATCAGCAAGCCGCGTCTGACGCAGCAGTCCGTTCCTTTAGGTCCAGCAGCCAAAGGAATGGGATTCTTGTGCTTCCGACGGGAGCTGGGAAAAGCCTCGTCATTGCAGACATAGCCCATAGGCTCGACGGGAATGTTTTGGTGTTTCAACCCTCCAAAGAAATACTTGAACAAAACTTCGATAAATTGAGAAGTTATGGGGTCGAGGATTGCTCAATTTACTCAGCCTCATTCAACTCAAAGAAAATTAGCAGAATAACATTTGCGACCATTGGCAGCGTGAAGTCACACATGGAAGACTTCAACCATTTTAGATACATCATTGTCGACGAGTGTCATGGAGTAAACCCGCAGGGCGGAATGTACAAAGACTTCTTTGATTGCGCCAAGAGAAAGATAGTGGGCTTGACCGCTACACCATACCGCCTTACAAGTGCGCAGGTATGCCTTGACGAAAACGGGCATTACAATCCATCTTATGAGCCTCAGAGCAAGTGTATACTCAAGTTCCTCACAAGAACTCGACCGAGAGTGTTCCACGATGTCATATACCAGGTCGAGATTCAAACATTGTTACAGAGGAGCTATCTTTCGAAGTTAAATTATTATGATATGACTATTCTTCCCCAGGAAGGATTGAAACGCAATACTACCGGCATGGATTTCGACGAAAAGAGCCTATTCGAGGAATTTCAACGCGTGAATCTGCAGGATCATCTGGTGAGCATTATACGACGACTGCAGAAGCCCAAAAGTGGTATACCGAGAAAAGGAATACTGGTCTTTACAAAGTTCCTCGAAGAAAGCGAAAAACTCTGCCACAGTATTGACGGATGTGAAATGCTAAGTGGTGAAACGCCGGCAAAGGAAAGGAAGCGAATAATCGACGATTTCAAGTCTGGCAAAATAAAGGTACTCACCAATGTAGGTGTACTTACCACCGGTTTTGACTATCCTGAACTCGATACCGTTGTCATGGCCCGGCCGACCATGTCTTTGGCTATGTATTATCAGATAGTAGGTCGCGCAATTAGACCACATCCGGACAAGGAAGCTGGTTGGATTGTAGACCTTTGCGGAAACATTAAGAGATTCGGCAGGGTCGAGGATTTAAGGCTTATGGAACGAAAGCCCGGCGAATACTTTATTCAGGGCATTGCCGACAATCAATATAAACAGTTAACAAATACATACTTCTAATATGGCACCAAGAAAAGATTCTCACAATATGCGTGTGCTCCAAGCTATACGAGAGGGGCGCGATCCTAAGGCAGTCAAGAAACCACCGCGAGACGCTTCGTTAGGCCCGTCTGAAAGCGAGATTCAGCAGTCGTGTATAAGATGGTTTCAATTGCAGCACCGAGCCCTATGGGAAGACGGTGTGCTATTCCATATAGCCAACGAGGGCATACGCCTCGGCGGGCAGGGCCGACGTGTGAAAAGAGAGGGAATTGTGCGAGGTGTAGCCGACTTATGTCTGGCTATGCCTCGTCATGGTTATGGTGCACTTTACATAGAAATGAAGCGGCCAGACAGGTACCAATCTCCCGAACAGAAGACATGGCAGAAGAACATCGAACGACATGGAAATAAATATGTAGTTTGCAAATCCCTTGATGAATTTGTAGTGACAATCAACAGGTATTTAGCGCAATAATCCAATGAAAATACAACTCCCTGAAAACATAAACCAGCACTGGCTGTGGGATGATCCCACCAAATTCCAATGGTGGATACAGCTTTTGAAATTGGTCGGCGACGGTGATAGTGAAAGAACCGTCCGGGGGGTAGTGTGCAAATTTGGCTTTGGAGAGATTGTTACGACGCAAGGAGAGCTTGCAAAACTATGGGGAACTACAACTGAAAAAGCTCAGGCTTTTCTGCGCAAATTGGAGTCAAAAGGAGAGATTAGACGCAAAACTGACGCAAAGCTGACGCGGATATTTATATGTAATATAGCGGATTACGACACACTCGGACGCAGTTTTGACGCAAAGTTGACGCAACGACGCAAAGTTGACGCAATCTTAACGGAGTTAATTAGTGTAATATCAAGCTGTTCCGAAGATGATAGACGTAGTTTTGACGCAGTTTTGACGCAGTTAGCGAATTTTAAAAGAAAAGAACCAAAAGAAAATATATATATACAAGCTGTCTCTAATACACATTTCCGAGCC
>NZ_SPPC01000009.1 GCF_004570975.1 Barnesiella sp. WM24
GTTTAACGACATGTTTACGTGCTATTAATTTTAATATAATCCAGGCGAATAGTAATGAATATATATTTATGGCAATTTCGCTACTGTCACCGTTGGACATGAACCATACTGATAGTAACAGTGCGACACCACATGCATTTCTCAATTTAATCTTTTTTGCTAAAAAGAAGATTAAGTATGTGGAGGCTAATATAATAAATAGATTGAGTGCTACTATCCATGGCGATTTTATGATAGATATAAAAAGAACTCCTCCAATTCCTGCCATGGATGAATAGCGGTCATCTTTACCATGTTTTACATGCATTTCAACAAAGTTACCGGTACTTTTGAATTCAGGACGTATACCGAAGAAGTGAAGCATGTCCATGATATAAAATTCAGCCGGGACTTCGTCTTTATAAAGGTATAGAGAAGGCAAGTTTTGGAAAATGTATGCATTATTTGAAAAAGAGCTTATTCGACCGCACACCTTTCCAAAAAGTAAATCGCTACCACTTTTTTCAGCCATTTCTGGTCCGTCCCTTAATTGGGCTCTAAAATCGTATGCAATTCCAATAATTGAAGGACTTAAAAGTAAAATAATTCCAGTAATTATGATGTGCCTTTTTAGAAAAAGTATTATTGACGGATATTTGTATATGAGAATCATGCTAGTGGTAAAGAAACCTCCTAATGATTTATTTATGATTGAATATAAACAAAGCAATATAATTGTTATTGCTATTCCTTTATTGTATTTTGATCCCATAATATAAACAACAGCAAAGGGATATGCTGGAAGTTTATAAATTAGTGCTCTCATGATAGAAATTGGCGAACTAGATATTCCTGTAGACTCACTACCCATAGTGCCATATCCAGAAAAGCGCAATATTATCTGTAAGAATAGCAGTATCCATGCGATGTATCGCATTATATTTAAATTATAAAAATTTTGGCAATAATTAGTTTTAGCGAAATGCCGAAAGATATAATATAGATATATGAAAGGTAAAATTGTAAGAATTAGAATTAGTAATAGGGTAAGATTGGAAATGGCAACATCTTTTTTAATAAAATCTCCATTATAATACCCAGTGGTAAGGGCATAAACATAACTTACAATACAAGATATAATAAAAAAAGATATCACCCATTTTGCTTGGCGACATTGTACAATGTATTCCATTGTCGTATTTTAATGTAGGTGGTGAAGATCCGTTGGTACAGGTGTTGTGAAAATCGTTTTTTTTATTTCTTTAAAGTTTGCTCTATAAATGGTTATATGTGATAATACTTGTAATAAAGAAAAGAGCCTGACAATCTTGAGCTTGAAATGATGATGGTGCTTTGCCCAAAATCGAATTTTACTGGCGAATAGAATTTTGAATTTGTTTGTGTTGCATGATTTTTTTTGACTTCCGCCAACTTTATGTATGATACTTACTTCTGGCAATAGTATTGAACGAAGTCCTAAGTTTTGCATACGTTTATATAGGTCTGTTTCTTCATAGTACATAAAAAAACCTTCATCAAAACCTTTCAATTCTCTAAATATATTAGCTCTTATAAATATGTCTGCGCCTGTTATATAATGAGGATGCAATATGTCTCCCTCATTTATGGTTTGACTTCTTGCATACTTATTCCTAAATATAGAATTATACAATTTAGAAAATCCTATGGCTGAGAATTCATACATTAGTGATGGAAATCTGCCATGGGAAGTAACAATCTCGCCATTGGCAGATATAAGATTAGCTCCACATGATGCGATGTCTGTGTTGCGTTCCATAAAATAAAAAAAGTGACTTATTGTATCCGAAAGTAATAATGTGTCGCTATTTAGTAAAAAAAAGTATTTTCCAGTAGCTTCTTTTGCGCCAATATTATTGGCTTTGCCGAAACCTAAATTATCGTAATTATAGATGTATTTTATCCTTTTATCCTTTTCAAAATGCTCTTTACTTCCGTCATTTGATCCGTTATCGACCAAAATTATTTCGATTTTGATGTCTTTTGTCCATTTAAAAATACTTTCAATACACTCTTTGGTCATCTGTAGAGTGTTGTAGTTTACAATTATTATAGAAACATCCATTATTCAAATTAATTTGATAAATTTATTAAAAGGAATTTAGTTGGTCATTATAAATTCGGATTTATATCAAGATTATCGATTGACGTTAATTTTTATATTATTTGCTAGACTGCCAGCAAATAATATGTTTGTGGGTACGGCAGTATAATTCTTGTTTACTAGTGTGCGCTAGGCAAATATACTGTTGTCAGACGTTTTGTCTCCCTTAGGGATATGACAATGCATAGTGAACCAATTATTCCTTCCCATCGAAATCAGGAGTGTCTTTTGATGAACTTTTCCGTTTTTACTACATGGTAGAGATAAATTGATACGGTATGGAGTCATGATCTTATCATCCATGTTTTACCTCTTCCCGATTATATTGATTAATGCGTTGTTGTTTAATGATTTAGGTTGATATGATAGTGTGCTCAACTTTACAGCCTGTCGTAATTGTAATTTTGTTAAGTTAAACAAAATTGAAAATTGGTAAACTACTGAGCAATCTAATAATTTAGAGCGGTCAATTATTTTGTTTGTATATAGTTTAGTATGTTTCGCATCTATTAAATTGACGAATGATTTTGGCTGGTATTCCTGCAGCAACAGAATATGGAGGAATATCTTTTGTGACAACTGAATTAGCTCCGATTATTGCCCCGTCTCCAATTTTTACATTTGACAAAATAGACACTTTGTCGCCTATCCAAACATTATTCCCAATAATTACAGGCCCATTTGAATATAGAATCCTTTCATTAGGATTTTTTACCATATTTTCTAAATCTGCTTTTCCGTGGCTGTTGTCAGAAATTAATACATACCTACCAGTTAATAAATTATTGCCAATCACTATTTTATTTATACAAGTGATATGTGTATAGTCTCCAAAATCACAATTGTTTCCAATCGTTATTTCAGGCGTAAATTTATGCCCGTTGTGTAATTTATGTGCAGCGAGAATTGCTCCTTTCCCAAAACGACAAAAATCTCCCAAATTAATACACTCATCACCAACTACCCCTCTCATAAAAGGATAGAATGTTCCTTTTTTACATTTTAACTTCATGTTCAGCCACATGGAGTAAATAATTTGTAAAAGTATAATCGGAGTTTTGAATATTAGTGACTGTAATTTCATAATTAATAACTAAATAAATTTACTAATTGCTTTTCAAATTCTTTTTTCAGACAGAATCAGTTTTCAGTAAGCTCTACGGTTTTATATTTTGGATAGATAATTGCAAGTAATAATTTATTTTTCGTTTTAACTCATGCTCTTCTGTTTTTTTAATGTCGTATAGCATAATATACATGATATTAATTCCGCAATTACCATTGCCCATGCTGCGGCATAATAGGTATATCTATTTGCAAATATTAGTAGTACAAGAATACTTGTGACACCTGAAATCACTACATAATGAAAAAACTGTTTACCTTTATTAAGATTAATCAATCCAATAATCCCCAATGTGTAATTTATTCCCCCCAACAACACTACTAAAGTCATAATACGAATTAGAGGGATTGCAGCTTGGAAATCTTTTCCTAAAATAATGTCAGACATCAAGGGAGAAAGAAGGTAGGCAATCGCTGAGAAAAGAATGAGTATATAAAACATTTTTGCCGAGATCTTTAGGATAGTAGTGGCTGCCTCTTTTAATGGCTTGTCTTTTAGCTGCAACGACATGTGGGGGAAGAGTGATTGTATTAAAGGTAACGTTACACTTTGTAAAGCCTTAATGATTTTTTCGGCAGCTGCATAGATGCCGACTACTGAATCATTGCACAAAAGTCCTAAAATTAAAATATTTGAGTTTCGGTAGAGATTCATCCCCATCGTAGACGCGAAAATAGAGAAGCCCTCTTTTAGTTGAAATTTAATATGTTCAATACAAGGGCGGGATATTTTCACCCCAAATTGGTGATAGGCTATCGACATACTGCAGATTCCGGCAATTATATATCCTAAGGAATTTAATATAATGATGTATTGGTAATCTTGTGGTTGCTTAATTACTATAAAAATAAGAATAGTAAATATCACCTTTGGAATGATATTTACTATGGCAAGAAATCGCATTTTTTCCAATCCTTGATAAAGATATGTAGGCATTAAAATTTCACCGATTACCATTCCTGTACCCCACCAAAACATCTTGAGTTTTTCAGGCGTATCCAATAAAAGTGGAGCAAGAATAGCGAAAACAATCAGGGATCCAATCAACAATATGCATCTTGAAAAAAATACGGAAGTAAAAATGTTATTTAATGAAATGTTGTCATCTCGATTCTGTGAAACCTGTTTTGTGGCTGAAAACATAAAACCATACGATGTAATCAGAATCAAATATTGAATCAGCGTAAAAACATATGAATATATGCCATAGTTTGCTGGTCCGATTATTCTCAACATATATGGAAGAGATATAAATGGCAAAAACATATTTACGGCATTGATAATGGAGAGTGATATAAAACTCTCCATTAGGTTTTTATGCCGATTTAGTGTGTGTCTTAAATTCATTATTTCATATGTGCTTTAGACAATTTAGTCGAGCTCGTTGAGGAGGCGGTCAATTGTTTCGTCGATGTGGTTGGCGTTACGGTGGGCTGCCTCGTATAGCTCTTTCAAGAGGGCTGCGTCGGGGGTAGCGGTGGGGGTGTTGAGGCTGCGCAGGAAATAGTCTATGCTTTTTGATTGGAAAGGCGATTGTCGATGGCTGCCGTTATGCGCGACTGGAGGGCTCTTGCCGCGTCAATCAGGTCTCTGCCTTTGTCGGGAGAGATTGAGAATGTATTCTGGTAATCGGCCTTTTCTCTCATGGTCTGCAACCTGCTGTAAAGCATTCCGTCTTCGCGGCTGAATTGTCCGGTCAATACGTAATGCTGCCCGAATTGTGATGATGTGCCTTTGTGGGTAGCCGTTTTTATTCCGTCAAGAAGCATCAGCGCTGTTACGGCATGAAACACAGCATAATATAACCGGTTTGCCACAAGATCCCAATAGCCCATGTCGGCGTTGCGTAGGGCTTGCTCCATGTTGCGCTGCGACTTTTCAAGTAGAAGCGTGGCTGTTATTTCTCGCTGTTCAGGTGTCATAATTTGATTGCATCGGCAAGCACATTGCTGTAGAATGCCGTGTCTTTTTCAGCGTCCCACTGGCTCTTGGTGTAGTGAAGCGGAGTTATCTGCTCGCCGTAACGCCATCCTATTTCGGCAAAGGGAAATGCGAAGTAGCGGAAGTCATCGTCGGTGGCTATGGAGTCGTCGGTCACAATAAGAATGTCCCAGTCAGAGTGTGGAGAACTGTCTCCTCTGGCTTGTGAACCATAGAGATACACAGTACCGGTGCCGGTGCTGAACATCTGCCCAGCGAGTCGTGAAATCTCTTTGATTATGACATTCCTCCTGTCTACCATATCAGCAAAGATAATGATTATTTTTTATAAGACATAACATTATAATGGATAAATTTGTTGCGGTCGGCTTAGTCTTTGTTGAAGATGTCGCGGGTGTAGACGCGGGCGGCTACGTCGGCAAGATCGGGAGAGGTGCGGTTGGCGAGGATGGCGTCGGAACTGCGCTTGAACTCGGCGAGGTCGTTGACCACGCGGCTGCCGAAGAATGTGGAGCCGTCTTCGAGTGTCGGCTCGTAGATGATTACCGTGGCGCCCTTTGCCTTTATGCGCTTCATGACGCCCTGGATGGATGACTGGCGGAAGTTGTCGGAGTTGGATTTCATCGTCAGCCGGTAGACTCCGATGGTGACAGGCTGTTCGGTGGCTGAATCAAACTGGCTGTTGCCGCTGTAGCCATACCATCCCGCCATTTTCAGCACACGGTCGGCGATGAAGTCCTTGCGGGTGCGGTTGCTCTCGACGATTGCCGACATCATGTTTTGCGGCACGTCGGCATAGTTGGCGAGCAGCTGCTTGGTGTCCTTGGGCAGGCAGTAGCCGCCGTAGCCGAATGAAGGGTTGTTGTAGTGGGTGCCGATGCGCGGGTCTAGACCGACGCCCTCGATTATCGCCTGTGAATCAAGCCCCTTGACCTCGGCGTAGGTGTCAAGCTCGTTGAAGTAGCTGACACGAAGGGCGAGGTAAGTGTTGGCAAACAGTTTCACCGCCTCGGCTTCCTTCATGCCCATGTAGAGCGTCGGGATGTCGGCTTTCAGCGCCCCCTGCTGCAGGAGTGAGGCGAAGGTGTGGGCGGCTTCGGTGAGCCGCTCTATGTCGGCGACCTTGAGTATCGCCTCGTTTTCCTCGGCAAAGCGCGGCTCGTCGATGACCTTGGGTATTCCGGCGATGATGCGCGAGGGATACAGGTTGTCGTAGAGCGCCTTTGACTCGCGGAGAAACTCGGGGAAAAAGAGCAGGTTGAGACGCCGCACTCCAAGCGAGGCATATTTCATGTAGAGCGAGCGGCAGTAGCCGACAGGTATGGTCGACTTGATGACCATCACGGCGTCGGGATTGACGCTGAGCACCAGGTCGATCACATCCTCGATGCAGTGGGTGTCGAAATAGTTCTTGACGGGGTCGTAGTTGGTAGGCGCCGCTATCACCACGAAGTCGGCATCGCGGTATGCCTCAGCGCCGTCGAGCGTCGCCGTGAGGTCAAGCTCTTTTTCGGCGAGATATTTCTCGATATACTCGTCCTGGATGGGCGAGACGCGATTGTTGATTTTATCTACTTTTTCAGGAATCACGTCGACTGCGGTGACGCGGTTGTGCTGTGCCAGCAGCGTGGCTATGCTCAATCCTACATAGCCTGTTCCTGCAACGGCAATATTATATTGCTTCATTTATTGTGATGGTTATGATTGTGTGTGCATTTTGTCACCTGTATTGTCAGGTGAGGGGCTCGACGCTGAGGCGGTCGATGTTGAGGCGGGCACATCCGAGGATGTCGAGTCTTACGACAAGCTCGGTTGAGGGCTCGGTGTCGATGATTTCGCCTTCAAGCCCCATGAGGCTTCCGCGAACGACTTTTACGCGGTCGCCTTTCCGGAGGGGGCGCTCTTCGATTGTGACCGGAGAGTCGGAGTTGCCGAGTATGAACCGCAAGATGTGCATTTCGCGTTCGGGCACAGTGGCGGGGACGCGTTGTGCTGCAGTGGCGCGGTCGGTCATGAATCGGTTGATGTAGGGTAGGGCGACTATCCGGCGGCGCTCTTTTTCGGTGCAGTGGATGAAGACGATGGTGCGTATGACGACTGCCTCGACGCTTGCGCGGCGTCCGTTTTTCCAGATTTTTGTCTGGCGCTGTGTCGCCACGTAGGAGTCGTAGCCGAGCTTGTTGAGCCGCTCGCGCACTTCTTTTTCGCTATTGTTGTTGACAATAGCTATATACCACTTGGGTCGTGACACGCCTACGGCGTCGCCAGCGCCGGTGAGTGGGGCTGCCGCAATGTTTTTTTGGGATGTCGCAGTGCTCATTTTGTTTAATGAACGCTAATGCTTTCAGCCGCTTTTGAAGTAAGAGGCTAAGACGTGCCAAAATTACGGAAAAACTTTGACATGCGCAAGCCGACGACTGATTTTTGCTGTTATTGCGCTTGAAGTCTGTCGGTTATGTTGTCTCGCAGGAATCAGGGGCGTTGTCCCGCTCGCTCATATCGGGCATAGAGGATAAAGAGCAGCACGCATCCGGTCACGACAATCGGTATGCCGACGATGGCGGGGGCGGTATAGCCGTAGCCGCGTGCTATCACGGCGCTGCCTATCCATGCGGCGATTGCGTTACCTGCGTTGTAGGCGATCTGTATGCAGGCTCCTCCGAGCAGCTCGCCGCCGCGGGAGTAGCCTACGATGGATGATTGGAGGGGGCTGCCGGAGCCGAAGAGCGCGGCTGTGCCGAGTATCATCAATATTACCGCCGCCGCTTTGAATGACGCGAGGAAGAAGAAGAGCAGCAGGACGGGGATTGCCGATGCCTGTACCCATGCGGCTATCCATGAGGGTTTGTATCGGTCGCTGAGCTTTCCTGCGATAAGGTTTCCGGCAAACATTCCGAATCCGGCGAGCACCATGAGCCATGAAAGGTCGGCTTGCGGGAATCCGGCTACGAGCGTGAGCTGCGGGTCGATGTAGCTGTACCAGCAGTATATGCCTATCTGCCCGAAGATTACGCCGCCGAATATGAGCCACGGCGGAAGGGTGCGGAGAAAGCGGAACTGGCTTTTGAAGCCGTTGTCGACGATTCCTTCCACGTCGGGCACCCATGCCCTGATTGCTATTATGGTGGCTATGCCTGTCGCTCCGACGATGAGAAATGCGACGCGCCATGTCATCGTGTTGGTGATCAGTGTCCCGAGCGGCACGCCTATCAGTGTGGCTACGGTCATGCCGGCAATCATGTAGGACACGGCGCTTACCTCATGTCCTTTTTGTGCGAGACGGCGTGCCACGATTGCCCCGACTCCGAAGTAGGCTCCGTGGGGGAGTCCGGAGATGAAGCGGGATATAAAAAATGTATAGTAGCCCGGTGATATTGCCGCACAGAGGTTGCCTATGGCTATGATTGCGGCGAGCAGCAGCATTATTTTTTTCAGCGGGATTCTGCGGGCGAATAGCAGTGCCGGCGCGCCTACACAGACTCCGAGCGCGTAGGCGGAGATGAAGTATCCAGCCCTGGCGATTGATATGTCCATCGTGGCGGCGATGTCGCCGAGTATTCCCATCATAAGAAACTCGGCAATGCCGAGGGCAAATGTGCCGAGGGCGAGCGCAAACAATCCTTTGTTCATAAATAAGTGACTTTACAATCTTGTCTTTTTACCTTCGTATAACTTTTGTTTCGCGAATAGCTTAATGATATAGCGGGCGCAAAGTTAGTAAATAACTCGCGACATTTCTCCACCGGCAGGATAAAAAGGTCAGGGGCGCTGCAAATTATCGGTCATATGTGATATTTGTGTGTGGGTGGCGCTGTGATTATGGGGAGGTCATGTGCAAGGTTGGTGATTGGAGCCTGGCGGGTTGGTGGCCTTTTATTGTAATTAATAATGTGTAATGATGCGGTTTATGGCTCGGATTGTTCTGTTGTCTTGAATTTTTGTTCTGTTTTTCTTGGTATGACGGGTTTTATTTACTTAACTTTGCAGCGTTTTTATAAAATTAAGATATATGAAGAAAATTCTATCCACTGTGCTTTGTGCGGTTGTGACATTCTCCGCTGCCGCTGAGGGCTATCAGGTAAACACTTTAAGCGCCCGTCAGGGCGGTATGGGGCACACCGGTGTCGCCCAGAAGCTCGGTGCCGAGAGCATGTATTTCAATCCGGCAGGTCTCGGATTTATGGATAAGACACTTGACCTTTCAGCAAGTGTAAATGCAGTCGCCGCCACGGCAAAAGCTAAAGTCGGCGATAAGTGGTATGAAACCGACAATGACGTAAGCACCCCGATGATGGTCAGTGCCGCTTTTAGCATATATGATAATCTGAAAGCAGGTATAAACATTTATACTCCTTACGGCAGCTCTATCAACTGGACCAACAATTGGCCCGGCGCTGTGCTGAATCAATCGGTAAAACTGTCGACATTCACTGTCCAGCCTACATTGTCATGGCGCATTACGCCTAAGCTGTCAATCGGCGCCGGACTTATGATTTCCTGGGGTGGGGTGGATCTCAACAAAGGGCTTGTGAATCCCGCCACCTTTGACGCGATGCTCGGGATGATGGGGGCGCCTGCCGTGTTTGGCAATACGATGCCTGCGTCGGTAAATCTTACAGGCAATGCCGGCGTGGCATGCGGTTTTAACGTAGGTGTCATGTATGACATAAACCGCCGGTGGACTGTCGGGGCTAATTTCCGCTCAAAGATGACAATGAAGGTTAAGGCGGGCGAAGCAAAGGTGACATATGCCAACGAAGTCGCACGCCAGATTCTTGAATCAAGCCTCTCGCTCATCAACGAGGCAAACTTTACTGCCGAGATGCCTATGCCCGCTGTGCTGACTTTCGGCGTTTCCTATAAGCCGCTTCATAATCTGTTGCTTGCTTTTGACGCCCAGTTTACAGGCTGGAGCTCCTATAAAAATCTTGACATTCACTTCCTTGACGATGCTGTCAGCGCCTACGACCAGCATCTTGAGAAGAATTATCGCGATTCATGGGCGTTCCGTCTCGGCGCACAGTATGGCTTGACGCGTCGCTTTGATATAAGGGCGGGTCTTATTCTTGACCTTTCGCCTGTAAATAAAAACTATTACAATCCCGAGACTCCCGGCATGACTAAGATAGAGCCGAGCTTGGGTCTCTCGTTCCGCCCGATGAGCCAGCTGTCGATTGACTTTTCAATGCTGTATGTCGCGGGAGTCGGTGAGGATGATGCGAAGTGTGGTTATGTCGACCTGCTTGCGGCACAGATGGGCAGCAATGATGTCATACGGCAGTTTAACGCCGATTACAGGGTTCATGCCTTTATCCCGTCGCTTGGAGTGTCGTTTTCTTTTTGATTGCCGACTTTTGCCGGAGATATTTGTTATAAGTTTGTATAGTCGCGGATTTTTGATAAATTCGCGACTTCAAAATTTATAAAGAAGAATTTAAGTGTATATATAACTTTGGATTATGGCAGAATCACGACATTACAGTGGCTTGACTGAAGCCCAGGTGCTTGAAAGCAGGGAAAAGAACGGGGTCAACATATTGACTCCGCCTAAAAAGGAGTCGTTGTTCATGAGATTTATTGACAAGTTCCGCGACCCACTTATTCTAATCCTGCTTGTGGCGGGAGTGCTTTCTGTCGGTATCTCTTGTTATGAATATTATGGGCTTCATGAGGGAGCCCAGGTGTTTTTTGAACCTATAGGCATCTTTGTCGCCATACTTCTTGCCACCGGACTGGCATTTATCTTTGAAGTTAAGGCTGACAGGGAATTTGCCATACTGAACCAGGTAAACGATGACGAGCCGGTGCAGGTAATCCGCGATGGAAATACCATTCAGATTCCCAAACGCGATGTCGTTGTCGGGGATATTGTGCTCGTCACCACCGGAGAAGAGATTCCTGCCGACGGACGTCTTCTTGAGTCATCATCGCTTCAGGTCGACGAGTCGTCGCTGACAGGAGAGCCTATATGCTCAAAGACCACTGACGAGTCAATGTTTGATCCTGACGCCACGTTCCCCAGTGACCACGTGTTGCGTGGCACTAAGGTGATGGAGGGGCATGGCATGTATGAAGTGACAGCTGTCGGCGACCTTACTGAAAACGGTAAGGTCTACGAGGCTACGCAGATTGATGACAGCGTAAAGACACCGCTAAACATCCAGCTTGACGGACTCGGAAGGCTGATATCGCGCATGAGCTACTGTATAGCGGCTCTTGTCATCATAGGGCGTGTGGTCATGTATTTTGTCAACAACGGTGATGCCGGTCTTGACTGGCTTGCGTTTTTCGCGTTCTTGCTTCAGACTGTCATGATTGCGGTGACACTTATAGTCGTGTCTGTGCCTGAGGGTCTGCCCATGGCTGTCACGTTGAGTCTTGCCTATAGCATGAGGCGCATGCTCCGCACCAATAATCTTGTGCGTAAGATGCATGCTTGCGAGACAATGGGTGCCACGACGGTGATATGTACCGATAAGACCGGAACCCTTACTGAAAATCAGATGCGCATCTACAATACCGACTTTTTCTCATTGGCAGGCGGAAAACCTGACGATTCAGTGGAGAGCCGTATGATTGTCGAGGGAATAGCGGTCAATTCTACGGCGCAGCTTGACTTGTCCAATCCTGAAAAGCCTTCCGTGCTTGGCAATCCTACAGAAGGCGCCCTTATATTGTGGCTCCGTGACAGAGGCATCGACTATCGTGCTATACGTGAGAGTGTACATGCTGTCGACGAGATACCCTTCAACACCGAGCGTAAATATATGGCTACGGAGGTAGAGTCAGAGGCTGTGCCGGGCAAGCGTGTGCTATATGTCAAAGGTGCCCCCGAGATAGTCTATTCTCTATGTAAGAATGTCGCTTCTGATGTAAAGAAAGATGACATAGACAAAAAATTGCTCGATTATCAGAATCAGGCTATGCGCACTCTCGGATTTGCCTGCCAGATAATTGAACCGGGCGAAAATGTCATCGAAGACGGCAAGCTTGTCGCCGACAACCTTACTTTTCTGGGTATTGTCGCGATTTCCGATCCTGTAAGGGCAGAGGTGCCTGCCGCTGTAAAAGAATGTATTGACGCAGGCATTGCAATCAAGATAGTTACAGGCGACACTCCCAATACGGCAAAGGAGATTGCCCGACAGATCGGTCTTTGGCGTGAAGGTGACGGTGACAATAATGTAATCACCGGTCCTGAATTTGCTTCCCTTTCCGATGATGAGCTATATGAAAGGATAGATGACTTCAAGATTATAGCCAGGGCACGTCCGCTGGACAAAAAGCGCCTTGTGGAGACGCTTCAGAAAAAGGGAAATGTAGTCGCAGTGACAGGCGACGGCACAAATGACGCCCCCGCATTGAAGGCGGCCCATGTCGGGTTGTCGATGGGCGACGGTACAGCCGTGGCAAAGGAGGCGAGCGACATAACGATTGTCGACAATTCATTTGCGAGTATAGGGCGCGCTGTCATGTGGGGAAGGTCGTTGTATCTTAATATACAGCGTTTTGTTCTCTTTCAGATGACAGTCAATGTCGTGGCGTGTCTTATCGTGCTTGCCGGCGCATTCATGGGCTCTGAGTCACCGCTGACAGTAACGCAGATGCTGTGGGTCAATCTCATAATGGACACATTTGCCGCGATGGCGCTTGCTTCACTGCCCCCGTCGGAAGCAGTCATGAAAGATAAGCCGCGTGACCGTAATTCATTTATAATAACCAAGGCGATGGGTGCCGATATTATCGGTACCGGAATACTCTTCTTCGCAATTCTGTTTGGATTGCTCTACATATTCCAACATTCCGATGTGACATCACTTCTGCGTCTCTTCCCTGTGGAGATGGATAAAGCCTTTCATAATCTTTCGCCTTATGAATTGAGCACATTCTTCTCTATATTCGTGTTCCTTCAGTTCTGGAACATGTTTAACGCCCGTGCCTACGCCACCCGCCGTTCAGCCTTGCATCTTAAAGGCTGCTCGGAATTTCTGTTTATCTCCCTTGTTATCCTCGTGGGGCAGATATTGATAGTGAGTGTGGGAGGCGACATGTTTAATGTCGTTCCACTCGGATTGTCTGATTGGGCGGTTATTATCGGTGTCACGTCTGTCGTGCTCTGGATAGGCGAGTTGGTGAGACTTTTTGAAAAATCGAAGTGACGGGCTTCAATTATTTGCAATTGAGGCGCGGAAATAGTAAATTTGCGTTGTCAAAAAAATATTTCCGACAGCGATGAATAGTAACAGCCTCGTCTCCATTTCCGACATAAGTAAGGAGGAGATATTGCGCCTGCTTAATCAGGCACGCTATTTTGAAGAGCATCCTAACCACAGGATACTCGAAGGCAAGGTGGTTGCCACGCTCTTTTTTGAGCCCTCCACCCGCACACGCCTCAGTTTTGAGACCGCGGTCAACCGCCTTGGCGGCAGGGTGATTGGCTTTTCTGACGCGAGCACCACAAGTTCGTCAAAAGGTGAGACTCTTAAAGACACCATCAAGATGGTCAGCAACTACGTGGACCTTATAGTGATGCGTCATTATCTTGAGGGTGCGGCACGATATGCCACCGAGGTGACCGATGTGCCTATTATAAACGCAGGAGATGGAGCCAACCAGCATCCGTCGCAGACAATGCTTGACCTGTATTCTATATATAAGACACAGGGCACGCTTGAAAATCTCACCATAACTATGGTCGGTGATTTGAAATATGGAAGGACCGTACATTCCCTGCTTATGGCGCTCCAGTATTTTAACCCGACATTCAATTTTGTGGCTTGTAAGGAATTGCAGATGCCGCGTGAATATATCCAGTTCTGCGATGAGCATGGCATAACATATCATGAGTACACGGAATTCTCTCCGGAGGTAATCAACAGTAGCGATATTCTCTATATGACCCGCGTGCAGCGCGAGCGCTTCACTGACATAATGGAATATGAGAAAGTGAAGAATCTTTACAACCTGAATGTCGCGATGCTTGAAAACTCACGTGACAACCTGCGTGTGCTTCATCCGCTGCCCCGCGTCAACGAGATTGACCAGGATGTGGATGACAGCCCCAAGGCTTATTATTTCCAGCAGGCACAAAACGGTCTCTATGCAAGACAGGCTATCATTTGCCGTGCGTTAGGTATTGACATCCCTCAAATAGAAAATCATGACAACAAATAAGAAAGAACTCGCGGTAGCCGCTTTGAGAAACGGCACGGTGATTGACCGCATACCGTCGTCGGCACTGTTCAAGGCTGTCGAGATTTTAGGCATCGAGAAGCTTGACAAGCATGTGACGATTGGCAACAATCTCGACTCTAAAAAGCTCGGGACAAAAGGTATAATCAAGGTTGCCGACACTTTCTTCCCTGATGATGTTATCAACCGCATAGCGCTTATCGCTCCCACTGCAAAGATTAATATCATACACGATTTTGAAGTGGTTGAAAAGTCGTCGGTGACTCTTCCCCAGACTATCGTAGGCATTGTAAAGTGTGATAACCCTAAATGTATCACCAACAACGAGCCTATGAAAACCAAGTTTGAGCTTGTCGACCCTGAGAATCGTGTGATTAGATGCCATTATTGCGGACATTGTGTAAGCGCTGAAAACGCTCACATAAAGTAAATCTGACCCGACGATGGCGCGACAGAACTGGAAACCGGGAACAATGATATACCCACTGCCGGCTGTATTGGTGTCGTGTGGCTCGTCGGTGGAGGAGAGCAATATGATAACAGTCGCGTGGACGGGCACGATATGCACCGATCCTGCGATGTGTTATATATCGGTAAGACCGTCGAGACACAGCTATGACATGATTAAGTCGACTATGGAGTTCACGATAAATCTTACCACCGAGTCAATGGCGCGTGCCGTTGACTGGGCGGGGGTGAAGTCAGGTCGTGATTATGACAAATGGCGCGAGACCGGTCTCACTCCTGTAAAGGGGGTGATGGTCAGTTGTCCTTATATCGAGGAGTCACCGCTGTCGATCGAATGTCGGGTGAAGGAGATTGTAAGTCTCGGAACCCATGACATGTTTATCGCCGAGGTGCTCGGAGTGCTTGCCGATGAGCGGTACATTGATCCTGCCACCGGTGCTTTCCGCTTGTCTGATGCCGGATTGCTCGCTTACAGTCATGGCGCATATTATCGCATCGGTGAGGAGATAGGCCGGTTTGGATGGTCGGTAAAAAAGAAAAAGTAATTAATAATCTAAATATATATTTTTAATGGAAAGAGATAAACGCATTTTTGATATCATAGAGCGTGAACATCAGCGCCAGAAACATGGTATCGAGCTTATTGCTTCTGAAAATTTTGTCAGTGACCAGGTTATGGAGGCTATGGGGTCATGCCTGACCAACAAGTATGCCGAAGGTTATCCCGGACACCGCTATTATGGCGGTTGCCAGGTGGTGGATGAGGCTGAACAGTTGGCTATTGACCGCGTGAAGCAGCTTTTCGGAGCCGAGTATGCCAATGTCCAGCCCCACTCGGGAGCACAGGCTAACATGGCTGTGTTCATGGCGTGCATGAAGCCCGGCGACAAGTTCCTCGGTCTGAACCTTGCTCATGGCGGACACCTTTCTCACGGCAGCCCTGTAAACTTCTCCGGACTTATGTTTGAGGCTCTTGAATATAATGTTAAGGAAGATACCGGTCTTGTCGACTACGATCAGATGGAGGATGTCGCGCTGCGTGAGCGTCCGAAACTTATTATCGGAGGTGCAAGCGCTTATTCCCGCGAGTGGGACTATGCACGTATGCGCAAGATTGCCGATGAAATCGGCGCCATACTCTTGATTGACATGGCTCATCCTGCAGGTCTTATTGCTGCCGGTCTGCTCGACAATCCCGTCAAGTATGCCCATATCGTGACTTCTACTACCCATAAGACATTGCGCGGCCCGCGTGGCGGTCTTATCCTCCTCGGCAAAGATTTTGAGAATCCCTGGGGCAAGACCAATAACAAGGGTGAGGTGCGTAAGATGTCGGCTCTTCTTGACTCGGCTGTCTTCCCCGGTGTACAGGGCGGTCCGCTCGAACATGTCATCGCGGCCAAGGCTGTGGCATTTGGTGAGGCTCTCCAGCCTTCATTCAAGGATTACCAGACCCAGGTTAAGAAAAATGCCGCTGTCATGGCACAGGCTCTCGTTGACAAGGGCTACAAGATTATTTCCGGTGGCACTGATAATCACTGCATGCTTGTAGACTTGCGCACCAAGTTCCCTGAACTTACAGGTAAAGTGGCTGAAAAGGTCCTTGTCGAGGCTGACATCACTGCCAACAAGAACATGGTGCCGTTTGATTCCCGCAGCCCGTTCCAGACTTCAGGTATACGTCTTGGAACTCCGGCTATCACCACTCGTGGCGCCGATGAGGCTCTTATGGGTGAGATCGTAGAGATGATTGACACCGTATTGAGCAATCACGACAATGCCAAGGTGATTGCCGATGTACGTGAGAAAGTCAACAAGACCATGGAGTCTTATCCGGTATTTGCTTATTGATAATTAAAACAATACGGTCGCGCGGTACAACGCGCGACCGTATTCTCTCCATTATGATAATATTATATCGTATATATCAGCTCTTTATCATGGCTCCGATTCTGCTCGTTGCCACGATATTGACGGCTGTGATAACTATCGTTTTGAGCAGTGTGGGCCTTGGCCGATGGGCGGGATACTTTTTCCCCCACTGGTGGGCTCGCCTTTTCTGTCTTTTAACTCTTGTAAAGGTGACCGTAAAAGGTCGTGAAAATGTCGATTCTCACACATCATATGTGTTTGTCGCCAATCACCAGGGAGCCTACGACATATTTTCAATCTACGGATACCTGAATCATCAGTTCCGCTGGATGATGAAAAAGTCGCTTGAAAAGATTCCTCTTGTCGGTTATTCATGTAAGGTGTCGGGTCATATCATGGTAGATAATTCATCTCCGTCGGCAACGCGGCTTACTATGGAAAAGGCTGAGCGTCAGCTTCAGGGAGGCATGTCGTTGGTCGTGTTTCCGGAAGGGGCGCGCACGTGGGACGGGAAAATGCGTCCCTTTAAGCGTGGCGCCTATATGCTTGCCGTGGAATTCGGACTTCCGGTTGTGCCGATTACTATCGACGGGGCTTTTGATGTCATGCCGCGATTCAAGCGTGTACCCATGTGGGGTCATATAACATTGACTATTCATAAACCGATAGTCGCAGTGGATGGCAAGCATGACCTGCAGTCGCTTATGAAAGATAGCTTTGACGCGATACACTCGTCTTTACCTGCCGACAGGCAGTGAGTTGCCTTAATCTCCTTAAATTACCATTTTTTACTTAAATTACTAACAGTGCTTATAATGAGAATAACAAAGTCTATTCTGATTGGAACGGTTTCGTGTGCGTTAGCCTTTCCTCTTTCTGCGGCTAACGTCAGTTACGGATATTCCGCCGACGAGCCGGATCAGTTTATCGCAAGTGCTTATAACACGACCAACTATGCGGTGATTCAGATTCCTGCTGAGATTGCTGCAAAATATGCCGGAGCTTCTGTGACAGGAGTCGAGCTGCTTTGTCAGACCTATGTGGTTAACGGTGAAGAGTATAATAAGGTCGACGTTTTTGTCGCTGAAGATATTGACAACTTCCGGGCTTTGACTTCCACTAATTCTGAAGTCGAGGGCAATGTATGGAACCGAGTGCCGCTTGACGAACCTTATGTCATCACCGGAGATAAGGATGTATATGTAGGCTATAGCATGAAATCAAAACTATCCTCCGAGACCATGCCTATTGCAGTAGATAATGGAGTGGCTACTCCTTATGGCGACATCATGGGTTATGCCGATTCAAAGGGCGTGTGTTATTGGGAGCATGCCGGTGATTCCGGTGTAGGAAATGTACTTGTAAAAGCTGTGATAGAAGGCGATGACCTGCCATCCGGAGAAGTGATTGTGCTCTCTGCCTCGGGTGTGGATATTGTAAAACCCGGCGAGAAATTCAGTGTCTCAGGTTCTGTGTTTAATTACGGAGCCACTGATGTTGACAGCTATTCTCTTTCATGTCGCTTTGACAGCAAGGAGATAGCTTCAGAGACATATGCCGACGGACTGAAGGCGGGTAGCATGGCTGCTTATGCTTTTGACGCGCTCGCTATTGATGAAGAAAAGGAGGCGTCACTTTCGGTTGTCCCTGTCGTTGGTGGAAATGACGGCGCTTCTGTCGGCTATACGCTTGACTGTACATTGGCTATGCTGCCGCGCAAGGTGCTTGTCGAGGAGTTTTCGACAGCGCAGTGTGGCAACTGTCCGTCTGCCCATAGAGCTCTTGCCGATGTAAGCGGCAGCCGTGACGACATGGTAATCGTGGCTCACCATTCCGGATATGGCGAGGATAATTACACTACCGATCTTGACCGGGCTTATCTGTGGTTTTACCAGACTTCGTCATGGGCGCCTGCATTTATGATTGACAGGGTGAATTTCGCCGACCAGGGTGCGCTCGCGCAATATGCTATGAATGTCATCCCGTCGCCCGGCCCGGTCTTTATTGTAAACGGTGCTGCTGATATCGAGAAGTTTACCAATCTTGCCGCCGAGCGTTATGCCTGGTTGGATGTGAATATAGATTACAGCTATGACCCCGCGACACGCAAACTTGATGTCGAGGTGTCTGGTACTCCTGTAAAGGTGTTGGATGAGTGGACCTCACCTGCTGTGAGTGTCTTCCTTGTGGAGCGCTCTGATGTGGGCTACCAGTCAGGTGGCGGCGGTAATTACACTCACCGTCACATATTCCGCCAGACACTCACTGGAAACCTTGGAAGCCCCGTCAGCTTAAAGAAAGGCGAGCCCTATTCATTCAAGACTTCTGCTGTAATTAATGAAAAGCTTGATGCAGCCGATCTTGACATCGTGGCTTTTGTCGCCAACAGCAATGATAAAGACGCTAACGACTGCAAGGTGTTTAACGTGGAGTCAGTGGCAATCGACACTCCTTCCACCGGAATCGGCACGGTTGATGCCGCGGCGGTTGAAGTGACAGCCGGAGAGGGCAGGATAGACGTGAACGGTGATTTCTCGGAAGCCGCTGTCTATGCGGTCAACGGAGTCAAGGTGGCAGGACTTTCCGCTGCCGGGTCGGTTGAGGTCGCTGCAGGCACATATCTTGTAAAGGTCACTGCTTCAGGCAGCGTCATCACACATAAGATTATTGTAAAATAATATTGGACCGCCGCTTAAATTATTAGATAAAAAATTTGGTGGTTTGTATAGGAAATTTATTAAATTCGCAGTGTGAAGAGTCGCGGTAACGATGGCTCCTTAATGCAGAAAAATAAATTAAACCCTAAGATTATGATATTCAATTTTCGACTTGTTTCAGACGAAGTGGATAATTTCAGGCGCGAAATCAACATCGATGCCGACGCGACTTTCCTCGATCTCAGAAACGCTATATGTGACTCTGTAGGTTATGACAAGAACCAGATGTGTTCTTTCTTCCTTTGCGACAATAACTGGGAGAAAGGCAAGGAGATTACCCTTGAAGACATGGGGTCGGATTCCGATGAAGACATCTATCTGATGGATGAGACTGTCTTGAGCGATTTCGTGGATGACGGTCAGAGACTCATATTTGTATTTGACTACATGACTGACCGCTGCTTCTTTATAGAGATGAAGAAGAGTATTCCCGGAAAGAATCTGAAAGACCCTGTGTGTGTGGCTTCAATGGGTTCGGCTCCTGCTCAGATGATGGACATTGACGAGTTTGAGGCAAAAAACACTCCCGCCGTTACTCAGGGTGCCGATGACTTTGATGAGGATTTCTATGGCAGCGATGAGTATAATGACGATGAATTTGATGCCGCCGGTTTTGATGAAATGACTTTTGACGAATAGTCAGTAAGGCGATATTGAATAAACATTTAAAACTCCGTGGTCGTTACTTATAAGTTAACGACTACGGAATTTTTTATGTCACAAGAAAAAGTACTATCTACATCGGTCCATAAGGTGACCGCAATGGCTCTCCTTGTAACCATCGGCATTGTGTTTGGCGACATAGGCACATCCCCGTTGTATGTCATGAAAGCTATAACAGGCGTGAATCCGGAATACAATGCCGACTATATCATAGGTGCCGTTTCATGTATCATCTGGACACTCACGTTACAGACTACGCTTAAATATGTTGTCATAGCCTTGCACGCCGACAACAAGGGGGAGGGCGGTATTCTTGCCCTGTACTCGCTTGTGAAGCGGCTCCCCGGCAAATGGCTCTACATTCCGGCAGTAATAGGGGCGAGCACATTGATTGCCGACGGCGTCATAACTCCTGCCGTTACAGTTACGTCAGCGATAGAGGGTGTCAGGGCGCTTGATGCCTCGGCTCCTGTTGTGCCTGTTGTTGTCATTATAATAACTGCCGTGTTTTTCGTGCAGCAGCTCGGCACCAAAGCGATAGGCAGGTGGTTTGGCCCGTTCATGCTTATGTGGTTTCTGATGCTTGGCGTTATGGGTTCGCTGCATCTTGGAGCCTCCCCGGTGATATTCAAGGCTTTCAACCCCTATTATGCGGTAAAGGTTCTTATTGACTATCCTTTCTGGTTTCTGATACTTGGAGCTGTGTTTCTCTGTACTACAGGAGCCGAGGCTCTTTACTCCGACCTCGGCCACTGCGGGCGGCTCAACATCACCTATACATGGATTTTCGTAAAGATAATGCTGATACTGAATTATCTCGGTCAGGGCGCGTGGCTTATTGCCGAAGGCTCTGTAGCTCCGGGGATAAATCCGTTTTATGCGATTATGCCCTCGGGATTCCTTGTGGTAGGCATAATAATGTCGACAGGGGCGGCGATTATAGCAAGTCAGGCGTTGTTGAGCGGTTCGTTCACGATATTCAGCGAGGCTATGGGTCTTGATTTCTGGCCCAGGCTTAAAGTAAAATATCCGTCGGCATTGAAAGGGCAGCTTTACATACCTCTTGTCAACAGCTTCCTTTATGTAGGCTGCATAGTGACGGTGTTGCTATTCCGCACATCATCGGCAATGGAGGCGGCTTATGGTCTTGCAATCACGATCACGATGCTCATGACCACCCTCTTGCTCGGGTTTTATCTTCGTCATAAGGGCACGCCACAATGGCTGGTCATCCTGTTTATGGTGCTTTTTATCGCGATAGAAGGGGTGTTTCTCGTCTCCAACATGTTCAAATTCATGCATGGCGGCTGGTACACATTGCTTCTTGCCGGCATAATCTGTGCCGTGATGCTTTTCTGGCGTCGTGCCCGCAATATCCGTAACAGCTTTATCGAGTACAAGCCGTTTAAAAACAGTCTTGACATAATTCACGACATAAGCCGCGACAGCGAGATACCGAAGTATTCCTCCAATGTGGTGTATATAAGCAAGTCTGAATCACCTGACATGGTTGAGAGCAAACTGCTTTACTCCATAATAAACAAGCACCCCAAGCGTGCCGACCATTATTGGGTGATTCGCGTGCATTATGATGACGCTCCCGACACCCTCGAATATAAGTGCAACGTATTGATTCCTCACACCTTGATAAGCATCGACATAACCCTCGGATTCCGTATCCAGCCGCAGGTAAGCGTGTATCTGCGTCAGATAGTGGAAGACCTTGTGGCGGCAGGCGACATAGACCTTACAAGCCGCTATCCTTCTTTACATAACCACGGGATTGCAGGCGATTTCCGGTTTATCATAATCCACAGGGTGTTTTCGGCATCAAGCAATTGTCCAGCGTCAGTCCGTTTTATAATGGGCATATATGGTATTTTGCGTCATGTCGGCATCAGCGACGAGAAGGCTCTCGGTCTTGACACAAGCAGCGTTACAATCGAGAATGTCCCGCTCATAATCAATACAAATCATGCAAGACGCATAAAGCGTATTTCATAATACTCAGTCCTAAAATCATTAAGTGAGACAGATATGGTTTGCGGTAACGGAAAAAATGATGTAAATTTGTGTAGACTATTTCAACTTGCCATGAACGAGGAGAGTTTAAGCCAATTATATCTGAAAGATACCGCATTCCAGAATCTGATGCAGCGTCGTATCTTTAATGTCTTGCTGGTGGCGTCGCCTTACGACGCTTTCATGATGGAAGAAGACGGCAGGGTCGAGGAGCAGCTATATTTTGAATATGTCGCTCTCAACCTTAGCTCGCCGCCGCGTGTCACCCGCGTGTCACGTCCGGAGGAGGCGCTTGATGAGCTTGAGGTGAAGCGCTTTGACCTTATCATAATGATGCCGGGAGTCGATCTCAGCGAGACCTTTACGGGAGCGAAAAATATCAAGGAGCTATATCCGGATATCCCGATTGTGGTGTTGACTCCGTTTTCCAAAGAGGTGTCGCGGCGTCTTGCCAAGGAGGACCTGACCGCAGTCGACTATGTGTTCAGCTGGCTTGGCAATGTCGACTTGCTGCTTGCCATCATCAAGCTACTTGAAGACAAGATGAACGCTGACAATGATATAAATGAAGTAGGGGTGCAGATGATACTTCTTGTGGAGGACTCTGTGAGGTTCTATTCATCCGTGCTTCCGATCATATATAAATTCTTGCTGAAGCAGTCGCTTATTTTCTCGACTGAGGCATTGAACGAGCATGAGCAGATGTTGCGTATGCGCGGTCGACCTAAAGTGATGCTTGCCCGCGACTATGAGGAGGCTGTCGAGCTGTATAACCGTTACGGGAAGAATGTGCTTGGGGTCATCTCTGACGTGTCGTTCAAGCATGAAGGCGTCAAGGATGCTCAAGCAGGATTAAAGCTTGCGGCTTACTTGCGGGAAAAAGACCCTTATCTGCCTATTATCATGGAGTCATCGGAAGAAGATAATGCTCCAAAAGTCAAGGCTTTCGGCGGCGTGTTTATCGACAAGAATTCCAAAAAATTTCCTGTCGACCTCGGTAATGCCATTCGCAAGGATTTCGGTTTCGGTGACTTTGTGATCCGTGACCCCGAGACCGGGGAAGAACTCCTGCGCATTCATGACCTGAAGGACTTGCAAAGGCATATATTTGACATCCCTGCCAAGTCTCTGTTCTATCACGCTTCCTATAATGACATCTCGCGCTGGCTCTACTCGCGCGCGCTTTTCCCGATAGCCGAGGTTATAAAGAGTCACCGGTTTACCAATATTGAAGAGGCTCCGGCGGTAAGACAGCTGTTTTTTGACCTTATTGTGAAATACCGCAAGATGAAAAATCGCGGTGTGGTCGCCATATTCCGTAAGGACAGGTTTGACCACTATTCCAACTTTGCCCGTATCGGTCAGGGTTCACTCGGAGGCAAGGGCAGAGGTCTTGCGTTTATTGACTCTATCATAAAGAAAAATCCTATATGTGACAACTTTGACGGGGTGACGGTGACAATACCGCGTACGGTGGTGATATGTACCGACATCTTTGACGAGTTCATGGAGACCAACAACCTTTATCCTGTGGCTTTGTCAGACCAGAGCGACGAGGTAATCCTGAAGTATTTCCTCCAGGCGCGTCTTCCCGAACGCCTTGTCGAGGACTTTTTCGCTCTTTTTGAAGTCGTTGACAAGCCCCTTGCCATCCGCAGCTCAAGCTTGCTCGAAGATTCCCATTACCAGCCGTTTGCAGGTATATACTCGACATATATGATACCTCATGTTGAGGACCGCTACGAGATGCTTGCCATGCTGAGTGATGCAATCAAGAGTGTTTATGCATCGGTCTTTTATGCCGACAGCAAGGCATACATGACAGCGACGAGCAATGTCATTGACCAGGAAAAGATGGCTGTAATCATTCAGGAGGTTGTCGGCAAGCAAGTAGGCGATTATTACTTCCCGTCGTTTTCGGGAGTAGGCCGCTCGTTGAATTACTATCCTATCAATGATGAGGTGCCTGAGGACGGCGTGGTTGAGACTGCAATCGGTCTCGGCAAGTATATTGTCGACGGCGGACTGAGCCTGCGCTTCTCGCCGCGTCACGCTGACAAGGTGTTGCAGACATCAACGCTGGATCTTGCACTGCGAGATACGCAGACACGCTTGTATGCCCTTGACATGAAACGTGGGGTCGAAGAGGATTTCAAGGTCGATGACGGTTTCAATATCGCCCGTCCGCGCATTCAGGATGTTGCGGCTACCGGTGCGTTGCGTTACCTTGTGTCGACCTATGATTTCCGTGACCAGATTATCCGTGACTGTGATGAGGGAGAGGGCAGGCGAGTGGTCACATTTGCAAATGTCCTTCAGCACGGTGTATTCCCGTTGGCACAGATTACCGACTTCATGCTCACAAAAGGGCAGGAAGAGATGGGGCGTCCGGTCGAGATAGAGTTTGCCGGAGTGCTTGATATTAATGACAAAGGCAAAGGCTCTGTGTACTGGCTTCAGATACGTCCTATCGTGGAGCGCAAGGACATGGTGGACGAGAGTGTGCTGTCGCTTCCCGATGAACGGGTGATACTGCGCAGCAACACTGCGCTGGGTCATGGAAACATCGAAAATGTAAGCGCGATAATGTATGTGAGACCCGAGAACTTCTCTTCATCAAATAATTCATTAATTGCGAGGGAAATTGAGAAAATAAATCGTAACTTTACGGAACGTAACGAAGGTTATGTGCTAATCGGTCCCGGACGATGGGGCTCAAGTGACACCGCTCTTGGTATTCCGGTCAAATGGCCGCATATATCATCGGCGAGGCTTATTGTGGAGTCGTCACTGAGCAACTATCGTATCGAGCCGAGTCAGGGCACACACTTCTTTCAAAACCTGACATCTTTCGGAGTAGGGTACTTTACGATAAATCCGGCGTCAAATGACGGTGTCTATGATGTTGGTTATCTTGACTCTCTGCCTGCCGAATATGAAAGCGATTTTTTAAGAATCGTGAGATTTGCCGCCCCGTTGACTATCGGGATAAATGGCAGGAAGGGTATGGGAGTCGTTGTGAAGCCTGAATGAAAGAAATTTTTTGTAATGGAATAATAGACTTGATATGTCATTTTTTAACTCAGTATTAAGGGCTTTCGGCTTCGGTCATGAAGAAGAAGACTACGAAGATGACGCGCCGTCGGCACTTGTGACTCCTTATAGGCGCCAACAGGATTCCACACCGTCGGCTCCGGTGGAGGAGAATAAGGAGGAAACGGACGGACCGCAGATGAATGTCGGCGACCAAGCGTTTCCGCTGGATTTTTTTGACGCCATACTTGAGGTGTTCAATAACGCTCAGCCTGATTTTATAAAGCAGTGTATCGACCGTGACGCGCAGCGTCGCTATCTTTATGATACCCTTGGCAAGTCGTTCAAGGAATATCTTGACCGGTGTCATGATGACATGGAGTCGTCATTTCTTGCTAAGTCAAGAAGCGAGGCTAAAAAATATCATGACGAGATTTCGGGCCTTCAGGAGCGCTGTAAAAGTATTCAGGAAAAAGAGGATGAGTTTAAGCAGCGTCAGCTGAGTGCCGACAGGCAGAAACGCGCCCTTTCCGATAAGGTGCAGGAGCTTGACCGACAGATAATGTCGTTGGAAGCGGAGAAGGAGCAGTTTATTCTTGAGAACAGAAGCCTCGTTAACAAGCTGAAAATAGCCGGAGTCCTGGAAACCGACGCTGCATCGGGCGCCGGAGTCTCAATAGAGGAGTTCGGGGCGATGCGTCTGCGTCTTGATGAGTCGGTGGCTGAAAAT
Source organism: Barnesiella sp. WM24 (assembly GCF_004570975.1). Lineage (GTDB taxonomy): Bacteria > Bacteroidota > Bacteroidia > Bacteroidales > Muribaculaceae > Muribaculum. The sequence goes on from NZ_SPPC01000009.1 coordinate 25,887, forward strand.
GAGCGATTGACCGCCGAGGTGGAGCGCCTGAATTCCGAAGTGCTTGAAAATGCCGAGTTGTACAAGACGAAAATGGCTATGGCTGACAAGATGCTGAGTGACATACGCAATAGCAACGCGGAGTCACGTAAGGAGCTTGATGATGCAATAGCTTCTAAAAATGAACTTCAGGTAAAATATGACGATTCGGTGTCAAAGGTGATGGCTCTCTCGTCGGAACTTGAGGAGACCAACTCTTTGCTTGAGGAAATAAAGCAAGAGATGATTGACAAGATGGCTCAGGTTGAAGACGTGCTTTCCCGCCGCGATGAAAAAATCAGGACTTTAAAGGAGCAGAGAGATGACAGTGCCGTGAAAGTCATGTCGCTTGAAAAGGAGATTGCCAATCTGAAGGAGTCGCTTGAATTGAGCGCCCGAAATAGTGCGGCTATCGAGTCGGAGCTAAGAAAAGTGCAGGAGAAGGCTGACGATTCTGTAACAAAGGAGGTTGTCGAGGCAAAACCACGTCGGAAGAGAGCCGGCAAGAAGACAATGCCTAAAATCTCGGCAATCGACGAAACGCTTGACAGCACTGAATGGCTTATAGCTACTCCGCCTGAGGGAATGGTGGCTAAAACGACAGGAACCGGGTCGGATGCTGATTTTGGCTATCAGGAACCTCCACGTAAACAGACACCTGATAATGCAGCGCAGATGTCGCTGTTCTAAACAAAGAAATATAAGATATTTAGCTATGAAACTGAAATATATTTTGATTATTGCGGCAATGTTTCCTCCGGTGATGTCTCACGCGGTGGAGGCAAAGGATCTGTCACGATATGTATATCCCGACAATGCTATTTCCACTCCCGGAGTCATGACATATATGAGCGACGGCAAGACTTACCTTCAGCTTGCTGACGATGGCACACGCCTTGTCAAGTATGATATAAAGTCGGGGGAAGAGGTGGCGACTGTGATTGATGTCGCCTCTACGCGTGAGAGTCAGGTAAAATCAATCGATGGATATATCATGAGTCCTGATGAGTCACATATATTGATATATCAGTCTAAGACACCCGTGTATCGCCGTTCATTCAAGGCGAAATATTATGTATATGAAATTCGCCATAATGTGCTTTCTCCACTGAGTGTGGAGCATCCCGTGCAGCAGTCGCCTGTATGGTCGCCCGACGGCAGGATGATTGCGTTCATGGCTGACAATGACATCTATATCAAAAAACTTGATTATAACACTGAAGTGGCTGTCACCAAGGATGGTGAGGTGAACAAGGTGATAAATGGAGTGCCCGACTGGGTATATGAGGAGGAGTTTGACACAACATGTTCGATGGCGTGGTCGCCCGACAATCTTACATTATGCTATCTGAAGTATAATGAGACCGATGTGCCTCTTTATTCTTTCCCTTTATATCAAGGCACGTGTGAACCCAAAGACGAGTATGAGCTTTATCCGGGCAGCTACAGCTATAAATACCCTGTTGCCGGCGAGCCTAATTCAGTAGTCACCCTTCACAGCTATGACGTTGACAATCGCAAGACAAAGGATATTGTTTTTAATGATTCCCGTATTGAGTATATCCCCCGCATAGCCTATGCCGGCTCGGCAGAGCGACTTGTCGTCACAACCCTTAACCGTGGGCAGAATCGTGTTGAAATTTACACAGTCAATCCTAAGTCGACTGTAAGCAAGTCACTGTATGTTGATGAAAACAATTCAGGCTGGATTGACCCTATGACATGGGAGTGCCTGAGCCTGTATGACGACTTTTTTGTCGTTATGTCGGAAAAGTCGGGCTACAATCACCTGTATCAATACAGCTATTCCGGAGCGCAGATGCGCCAGATTACTTCGGGCGATTTTGATGTTACCGATTACTATGGCTACGACCCTGCCGGCATGTGTCACTATTATCAGTCCACTCAGTCAGGTCCTATTGACAGGGTTGTCACGCGTGTCGATGCCAAAGGTAAGGTGACAGTCATAGGTAATGAAAAAGGCACTACGTCATTGATATGTGCGCCTGACCTGTCTTACTATACGATGGTATATAATAATGTGACGACGCCTTCTGTGTTTACCCTCTGCGCTTCTTCCGGTAAGCAGATTAGGGTGCTTGAGGATAATAAGGAATATCTGTCACGTTACGGAAATCTGCCTGTAAAAGAGTTTTTCACCATTAATTCCGACGGTTATACTCTTAACGGCTCTGTATTGAAACCTGCCGATTTCAACCCGGCGCGCAAGTATCCGGTCATAATGTCGCAATATAGCGGCCCCGGTTCGCAGGAGGTGCTCAACCGCTGGCGCATGGATTGGGACTATTATTTTGTGACGCAGGGTTATATAGTTATGACAGTCGACGGTCGCGGCACCGGCGGCAGAGGAAAGGAATTCAAGGATATTGTATATCGTAATCTTGGACATTACGAGACAATTGACCAGATTGCGGCTGCCAAATATGCCCGTTCGTTGCCTTATGTATCCAAGGTCGGTATTTTTGGCTGGAGTTACGGCGGATATGAATCGTTGCTTGCAGCGTCGCAATATGGTTATGACGCGGCTGTGGCTGTGGCTCCTGTCACTGACTGGCGTTATTACGACACAGTATATGCCGAGCGTTATATGCTTACTCCCCGTGAGAATGAGGCCGGCTATCAGGAAAGCGCTCCGATATCGTATGTTGACCGTATAATGACACCGTTGCTTATAATGCACGGCACGGCCGATGATAACGTGCATCTGATGAACACCATGCAGTATGTGTCGGCTCTTCAGTCACAGGGAAAGGTGTGTGACATGCTTTTGTTCCCTAATATGAATCATTCTATATACGGATGTGGCGCGCGCTCACTTGTATATCTGAATATGCTTAATTTCTTTAACCGTAATCTTAGATGAAATGAATAAATTGCGAAACCGTCTGACATTACGAAGTATCGACAGCCTGTGGATAAACTGGGCATTGTCTGTCGGGGCACTTGCTATGACAGTGTTACTCGGTATATTTGTCACAAAACTGTGGCTTCCTGCTTTTGCTCTTGGCTTTGCTTTTTTATTGCTTAGGCGCATTGCCGTTATGCGGGATTCCGACCCTCAGATATGTAACATATTGCCTTATGTCATAGTGCGCATCCTTTTTGTTACTGCGGCAATAATGGTGGCTATTAATCTGTATTACATGAAGTTTATCGACCCGCAGGAGTATTTGCTGGGGCGAGCCAATAAAAACATACCGTATATAACGATTCTTGTAGTGGCTCCGGTGACGGCGATGATTTCTTTATGGGGCTACACGATGCGTCGCCGTTTATTCTTCTGCCATAGATGTGCAGTAGAGCAGGGTACGCCGCAGGAACGCGGATTTATAGGGAAAGTGTTTGATGTGGAGACCCACTATCAGCTGCGTGTGCTTATATTCATGTCGATTATTGTGACGGCATATACATGGATTTATTATCTGACCACATATAATAATGTGAACATGAATCCGTCGGATAAATATTATTATATAGGTATACCAGTTACTCTGTATCTGCTCTCGCTTGGTTATCTTGCAGTTCGCTATTTCCGCATATACATGTTTTACCGGGAGAATGTGGTCGGTGACGCTTCTTCTTCCGAGCTTACCACAATATTACGCTATATATTGATATGTGATGACTATGTGTTCTTAAAGCCGTCGGACGATGACCGTGATAAGCGTGTCGATACGCCGGCGATGATGCATATCCCGTTTCGTGAGAGGATTACGCCATATGACGCGGCGGTCAATTTTTCGCTTGTGTCAGGAATTAAAGGAAATGTCAACATAAAGTTTCTGTATGAAAATTCCAATAACCGTGCCGACAGCAATATCTTTCATTATATATGTGTGCTTCCGTCGCGCAGCGAGGTGGAAAATTCACGTTTGACAGGCGAGTGGTTTACCCAGCATCAGCTTGAGCGGATGCATGCCGACGGCAAGCTGTCGGGGCTTCTGATGAGTGAGGTGCATAGGGTGTACACTGTGATGATGGCAAAAAAGACTTATGACCGTTTCGGCAACAGGCTCTATGATATAAAGCATTATAAGCCTACATTCAGGTTGCGTGAGCTTGAGGTCATGGAAGATGATTTCAATGATCCGGGATGGCTGCTGGTCGCAAAGGATAATGAGGATCGTCCTCTTTTCAAGTTCCGCAGGTTCTGGCGGAAACACGTGAGAGGCTATGAATAGCAGGCTGCTTGTCATAACCGGACCCACCGCTTCCGGTAAAACATCGCGTGCGGTGGATGTCGCCACAGCCTTTGGCGGTGAAATCATAAGTGCCGATTCCCGTCAGGTTTATCGTGGCATGGATATCGGCACCGGTAAGGACCTTGCCGAATATGGTGATGTCCCGTATCATCTTATCGACATCTGTCCTGCCGGTTATAAATATAATCTGTACGAGTATCTGCGTGATTTTGCCTCGGCTTATGAATCGGTTTTGAGCAGAGGGCGACTCCCGGTATTATGTGGCGGTACCGGACTGTATGTCGAGTCGGTAATAAGCGGGCTGAGATTGCCGGAAGTGCCTGAAAACAGGGCTTTGCGCGAGTCTTTGGCAGGCAAGTCGCTTGAAGAGCTTACTTCGATACTTGCCTCGATGAAGTCGCTTCATAATGTCACCGATGTGGACAGCTGCAAGCGCGCCATCAGGGCTATAGAGATACAGCGTTATTACCTTGATAATCCTGAAAAGGCAGTGACGACAGTCCCCAGGCCTATGGAAAATGTGACCCTTGTCGGTGTAGATATTGACCGGGAAAGCCGACGCAAGCGCATAACCGACCGCCTGAAGGCGCGTCTTGACGAGGGTATGGTAGATGAGGTGAGGTCGTTGCTCGATTCCGGTGTTGCGGCTGAAGATTTGATTTATTACGGTCTTGAGTATAAATATGTCACCTCCTATCTTATCGGTGACATGACTTACGACGGGATGGTGTCGGCTCTTGAAATCGCCATACATCAGTTTGCCAAGCGTCAGATGACCTGGTTTCGCGGCATGCAGCGCCGCGGATATAAAGTAAACTGGATTCCGTGGGATGTGAGCAGGGAGGAATTTGTCGGGCGAGTCGGTAAGCTTTTGCAGTGATATTGTTTAATTAAGTCAGATAAGATGAAAATTGCTCTCTTCTCTATTTTCTTTGTCAGCGCATGTTTCCTTAATGCGCAGCAGCGTCATTATTATCTTGGTGAAGACTTGCCCGCTGACTCTGTTTTTGTCATTGACACAGCCTCTGCCGCCGTCGCTTTGGAAGCCCGTTGTGCCATGCCTAATGCAAAGGAAGGACGGGGCGAAGGACGCTCATGGTGGGGAGTGGCATGGGATTACAGATCGCCTGATGACTATGATTATATAATCATGCGTCCGTTCAATTCTGATTTTGGCTCTCTTGACGACCGGCGTCTTATGGCTGTTGAATATGGCACAATGGCTCAGGAAAAGCGCACGGTGAGGGCTGTGGAGACTGTCGCCTCGGGTGTAAATATGACAAAAGGCTTCAATACGTTGCTGCTGGAGTGGGATAGGGGCACGTTGAACGTGTATGCCGGCTCGAAAGGGCTGGATATGGTCATGACTGTTAAGACACCGTTGCCTTCATCAGGTAGATGCAAGCTTATATCTGACAGCCGGATTGATGTCAGTTCGGTAGTCGTCGAGGGTAGTGAGGATATGACGCGTAGTCTTCTCGCCGGCTACGATATGGCAGATGTCATGCAGCGTCTTGCTGTGTCAACCGATCCTGTTGAGGGTGTGTGGAGTTATCTCGACAGAGAGACCGATGACTCAAGGGCGCGCCTTGGCGGTAACTATTCCGTAATAATATTGGCGGCGGATGGCGGGTATGAGATTCTGTATCTTGACGGGGCGAGAGTAAACGGAACGATGTGGCAGCCGTTGATGATTAAGGGCGTGCTGAAGGCGACTCCGTTTGAGCGTCATTATAATCTTGTGTGGTATGACAGCATGATGACACGTATGGATGAAGAAAATCATGCCACTCTTTCTGAAGAGGGTGTTTTTTCGTTAGAATTTCCGCTATACCGCAGTCGTATACGTCTTTTCCGCCAGTCCGGGGCTATTCGTTGACATCGCCTGTCTGGCTTATTTCACCTGTCTCCTTTATATACAAGATTTTGTAGTCAAGCATGTCAAGAGTAACTTCTCTCGGATTGTTGGTCGCTGCGTACACCTCGTCGGTCAGTTCAAGCTCCATGAGATACTGTACAAGTTTCGGTTCCAGGGCATCCTGCACGAAAATCTCCGGTAACACCACTCCGTTGCCGTTGACTTCAAGCCATGTGTAAGTGGAGTCAAATTTCAGGGTAGCCCCGTTTTTGATTTTTACGTAATATATGCCGTCATGTTCGTTATATTCGCTGATTCCCGACATAGGATAATATGTTGAGATAAAGGTCGAGATGGGTTCGGGAAGGTCGTCCCACAGGCTGCTGCTGCAGGCAATCAGCAAAAACAGCCCGATAATACAGGTTAACTCTTTCTTGTACAGCATGACATTAAATTTAGATATTATACGACTTTATAACAATAATGTAGACTGTTAAGTTCTTGTGAAATCGCGTTAAAAACTGTGACTAAGATTGGGCGGTTTAGCCATAAATGATGCAATATCCGATAATTGATTATCTATAAAATTGAAATAATGACTTTTAATTGAAAAAAAAATGCTATCTTTGCGCCCGTAAAATAAAAAATATTTACAATTATGGATAAAGCGCCTGTAAATGTAGATTTGCTTTTCGAGACAAGTTGGGAAGTATGTAACAAAATAGGTGGTATATACACAGTTTTATCGACAAAAGCTAAGACGCTCCAGAAGTTATACAAAGATAAAGTCATTTTTATCGGGCCCGATGTTTGGTCCGACGATAATACTTCGCCTTATTTTATTCCGTCAAACACACTCCTGAAAGGATGGAAGGCAAAAGCCAATCTTCCGGAGGGTGTTTCTGTCCGTGTCGGTCGCTGGGATATACCCGGTCGTCCGATTGTCGTGCTTGTAAAGTTTGACGGCATGTATGCTGTAAAAGATGAGTTTTATGGCAGAATGTGGGATTTATATAAGGTTGACTCTCTTCATGCCTATGGCGATTATGACGAAGGCTGTGCTTTCGCTCATGCCGCCGGTGTTGTTATTGAGAGTATTTGTGATTACCACGGAGTGCGCGGTAAAAATATAGTGGCTCATTTTGATGAGTGGACCACCGGTATGGGACTTCTTTACGTAAAGGACCGTTTGCCGAGTGTGGCTACTATTTTCACTACACATGCTACTTGCATCGGCAGAAGCATATGTGGCAACGGAAAGCCGCTATATGACTATCTTCGCGGTTATAACGGCGATCAGATGGCGAGAGAGCTCAATATGGAGTCTAAACATTCGCTTGAAAAGACTGCGGCTCATAACGCCGACTGCTTCACTACGGTGAGTGATATAACGGCTATGGAATGTGAGCAGCTTCTTGAACGTCGTCCGTTAGTCACGCCTAATGGCTTTGAACAGAATTTCGTGCCCGCAAAGGGTAAATTTATAGAAGCGAGGGAAGAGGCTCGTGGAGTGCTTCTTAATGCCGCTTCATCTCTCCTTGGATATAAGCTGCCCGATGATACGTTTATCGTAGCGACCTCGGGAAGATGTGAATACCGGAATAAAGGTATCGACCTTTATCTTGATTCAATCGAGCGTCTGCGCGAAATGAAATTGGACCGCACCGTGCTCGCTTATGTCATGGTGCCTGCTTGGGTGAAGGAGCCGCGTGCCGACCTTAAAAAGGCTCTAGGCGCGAAGCGTAAGTCAGCGCTTCAGAACCCTGTATTGACCCATTATCTGAATAATCCTGATGAAGACCCGATAAATTGCCGTATTCATGAAATCGGTTTTACTAACTGCAAGGCTGATAAGGTGAAGGTGATTTATGTGCCCTGCTATCTTAACGGCAGTGACGGCATCTTCAACAAGACATATTATGATTTGCTTATAGGAATGGACGCCACGGTGTTCCCCTCCTATTATGAACCGTGGGGCTATACTCCCCTTGAGAGCATTGCCTTCGGTGTGCCCACGATTACGACAACTCTTTCCGGTTTCGGACAATGGATGCTTGCCACTGAGGATAATACCTTCAGCGAGTCGGGTGTCAATGTGATTGCACGCGGTGACTTCAATTACAACGAAGTCGCTGACCGCATTGCAAAGTCACTTGAGTATCTTGTCGATGTCGATCCTGCCGGTATGGCGCTGATACGTTCCCGCGCCATGCACATGGCATCGCTTGCCGCATGGAGCTATTTTATTGAATACTATGTGGAGGCATTTGCGATAGCTCTTAATGCCGCCGATGCACGTATTAAGCAATAATGAATTAAGAAAGACTAATTATTTTTATTTTAACGTATGAAATTACAAGTGAGCAACACTAATGCACCCGTATGGCGTGACATTATGGTAAAATCTGATTTGCCTTCTAAGCTCAAACCCCTCGAAGTAATGTCCCGTAACCTTTGGTGGGTATGGAACAGCGAGGGTAAATCTCTATTCCGCGACCTCAACCCCGACCTTTGGCGTTCGGTGGGCGAGAACCCTGTGATGCTTCTCCAGCGCCTTGACTTTGACCGTCTGCAGGAGATCATCAATGACAAAGACCTTATGGCGCGTATTGACGCTGTCTATGCCGACTTCAAAGCCTACATGAAGGAGCCCATGCGTAAGGATATTCCTTCTGTATCTTATTTCTCTATGGAATATGGTCTTTGTAATGCTCTTAAGATTTACTCCGGTGGTCTCGGCGTGCTTGCCGGTGACTATATCAAGGAAGCTTCAGACAGCCGCGTTGACATGACCGCTGTCGGTTTCCTCTATAGATACGGATATTTTACTCAGACTCTTTCTGTTGATGGTCAGCAGATAGCCAATTATGAGCCTCAGAATTTCAATGAGCTTCCCATCGACCAGGTTGTTGATGAGAGTGGTCATCCCGTGATTCTTGAAGTTCCGTTCCCCGGCAGAGTCGTTTATTCTCACATATGGCGTGTCAATGTCGGACGTATGAAGCTGTATCTTATGGATACCGACTTTGACATGAACAGCGAATTTGACCGTCAGATTACCCATCAGCTTTATGGCGGTGACTGGGAAAACCGCATCAAGCAGGAGTATCTGCTTGGTATCGGTGGTATTCTCATGCTGAAGAAACTCGGCATCAAGAGCGAACTTTACCACTGCAACGAAGGTCATGCCGCTCTTCTCAACCTGCAGCGTCTTGTTGACTACGTGCAGGATGACAAGCTTGACTTCAATGCCGCTCTTGAGGTAGTGCGTGCGTCAAGCCTCTATACCGTACACACTCCGGTTCCTGCCGGCCATGACTACTTTGACGAAGGTCTCTTCGGTAAGTATATGGGTGAATTCCCCGCAAAGCTTGGTATTTCATGGAGCGACCTCATGAATATGGGCCGCGAGAATCCCGATACCAACGAGCGCTTCTCAATGAGCGTGTTTGCGCTTAACACCTGCCAGGAGGCAAATGGTGTAAGCTGGCTCCACGGAGAAGTGTCGAAGAAGATGTTTGCCGGTATCTGGAAGGGTTACAACTGGGAAGAGTCTCATGTCGGATATGTAACTAATGGTGTACACATGCCTACATGGGCTGCATCAGAGTGGAAAGAACTCTATGAGAAGACTTTCGGCAAGGAATTCTTCAACAGCCAGAGTGACACTAATTACTGGGCAAAGATATATGATGTTGCCGATGAGGACATCTGGAATCTGCGCATGACGATGAAAAACAAGTTCATCAACTTTGTGCGTCGTGACTTCCGTGAGAAGTGGCTCAAAAATCAGGGCGACCCCTCTCGCATCATGTCTATTGTCGACAAGATTAATCCTAACGCTCTTATAATCGGATTTGCACGCCGTTTCGCTACTTACAAGCGTGCCCACCTGTTGTTCTCTGACCTTGACCGTCTTTCTGCGATTGTCAACAATCCTCAGTTCCCGGTTCAGTTCATTTTCTCAGGTAAGGCTCACCCCGCTGATGGTGCAGGTCAGGGTCTGATCAAGCGCATCATGGAGATTTCACGCATGCCTCAGTTCCTCGGTAAGATTATCTTCCTTGAGAATTATGACATGATTGTTGCGAAGCGTCTTGTGTCAGGTGTCGATATCTGGTTGAATACGCCGACCCGTCCTCTTGAGGCATCAGGTACCTCAGGCGAAAAGGCCGAGATGAACGGTGTGCTTAACTTCTCTGTGCTTGACGGATGGTGGTATGAAGGCTATCGTTTCTGCGAAAAGGCAGGATGGGCGCTTACTGACAAGCGTACATTCACCGACCAGTCTCAGCAGGATCAGCTCGACGCCGCTACAATCTATTCAATGCTTGAAAATGAGATCGTACCCTTGTACTTTGCCAAGAATTCCAAGGGCTACTCTCCCGAGTGGATTCAGTATATAAAGAATTCAATCGCCAAGATTGCTCCTAACTTCACAATGAAGCGCATGATTGACGACTATATCGCACGCTTCTATGACAAGGAGGCTGCACGCACCAAGAAACTTGTAGCTCATGACTTTGCTCTTGCCAAGGAAATTGTGGCATGGAAAGAAAATGTAGCTTCCAAGTGGGATGGTGTAAAGGTTGATTCTATAATTGAATCAGTCGACCAGAGCAACAGCAAGACCGGCGAGCCTTTCTCTACCGTGGTTAAGGTTAACACAAACGGTCTTGGCCGTGATGTTCATGTTGAACTCGTGGTCTACAAGGTTGTCAACGGAGAGGAGAAACTCGTGCGTACCGAGCAGTTCAAGGCTATCGGTCAGGATGGTGATAATGTCACCTACGAGCTCAAGTCCAAGATGCGTGAGTCAGGTGTGTTCCGTTATGCATTCCGTGCATATCCCTGGAATGACGCGCTTCCTCATCGTCAGGACTTCGCATACGTGCGTTGGCTCTAATAGCTCCGGAGCTATAGATATAATCAGCGGGAATCCTTTCGGGTTCCCGCTGTTGTTTTTTATGATGTTGGCAACCCGTTGCCCATTGAATTCCCGTTGCCGCAATTTGTACGATAGGGTGGTGTATTTGGTATACTGCAGAGCTGTGACAACAAAAAAATAAAGGTCAAGCAATTGCTTGACCTTTATTTTAATCGGTTTGATTAGTCTTTATTATGCGTCCTTTTTTACTACGCGGCGCTCTTTGATACGAGCTTTCTTGCCGGTGAGCTTACGGAGGTAGTAAAGCTTAGCGCGACGTACCTTACCATACTTGTTGACGGTAATAGAGTCGATAAACGGAGACTCGATGGGGAAAATACGCTCAACACCGATGTTATCGCTCATCTTGCGCACTGTGAAACGCTTCTTTGCGCCCTCGCCTGAGATGCGGATTACGACACCGCGATACTGCTGGATACGCTCCTTGTTGCCCTCTTTGATACGGTAAGCGACTGTGATGGTATCGCCGGGTCCAAATTCGGGGTGCTGCTTGCCGGTGGCAAATGCTTCTTCAGCAACTTTAATCAAATCCATTTTTAATCAGATATTAAAATGTTAATAATACGCAATATAGCAAGCTGCTTGTCTTGCCAGAGATTACGAAAAGCGGTGCAAAGTTAGCGATTATTTGCTTATAATCCAAATATTTTTGGCTTTTGATTTTGATGAATGATTCTCTTTCCGCAAATCGTTGTGTATGTTGCCGTTTTTGAGTAATTTTGCGGTATAAATTAAATCTGAAGAACAAATATAATATAAACTTGCTATGGCAAAGGAACTAAAGGATCTCACTAAACGTAGTGACGATTACTCTAAATGGTACAATGAACTTGTGGTTAAGGCTGATCTCGCCGAGCAGAGCGCTGTGCGTGGATGTATGGTGATAAAGCCTTACGGATATGCCATCTGGGAAAAGATGCAGCAGACTCTTGACAAGATGTTTAAGGAAACCGGTGTGCAAAACGCATATTTCCCGCTTCTTATCCCTAAGTCGTTTCTTTGCCGTGAGGCGGAGCATGTGGAAGGCTTTGCCAAGGAATGTGCAGTTGTGACACATTACCGCTTGAAAAATGACCCTAACGGTAACGGAGTCATCGTTGACCCTGATGCCCGCCTTGAAGAGGAGCTGATTGTAAGACCTACTTCGGAGACAATTATCTGGGGTACTTATAAAAACTGGATACACAGTTACCGTGACCTGCCTGTATTGTGCAATCAGTGGGCCAATGTAATGCGTTGGGAGATGCGTACCCGCATGTTCCTCCGCACTGCCGAGTTCTTGTGGCAGGAAGGACATTGCGCACATGCAACGGCTGAGGAGTCGGAGGCACGCACTGTACAGATGATTAATCTGTATGCCGATTTTGCCGAGCGTTACATGGCTATGCCGGTCATAAAGGGAGTGAAATCGCCCAACGAGCGTTTTGCCGGTGCGCTTAACACCTATACCATCGAGGCAATGATGCAGGATGGAAAGGCTCTTCAGTCAGGTACATCCCATAATCTCGGACAAAACTTCGCCAAGGCGTTTGATGTCACATTTGTAAACAAGGACAATAAGCCTGAATATGTGTGGGCAAATTCCTGGGGTGTGTCAACCCGACTGATGGGTGCGTTGATTATGACCCACTCTGATGACAACGGTCTGGTTCTGCCTCCTCATCTGGCTCCGATACAGGTCGTAATCGTCCCGATCTATAAGAATGCCGAGCAGCTTGTCGAGGTAAGCAGGGCTGTTGAGCCTATAGTGTCGGCTTTACGTGATCTCGGTATCAGCGTGAAGTATGATGATGCCGACAACCGCCGTCCGGGATTTAAGTTTGCCGACTACGAGCTGAAGGGAGTGCCTGTGCGTCTTGCAATAGGCGCGCGTGATATTGAAAACGGCACAGTTGAAGTAATGCGTCGCGACACTCTTGAAAAGCAGGTCGAGCCTATAGCCGGAATTGCCGAGCGAGTGCAGTCGCTTCTCGAAGAGATTCAGGAAAATATCTATCAGAAGGCTCTGAAACACCGTGAAGAGATGACCCGCACGGTTGACACCTATGAGGAGTTCAAGGCTGAGATAGAGAAGGGCGGATTTATACTTGCTCACTGGGACGGAACTCCCGAGACTGAGGATAAAATCAAGGAAGAGACAAAGGCAACTATCCGTTGCATACCGTTGGACGGTGACAAGACTCCCGGAGTGTGCATGGTCACAGGCAAGCCTTCGGCTCAACGCGTGATATTTGCACGTAACTACTAATAAGATAAGATGCTACAACCAGTAATAGCCATCGTCGTCCCGTGTTACAACGAGAGTGCGGTGCTTTCCATGTCAATGGCAAAGCTGTCGGAAGTGCTCGGGGCTATGGTTGAAGACGGCACTGTCTCTTCTCAGAGTTACATACTTTGTGTCAATGACGGAAGCACTGACTCTACATGGGAGGAGATAGAAAAGTTTCACAGGCGGGATACCCGGATAAAGGGTATCTCGCTTGCCCATAACCGGGGGCATCAATATGCACTCCTTGCCGGGCTGATGACGGTAAAAGACCGGTGTGACGCTGCTGTCTCCATTGATGCCGATCTTCAGGACGACCCTGACATTATTCCTGAGATGGTGAAACTCTTTATTGCCGGAAACGAGATTGTCTATGGCGTGAGGAAAAGCCGTGCTACCGATTCTTGGTTTAAACGCACGACAGCAAGGACATTCTACACCATGCAACGGCGCTTGGGAGTTGATACGGTATATGATCATGCCGACTACAGGCTTATGAGTCGTCGGGCGTTGGAACTGCTTGCCGATTACGGTGAATCTAATCTTTTCTTGCGTGGCATTATCCCGCAGATAGGTCTTGACAGTGCAGTAGTGACCTATGACAGGCAAAAGCGCGCGGCCGGCGAGAGCAAATATCCGCTTGCCAAAATGATAAGCTTTTCCATCGATGGTGTCACTTCCTTTTCTGCCAAGCCTATAAGACTGATATTTGCCACCGGACTTATATTGCTCCTGCTTGACATAGTGGTGGCAATCTATGTGCTTTGTTCTTACTTTGCCGACAGTGCAATATCGGGTTGGACATCATTGATGCTTTCTATCTGGTTTCTTGGCAGTCTGATACTTATGAGCATAGGTGTCGTAGGGGAGTATATCGGGAAAATATTCACTGAGGTGAAACACCGGCCCCGTTACGCTATACGCGATATGCTTTGGGATTGATCATTGGATGATGATGCATAATTAAATGCCGCATGTGATTTATTTCACTGCGGCATTTGTCTTGTTAAACCGATATACTTCTATACTGCTATGTATCTTGCTGGTTTGCGACGATTTGTAGACAGGCGTAAAGTCGTATCCTTCTGTTTTGAACTCGGGAAGATACTTCTCTGCGTCATAATCGTTAATCATAAGGAATCCGCTGTCAGGTCTTGTCTTATAGAAGTTGCCTGTGCGGTTGCCGAGGTAGAAATTAGGCTCGAAGAAGTGGACCGGATTTCCTGTACTGAACACTCCTTCTGCTATGAACTCATACAGCTTGCCTTCACTTTCCGGCGCATGACGCTCGATTTCAGCGACAATTCCTTTCATGGACTTTGCGTTAAGCACTGCAGGCTGATACACTCCGTCAAGCGAGATATAAAGTCCGAGTGTCACGGCGATTATGGCAAATATGTGGCGGTCATTAAGCTTTTTGCGGCAATACACATACCAGCCGATGCCCGTAAGTGTAGTCAGGCTTATTATCATTATGCTGAACGCCCCGCCTATGTCGGCTATGTTATGGAGCATTGCGATGTTTAGAGCGGCGTGCCGTCCTTTAAACATGGTGTCAGGTATAAGACCAGATTTTGCGATTATCAGCGCGACAGGGAGAAGGATAGCGACTGTAGCGAGAATCACGCCATAAATCTTGATTGCTCTTGAGCCGTTTCTGACAAGATACAGCAAGTAAAGGGCAAAAAAGTAGGCGATAAATGGATAGACGGGCATCAGGTAGACACTCCGCTTGCTTTCAGGAATGCAGTAGAAGATAAATATCGCCATTATGGCGATGAATGAAAACAAGTTTACCGGCGACATGTTTCTGAACAATGACGATAGCCGTTCAAGTGAGGGCTTTCCGAAGGCTCTGTAATGCAGCGTGAACAGGGAGATGACAGCACATAATGTCCAGGGTACATATCCGGCGATTATGGTGATGAGGTTGTAATACCACGGATTTACGTGGGAGTCATATTTCATCGTGCCGGTAAAGCGACCGAAATTCTCTTCCATCACAAGGTCAAGAAATTCTTTTCCGCCCTGATGATAGGCCGCGATATACCATATTGCAGGGAGTAATGTCGACAAAACTGCACATATTATCAACAATGCCGCAGCCTTAAATATGTTGGTCCCCTTACAAAGAAGGAATATGCCTGTGGTAAGACACGGAAGAATTATACCGACAGGCCCCTTTGTCAATGCGGCACAGCTCATAAAAAGTATCGCTCCCCACGGTAGTCCGCGAAGCCCTTTTTCATACCAGCGGTAGAAGCAAATCAGCGACATCACAATCAAGGCTGTCATCATCATGTCGACACGGCAGTTCATCCCGGCACGGTGCAGCTCGAAAGAGGTGAACGCGATAAGGGCGCTTATTGCGGCAGTCAATGTGTCAGTGCGCTTCGCAAAGAAGGAGAAACACGTCATTATCATTGCCACAAGTGCGATGACCGACGGCAGTCGTGATATGGCTTCATTTACGATGCCTCCGTTGAATAGAAGAGCGAGTGCCGCAATACACCAGTGAAAGAAAGGTGGCTTGTAAGGGATGTCTCCTCCATTGTTTTGAGGTAATATCCAATTGCCCTGTTCAAGCATTGAATAGGCGACTATGGCTTCTCTCGGCTCTCCTTTGGTGTGAAAGTCAGAAAGACCGATAAACGGCAACATTGTAAGCAGGCAGATGGCAAAAAGTAGCCAGAATGCCTTGGTGTAAGAACAGCCTGAGCAATCCATAAGCGGGTATAATCTGGTGTATTAAAGGTCAAGTAACCCTTCGGGTAAAGTCATTACGATATATTTACGGTCAGTATCGATTTCATCGATAAGGTCATCGGCAATAGGGATATATGTGCTTTCTCCCCCGGGAAGCCCGACGATAAACAAAGCGTTTTCTGTGCTGTCTTCTATCCCGGTGATTACACCTACGGGTTGCCCGTTGGCGTGTACGATGGTGAATCCTATGAGGTCGGAGGCATACATGCCGTCTTCATCAGGCATTTCTTTCACTTCATCGCTGACAAGCGCGTAAATCTCATGATTGGTAAGCGCCGCAGCCTGTTGTTCATTATTGATTCCGTCTATGGCAACAATCACCGAGTCAATGCGCTTCGGGCGTATGGACTCGATAAAAAACGGTACGTAGATGCCGTCGATATTTACGATGAACTTTTCAATCCGGTCAGTGATTACATCGTCATCAAGATATACGTTTATTTCACCGTGAATGCCGTGGGGCTTTCCGAACTTACCGATTTCTACAAGCTCTTTTTCTTCAATCATAGGATTCTCTTTCTGTTATTGTGACACTCTCATTATATGGGCTCCTATAGCATTCAGGCGCTTGTCAATGTTTTCATATCCACGGTCTATCTGGTCGATATTATGGATGCTGCTTGTGCCCTTGGCGCTCATCGCTGCAATAAGCATGGCTATGCCGGCACGAATATCGGGCGACACCATCGTGGTGGCGCGGAGAGAGTGTAGTCTGCCGGAACCGATGACTGCCGCGCGGTGAGGGTCACACAATATTATCTGCGCTCCCATGTCGATAAGCTTGTCTACGAAAAACAATCGGCTTTCAAACATCTTCTGGTGAATCAGGACGCTGCCTTTTGCCTGGGTGGCGACTACGAGAAATATGCTGAGAAGGTCGGGCGACAGTCCGGGCCACGGAGCATCGGCAAAAGTCATGATGGACCCGTCGATGAAGGTCTCAATCTCATATCCGTCACGTTTCGGGATTATTATGTCATCGCCGGAGCGTTGCAGGTCGATGCCGAGGCGCTTGAAGCTGTCGGGCATGATTCCGAGGTCGTCGTAGCTTACATCTTTTAGGGTTATGCCGCTTCCTGTCATCGCAGCCATGCCTATAAAGCTGCCTACCTCAATCATGTCGGGAAGCACTCTGTGGGTAGTGCCGTGGAGCGATTCTACACCTGTTATGTTCAGTAGGTTGGAGCCTATGCCGCGTATCTGCGCCCCCATTGAGTTAAGCATTTTGCAGAGCTGCTGGATATATGGCTCACACGCGGCGTTATAGATTGTTGTCTCGCCTTCGGCAAGCACCGATGCCATTATTATGTTGGCTGTTCCGGTGACCGATGCTTCGTCGAGAAGCATATATGTCCCTGACAGGCCACCGTTGCTCTCTATTTCGTAAGCGTGGGTCTCGGTGTTGTAGTTAAATTCGGCTCCGAGTTTATTGATGCCGATAAAGTGGGTGTCAAGACGGCGGCGGCCTATTTTATCACCGCCCGGCTTGGGTAATACAGCCTTGCCAAACCGTGCCACGAGCGGGCCTACAAACATTACCGAGCCGCGTAATGCCGCCGCTTTTTTTATGTAGTCGGGTGTCGACAGGTAATCAATGTTTACTTCATCGGCTTGAAAGGCATAGGAGTGGGAGGCAAGGCGTTCAACCTTTACTCCCATGTCGGCAAGCATTGAAATAAGATTGTTTATGTCGAGGATGTCAGGAATGTTTTCAATCACGACACGCTCAGGAGTCAGCAGTACGGCGCATATTACCTCAAGTGCTTCATTTTTTGCCCCCTGAGGTGTAATTTCACCTTGCAGAGTGTGACCGCCTTCTACAATAAATGTGCTCATGGCTCTGTATAATGGTGTAAAACAGGTTATTTTTTCTTTTTCTTCTTTCCCGAAGTCTGAGGTGTGGGAGCCGCCTTGAACTCGTGCAGGCGACATGTCGCCGGGTCAAGCCTTATCGCCCCGTGGCTGTAGGCCGCGAGATCCTTGAACACCTTGGCATCGTCGACCCCGTCGGGGTTGACCGCAAGCATGAGTTTTTTCATGTGGTTGGCGATAAGGATAACAAGTGCGTCGCGCTCTTCTCCCTCCTCAAGCGATACCGCCTTTGCTATCATCAGCTCTATGTATTTGCCGTAATGACGGAGCTTTATTGAAGAAAGCTCATAGTTCAGCGGCTCGGGACGTGATTCGAGGTTTTCCGGCTTTATTACTTCGTAGGGATAGTCTATATCAAGCTTGAAGTCAGACATGATTGCGAGATGGTCCCATAATTTGTGCTTGAAGTCTTCCGTGTCGCGAAGCTGCGGAAACAGATTTCCCATTGACGCGATAATCGAGTGGGCACACACGGTGCGCTCTTCCCTGTCGGGAATCGAGACGCAGTAGTCCACCATCTGCTGTATGTTTCTGCCGTATTCAGGCAATATGAGTTTCTTCAGTTGTGTATTGTATGTCAGCATATAGCTATATGTTTTGCTTCATGTCAAAGTTACCAAAAATATGACAATCTGCCAAATAAATGGATGATACGGTATAAACGCTTTGCCATCAAGCTTGGTTGAGTTGATAGGGGAGAAGTGTGGAAAGGTGAATCCTTAAATGGAAAATCAGTTGTGTGGCAACCTGTTAGTGGAAGCTACACAACTGATATGTTGTCGGTCGATGGTTCGACTTCTGATTACATGTTCATACCGCCGTCAACCTGTATTACCTGACCGGTAACGTAGCCTGACATGTCGGAAGCAAGGAATACGGCAACATCGGCGATGTCGCCTACCTGACCGCCGCGGCGCAGAGGAATTTTCTTTACCCATTCGGCACGAACGTCGTCGGGCAGGGCGGCAGTCATTGCTGTCTCGATAAATCCGGGGGCGATAGCGTTGGCACGGATGCCGCGTGAGCCTACTTCCTGGGCGATAGACTTGGCAAGAGCGATAAGACCAGCCTTTGATGCCGCATAGTTTGCCTGTCCTGCATTTCCGTGTACACCTACCACTGAAGCCATGTTGATGATAGAGCCGCTACGCTGGCGCATCATGATCGGAAGCACTGCGTTGATGAAGTTGAAGGCGCTTTTGAGGTTGACTGCGATTACAGCGTCCCACTGTGCCTCGGTCATGCGCATCATAAGACCGTCTTTAGTGATACCTGCGTTGTTTACAAGAATATCGATTGAGCCGAAATCCTTATGTACCTCAGCGACTACTTCCTTAGTCTGGTTGAAGTCGGCAGCGTTAGATGCATATCCTTTTACTTTGACTCCGAGAGCCTCGATTTCTCTTTCAGTCGCTTTTCCGTTTTCGTCAATCACGAGGTCGGTAAACGCGATGTTGGCACCCTCCTGTGCAAAGCGGATTGCAAGTGCCTTTCCTATACCGCGGGCTGCACCTGTGATGAGCGCGGTTTTTCCTTCAAGAAGTTTCATGTGTATTACTCTTAAATGCTTTATTGTAAATTGTCGGCAAATTTAACTATAAATTAGATTTCTACCAAAAATGCACCGCAGGAATATCCACCGCCAAATACGGTCAATCCTATTTTTTCGCCTTTCTTGAACTTGTCACGGTTCTGGGCGAATACCAGCGCGCAACTTGCCGAACCGGTGTTTCCAAGCTCTTCGATATTGTTGACAAAATGGTCATCATCAAGTTCAAGCTGGTGGGCTACCTGTGCCACGATTCGCTTGTTTGCCTGGTGGGTGATGATGTGGTCGAGTTCACCGGGAGTCATGCCGTAAGGCTTTGTCACGTGGTCAAGAGCGTCAATCATGTAGGAGCATGCGTTGACAAACACGTCCTTGCCGTCGGGCATTTCTATGCCACCTTCTTTCGGGCGAAGGATGACACCTTCGGGACCTTTCCCTACATTTCCGAGCCCGCAGGTATATATCTCTTTGATCTTTACATCTGTGTCGGAAACCTTGTCGGCTGAAAGGAAATAAGCGACAGCTGCGTCACCCCATAGATGACCGCATTTCGGGTCATGCTCATTGGAGTAATATGTGTTGTGCTCGGAACATACCAGCAGGGCTTTCTTGGCTTTGCCTGCCGCGAAATATGTCTCGATTATTTCAAGTCCGTTTACAAATGACGAGCAGGCGGCAGATACATATACCGCTTTGGCTCCGGTGATGTCATATTTCCTCTGGGCTATGTGGGCGAGAGTGGCTACAGTGTCATAGGGCGAGTAGGAGGCCGATACGATAAGGTCGACATCCTTGATGCCGTAGGGCAGATTTTTGATGGCATCTTCAATTGCATTAAGTCCCATCGAGTTGTGACCTTCTCCGGCTCCTGCCTTTGAACGTGACTTTATGCCTGTGCGTTTATAGATCCAGTCGCTTGTAAGTCCGTTTACATCTTTGAAATATTCGTTGTCAACCCTTTCTGAAGGGATATAATAACCGGTGGCATTAATGTACATGTTCTATGAAATTTAAAGTTTTTGTATTGCTGTAATTATATATTGTTTCACTTGCTCTCTCATCCGGGCGGGATCCACTCCTATCTGGTGGAAATTATTGCGCATGTAGGAAAGCTCGATACCTTGAAACAGCATGATCATCGAGGCATACACACCGTCTACCTTGTCAGGGTCGAAATCTCCTGTTTCCAGTCCTTCCCGTATGATGGATTTCAGCATGTCGAGCTCTTTTTCGATAGCAAGCTGCCTTATGCGCTCCATGCGTTTTACATCGCGCATCAGCAGTGACCTTAACACAGTGTTGTCATGATGATGGGCTACTGCGTCAGCCACCACATCTATGCGCAGGTCAATGAAACGACGCAACTTTTCTACCGGCGACATGTCGGTGGTGATTACGTTGCGGAGTCTTGCTACGAGCTGTTCGCTTTCTTTCTCGATTACGGCGTTGTATATCTCACGCTTGTTTTTAAAGTATGTGTATATGGTACGCCTGCCTTTGTCTGATGCATTGGCAATGTCGCTCATGGTTGTGTTCTCGATGCCTTTGTGAGCAAAGAGCTGTCGAGCCACATCAATTAGTTTTTCGCGAGTTTTAAGTACCATAATTGCACAAATGTAGTTTGTTTGTGCGAAATTAGTGATTTCTTGTCACATAATTGCCACATTGCCACGATAATTTTATTAAAATGATGTAAATTTGTCTTTGAATAAGAATAATTACTGATATATGACATCAATATTTAGATTGCTTTTGCTTTTGAGTGTTTCTTCAGTGTTCATCGCGTGTGACAGTGATGAGCCGGAGTCAGAATATTATGTACGTTACACCGCCATAGCTGAGCCGTTAAAGGAAGTGAACATGTATTTTACCGATGAGACCGGTGATAATACTTATTTGAAAGCCGCGATGCCCGACGGTAAGTTTCAATATTGTATAGGTCCTGTAAAACGTGGTTTCAAAGCGGGTCTTACAGTGAGCTATGTGACCGGCGGCGCTGTGTCATTTCTGTCAATAGAAGTGGCTAAAGACACTGAACCCTTTGTAATCAAATCACAGGGAACTAATTATTTTACTCAAAAATACACAATTGAATAAACCTGATATTTCAGATGATTAAAAGATTTATACAGCTGGCGTCGATGACGCTGGCTTTTAGTTTTTATGCGGCTGCCGCTCCTGTTGTATTCAAAGGAAGTGAAGCTGCATCGACAGGGATATATATCGCCGAGTTGTCAACAGGCAAGGTCGTGGCGTCATACAATCAGAATCAAGTGTTTATACCTGCTTCCACAATGAAGTGTGTGACGGCTGCATCGGCAGTGATGTCGCTCCGCGGTACATCGCCTTTCATTACCCCTGTTGAAATATCGGGTGATGTGACAGCCGGTGTGCTGGAAGGCAATCTGTATGTATATGGCGGTGGTGACCCTACGCTTGAGTCGCGACATTTTAAGTCGCGTAGCGGTTTTGTAAACTCTGTGTGTGGCTGGGTAAAAAGTCAAGGGGTTGATTCGATAGCAGGCGACATTATAATTGACGCCTCTCTATATCCTGCAATAGGGGTCTCGCCTTATTGGCTGCTTGAAGACACTCCCTGGGAGTATGGCGCGGGATTATATGGCGTCAATTATAAGGACAACAGTTTTTCTATGACCGTATATCCCGGTGAACCGGTTTATGACGCTCCTTATGATGTGGAGGTCATAAACCGGCTGCGTCAGGGGCAGCGTGGTGATGTCATGGCAATGAGAGGAGAAGGGTCGTCGGTACTTACCCTTACCGGTACGGTGGCAGGCTCAAAGGGTTATACATCCCGCTATTCTATACCTGTGCCCTGGATGGCGTTGTATCATGATCTGGTATCGGGTCTTGAAGAGGCGGGTGTCGCTATCGGATATAACCTTGATATTAAAGAGGGAGAAAACAGAAAGCGTATGGAGCACACATCTCCTTTGCGTGACGAGATATTGCGGGTCATGATGTTTAAAAGCGATAATCTTTTTGCCGAGGGCATGTTGCGGTCGCTTGTTTTGCACGATGACTGCGACCGCACCTTTGCCGATGCTGTAAGGAAGGAGCGGGCGTTGCTTTCTCAAAAGGGTTATGACCTGGCGACAATCAAGATTGCCGATGGAAGCGGTCTCGCAGTGACCAATCGCCTCTCGCCAAAATTTCTTGGTTCGCTTTTACGTGACATGTCGTCGCGACAGGAATATGTAAAGCTTTTTCCCAAGGTGGGAAAAGAGGGTACGGTAGCCGGTCTGCTTGCCGACACTCGACTGAAGGGGCGGCTTGCGTTGAAGTCGGGAAGTATGTCGGGTGTGCTTTGTTATGCCGGCTATAAGCTTGATGCCGGAGGACGCCCGACCCATGTCGTGGTAGTCATGGTCAACGGATTTACCTGCAAGGTGTCGGATGTAAGAAGGGCTATTGCCTCATATCTTCTTTCTGTGTTCTGACACAAGAGAGGTGACGATAAAAAATCAATAGGGCTCGACCGGCGTTGACTGCTGTCGGGCCCTATTTTTATTGACTCAGGCTATTTGTCTAATCAATATAGGCGGAGCTGCTTATTTTTCAGTGAAATTTGTCACGTCACGTGTAGTGATGCGTTCTCCTGTCGCGTGGTTTATAGTCACGTTGTCAAATGTGAGACCGTTGACAAAATTTACTGTGGCACCTGTGTCGGCGCTGAATAGTGAATTTTTGACAGAGATGTTGTTGACCGGCATCTCGGGCAGTCCGTTGAAGAACATGGCGCGTTTTGCACCGCGACACGTTGTGTTGGTGATGTAAATGTCGCGGAAAGATGGTGTCTCCTCTGTTACGGGCATCATTTCCACGGGAGCCTTTGTGGCGTAATAAAGGTCAAAGATCAGGGCATCGCCGGCGATGTCAACCATGTTGATTCCGTCAATCCATACTGATTCGACCATTCCGCCTCTGCCACGCGTCGACTTGAAACGCAGTCCGCAGTCAGTGCCTATGAACGTACTGTTGCGGATTAATATGTTTCGCGCGCCGCCCGACATCTCTGAGCCTATTACAAATCCTCCATGTCCGTGATACACGGTGCAATCGCTGATAAGCACATTTTCACATGGCACGCCTCTGTCACGACCTTCTTTGTCTTTTCCCGACTTTATGCAGATGGCGTCATCGCCGACATCGAAGGAGCAACGGTTGACAAGCACGTTTTTACATGATTCGGCATCAAGACCATCGCCATTCTGTGCAAACCAGGGGTTGCGTACAGTGACTCTGTTGAGGATTACATTTTCACACAAAATAGGGTGTAGGTTCCATGCTGGCGAATTTTCAAAGGTCACATCTTCAAGAAGCACATTCTTGCAATTGGAGAATGACAGCATGACGGGTCGCAAGAAGTCATGTACATATTCCCAGTCGGCTTGATTATTGCCTGAGTATGCTTTGTTTAAGAATGATTTGTCTTCCGACACCTCGCGTATGCGGTCGGAAGGATACCACACGTCGCCTTTTGCCCCGACTGCACCGGTCTTGCAGCGCTCTTTCCATTGTGAGTCAGTCATTTTACCCTTTTTGACAGGACGCCAGTGACCACCGTTTCCGTTGATTGTGCCAAATCCGGTGATGGCGACGTTCTCTTTACCTATCGCAGTCAGAGGTGACTGGCATCTTTTTGCCGAGTTTCCCTCAAAGTAACCGTCAATAAGAGGATAGTCTTCGCGGTCAGATGAAAAAAGAATCAGCGCGCCGCTGTTCAGGTGGAGTTCAACGTTGCTCTCGAAGACGATAGGTCCGGTATACCATATTCCGGCAGGAACTACGAGCTTGCCGCCTCCTTTTTCAGAAAGGTGCTTCATTGCCGATGCAAAAGCCTCGGTGTTTTTAGTGTGTCCGTCGCTATTGCCTCCGAAGTCAGTGATTGAAATCTCATAAGCGGGAATTACCGGTCGGTGTACCGGCTCCATCTCAAATGGTATTTCGCGGTACATTGATGCAAATTCATAGTCGGCAGGAATTGTTGTCGCCGAAACACCGGTGGCTTGCATTGCCGCAAGCGCGATTAAACATAACAATGATGAATGCCTCATTTAAATTAAATCGATTTAGGTTAAATATTATTAGTTTTCAGTTTCCGTTACCATTGGCTCCGCTGATTAGCTTTACAGTGGAGTTCAGCCCCGAAGGCATTGGTGTCCAGCCCTCGTAGCTTGTCTTTTTGTAGTTTATGTCAACTACATTTATTTCTTTCATGATGCGCCAGTCAACGCCTTTCTTGTCGAGGTCGGCTATGCGGTTGGCGGGAAGATTGGTTACTTCAATGCGTAGTTCATTTTTCCCTTTTTTCAGCTTGCCTGCGCAATCGAGTATGTAGGGAGCCGCCCAGGCACATCCTATGTACTCTCCGTTGATATATACGCGTGCACTTTCCCTGACATCTCCGAGGTCTATTCTCCAGGCTCTTTTGCTGTCGTTTTTGTCAAGGTTTATCCTTGTCGTATAGATGCCTGTCCCCATCATTACCGATTCTTTGTCGCCGAGAGTCTCCCACGATTGTACCGCAGGCAGTTTGTGGATATTGCCTGCCTCGGTGGTGCCTTCGTCAAATGCCAGATTCCAGTTGTTATGGGTGAGGTCAATGACTTTCAGCGGCATATTGTCGGTTGCCGGTGACGCAGCCGGCCCGATTTTAGTCGTGTAGGTCCGCAGTATGCGCGATTCTCCGCTAAGAAGATTAAACTTTATTTTGCCGTCGCTTATTTCTGCACGGGTGATATTGCCGTTCATCGGGTCAAACCATGCGGCATCTTTAAACTCTACGGCAGGCTTGATCCATCGGTCTACATTGTCGCCTGAAAGGTTGGCTATAAAGTAGTGGTTGCCGGTCCTGTTTTTGCGGCGTATGGCACGCAGTCCGCAATTGCGTTTCATCTGTTCTGCCTGAGCTAATGCCGCGAGGTCGGCCTCGTCTTCACCATATATGACAAGATTACCGAAAGAGGCAAGGAGTTCTTTCAATTCCGGAGTGACAGTGGTCCCGGAAGGGATTATTATGCCGCGATATGCCGCGCCTCCCTCTGTAAGAAGACGCTCTCCATGAAGCCTAACGTTGGCAAGCTGGCGGTCGGAAATATAGTCGCAGTCATAACCGAGACTGTCTATCTTTATGATGCTTTTTATAAACTCAGGCGCTTTCTTTGACATGGAATGGATGTCAAACTGCATGAGAAGTCCTTTTTCTTTTTCTTTAAGACGGCTCCGCCACATGTCGCGTACCGGCAGGTAAACAAGAAAGTCATTGTCAGGGTCGCCGTATTGCAAGAAACTCTGTGAACGCTCGATATACTTCATCAATGAGGGTGCATCACGCCAGATTGAATTGTTAGGTGTCATGTCAACCGATGCATAGAAACGCCATCCCGGCCATTCCGCTTCGGCAGGTGAATAGCACGAACCATGAAAAAACACATGGTTGACTCCGCAGGTAAACATAAGGTCAAGGTCAGGCTTCATCTGTGAAAGCGAAGTGCGGAAATGCTCTGTAAGCCAGGTAAACGTTTCGCTTGATGTAAGGGGTTTCCCTGTGACATGAGCCGCTGATGAAGCATATTTCAGCATCGATACATCGCTGTCGTTTTTGCGAGTGAATCCGGGGTCGGTTCGGAGTCCCCTGATGTTGAAATCTGACAGTCCGAATCCTTCTATTTCGGGAATATCAACTGCCGCGTAGATGTCGAGAAGATTGGCCGGGCTGCCATGTGCCTGATTGCGCACCTTTACGCCACGTGCCGCCGCCCAGTCATGCCATTGGCAAGTGAAGTTTTCATAAAGCAGTTCACCGAGGGTCTCGCGGTAATCGGCAAGAGTCTTGTTGCCGTCGTCGTTATATCCGATAAGCTCCGGCAGTTTATCCTCAAGACGGTAGCCTCTGCGCTTGGCAAACTCTTCAAACATGGCGGGCGTCCAGTTGGCGCCATACACTTCGTAGCTGTCGTTGAAGAAGACCGAGGGGTAGGGAGTTCCTGACCCGGAGAAAGCTTTGTCAAACCGTTCAAGGTAGTGCTTTACGGCTTCACGGCTGAAATGGTCGATCACGAGTCCCTCTCCACCCGGTGCAGCGCGTTTTACCTTTTGCATTGTCGGTGCCGAGTAGACCGCGATTACACGCCATGAGTCTTTTTCCCCACAAGGGTAGACCCCGGTGTATTGCAATTTTGCGTGGGCGCGCTCTTTCTCCGGGAGTGCGAATATCACAGACGCAGGGTCTACACCGGCAGCTGATTTAATAATCGTGTCGCGGAAAATCACCTTGCATGCCGCTTCTTCAACAGGCACATAAGGGCCTCCGAAGGGCCACCCTGTGCCGTTGTTCATGTCGACACGCATATTTTTTTCTTTTGCCACATTTATTGAGTGATGCAGCATGTCCATCCATTCTGGTGAAAGATAATCAATATCGTTTGACTCGTTTCCACGTACCCCATATATAGGAGTAATCTCGACCGTTCCTATGCCGCAGGCTGAAAACAGGTCGAGATTCCATGTGATGTTATCGGTGTCTACCGCAGAGCCGGGCCACCACCATCTTGTGCCGGCGCGTGCCTCCGGCTTAGCCAAAGGCCAGCCGGGGGATTTTTCGCGCATCAGTAGTTTGTAATATTCCGTGGCTCCGAGCAGGAAGCAACCGGTGCCGTAATCCTCAAAGTCGGGTATGCTTGTGAATGTAACCGGCTGTCCTGCCGACGGGTCTTTGCCCGTGCCTTGATTGTAACCGAGGAAACCATCGTCGTGCAAGCAGGCGGCAAGTGCCTTCCATGCTTTGTCACACACCGGACGGAAACGCTCGGGGTCAAGCCATCCTTCCATTATTCCGCGACACATTCCATATAGGAACAATGCGGTTCCGGTCATTTCCGGTCCGCCATAAGTGACCGGAGAAACGAGGCTTACATTCCAGTATCCGTCATTACGCTGGCAGGCGGCAAGGGCATCGCTCATGGCGATAAAGTCCTTTTTCAGATATTCATAGTACGGGTCATCGGGCTTCAGGTCTTCCATCACCCTTACCAGGGCGGCATATACCCATCCGTTGCCTCGGCTCCAGTAGCAGTTTTTCCCGTCGCTTTCTTTATAGGGTGGCACATAATCCTTGTCACGCCACCATAACCCTTCGGCTGTGTTGAAAAGTCCGCCGCCGCAGGTGTCACGGCTCCATTTGTAGGCGTTGATGGCGTAGTCCATGTAGCTGCGGTCGCCTGATATCCTGTAATATTTGCTATACACCGGCATTGCCATCTGTATCGCGTCGATCCATGTCCAGTAGTCGACCTTGCCTGATGCCATCTGGTGGTCAAGATTTTGCTTTACGCGGTTGATGCATGCTGTGTCGCCTGTCATGATATAGCGGTCAAGATATGTCTGCGCGCAACACTGGTCGTCGGCGTGGGTGGTCGTGATGCCGTAGCGCGGAGTCCATTGGTGGAAATTTGCCCAGCGGTCGGTATAGTCGATATATCTTGCTTCGGGTGCCACTTCATTAAGAGCCATCAACCCTTCGTAATATACGGCGCGGGTCCACAGATTGCTCGGGCGTATACGCTTTACATTTGTCGGCTCTGTCGGGTCGGCATATTTCGCCATAAAATAGTCATTAGTGCGGATTGCCGCGTCAAGGACGTCGTCTTGTGCGTTAAGACAACATGGCAAGAGGAGTGAAATCAGCAGGAAATGCAACTTGTTCATGGTTTAAGGTAATTTTTATGCAAATTTACCATCATTAACCGACACGCTCCAAGTGATTAACATTCATTAACTGATAGTGGCGGGATTGATATGCCGGTTTGGATTCCGGAAACTTATGCGTATATTTGCCGTAAACTTAAATCAATCATAGCCGATGTCACGTACAATCGTTATCTTACACTTAATTATTGCAGTTTTGTTTTGCCGGTCAGAATTGTTTGCCGGTGTACCTTGGGAGCATGGTGACCTGCGTGTCGCTGCCGGAGGGAGATATTTCTGTCATGACGACGGTACACGTTTTTTCTGGATGGGAGATACCGGCTGGCTTCTTCCGGAGCGACTTGACAGGGACGAAGCGGTTGAATATCTTGACGGTGTGGCAGAAGCGGGATTTAATGTCGTGCAGGTGCAGACAGTAAACGGAGTCCCTGCCACAAACGTGTATGGATGCAGTTCCCATCCGTCGGGCTATGACTTCTCTGACGTGGATCGTGACGGTGATAACGGATATTGGCGGCACATGGATTTTATCGTTGACCGTGCTGCTGAACGTGGAATATATATAGGTATGGTGTGTATATGGGGCGGACTGGTCAAGAGTGGCAAAATGAATGAGGCAGAGGCGTGTAGCTACGGCAGGTTTCTTGCCGGGAGGTATAAGGATAAGCCAAATATAATCTGGATAATCGGTGGTGACATACGTGGTGATGTCAAAACTGAGGTTTGGGAGGCGCTCGCGCAGTCTATAAAGGAGGTAGACGGGCGTCATCTCATGAGTTTTCATCCATTTGGACGCACATCATCCATTGAATGGTTTCATGATGCCGCGTGGCTTGATTTCAATATGTTTCAGAGTGGACATCGCAGATATGACCAGACTCGTGGTGATGGCGATGACAGGGCGCAGGCTTCTCAGGCTGAGGACAATTGGAGATATGTCGAGGCAGCCCTGGCGATGTCGCCGCTGAAGCCGGTGATTGATGCCGAGCCGAGTTATGAAGAAATCCCTCAGGGGTTGCATGACCCATCCGAGCCTTGGTGGAAAGCTCCTGATGTGAGGCGTTATGCTTACTGGTCGGTGATTTCAGGCGCGGCAGGTCACACCTATGGACATTCTTCCGTAATGCAGATGAAAAAGGATGAGCCGGTCGGAGCCTATGGTGCAGTCAAGACATGGCGTGAGGGCATGAAGGATCCGGGATATAATCAGATGAAGTATCTGCGCCGACTGATGGAGATGCTTCCATATGATGAACTTATTCCCGATCAGGAGATTGTTGCAGGAGAGAACGGCGAACGATATGAAAGGGTTGTAGCTGCGCGCGGTCGTGACTGGATGATTCTGTATACATATACCAATCGTCGGTTTATGGTGAATCTTGACAAAATCAAAGGTGATAAAAAGCGGGCCTGGTGGTATGACGTGACTGACGGTACAATTCTTTATGCCGGAGACTATACCGGAGGAGTTGCCGGATTCCACTATGCCGGTGTGCCTGAAGGCGCAGGAAATGACCGCGTGCTTATCATAACAGACGCTGACGCAGGCTATATTAGTGATTCCTCTATCCCGGCAAGATGATGCAGGCAGTTAGTCCCAGATGTCGGGGGTATTAAGTCCGTAATTAGTGGTGACTGTTGATTGCGCCGGAAGTTTGTCTACAAGAATGGCATTGCGAGTCAGAAACAGATGAGATTCGGAATCTCCTGACGCCGTCCTGACTGTATAGGTCGTTGACAATACATACATGTCACGGTTGTAGTCAAGATAAAACCAGTGACTCACACTTAATATCGGTAATGTTACAGCATCATAGTCGACAATCAAGGTGTATCTGGAGTAATCGATTTCGAGAAATTGCTTTGGTATGGGAAAGAAAGGGAAGTCAGGAATCTCTTCAGCAGAGTTGATAATATAAGTATGATTTACTGCCGACTTGACCTGTTCTTTCAATGACTGCTCTGCGCTATCCCAGTCAATGTCGAGAATATCAGACTCATATGTCTTTGTTATTGCTACTTCGGCATAGGGATCTTCGTTGTTGCTATGATTGCAGGATGATGTCGCAGCCATCGTTAGTATGGCAGCAAGCAGTATATATATTCTGTTCATGTCTTGATAAAAAGAGCTGAGTTTATATATGAGTAACGCAACGGGTTGTCTCATATTGTCTATGTATGTTTTTTGTGTAAAAAAACTTGGCGGCGTGATGTCGGATTTTGTATATTTGCGTTATACTTCTTAAAGATAACAGATATGGCAAAATATGGAGCTACAGTCGAAGGGCTGATGGAGTTTTTGGATTCAAGCGTGTGCAACTTTTATGCGGTAGATACGCTGAAGGCTATGCTTGACGACGCCGGGTTTACGATGCTTAACTTTCAGGACAAATGGTGTCTTGAGTGGGGAGGCAAGTATTATGTGACAAAAAATGACTCGGCAATATTTGCCTTTATCGTTGGAGACGGGGCGCCGAGTGACGGCTTCCGTATAATATCGGCTCACAGTGACTCTCCAGGATTCAGAATTAAGCCTAATCCGGAAATGGTATCTGACGGCGGTATATTGAAGCTAAATACCGAGGTATATGGCGGACCGATTCTATACACATGGTTTGACCGTCCGTTGTCGATTGCAGGAAGGGTGGTGTTGCGCAGCGGTGACCCGTTTTCTCCGGAAACGAGGCTTGTCAAATTTGAAGAGCCTCTTCTTACCATACCTCACCTTGCCATTCACTTTAACCGCAGTGTTAATGACGGCAACCCGCTTTCCAAGCAAAAAGACATGCTTCCTGTGATAGGGATGATAAACGACCGTGCGGAAAAGGAGGGTTTCCTCTTGCGGCTTGTCGCCGAGCGTCTTGATGTCAATCCCGCCGACATCATTGATTTTGACCTGTCGCTTTATGACACGACCCAGGCATGTTTACTCGGAACGGGAAGCGAGTTTGTCACCTCGGGAAGACTTGATGACCTTTCTATGGTGCATGCCGCAGTTTCGGCGTTGCTTAGCGCTGACGGAGATTGCAGCCAGACCCGCATCATGGCTATATTTGATAATGAAGAGACGGGCTCTGGCACTAAGCAGGGGGCGGCGTCGCCTGTGCTGAAGAATCTGTGCCGACGCATAATCATGGCTCTCGGAGGCTCGGAGGAGGATTTCCTTCGCGGAGTGGCAAAATCATTTATGATATCAGCCGACAATGCTCATGGTCTGCATCCAAATTATCCGGAGAAGCAGGACCCGACAAATCATCCGGTACTCGGCGGCGGTCCGGTGATAAAGATAAACGCCAACTGCAAGTATATGACTGACGCCGATTCCGCCGCGGTGTTCAAAAATATATGTGATGAGGCGGATGTGCCTTGCCAATATTTTGTCAATCACTCCGACGTGGCGGGCGGGTCTACGCTCGGCAATATACTGACATCTCAGATTGACTTGCGCGGCGTTGACATGGGAGCGGCATTATGGGCTATGCATTCTGTGCGCGAGACTGCCTCGGCTCAGGATCACCTTCACACGATTGACGCCTTTGTGAGATTTTTCAATATTTAAGAGACTCTCAACTGGTCTTGATGCCGGCGGTAAGTGCCTGCCACAGATTGTCGTCGGGCACAGGGGCGGTTATGTCTATGCGTTCTCCGCTGACAGGGTGAATAAACTCTATGCGATGAGAAAGCAGGGAGATGCACCCGTCAGGGTTGCTGCGCTTGTCGCCATATTTAAGGTCTCCTTTTATGGGGCAGCCTATAGCCGACATCTGGACCCTGATCTGGTGTTTGCGACCTGTAAGAAGATTTATTTCAAGAAGGTGATAACGGTCGGATGAAGCGATGTGGCGGTATTGCAATATCGCTTTTTGTGACCCTTTTTTCTCATTGACCGATGCGTAGGATTTATTGTTGCGTTCAGTCGTCGTGATGTAGTGTGTCAATGTGTCAGATTCTTTTGGCGGGCAGTTACGCGTGATTGCCCAATAAGTCTTTTTCACCTCTCCCTTGCGAAACATTTCGTTCATGCGGGTCAATGCCTTGGAGGTCTTGGCGAATACAACAAGCCCTCCGACAGGGCGGTCAAGCCTGTGGACGACACCGCAGAATACATTTCCGGGCTTTGCATATTTCTCCTTAATCCAAAGTTTAAGCTCTTCAACCAGTGGGCGGTCGCCTGTCTTGTCGCCTTGCACAATTTCTCCCGGAGCCTTATTTACTATGATTAAATGATTGTCTTCGTAGATTACTTCCATCTTGGGCTTTTCATTAAAATGCTGGCGACCGCCTATGGAAGTCGCCAGCATTTATTATACATTTTGTGACCGGCTATCAATCAATGCCAAGGTCTTTCTTTATCTGTTCAATCTTGTTGTTGGCGTCAATATTGGCCTTTTCATAGTCAGCGGCTTCTTTCATGACACCTCTTACCTCAACATAGAACTTGATTTTAGGCTCGGTTCCTGAAGGACGTACCGACACCTTTGTGCCGTCGGCAGTGAAATACTGGAGCACATTGCTGGTAGTGGGCATGTCCATCTTGGTTATCTCGCCTGACTTCATGTCTTTCATGTTCAGGTCAGCATAATCCTTTACAAGCACAACGTCGCTTCCTGCAAGCTGCTTGGGCGGGTTGGCGCGGAACTCCTTCATGATTGCTATAATCTCTTCCGCTCCTGACTTGCCTTTACGTACAAGCGAGATGCCGGCTTCATGAGAGTAACCATATTTGATATAGATGTCCTGAAGCATCTGGAGGAAGTTCATGTTTTTGGTCTTAGCCCAAGCAAGTGCCTCAGCCATGAGTGAGATAGCCGATACGGCGTCTTTGTCACGGCAGAAGTCTTCAGCAAGGAATCCGTAGCTTTCCTCTCCGCCTCCGAGATAGCGGCCCACTCCTTCGTTTTCACGGATTACCGCTGCAATCCACTTGAAGCCGGTGTAGCAGTCATACATCTTGAAGCCGTTCTGGTCAGCAATAGACTTGATTGTCTCGGTGGTGACGATTGTCTTTACGATATACTCCTTGCCGGTAATCTTTCCGAGCTCCTTGTTACGGGTCATGATGTAGTTGAGGAGTATCATTACAATCTGATTACCGTTGATAAGCACGTATTCGCCATTGTCATCGCGTAAAACACAGCCGATACGGTCAGCATCGGGGTCAGATGCAAGGATAAGGTCGGCGCCTACTTCCTTTGCCTTTGCGATTGCCATCGCCATTGCCGAGGGGTTCTCGGGGTTGGGTGACTCTACAGTGGGGAAGTCTCCGCTTGTAACGTCCTGTTCGGGCACATTGATTATGTTGGTGAAGCCATAATTGCGAAGTGACTCGGGGATAAGTGTCACGCCGGTGCCGTGGATAGGGGTGTAGACAATCTTCAGGTCATGATACTTTGCCACGGCTTCGGGGCTTAATTGCAATCCCTTGATTGCGGCAAGGAATTTTTTGTCGATTTCATCACCGATGATAGTGATTTTTGACTTGTCGCCCTGGAACTTGACTTCTCCTACGCCTGCGATTTTCTCCACATACTCGATGATATTGGTGTCATGAGGAGCGATAATCTGAGCGCCGTCAGACCAATATGCCTTGTAGCCGTTATATTCCTTGGGGTTGTGGGATGCAGTGATGTTTACACCGCTCTGGCAACCGAGTTCACGGATTGCGTAAGATAGCTCGGGAGTGGGGCGGAAGCTGTCAAACAGATACACCTTGATTCCGTTTGCCGAGAATACATCGGCTACGATTTCAGCAAAAAGGCGGCTGTTGTTACGTACGTCATGACCTACGACAACCGAAATTTCAGGCAGGTCCTTGAATGCGACCTTCAGATAGTTGGCAAGTCCCTGAGTGGCTGCTCCTACTGTATATTTGTTCATACGGTTGCTTCCGGCACCCATGATACCGCGAAGACCGCCTGTTCCAAATTCCAGATCACGGTAGAAAGAGTCGATAAGCTCTGTCTTGTCGTCGGCGTCAAGCATGCGACGCACTTCAACTTTGGTCTCTTCGTCGTAACCGTCGCCCAGCCAGGTATTGGCTTTCGCGATTACCTCTTTCATCAAATCTTCATTCTCCATGTTGGTATTATTTTTGATTTTGTGTTGTTAGTTATATGGCAAAGATAGTGTTTTGTAGCTATAAAAGCAAGCAAGTGGTTAAAATAATCGGATAGTGTCAGAAAATATCGACAGTTTGCATTGTCACCAAGTAAATCCACCGGAATAGTCGGCGGTGTTACCTGCGGCGTCGGTCACCTTCAGGCTCACCGAGTGATGCTTTCCTTTGTCAAAACGTCGTGGATCCATGACAAAACTTAACCGCCCGGTTTTTCCGTCAAGCTCAAACAGGGCAAATTTACCGTCGATTTCGCCTCGCCAGCTTTTCACTCCGCTGAGATTGTCGCTGATTTTAAAGCTTATTTTGCCTTTTTTGCCCCATGAGGCGGGGATTTCAGGCTTTATTACCGGATCCACATTATCGGTAGTGACAGCAAATGATCCGAGCGCGCTCGGAGTGCCTGTTATTGTGCCGTTACTGTATTTGGAGTCAACACGGCTTACTCTTTTGCCATTGATGCGCACAAGGACATATTTCTGCTTGTCGGCTATTGTATCGTGGGGCAGGTCTATCTCTATTACATACTCTCCGGCTACAGGGATTGTGCGGTCGGCTATTTTGTATATCGGGGTGAGATAGGTCTGTGACGGAGAGGTGCTGACCGAGAAGTTCAGGTCATCATAAAAAGTGCCGGCGGGAAACTCGAGTCTTATGCCATCGTTTGACCATGTGTTTTTGCCGTCAAAATTAAAACGGTCGCCTTCGGCGGTAATCTCTGTTATCGGGCGTTTCACGCCTTTTATCGTAAACGGCACTCGCTTCGTGTTGCCGTGTTCGTCGGTCAGAGTCCACTCGCAGTTGTAATCGCGCTCTTCGTTGATGTCGATAATGCCATTTTCTTCAGTGGTGACCATATAGTCGAGAGGTGATGCCGCCGGTTCGTAGGACCACATTGTCCACGACCCGTTGTTGACGACTCCGGCATAGTCTACAAGGGTGTTGACCGCTCTGGTTGTAGCGAAGCTGAAGCGGTCGGTCTTCCTGCGGTAAATCTCCTTGCCGTCAACCTTTAGCGAAAGATGCTTTACGCCGTATATATTGGTCGTTCCGGTCATCTTGTCATAAGCCTTGATGCCGGGTATGACTTTTCCCCATGCCGTGAAGGGTTGGTTGAACGATGCGGGGACATGAGTCTCCGGGCTCGGTTTGCCGTCGACCTCACCTTCTCCTTTTACCGGATACAGCGAGATTGAGCGTATCTCGGGAGCCACATCGTCTTTAATGTAACTCTTGAAGTAGGGCATAGGGTCAAGCGGGTCTTCTGTCGCTGTGTCGCGGATGTCCATGTGGAGGTGCGGGCCGCCTGATGACCCGGAGTTTCCGCTTAAAGCGATTTTTTCGCCTTTGCCTACAGGTATTTCGCCGGGTTCAAAAGTGAGGTCAACCGAAAACTGCTCGCGGTCATACTGGATGTCGCGCACTTTGCAGTCGATCTTGTCGGCAAACTCCTGGAGATGTCCGTATACGGTGGTTATGCCGAGAGAAGGATGAGTGACATATATTGCCCTGCCAAATCCCCACGGCGATACAACCACGCGTGACACATATCCGTCGGCGGCACAATATATGGGTAATCCTGTCCTGCCCTGTGTCTTGAAATCGAGACCGGAATGGAAATGATTGTTGCGCAGCTCACCAAAATTACCGCTCAACAGCAAAGGGATGTTGAGCGGCT
Source organism: Barnesiella sp. WM24 (assembly GCF_004570975.1). Taxonomy (GTDB): domain Bacteria; phylum Bacteroidota; class Bacteroidia; order Bacteroidales; family Muribaculaceae; genus Muribaculum. Next base: position 61,910 of record NZ_SPPC01000009.1, read on the forward strand.
TGGCAAGTTCAGGCAACTCGCCTGCACTGATTGACGGCATTGACGCAATCAATGCAGGGAGTAGTAGAAAGCGTATTTTCATCGACGGGCAAATGTAGTTCCTGCGGCGATATTCTGATAAGCGAGCACTCCGTCATGAGAGAGTTCTACAGGCTGCATTGTGCCATCGGGTGCGATCATCTCTACATGGGTGTCATCGATGAATGTCATAAGCTTGTAGCTTTCGCTTCCGTTTGCGCTGACACTCCAGCTGCGGTCAGAGTCATTAAAGTCAAGGCGGACGATGCTGCCATCGTTCTCGCTGGTTATGGTGTAGCCGGTCTTGTCACACTCTACTATGTATTTGCCATCCTGTCCGTCTATCACCTTTTTGCCATAAGCGACAGGGTTGTTTCCGCTCCAGAACTCGATGGAGTTGAACACAACTACATCAGCGAAAGCTGAAACTTCATATACGGGAATAATCCAGAATGCAAAGAACACCAGCTCGTTGACAAATTTGTTGCTGATAGTCTTGTTCCATGTCAGTAACTTGTTGGTCAATGCAAAGCTTCCGATGCATGAAGTGGATAGCATGGATGCCGCGAGGGCAAGCACTACTGCGACGCTGAGATACTTCTTTTTCATAATAGAATGTTTTTTTGTTTGAGTTAATGAGATTATTGTTTTAGAGTGCCACCTGTCTTTGGCAACGCTCATAAAAGTCAAGCACTTTTATGACATATTGTGTGGTCTGTTTCCCTCGGAAATAGCCGTATTTACACACCGGGTCGTTGTAATACTCCGGGTTGGCTTTCATCATGAGGGCTTCCTCGACATTCCCACTCCACACTTGCGGGTTTTTGCCATATTTTTTAGCAAGAGCGATTGCGTCATAAATATGGGCTATGCCCGAGTTATATGCCGCCAGAATGAATTTTCGTCGCTCTTCCGGATCGGCGACATGCTTTTTGAGCGATTTGTCAAGATCTTTCAATATTGCCACCGCAGTGCGGATATTAGCTTCCGGGTCGGTAATCTTTGATGACGGAAGACCATAGGCTGTGGCGGTGCGCGGCATTATTTGCATGATTCCCCTCGCTCCTGCCCATGACACTACATTGGAGTCAAAATGGCTTTCCGTATATCCTTGCGATGCAAGTATTCGCCAGTCCCAGTCAATCTGTGGCGCATATTTTCGGAACAGATGGTCGTAAGGCGAAATCTTGCCTCTTGACAGGTCGATATTGTTGACCGGATTCTCTTTGCTAAGCTCAAAATAGCGTTTCAGCAATCTTGCCTGGGTGTTTTTCGGTTCACTGTCGGCAAGCCAATTGTCAATGCTGTCGGCAAGCCATTGCTTGTCGGTCGCCACTCCCCATGACGAGCGTTGCGGAAAACTGATTTCCATGCCGATGTCAAGAGAATTGTAATATGTCTTATTCAATTGGGCGATGTCGCTGTCTACTACCGTAAGAGGAATTTTTCCGTTGGAGACCATTTCTATGAGGTCTTCGGTGATGAGGGTGTCTTCGGCTACGGTATGGATTATGATTCCGCCGCCGAGCTCTTCGTTCAGGTTGTTGAGGCGATGTTGATATTTTGAATCTTTCTCAACATAGATTTCTCTGCCTACGAGCTGAGTCACGTCAGTGATGTGGTCTTCACCACGGCTTTTGGGCTGGACCAATACCTGGTGGGTGATGTTTTCCGGTCCACAGGGTATTACGCGCCCGCGATATTCCGCGGTAATCGGAATCTCGTAAGCCGCCACGTCTACGTCGCCTGAGTCGACCATCTCGATAAGGGCGGCGAGACTCGGCGCTACTTTAAGGTCTATGACTATGTCTTTGTCTTTTCCAAATCCGGAAATAAGGTCATAGTCATAGCCCATTTTTTCTTCGCGATATATAAAATAGGATGTAGGGCTGTAAAGTGTGCCGACGCGCAGGGTGTCGGGCAGTTTACCGATAGAGTCGTTGTCGTCTCCGGCACCGGCGCCTGCGTGACGGCATCCTGTCATGGATGCCGCCGCGAGTATCAGCGATGGAAGGATAAGACACAGCCCTCTCATAGACGTTAGTATTCAAAAGTCCCTTTGTCGGAAATGATGGTAAGCTTGTTTGCCGGAGCGTCTTCAACTCTTCCCACAATTTGAGCCGGGATGCCCATAGATTCCGAGATTTCAATTACGCGCGCGGCGTCGTCGGGGGAGAGATAAATCTCCATGCGGTGTCCCATGTTGAACACTTTGTACATTTCTTTCCAGTCAGTGGCTGATTCACGCTGTATCATGTCAAACAGCGGCGGCACGGGGAAAAGGTTGTCTTTTATGACATGCTTGTCGGTTACAAAGTGCATGATTTTTGTCTGTGCTCCGCCTGAACAGTGTACCATTCCATGAATCTTTGACCGCATTTCGTCAAGCAGACGCTTGATTACCGGCGCATAGGTGCGGGTGGGGGAAAGCACCAGTTTGCCTGCGTCAAGAGGGGTGCCTTCGACTTTGTCCTGAAGGCGCATAGTGCCGGAATATACAAGCAATTCGGGAACTGCTGCGTCAAAACTTTCAGGATATTTAGCTGCAAGTTCATGACAGAATACATCGTGACGCGCCGAAGTCAGTCCGTTAGAACCCATTCCGCCGTTGTATTCTTTCTCATAATCGGCTTTTCCATAGCTTGCAAGCCCTACGATGACATCTCCGCCTTTTATATTGGCATTGTCGATGACATCGCTGCGTTTCATTCGGCATGTCACGGTGCTGTCCACTATTATGGAGCGCACAAGGTCGCCGACATCTGCTGTCTCACCGCCTGTACTGTAAATGGTGACTCCCATTTCACGCAGTTCGGCAAGCAGCTCTTCGGTCCCGTTTATGACTGCTGCGATTACCTCGCCCGGTATAAGCATTTTGTTCCTGCCTATAGTGGAGCTTACGAGGATATTGTCGGTCGCTCCTACGCAAAGAAGGTCATCGATATTCATTATAAGCGCATCCTGCGCTATCCCTTTCCACACACTGATGTCGCCCGTTTCCTTCCAATAGATGTAGGCAAGTGACGATTTTGTACCTGCACCGTCAGCGTGCATGATGTTGCAATATTCGGGGTCGCCTCCGAGATAGTCGGGTATTATCTTGCAGAATGCCTTGGGATATAGTCCCTTGTCGATATTCTTTATGGCGTTGTGTACATCTTCTTTTGATGCAGAAACACCCCTCATGTCATAGCGCTGGTCGCTCATAATGATGATTAATTTATTATGTGAGATTTATAAATATACGGTGAAAAACAGATAACACAGTGTTGCCGGAAGCACACACAGCAGTGAGTCGATACGGTCAAGTATGCCACCGTGTCCGGGCATGATATTGCCTGAATCCTTGACGTTAAGGGTGCGCTTGATCATTGATTCGACCAGGTCGCCCCATGTCGCGAAAATTGACACGGTCAATGCCATCCCTACAAGCTTGCCGATAGGCATATCCATGAAATACCCCGGCCAGAATGTGCCGAACAGGAGTGCTGCCGCGATGCAGAACACAATGCCTCCCCAGAATCCTTCCCATGATTTCTTTGGCGAAATGCGGGGGAATAGCGGATGTCGCCCGATTGAACAGCCGACAAGGAACGCTCCCGTATCGTTAAGCCATATGAAAATGAACATGGCGAGGGCTATATGCTGATTCATTAATGAAAGGAGAGATATGGGGAGCGCTATGTAAAGCTGCCCCATGAATGAATAGGCAAGATTTACAAGACCGGTGGATTTGCTGATGTAAAGTTGCATCACGAGGCGCGCAAGAAGGTATAAAAGATAGACGACCGGACCGGCGAGCAACTGATAGTTGACGTAGCCCCACACGCCTCCGACTAAAGTCATGGCGCCTAACGTGTCGATGACACAGATGCCGTTATTACGATTCTTGACATTATGATTGCAAAGAGTAAAATACTCTATTTGAGCGAGTATTACAAGGAGCAGGCACAAAGATAGCACGGTCCACTTGCTTACAAGCACACCGGCAACAATAAGTGCGACATAGATTGCGCCTGAGAAACTGCGCAACAGGATATTCTTCATCTATCTACTTAAACAAATAAATTTTGGCTCAAAAATACATAAAAAATATGAATTGATAAAATAACACAAAAAAAGAGTGGGATGTTTACTGTCATGTAAGAAAGAGGATGGAGAGTAGATTCATGATTACGTGCCGGAGAGTCACCGAGTGTGGTTTAATGGTGATATTTATATAAATTAATGTGTAGTAATTTTGGATTTTCACACAATTATGTTAATTTTGCATTTAAGTGTTAATTTAATGCGCTCTTTTTTAAACGGCGATAAAACATTTAACGCTTGCTTTTGTTAACATTATATAATTATAAAGAAGCTTACATATTAAGCGTGTATAATAATTGAAATGAAGAAAGCGACTATTTGGTTTCTGACGATAATAATGGCCCTTACATTCTGTGGGTTACTGTACATTCAGGTCATGTATATGAATGACATGATAAGGATGCGCGACGACCAGTTTGTCGAGGGCGTGAGGCGAAGTCTTTACAGCGTGTCCACCACTCTGGAGCAAGACGAGACCCGTCATTTTCTTGAAGAAGATGCCGCTGCAATAGAAAGTTCGATATTCTCTCAGGTCGACACCAAGAAGCGAAACGGCATAGGCAGTCTGAACTATTCGTTTACCACCCCCGAAGGGCTTGAGGCAAATCTTACGATACAGGGCAATCTCAAGTCGCTTCCCCAGGCCGATGCCACTCCTAAGAAAAATGATTACAGCAATATGCAGGAGAGCATAAGAGGTCAGTATCTTTACCAGCGGGGCTTGCTTAATGAAGTCATACTTAACATATTGAGCCAGTCGAGCAATCGCCCCATACAGGAGCGTGCCGACTCTGCGGTGGTCGACGGCTATCTTCATTCCGAGCTTGAAAACAATGGCTTGAACCTGCCGTTTGAGTTTGCGGTGGTCAACCGCGGGGGCAGGGTGATATATAAGTCAGCCGGTTACAACAGTGCCGATATCGAACATAACAATATGTTTGTCCAGACATTGTTCCCCAATGACCCGGCGAGCCGTACCAACTATCTTAAAGTGTATTTCCCCACTAAAAACGATTATATCCTTTCATCGGTAAAGCTGATGATACCGTCATTCATTTTCACGATAATCCTTCTGATTGTATTCCTTTACACAATCATCATAGCTTTCAAGCAGAAGCGGCTTACGGAGATGAAAAATGACTTTATCAACAACATGACCCATGAGTTCAAGACGCCTATTTCATCAATATCACTCGCGGCCCAGATGCTTAATGACGATTCGGTAAGGAAGTCGCCGGCGATGATGCAGCATATCGCGACAGTAATCAATGACGAGACCAAGCGTTTGCGTTTTCAGGTCGAGAAAGTGCTCCAGATGTCTATGTTTGACAGGCAGAAGGCAACTTTGAGGCTACAGGAAATTGATGCCAACAAGGCTATCGCAAATATTGTGTCGACCTTCAAGCTCAAAGTCGAGAGCTATGGCGGAAAGATTGTGAGCGACCTTGCGGCTGATGATTCAATCGTGGAGGTGGATGAAATGCACTTTACCAATGTGATATTTAACTTGCTTGACAATGCTGTCAAATATCGCAAGGAGGACGCCCCGTTGCAATTAAAGGTGACTACAGCCGATATATCGGGCAACCGTCTTGAAATCCGTATCTCGGACAACGGAATCGGTATACGCCGGGATGACCTTAAAAAGATTTTTGAAAAGTTTTATCGTGTCTCCACGGGCAACCGTCATGATGTAAAAGGCTTCGGTCTCGGTCTTGCCTATGTCCACAAGATGGTGACGGAGCTGAAAGGCGACATACGCGTGGAGAGCGAATTTGGAACAGGAACAACATTTATAATTATATTACCACTCACAAAAAACTAAATTATTATGGAAGAGCGTTTGCGTATATTACTATGCGAAGATGATGAGAATCTTGGCATGTTGCTGCGAGAATATCTCCAGGCAAAAGGCTTCAACGCCGATTTGTTTCCCGACGGAGAGGCAGGTTACAAGGCGTTCCTTAAAGGGAAGTACGATCTTTGTGTGCTTGACGTGATGATGCCGAAAAAGGATGGCTTTGCGTTGGCTCAGGAAATCCGCACTGTCAACTCTGAAGTGCCCATTATTTTCCTTACGGCTAAATCCTTGAAAGAAGATATACTTGAAGGCTTCAAAATCGGAGCGGATGATTATATCACCAAGCCTTTCTCTATGGAGGAGCTTGTGTTTAGAATTGAAGCTATCCTGCGTCGAGTAAAGGGTAAGAAGGGCAAGGAAATCACGATGTATAAAATCGGCAGATTTACCTTTGACACCCAGAAGCAGGTGCTTATGATTGACGACAAAGTGACTAAGCTTACCACCAAGGAGTCGGAACTGTTGAGCCTGCTTTGTGCCCATGTCAACGAAATTCTTGAACGTAACTTTGCGTTAAAGACCATATGGATCGACGACAACTATTTCAACGCACGATCAATGGATGTCTACATCACCAAGTTGCGTAAGCATCTTAAAGATGATCCTTCGATTGAAATCATCAACATCCACGGTAAGGGCTATAAGCTCATCGCTCCCGAGGTTGAGAGCAAGAGCAACTAAATCAGAGTTTATGTAAAAGATAAGGACGCACTATTCGGTGTGTCCTTATCTTTTTTATGCCAAATCGTGGTAATTAAGTAGCGGCAGTCATAGAGTATTGGAAATATTTGTTTAAATTTGCGATATGTAAACATCGATTATTAACCTGAAACAATAATAACTATTATGAACATGAAAGAGACAATCAAGCAGTGCTTCAGCGAACGCTTCGGGACTGCGGGTACGGTATATGCCTCGTCGGGTCGTATCAACCTGATAGGCGAACACACCGATTACAATGGCGGCTTTGTATTCCCCGGCGCTATCGACAAGGCGATTATGGCAGAGATTAAGCCTAACGGGACTGACAAGGTGAGAGCTTATTCGGTTGATATTGATGAATATGCTGAATTTGGACTGAATGAGGAGGATGCTCCCCGTCAGCAGTGGGCAAGATATATATTCGGTGTTTGCCGTGAGATTATCAAGCGAGGCGGGAAAGTAGAGGGCTTTGATACCGTATTTGCCGGAAATGTCCCTCTCGGCGCCGGATTGTCTTCATCGGCTGCGCTTGAAAGTTGTTTTGCGTTTGCGCTTAACGATCTTTTTAATGACAATAAGATTGACAAGTTTGAACTTGCTAAAATAGGTCAGTCGACAGAGCATAATTATTGTGGTGTGAATTGTGGCATTATGGACCAGTTTGCATCAGTATTTGGAAAGAAGGACAATCTTATTCGTCTTGATTGCCGTTCGCTTGAATATGAATATTTCTTGTTCAAGCTTGATGGTTACAGACTGGTGCTTGTCGACTCGAAAGTAAAGCATGAGCTTGTTGACTCTCCGTATAACAAGCGCCGTGCGTCATGTGAGCATGTAGCAAATGTGCTTGGCGTGGAGACACTACGCGACGCAGAGCTTGCCGACCTTGAAAAAGTAAAAGACAGCATCTCTGAGGAAGATTACAATCGCGCCAAATATGTGATTGAGGAAAAACAGCGTGTGCTTGATGTATGTGACGCCTTGGAGAAGGGTGACTACGAGACTGTAGGCGACCGCATGTACAAGACTCATGAAGGAATGTCGAAGCTTTATGAAGTGAGCTGCATAGAACTTGACTATCTCAATGACATCGCAAAAGAATGTGGGGTCACCGGCTCGCGTATCATGGGCGGAGGATTCGGCGGTTGCACAATCAATCTTGTTAAAGATGAATTGTATGACAACTTCATAGCGACGGCAAAGAAAAAATTTGCTGAAAAATATGGTCATGAGCCTCAGATATATGATGTCGTGATTTCTGATGGAGCAAGAAAAATTTAAGATATAATTATGGATATTGAGAAGAAGAGTGTAAAATCGCCTAAGGGCGATATTACACTCTATACATTAACAAATAAGACAGGAGCGTCGGTGACGGTTTCGAGCCTCGGTGCGGGAATCGTTAGTGTGATAGTCCCCGACAGGGATGGAAAGCTTGCCGATGTTTCTCTCGGATATGCGAATCCTGCCGACTATTTCGGCGACGGTCCATGTGCCGGCAAGACTCCCGGACGATATGCCAACCGTATAGCAAAAGGGCGGTTTAAGATAGGCAACAAGGAGTATTGTCTCGCGATTAACAACGGACCCAACGCGTTGCACGGCGGTCCCGAGGGCTTCATGAACCGTATATGGGAATCGGAAGCAAAAGGGAGCCACGTCAAGTTTACATACACGTCGGCCGATGGCGAGGAAGGCTATCCAGGGGAGGTAAAGGCGACGGTCATCTATACATGGAATGATGATAATGAGCTTAAAATAGAGCTTCTTGCCGAGTCAGATAAAAAGACCGTCGTGAATCTTACCAATCATGCCTATTTTAACCTTGATGGAGAGGACAGCGGCACTGTGCTTGACCACGAGTTACAATTGTTTGCTTCACGATGGCTGCCGACCGATGACACCCAGATTCCTTTAGGCGAGATAGCCGAAGTAAAGGATACACCGATGGATTTCACCGCTCCCAAGAAAATAGGCAAGGAGATTCATGCTGATTTCGATGCACTGAAGATAGGAAAAGGCTATGACCATTGCTGGGTGCTTGACGGCTGGCACAAGCATACGATAATCAAGGCGGCACGCCTGTGGTCGGATAAGAGCGGCAGGGTACTGGATGTCCTGACTACACAGCCCGGAGCGCAAGTGTATACCGGCAATTGGCTCGGAGGCAGCCCTGTCGGTAAAAGCGGACGCCCTTATAACGATTATGACGGTGTGGCTATTGAATGTCAGGGTTTCCCTGATGCACCAAACCACCGCAATTTCCCCTGCCAGCTGCTTGGTCCCGGAGAACTTTATGACCAGACAATCATATATAAATTTTCAACGAAGTAATTTAGGATGAAACCTACACTATTTGTACTTGCGGCAGGTATGGGAAGCCGCTACGGAGGGCTCAAACAGCTTGACCCGCTTGGACCCAACGGAGAGACAATCATGGACTACTCTATCTACGACGCCATGCAGGCGGGTTTTGGTAAAGTCGTATTTGTAATCCGCAAGGATTTTGAAGAAGATTTCCGCAATAAGATTCTTTCAAAATATGAAGGACATATACCCGTGGAGGTCGTTTTCCAGTCGACCGACGCCCTGCCTGATGGATTTACATGCCCTGCCGACCGCACAAAACCTTGGGGCACCAACCATGCCGTGCTCATGGGTAAGAGTGTTATCAACGAGCCGTTTGCTGTCATCAATGCCGATGACTTCTATGGTCGTGACGCTTTTGCCGTGATGGCAAAGGAGCTTATGCGTGAGCGTGACAGGAAAGGCGATTACTGCATGGTAGGATTCCGTGTGGGCAATACGATGACTGAAAACGGTTCAGTGGCACGTGGTGTCTGCGAGACAAAAGACGGGCTGCTATCATCGATTGTGGAGCGCACTGCTATAAGCTATGATGACAACCATGACATTGTTTTTGATGATGAAAACGGCGATAAGTGTCATCTTCAGCCTAACACTCCGGTGTCAATGAATCTTTGGGGCTTTACTCCCGATTATTTTGACTTTAGCGAGCGCGAGTTTGTGAAGTTCCTTGAAAAGGACCTGAACACCCCGAAGTCAGAATACTTCATCCCTCTTGTGGTTGACACTCTGATTAATTCGGGTGAGGCTACTGTCAAGGTGCTGGACACCGATTCAAAATGGTTTGGAGTGACATATGCTGCCGACCGTCCCGGAGTCGTGGCTAAATTTGCCGAGCTTCATGACAATGGCACTTATCCGGATAAACTTTTCTGATTGATATAGTCAAGCAGGCAAAAAGGAGAGCGACAGCTCTCCTTTTTGTGTTTTAACGCTATTGTCCGGCAGACTCTTAATCAAGGTCTACGACCGTTATTCCGGCACCGCCGAATTGCACATGCTCGTCGCGATATGACCTTACTCCGGGCACAGTGTCGAGGTATTGCCGAAGGTATTGCCGCAATGCTCCGGTGCCGGTTCCGTGAAGGATTCTTACGGTCTTGGCGTTGAATCTTATGGCGTCATCTATATAATATGTCAGAGCCTGTACCGCCTCGTCGACTCTCATGCCGCGCACATCTATTTCCTGCTTGAAGTTTAGCTGATGTTCTCGTTGAGAGTCGGAAGTGGCGCCTCCTATTACTGCAGTCGTGTTTGTCGCTCCCGACTGAGCACGCGCGATGGTGAGTTTCAGTCGGTCAAGCTTCACGTTGGTTTTCAAAATGCCGAAAGCTACTGTGGCGTTTTTACCTTCGATTGCGAGCACTTCGCCCACGGTGCCTTGTCCGTCAAGCTTTACATTGTCTCCGATTCTTATTGGTCTGTCAGTCTTTTTCGAGTCATTGACCGCCTTTGGCTTTTTACGCTTCGGCGCTTTTTCCAGAAGCGGATGCTCCCGGCTGTCAGCATTGGCGAGGCGTTCTTTCTCTTCGGTCAGCTTGCGTCGTGCTTCTATAGTTTTTTCTTTTTCAGCCTGGGCAAGCTTTATTTCGTGGATTGTGCGCTCGATAGAGGCGTTGCTTCCTTCAAGTATCTTCTTGGCTTCTTCTTTTGCCTCGTTCAATATGGCTCTCCTGCTGTCGCGCAACTGCTGTGCCTCATCTTCATATCGAGTAAGCTGCGCTTCAAGTTTTTTCTCCTTTTGTCTTATGGCAAGTCGCTTGTTTTCCCAATATCTGCGGTCGCGTGCGATATCAAGAAGATATTTGTCCATGTTTATATAGTCGCTGCCAACTATTTCCTCGGCGTCGGAGATAATATAATCGGGCAATCCTATTTTCCGGGCAATCTCTACGGCAAATGAGCTGCCCGGATTGCCTATTGAGAGACGGAACATCGGGCGCATGAGATGACGGTCGTAGAGCATCGAGCCGTTAATCAGGCCGTCGGTGTCTTCAGCGAAATGTTTGAGATTCTGGAAATGGGTAGTGATTACACCCCACATCTCTTTTCCGTTGAACTGCTTTAATATCGCCTGTGCTATGGCTCCGCCGATCTGCGGCTCCGTACCTCCTCCGAATTCATCGATAAGGACAAGTGTCGACCGGTTGCCATTGGCGAGGAAATATTTCATGTCCTTCAGGTGGGAGCTGTAGGTACTCAGGTCATCTTCGATTGACTGGTCGTCGCCTATGTTGACAAATATGTCGCTGAATATGCCTATGTGGGAGTTTTCGTAGACAGGCGGAAGGATTCCGCATTGAGCCATGTATTGCACGATGCCGACTGTCTTCAGACACACTGACTTTCCGCCGGCATTGGGTCCGGAGATTATCAGAATCCTGTTATGTGGCGTCAGTGTGATGTCGAGCGGCACTATCTCCTTGCCTTGTCGGCGGAGGGAGAGGAGCAGGCCGGGGTGGACGGCATGATACCATTCGATTTCCGGCTTGGATTCAAGGATGGGCATGTGGGCGTCAATCTCGCGGGCAAATAATGCCTTTGCATGAATGAAGTCAAGCTCGCCCACGATGGAAAGGCTTGCCGAGATTTCATCGATGTGGGGACGCAGGTCGTCGGCGAGCAGGGTCAGGATTCGTGCTATTTCGCGGCGCTCTTCAAGTTGAAGCTCTCTCACGCGGTTGTTTGCCTCGACGATTTCCGCCGGCTCGATAAATACGGTCTTACCCGATGCCGACTCGTCATGGACTATACCGCTGATGCGGCGCTTGTTCATCGGCGGGACGGGGATTACAAGCCTTCCGTCCCTGATAGCCGGATTTGTGTCGGGCTCGATGTAGCCTGCCTGTGCGGCACGGGATATAACCCTGCGCATCATAGAATTGATTGTGCCCGCCGTGGCTGAAAGCTGCGAGCGTATTGCTGCAAGTCCGGGTGAGGCGTTGTCCTTTATGTTTCCAAACCGGTCGATTATCCGGTCAATCATCCTGATTATCTCAGGAAACGCCACGAGCAGTCGTGCTTTTTCGTCAAGATACGGATATTCCGAACCTTCTTCATGGCGCTTTGAATTGAAGAAGGCTACAAGCCCTCCGATGGTCTCAAGCCCTTTTCTTACCTGAGTGAGTTCCTGAGCGGGAATCATCGTGCCCGGAATCCGTATGGTTGCAAGAAGTTGTGAGATGTCGGAAATACCCGATAGCGGAAAATCTTCGCCTGACTCCAGTATCGTGACAAGCTCTGACGTAGAGATAAGAGAGGCTTTCACTACCTCATAATCGGTAGAGAAAGCCATTGAATCGCAATAGTCAACTCCTGCCGGTGACTGACATCGCTCTTTGAGAAGTGACCTGATTGCTGTAAAACCTACTTTATTCTCGAATGAATTGGGATATATCACTTTGATAATAAAATTTGTTACACTAAATTTTGACGCACCTTGTCAAGATATGCCTGCATTGCTTCCGTGTCGCGTCGTTCAACGATGTCTTGTAGTTCGGAAAGCTTCTTTTGTATCTTTTCAAGCTGTCCCGATGTATTGGGGTTGAAAAGAATCTCGCTGAGCAGGTAGTCGTCTTCACTCATAAGGCCGTCGGCTATTGCTTTGTGGCGCTTGAAAGTTGTGCCGGGGGCATCCTGATGTTTCATGCAGCCTGCAAAAACGAGAGTTGACGCGAAAGGTATCGACAAGGAGTAGGCGATAGTCTCGTCATGCTGGCTGAACGTATATTCCTCGATGTGCAACTTCAGGCTGCTGTAAAGGTCTTTGAAAAACACCTTGCCGAGATGGTCGCCTTCCGAGATGATTATGGCGTTTTCGTTGCTCAGATTGCTTAGCGAGGCAAATGTGGGACCAAACATAGGATGAGTTGACACATACGGGTGTCCGCATTTGGCGTAAAACTCAGGAAGACCAGTCTTTACCGATGCTATGTCGCTAAGTATGCATCTCTCTGTGAGATGAGGCAGCACGGCATTGAACGCGTCAAGGGTATATTTTACCGTGGCGGCGTTTATTACCATGTCGGGCTCAAATTCGTCGACCTCCGACAGATTGCTGAAACGGCGGCACATATAGGTAAACAGTAACCTGCCCGGGTCTGTGTCAAAGATTGCCACATCATGCTTCTGGCTTAGCAGGTCGCAGAAAAACGACCCCATTTTGCCTGCTCCTATAATCAATATCTTCATTATGACAATCGTTTAGTGGGTACGGTCGTTAAAAACCTCAATCTGCTGTCTTACCGACTCTTCGTGGATAGCTGCGAGAACGTTGCGCATGAACTCGCCGCTCATGCCCATCTCTTCAGCAAGCTTTGCGCGTGATTGCATTATTTCGTCGTGTCGTCCTATCTGCAATACCGGCATACGGTGTTCTTTCTTGTATTGTCCGATTTCGCGAGATACTCTCATTCGCTTGTTAAGCACTTCGAGCAGTTCGTTGTCAAGTTCGTCAATCTGTTGACGCAGAAGCGTAAGGCTTTCAGTCGTTACTGAAGAGTCACGCAGTACAAGGGTGTTAAGGATGAAGTTGAGCACATCGGGTGTCACCTGCTGTGCTTTGTCGCTCCACGCGCAGTCGGGTTCACAGTGGCTTTCTATGATAAGTCCGTCAAAGCCCATGTCAAGAGCCTGCTGCGACAGCGGAGCCACGAGCTCGCGTTTCCCACCTATGTGGCTGGGGTCGGAAATCAGTGGAAGATTTGGAAAGCGGCGGCGCAACTCGATGGGTATGTGCCATTGAGGCAGGTTGCGGTACAGATGTTTTCCATAAGAGCTGAATCCGCGGTGTATCGCTCCCAGTTTGTGGATGCCTGCGTTGTAGAGACGCTGGAGGGCTCCGATCCATAGTTCCAGGTCGGGGTTCACAGGATTCTTTACAAGCACGGGGACGTCAGCTTTTGCGTCATGAAGAGCATCGGCTATTTCCTGCATCGCAAACGGGTTTGCCGAAGTGCGTGCGCCTATCCACAATATGTCTACTCCTGCCTCAAGAGCCGCTTCCACGTGCTGTCGCGTGGCGACCTCGGTCGAGGTAAGCATTCCGGTCTCTTCTTTGACGCGACGGAGCCATTGCAGTCCTTCTGCGCCTACGCCCTCAAATCCGCCTGGTTTGGTGCGTGGTTTCCATATTCCGGCACGGAATATTTTAATGCCGTTTTTAGCAAGGTCTTTTGCTGTGGCAAGCACTTGTTCTTCAGTTTCTGCGCTGCAAGGTCCGGCTATGATGATTGGATGCAAGTCGTTGAGCGATCCTTGCAAAAGTGGTTGTAAGTCGGTCATAATATATTGTGATGTTTATTTGTTTTTATTCATTTTGTTTATACGGTCGAGGGCGAGCCTCATTTTTTCTTCTGTCGCGCATAGCGATATGCGGATGTATCTGTCGCCGTTGCTGCCGAATATAAATCCGGGGGTGATGAACACCGATGCATCATACAGCACCTTGTCGGCAAGCTCTTCGCTTGAGCCGTAGCTTTCAGGTATTCTGCCCCACAGGAACAGTCCGCTCTGGGCAGGGTCAAACCGGCATCCGAGCGCGGTCATGATTTCTTCCGCCACCTTGCGGCGTGATGCATACACGGCGTTTACTTCGTCATACCATTCCTTGCCTAAGGCAAATCCTTTTGCAGCGGCAAGCATTAGCGGCTTGAATTGTCCGGAGTCAATATTGGATTTTACTTTAAGTATCCAGTTTATGAATGTGGGATTGGAGGCGAGCATTCCTACACGCCATCCTGCCATATTGTGGGACTTGCTCATTGAGTTCATCTCGATGGCTATATCCTTTGCTCCGTCAACCTTGAGCAGGCTCAATGGCTTGTCGTTAAGTATAAAGCTGTAAGGGTTGTCGTGGGCGATGACTATATTGTGTTTTTTGCCAAATTCAATGATGCGCTCAAAGAGTTGCATTGTTGCGGGGGTTCCGGTAGGCATGTGCGGATAGTTTATCCACATGAGTTTTATCCTGTCGAGCGGGAGTCTTTCAATTGCTTCAAAATCGGGCATCCAGCCATTTTCCTCAGTGAGGTCGTAATTGAAAATCTCCGCCTGGGCGAGCCGGCTTACTGATGAATAAGTGGGGTAGCCCGGATTGGGCACAAGCACTCCGTCGCCCGGATTGAGGAATGTAAGCGACACATGAAGTATACCTTCCTTTGAACCTATCAAAGGCTGGATTTCCGTATCCGGGTCGAGAGTGACGTCATACCATTTTTTATACCAGTCGGCCATGGCTTTTCTAAGAGCGGGAAGGCCTACATAAGGCTGGTAGCTGTGGTTGCCGGGCTGTGAGGCTTCTTCCGCGAGGGTCGAGATTACGTCATGATGGGGCGGACGGTCGGGTCCACCAATGCCGAGAGATATGATGTCGGCACCCTTGGCGTTAAGCTCCGCAATCTCGCGCAGTCGTCTTGAAAAGTAATATTCCTTGACCTCCAGCACGCGGTCGGCGGGGGTTATAGAGAGTTCGTTATATTTCATTTTTGCAAGCTTTATATTCTCCTAATATTCTCAAGTCGTTAAGCAGTGGGCGCACAGCGTCTATCGACTGTCGGTATCGGGCAAAACTGTCAAATGTCAAGTCTACATAAAACCTGTATTCCCACTCTCTGCCGACAATGGGCATTGACTGTATCTTGGACAGGTTGATGTCGTAAAATGACAATATGGTCAATATCTTGGACAGCGCGCCTTTGCTGTGGGGAAGGGTAAACACGATAGAGGCTTTGTCGATTTCGCTTTCCGGAGGCATCATTTCTGACGCCATAAGCGGGTCGGCTATGATGAGAAATCGAGTGAAGTTGCGCTTGTTTGTCTCGATTTCACGACAGAGTATGTTCAAGCCATACAGGTTTGCCGCGTATTCACCACAAACGGCTGCGTGTCCCATGAGATTCTGTTCGGCTATTTCCTTTGCGCTCCCCGCCGTGTCAAATTTTTCAATCATTTTCAGATTGGGGTGACGGTGAAGAAATTGCTCGCACTGGCGCAGTGCCATAGGGTGGGAGTTGACCTCCGTAAGCTGGTCGATACTCTGCCCCGGCAGGGCGGCAAGTGTATGAGATATGCGCATTTTGAACTCGCCGACAATCTGCATGTGACTTTTTCTTAGAAGTTCGTGGTTTTGCAGAAGAGAACCGGCAATGGTGTTTTCTATGGCGAGAATGCCGATCATCGATGCGTCATCGGCGAGAAGTTCAAACATGTCGGGAAACGAGTCACACGGTACTGTCTCAATCTCCTCGTTGCCGAAATACAGTCTTGCCGCTGCGTCGTGATAGCATCCTGCCACACCTTGTATTGTCACGCGTTTAATTGTCATAGCCTGTTTATATAATAGTCAAAGTCCCGACCTTGTAATAAGGAGCGGGACTTTGATGTTTTGTTCAACTTATGTTTTGATTCAACAATTACACATGCTTACCCGCTTTTAATTTCCTGCGAAATAAAAGTAAGAAAAGTAATATGCGTAAAATCGAGTCATTAGTAATCGTTTTTGTTGTTTGACGCTACAAAAGTAAGTCATTTCTTTTAAATCTGCAACAAAATCGTGCAAAAATTAGAGAATTTCTTAATTTTTGTACATTCTTTTATCAAAGAAAAGGATTTTCACGTTTTTCCTCTCCGATTGTGGTCGGGTCGCCATGTCCGGGATATACAGTTGTATCGTCGGGAAGGGCAAACAGTTTGGTTGTTATGCCGTCGATAAGCTGGCTGTGGTTGCCTGCTACAAGATCGGTCCTTCCTATGCTGCGCCGGAAAAGTACATCGCCTGTTATTGCCCATTTTGACTCAGGGAAATACAGCACAAGGCTTCCGGGTGAGTGACCGGGCACCGACAGGATGTCGACCGTTTCGCCTCCGATGTCAATCTTGTCGCCGTCTTTAAGCTCGCGGTCGATTTTTACCGACGCCATGTCGTCGGGTAGTCCGAACATGCGGCATTGCATCGCCGCGCGTTCTCCCAGAAAGCTGTCGGCAGGGGAGGCTGCTATGTCAACGCCATATTTTTCCTTTATATACAGGTCGCCGAAAATGTGGTCGACGTGCATGTGAGTGTTTATGAGATTCCTTACGACAAGCCCGTTGTCAGATATGAATCTGTCAATGGCTGCCTGCTCCCTGTCGTTTATCATGCCGGGGTCTATCACCGCAGCCTCTCCGGTAGCCGGATTCCACACCAGATAGGTGTTTATTCCGAACATATTGAATGTGAATTGTTTAATCTTCAACATATTGCTTCGTATTGTCAGATTTGGACATAAACAAGTTTTTTCGTCTCGAAGAATGGCTCGCTGAAATATTTGCTTACATCTTCTTCGATAATCGGGTTGCGCACTTTAGCCGACTCGCTGTCGAGATTTCCTCCTTTAAGGCATATGAGTCCGTTGGGATAGGCGTTTTTGGACTCCTTACTTATATTTTTCTTTATAAGAGGCACCAGCTCGTCAAGGCGCATCACCGCACGGCTTACGACAAAGTCATATTTGTCACGGCATTCTCCTATGTCGCCATGTTGAAATGTAACATTGTCAAGCCCTGTTTTGTTTGCGATGTCTTCGGCGACACGCAGTTTCTTGCCTATGCGGTCAATGAGGTGAAATTTACAGTCGCCCCACATTATTGCAAGTGGTATTCCGGGAAAGCCGCCGCCGGTACCCATGTCAAGAAACGTGGTGCCCGGTACCGGTGTGAAGAATTTGGCTATGGCGAGTGAATGAAGTATATGGTTCACGTACAGGTTGTCGATGTCTTTTCTTGAAATGACATTGATTTTCTCGTTCCATTCAGGATATAGCTCGCCAAGCAATCTGAATTGTTCTTTCTGCTTATCTGACAAATTGAAATATCGGGTTAAACACTCCATGTGATTTCTATATTATTATTGTGCAAATATACTTAAATTTTGGCATCAAATCTGCCAATAAGCTGGAAAATATGATAAATATTGCCGCCTCGATTTACATTTTCCGGCTCTTTATCGCTGTGTTTTGAAAAATTTTACGCAACTTTGCATATTGTAATGTAAAAACGACCTTAATCATATA
The DNA here is from genome assembly GCF_004570975.1 of Barnesiella sp. WM24. GTDB lineage: Bacteria > Bacteroidota > Bacteroidia > Bacteroidales > Muribaculaceae > Muribaculum. Next base: position 79,997 of record NZ_SPPC01000009.1, read on the forward strand.
AACGCAATGGAGTTTTCAGCAACCCAAATAGCAGCTCTCGTAAACGGCACCGTAGAAGGAAATGGCGATGCCAAGGTTAGCGATTTTGCCAAAATTGAAGAAGGACATCCCGGCGCGATTTCATTTCTTGCCAATCCTAAATATACTCATTATCTTTATGATACAGAGAGTTCTGTCGTGCTTGTGAGGCGCGATCTTGAACTTGAACGCCCTGTTAAGGCTACTTTAATCAGGGTGGATGACCCATATGCGACTGTGGCTCAGTTGCTTGATATGGTGAGCAAAATGATGGCGCCCCATCCTTCCGGTCTTGAGCAGCCATGTCATGTCGCTGACGGAGTGGCTGTTGCCGACGATGTTTATGTGGGTGCGTTCTCTTATGTTGCCACTGGCGTCACGATCGGAAAGAATGTAAAGATTTATCCGCAGTGTTACGTCGGTGCCGGAGTCACAATCGGTGACAATACCATATTGTATCCCGGTGTGAAAATTTATCACGGATGTAAGGTCGGCTCCAATTGCATATTGCATTCCGGCGTGGTGATAGGTGCCGACGGTTTCGGCTTTGCTCCGGTCAATGGCTCATACAATAAGATTCCTCAGATTGGTATAGTTGTTGTGGAAGATGATGTCGAAATCGGTGCCAACACTACTGTCGACCGTGCCACGATGGGATGTACGCGTATTAAAAAGGGCGTAAAGCTTGACAATCTTATTCAGGTCGCCCATAATTGTGAAATAGGCGAAAACACTGTTATGGCATCACAGGCTGGCGTTGCCGGCTCGACAAAGATCGGCGCCAACTGCATGGTGGGCGGTCAGACCGGCTTTGCTGGTCATATACATGTCGGGGATAATGTCCAGATCGGGGCACAGTCGGGTCTTAACAAAGATGTTGCGTCGGGAAGCCGTATCATGGGGTATCCTGCGGTTGACAGCAGAGACTTTGCGCGTCAGACAGTCAACATAAAGAACCTCGGCAAGCTATATGATGAGGTGCGCCGCATAAAAAGTGAATTAGACAATAATAAGTAATAAAATCATCATACAATAGTTATGAAACAACAAACACTCAAGGAGTCCTTCAAAGTTCATGGAAAAGGATTGCATACCGGATTGCAGATAGATGCAGAGTTTTGTCCTGCTCCTGATAATCATGGCTATAAGTTTCAGCGAATTGATCTCGAAGGAGAACCGGTAATCGATGCGCTTGCCGAATATGTCACCGCCACCACCCGTGGAACGGTAATCAGCAAGGGCGATATTAAGATCAGCACTATTGAGCATGCTCTCGCGGCGCTTTATGCTTTTGGTATTGACAACTGTCTTATCAAGTTGAACGCACCCGAGCTCCCTATACTTGACGGCAGCGCAAAGGAGTATTGCGAGAAGATTCTTGAAGTCGGTCTTGAAGAGCAGTCGGCTGAGAAGGATTTTTATGTGGTGAAGCAGAAAATCGAGGTGCGTGACGATACGACCGGGTCTTCTATTGTAGTGCTGCCCGACGATGAATTCAGCATCGACACTATGGTGGCGTTTGACTCGCCTGTGCTTTCCAACCAGTTTGCCTCGCTCGACCATCTTAATGATTTCTCCCGCGAGATAGGTGCAAGCCGCACATTTGTTTTTGTCCGCGAGGTGGAGCCTCTTGTAAAAGGCAATCTTATAAAGGGCGGTGACCTTGACAACGCTATTGTAATATATGATAGCCCGATGGAGCAGACGGAGCTTGACCGCCTTGCCGATCTCATGGGTGTGCCTCATAAGAATGTGACCGAATTTGGTTATATCAACGACTTCCCGCTATTTGCTGAAAACGAGCCTGCACGCCATAAACTGCTTGATGTGCTTGGTGATATAGCGCTTATCGGTCGTCCGTTGAAGGGTAAGGTAATCGCTACCCGCCCCGGACATTCAATCAATACCACTTTCGCAAAGAAGATACGCAAGGAAATCAAGCATCAGGAAATCCAGGCTCCCGTATATAATCCTTCGGTAGAGCCCCTGATGGATGTAAACCGCATACGCGAACTGCTGCCTCACCGCTATCCATTCTTGCTTGTCGACAAGGTAATCGACAAGGGTGAAAACTATATTGTCGGATTGAAGAATGTCACCGGAAATGAACCGTTTTTCCAGGGACATTTCCCTCAGGAGCCGGTTATGCCCGGTGTGCTTCAGGTAGAGGCTATGGCTCAGACCGGCGGTCTGCTTGTGTTGAGCACAGTTGATGATCCCGAGAAGTATTCTACTTATTTCATGAAGATTGACAATGTTAAATTCAGAAATAAGGTCGTTCCGGGCGACACTCTCGTGTTTCATGTGTCATTCATGACTCCTTTGCGTCGTGGATGTGCCATAATGAAGGGATACGCTTTTGTAGGAGAGAAGATTGTCACCGAGTGTGAGTTTATGGCTCAGATAGTAAAGAATAAGTAAATCGACCAAGATATAGAAGATATATATGAAACAACCTTTAGCATATGTTCATCCGGCGGCTAAGATCGCCTCTAATGTGGTCATTGACCCATTTGTAACGATTGACCAGAACGTAGAGATTGGCGAAGGTACCCGCATCGGAAGCAATGTCACCATTATGGAGGGTGCGCGCATCGGAAAAAACTGCGTTATATTTCCCGGTGCTGTAATTGGTGCCATTCCTCAGGACCTGAAGTTCCGTGGCGAGGAGACCCTTGCAATCGTTGGTGACAATACTACCATACGCGAGTGTGTGACCATCAACCGCGGTACAGCGGCAAAGGGTAAGACCGTAGTCGGAAGCAACTGCTTGATTATGGCTTATTGCCACGTGGCTCACGACTGTGTGGTTGGTGACAATGTGATAATGTCCAATGCAACCCAGCTTGCCGGTGAGGTAGTGGTTGACAATTTCGCTGTCATCGGCGGCGGTACGCTTGTTCATCAGTTCTGTCACATCGGACCTCATGTCATGGTGCAGGGTGGGGCGCTCGTGAACAAGGATATTCCCCCCTATGTAAAAGCCGCTCGCGACCCTATCGCTTACGCCGGAGTCAATTCAATCGGTTTGCGTCGTCGTAACTTTACCAACGAACAGATTCGTGACATTCAGGAAATATACCGTTACCTGTATCTGTCAGGGCTTAATGTCAGCGAGGCGGTTGAACGTATCGAGGCGGAATTGCCTGCAACAAAGGAGCGCGACGAGATAATCCTTTTTGTCCGCAACGCCAAGAGAGGTATCATACGCGGCTACGTATAAACCAATACGGACCCGACCGGTAAACAATGCGGTGCAGGCTTATGTGTTTAATTGACACAATTGCCTGCACCGCATTGATGATTTTTTTTCAAGGATTGGGGTCAGTCGTCGGACGGTGTTATCTCTGACGCCTCACGCATTTCTTCATATTCGAGCCAGTCGGGATCATTTTCGGTATATATGGTTATCGGAAGAAGGTCAAATGGGGCAAGCGCCTGATTGATTTTCTTCTCGAAAATATGGACCGAGGTAGTGTAGAAAATCCAGTTTCGCTCATTGTCGCCGGTGTAGATTCCGGTAAGTATGGCAACGGGGTCTTTGTCAAATGTCGCTGTCATGGCGTCCTGAACAGCCTCCATTACCATAGAGGTTGGTTCGTCGGGCATTCCTGCGTCATTGCCGGGATATTTCCATGTGATTTCCACGCGGATGTTATATTTTCCGCTTTCGCGCGCGCTCTCTATGCCTCGTCGTCCTGTGACCATGACAAGGGCTCCTGACTCACTTTCAGTAGGGGATGTCCACCAGTCGTTTCCGATTTTCATAAATTTTATTATTGTAATATTTTTCCGAAATTACTCATTTTTTGTTTTACAGACAATAGATTGCTTAATACAGTTATATGAAAAAATATTTGTCGGTCGTGTTGTTATTGCTGCTCTCGATATGCGGCATATCGGCACGCGAGATAAGGGGTGTGTGGCTGACGACCAACAGTGGACTTGACTGGCCCGGTAACGTGTATGATGAAAAGAGTCAGAAAAGGCTCCTGTCCGAGATGCTTGACCGCCTGCAGAAGGCTCATTTCAACTTGATTTTGTTTCAGGTACAGGCAAACGGTGACGTGGCTTGGGACTCTGCCTTTCAGCCCGCTATGGCGTCGCTGACAGGCGACGGGTCGGCGTCACTCAGCTACGATGTGTGCCGTTATGTCATTGACGAGTGCCACAAGCGTGACATGGAATGTCATGCCTGGGTTGTGCCGTTTCGCCTCGGAGGTGCGGCTAATTCATCGAAGTATGCCTCTAATAAGGTCAAGCATCCTGTGCGCTCAAAGTCAGGGCTGTGTGTACGCTTTGAAGGCTCCTACTATCTTGACCCCGGGCTGCCCGCGACACGTGAATACCTCTTGGGCTTGTACCGGGAACTGGTTGAGAAATATGATTTCGACGGAATAAACCTTGACTATACGCGTTATCCCGGAGCTGCCTTTCCTGACGGTAATTCGTTCAAGAAGCATAATCCAAGGAAGCTGGGCAAAAATGACTGGCGCCGCGACAACATCAATGCATTTGTCGCCGAACTGTATGACATGGTAAAGGAGATCCGTCCCGGCATGGTGGTAGGGTCGGCGCCGATAGGCACATACCGGAATGTGAAGAATTATGGCAATGCCACGGCTTATGACACATATCAGCAGGACCCTGTGCAATGGATAGAGTCGGGACATCATGAGATGATAATCCCCCAGATGTATTGGGATGAAAAATTTGGTTTCTCCGACCATATGGACACATGGGTCAGCTCGGCTCATGGAAAACATGTGGTCGTGGGCCTTGCCCCTTATAAAATGATTGATGGCGGATGGTCGGCCGACGTGGTTATCTCGCAGATGAAGAAGGCTCTGTCGCGGGATGGAGTGAGCGGTGTGTGCTTTTTCAGGACAAAACATCTGCTTGGAAACGAGCCTAAGGTTAAGACCCTATACAATTATCTTGTAAAACATAAACCCTCGGGAAAGAAGTCGGCTAAACGAGACATAAGTCCTAAACATGACAAGCATGATAAAATCGATAGTGTAGAAAAATTCTTGGAGTAAAATTTGGCTATCCTTTAATGATTGTCTATCTTTGAATAAAATAATATAAATTAGATTAGTATAATGGAAATAGAAGGAAGAATCATACTTGCCCTGCCCGAACAGTCAGGTACATCCAAGGCTGGAAATGAGTGGAAAAAGCGCGAATATGTGCTTGAGACTCATGAATCATATCCCCGCAAAGTTCACTTTGATCTCTTCGGACAGAAAGCCGACCAGTACCCGCTTAACGTAGGCGATGAGATACGTCTAAGCTTTGACATCAACAGCCGCGAATATAACGGTCGCTGGTTTACTTCAATAAGCGGATGGAAGGTAGAGCCTGCCGGACAGCCTCAAGGCGTTCCCTCGGCTGCTCCCCAGGATTTCCCCGGAGCTGCTCCGTTCCCTCCTGCACCCGCTGCTCCCGACTTGTCGGCTGATCCCAGCGACGACCTTCCCTTTTGATAATAATAAGTGGTAATATAATCAGGGAGGAGATTCCTAACGGGTCTTCTCCCTTTTTTGCGCCATCCAAAACCGTAAATTTAGCAATGTGATTTCTATATTCGCATACCTCAAGCGTAATATCCTTTGTCGCATCTTTAAGAGCCTTGCGCAGATTGGTGAACAGCTGAGCAATCTCCACTTTCATCACCTTGTCTTCGACGGCTTTTGCGAGAGCTTCGTTTGACACGGCTTTCAGTTGGGGTTCAAGCTCCAGCTTAATCCCTTTCGGCAGTATCTCTGTGACAGACTTTGCGAGCTTCGGATTGATAAGCAAATCCGAGCCTAAGTTTTTCAGTTTGTCGTTTATCTTCTTGATGTCGGCATCGGTGAAATCTTTCAATCCGACCGAATACCACAGCGAACCGAGTTCCGGCATATTCCTAAAAATTTAAAGAGCCTATCGCAGACCGAAGTCTGAAATAAGCTCTTTTGGCTTTAGGCGATATGCCCTATGGGTTAATTAACTATGCAAAGATAGCTATTTTACAGGAAAGTGAAAAGTGCTATTTAAGCGCATCTTCAATATTTTTTATCACGCTTTTAATCCACAAGTCATTTTTTACAATAATATCTTTCAAAAAATCGCCAACTTCAATCTTGGCTTTTTCCTCGTTGCTGTATTTCGATTTAGACATATCGACTCCCATATCAAGGTTGGTAATGACATTGCGGAAATTGCCATCCATTGTGAAGATTAAATTTGGATTATTGTCGTTGTATTTGCTATTTAGTCTTTCTATAGTTTTGAGATATGTGGAAATAGTCTCGATTGTTTTAGACCCTGCATAAGATACATCGGGATTTCCCACTACAAACTGTACGGTATTCACTTTTGATGGGGCAGAGATTTTAATCGCGTCACCTTGTAGTTCGACAATTATTGTCGCTCCGAATCCAATATTTAACGCTCCGTATTGTGCCATAATGCCATGAGCGCCGATTGAATCAATCCTGAATGATATTATGCCCGATTCAGGACAATCAATCATACACTTTTCTTTATAGTTTGAAATGTTTTCTAAACCCCAAAGTCTGACCTTTTTGAAAATTTCAGCATTTGATAACGATGATTGAGTGGTGCTTGTATATAAATTTTGCCCAAATGCTACCATCGGCAGGACAAGCACCAGCGCGAGTAAAAACTTTTTCATGTTGTTATTGATTATGATTGTTTATCTGCGGTGTTATTTGCAAAGTGTCTGGGTGGGCTTTTTCGTTTATTGTCGCACTGCCGGAGCCTCCAATTGTGAATGTATATTCCTTTTGGGATAGAGTTGCCATAAAAATCAGGCCACAGGCAAGAAGCATGAATATAAACGCTCCGAGCACACTTTGTCCCACCCCATACCAAAAACCATTTGGCTTTATTGGTTTTAACTGCTCCTGCATGATTTTTGGAACTTGCTTGTTCACGATGTCAGTAGCAATTCCCTCCACTATACCTCTCAGCATTTGACCATGCCTGTTTTTGCAATCATCGTCAATCTGAGCGGCGGTTTCGCTTAAAGTGTCATTGAGAAAAGAGTTGAGGACGTTTAAGGCTTGCATTTGGTAGCGGTTGATATGCCCGTCCGTGCAAATCATTTCATGGAATCGCTTAAAATCATCCTCTGTAGGCTCTTGCCCTCCATGATTGTTCTTGTAGTCATCAATAAACGCTATCTTGTCCGTTTTATATATCGAGTAGGCAATTGTTCCAACAACATCATCTTCTCGTTCTACTAATTTTGAATATATCAGATTATACTCCCTTCCCATAAGCGCGTGAAGATTTTACTGCCTTTCCAAACGACAGGCGAAGCGCGTCAACTGTGACTTGAACAGAATAGCATTTGCCTCTATATGTAGTAGCTATTGTCATTGACTCCGAAACACACGAACCGCTAACACCAATAGCAGTTCTGCCATTAATGCTATGTTTTGTTTTTCTATTCGCCTTTAATATGGTTTCGTTGCTAATCTTTGACATGGTAATCCTTCTAAATGATTATATTAGTTCTATTACAACGCTCAAATTTAGTAATTTTATTCGAGATTCTTTCTCATTTCTTCTCGTTTTGTCTGATTCTGTCTGCTTCTGAGAAACATGCTGTAAAACATAAAATAGAAAATAAACAGACCTTAGTTTGGATTATATTGGAAAATAGACTACCTTTGCGGCATCAAACATTCTTCGTGGCAGTCGAATGTTGAGAACGACATACGAGCATCCCTTTTGGAGCTGACTGCCACAACAAGTTTCATTAGGGGTGCTCGATTTTTTTTGATGACAACGATAAACAAGATATATGGCAGATATTCAAATTTTCAATAATCCCCACTTCGGTGAAATCCGAACAGTGATAAACGACAACAATGAACCGTTGTTTTGTGCCTCAGACGCATGCAAGGCTCTCGGATATGCCAACGGGCGTGACGCTGTTGCAAAACATGTCAGCGAAGATGATGTAGCGAAATGTGACATCATAGACAGCCTCGGCAGAACACAGTCAGCGTTATTCGTGAATGAGAGCGGACTCTATTCCCTTATATTTGGGAGCAAATTGGAAAGTGCAAAGGCTTTCAAGCGTTGGGTAACATCCGAAGTCCTCCCGAGCATCCGTAAGCATGGGGGCTATATAGTAGCCAATGACGATGATACGGCAGACGAAATAATGGCAAGAGCGTTGGTTATCGCTCAAAAGACACTCGAACGCCGCAACGAGCGAATCCGTCATCTTGAAGCTGTCAACACAGAGCATGCTAAGGCTATAAGTGAAATGTCACCAAAGGCAACATACTACAATATAATCCTGCAAAGCCCCTCAACGATTACTGTTACTCAAATTGCGCAGGACTACGGCATGAGCGCAAAAGCGTTTAACAAATTGCTCAATACGCTTGGCATACAACGCAAGGTTGGTCGTCAGTGGGTGCTTTACAGCGAATATATTTCTAACGGCTATGTTCAGTCTGCGACCGAGCCAATGAAGAACTCGCACAGTGGACGGAGTTATACATACTCACGCTGGACTCAGAAAGGGCGTATCTTTCTGTATAATGAGCTGAAAAATCGCGGAGTGTTGCCACTTATAGAGCAGGTGGCTTAGGTAGTCATTTTCTTGTAATGCTAATATTTGTTAAAGCGGAAAAATCTGCATAATTCAAAAAGTGTGTTTAACTTTGCACCGTCTATCACATACGAGGTGCGGAGTTGAACCGCAAATTTGACCGTTGCGGTATTTTTATACCCTGATGGAAGATATACGGCATTGTACCCCCGTGGAAATCTGTAATGGAAATCCAGCCCTCGTAGGTGATAGACAGCGGGAAAGGCAATGCCGCTTTTCTATTGCCTATAATCTTTCATAAATTTGTCTATCAATGAAAGAAACCTACCCCTATCTGTTCCGTGAGCAATGGGCGAACGACAGGGAAATTCTAATAAGTCGAATAGCTCGCAAGTGTTCCTCTGCGTTACCTGACAATGGAACGGTGTTAGCTCTTAGGCTTATCTTAAAAGAGAAGCGAGAGCTCGCTAAAAACAGCAAAACCTTCAAGGAATGGGAAAGCCGCTTCCCCTTTCCCTTAATCAACCGAGACCAATTCATTGCTCTGCTCGCCGACCGTGTTGCCGCCCTCGAAGTCGCCCTTGCGGAGAAAGGAGTGGTGAGATGAAACCCAAATACATCTATGCTATAAACATATTCTGGGTGATGCTTGTACTCGCAGTCTATATCGGTTCTAAAGTCGCCCTGGTAAAAGTTTGCGGATGGATATGGGGTGTCCTGTACGCAATCGTAGCGTTCATCGCGGCTGTTACAATCATAGCCGATGACTTGGACAAGAGCAAAACCAAACGACGGAAAGGAGGGACACAATGAAAAAGACCGTGTATGACTTCTCAATCTTCGCCGAGCGCATGAACGAAATATGGGACTTGGCAACCATCAAGAAAACGATACTTGAGGCTGTTGGCAACATCGCCGTGGCTGTACACGACAAAGACACCGACCGCATGGCAAAAATCCAGTGCGACCTTATGTAGTGCTATGAGTTTTTTTTTGACACTATAAAGGAGGTGGAGCAATGAACAACATACCTGCCTCCCTCGCCGACGATATAACCACGGCGATTCTCGACCTCAAAAGCATCCGCACCGAAAAGAACCGTGACAAGATTGTATGGGCGCAGTATGTGCTGACCGCCTGTGCCGAGCTTACCAAATCGGTAATCGGCAAGAACTAATGAAGCGACCGCCCTCTGGAGAAATCCGAATGGCTGTTGTTTTATTTAGAGTTTAGTTGTTTGATAATCCTATTCAGTGCCTCCACCTGCATCATCGCTCCCTCGTATGCCTGCTTGTAGTCGGCGTTGAGGTCGCCGCCTCCCTGCAATGTCATCGCTCCCTCGCCGGTGCATATCCACGCGAGGTTGAGCTGTGGGAACGCCTTGATGATGCGTCCGAGCATTTCAGTGCCGATATTACCCTTGCCGGTGTGCATATTGTTGGATATGTATTTCGGCGAGAGGCTGCATATCCGCTCGAAGTCGTATTCACTCTTGCAGAGTCCCTGACCCTGCGCCCATTTGACAAACTCCCGGAGGCGTTGGATGGGGGTGGGATTGTTTTCTTTCAGTTCCATTGGGGTTAGTCTTTTAGCAATTCTAAAAAGAGGTTGTTGAACCGGTTAGCGACCCGTCAGCGTTCGCCCGAGAAGGTATTATGCAGAATGATAGTTTTGCCATAATAAATGTTAAATTTTGATGTGCATGGATTACGCACGGATTTTGTCGCAAATTTGGGCAAAAATCTTCAATCTGGCAACGGTTTTCTCGATATTATAAAACATAAGTTGAAAATCAATCGACTTAATCAACTGATTTTCAACTTGTTCTATTTGAGCCACAAAGGGGGCTCGAACCCCTGACCTTTTCGTTACGAATGAAATGCTCTACCGACTGAGCTATTGTGGCTGATTTGCGAGTGCAAAGATACAAAATATTTTGTGAATACTACATCGTCTGTCGGCTAAAAGTGAGCTTGATTTTTGCTTTTTCAAGATCCAGTTTTGCCATTGCGGGGGTGTTCACGTAGGGGACAATCGCCATGATTACCGTCTCCTGTGTATAGCCTGACTGCGATACTTCCGTAACGGGGGTGACTGCCGTAAGCACAAACTCGCCGTCGCTGTCTTCTATGGTTTCCTTTTCATACATGTCAAGGAAATACTGTCTCATGTAGTTGAATACATAAGAGTTTGTCGTTGAATTGTAGGTCGCGTAGAAAGACGTGCGGTTATTATACAGCTGTTGGTCGGCAAAGAAATCATCTTTTTCATCTTTCTTTACGAGAAGCAGATTGGCGGGAGGATTGATGCCGTAGTCATTGGTGATGACCGATGCGGGTATCTCAAGTGTCATCGAGTTGACGACACTGTAGCTGTTGGTGTTTGAGTGATATTTTTTTATGATGTCTTTTATCGGGATAGTGATTTCTGTGTCATAGCCGATAGGAGCCGCGACGACGGGGGCTGTCGCGGCGAGGGTCTGCAGCTCGTCGCTCACCTGAAGGTGCATGTTGTTGTTGTTTATCACCTCAGGGGTGACAGCAAGAAACGGATTGGACAGGTTGAAGACTGTGTCCTTTGTCTCGAGGGTCACTGTTTTGCGATAGTACATTGACACCAATGAGGCGTAGAATCGCATGAGACGTCCGGAGCCGAAACTGTTCTTTATATATAGTCCGGGAAACCATTTTGCAAAACGCTCCGGGTCGCTGAACAGTGACGGGTCTTGCTTGTATTTGGTGTAAAATTCACGTGCAAGCTCAACCGGAAGGTCTATCTCGACTATACGTATGGTGTCGGGCAGACCGATTGTGTCTCTGCGGCTGTCAGACAGGCCAAGCACTGACGCTGAGTAAACCGTAGAGGCAAGCTTCTCGCCTTTTGTATAATATGTGTCAGGGTCGAAGTTGCTGTATATGGGGGAGGGCAGGTCTTTTGTCACGCGATATACGTCAAGACCCATAGGCACTAACGAGTCGCCGATCATCGCGCTTTTCTGCATGTAAAGGAACATTTTCAGAGAGTCGATGTCGTTGACCGTCACGCCGGTGGTATCGATGGCGTTTGCCGGCATCATTTGTGAAATGAAGTCGCTTGACAGTTTGCCGAATCCCTTGGCGTCGATGACTCCAAGCAGCTGGTTGTCGGTTCTTGCCTGGATTACCGGATTCAGCACAGAAGAGCCTGTCACTGTAAAGGAGGAGTCGATAAGGACTTCTACCTTGTCTTGGATGACTGATGATCCTATTGTGCCGTTTTCCTCACAAGAGAAAAGGGTCGCGCCAATGAGCGCGGCAGGAATCAATCTGTATAGTCTCATTATTGAATATGCAGTAAGTGAATGTTTTTATAATTGAGCATAGAACTCGGCATACTTGTCGACGTAGCCTTCTTCTCCCGGATAAGGAAGAAATTTCTTGCCTGATTTTTCAATATATTCCTTCAATTCGGGGTCGATCTCAGGCGACGCCTGTATTATTCCGTCGGAATAGTCTATGGCAAGCTTGTTAAGCGCTTTCCAGTCTACAGGATTGCCGGCTATAGAGGCAAGGTCTTTGTCGCTGAATCCTTCAAGCTTCAGCTTTTCCATCATTCTCTCGTCGAGGGTGCCTTCAAATTTGTCGTCAAACAACGAATATACCACCTTGGCGTTCTGGAATGCCGGGTCTTCCACATATATCTTCTTCAGATAAATCGGGGCAAGTGCCGACACCCATCCGGAGCAATGTACCAATGTGGGGTCCCAGCGAAGTTTTTTCACTGTTTCGGCTACACCGCGCACATAAAACATTATGCGTTCGTCATTGTCTTCAGGCGACAGGCGAGTCTCAAGATCCTTTGCTGTCTGTCCTCGTAGAAAATAGTCTTCATTGTCAATGAAGTAGACTTGCATCCTCGCCGGTTGCAATGTGGCTACCTTTATTATCAGAGGGTGGTCAGAGTCATCAATCACGATGTTTAAGCCTGAGAGGCGTATTACTTCATGGAGCTGGTTGCGGCGCTCTTTGATACAGCCATATTTTGGCATAAAAGTGCGCACTTCATTGCCTTTTTCCTGAATGCCCTGTGGCAGTTTTTGGCTAAGTTCAGCCATCGGGCTATCGGGTAGATAGGGGGTGATTTCCTGGGAAATGTAAAGAACCTTGTTGGTTTCCATCAAATTGATAATTGAATATATAATATCTGCAAAGATACGAAAAAATTCCGATATAAGCCTCATTGCTGAGCCATTTATATATTTTTGCGACTATTTAGTTGCAAATCATGCAGAATGTCAGTGCCGTCGGTTGAGATTGCGTGACCGATTTAAGACCCCGTTAACAAATATTGGGGAACGGGGTCCTATATCAGGTTCAGCTTTGCGAGAGCCTTGGCGATGCCGTCATTGTCGACTGTGTCAGTGACCATCCGGGCGTGGGATTTTACTTCGTCGGTGGCATTTCCCATCGCAACGCCGATTGCGGCTTTTTCAAGCATCGGCACGTCATTGCCTCCATCGCCAAAAGCGACAGATGCCTCATGGGGCATTCCGATGCTGTCCATTATGATTTCGATTCCATGGGCTTTCGTGTTGCCTTTTGCCGTGATGTCGACGAAAGTCGGATACCACCGGTTAAACTCGCTTCCCGGCATTTGTGCCGCCACTTCCCGCTCAATCTCTTCGGTGATGAACACGGTCATCTGGTATATCTCTTTGTCGATTACGTCTTTAAAGTCGGAGTGGGGGATGTGTTCGACATGAAGAAACTCGTTGAATATCTTGTGAACTTCTTCGGTCGGTTGCACGACTTTCATTTCCGTTTCGGTTACGAATATGCACGCATATCCTTTCTCTTCGCATATGGCGGCAAGGCGTTTTACCTCTTCTTGCGGTATCGCGCTCTTATATAGGATATTGTCGCCAATGAAGCAGTAGGCTCCGTTCATCGTGATATATCCGTCGATGATGTCGCTCTCCTGAAGCGGCTTCAGGTTGTTGATTATTATATAAGGTCGTCCGGTCGAGATGAAAATCTTGTTGCCGTTGTCATGAGCCTTTCGCAGTGCCTCGACTGCCGATGCCGGTATCTCATGGGTCTTGAAGCTTACAAGGGTTCCGTCGATATCAAAAAATAAAGCTTTCTTCATTATGGTAAATGCTCTTGTTTACAAAGACAAAGTTAGTCGTTTATTCTCTAATATTACAAAAATACGCTTTCCAAGTTCGGTTTTCTCTGAATTTGGAGTATCTTTGCATTAGATAAAATGATGTTATGAAACATTCCCGTCAAGAAAAATTAGAAGCTCTCGGCAAGGTGATCGATACCCTTGACATCTTGCGTGTAGAGTGTCCGTGGGACCGTAAGCAGACCAATGAATCTCTGCGTCCTAATACCATCGAGGAGGTATATGAATTATGTGAGGCACTGATAAATAACGATAGCCCCAATATCGCCAAAGAGCTTGGCGACGTGTTACTGCATATACTGTTTTATTCTAAAATCGGAGAGGAAAAAGGTGATTTTGACATCGCCGATGTCGCGGGACGTCTTAATGACAAGCTTATATTCCGTCACCCTCATGTGTTTGGCGATGTCAGCGTCAGCAATGCCCATGATGTCGAGCTCAATTGGGAGCAGATTAAGCTAAAGGAGAAAGATGGCAACAAGACTGTGTTAAGCGGAGTGCCTGTCTCGCTCCCCGCGATGATAAAAGCCGACAGGATTCAGGAAAAGGCTTCAAATGTAGGATTTGATTGGGAAGAGCGTGAGCAGGTGTGGGAAAAGGTAAAGGAAGAACTCTCGGAATTGGACAAAGAGGTTGAGTCGCTCGACCACGACCGGATGGAGGAGGAGTTTGGCGACCTTTTCTTCAGTCTTATCAATGCAGCCCGCCTGTATCATATAAATCCTGAAAATGCGCTTGAAAAGACCAATCGTAAGTTTATCTCCCGGTTTAATTATGTGGAGGCGAAGTCCAAGGAGCAAGGGCGATCGTTGAAAGAGATGACTCTTGAAGAGATGGATGAACTTTGGAATGAGGCTAAACAAATAGAGAGGGGGACACAGTCATGATTTTTAAAAATAGTAACATGCGGGCGTGGATATTTGTAATCTCGATTGCATTTCTTGTGATTGCTGTTTTTGCCGCGCAGGCGCGCACTGAGCGTAACTATCGTCTTTCGGCGGCAAAGCATCTTACTTTGACGGTTGACAGCATAAGCTACCGACAGGCTTTGACGCGTGTGTATGGCAAATTTGTCGGCGTGCCTCACACATCACAGAAACTCCACGGTATAACTGTCGAGTATAAAGGGAAGAGCTATAAGGCTAATGATATAGACGGCGTGGATTTTGACCGTTGGTTTCAGTGGGAGGATGACGGTGTCATCCCGGTAGAGATTGATTTTCCGCGCACTCCGGTGCTGGATGGCGCTACAATGGTTATCTCGACAGAAAAGGGGGTTGACCGTTGTTCATTGACTAAACATTAAAACCGGCGCCTGTCTTGAAACTTTGCATTACAGAGAAACCGAGCGTAGCTAAGGATATTGCTGCGATTTTGGGTGCCGACAGGCGGCAGGACGGCTTCTATGAGGGCGGTGATTACAAGGTTACATGGACTTTCGGTCATTTATGTACACTCAAGGAGCCTGCCGATTATACTGACCTGTGGAAACGATGGTCACTCGGGGCATTGCCGATGATACCGCAGCGATTTGGCATAAAACTGATTGCCGACCGCGGCATAGAAAAGCAGTTTAACGTCATTAAAAAGCTTATTTCTGAAGCCGATGAGGTAATAAACTGCGGTGATGCCGGGCAGGAAGGAGAGCTTATCCAGCGCTGGGTCATGCAGAAAGCCGAGATAAAATGCCCGGTCAGGCGATTGTGGATAAGCTCGCTGACCGATGAGTCTATAAGGGAGGGTTTCCGTGACCTGAAGCCCGAGGCTATGTATGACCGGCTCTATCATGCCGGACTTTCACGTGCCATAGGCGACTGGATTCTCGGTATGAATGCCACGCGCCTGTATTCGTTGAAATATTCATCTCCGGGTAATGTCTTGTCAATAGGGCGTGTGCAGACTCCTACGCTTGCCCTTATCGTGCAGCGTCAGCTGGAAATCGAGAATTTCAAACCTGAGGATTACTGGGAGCTGAAGACCCTGTATCGTGATGTCACATTTAATGTGACTTCCGGTAAGTTCAAGACCGAACAGGAGGCACAGGCGGCTCTTGAAGCCATAACGGGAAAGCCGTTTACAGTAACCGATGTGACTGAAAAGAAGGGCAAAGAGGCGCCTCCACGCTTGTTTGACCTTACGTCGCTTCAGGTGGAATGTAATAAAAAGTGGGGTTGGACAGCCGATGACACATTGCGCTACATTCAGTCGCTTTATGAAAAGAAGGTGACCACTTATCCGCGTGTAGATACTACCTATCTCAGCGAGGACATATATAAAAAGATACCGGTGATACTCGGGCAGATGAAGCCTTACGCTTCGCTGACCGCCAAGGTGCTTGCCGGAAAGATACCTAAGTCTAAGAAGGTATTTGATAATTCAAAGGTTACCGACCACCACGCCATTATCCCTACCGGTGAGGCTCCCGACAGGCTTGTCGGTGATGAAAGGAAGCTTTATCACTTGATTGCGTTAAGGTTCATTTCCGCTTTTTACCCTGACTGTACATTCATGTCGACGACAGTGCTTGGCGAGGTGGAAAAAGTCGGGTTCAAGGCTACCGGAAAGGTGATAGTAGAGCCGGGCTGGCGTGTCGTTTACGGTAATCAGCAGGACGATGACAATCAGAGTGAAGACAAGATTTTACCCCCGTTTACCGTGGGAGAGAGCGGTCCTCATGAACCGTCGCTTTTGAAAAAGCAGACACAGCCTCCGAAGTTTTATACCGAGGGTACGCTGCTGCGCGCGATGGAGTCGGCGGGAAAGACAGTAGAGGATGAGGAGCTGCGCGAGGCGATGAAAGAAAACGGCATAGGGCGTCCGTCAACGCGTGCGGCTATCATAGAGACGCTGTTCAAACGCCGCTACATATTCCGCGAACGTAAAAACATAAAGGCGTCGCAAGCCGGCATTGACCTGATAGCGACGATAAATGAAGAATTGTTGAAAAGCGCCAAGCTTACCGGTCTTTGGGAAAACAAATTGCGCCGTATCGAGCGTGGTGAGTTTTCGGCCTCCGATTTTATCTCTGAGCTAAAGGCTCTGATAAACGAAATTGTGATTAATGTGCTTAACGATAATTCGGCAAGGCGTATTAATGTCGAAGAGGCAGTCCCGGAAAAGAAAAAGAAGGAGTCGGCGGCTTCAGTCAAGAAGCGTCAGTCATCGCCAAGAATCAAGAGCCTTGAGGAGATAGTCTGTCCTGTATGTGGCAAAGGCTTTCTTTTGAAAGGCAGGTCGGCTTACGGATGCAGTCGATTTAAGGAAGGGTGTGATTTCCGTGTTGACTTTACCGAGTGTGGGGCTGACCTTACGCCTGCCCGTGTTGCATCGTTTGTAAAGAAAAAATATAAGCAATGAATAAAGAGGAAATCTTTCCGCTTGTCAACAGTGATGGCGAGGTGGTCGGTAAGGCCACGCGCAGTGAATGTCACAGCGGGTCTATGCTGATGCATCCTGTGGTGCATCTTCATGTCATGAAGAAAGGGGGATGGCTGTATCTGCAGCAGCGCTCCATGTCAAAGGACATACAGCCCGGTAAGTGGGACACTGCGGTAGGCGGTCATGTCGATTTTGGGGAAAGCGTAGAGGATGCCTTGATGCGTGAGGCGCGGGAAGAGCTTGGCTTGAGCGGATTTACTCCCGTAAGTCTTGCGCCTTATGTGTTCAGGTCGTCACGTGAATGTGAATTGATTAACCCTTATTATGTCTACGTTGATGACGATGTTGAGTTGACTCCTGATCCCGGGGAGATTAGCGCCGGTCGATTCTGGCATGTTGAAGAAATCGTCAGGAATTTGCATAATAATGTTTTTACTCCTAATTTTGAGGAAGAATTTGAATCACGAATTAAACAATATCTGAAGTGAACGTTGGTTGGACTTTTCATGATTATCTGCTCCAGTGGATCTGGGTGGGGATAATTGTTGTCTGTGCGGTGGTGTTCTGTATACGACGCTTCATGCGGTCTTCACGTTTGGGTGGAGATAAATCTGACGATGCATGTGGCGATTGTCCGCTAAAGAGCGATTGCAATAAGAGCGTGTCGGAGTGTGACAATATCCCTGATGACAGAAGGCGTGGCGGCCCCGGGTCGTCGTGTAGCTGTTGCTGACTTTATTCCTCCTGATAGAGCTGCGATAGTTTGTGTTCCAGGTCGGTTGATGACAGTCGGCTTGTAATCTTGCCTTTATAGGCAAATGATATGCCTCCCGTTTCCTCGCTGACTACAACTGCCGCAGCATCGGTCGCCTGACTGATGCCGAGTGCCGAACGGTGGCGCAGACCCATTGAACGGGGTATATTGGTGTCATGGCTCACGGGCAATATGCAGCCCGCCGCCTTTATTCGGTCATGGGCTATAATCATGGCACCGTCATGTAACGGGGAATTTTTGAAAAATATATTCTCAATCAGCCTTGAATTGATATAAGCGTCAATCATGTCGCCGCTTTTTTCGTAATGTTCGAGCGGTATTGACTGTTCGATTACTATCAGCGCGCCTGTCTTGGACTTGGACATAGACATGCAGGCATATACAATCGGCATAACCCATTTCCTCATGTCGGCATCATGGTCTTTGTTTCCGTGATGATGCCGGAACATGTCACGCAGGAACCGCCATCGTTTATGGTTGCCTATTTCAACCAGAAACCTTTTTATCTGGTCTTGAAAAAGGATTACCAGAATTATAAGACCGATTGACATCACTTTGTCAAGTATCGTACCGATCAGTCTCATTTCCAGTATTTCCGACGCAACTACCCACACGATGATGAATGCGAGCACTCCGAAAAATATGTTGATTGTGCCCGACTCCTTCATTATCCTGTAGAGATAAAAAAGGATTAGTGCGACAATTATTATGTCGAGGGCGTCTTTTAGTCCGAATGGTGTCATTGCCTGTATGTGAGATTGATGATTTTTACTGCCTCGGCGGCTTCTTTTACATCATGCACCCGCAGGATTGCCGCTCCTGAGAGCAGAGAGATGGTGTTTATTACTGTCGTGCCGTTGAGTGATTGCTGAGGGGTTATGTCAAGAGGGCGATATATCATCGACTTTCTTGAGACGCCGACAAGCAGCGGGCGGTCAAGGATATTGAAAAGTTTCAGGTTGCGGAGCAGGGTGTAGTTTTGCTCGACATTCTTTGCAAATCCGAATCCGGGGTCGACTATGATGTCTTTTACCCCGAGAAGTGACAGACGTTCGATTTTTGCCGACAACTCGGCAAGCACCTCTGCGGTGACATCGTTGTACCGGTCGAGTGACGACATGGTGGAAGGTGTGCCGCGCATGTGCATCAGTATGTAAGGCACATTGAGCTTTGCCACGGTGTCAAACATCCTGTCATCAAGATTGCCACCGGAGATGTCGTTGATTATGTCGGCGTCAAGTTGGGTGATTGACGTTTCTGCTACTTCCGCGCGGAAAGTGTCTATGCTGACGGGTATGTCGGCGTTGACTGAGCGTATGGCTTGCATGCCGGCAGCGAGCCTGTCGATTTCCTCCTGTGGCGACACATCTTCCGCACCGGGGCGTGAAGAGTAGCCTCCCAGGTCAATCCAGTCGGCTCCCTCTTCGATCATTGTCGCGACACGTCGCTTTATAGTATCAGTGTCGTTTACTCGCGATTCCGCATAGAAAGAGTCGGGGGTGACATTTATAATCCCCATGACAAGAGGCCGGTCATATTGTAACAGTGTGCCTCTTCTGTTGATAGTGAATGGCTTGAACTCTAACACTCAGGTGCAAATTTAGAATATCGGTTTCCAAAGCCAAAAGTACTCAAAATCCACCGAATTAGCAAAACCTTTGGACATAGAATGAGTTAAAAAATGATGACTGTCACAATTCTTTTGCCTGCATGTCACACTGCGCGACATAATTGACGCATAATCAGTAAAATTGAGAATAAATACCGAAATATGAGTTGTGACAGCACAATTATTTTCGCTATATTTGTGAAATAAAAATTAATGGAAACCAATCAGATAATGTTGAAGACTATACGTAGGGTTGTTGCAATAATCTGTTTCATTGCAATATCATTGTTGTTTCTTGATTTTACCGCTACGGCTATAAATGGATGGGGATGGCTTGCGAAGTGGCAGTTTATGCCTGCGCTGCTTGCCATGAATATACCCGTATTGGTTGTGCTGCTTCTTTTGACTCTTGTCTTGGGGCGTGTGTATTGTTCGGTCTTGTGCCCGCTCGGCGTGTTGCAGGATGTGATTTCTCATGTGAGGGGATGGCTTGGGAGGAAGCAGCGCAGGCGCTTTGGCTATCGGAGGCCGCTTGTTGTCGTGAGGATTTTATTTCTCGCCACTTTTGCCCTGCTCGTCATGCTTGGCTTCGCGCGGTTTGCCGCCTTCATCGAGCCTTACAGTGAATATGGCAGGATAATGTCGTCGCTTGTCAAGCCTTTATATGTTGATATCAACAATGTTTTAGCATCGTCGCAGGGCGATGATGCCTATACTTTTTACGCTGTCGATTATTTTGTCACTCCGGCGGCGGTAATCGTGGCTGCGGTCACATTGATTGTTATCGGGTGTTTTGCCTGGATTGACGGACGATTGTATTGCAACACAATCTGCCCTGTCGGTACGATACTCGGCTATCTTTCCCGTTATTCATGGCTAAAACCTGTGATTGACCACTCGAAGTGTGTGAAGTGCGGGTTGTGTGCCAAGGAGTGTAAGGCGTCATGCATTGATTCAAAGTCGGGGACGATTGATTATACACGATGTGTCACGTGTATGGACTGCATAGACAGTTGCCATGCAGGCGCGATAAAATATACCCGTCGTCCGGCGTCTAAGAATGTCGATGACGGAGGACGCCGTAAGTTTCTTACCGTAGGCGCTCTTTTGGCGGGAAGCGCAGTGGCACGTGCCCAGGAGAAAACGGTGGATGGCGGTCTTGCTGTAATTATTGACAAGAAAAAGCCGGAAAGACGCACAATGATTACTCCTCCCGGAAGTCGCAGCCACAATAATTTCACGTCTCATTGCACGGCTTGCCAGCTGTGTATAAGCAACTGCCCGGGAAATGTGCTTCGCCCGTCGGCTGAAATGAAGACTTTCATGCAGCCTGAAGTAAGCTACGAACGCGGATATTGTCGCCCGGAGTGTACCGCTTGCTCTGACGTGTGTCCTGCCGGCGCCATATTGCCTATAGACAAAGCTGAAAAAAGCTCGACTCAGATAGGTCACGCCGTCTGGGTGCGTAAAAACTGTCTGCCTGCATCGGAAGGAGTCTCGTGTGGCAATTGTGCCCGTCACTGTCCTGTCGGTGCGATAACGATGATTCCCTCGGTGGCAGGTGACTCTGAGTCGCCACTTGTGCCCTCGGTTAATACAGAGCGCTGTATAGGCTGTGGGGCATGTGAGAATCTGTGTCCGGTAAGACCCTTCAGTGCAATATATGTCGAAGGTCATGAAATACATCGCACTGTCTGATGTTGTCACTTGACCGCGACATGATGCAAAATATAACAATAAACTGTTTTTTTAGTTTCTCATATTGAAGCAAGATGAATGACAAGCATATAAATAGACGTAATTTTCTTAATATACTGGGAGGCGGCGCGCTGGCGGTGACTGCTGCGTCGTGTCTGCGTAAATCTGACGGGAACGACACCCCTTCGTCAATGGCGTCAGGTGACCCTGCCGGCGGGGAGATGACTTATCGTGTCAATCCCAATACTGGTGATAAGGTCTCGATACTTGGGTTCGGGTGTATGCGTCTGCCTACATTGGCGACTGAAAATGCCGATGGCAATAATATCGACCAGGAAGCTGTTAACAGGCAGGTGGATTATGCCCTCGCCCACGGAATCAATTATTTTGACACATCGCCGGCTTATTGTAAAGGATTCAGTGAGCGTGCTATGGGCATCGCGCTTAGCCGTCATCCGCGTGACAGTTACTTTATCGCGACGAAGCTTTCAAATTTCGCTCCCGATACATGGTCAAGAAAAAATTCTTTGGCGATGTATCATAACTCGATGAAAGAGCTCCGGGTCGACTACATAGACTACTTGTTGCTGCATGGAATCGGCATGGGCGGCATGGACTCGTTAAACGGCAGATATATTGATAATGGCATACTTGATTTTCTTGTAAAGGAGAAAGAGTCGGGGAAGATAAGAAATCTCGGTTTTTCCTATCATGGCGATGTGGAAGTGTTTGACTATCTTCTTAAAATGCAGGATGAGGGTCGCATACACTGGGATTTCGTCCAGATTCAATTGAACTACATTGACTGGAAACATGCAAAGGAGGTCAATCCGAGAAACACTAATGCCGAATATTTATACGAAGAGCTTGAAAAGCGCGGTATTCCTGCTGTAATCATGGAGCCGCTTCTTGGCGGAAGGCTCGCGCAGGTAAATGAACACCTTGCCGGGAAGTACAAGAGCCTGCGTCCTGATGACAGTATTGCTTCATGGGCATTCCGTTTTGCCGGTACGCCTAAAGGTGTGCTGACGGTATTGAGCGGCATGACTTACATGGAGCATCTTCAGGATAACCTGCACACTTACTCTCCGCTTGAACCTTGTACGGATGAAGAGCTTGTGATGCTGGAGAATGCGGCACGCGAGATACTGCATTTCCCCACGGTCCCTTGTACTGATTGTAAATACTGCATGCCGTGTCCCTATGGTCTTGACATTCCGGCGATATTCAGCCATTACAATAAATGTATAAATGAAGGCTTTGTCAATGAGGACACTACCGACCCGGCTTATCGAAAGGCGCGAAAGGCATTTCTTGTCGGATATGACCGTTCGGTCCCGAAGCTGCGACAGGCAAATCACTGTATTGGCTGCGGTCAATGTAAGCCCCATTGTCCGCAGGCGATAGATATTCCGGCGCGCATGGTTGCCATTGACAATTACGTGGAATCGCTGAAGCGAAACAAGTGACCGAAGCGCAACAATATATGGCTGGGGACATCTGGAGTGACATCCCCCGGTGTCCTTTTTCTAATGTTCGTGTGCTCCTGTGGAAATGCTGAATATGTGGCTGTATTCTAAAAAATGTATTTCCTCCAAAGTGATTAAAGTGATTCCACAATTTGAATGAGCGAGAAGGTAGCCTAAATTGTATGTTGGCTTATCTGCTTTTTTTGTAAATTTGGGTCTGATAAGAAAACTTCAAAATCAAAACATAATGACCGAATATTGGTATGGCTATTTAATTATTGCAGTGGTAGCTTACCTGCTGCTCTTGGTGTGCAATAAATTTAACATTATCAAATCAAAACCATTACGTTACTTCATGGTAATTTTTGTGACCTCTGCTCTTTGTTGGATTATTTATGACCTCATTATTTGACTGGAAAAGTATATCAAATTCTCAATCATCAACGAAATTTTCTTGGCGATGTCGGGAATAGGCCCGATGCCGAGGACATGCGGATTATCAGTAGCGGAGAATGGCTGAATGGGAATTACGAGATAAGCTATATTAAATGCGCCGGATTTCGATGTCGAAATCCGGCGCATACATTTATGAAAAAGTTAAAACGTCTGATTGTTTATTGACGCGGGATAGGGGGGATGGTGACTGACGGCTTGTCGGTGGCATCGGAATTGTTTTCGCTGCCGGCAGGTGTATTTTCCTGCTTGTCGCTGTCTTCTTCCTTTCCGTCCTTTTTGCCTTCGGTCAACTGCTTCCCTGCAAATATTTCATCGGTGCGCGAAGCCCACGGACGTTTGCCGAATATCGCTTCTACATCTTCCGTGAATATCACCTCGCGGGCGATAAGCACATCGGCAAGTTGCTTGTGACCCTCTGCATATTTACGCAGTATCTCCTTGGCGCGTTCATATTGCTCGTTTATAATGCGTGACACTTCTGCATCTATGTTCTTTGCGCGTTCCTCGCTGTAAGGCTTCGAGAAACCATACTCCTGTCCGGTGGAATCATAATAGCACAGGTTAGGGAGCTTGTCGCTCATGCCGTAGTATGCCACCATTGCGTAGGCGAGTTTGGTCACGCGTTCAAGGTCATTGGCCGCCCCGGTTGATATGTGACCGAGAAACAGTTCTTCCGCAGCACGTCCGCCGAGAGTCGAACACATCTCGTCAAGCAACGCCTCGGTAGGAGTAATCTGTCGTTCTTCCGGAAGATACCATGCCGCTCCGAGCGCTTTTCCGCGCGGTACGATTGTCACCTTGATAAGAGGACTTGCATAGCGCAGATGCCATGATATTGTGGCATGTCCCGCCTCGTGTACGGCGATAGAGCGTTTTTCTTCGTCAGTCGTGATTTTAGACCTCTTTTCAAGACCTCCGATTATGCGGTCGACAGCATCGTTGAAGTCCTGCTTTTCAACACATGTCTTGTTGTGGCGGGCCGCGATAAGAGCCGCTTCGTTACATACATTTGCAATGTCGGCTCCGGAGAATCCCGGTGTCTGGCGAGCCAGAAGCTCGACATCAAGAGAGTCGTCGGTCTTGATTTTCCGTAAATGCACATTGAATATTGCAACACGGTCATTGAGGTCGGGCAGGTCAACATATATCTGACGGTCAAAACGACCGGCACGTAAAAGAGCCTTGTCAAGAATGTCGGCACGGTTTGTAGCGGCAAGTATGATTACACCGCTGTTGGATCCAAATCCGTCCATTTCCGTAAGCAACTGGTTGAGCGTGTTCTCGCGTTCGTCATTGGCTCCCATGTTCGGGTTTCTGCCACGCGCACGACCTACAGCGTCAATCTCGTCGATAAACACGATACATGGCGCTTTTTCTTTAGCCTGACGGAAAAGGTCACGTACGCGAGAGGCGCCGACACCGACAAACATTTCTACAAAGTCGGAGCCTGACATTGAGAAAAACGGTACATTTGCCTCTCCCGCAACTGCTTTTGCAAGGAGTGTCTTACCGGTTCCCGGAGGGCCTACAAGAAGCGCTCCCTTGGGGATTTTGCCGCCAAGGTCAGTGTATCTTTGGGGATTTTTAAGAAACTCAACGATTTCCTCAACCTCGGTCTTTGCTTCCGAGAGCCCGGCTACATCCTTGAATGTAACCTGTATAGGCCCGTCTTTGTCAAATATCTGTGCTTTGGATTTGCCTACGCTGAACACACCGCTTCCGCCACCGTCTTTTCCCGACATGCGTTTCATTATCACAAACCAAAAGACGATAAGCAGCAATATAGGTGCAAATGACCAGAACATGGCGGAGTAGTCGCTGCCTTTCTCAAAGGATACGGAACCGTTGAATACTCCTTCCTGCTGCCACTGGTCGATTTTGTCCTGTAGCTTGTCGGCACTTGGTATTGCAGTGCTGATTTTCACCTCCTGGTGAGTGCCCTGGGTGTACTGGCTTGGTGTAAATATTTTCCTTGCCAAAGAATCAGTGATGAATGCCTCCGCCTCGTTCTTGTTGGTGTATACCACGATTTTTTCGACGCCGCCTTCTGTGACATATTTCTCAAATTCAGAGTAGGTCACAGGCTTTGTAATCGAGTTCTGGTCGAGATAATATACCCCGACAAGCACAAGTATGATAATGGCATACATCCAGTAGAGACTGAAATTAAGCTTTTTCTTCTTTAGGTTTGGTTTCATGTAGCCTGACTGATGATTTATAAAATAGTAGGTTTAGTCTAAGTCCGGAATTGAGGTGATTTCAGCGTCGCTCCACAATTCTTCAAGGTTATAGTATTGCCTTGTCTCGGGAAGAAATACATGGACGAAAGTGTCGCCATAATCTATGACAATCCATTGGGCGTTCTGATAGCCGTCATAATTGTAGGGTTTTATCCCTGCCTCTTTCTGCAGCTTTTCCCTGATGCTGTCGGCTATGGAGGCGACCTGCATGGTGGATGAGCCCTGGCAGATTATAAAACTATGGGCTGCCGCCCCTTCAATCCCGCTAAGATCGACTATTGAGATGTTTTTGCCCTTGCGATCTTGTATTCCCTCAGTGATGAGCTTTATGATATTCGTCTGGTTGGTCATTTATCGTTAAAATTGTTCACAAAGATAGTTCAAATATTCTAATTTTCAGTTATAATTCAAAATATATAATTGAATAACAAAAATCGTGCCAAAATTGATTATCGGTAATGCCGTAATTATTCGTATCGTATGGATTTACAGGGATTTATTTTTGCCACCATATGAGTCGGCAGGATGATTATTAGCCAGGAGACAAGGAATATGCCGAAATTCAGCAGGATTATATACATCCAGTCAATCTTGACCGGCACATAGTTGAGGTAATAGGCGTCGGCGTCAAGCGGCAATATGTGCAGGTGATGTTGCAGGATAATGAAGGAGATGCCGATGACATTTCCTGCAAGCATGCCCCACAGGACAATCCTTTGTGACAGGTAGATGAATATTTTTCTGATTTCGCTGTTGGACGCGCCGAGTGTCTTCAGGATGCCGATCATTCTTACCCGTTCAAGAATCAAGATGAATAGGCATGACACGAGAGTGAATCCCGACACAGCTATCATCAGGATAAGAATCACCACCACATTTGTGTCAAGCAATTCCAGCCAGTTGAAATACATCATTGCCGTGTCGAGCACCGTTGTCAATGTGTAAGCTCCGGTCAGGCGGTTCATGTAGGCCGATGTCATCATCGCGTCCTGAAGCCTTATCCCGCTTTCTGTAATCCGTGACGGGTCACGGGATGTGAGCTCTACCGTTGTTGCCGCAGCGGAATCAGTGCCCCCTATGCCTTGTGTCAGGCTTATGGGGGAGTAGGCATAAATCTTGTCATAGTCGCTGAAGTGGGTGTCGTAGATTGCGGCGATATTTAGCCGTCGGGTTTTTACGGCACCGTTGGAGAAAAAGTAGGCATAGGTCTTGTCGCCCGGGTGTAGACCCAGATCCGAGGCGGTAGTCTGCGAAATCACTATACTGTTTCGGGAGCTGTCGGCGTCAAAGCCGGGCATCGAGCCTTCGGTTATATTTGACGCTATGAAATTGTAGTTCCTGTCTTCCGTTATTCCTTTCAGGATTATGGCTTGAAAGTCGGAGTCAGTCTTTAATATCCCTGACTGCTGCGCTACGAGTTCGGGCTTCTCAAAGCATCCTGTCGAATTGATGATTGAGTCAAGCACAGGCGTGTATTCCAAAAACTCGGCAGGCGAGCCGTCGGCATGCGCCGGATGGATTGTGACGTGTGCGTCAAAGCCATAAACCTTGTTGCGTATCTCTTCCTTGAAGCCGAGCACAATACACATTGCCGCCATCATTATTACTAATGACAGCGCAATGCCTGTAATCGCGATTATGATACTTGTCGACGGGCGACGCCTGTTGCCCGGGTTGAGCCTTAGCCTGCGCGCTATGAACAGTTCATAGCTCATAGTGTGCGGCCGGGATAGGCTTTAAGTGCTTCAGCAAGCACTTTCATCGCTTTTGCAAGATCCTCTTTGTTCAGCACATATGCCATGCGCACCTCGTTTTTGCCCATGCCTGTGGTGGTATAGAAGCCTGAAGCGGGAGCCATAAAGATAGTCTGACCTTCATATTCAAAGCTTTCAAGACACCACTCGCAGAACTTGTCGGCGTCATCAACCGGAAGCTTTACGACAGTGTAGAATGCCCCCATCGGTATCGGCGAGTAGCATCCCGGTATCTTGTTGAGCTGGTCGATGAGAAATTTGCGTCGTTCGACATACTCGTTATATGTGGCGAGCATATATTCACGTGTCGTGTCTATCGACGCTTCTGCCACAATCTGTCCGAGCAGTGGCGGGCTTAGGCGTGCCTGACAGAATTTCATCACGTTTTTCTTTAATTCGGGATGTTTCGTTATGAGCGCGCCGATTCTAATGCCACATTCGTTGTAGCGCTTTGACACGGAGTCGATAAGCACTACCTGGTCTTCTATGCCCGGAAGGTGGAATGCCGAGATATAGGGCGCTCCGGTATAGCAGAATTCTCGATATACTTCATCGGAAAAGAGAAACAGGTCATATTTCTTCACGAGATCTCTGATCTGCAACATCTCTTTCATCGTATAAAGATAGCCGGTAGGGTTATTGGGGTTGCAGATGAGTATGCCTTTGGTCTTCGGGGTGATAAGCTCTTCAAACTTCTCTACCGGAGGTAG
This sequence comes from Barnesiella sp. WM24, assembly GCF_004570975.1. Classification (GTDB taxonomy): domain Bacteria; phylum Bacteroidota; class Bacteroidia; order Bacteroidales; family Muribaculaceae; genus Muribaculum. Next base: position 107,851 of record NZ_SPPC01000009.1, read on the forward strand.
CGCGAATCCTTCTTCGATACTTGACGGCACTGTGACAATCTTTGCTCCGGCAGATATGGCAAATGCCATATAGTTGGCATAGGCGGGCTCCGGGACGATTATCTCGTCGCCCGGGTCAAGACATGCCATGAAAGCAAACAATACCGCCTCTGAGCCTCCGGTGGTGACAATGATGTCGTCGACATCCACGTCGATATTGTAGGTGCTGTAATATTGCTGCAATTTCTGGCGGAGAGACAGTAGACCGTCCGACGGGCTGTATTCAAGCACTTTGCGGTCGATATGTTTCAGCGCGTCAAGACCTTCCTGAGGGGTGGGGAGGTCAGGTTGTCCTATATTTAGATGATACACTTTTGTGCCGCGGGCTTTTGCCGCAACGGCAAGCGGTCCCAGGCGCCTGATGGGCGAAGCGGGCATTATTGTACCTCGTTCTGATACTTTCGGCATAATGATAAAATTTATTTCTAACGGCAAAGATAATAATTTATTCGGTATTTCTGCTTAAATTTGTGTCTATGATATCTGATAAACTTACGACATTATATGAGAAAATTACAGGACGGCACACCTGTGATATAAGGCTTCTTCCCGGAGCCGGTTCCAATCGAAAATATTACCGTATCGGTTCTGATCCTTCAATGATAGGTACATATGGTAGTGACGTTGCTGAAAATCAGGCGTTTTTCTATCTTTGCCGTCATTTTTCGGAGAAGGGGTTGCCGGTGCCCGTGTTGTATGGGACAAGCGTTGACAATGAGTGTTATCTTCAGAGTGACCTTGGCGACAGATCGTTGTTTGATTACATAAAAGAAGGTCGCGAACACTCCCTCTGGAGCGATGAGATGATTGAAAAGCTTGAGTTGGCAATAACGCTTTTGCCCGACATTCAGTGGCGGGGTGCTGAGGGGCTTGACTTCGGCAGGTGTTATCCTGTAGCCGAAATGGATAAGGTCAATGTGATGTGGGACCTCAATTATTTCAAATATTGCTTCCTGAAGGCTACGGGGTTGGATATTGACGAAGTGGCGTTGGAAGAAGATTTCAACCGTCTTTCTGATAAGATTCTCTCGGTGAACACGGGCGCGACATTCATGTATCGTGATTTTCAGTCGCGCAACGTCATGCTGAAGGATGGCAAGCCATTCTTTATTGACTTTCAGGGAGGTAGAAAAGGTCCGTATCATTATGATGTTGTGTCATTTTTATGGCAGGCTAAGGCTGCGTTTCCCGATTGGCTGCGCGACCGCCTGATAACGGCTTACATTAAAAGTGCCTCGCGGTATAAGACGATTGATGAGTCATGCTTTAGAAGTGAATTGCGTTATTTTGTGCTTTTCAGGACGCTTCAGGTGCTTGGTGCCTATGGCTTCAGGGGATATGTAGAGCGGAAACCTCATTTCTTGCTGAGCATACCGGGAGCGCTGGCTAACCTTAAAAAGCTGCTGGAAACTCCATTTGATGAATTTCCCTATCTTACATCGTTGCTCTTGCGCATGATGGAACTTGACCGATTTGCTGAAAAGAATTCCGGTGACAGACTCACTGTGAGGGTGGCAAGCTTCGGCTATAACCGCAGCGGCATCCCTCAGGACAATACCGGCAACGGAGGCGGATTTGTGTTTGATTGCCGCGGATTGAATAACCCCGGACGCTATGCGCAGTATAAGTCACTCACCGGTCGCGACAGGGCGGTTATTGATTTTCTTGAAGAAGACGGCGGTATAACCGGATTTCTGGAGCATGCCTATGCTATGGTCGATAACTCGGTGGACATGTATCTTGCCCGCGGATTTACATGTCTTTCCGTGAGTTTCGGCTGCACGGGAGGACAGCACAGGTCGGTTTATTCGGCAGAACATATGGCGGCTCATCTTATAAAGAAATATCCGCAGATAAGGGTGGAATTGACTCATTTTGAGCAAGGGATTAAAGAAATATTTGAATCGGTAGAATAATGAAAGCAATGATATTTGCCGCAGGACTCGGAACAAGGCTGCGCCCTTTGACCGACTCTATGCCGAAGGCGCTTGTAAAAGTAGGGGGGATTCCTATGCTTGAGAGGGTGATAACCCACTTGAGAGACTGTGGCTTTGACCGAATCATAGTGAATGTCCATCATTTCGGGCAATCTATAATTGATTTTCTTAATGAAAACGATTTTGGCATAGAGATAGCCGTAAGTGACGAGCGTGATACTTTGCTTGACACAGGAGGCGCTATTGTCAAGGCTCGTGAATGGCTTGACGGTGATGAGCCATTTTTAGTCCATAACGCCGATATTCTGACCGACCTTGACCTGGGAGAGATGATGCGGCGACACGAGCGTCTTGGTGCATCGGCGACATTGCTTGTTTCCGGGCGACAATCGTCACGCTATCTGCTTTTTGACGACAATATGCGTCTGCATGGATGGACCAATGTGACGACCGGTGATTGCCTGCCTGTCGGGATTGATGCAGGGCGGTATTCGAGGTTTGCATTTGGAGGCATTCATGTGATTTCACCCTCGCTGTTGAACCGTCTGCATGCCTATGGCGGTGACGCGCCGTTCCCTATTGTGCCGTTTTATGTGAAATCGTGCGCTGAATCCGGTATTTACGGCTATGTGCCTGAGGGGCAGTATTCATGGTTTGATATAGGCCGACATTCAACCCTGGAGGCAGCCGAAAGCTATCTGTCACGTAAAGAAACTGATAAAAAATGACTATCTTTGTAGTCTGTAACAATAAGAAAATAGATAAACCATTCCTTATCTGCCTGTTTTAGAAATGAGATTTGACGAGCTTAATCTGAGCGATGACCTGCTTGACGCGCTTGATGCGATGCAATTTGAAGAGTGTACTCCTATACAGGAGCGTGCGATAGATGTTGTGCTTGACGGTAACGACCTTATTGCCGTGGCACAGACCGGAACCGGAAAAACCGCCGCCTATCTGCTTCCTGTCATTGATCTTCTTTCCGGAAGCGGGCAGAAATCAAAAGGGGTCAGGTGTGTTATCATGGTGCCGACTCATGAGCTTGCACAGCAGATTGACCGTCAGCTTGAGGGATTTTCCTATTATCTTCCGGTGAGTGGAATCGCTATTCACGGAGGGTCTGACGGAAAGGAATTTGCTCGGCAGCAACAGGCTTTCAAGATGGGCGCTGACGTCGTTATTGCCACTCCGGGACGTCTTCTCGCCCACATGAAGATGGGCTATGTCGACCTGTCGCATGTAGAGTTTTTTGTGCTTGATGAGGCTGACAGGATGCTTGACATGGGATTTTACGACGACATAATGCAGATTGTCAAGAGGCTCCCTTCTCAAAGGCAGACACTCATGTTTTCGGCGACAATGCCCAAAAAGATCCAGACACTTGCATCTGACATCCTTCATAACCCGACCGAGGTTAAAATCGCTGTGTCGCGGCCTACTGAAAAAATCGACCAGTCGGCATTTGTGTGTCATGAACCGCAGAAAGAGGGTCTCCTTAAACATCTTTTTGAATCAGGCTACTCAAAAAAGGTGATAGTCTTTGCCTCGTCGAAGTTAAAGGTAAAGGATCTTACCCATTCACTGCGCCGCAGCCGGTTCAAGGCTGCCGAGATGCACTCCGATCTTGACCAGTCGGCACGTGAGGACGCTATCAACGGATTCCGCTCCGGGCGTATCGATATACTTGTTGCCACCGATATTATTGCCCGTGGCATCGATATTGACGACATCAGCATGGTGGTTAATTTTGACGTTCCCCGCGAGGCTGAGGATTATGTGCATAGGATAGGACGTACGGCGCGTGCCAATGCCGACGGAAAAGCGGTCACTTTTGTGTCGGGGCGCGACCAGTCAAAGTTCAAGTATATTGAAGACTTCCTCGGCTATGAAGTGAGAAAAGAGCAGGTGCCGGAAGCACTCGGCGAGGCTCCTGAATATAATCCGCGGAAGGATGGAAAGGGCGGCGGCAAGAGACGTTTTGCCCGAAAGGGAGGCAACGGAAGTCAAAGAAATGGTGGCCGGAATAAGAAAACCCGCAATGACGCGGGGCAACAACCGGCACAAGGCGCTCCTGCCGGCTCTCCTGATAAAAAGCGGCGCAGATTTTACGGGAAGCGCCGTAACGGCGGTAATGGCGCTGCGGAAAGCAACAATAGTGACAAATAGTAAACCAATAAATAACTTGACAATTTTAACTGTTTTATGAAAAATTGCAGATTACACACAATCGCCGCCTTAGCGGCTCTATTCTGTATGACAGGAATCTCCGTCACCTCTTGCAGCAGTGACGATGACATGTTTTATAATTACCCTGAGTCGGTGATTTCATTAAACATGATGAATGAAAGCAATGGAAACACCAAGCTTGCCGACTCTAACGTATACATTAATAATGCCGATAATTTCACGTCGACATCAACTTCTGCGGTTATTGCGCCGCTTGGCACAAACGGAGGCTTCACGGCATCGCCTGCGCTTTCTCAGTTGGCAAGTGAGGTGGCGGTCATTCCCGGCGAGTTTTATCAGGTGTTCAATGATAAGGATGTAAGAATGTTTGCTTCGGGGAAGCGTGCGCTTAGCGTTGATGCATCATATTACAATCTATATGTGGCTTCTTGGATTAATGACGATAATGGAAAGCATATCGGTGCCAAGGTAAGCTATAATATTGAATCTCTCGAAAACACGACACTGCCCGCATGGAATGAAACGGCATGCACACTTATACATGGCATTGGTGCCAACTCTTCATGGGTGGAGCCTGAGGATGGTGCTGTGTGCAAGTTTCCCGCGGGCAGCGAGATTAATGTCGACTATAATGGCTGGGAAAACTATATTACAATTGAAGTTGAGGGCAATGTCGTGACTGCACGGTTTACCAACAATCGTCCGCGAGAGTCGGGACAGGCTTATCTCTATGTCCGCGACGGAAGTTTTTATACGCGCGCGACTGTCAACATCAGGTTTGTCACTTACGACATTTAGGATTTCTCTTCCCAGAGTTTATCTTCCTGGTCAAGCTTGTAATAGTGAGCGAGCATGGCTATGAAACGCGATATTTGAGTAAGCGCCTTTTGAGTGTCGGCGCTTATTTCTTTTCCCTGAAGCCTTAACATGAGAGTTCCGTAAAGGGCGGTGAAGCATGTCTCGATTTCATCGAGCTTGTCATCGCCCTGTTTTGCACGCAGTTCGACGATAAAGGGTAGCGTCTTATAAAATTCCGCCGTGTATTCTGCAAACTTTGGGTCTTTAAGCAGCGCGTGATGAAGGTCGTCGAGCTGTATGATGATATTCTTGTTAAGTTGCAGATGTCCGGATTTCTGTACATTTTCCCTGCGCATCATGTCAATGAGCGATTCATACCATTCGCTCATCTCTTTTTTCTGTGTGTCGTCAAGACCGTAACGGTCTATTATGTTTACGGTTATTTTGTCGAGGTCAAGTCCGTTGGCTCGGATAATATCCTCAATCTGCCACATGTACAGCAGGTATTCTGCAATGTTTTCTTTCCTTTTTTGTGAAGCGATATACATAATTCCGGAGTTTTATAATTTTATAACGCAATAAGATTGAATAAAGATTAGCGTAGCCGGTTAAGGGCGTCAAGCATGGCGACAAGCTCTTTTCTTATCGCTTTTAGCCTGTCGACCGCGGCTGCATGGCGCGATACACCGTCATGGTTATGTTTCAATTGCTCCTGCGCCGCATCAAGTTTCAGCCCTTTTTCTTTTACAAGATAATAGACCATCTTTATTTTTTCAATGTCAGACACGGTGTAGAAGCGTGTCCCCCGGTCGTTGCGTCGCGGTTTTATAATGGTGAATTTCTGTTCCCAGAATCGCAGGGTCGAGAGCGGCAGTCCCGTTAGTTCCGCGACTTCCCTTATCTTATAATATTTTTTATCACCGGTCTCCATCGTTATTGTCAGTCCATGACGTGACCTGCATTTTCGGCAAGTCTTATCATCTCGTTGTATTCGTCGGGAGTGAGGTCCATGAAATAATAATTGATAGGGTTCTGCGGCGTGTCATTAAGCCTTACCTCATAGTGGAGATGTGAGCCGGTAGACTTGCCTGTGTTACCTACTTCCGCTATCTTGTCGCCGCGCTTTACCGCTTGCCCTTCTACGACATCAATTTTGCTCAAATGAGCATAACGTGTCACATAGCCGTAGCCGTGGGACACTTCTATGAGGTTGCCGTAGCCTCCCTGCCATCCTGCATGGATGACCTTCCCGTCGGCTGTGGCATATACGGGGGTGCCACGGTCGGCGGCAAAGTCGAGCCCTTCATGAAATCGGCTTGTGCCGTATATCGGGTCGCGGCGGTAACCGTAGCCCGAAGCCATCTGCTTCATGTTTTCACTTGATATAGGCTGGATTGCCGGGATATGCTTTATGCGCTCCCGGTTGTTTCGGGCAAGATGTTGCAGCTCGTCAAATGATTTTATCTGTGTGTACAGTTGGCGGTCAAGAATGTCAAGTTTCCGGGTCAGATTTTTTATAATCTCGGCATCGGGCAGGCTGTTCAGGTAATTGTAGCGGTTTTCGTTGTCAAGACCGGCATATCGCTTGGCTGTCGAAACACGCTGCGCGCCCATTATGACCCTGTAGAAATTGTCGTCGCGCGAGGTGATGTCGTTCATTACCTCGATTGATGCGTTGAGGCGCCTGTTCATGATGTCGAGCTCAGCGCGCAGCTGCTCATTTTCGTGTTTCAGCATTTTCTCGCGGGGAGTGCCCACAAAAAGATATACGACGCCGATTATGGCTCCGCATATCACAGTCCAGAAGAGCAGATTGCGTATAATTCCGTGGAGACGTTCTCGCTTGGTAGGGAAGACGCGCTCATACTCGTCATTTGCCGGGTTGTATCTATAGAAAACTTTCTTGCTCATTGCATCGGCTGCAAATATAGTAAAATTTTTAGAAACACTCCGCCACGGGATTATCTGTCATGCTTTAAAAACTCTTTTAGCGGGCAGTCGCTCTTCAGCAGACCGTCGGCTATGCTCTCCGCGTTAAGCCGTGCGCCGGCAAGGGAGGAGTGGGTGTGGTCGTGCTTGAAATATGCCTTGCTTTTCTCTTTTCCGAGTTTCTGCAGCTTTTGTCCGGAGATTGAGTTAAGGTCAATAAAGCATGCTCCCGCGCTTTCAGCCGCTTCGCGTGCCCATTTACCCAAGTTGTCTTTGTTGCTTTCGATTGAGTCGCCGCGCCATCGGTTGCGTGGTGTGTGGCTTAATATGACAGGCGTGGCGCCTTTTTCCCGGGCATCCATTACAAACTTGCGCAGATACCATCCGTAAGTGTAAACGACCTTGTTTATGCCGGTTGACTCCATCTTGAACACTTTGCTTTCATTGCCTGCTCCGTGAAGTTCTCCGCGGGCTTTCCCGGTGTTGATGTCGCCTCCGTCATTATGCCCGAACTGGATTAACACGAAGTCGCCGGGCTGGAGTGCATTGTAAATTTTGTCCCATCTCCCTTCGTCAAGAAATGTGCGGGCGCTTCTGCCGGGGAAGGCATGGTTTTCAACCGAAATGAGTGTGGTGTCGAGTAATTGGTCTATGACGCTGCCCCATCCCCACATGCTTTCTTCATCGGAGTCTTCGTTTTTTACAGTGCTGTCGCCTATGGTGAACAGTACCGGGCATCCTGCTTTCCGTGAACTGCCGGTGACAGTGTCGGGGAGTTGCGGCAACAGATAGTCTTTGAGGTCTGTGCCGTCAAGTCCTGCAATTCCCTCGACCGCCGACTCCGCGTTGACTCGGGCGCCGAATTCCGATGTGTGTATGCGGTCGAGATAAAACATGGTCTTTACTTTTTCCTTGCCGAAGCGCTCATATTTGGCTGCCGTGATTTCATTAAGGTCAACAAATGCCACTCCCTCGCTTTCGGCTACTTCACGAGCCCAAAGCCCATAGGTAGTGTTGACGCGCGATATTATTGTGCTGTCAGCATCTTCCCACGCGTTTCTCGGTGTAAGAGAGAACAGGATGGGGCAGCCTCCGCGCGACTTCACATCGTTGACAAACCGGCGCATGTATTCGCCATATGTGTAAACGGTGTCTCTTTCTCCTGTTTCTTGTATCGTGACGGGCAGCGACTCTTTCCCGGTTCCCGGAATCGAGGCGCGTGCGCGTCCACTGTCGTAAGGCCCGTTGTCATTATGTCCTAACTCGATTATCACCAGGTCGCCCTCCCTTATTCCGGCGAGCACATCGTTCCACAGCTTCTTGTAAAATGTGCGGCTGCTCATCCCTCCGAGCGCATGATTTTCGACCGTTATTTTTTCAGGGTCGAAGTAATCGGGGAGATAGTAGCCCCAGCCCCATTGACCGTTGCTTCCGTTGCCGAGTGTGCCGGTGCGCATCGTTGAGTTGCCCACGAGAAATAACACCGGATTGTCGCCTTTCCGGCTCGAACCTGCGACAGGTCGTGCAGTGCGTGCTTTATTAAGACTGTCAATGGTGTTGTCAATCACCCCGTTTGTGTCGTTCATCGGGGCTGAAATCTTTTCTTGGGCAGACAGCGTCATTGCTAAGGCAAGTGTCGCTGAAGTCAGGATGTTGCGTATGATGTCCATCAGATTATTGCAGTTTTTTATTAGTCGTGTAAGTAGCTCTCTTTCCGAGAATGGTCCTGTAGCATTTAGCTTCCATGCACAAAGTTAAAGATTTTTTTAATTAACTTTGTAGGGTGTAAACCGAAGTTAACCATGAAAAAAAGTTATATTGCAGTGGTGGCGCTTGCTGCGTCATGGGTTTTTTCAACGCCGCTTGATGCGCGCGAGACAGTCGATTTCAACCGAGGATGGCAGTTCCGCTACGGTGACATCGACACTACGGTTGCCGTTGCCGATAGCGGATGGATTGCGGTCAATCTCCCTCATGATTTTCAGATTGCTCAACCCTGGGTGGCGCCGTCGGCCGATGAGGTGGCTGACATGTCCAATTCCGTGGCAAATGTGAAAAGCCGTCTCAGCAGCCGCGGCTTCAAGGAGATGGGAGTAGGGTGGTATCGTAAGTCGTTTGTGCCTGATTCGGCATGGATGGATAAAAGGATACTTATTGATTTCGGCGGTATTATGCTTGTCGGTGATGTCTATCTCAATGGCGAACGGGTAGGGGGTACTGATTACGGCTATCTTGGATTTGAGATTGATCTGTCAGGCAAGTTGCGCCCGGGCGAGGAAAATGTAATTGATGTACGCGCTGATACCGGCAGACCCGAAAACTCACGCTGGTACACAGGTGGCGGGCTATTTCGTGACGTGGCGCTTAAAATAACCGACAGGAATCTTTACTTTGACCGTCACCCGCTTTATATCGTGACCCCTTCTGTCAGCGAGGATGAGGCGGCGGTAGTGATACAGGCGCAGATTACCTCACGGTTGAAGACCCTTAAAGAGCTTCCGCTGCAGTTGCGTATAATCTCGCCGGATGGAGTTGTCGTAGCCGACAAGAGGTTGCAGATTCCGTTTAACCGCAGGCAGAAGACCCGCGAATACATAATAGACACTCTTCTCATAAAATCACCGGCGCTCTGGTCATGTGAGCAACCATCGCTGTATAAGGCTGAACTCTCCCTTTATAACGTGGACGGCACTGTCGCCGATAATGTGGAACAGAGATTCGGCATCCGCTCAGTGGAATATTCTCCTGAACACGGGTTTATGCTCAACGGGAAAAAGACCTTGCTTAAAGGGATTGCCAATCACCACACACTTGGCGCATTGGGTGCTGCCGCATTTCCGCGTGCGATGGAAAAGCGTCTTGTTATGCTGAAAGAGTTTGGGTTTAACCACGTGCGCACATCCCATAACCCTTATAGCCGGTCGTTTCTTGAGCTGTGTGACAGTCTCGGCATCCTTGTTGTCGACGAGCTTTATGACAAGTGGCTTACCCAGTATGCCGGCGGCCGTAACGAGTGGGTCGACCAGTGGCAGAAAGATGTTCCGGAGTTCATAAAGCGTGACCGTAACCACCCTTCGGTGATTATGTGGAGTCTCGGCAACGAATTGCAGACGCTGTGGGATATACCATATGGCGACTGGGGTGTCACTCCTTATCGCCTGCAAAGGGAATTGCTGCAGCGCTACGATAATACGCGTCCCGTTACAGTTGCCATGCATCCGAGAGGACGGCACCAGTCTACCGATTCGCTGCCCGCTCCGCTTGTCATGGAGACTGATATAGCGTCATATAATTATCGTTATATGTATTTTCCCGGCGACAGCCGACGTTTCCCTTGGATGATTTTTTATCAGAGTGAGGCAAACACCTCCAACATGGGTCCAAACTATTTTGATATGAATCTTGACCGTGTGGTTGGACTCGCCTATTGGGGCATGATAGATTATCTCGGAGAGTCGCGCGGATGGCCTGCTAAGGGCTGGAGCGACGGAATATTTGACATTTCTCTTGAGCCGAAGCCGCTTGCCTATTTCTTGCGCTCAATCTTCAAGCCCGATGAGCCGATGGTGCATGTCGCGGTCGTGGAGGGGAAAGAAGATGCTGTGTGGAACGATGTCAGTGTCGGTTCATTGCGGCTTTCTGACCATTGGAATCATGAGGAGGGTGACTCGCTTACACTCTACACGTTTACCAATGCTGATGAAGTAGAGCTGAAAATCAATGGAAAGAGTGTCGGACGAAAGAAAAATGACCGTTCCGATTCAAAAGCGAGAAACCGGATACTCTGGGGAAATGTGCCGTTTCATGCCGGCAGGATAGAGGCGACAGGCTATCGCGACGGCGCCCCTGTGGCTACCCACCGTGTAGAGACGACGGGCGACGCGGTAGCGATAAAGGCGATTCCTGACAACCGTGCGTGGCGAGCCGACGGTAACGACCTTCAGCATGTGAGAATCGTGGCTGTCGACCGGAAGGGACGGGTGGTGCCGGGAACAACCGGCAGACTCACATTCAATGTAAGCGGCGAGGCAACGATTGCAGGCGTGGTAAACGGTGACATAAACAGCGACGAACTGCATACAGGCGATACAAGAAGCCTCTTTGACGGCAAGGCTACGGTAATCCTGCGCTCGACTCTGACACCCGGCGACGTGACAATTACCGTCACGCATGAAAGCCTTAAACCCGTAACACTGAAACTATCAACATTATTAGTGGCAAATGCCATGAATTTTTTGTAATTTTGCGCAAAATATAAATATATATCCCGAAATGAACGAATTAGCCAAGACATACAGTCCCTCGGAAGTAGAGGACAAGTGGTATAGCTATTGGATGGAACATGACCTGTTTAAGTCGGTTCCTGATGAACGTGAGCCATATACAATCGTGATTCCCCCGCCTAACGTGACAGGTATCCTGCACATGGGTCATATGCTTAACAATACGATTCAGGATATTCTGATCCGTCGTGCGCGTATGGAAGGCAAGAATGCCCTTTGGGTGCCGGGAACTGACCACGCAGCTATCGCGACTGAGGCGAAAGTTGTGGCTAAGCTTGCCAAAGACGGCATAAAGAAAAGCGACCTTTCTCGTGAGGAATTTCTGCGTCATGCCTGGGAATGGAAAGAAAAATATGGTGGTACAATTCTTGAACAGCTCAAGAAAATAGGTGCCTCATGTGACTGGAGCCGCACTGCGTTCACTATGGATGATGTGCGTTCGGAAAGCGTTATAAAGGTGTTCTGTGAACTTTATCGCAAGGGACTGATATATCGCGGCAAACGCATGGTCAACTGGGATCCGAAGGCTTGTACGGCGTTGAGTGATATCGAGGTAGTGTATAAGGAAGAGCACAGCAAGCTCTATTACCTTCGTTACAGGATAGTTGGGGAAGACGGATATGCCATAGTGGCTACTACACGTCCGGAGACAATCATGGGCGATACGGCAATGTGTATCAACCCCAAGGATCCGAAAAATCAGCATCTGCGCGGAAAGAAAGTTATTGTGCCTCTTGTCAATCGCGAGATACCTGTGATAGAAGATGATTATGTGGATATCGAGTTCGGTACCGGATGCCTGAAGGTGACCCCGGCTCATGACATGAACGACAACATGCTCGGTCAGAAACATAATCTTGAGACAATCGATATATTCAATGACAACGGTACTATCAGCGAGGCTGCCGGCATGTATGTCGGTATGGATCGATTTGATGTGCGCAAGCAGATAGCCGTTGACCTGCAGAATGCCGGCCTTGTAGAAAAAATCGAGGAATATCAGAATAAGGTAGGCTATTCAGAGCGTAATATAGACACAGTTGTAGAGCCGCGTCTTTCTGACCAGTGGTTCCTGAAGATGGACGATATATCAAAGCCGGCTCACAAGGCTGTAATGGAGGATTTCATCAAGTTTGTTCCTGAGAAGTTCAAGAATACTTATAATACATGGATGTCGGAAATCAAGGACTGGTGTATCTCGCGTCAGCTCTGGTGGGGACACCGCATACCGGCATACTATCTTCCCGACGGCAGCTTTGTAGTTGCCGAGACTCCCGAGAAGGCTCTTGAAGAGGCGATGAGTGTGACCGGCAACTCTTCTCTGACAGTTGCCGACCTGCGTCAGGATGATGATTGCCTTGACACATGGTTCTCGTCGTGGTTGTGGCCCGTGTCGCTCTTTAACGGAATACTTGAACCGGGCAATGAGGAGATTTCTTATTACTATCCGACTACGACACTTGTCACCGGTCCTGATATTATCTTCTTCTGGGTGGCACGAATGATTATTGCCGGATATGAATTTGTAGGCGACATGCCATTTAAGAACGTATATTTCACCGGAATCGTCCGTGACAATATAGGAAGAAAGATGTCAAAGCAGTTTGGCAATTCGCCCGACCCGCTTGACCTTATCGCCAAATATGGCGCCGATGGTGTGAGAATGGGTCTTATGCTTGCCGCGCCTGCCGGAAATGACGTGTTCTATGACGACAAGCTTGTAGAGCAGGGACGTAATTTCTGCAACAAGATATGGAATGCTTTCCGTCTTGTCAAGGGATGGTCGGTTGCCGACAAGCCGCAGCCTGAAAGCGCTGTAAAGGCGGTTGACTGGTTCAAGTCGCAGCTTGACGCCACCCTTGCCGAGGTAAGTGACCTATTTGGCAAATTCCGCCTGTCGGAGGCACTGATGGCAATCTATCGCTTATTCTGGGATGAATTTTCATCATGGTATCTTGAAATGGTGAAGCCTGCTTATGGCGAGCCTGTCGACAAGGCTACTTATGAAGCGACGCTAAACTATTTCGACACTTTGCTCCGTATGCTTCATCCTTTCATGCCGTTTATCACAGAGGAGCTTTGGCAGCATCTTCAGGAGCGCAAGCCCGGTGATTCAATAATGTATGCGCAGTTGCCGGCAGTCGGTGATGTCGATGCTAAGTCGCTTGAGGCGATGGCTCACGCCAAGGAGGTGATTGTCGGTGTGCGTGGAGTGCGCGCCGCTAAAAATATCTCTCCCCGCGAGGCTCTCGTGTTGAATGTCATCGGCGACTGGGACGATTCTTTGGATGCCGTGGTGAAAAAACTCGGTAATCTGTCGGCAATCAATGCCGGTGCGGAAAAAGATGCGGCTGCGGCTACATTTATGGTGGGAACGGTTGAATTTAATGTTCCGCTTACCAATAATATTGATGTCGATGCTGAACTCGCACGCCTGAACAAAGAGCTTGATTATTATCGAGGATTTCTTGCTTCCGTGATGAAAAAGCTTGGTAATGAGCGTTTTGTTAATAATGCTCCCGAGGCTGTAGTGGCTGCCGAACGCAATAAGCAGAAAGATGCAGAGTCGAAGATTGCCACAATCGAGGCAAGTATCAAGGCTCTTGAAGGAAAATAAATGATCCGGAAATTATGAACAAGAGTATAGTCGCGACACTGTCGGTAATAATGACAGCGTGTAGTTTGTCTGAAGACAGTGTCGCTGACATGCCTCTTGTATATGAAAAGGAATGTACTGTTGATTCCTTCCCTGATATTGAATTGCCGTCATTGGATTCATTGCCGGTGATTACTTATCTTCCCGATCCTTTTTTGTGGGCTGACGGAAGCGGACGGTCTGCCGATTTCAATGACTGGGAGCGACATCGGGCGGAAATACTACGCAGGCTATGGCATTATGAGCTTGGCGAGAAGCCTCGTGTAAATCCTGACAGCGTTGATGCGAGAATTGTCGGTGACACTCTGGTCGTTGACGTCAGGGAGAGGGGAGAAGTGTTGACACTGAAATCCCCGATACTTTATCCTGAAGGCGACGGACCGTTTCCTGTTGTTATCGGAGTAGGTTTTCCTACCGGGTCATTGCCTCGGGAATTGTTTTTAGACAATGGAGTTGCGGCAATCCCGTTTAATTTCTCTCAGGTCATGTCTCATACACAGACTCGCGGAGAAGAGCCTGTCAACAGGTTGTATCCTGACCGACTTGACATCGGGGCATACAGCGCCTGGCCGTGGGGAGTAAGCCGTATAATCGATGGTCTTGAGAGACTTGGCGATGAATCGCGTCTTGACCTCCGGCATATAGCCGTGACCGGATGCTCTTTTGCCGGAAAAATGGCGCTGTTTTCGGGTGCGATGGATGAACGCATAGCATTGACTATCGCACAGGAGCCGGGTGGGGGCGGTGTAAATTCATGGCGCGTGTCGGAAACGCTCGGTAATGTCGAGAGAATCCATAACACCAACTATGCCTGGTTTCTTGAAAGCATGAAACAATTTTCTGATTCCAATGTCAACCGGCTTCCTATCGACCATCATGAGGTGGCGGCATTGATTGCACCTCGTGCGCTGCTTATTTTAGGCAATCCCGATTATGAGTGGCTTGGCGATGAATCAGGATATGTGTCGGCAAATGCGGCGAGAGAAGTGTGGAAGACTTTCGGAATATCTGAGCGCATGGGCTATTCGATAGAGAGCAATCACATGCACTGTATGCTGCCTGAGAGCCAGTATCCCGATGTCGAAGCTTTCATTAAAAGATATCTACTCGGTGAGGATTCGATAAACACGGATATAACAAAAGCACCCATGTTTGCTGATGTTGACTGGCGCAAATGGGTGCCTTGGGCTGTAAGACCCCGTTCCCCAATATTTGTTAACGCTGGGGTCGCATATCTTTGAGCGGTTTTTGTCTTGTGATGAAGGAGCGTAGCTTTTGCTACGTGACTGAGGAACAAGGCAAAAAACGCCAGAGAGATGCGATGGTAAGGTGTTTTTATTGATTGCCGCACAATTTATCACACATAAATTCGGTTATATTATTTTAACCATCAGTAATCTACATGAGCAAATCTGGTTATATCTGACCGGGACAGGGTGCCGGTGGAAACTTCTAATCCATGACTTACCCAAATGGCGTGCCGTATATGAATTTTACCGCAAATGGCTCTCTGCCGGATTTTTTGACCGGATGAACGTGGCATTGATTTCTGTCGCAAGGAGTTCGCTACGGATATCGTGGTCCATTGGTCTGACGCTTGAAAGAAGTATTGTCTATGAATCCGGAGTGCGTAAAATCGGATTTCGGCACATCGGAATTCAAACCGATTGACGGCAGACGGGTTGTGGAGCGAACATTTTAGTGGCTTGAATCCTTCAGACGTTTAAACAGGAATTACGGGCAGTTTCTGCACACCGCAAAAGGTATTGTGATGGTGGCGTGCGCAATGTTCATGTTGCGGTTCGTATAGTTCTAAACCGTTCCGATTTCATCACAAATCACAAACAGATGTATTCTCATTTATCCGAGGCAAAAGTTACATTCGCCTCGTCCAATCGCCGTGCATCTGCGTCCGCTTGTTTCGGTCACAATGCAACCGCATTGCTCCCTCACTGCGCGAACACATCTGCACAACGCTTGACCGCCCCAGCGTTAACAAATATTGGGCAACGGGGTCTAAGTTCAGAAATAGTATGTCGCATTGACTGATACCCGGTTTTCGCGGAATGTGACATTGCCGGGAAGTAGGTCGGTAAGACCGAATGCCGCATCGATTCCTACCCATATGAAGTCAATCGGCACGGCAATTCCTGCTTTCCATGCGCAGTCAAACCGTCGGTGTTCTTTAATGCCAAGTAAGTCGGGCGAAAAATCTTCATCCAGCAGTTCTCTATGCTTTACATGGGCATTTTGGCTGAATACATAGCTTAGTTCTGGACCGGTGTATACGGCAAGTCTCCACTTTCCGGTGATTCTGAATTCGTAGCCAAGCTGGACAGGTAGTCTCAGTCCTGCTTTCCTTACGCCGGGGTCTTTTGTGGCAATTGTTCCGTCAATTCCTGTTATGCGCAGGTCATCAAATGAATAGGTGTCATAAAATAGTGTCAGACCGGGTTCCAGAAACAATCCTTTTCCAAGCGGCTGATAGTAGACACAGCCTACGGAGAATCCGCATCCCGGTTTAAACATTTTGATATGTCCGCCCTGAATATTCCAGTTGCCGGGTATGCTGACATCAAAAGAGGCTCTTACGCCCCAGTTACCCTTTTCTATTGCAAAAAGAGAGGTTACTGACAGGCATAGAAGGATTAAAACTATCGTCTTTTTCATATTGTAGGAAATATTTTTGTTATATTAACGCTTGACAGGAATGACTATTGTGTATTCACTTGTTAAAAATAAGATTTAGAATTAATTTTGCATTGACTAAAAATTTTACTGATAATGGCTAAAAAGGAAATACCGGTATTGCTGCTTACAGGTTATCTCGGAAGCGGAAAGACCACTTTGCTTAACCGTATTCTCTCTAATGAGAAAGGCATACGCTTCGCTGTGATTGTAAATGACATTGGTGAGGTTAATATTGATGCTTCGCTTATCCAGAAAGGCGGCATCGTCGGGCAGGAAAAAGATAGCAACGACCTTGTCGCTTTGCAGAACGGGTGTATCTGCTGCACTCTGAAGATGGATCTTATTGAGCAGATTGCCGACCTTGCCGCGACCGGAAGCTTTGATTATATTGTCATTGAGGCGAGTGGTATATGCGAGCCGGCGCCTATAGCTCAGACGATATGCTCTATTCCGGTAATGGAAGAGTATTATAACCGTGGCGCTGTACCTCGTCTTGACTGTATCGTGACAGTGGTCGACGCATTACGCATGAAAGATGAATTTAATTGCGGTGACAGTCTTGTCGATAAAAAGATAGAGGAAGATGATATTGAGAATCTTATCATAGAGCAGGTTGAATTTTGTAACGTCATCTTGCTTAATAAAATCTCGGAAGTCAGTGAGGAAGAAGCGGGTCGCATTAAAGCGATTATCCGTGCAATCCAGCCGAAAGCTAAGATTGTAGAGTGTGACTACGCCGATATTGAGCTTGACGAGATTATTAATACAGGAATGTTCAACTTCGAGAAGGTTGCCACGTCGGCAGCCTGGATTCAGGAGCTTGAGCACCATCACGAGCATGAGCATCATCATGAACATGATCACCATGACCACCATGACCATCATCACCACCACCATCATGACGAAGGGGAGGCTGAAGAATATGGCATACAGACATTCGTCTATTATAGGCGCCCGGCTTTTGATTTGAATAAATTTGACCGTTTCATAGCTACCCGATTCCTGAAAAATGTAATTCGTACAAAGGGAGTGGTATATTTCAATCATAATCGTGACATGTCGTTTCTTTTTGAGCAGGCAGGCTCCCAAAAGAAACTTACACAGGCGGGTCTTTGGTTTGCCACTGCTTCTGAAGAAGAGCTTGAGCAGCTTATGGCTACCGAGCCGGGGCTTGCGGCTGACTGGGATCCCGTATATGGCGACCGCATGATAAAGCTAGTCATCATCGGACAGAATCTTGACAGGAAGGCTATCGAAGAAGAGCTTGACTTCTGTCTTGTGGGTCGTTGACGAGTAGAGATTCTTTATAATAAAAAGGAGGCTGTGTCAATGTCAAGTTGTTTGCCTCCGGCGAGTGCCGCAAGATTCGCGACTGCTGCATCTTCAAGGTCAATGACCTTGAAGTATTCCTTAGAAATCGCGCTAATTATTTGTAACTTTGCGCTATAAACCTCATTCATTATGAAATCAAAAATTTCTTATAGCCGTTTTGCGACAATATTAACAGTAATCGTATTAGGACTATTGTTCATTGGCTGCATTGTTACTATACATGAAAAACCTGCTTTTTTCATGCTATTGGTAATATACCTCATATTGTTAGTTTCATCATTATTCTATGGTGCGTCATACATAAAGGCTGATAACAACAATATTATTATGGGAAGTATTCTTAAATGCAGAAAAATTTCGATGCAAAATTTAGAAAGTATTGAACTATTTCAACCTACGATGGGTGCAATAAGAATTTTTGCTTCCGGTGGTTTTATGGGGTACTGGGGTATCTTTCGTGAGAG
Organism: Barnesiella sp. WM24; assembly: GCF_004570975.1. Classification (GTDB taxonomy): domain Bacteria; phylum Bacteroidota; class Bacteroidia; order Bacteroidales; family Muribaculaceae; genus Muribaculum. The sequence continues at coordinate 126,167 of NZ_SPPC01000009.1, forward strand.
TGACATCGGCAGATACTATGCTTTTTATGGCAAAGCCTCGGATTGTTTTCTCGTTCGCATGAAGAATGGTGACAAATATGTTCTTGGCTGCGATAATCCAGATAAAATGGTAGATTATATCAATTCTCACATAGTGAAATAAGCGTCTTTTCGCTCACCTCATAAGGTCCATAACTTCGCTGAAATATCAACAAGTTATGGACTTCTCTTTTTCCGACCTCAATATCAACTCGGTTGTTATCGACAACGTCGCTATGCTTCCAAGCATAGAAAACCTGCTCGGCTTCGAGGCTCGTGCAGTGTTTTTCCTCCGGCGAGTGCCGTAAGATACGCGACTGCTGCATCTTCAAAATCAATGATCTCGAAGTTTTCCTGTAAATCTCAACTTCTCAACAAATGTTGAGAGCTATGCCGCAAGAAATTCGTATCTTTGCGCCAAAATTCACAACCGCTATGCGAAAGATATTTCTCTCCATAATAATCGCCTTTTGTGGATTGGCGTGTACCGCACAATCCATAGACGAACGCATTGCCAATGCAATGAATACTGGCGATTGGATTGCATTGGATTCCATTTACAATGCAGCTCCCAAGGACTCCATTATGCCATTTCTTGAAGTTTATTCTCGTGCTCTTATCGGAAATCGATTGAACCGCCCTGATGTTTCAATCCCGGCTTTTGGTGAACTCTTGAATAACCACTCTACAAATCTTGATTTAAGCAATCTACTCAATTCCTCTGTCATGCTGTCAATGGATTTGAGCAAAGTCGGTCAAAATGATAAAGCAGCAGAAGTGATTACTTCCGTTCTTGATGCCACGAAGCAATATCTTGACAGCGCGGCAATAGCCGGCATGCAACGCTATATCGACCAATACGTTGCGTTGTCGGCATATAATCCCTATGACATTTCATTCACCGACCAACAGGGCTACATCCCTTTCAAAATTGTTCAAGTTGGTAATCCCCAAAAGGAAGCGTTTTTGATGCAACTTGATGGTAGCAGCATCAATGGCAAAAGTGCCACAATATCTTTCGATACCGGCGCCGGGGTCAACATAATTTCCGATTCATTGGCTCGCCACTACGACCTCATTCCGATTAACGCCGGAAATTCAGTGTTAGGTATAGGTCGCCGCAATGGGCAATTAGCAATAGCGAAAGAATTAAAAGTCGGAAATATTGTAATTCGTGACGTGCCATTCCTCATTGTTGACCTCACACTTGATAATGAAGAAGCAAACCAGTACATCAATTGTTTCAGCGTGGTTTTAGGTAGCGACCTTATGTTGCGCCTGAATGACCTTACTATTGACTTCTCTAAACGTCAGATAACCGTACCCTCTATTGCTCCGACAAGAAGTGGAGTTAAAGCAAATATGTATTTTTCTCCTCAAATGAATCTGATAACAAATGGGGAAATACATAATCAGCAAATGCAGATTTGCATAGATACAGGTGATGCCTCTTTCGGGTCATTGAACGGTGATTTTTTTAAGGTTAATAAGGATTATGTTCTTGCGAACGCGCAACCGGATACTGTCCGTATGGCTGGTATCGGAGGAGCCGAGGTTTATCGTTGTAACTAAGTAGTATTCAGAATATTGTAATGCCACGCTTTCCGTTGTTCACGAATTGCACACGGCATTATTTCAATGTTCTTACCCATTATTCTATTGGGGGCAATACAAAATTAGTGGTTTTTAGGCGTTATTCCTAATTCTGCTTATTAAAATTTGTTGACCGCATTATAGCCATTCATCTTTCAACAGGAAATCAAATAAGCCTGTGAAATATATACCATTGTCATCGGTATAAGGCATTATCTCGTCGCCGACAACCACAATCTTCTTGAATGAATCGGAGATCTTCAGGAGAGATGCGAGCTCCTGCTCCCGCTTTTCTTCGGACGGTATCGAGTACACGGACTGAATATAATACTTCCGGCTTCCTTTGTTAGCGATGAAGTCTATTTCGCGCTGTGAATATGACATTTTGCCGTCTTTCATTTCACGGCTTTCCACTATGCCCACATCTACAAGATAACCGAGAACGCGCAGATGATTATATAGAACGTTCTCCATTATATGCGTCGGCTCCTGCTGACGAAAATTCAACCTTGCGTTTCTCAGACCGATATCAATGCAGTAGTATTTCTTATTGGTTTCATAATAACGCCTGCCCTTGACATCGTATCTCTCCGCGCTTTCAAACAGGAAGGCATTTTCAAGATAGTCAATATAAGACGATACTGTTTTGGAATCGATCTTCATCTTTTGCACCGATTCGAGGGTATTGGCTATGCGTGCAGGATTGGTGAGCGAGCCAATGGAACTACATAACGAGGTGGCAAGTCGAGAAACGGCAAGTTCATTTCTTACTTTGTTTCTCTCTACCACATCATCGATATAGGTCTTATCCCACAAGTTTTGAAGATAATTTATTTTCTGCTCATCATCAGTGTAGTGGATAAGACGAGGCATCCCACCAAAAGTTGAGTACACTTTCCATGCTTCACGAACGTCATTGTGTAACGCCTGATAAAACTCCCTGAATGACAAAGGGAACACCCGGATTTCATCCCCCCTGCCACGGAATATAGTCCGTATGTCTTTTGACAGGAAACGGGAGTTGCTTCCGGTCACATACACATCTATATTGTCATGACCGTTAAGACCGTTTACGAGTCGCTCAAAATTTTCAAGTTCTTGTATCTCATCAAGAAAGATATAATAATTCTCGGTATCGTTCTTTATAAGTGAGTAGATATGGTTTTTTACAGCCTTTGGATCAAGAATGTCGAAATCATATTTGTCGTCATCCTTGTCAAAGTCCAAAGCAATGATATTTTCAGAAGGTACTCCTTGAGCGGCGAGATAATCCCGGTATATATGACTTAATAGCCATGATTTGCCACACCGACGTGGGCCGGTTATAATTTTTACTTCACCGTTATCCTTTCTGATAATCAGCTTTTTGAGATAAGAATCTCTTGGTATGTATTTGTCGCGATTCATTCCTATTCCGAATTTACTGCAAATTTACAACATTTTCGGAATACAGCCAAATCCTATATGTTAGCTGAAATAAATCTTGTGAGTCTTGTGAGACTCAATATTTTTCAGTAGGTAATATAATTATGTTCGAAGAATATTTTGTAAGTCATAAGTCTGCTTATTAAAAAGTAAAGATGCTTTATTTCAGCCCATATTTCTTGCGTTTGACGTATAAAGTTTTTTGTGATATTCCGAGGAGCGCGGCAGCTTGAATCATATTGCCATTAGTATGTGATATGGCAGCCATGATTTTTGCTTTCTCGTCGTTTTTATCAAGTTTGAAGTTCAGATGTATGTCAGAGATTGGGGTATCAAAATCAAGATTGTCAGTTGTTATCACATCTCCGTGAGATTTAAGCACAGCGACACGGACAACGTGTTTCAGTTCCCGGATATTGCCCGACCATGTATGCAGGCGCATCTCCTTTTGTGCGTTGGTATCAAATCGTCTGATATTCTTATTAAGTTCTTGGTTGTAATGTTTCAGATAGAAATCGGCGAGCAGCATAATGTCTTCCTGACACTCCCGAAGTGGGGGTAAGATAATTGTAAATTCTTTGATCTTGTAGAACAATGCCGAGAGAAAACTCCCGTCTGCCGCCATTTCCGTAATTTCAGGTGAGGCTGTGGCTATTATACGTGGTGTTTGTCTGCTGTTGGCTATGACATGAAGTATTATTGACTGCATATCCTGAGAAAGCTGTTGGATATTATCTAATATAATGGTGCCGCCTTGCGCTTTACGGAACTGATTAGCCACAGCGTCAAGCAATGTTACCGGATGTTTTGTGTCATGTTTCTGTGCGAGATAATGAAATGTCCCACAATCGAGTACGACACATGATCTGTCCCTCTGTTCACTCATATCATAGATTTCCTGTGCCAACGGTTCTTTCCCGACACCATTTTCACCGATAATCAGAACATTCAGACTTGTCGGTGCTACCATATGCGCGGAACTATAAGCACGTAGGCACGCATCGCTCTTACGAGACAGCAGCAATGGAAAATTGTCATTCTCGTTTCTTCCAATCAATGCCTTTACCTTAGGTACAAGCAATTCACTGATAAGCCGTTTGTTGATGTAGTCTCTTGCTCCTGCCCGAAATGAAGCTACGGCATCCGCTACTGTTTCAACATCTGTAATGACGAATACAGAGCATCCGATATCCTTGCTATAAAGCCATCCCATTAAGTCAACCGCATTTCCGTCAGCCAGTTTGAAATCACAGATGACGATATCTCCTCTATGGAACTTCGTCAGATCCTCTTTTGCCATCCCTATACGCAGAGACTGATATATATCTGCCCCAAATCCAGCCAACAGATGTCTGAGTTCATTGGATTCGGATACATTGTCATCAAGTATGAGAATTTGTCTTGCCATTTGGGGCTAAATACGTAAGTAAAGTAATATGACTAAAATACAAGTAAAAATTATCAAAAGATTCTTTAGGGCTGTAAAGGCTTTATTGAAATAGCATATCCTCCGCCATGTGCAGCTTTAATTTTTAGTTTTGTCTTGTGATTTACTGTTTTATTGACTATGGTATATGCTTGTGGGTTGGTTAGATAATCAGCGTCATCGGCATCGGCATATATTGTTGCTTCATATTCTTTGTTTTTATCAAGAAAATCGAATGAAAGAATCGATTCATGGCCGTTTTCATTTGCGACGCATCCTACAAACCAATTTTCCCGACTTTTTGATTTTCTTGCAACAACAATATACTGTCCCGGTTCAGCCTCAAGATAATGGCTTACACTCCAATCAAGATCAACATCTTTTATGAACTGGAAGGCATCATTATATTTTTTATAGATTTCAGGAGAGTCTGCTGCCATCTGGAGTGGACTATACATTGTCACGTATAGTGCAAGTTGTTTCGCAATTGTGCTATTGACATGTGATTTTGATTCTGGATTGACCTTGCTTATATCCATTTCAAATATCCCAGGTGTATAATCCATAGGTCCTCCTTGCAGACGTGTGAAAGGAAGAATTGTTGTATGAGAAGGATTATTACCTTCAAATGCCTCGTATTCAGTACCTCGTGCCGATTCATTTCCGATAAGATTCGGATATGTTCTGCATAGGCCTGTTGGTCTTACTGCCTCATGAGCGTTTACCATTATGTGATGCTTTGCAGCCTCTTTAATCGCATAAATGTAGTGGTTTATCATCCACTGGCTATAATGATGCTCGCCCTTGGGCTGGATATTCCCGACATAACCGCTTTTAACAGAATTATAACCGTATTTATTCATCAATGTGTAGGCTTCGTGTAAATGCCGTTCATAATTAGTTACAGCTCCAGAAGTTTCGTGGTGCATCATGAGCCGGATACCTTTATTTGCTGCATATTCATTCAATCCTGGCAAATCAAAGTCCGGATACGGCGTCATAAAGTCAAATACATAGTCCTTCATTTTACCATGCCAGTCTTCCCATCCGATATTCCATCCTTCTACAAGTACCTGATCAAATCCGTTCTCGCTTGCAAAATCGATATATTTGCGTACATTTTCATTTGTTGCTCCATGTTTTCCATGTGGTTTAGTTTTATTATAATCAGTTAATCCTAATTTAACAGATGGTGTTTCCCAGGTATATGACCATTGTTTTGCATTTGTTATCATATCCCACCATATTCCCATGTATTTTACAGGTTTAATCCATGATGTATCATCGAGAGCACATGGGTCGTTGAGATTCAAAATCAGATTTGACGCAAGTATATCACATGCATTATCTGTTGCCATAATTGTACGCCAAGGTGTGTGACACGGTGTTTGCAATGAGCCTTTGTCTCCTAAGGCATCAGGTGTCAGCCATGATGTGAATGTTAATGTGGTATCGTTAAGATTAAGATGCATGCATGAATAATCCACCAACGCTGCTTCATGAAGATTTATGTATAGCCCGTCGGCAGTTTTCATCTGTATAGAAGTCTGCACTCCTGTCGGGGAGAATGTGGTTTGAGAAAGGTTCTCAGAGATTGAACTTTTCATATGCTCTCTTATCTCTGATAATCTGGATTCGGTATAACTATATTCTTGTGTGTCATAGTCGCCTGGAATCCACCATGCTATATGGTCACCGGCCATGGCAAATTCGGTTCGTTCATCAATAAGTGTAAAATAGATTAATTCACGCTGATCAGGAAATTCATATCTGAAACCGATACCATCATCATAGACCCGGAATCTGATATTCATAAGCCTGGATGTTGTGTTCTGTCGGAGGCAAACGAGCATTTCGTTGTAATTGTTCCGGATTATAGCAGACTCGCCCCAAACAGGAGACCACATTTCATCATAAGTGTTTATATCAATCCGAGTAACTTCAAATGAGTCGGTTAAATGGACATCATCTTTCAGTAAAAATCCCATTCTGCTTTCGAGTATTATCGGTTGAGACAGACGCGAGACTTTATATATAGGTTCTCCTTTTTGATTTATGTCAAAGTTCACACTGATTTTTCCTGATGGAGAAGTTAGTGACTCTGCGATAAGAAATCCTGGAATAATCAATCCAAGAAATACCAATATTTGCCTCATATTATAAATTTAATGTATTTTATATCAAAAAGCATAGTGAACCATATGATTTACGGTTCACTATGCGACCTAAATCAATCTGTGGGAATAAAAAGAATTATACTTTATTGAAAAACATTTATTTAAACATTACCTTAATTACCTTTGAGCCTTGTCGGCGTATATAGATGCCATTTGATGGATTGATGACTTTTACACCTTGCAGATTATAGTATTCAACCGGAGCATTATTGTTATCGTCAGCAACTACATCTGTAATTCCACTGGAGCCTGAAACTGAACGTACCAGCACAAGCTTTGTGATATTGAATCCTTGACCGATTATACGTATAGATCCATCCCAACCGTTGAAGTCACTTGAAGGAAGTTTGTCAATGGCTTCTTGGGTTATGGTATAAGTGTATGAACCGCTTTCGGACAACGGCATATTAGTTCTTGTCCCATCTTCTACAGAACCGATAAATCCGGGAATATTTGTTTTTCCATAGTTGGTGGTCATGGAGAAAGCCGCTTCATCAGAGTTTACTTCATAATCCATGACAATACGCCATCCTGCTTCTGCTGAAGTAATGACCCCACGTCCGAATTCAGTACCCGGCCACCAGTTATTGGTCATATCAATCGGACATTCTGCAAGTGACTCCTCGTCACTGACTGAAAGATACGCTCTGGTTATTGTCACACCTTCACCACAAATTCGTACAGAATTATCGTAGTTGATAGCTCCGTTATCATTCAGCAGTGAAATTGTTTCGCTAGTAATGGTATAGTTATATACACCATCCTCGTTGACATCAAGGTTCATTTCCTTTTCACCTGCTGTTCCGTCAAAATCGGGTAGCTTTGTATTGGAGTAGTTGGTGCAAAGCGTGAAGCTATGTCCCTCCGACGCTTCGTTAATGGTGTATTCAAAAGTGAATACTGTACCCGGCTGTGCTGATGTAAAAGCAGTCTTGTCAAGACATAGACCCGGATACCATCCAGTTTCTCCATTATCAAGTGAAACAGGAGAATCAATCAGAGGCTGCTCAAGAGCTATTGCTGAGAGAGCCATTGTCGCACTTACGGCGACTAACAAAATCTTTTTCATGTTTATTAATATTAAAGAAAGTTACTTATTAGCTGCGTTAAGTATTGCATCTGCCAGATACGGTTCGGAAAAAACCGCATTCTGACGATCAAGAAGTCCCATCCACCAAAGGCATTTTATACCTCGCTTTTTTGCATTGCTTACGACATAATCGGCATAGTTAATTCGCTGCTCCATATTATCTTTATCAGCAGCTCCTAGTTCGCCAAAAATGACAGGTATTCCTTGATTGATAAATCGTGTCGCAACACGATTTATTATGTCATCGACTTCCTTGCGCCCAGATGAAGTAAATTCAATTGCTGTCATATCTTCACTGTCTCCGGCAAATTGCCAAGGACTATACATATGTACTTCTGCAATAATTCTGCGAGGGGTAGGGTCGTCAGGCAGACGCCAAGCATTAAGAGTCCGCTCATTGTGTGTCGCTGCATAAGTCGGGATTGAAAGACAACGCCATTGATTATTGCCTCCGGAAGAACGTACAATGTTGACAAATGTCTGTGCCAAATCATTGACCATCTCATAATTTTCGTCATCTGTGCTATCCCAATTCATGTGTGAATCAAGAATTTCATTAAATGCTCCAAAGATTAATTTTGAATCATAGTTTGCGAATCGTGACGCAATCTGAGTCCACAATTTTGAATACCGCGATATAATGAGGTCTTTTTTTGCAGGATTGGCACAGAGCCAACCAGCTTCACCAACACCAGGCGTACCGGTGTCATGATGCAAATTCAATATACAATACATTCCTTCGTCAATTACATAGTTGACAACCTCCTCAACTCTATTCATCCATTCTTCTTTGATGTTGTCATCATTATCAAGATGCCCCCACCAAGTCACAGGAACACGGATTGCATTAAATCCTCGTTCCTTAAAGGCGTGAATAATTTCACGGGTCGCACGTGGCTGTCCCCAACATGTTTCCCATGCTGCGATGTCATCCGCGTCAAACCAATCGCCCTGAGCATCAAGCGTATTCCCCATATTCCATCCGGCAATAATGTCATTTACAATGGCTGCGGCTGTAGGGGTCCCTGATGAATCCTTTTCGCTTAACTGTACGACATTCAATCTGGAACTCTTTCCTCCTCCTGAAAGAGTTATTACGGCTGTACGCGAGGATGCCTCGGTGTTTTTCTCAATGTCAATTTTTATGTGTACCTGCTTATAAGGTACACTTGGGTCTATTGGAGTCCCTGAATGGTTTGACAGTTTAACCCAGTCGGCATCGCAGTCGAGGGTCCAGTCTACGTTGGCATTGACATCAAACATTGCCGTCACCGGGAAGCATTCCACTTCATAGTCTGTCAGTTCTATGTTTGTGCCAACTTTTGTGAATGTGACATATGGATTATCCACAATCAGATTGTCATCCGTACTGCAACTTACAAAGAAGCAGATGGATAAAAAAACTATTATATATCTTAAATTCATGTTTCTAAGGTTTAACATATAGACGGAAATTATCAAAATAGATATGGAACGTGTGTCCTATATCAGAATGGCGGGTATATACGAGGAAATTGTCTCCTGAACCGGCGAGCGCACACCATTCGCCATAAGTGGAAGCTGTCGTCAAGTCAGAAGCGGGCACTGCGACTGTAAACCATTCTCCGACTGGAGCCTCGCCGGTTATACGGTCGGCAATCGGAGTCTCGCCGTCATCTCTGCCGTGATGATTCAAATCAAGGTAAGTAATACTGAAATGACCGCCATTCTGAACTTCATGCTGAAGATAAACCTCAAAGCGCAATTCGATTTGTGACGTCTGAGTAGCCGCAGGAATTGTTGTCGGGTAGGTCATGCTGTTATAGTTGGCATTTCCCCACCACCAACCGACCTGGCCTTCAAATCCGATATATTCACCTGAGTGGGTGTCAGGAGGCGTTGTCGGAGCTTTATTAAATTTACCGACTGTAGATGTATACCATCCATAACTATGCTGCATCTCATGCCCGTCATAGTCCAGCAACATTAAATCATAGTTGTAGACATCTATTGAAGCACGACCACCCATTGTGCGTAGAGTTAGTTTTCCACCGTGTTCCGGGAGGTGTGGCATAATGAACGTAAGCCTGCTTTGGTCTGGCGATACGGTAATTTCTTCTGCTGGGATGGAAAACTCTCCGCACACATCAATATCAATGACTTCAAGCAAATTTTTACCATAAATTGTAACCTTGCTGCCAAGGATTGGACAGTCGCTTGAAATATCCGTAATCTCAGGCTCTGCAACACCCTTTGCAAAACCATAATAGGCGGTACCGGCGAAAGCTTTAATAACTAAGTAACCCTTGTCGACAATCACATCAGGCGTTGTTGCGATAATATGGTCGCTTGTCTCATTAACTTCCCAGGACTGCATCGGATGCAGAACGACAGTATCCATATCAGTGATATATATATTTTCAATTTCATGAAACAGAGATCCATAAATATCAATCCTCTGTCCCGGCACAACTGCAAATGTGCCATCAGGCAACTCTGTTAATTCAACCTGATAGTAATCAATAACAGGCTCTCCAGCAACCACATGGAAGGAATAGGAACAGGAGCCATGAGTTGTCTCAAGTCTGATTTCATTGTGTATTGACGGATCCTCCCCATATACAGTCAAATCTGCCGGAATCGTTGTTATCAGATGGGTTGTTGTATTGTAATTGGAATTGAAACTTACCTCCTGGTCGTTGATGTATAGCTTTTGGACGTTATTAATATTACGTCCAATAATTACAATCATATTCCCGCGAGTGACAGATGTGAACAGACTGTCAGCTTTTTCTGGATCAGTCACGCGTATTCCGGTTATTTCAGGGGTCCCACCGGACTCACTGTCATCACTGCATGACACAAGAGAACAAGCAATTATGGCGAGTGTCAGCAGAAATAAGTATTTGATTTTCATATGTCGGTATATTTATTTTAATAATATGGTTGCGGCTCAAGGTTGCGGTTGAGGAGAGGGTTCTGGATGACATCTGCCTCAGGATATGGGAGGAACACATTGTCATGATTCATTGTCACGGTAATTTCGGGATATGACCATTGATAATTACCGCTATCTTCATAGAATACCATAGTTCCGTCTGGTTCCTTGTATAGAGGAGCAGCTATTCCTCTCTGCTGTTCATTGAAATAGGCCATCATTTTGTCAGGTTGCCATTTGTACCAGCTTACCATATCCAACCAGTTGACATACTCCATAGCAAATTCAACGCGTCGTTCACGGATAATATCATCAAATGTGATTCTGTCTTTTGCCGGGATTCCAGCACGTTCACGAAGCTTATTAAAATATTCCAGACCCTCGCCTCCTGTAAGTTCCTGCTTGTTGCCAAGACAGGCTTCTGCAAGAGTCAGGTAGCAATCGGCAAGACGGATAAGATAAGTGTTAAGAGGTGAGTTCATTGATTTTACATAGCCGTCATTGTCATCATCGGGACCGCCGATTGCACCTTTCTTTATTTTAGCCCAATTGCCAGTAAATGTATATCCACCATCGGCAATACAGATGTAAGGATAATAGGAACCCTTAGTAAAATAAGTCGCATTACGACGAATTGTATCTGCCCTTTCATATTGCCGAAGCATATCCATAGGAATATTGTCAGATCCTCCCCATACATTTACTCCGCCGGTAATCTCAGTGCCGAAACAAAGATCGGCATAAAGAGTGTTACAATAATACCATGAACCGTTTGGTACCCATTGCAATGCAAGGAGAGATTCCTGATTGTTATTCTGCTTGTATTTGAAAAGATCGGCATAATCATTCAGCAACTGAAGGCCACTGTTAATACATACATCAAGAGCTGTCTGACGTGCAAGTTCAAGATCTGAGTCATTACGTTCAGTGTTTCCCCATCCTGAGCGTGCAAGATATGCCTTGGCAAGAAAGGCTTTTGCGCTCCAGCACGTCGCCCTGCCTTTGGCTGCTGATTCTGGAAGAGCTTCGGAAGCATATTTCAGATCATTTATGATGAATTGAAATATATCTGCTTCAGTATGACGGGGCTGTATCGGGTTGTCAACGATAGTCTGATTGTTTTCAAAAAGTATTACCGGACCCCAAATGCGTAGGAGATAAAAATAAGTGACACCTCTCATAAGCCTTGCTTCTCCCAATGCGGTCTGTTTTGCTTTTTCGCTGACTTCGGAAGTGCACTTGTTTTGCACGGCGTCAATCACGGAGTTACTCATTACGACAACAGAATAAAGGCCTTGCCATGCTTTTACGAGATGACCGTCGAGGGCGGTCACTTGATTCAATCCCCATTGAGGATCCTGATATTTGTTGTAATGCTCATTGGCACGAACACTGCCCACCAAATGAATGGCACGTTCATGATAGTCAAACCAACAGCGGTTATATAGAGGGGCGGTCGCAGCCTCAAGAGCCGCATCACTGACATAGTAGGTCTCCTCAACATAACTCCCTTGCGGCTGTCTGTCAAGAAAATCATCGCTGCACGAGGTCAGCAGTCCGGTAAAAGAAACCGCAATGATTATATATTTAAATATTCTCATGTTACAGATTTTATTAAAAATTAATGTTAAGACCAATTGTGTATATTCGTTGAGTCGGATATCGGGCATGGTCAATACCTCTTAGAAGCACTCCTTGGTTATAAGCTCCGATTTCAGGGTCATAACCGTCGTAACCTGTAATAGTGAACGGATTCTGTATATTCACATAAAATCTCAGTTTTTCAATATAGGCTTTTCTTGACAATTTACTGGGAAGTGTATAGCCAATCACGATGTTCTTTATTCGAAGATAGGAAGCGTCTTCGACAAACCGGTCGCTCACTCGATTATTATTGTTTAAATCGGCTGGCCACACACGTTGTATTGTAGCCGTTGCGGCATTAGTTACATGATAATTGGTAAAATCGTTATCGCCATCAGGATCGATTTTACCTACGACAGCATGGTTTACAACCTCTTTCAATCTGCCTCCGGCGTTAGGGGATGGATTGGCATATTGCTGGCGAACATAGTTGAAAACTTTGTTACCGACTACGGCATGCAGAAATATGCTTGCATCAAAATCGCGCCAAGAGAAATTATTGGTAAAGCCAAGTGTAAATTTGGGCTCCGGGTTGCCAATATATGTACGGTCTTTTTCATCTATAACACCATCATTGTTAAGGTCCTCAAACAAAAAGTCTCCATACCAGACGCTTCCTTCTCCGATAGACTGATCAGTCGGAAGGGCTACAATCTTTTTATTTCCTGTAGCGTCAAGAAGATAATTACCGTCTTTGTCTTTCTGGAAGAAGTCTTCAGGAGTCATAATCATGCCTTTAACCTTATATCCGTAAAATTGAGCTAAAGGCTGTCCTTCCTGTGTGTATGTGTAAGTTGTTCGATTTATATCACCTTGGATGCCTGAAGACTCTGTATTGAGTTTAGTGACTTTATTACGGTTAAGAGAGAATGTCAGGCTTGATGACCACTGAAATGAACGGTTACTGATATTTATAGTATTTAATGTAAACTCAAAGCCTTTGTTAAGCAAAGCTCCAGTATTGATCCAAGGAGCGGTTATTATGTTTTCGCCCCCTTTACCATAATATGGCAACGCAGCTTTCATCAATAGATTATCTGTTTTCTTATAGTACGCATCAACGATGAGTTCCAATCGGTTATTAAATAAAGCCATGTCTATACCTACGTTATATGAATTGGTCTTTTCCCATTTTAGATTGGCATTTGGATAATTCCCTACATGAAAACCGGATCCCCAGATTGTCTCGTCAGAAGTCATTGATGCTCCATATGCGAAATTTCCGGCATTCTGATTTCCAACCAGGCCCCAACCAAGACGAAGTTTCAGCGAGTTTACCGCTTCTATGTCACGAAGAAAACTCTCATTTTTGATTCTCCATGCAAGAGCTACCGATGGGAACCAGCCCCAGCGGTTATTCGGTCCAAAAGCAGATGAACCGTCGGCTCGAAGAGTCGCAGTAATGAGATAACGGTCATCCCACGAATAATTTAATCGTCCGTAATATGACTCAATCGCCCAGTCATTTTTGTTACCAGCATTCTTTGCAGTCAAGGCATCACCAGGATCAAGCTCGGTCACGGAATTGATAAAATAATTATCTCTTTGTCCCCAAAGAGTCTCCCATGTTCCTTGCTGAGCTTCATGTCCGGCCATTACTTGGATGTAATTTCTGCCCAAATCTTTAGTCCAAGTCATATATGTCTTGAATGATGTGTAGGAGCTGTTATTTGCACGTCTTTGGCTTTGTGCTATTTGCGTGTATGTCGGATACTCATATGTGGGTTGATAGTAGTACCAGTTGTTATAGTTAAAATTTCCGCCATACTCTATTCTGAAGTCAAATCCCAATGGTATTATCACATCGGCATAAAGATTATAATTCAGGTCAAGACCTTTATTATAATTCTCTCTCATAAGAGCTTCTGCAACCGGATTGGAAAAATAGATACCGTAATCATTGAGCTCTGCCATACCCCATGAGCCGTCAGGATTTTTTGCAGGAACTTCCGGTAATTGGCTAAGAGCCGTAGTTATTATGCTTGCATTATCAATTGTATTGTTCTGTTTAGTTCGTGATGCGGATAGGTTTGTTCCGACTTTTAGCCAATTGGCGATATTTGTATCAATGTTGGTACGTAGATTAAAACGTTCAAAATCCGAACCTATGGCAATGCCGTCTTGCGACATATATCCCCCAGATATAGCATAGACCGTTTTATCGTTACCGCCGGACACATTGAGCGAATGAGATGTCATTGGAGCAGTGCGGAAGATTTCGTTCTGCCAGTTTGTTCCCTCTCCTAAAATTGAAGGATCAGCAAACTCTTCACGCCATCCCCAACCAAGGACATCACTGCGATGATTCATATATTCAGCATATTCGCGAAGATTCAGGACATCAAGCTGCTTTGGGAGTTTCTGCCATCCGAAATATCCATCATAGCTGACCTTAGTTTTTCCTGACTTACCTTGTTTTGTTGTAATCAGAACGACTCCATTGCTTGCTCTTGAACCGTAGATAGCTGTTGCTGATGCGTCTTTAAGCACTTCCATGCTTTCTATGTCTGATGGGCTGAGTGATGCAAGCGCACTTGAATTTCCATCAGTCTGTCCTGATATAGAGATTCCATCAATCACATATAGTGGCTCATTTCCATTAAGAGAGTTAAGACCTCGTATGCTCACTGAGATTCCCCCGCCGGGAGCTCCGGAGTTGTTAGTGACTGTCACTCCAGCCGCTTTTCCTTGAAGAGCTTGGTCGACAGATGTCGCAATGTTTTTTCTTAATTCATCTCCTGTCACAGAGACAACAGATCCGGTTATATCACTACGTTTCATTGTGCCATAACCGACAACTACAATCTCATCAAGCATTTCAGAATTTTCAGCAAGAGTGATATCATATATTTTTTTACCGCTTGATACTTTAAAGGACTGCTCAATATATCCTATATAAGATACGATTATAGTCGAGCCAATAGTGGTCGACAGGGTGTAATTGCCATTTACATCAGTAGAAATTCCTTTCTGTGAATTCTTTTCCCTGACTGTTGCTCCGATAAGAGGTTCGCCATCGGTGGCAGAAATAACGGAGCCTTCAATCATCACTTGATTCTGCCCCCATGCGATACATGGTACTAACAGCAGACAAAAAGCCATAACAGAGAGATGCCTCCGCCTCAGACATGTTTGTAATGTAGGTTTCTGTATTGTGTTTTGGT